>JAXHLI010000016.1:0-318716 GCA_034522365.1 Desulfurivibrio sp. | reverse complement strand
ACGTGGCGGTGGTCAGCAGTTCACTGCCGGTGCAGAGGATCCCCACCCGGGGACGGGGGTAAACTGCCAGCTGCTCGCAGCCGGCGGTGGCCAGCCGGGCCAGATGTTCGGGGGCGATGACCCGCCCCGCCCGGACCACCACCCGACCCCGGCCCAGTTCGCTGCCCGGCGGGCGGATATGCGTACCGGGCCGGCAGCCGCTGGCCAGGGTGATGCTCTGCCGCTCCTGGTGCTGGATCTCCTCGAAAGGGACCACGGTATCGGCGCCGGGAGGCACCAGGCCGCCGGTCATGATCCGGTAGCTCTCGCCGGCTTGCAGCTTGGCCGGTGGTGGGGTGCCGGCGGCGATCTCGCCTTTGATCTGCAAGTTCACCGTTGCTCCCTGCCGCGCCGTACAATCGGCGGCCCGCAAGGCGTAGCCGTCCCGGCAGGATTGGGGAAAGGAAGGCACCGCCAGCCGGGCCCGGACCGGTTGCGCCGGAATCCGGTCCAGGGCCTCGGTCAGGGGGATTGTTTCCGGCTGGTCGGGCTGGATGGCTTCCAGGATCAGGCGTCGGGCCTGGAGCCAGGAAAGCGGCGCGGTGGCGAGGTTTTCCAGGTCGCGGCGGTAGTTAATATTGACAAAAGAGCTGCTCTTGCCGGCCCCGATGCCCAATTCGTTACCGCTCATTTCCCGCACTCGCAATTCGGCCAGCAGATCGGCGATCCGATAGTCGCCGCGGGCCAGGGCGGCCTCCAGTTGGGGCAGGATACGGCGATGATAAACGGCGTGCAGGGGTTCCCGGCCGGTGGCCAGGGCCGGCAAGACCACGTCCCAGTCGCCGGGGCAGTTACAGAGTCGCGCGATTATCTCGCCATCCAGCAGTGGCATATCGCAGGCGGTGACAAAGAGCCGTTCGGCGTCGAGTTCATGCAAAGCGGCCTGGATTCCGGCCAGGGGGCCGGCGCCGCTGATTCGGTCGGCGGTCATCGGCCAGCCGACAAAGGCAAAGCTTTGGGGCTCGTTGGTAACCAGCAGGCGCTGGTTAAAGAGTCGGTCCAGGGTGGTGGCGACGTGGACGATCAGGGGCTGGCCCCGGTGGTGGGCCAGGGCCTTGTTGCTGCCAAAACGGCTGCTTCGCCCGCCGGCCAGGATGACCCCGGCCGGCCAAGGGTGCTCCCCCGGGCCGGGAGCTGGTGAATGGTCGGCGGCGCCGTTGGTCGCGGTCATTGCTTTCCGCCGGGGGTGCGGCCGATATGGATGCGGATTTCTTCTGGTTGATCACAACCCCGCAGGCTGTTGATCATGCCGCTGATGGCCCGCCGCAGGAAGGAGGCGGCGAAGCGGTTCAAGGGGATCGGTTGGCCGTTGACCTCCAGGGTAAGGTGTCGCGCCTCGGGCCGGGGTGGCTGCCTGCGACGGGGTCGATAAACGGGCCACCAGAAAATCGGCGATACCCTTAACGTCGGCGGTGGCGAAATGGGGCAGGCGGCCCTGGGCGGCCGAGGCCGCCGCTTCGCCGGGGCCTGCCAGTTGGGCGTCGTCGGCGCCGATCAAGGCCAGCCAGCTCTGGTCGCGGCCGGGCAGGGGTTCGGGTGCAGTCCGGGGTGCGCATACCCCACCTGGACAGCCGGTGCGCCGCAGCCTTCGGCGGCGATCACCAGGTCCATGCCGCCCAGATAGCGGGTCACCAGCTCATCGACCCCGAGATCGCGGTCGGTATCGCTGACCAGGCCGACGCCGCGCAGGACCACCGCTTCGGCCCCGGCCTGTTTGTGGCGCCAGGTATCCTTGCCGGGGGTGTCCATGGCGAATTCATGGACGTGGTGTTTGATGGTTCCCACCCGGTAACCGCGCTCCCGCAATTCCGGCAGCAGTTTTTCCAGCAGGGTGGTCTTGCCGCAGTCGGGTTTGCCGACCAGGGCCACCACCGGTATCCTGTTCATCAACCCGGCGGCCAGCCCAGCGGCCGGCCCCCCAGGACATGGAGATGGAGATGAAAGACGGTCTGGCCGGCTCCGGCGCCGTTGTTGAGCACCAGGCGGCAGTCGGGGATCCGGTTTTCCCGGCCCAGTTCGGCCCCTTTACGGACCAGGGCGCCGATAAGCTCGTCATCCCCCGGCTTCAGGTCGCCGGGACCGCTAACGTGCTTTTTGGGAATCACCAGAAAATGGGCGGGGGCCTGGGGAGAGATATCCCAGAAGGCCAGCATCCGGTCGTCTTCGTAGATTTTCTGGGCGGGGATTTCGTCGTTGACGATCCTGCAGAAAAGGCATTCTTCCGGCATCCGCTTCCTCCTTGCAAAAGGGCCGGACGGCGACAGGCCGCCCGGCGGTGCTGCTGAACGGTTACGAACATGCGACAACGTCGTTCAACAGTAGTACCGATAACCGTGAACTAGACGGGCGAGAACCGTTCAGCAGTGCCGCACATTGCGGTAGGACAGCCAAGCGCCTCGTACCCCGTGTACTTAAGCTTGGCTGATCGCCGCAAGGTGTGGTGCTGCTGAACGGTTACGAAAATACCGGCAGGCGGTGGTCGATGTCAAGCCGCAAACCGGGAAAGTTGCTAATCAAGGGTCGTATTTCCGGTTCTTTTCGGTTATTTTTAGGCCGCTTGGCAAGAGCTTGCCGGCCGCCGTGGGCCGGTCTCAGCCGGGAAACCCGTGCCTTGCCCCGGGTGGCGGCAAGCGGAGGTTTTTTAGTCATGCGTCAATTGGTGGTCGATCAGCTCAGCCGGGAAGAGTGGCAGAACCTGGACCACCGCCCGCGGCGGCAACTGCGGCCCGGACCGCTGGCCGGTATCTACTGGCTGGAGTTGCCCCATGCCCTGTGGGGTGAGGCCCAGCGAGGGCATGAGCAATGCGCTCCCTTTAACTTCGCCCTGGAGTTGACCGCCAAGCGCCTGGTCTGTGAGTTGCTGATCCGTGGTTCGGGTCGCCTGCACTGCTCCTGCGCCTGTTATGCCGAACCGGCCCAGCGCGAGTATCTGCTCAACTTTTGCGATCAAATGTTGGCCGAGGAGCAAATCCGGGCGTAAGCGGGCCGCCGAGCTTAATCTTGACAGCCGGGGCGCCGGCCGCATAGGCTGCGGACTGGAGTAATCACCTTGATGTCCCGTTGCAGCGAAAGTTGCTCGTCCTGGCTGACGTTTACCGTGGCCGGTGAGCCGGATAACAACCTCTAACCAGGGATTTTGCGCATTATGGCAAGTACAAGCAGGGCCCTATCGGTATTCGGTAGCCAGCAGCACCTTTCCCTGGCCAAGGAGCAACTGCTTCAGGAGGGGGAAATCGTGGTGGTGGCTGATGATGATGCCGCCATTTGCCAGCTCCTGCACCAGTACTTCGCCGCCCAAGGGTTGACCGTCGAGGAGTGCGGCAGTGGCGCCGAGTTGTTGGCGCTGTTGGAGCGTAAACGGGTGGCGCTGGTGCTGCTGGATATCGGCCTGCCCGATTACGACGGGGTCTCCCTGTTGCCCCGGCTGGGCGAGAAAAATCCCGACGGGGCGGTGGTGATGCTCAGCGGCGTGGCCGATCTCCAGGTGGCCCTTGAATGCCTGCGCCAGGGGGCCACCGATTATATTTCCAAACCCGCCAATCTCGACCAGATTTTCCACGTTACCCGCCGGGCCCTGGAAAAGCGGCGCCTGATCCTGGAAAACCGCCAATACCAGGAAGAACTGGAAGAGGCCCACTTCCGGCTGCGTCTGCTCCATCAACTCTCCCTTAAAATGAACAGCGTCTACCTCGGCACCGTGGAGCTGGACGAGATCCTGCGGGCGGTACTGGTGGGGATTACCGCCAACGAAGGGCTGGGATTCAACCGCGCCTTTCTGGTGATGTTTGATGAGCAGCAGCGTGAGCTGCGGGGTCACCTGGCCATCGGTCCCGGCTGCCGGGAGGAGGCCAGCAAGATCTGGGGTGAGATGCAGGAGCAGGGGTTGGATTTCAACCAGATCCTTGATGGAATCCGGCAGCAGAAGTGGTGTGAAAATGTCGAGGTCAACAATATCGTCCGCCGCCTGTCGGTGCCGGCCGAAAACGAAGATAACCTGCTGATTCGGGCGGTGACCAGCCGGCGCAGTATCCTGGTGGGCCGGCAAGCGCCGGGGGAGCCGATTCTGCTGGCAGCCAACTGGGCCAACAACGTTCCCGATGGCAACGGGGTGCGACTGCCGGAAGGAGATATCCTGCCGCGCCCCGCTGAGTTGATCGAGATCCTGGACGAGGAGCATTTCGTGGTGGTACCGCTCTATTCGCCCTCCCGTTCCTTTGGGGTGCTGATCGCCGACAATTACGTGACCCGCCGGCCGATCACCAACGTCCACGTCAGCGCCTTGGAACTCTTTGCCAGCCAGGCCAGTCTGGCCATCGAGCAAAGTCATCTCTATCAGGGGATGCAGGACAAGATTGCCGAACTGCAAGCGACCTACCAGGAGCTCAACCACAGCAAGGATATGCTGGTGGAGGCCGAACGCTATTCGGCCCTGGGGCAAATGGCCGCGCAACTGGTGCATGCCATCCGCAATCCGGTCACCTCCATCGGCGGGGTGGCGCGGATCCTGGCCAAAAAGACCGATGATGAAAGCTGGCTTAAGTATATCAACATTATTACCAAGGAGACCGCCCGCCTGGAGTCCACCCTGGCCGATCTTTTCGACTTCGTCAATAAGGAGGAGATCGTCAAGCGGCCCCGGTTGATTTGCGACCTGCTTAAAAAGACCACCCTGCTGCTGCAAAACGAATTGCAGCGCCAGGGGATCGATTACGAGATCCATTGCCCGGCAAGCGGCGTCAGCGCCAATATCGATGAGCACCTGATGCGCCAGGTGTTTCTCCACCTGCTCAAAAACAGCATCGAAGCAATGCCCGACGGCGGCCGGCTGACGGTGGAGGCGGCGGAAGAAGGGCAGTGGGCCGTGGTTCGCATCCGGGATACCGGCGGCGGCCTGGCCAACTCCCAATTGGAGCGGGCCCGGGATCCCTTCTTCACCACCAAAACTTACGGCACCGGCATGGGGTTGACCCTGGTGGAAAAGGCGGCCGAGGCCCACGGCGGCAATTTTTCCCTCAAGACCGCCCATGATGGCGGGATGGAGGCGGTGATACGGATTCCGCGGCCCTCATGAAGCTCACCGACCTGGTACAGGCGCCCCGGCTGGCGGGCGATCAGCCGGCGAAGGCAAGCCCGGCCCGGCCGGCCGGCGCCGGTCCCGCCCTGGAGGCCGGCAGTCTGCTCAAGGGCCGGGTGGCGGGATTTACCGACGATGGCCGGGTGTTGCTGGAACTGGCCGGCCAGCGGATCGCCGCCCGCACTTCGGTACCGTTGACCCCGGGCCGGGAGATCTGGTTTGAAGTGCGCCAGGGCGGCAACGATCCCTGGTTGACCCTGGCCGACAAGCAGGGGGGGGTGCACCGCTTCCTGCAGCAAGCCTCCGGTGGCCTGCGGGATTTTAACCGTCTGGGGGAGCTGCTGCAAAATCTGAAGGGGGAAGTGGCGACTGCTCGGGCCGGAGGCGCGGCGGCGGCGCAGCAGGCGCCGGACCAGGCCATGAACCAGACCACGGGGCAGGCGGCGGCCGGGGGTACTGCGGCCGCTGGCGGGCAAGCCACCGCCGCGCCGCCGCCCGGGGGCGATCCGGCCAGCCTGTTGGCCCGGCTGTTGCTGGGCTCCGCTCCGGCCCCGGACAAGATTGTCCGGCTGGTAACCATGCTGCGCGCCGATGGGAGCGCCGATGGCGAGCGGGAAAGTGGTGGGCGCGAGGCTGGGGTACGGCCCTGGGGGGGGGCGTCGGCGGCCCGCCAGCCGGTGTTGAACCTCCCTTCCCAGTTGCAGGCCCTGGCCGCCGCCGCCCGCCTCCAGGCCCAGGGTTCGGCGGCTTTGGGTGGTGGCGCGTCGCCGGCCGAGAGCGCCGAGGCCGCCGGCCGTGACTCCCTGGCCGCCCTGGGCCGGATCGGTGGCATCCTGGAGGCGATGACGGCGCTTAATGAACAGCCGGCGCCGGCCAATCAACCCCCATTTTGGCTGCTGCCGGTGTTTTTCGCCCTCGACGCCGGGGCCGGCAGTTGGCTGCTCAGCCTTGATCAGGACGAAGAAAGTGGCGAAGAGGAGTCCACCCTGATATTTTTTCTGGAAATGAGCCGGCTGGGCGAATTGCAGCTCAAGGTGAAGATTCGGGGCGAGCGCCTGGAAGGGGATTTTATGCTCACCCAGACCGGGGCGGCGGATTTCCTGCGCGGCCGTTTGGAGGAGTTGCGGCAGCGCCTGGAGGCGTTGGGCTATCAGGCGGTTTTCCGTTGCCACCAGCAGGACGTGCCCCTGTTGCCCACTCTCAAGGCGGAGCTGGAAAAGGCTGCCGGTGGCCGCCCCCGCAAATTGATCGACATCCAGGCCTGAACAACACCGGGGTGAGCTCTATCCTGCTCTGGATTCAGGCCATTTTGAGCCACCACAGCAACCACCAAAATAAAAAAAGGTTTAACCGGTGCCGGTTAAACCTTTGATATTCCTGGCGTCCCCAACCGGATTTGAACCGGTGTTGCCGGCGTGAAAGGCCGGTGTCCTGGACCTGGCTAGACGATGGGGACTTAGTTGCAAGTCTCAAGTTGGTGGGTCGTGTTGGGCTCGAACCAACGACTCTCTGCTTAAAAGGCAGATACTCTACCGACTGAGTTAACGACCCCCTTGCAAAGAGGGCCTTTTTTACAACAAGCCGACAACGCTGTCAAGCCCAAGCTGGCGGGGTGGGCTTTTTTTTTGCCTTTTGCCGGCTGCGGGATTTTGCTTGTCGGGCGGTAACCTCTCTGCTATTGTCCTTAGCCGTTGCGCCGCCGACCAACGGCGGCCAGCCACTTTTTAATAATAAGCGGGAAAAAATATGGGCCTGTTAGCACGTTCCGCCAGTTTTGTGCGCTATGCCGTGGAAGGAGATTTGCCGGAGAATTTCTGGGAATTCGCCGCCGAGCGGATTGCCGCCCACAGTTTTCGCGATATCGATGAAACCTACGATGAACGTTCGGTGGGCTGGGTGTCGGTGGCCAGCATGTTCGACGCCGAATTCAGCCGGGCGCCTTATGCGGTGGGCGATCATCTGGTGATGAGCATGCGGATCGACGAGCGCAAGGTGGCGGCCGGGATCCTGCGCAAATTTTGCCTGAAAGAAGAGGAGCGGCTCAAGACTGCCCGCCAGGTGCCCAAGTTGAGCCGGGCCCAGAAGGGCGAGATCAAGGAGAACATGCAGCTGATGCTGCTCAAGAAATCCCTGCCGGCGCCGGCGGTTTACGACCTTTGCTGGAATCTGGCCGATAATACCATCCTCTTTTTTTCCGGTAACCAGAAGGCCCAGGAGAGTTTCGAAGAGTTGTTCCGGCAGACCTTCGAGGTGGGGGTGATGCTCCAGGTTCCCTACCTGGTGGCCGAGCATTTGCTGCCCGCCGAGCAGCGCCAGGCCCTGGCCGAGGTGGAGCCGGCGGTTTTTGTTTGAGTCGGCCGGGCCGGAAACTTACGGAAGTGGTTGCTAAGCGCGGAGGAAGCGAGTGGATCTGGTTGACCTGATTGAAGAAAAAAGTTTCCTGGGGCAGGATTTTTTAACCTGGCTCTGGTTCAAAAGTGAAGAGCGCGGCGGTGCGGTGCTGGTGCCGGCCATCGGCCAGGATATCCAGGTGTTTTTTGAAAAACATATGCTGCTGGAATACGGTGCCGGCGAGGCCCGGGAAAACCTGGTCTGCCGCGGTTTGCTCACCGAACTGAAGGAGGCCCGGGCCGGCCTGGCCCTGGGTAAAAAGCCGGAGCAGGCTCGGCTCCGGCTGCAACGGGATGAGCAGGAGTGGAGCCTGACTTTGAAGGCCCGGCTCTTTGAATTGCAGAGCGTGCGGCCACCCAAAACCGAAAGCGGCGCCGAGGCCGACGCCGATGATCCGCTGGCCGCCGAGGGGCTGCTGCTCGACCAGATCGGTCTTTATGAAACGGCGGTGCGGACCATCGACCAGTTGTTTCGGATGTTTTTGGAAATTCGCTGTTCTACGGCCTGGCCGGGAGTTGGCCAGAATCCAGGCCTGGGTCCGCAAACAGTAGCTGGGCCGGGGCGGTACGCTGAATGGTAACCTTACCACCGATGCAACGAGGCTGCAGAAAATGGAGTTTGAAACCGTAATCGGGCTGGAAGTCCACGCCCAGTTGAAGACCAGAAGCAAGATTTTTTGTGGCTGCAGCACCGAGTTCGGCCGCCCCCCCAACAGTAACACCTGTCCGGTCTGCCTGGGGATGCCCGGGGTGCTGCCGGTGTTAAACCGGCGGGTGGTGGAGTTTGCCCTCAAGCTGGCCCTGGCCACCGATTGCACGGTCAACCGCCGCAATGTCTTTGCCCGCAAGAATTATTTTTATCCCGATCTGCCCAAAGGCTACCAAATCTCCCAGTTCGATCTGCCGATTGCCGAGCACGGGCGGCTGACCATCGATTTGGAAGGGGTCAGCCGTGATATCGGGATCACCCGCATCCATATGGAAGAGGATGCCGGCAAGTTGATCCACGACGAGCACGAACCCAAGAGTTACGTCGATCTCAACCGCACCGGGGTGCCGTTGCTGGAGATCGTCAGCGAGCCGGATCTCCGCTCCCCGGCCGAGGCCGCCGCTTATCTCCGCAAGCTCCACGCCATCGTCCGTTACCTCGATATCTGTGACGGCAACATGCAGGAGGGAAGCTTCCGCTGTGACGCCAATATCTCGCTGCGGCCCGTGGGACAGCAGGAATTCGGCACCCGCACCGAGCTCAAGAACATGAACTCCTTCCGCAATGTCCAGCGGGCCCTGGAGTATGAACAACGGCGCCAGCGCGATCTGCTGCTGGACGGCGAAGGGGTGGTGCAGTCCACGCTGCTTTGGGACGCCGAGCGGGGGGTCACCGTGGCCATGCGCAGCAAGGAGGAGGCCCACGATTATCGCTACTTCCCCGACCCCGACCTGGTGCCGGTGGAGATCGACGACGACTGGTTGAGCACCACCCGTCAACAGTTGCCGGAGCTGCCCCTGGCCAAAAAGACCCGTTTTATCAACGAACTGGGCCTGCCCGAATACGACGCCCAGGTACTCACCGGCAGCCGTGAACTGGCCGACTATTTCGAACAGGCCCTGGCCGCCTACCCGGCGGCCAAGAAGCTCAGCAACTGGATCATGACCGAGTTGCTGCGGAGCTTGAAGGGCGAGGAAGGCATCGATATCGCCGCCTGCCCGGTCACCCCGGCCCAGTTGGCCCGCCTGCTGGCGATGATCGACGAGGGTACCATCAGTGGCAAGATCGCCAAGAGTGTCTTTGATGAGATGGTCGGCAGTGGGGCTGATCCCGACACCGTGGTTCAGGAGAAAAACCTGGCCCAGGTCAGCGACGAAGGGGAACTGACCGCCATGGTCCAGCGGATTATCGCCGACAACCCGGCCCAGGTTGAGCAGTACAAGGCCGGCAAGAGCAAGGTCATGGGCTTTTTCGTCGGCCAGTTGATGAAACAGACCCAGGGCACGGCCAACCCCCAGTTGGCCAATGAGTTGTTCCGCCGGAAATTGGACGCCTGAGCTTATGGGAAGTGGGGATGAGCGGCGAGGAAGGACGGCATAAAGGGGAAGGGCATCGCCAGCGGCTGCGTGATCGCTTTTTAAGCCACGGCGCCGAAGGGCTCACCGACAGCGACATGCTGGAGCTGCTGCTGACCATGGGCACCCCCCGCCGCGACTGCAAGGAGCTGGCCCGCAACCTGCTGGCCCGTTTCGACGGCTCCTTCAGCCAGGTCCTCGACGCTTCCCAGGCCGAGTTGGAGCAGGTCAAAGGGGTGGGGCCTAAGAACGCCTTCGCCCTGCACTTTGTCCAGGCCGCCGCCCGCCGTTATTTGAAAGAGCGGCTCAAGGGCAAGGATTACCTGCGTTCCAGCCGTGAGGTGGGCGATTATCTGATCCACGCGCTGCGGGGAATGAGCCGGGAGACCCTGGTGGCGATCTACCTGGACGCCTCCTACGGCATTCTGGCCCTGGAGGAGCTGGCCGTCGGCACCCTGACCGCTGCCACCGTCCATCCCCGCGAGGTGGTGGCGGCCGCCCTGCGCCACAAAGCCGCCGCCGTGATCCTGGCCCATAACCACCCGTCGGGTAATCTGCAGCCCTCGGCCCAGGACCGCAAGCTGACCCGCCGCCTTTTTCTGGCCCTGGCCTTCTGCGAAATCCAGTTGTTGGATCATTGCGTCATCGGCAGCGAGGAGCGCCCCTACAGTTTCGCCGATCACGGCCTGATGAGCGAGATCCGCCAGGAGTGCCAGCCGCTGCTCAATACTTAACGGGCCGTAACCGTTCAGCAGTGCCGCAGATTGTCGCAAGCAGCCCAGCGCCACGTACTCCGTGTACTTAAGCTTGGCTGATCGCCACTGTCAATCATCGGCGCTCGACGCCGATAACGTGCGGTGCTGCTGAACGGTTACCCGATGGTGGCCATTTTGTCCGACCCTGTCCCTGTAGAAACCAAGGCGCTTTTACCCCGAGAAGCGGCCACCGCCCCGGGGCTCTACGTCCATATCCCCTTTTGCCACCGCAAATGCGATTACTGCGCCTTTGTCTCGCTGCCCTGCCGTCGACCGCCGGCCTCCTACCTGCAAGCACTACGGCGCCAGGCCCGGCAACTGGCGGGGCTGCCCTGGAGCCGGCGGCAAACCTTCGGCACCATCTTTATCGGCGGCGGCACCCCCACCAGCTATCCGGCCGCCCAACTGGCCGCCCTGCTGGCTGAACTACGTTCCTTGTTCTGCTTTCGGGGCGCGGCCGGCGGTGAGCCGGAAATCACCGTCGAATGCAATCCCGGCACCATCACCCTGGAAGGCTTGCAGCGGTTGCGCGCCGCCGGGGTCAACCGGCTCAGCATCGGTATCCAGAGCTTTAGCGACCGGCTGC
Organism: Desulfurivibrio sp.; assembly: GCA_034522365.1. GTDB lineage: Bacteria > Desulfobacterota > Desulfobulbia > Desulfobulbales > Desulfurivibrionaceae > Desulfurivibrio. The sequence goes on along the minus strand of JAXHLI010000016.1, from coordinate 307,808 downwards.
TGACGGCGGTGGGTCGCAGCCATGACCGGGCCACCGCCCTGGCCGCCCTCAAGCTGGTCCGTCGGGCCGGTTTTGAGGATTACAACCTGGATCTGATGTATGGCCTGCCAGGCCAGCGCCGCAGCGATTTCAAGGCCGACCTGCTCACCGCCCTGGAGGCCGAACCGACCCATCTGGCGCTCTACCAGTTGACCCCCGAGGCGGGCACCCCGCTGGCCGCTCGCCTGGATGGCGGCCAACAGACCCTGCCCACCGATGAGGCCTGCGCCCACATGGAAGCCCAAGCCCGGGAGCTGCTTGCCGAGATGGTCTACGAGCAGTATGAGGTGGCCAATTACTGTCTGCCTGGCTACCAGTGCCGCCACAACCTCAACTACTGGCACAACGGCTCTTATCTGGGGCTGGGGGCGGCGGCCTTTTCCAGTCTCGCCGGGCTGCGGCTGGGCAATGTCAACGCGCCGGGGCTCTACCGCCGTCGGCTGGCCGCCGGTAAGGCCCCCTACGCCACCGCCGAGGCCCTGGGCCGGGAGGCCGCCTTTCGGGAGACGGTGATCATGGGGCTGCGTTTAAGCCAGGGGGTGGAGGTCGCCGAGTTGCAGCGCCGCTTTGCTTTGACCCCCGCCGACTATTATGGAACAATGCTGGACAATCTGCTGGCCGCCGGTCTGCTGGTCGCCGATAACGGTCGGCTGGCCCTGAGCCGACGGGCTTTCCCGCTGGCCAATCAGGTGCTGGCCCAATTAGTATAACCGCCTATCCGGGGTCACGGTTCCGTCGAAGTCGCCCGTAATATGCCGGGGCCGTGGTACCCGGTTTCTTGATTACAGGGAACCTGGCTAGCTCACGCTAACTGCCTGAATTTACTCTGTAAAAATTGCTGCCACAGGCGGCGAGGGATGTTTATGGCAAAGACTAAAATCAACTATATCTGCTCGGCTTGCGGCGAAGGGGCGGCTAAATGGGCCGGCCAGTGCCCGGCCTGTGGGGCCTGGAACACCCTGGAAGAGGGGCGGCCGCCGGTTGTCCCCGCCGCCGAGTCCCGGTCGGGCGGTTTTAGCGGTACGGTGATGCCGGTGCAAAAGATCGGCGCCGTGGAGCTTGCCGAAGAACCCCGGATTGCCACCGGCTTGGGCGAGCTTGACCGGGTGCTGGGCGGCGGCCTGGTGCCCGGTTCGGTGGTGCTGGTGGGTGGCGATCCGGGGGTGGGCAAGAGCACCGCCCTGTTGCAGGTGGGCAGTAAGTTGGGCGCTGCCCGGCGGGTGCTCTACGTCTCCGGCGAGGAGTCCCCCCGCCAGATCGCCATGAGCTGCCATCGCCTGGGGTTGGCCGAGCCGGGCATGCTGCTGCTGGCGGAAACGGTGATCGAAAATATCCTGGCCACCGCCGCCGAGGTTAAACCGCAGGTGCTGGTCATCGACTCGATTCAGACCATGCAGGTCGGGGCTCTCAATGCGGCTCCGGGTGGGGTTACCCAGGTGCGTGAGGCCGCCGCCCGGCTCACCCGCTTTGCCAAGGAGACCGGCACCGCCGTCTTTCTGGTGGGCCATGTCACCAAGTCCGGCAATCTGGCCGGCCCCCGGGTGCTGGAACATATGATCGACGTGGTCTGCTACTTCGAGGGCAATATCGACAGCCGTTACCGCCTGTTGCGGGCGGTGAAGAACCGTTTCGGGGCGGTCAACGAGCTGGGGGTCTTCGCCATGACCGACCGGGGCCTCAAGGAGGTCAGCAACCCCTCGGCGATCTTTCTCTCCCGCCAGGACGAAGCCCTGCCGGGCAGCCTGGTCACCGTGCTCTGGGAGGGCAGCCGGCCGCTGCTGGTGGAACTGCAGGCCCTGGTCGACCAAAGCCGGGCCGAAATCCCCCGGCGGCTGGCGGTGGGATTGGAAAACAGTCGCCTGGCCATGCTGCTGGCGGTACTCCATCGCCACGGCCGCCTGCCCACCTATGATCGCGATGTCTTTGTCAACGTGGTCGGCGGGGTGCGGGTCAATGAGACCGCCGCCGATCTGGCCCTGCTGCTGGCGGTGGCTTCCAGTTACCATAACCGGGCCATTCCACGGGATCTGGCGGTTTTCGGCGAGGTGGGGCTTTCCGGTGAGATCCGGCCGGTGCAGAGCGGCCAGGAACGGCTGCGGGAGGCGGCCAAGCACGGCTTCAAACGGGCGGTGGTCCCCAAAGCCAACGCCCCCCGGGAGCAGATCGCCGGCCTGGAGGTCCAACCGGTGGCCCGGCTGGCCCAGGCCCTGGATAATCTTACCCACGATTGACAGCAGCCCGGGGTAATGGTAAATAGTCTCTCCTGACTGGAGGAGTGGCCGAGTGGTTTAAGGCGGCGGTCTTGAAAACCGTTGTACGAAAGTACCGTGGGTTCGAATCCTACCTCCTCCGCCAGCCACAATCAGTTCATACAGATTGCGGAGAGATGACCGAGCTGGCCGATGGTGCTCGACTGCTAATCGAGTGTGGGGTTAAAAGCTCCACCGAGGGTTCGAATCCCTCTCTCTCCGCCATTTTTTTCCAAGTAAGCATGAAAAGCCCTGATATTTCAGGGCTTTTTCTTTTTGTGTTGCCCGATCCAAATCAAAATTATGCAATCGTGATAAAAGAGGAAGTTATGCTCAACCGGGCCGCTGTAATCCTGAAGTACAAGGAACCCGCCGTGCACTGGATCAATGCCGCCGATCCAAATCCTGATAAGGTTAAGGTCATGGCCGAGGAGGTCAACGCCGAACGTACGGTTTACCTGATCAGCGATGAGGATGGCGACGGCCCCGAGGCCGTTGAGCGCTGGATCAAACAGAACTACCAGGTGCTCTTTGAGTCGGAGTTGGAGGATTGGTACACGGACCCTGCCCTCTGGCCCCAGGAGCTCAGCCTGGAGCTGTTTCGCCAGTGGTTCGAGGTTGAATGTCATCCCGTGGTGTTTGATACGGTGGGCGGCGAGATTTATGATGACGGCATTTAGCGCGGCCGCCGGTCCCGGCGGCCGGGATGAAAATCGTCAACTGACGGAAGGTGGTTATGCTGGGGGCCATTGCCGGCGATATTATCGGCTCGGTTTATGAAGGACGGCCGCTGAAGAGCACCGATTTCCCGCTCTTTGCTTCCCATTGCCGGTTCACCGACGACACGGTGCTGACGGTGGCGGTGGCCGCCGCCATCCTCGGTGGCCGCTCCTACCAGGAAACGGTGCGGGAGTTCGGTCGGCGCTATCCCGCCGCCGGTTACGGGGGCTCTTTTCAGAACTGGCTGGCCAGCGCCGAGCCCCGCCCTTATCACAGTTGGGGCAACGGGGCGGCCATGCGGGTCAGCCCGGTGGGGTTTGCCTTTGACAGCGAAGCGGAAGTGCTGGCGCAGGCCCGCCGCAGCGCCGCCATTACCCACGATCATCCCGAAGGCATCAAGGGTGCCCAGGCCACCGCCCTGGCCGTCTGGCTGGCCCGGCAGGGGTACGAGCGGCAAGCGCTTGGTGAGCGGCTCAGTCGTCAGTTCGGTTATGACCTTGACCGCCGATTGGCCGATATCCGGCCCACTTACCGCTTTGATGTCTCCTGCCAGGGATCGGTGCCGGAGGCCATCATCGCCTTTCTGGAATCATCCTCCTACGAAACAGCGGTGCGCAACGCCGTCTCCCTGGGCGGCGACAGTGACACCCAGGCCTGTATTGCCGGCGGCATCGCCGAAGCCTTCTACGGCGGAGTCCCGGCGGAGATCGCCGCACAGGCGCGACAACACCTGCCCGCCGACCTGTGGGCGGTTTGCCGGGAGTTTCAGCAACGCTTTCGTTGATTATCCCCCAAATAACCACTAAGCGAACGTAAGCGTTCACCAGGGTCAACAACCACCCAGTTAACGGGCCGTAACCGTTCAGCAGTGCCACAGATTGTCGGCGCTCGACGCCGATAACGTGTGGTGCTGCTGAACGGTTACCAGCGAACGGCGTGGTCTCTGGCCCTGAATCCCCCGCAGCAGATAGAATAATTTGGGGTAAAAGGGTGGGCTCAACTCGTTCCGGGGTCGTTGTCCGGCGATATTCCACAGGGCCCGGATGGTTGACGGCGGTTAGCGGGCGGGGCGCTGTTCCGGGACGCCGAGCTTTTTGAGGATAATCCCCAGCGGGCAGAATTTGCTGAAGCCGAACTGCAGGAGATTGGCGCCGACAAAGACGGTGAAGAAATACCAGTAAGGGTGCATCCAGGTGCCCAGGGCCAGACTGGCCAGGATAAAAAAACCGGCGATTACATGTATCCAATCGTTGACGTTCATGGGCTTGTTGACTCCATATAGTGGTTAATCTAAAAACTCTGGCGCAGGCCAAGGTAAATGTTGCTGTTGTCGGCAAATTGCCCCCAGAAGGTATGATCGTGGCTGCCGGTGAAGAGGTTGGCGCCGGCCTCCAGGGCCAGGCGGTCGTTGATCTGGTAGTGGGCCTTGGGGCGCAGGTGGGCGTCCTGGTCCGATGGCGACCAATAGGCGAACAGCGACAATTGCAGGGTCTGGCGCCACAGCAGCCGGGTCAGGCGCAGGGTCAGCAAATGGCGATGGCGATCAGCGGCCGGGGCACCGGCGGCCAGGGAAGCGCGGTAATTGTCGTAATTGAGCTTGCGTTCCAGGTAGTACTGCAAGCCGGCGGTCAGATCCCGGGCCAGTTCCCGGTTGTGGCCCAGCAGCAGCCGCAGTTCGCTATTACGTACCAGCGGGTCGGTGCCGGAGCGGTCAGCGCGGGAGTCGTAATAGCCGATTTCCAGGTTGCTGATGCCGCCGGCCAGGGGGCGCCGCACGCTGGCCCCGTAAACCGCCAGCCGGGGGTAGGTCAGCCGGCCGCCGGTCGGCTCCATTCCTTCCGGGGTGGACCAGTAGCCGTAATAACCGTACAGGGCGTATTCGGTGCTCCCCTGGCGGCGGCTCAGGCGCAGCGCGACTTCATCGTCGCGGAATACCCGGTTGCGCTCCCGGTCGGCCATCACCCGCTCACGGCCGGCAATTTGCCCCGTGGGGGCGTGCCAATAGGAGAGCCGGGAGCCGTCGATATAGCGGGAATGGGTAACCAGTGGCAGATATACCAGATCGATATCCACCGGCCCGCGGAAGATCCCCACCCGTACCCCGTCGCCGGGGCGCTTCAGGTATTCGTCGTCGCGGCCGATGAAAAAGGATTCCCAATCCTTGGCAAAGACATCGTTGATAAAGACCAGATCGCCGGTGCCCCAGGTCAGGACCTGGCGTCCCAGCTTGATATCGATATCCGGGTGGGGTGAAAAACGGTAATTGAATTCCCGCAACTCAAGATCGATCTCTTCGGTCACCCCGTCGAGCAGCAGATCGCCCTGCAGGCGCAACTCGCTGTTGGCAAACCAGCGGCTGAAATCGAGTTGCAGCCGGCTTTCACCGCTGGTGAAATCCCGCTGGTCCTCCCGGCGGTCCACTCTGACCCCGGCCCGAGCTTTCGATAAAGCCGAACAGCTCCACTTCGTACCGCTCGTAGAGGTGCTCCTGCAACTCCTTGAACCCCGCCGCCGCGCTGGCCGCCGGCATGGCCGGGATGCTCGCCAGCAGGAGCCCCAGGATCAGGGCGGCGCTCAGTGGGGCCCGGCGGGTGGTGCCGATTGCCGCTCTGCCGTGGGCGGCCATGGCGCTACCTCCGGACCTCGCGGGGTGGCCGCCGCAGGTAACGTTCGCTGAACAGGGATTCGTCCAGGCCGATATCGTAGCGGACATTGCTGAATTCCATCACCGTCTCGCCGCCGCTGGCCAGATCACGGACCCGAGAGCGGACCACGGTGGGATGGCCGTCGATCTCCTCGGTTTCCAGGGCCTCGACCACCCGGTACTTGTCGCCGTTACGGTCGAAATATTCCATATACACCGGCAGCATGGTCGCCTTGTCGATGCGGGCGGTGTAGCGGGAGAATTCCACCAGTTCCGGATCCTTGGGGGTGATATCGAGCAGGTAGTAATCCTCACCCTCCTCGGCCAGCTGGTGGTGGTCATCGGCGGGGGTGCGGCCGGAGACGTCTTCGTAGACGAAATGGGAGCCGGCGAAACTGCTGCGCTTGTCGGCGGCGGCAATCCGCCGCACCAGGTCAAGATCGGGCAGGTAGAGCCAGCGGTCGTCGTCGCGGTCGAGATATTTGTGGACCATGAAGACCATCCGCCGGACATCGGCCGGTCGTTCAAAATAGACATAAAAAAGCTGCCGGCCGCCATCCTCGATATCCTGGCGCAGGATCACCAGCCGCCGCTGCCGCTCTCGCCCCTGGGAGTCGGTGATCGTCATCTCCACCTCGGAGCGGCCGTCATCGCCGGCGTAATAAGCGGCCAGATTGGCCCGCTCAACGATCTCATCAACCTCCAGCGCCGCCGCCGACGCCGGCCACAACCCCCCGGCCACCACCACCACGGCCAGCCAACAAAGACTCAAAGTAATATATTTCATCAAAAAACCTCCTTCGCCACTTTTGGTTGAAATCAAGCCGCAACCTGATAGATAATCGGCCATCTCACGCTTAATAATCACCCGAAGGCGCGATAGTGCCGCAGGTTTGGGCAAGCAGTCCGGCGAGCTATAGCAGCGCTATGCGAGCCGGGCTGATCGCCCAAAGATGCGGTGCTAGCGCGCCTTCGGCGGAAACAAACGAGTTTCCAGCAGGCGAATCGCCGCCGGCAGCATAAACATGGTGGCCAGGCCGGAGACCGCCAGGATGGCGGCGATCAGTACCCCCACCGTTTTGTAGGGCATCAGGGGTGCTGCCAGCAGCGGCAGAAAACCCACCGCTACCACGATGGCGTTGCGGGTGATGGCCCGGGAGGGTTCACCGAAGATCTCCCGGCGGGCCGCCAGCCAGGAACCGGCATGCTGCTGGGCCGAGCGCGCCCGCTGCAGGAAATGGATGGCGAAATCCACCGCCAGCCCCAGGCTCAGCGACGAGAGCACCGCCACCGGCATATCGTAATCCTTGCCGACAAAACCGATTATGCCATAAATAAAAGCGATGGTCACGGTAATGGGGATCATCGCCAGCACCCCCCACAGCGGCGAGCGGAAAAGCAGGCTCATCAACAGGAAGATAATCACGAAGCTGCCCAGAAAGGCCCAGACCATGCCTTTGACCATCTTCTCCTGCCAGACCAGGTTGATATAGGTCAGCCCGGCCCAGTCGGTTGCCAGTTCCACCGGCGGTGGGTTGGCGGCCATGAATTCCTCGAAGTCGCTCACGGTGCGGGCCATCACCTGGTTGTCGCCCTCTTTCAACTGCAGCCAGAGGTTGGCCTTGCGGAAATCGGGGGTTACCAGATGCCAGAGATCATCGGGGTTGTGGCTGTTCTGGAAGGCCATCAGGGTCTGGGCCACGCCGCCGGCGCGCTCCGGCAGCCGGTAATCCTCCGGCGCCCCGCCCCGCAGTTCCTGGTAAACCTTGCGTACCAGGGTGGTCAGGGAGTTGCTTTTGCCGACGGTGCCGGCCGCCGTCAGGTGCTCCTCCAACTCGATCAGCCAGGCGAGTACCGCCGGCTGCTTGAAGACTTCATCCTGGCCCTCCAGGGCCGCCAGCCGGTCCAGGGCGTCGAGCCAGAAATCATATTCGGCATCGGTGGCGGCGGCGTACAGCTGCTCCTCCCAGCGTTTGGTCAGCAACCGGAAAAATTCTTCCGGGTCGGCGGTGGCGGCCGCCGTTTGGGTGGCTTCTTTTTTGGCCTGCCGGCTCCATCGTGCTTCGCCAACGTCGGCGCTGGTTTCCCCTGCGGTGGAGTGGGCCTGTTCCAGTTCGGCGCCGAGCTCGGCCGCCAGTTGTTCCTTGGGCGGGCTCTCCCCGGTGCTTTCCAGCACCAGATAGGCCTCGTAGGTGCCGGCGAAATGGCGGTTCAAAATCCGGTCAGCCTGGCGGATGGGATGATTCTTGGTAAACCAGTTGGTGGGGTTGTCGTTGACCTGGATCAGGCTGATCCCCCAGCCCGCCACGCCGATGGCCAGCAGGGTCAGCACGACGATCAGCTTGGCGTGGCTGAAGGTGAAGCCACCTAGCCAGTTAAGATGGCGATCCAGCGGCGAAGATGGTGCGCTGCCGGTCGGCTCTTCGCCCTGGTTACAACCCTTGGCTCCCGCCTTAAGGCCGAAATCGGCCAGCTTCTCCTCCCGGGTCAGCATGATATAGGCCGGAATCAGCAGGATGGTAAAGAGCCAGGCGATGATAATGCCGATGGCGACGAAGATGCCAAAAACCCGGACCGGCGGGATCGGGGTCAGGGCCAGGGAGGCAAAACCGGCCGCCGAGGTGATCGAAGTATAGAGCATCGGGGTGAAGAGCTTGTCCATCACCGTCTTCAGGGTTTGCAGCCGGTCGCGGCTTTGCTGGTAGCAGTCAAAAAAGGCCGACAGGATATGGATGCTGTCCACCACCGCGATCGGCATCAGGAAGATGGGGATCATCGAGCTCATGATATGGACGGTGTGGCCGGTGCCGACCAGCAGTCCCATGGTCGCCAGCACGGTGAGCATGGCCACCAGCATGGGGGCGATGATTATCCTGACCTGGCCGAAGAAGAAATACATCAGCAGGAAGATGGCCAGCATCGCCAGCGGCGCTGAGATCCCCATCTGGATGAACATCTCGACCCCGAAGGTATCCTCGGCCACTGGCAGGCCGGTGATATGGTACTGCTCGGGCACCGGTCCGAAGGAGTCGATTTTGGTCAGTAAGCGCTGGCGGAGCTGGTGGGCGAAATCCTTGTCGCTGATTGGCAGGTAGAGCGCCATCGCCTGGCCGTCCTCGGAGACGAGGGTGCCCTTGAGCAGCGGGTTATCGAGGGCCCGATCGCGGACGGCCAGGGCCTGCTGCCGGCTCTCCGGCGGACTGGGCATCAGCCACTGGAAACGGATCTGGCCGGGGCCGCCCTGTTCAATGGAGTCGACGTTGTCGGGGGCGATCACATCCCGGCTGATCACCCGCTGCTCGGGATTGTCGGGGTCCTGCAAGTCCTGGGCGAAACGGGAAAGCTGCCAGATTCGGCCCAGGGTCTCCGGGGTGAAGACCCCGTCGGGGTGCTCCTCGTTGACCACCCCGACCACTACCAGGTCGTGCAGATCGAACTCCTTTTTGACCCGGTCGTGGAACAGCCGTACCGGCTCGTCGGCGGCCAGCATGTTCTCGGGATTGGTGTCGATGGTGACCCGGGGCAGCAGGGCGGCCAGGGCCAGGGTAAAAAGCACCATCAAGGCGATGGCGGTGCGGGGCCGCTTAAGGGCGGGTAGGATCCAATGATGACCGGCCATGGCGTTTGCTCCTGGGTTGGTTAAGTAGGTTATTGCTCGGTGCAGAAAAGTTCGCGCATGGTCTTGATCAGTTCGACGATGCGCCCCTCGCTGATCCGGTTATGGATAAAGTTGGCGCTTTTGCGGTAGTCGATGATCCCCTGATTCCGGAGAATATTGAGATGCTGGGAGACGTTGGCGTTGGTGGTCTGGACCGCCTGGTGGAGTTCCCCCACCGTCATTTCCCGATCAAGCAGGAGACAGAGAATCTTCAACCGGATGGGGTGGGCCATGGTTTTGAGCAGCTTGGCCACTTCTTCGATATGCTGGTCTTTCATGGTGTGGTTTCCCATCCTGGTCGAATTTAAGGTAACCGTTTAATAGCGGTCGTCAACAGAAAAGTAAAGTGAAAAATGATTATTCAGATTTCTCGTAAAGAAGGCTCAAGGGTACCAGGCGGACCGTTTGGGCCATTTGCGGGTAAAACTCTTCAAGGGCGTTAACAGTGGCCGGGTAGGGGTGTCCAATCCCCACCGCTTGCCCCTTATCGGCGGCAATCTCGAGCAGCCGTTTGAGGTTGGCGATGATTTTTTTCTTATCCCGCTGGTTGTCGATAAAGAGATCGCGTTTAAGAAACGGTACCTGGTGGCGGGCGGCGGCTGGTTCGGCGACACTGGCGGCGATGGTCAGGCTGTCGAGAAAAAAAAGCTCGTAATGGGCGACCTGGGCCATCAGTGCGTCCATGGCTTGGGAGTCGGCGGTAAAACGGGAGCCCATATGGTTGTTGACCCCCGTCGCCATGGGCACCTGGGCCAGGGCGGCGGCGAAACCGTCGGCGATCTCCGCGTCGTCCATGGCGGTTTTCAGCATCCCCGAAGCGTCGTTCCAGCGCTCGTCCCGGGCTTCCAGGGGCAGGTGCAGCAGGATCTCCCGCCCCTGCTGGCGGGCGGTTTCCAGCGGTCCGTGAAGATGCTTGGCAAAGGGGATAAAGGCGAAGGTCAATTCCCAGTCCCTGGACAGCAGTCGACGCTCGGTGTCGGGGCGGAAACCCATATCGTCGATGATCAAGGCCAGTCGGGGCCGGGAATCTTCCGCCAGGGGGGGCTGCGAGGGGGTCACCGGCAACGGGGCCAGGGCCGGTCGGGATCCCGGCTTGGGTTGGGGCTCGGGCTTTGGGGAGGCGACGACAGGGGGCGTGGCCGCCGGGGACTCCTCGACCGTCGCCGGCGTCTCCTGGGGGGTGGAGGCCGGTTCTTCCCGGGCTGGTGCCGCGGGATGCCGGGGCTCCGAGTTGGTGGCGTCGTCGCTTACCGGCGGCTGGTACAGAAAGACCAGGTATCCCAGGGCGCCCAGGCTGATCAGCAGCAGCAGGATCAGCAGCAGTGAGCGCCAGGGTAGCGAGAACCCCTTGTTCTTGCGTCTCCCGCCGGCCCGCTTGGCGGTTTTGCGGCCGCCAGCCGGGCTCTGACTGCCGCCGGCCGTGCTCTTGCGGCTGCCGGACCGGCTGCTGCCGCTTTTGGCCGGCTGTTTACGGCCGTTGTTTTTACCGGTGGTGGTGGCCATCGTCTTCCCCTTGGTGTAACCGTTGTCCGGGCTGGCAACTTGTCTGCTTAACGTGCTGTAAAGGTTCCACCCATGGCCGGTGAAGTCGCCATTAACGTGAAAACTGTACGCCGTTTCCCGCCGTGGGTATGGTTTTGGGTCATCAGCGGTCACGCCTCAGGACATAGTCTCCCAGATCCTGCAGCAATTGCCGCTCCGGGCCGTCGGGAAAGATCTCCAGGCCCGCCCGGCCGGCCTCGAGTAAACCCCGGGCTTCGGCCCGGCAGGCGGCAAAAGCGCCGGTCTGCTCCAGCAATTCCCGGACCCCGGGCAATTCCGACCGGCGTTGGGCCGGTTCCGCCGCCAGCAAGCGCTCCAGCCAGCGCCGCTGGTCGGCGGTGGCCCGTTCGTGGGCCAGCAGCAACGGCAGGGTCATCTTGCCCTCCTGCAAATCGTTGCCCGCCGCCTTACCGGTGGCTTGCGGCTCCCCCAGAAAATCCAGCAAATCGTCGATAATCTGAAAGGCCAGGCCCAGGTTGGCCCCGTAAACCCGCAAGGCCCGGCGCTGGGTGTGGTCGCCGCCGGTGGCCGCCGCGCCGCATTCGCAGGCGGCGGCGATCAGGGCCGCAGTTTTGCCGTCCAGCACCGCGAAATAGGTCTGTTGCCGCCAATCCCGTTGCCGGGCCGTGGCGGCTTGCAGAAATTCCGCCGCCACCATCGCTTCGGTGGCGGTGCCGATCAACTCCAGGCAGGGCGGACCGCCGTGGCTACCGGCCAGCCGCATGGCCCGGGCGTGCAAGAAATCCCCGGCCAGGATGGCGTGACTCCCATCCCAGCGGTGATTGACGGTATCCCGGCCCCGGCGCTGGGCGGCGTGGTCGATGACGTCGTCGTGGAGCAGGCTGGCGGTGTGCAGGTACTCAAAGGCGATGGCCAGGCGTTCCAGAGCGGTGGGATCTCCGGACGACGCCGGGGGCTGGGCCGGGGCGCCGGCGGCCTGGTCGGCGGCCATCGTCAGCCGGGCGGCCAGCAGGGTCAGCAGCGGCCGGATCCTTTTGCCGCCGGCCAAAAGGGCGTGTTCCAGCACCTCCTTCAGCCGGTGGTTGGTCACCGTTGCCAGGTCGGCGGCCATCACTGTGTCGAGCCGCTCGGCCGCCGCCGCCAACCGGGTTTGCAGGTTTTCAACCGTCATCTTCGAAAAACTCCCGTACCCGGGCAAGTTCCCGGCAAATTGGGCTGGGGGGCAGGCTTTGCCGGAAAATCCGGCCATAGCCCTTGCTGAACAGCCGGCTGTCAAGAATGGCCAGCACTCCCCGGTCGGCGGTGGAGCGCAGCAGCCGCCCCACCCCCTGGCGCAGCATCAGTACCGCCCGTGGCACCTGAAAATCGACAAAGGGATTACCGCCATCCTGCTTGATTTTGTCGACCCGCGCCATGATAACAGGATCGCTGGGAACCTCAAAGGGGAGTTTGTCAATGATTACACAGCTCAACGATTCTCCGGGGACATCGACCCCTTCCCAGAAGCTGGCCACTGCCAGCAGAACCGAGCGGGTGCGGCGATGGAATTGCTCCAGCAGCAACTGGCGGGGGGCCTCGCCCTGGACCAGTAGAGGGTAGGGGAGGGTGGCGGCCAGTTCGCTGGCGGCCTGGCGCATGGCACCCAGGCTGGTGAACAGCAGCAGGGCCCGACCCCGGGAGCATTGCACCAGCTCCCGCATCAACCGCCGGGAGGCTTCCGGATGACCGCTGGCCCCCGGCGGCGGCATCTCCTGGTCCGGCACGTAGAGCAGCGTTCGGCCGGCGTAATCAAAGGGGGTTTCCAGGGCCAGTTCGGGGCAATCGGCGGGCAGCCCCAGGCGGTTTTTGACATAGCAGAAATCCCCGCCGGTGCGCAGGGTGGCCGAAGTGAAAACCGTCGCCTTGACTTGGTTGTGCAAGTGTTCACGCAGGTGGGGAGCGATATCGATGGGCGAGCGGCCAATAAAAACGGTCTTCTCCAGCCGCTCATACCAGTAGATGTCATTGTCGGCGCTATCCGCCGGTGGTTGGCAACTGGCCTCCAGGGTAGCGGCCAGTTCCCGGCTGCGGCGCATTAGCGGGTTCCAGATTTCCGCCGCCTGGCCCAGTTCTTCCAGGTTGCGACCCAGGGCGTCGAAATCCCGCCGCAGGTCATCCCGCAGCCCGGCCCAGTCGGGGTGTTCGGCCAGCAGCGGCAGCAGGGCAAAACGCCCGCGGCTGGCGGGGAAAAAATGGTTGAGCCGGTCGGCTTCGACTCCCAGGGCGCGGGCGTTTTGCAACAGCCGGGCGCGGTCGTTGTCCCGCAGGCGTTCCTCGGCCATGCCTTCCAGGTCGCGGACCAGGTCCAGGAGTTGGTAATGGCTTAAGCTTAAGCCGAAATGGCGGGTGGCGATATTCTCCAGGTGGTGGGCCTCGTCGAAGACCACCGCTTCGTAGCGGGGCAGCACCTCGGCGTGCCCGAAACGGCGCACCGCCAGATCGGAGAAAAAGAGGTGGTGGTTGACGATCAACAGATGGGCGCGGGCCGCTTGGCGGCGCAGCGCGGTGATGAAACATTCGGCCCCGTGGGGACAGGAAGAGCCCAGGCAGTGGCCGCCGGCGGCGTTGAGTGAGGCCCAGAGGGGCGAGTTGTCGGCCAGGCCGCTTAATTCGGCCTTATCCCCGCTGCCGGTCTCCGCCACCCAGGCGGCGAGTTGTTCCAATTCGGCGCCGTTCTGGTGGCCGCCGAAAAGCTGGCCCTGGCGGCTCTTGGCCAGTAACTGGTGCCAGCGTCGCAGGCAGAGATAATTGCCCCGCCCCTTGACGCACATGGCCTGCAGCCAGGGGGCCAGGTAGCGTTGGATAAAGGGGATCTCTTTGGCCAGGATCTGTTCCTGGAGATTGATGGTATTGGTGGAGACCACCACCCGGCGGCCGGACAGCACCGCCGGCACCAAGTAGGCCAGGGTCTTGCCGGTGCCGGTGCCGGCTTCCACCAGCAGGCGCGGCCGGGGCGCCACTTCCGCAGCGGCGGTAGCCGGCGGGGCAGAGGTCTCGTCGGCGGTTTCAGGGTCCAGGGTGGTGGCCACCGCCCGGGCCATGGTCAGTTGCCCTTGCCGGGGTTCGTAGCCGGGCAGGTAACGGGCCAGCAAGCCGCCGGCCGGGAATATTTCATCCATCCGGGCGGCCAGGGCGCTATCCGCTTGACACGGGACGTCGGCCGCTGCTAGCCTGTCCGCAGATGGGGGGATAATGATGGAATTGGTGGAACTGGTCATGACAAGGGCCTTATAACATATTTTGAACTTTTCGTAAGCGTTGATCAGGGCCGATGACCGCTAATTTAACGTGCCGAAAAGGTTGCGGTTACAATTTTTCCGGGTATCCAAATGTGGAGGGTATAACGATGGCCGAATTCAGCAAAATCCTGGTGCCGGTGGACTTTTCCGATAATTCCCGCCGGATCCTGCAGGCCGGCGCCGCGCTGGCGGCAAAATTCCGGGCCGACTTGTCGGTGGTTTTCGTGGTGCAGAGCTTTGATGATTACTCTGGCTTTTTTGTGCCCCATGTGCCGCTGAATCAGTTCGAAGAGGAGATGGTCCATAACGCCGAGGCCAAGATGAAGGAATTTGTCGCCGAGGGGTTACCGGCCGGCACCCCGGTCCAGACCCGGGTGCTGACCGGGGATGTGGCCGAAAGTATTGTCGAACACGCCGAGCAGACCGGGATTGATCTAATTGTTATGGGTACCCACGGTTACAAGGGCCTGGAGCGGGTCCTGTTCGGCAGTGTGGCGGAAAAGGTGGTCAAGGCGGCTTCCTCTCCGGTTATGAGTATCAATCCCTACCATTAGCCGGCCCAAATAAGCGGCCGGCGGTATAATACCGTTGATCGCCGCAAGACGGTGACCGTTCAGGCGGCGGCCAGTAAGGCCAGCAGGCCATGGGGAGCTTCCCCGTGGCCTTTTTTAGGCGCGGTGTCCGGCTCCTGGCAGCGGTGGGCCAGGATGGCGCTGAGCGGGGTTTGGGGTAACAGGAAGAACTCCAGGTGGTAAGCGATCGCCTCGTTGCCGGCGGCCAGTTGTGGTTGCCACTCGCTCAGGGCCGTGGCGACGGCCTGGTGGTCGCCGGCGGCGGCCCGGCCCAGGGCGCTGGCCAGTTCTTGGCGGGCAACATTGTTCAGCGCTGGTTGGCCGCCGGCCGGCAGGGGGAGTCGGCCCAGCTTGACCGTTTGCCGGCCGCTTAAGGTTTCGGCATGGTCAAGCAACAGGGCGACGGCGTCACCATCGGCGCTGACCGGCAACTCCAGGGCAGTGGCCGTCGACGCTGGGTGGACTCGCAGATAAATCTCGCCCCAGGCCTTCAGCAGGGCGGCGCTGTTACGCTCCGTCCGGGGCGGGGGAGCCGGCCGGGACTCCGGCGGCGGGGTGGCCGCGCCGGGGGAGGTCTCCTCGCCCCGCAGTTGTCGGAAAACCGCGGCCCGTTGTTGTTCAAAGGCCTGCAGCTCGGCGACCAGTTCCGTTTCCCGGCGCTCCTGGAGTTCGGCCAGCTTGAGCAGCAGCAGAGCCCGCCAGAGGCTTTCCCGGTCGGCCCGGGCGGCGGGGTCGTCGTGGTGGCCAAGCAACGGCAGGACCAGGTCGCTGGCCTGCTCGGCGGCCGGTTGCCCGAATTGGCGGATTATGCCCTGGACAAAGATGGCGGCTTCCTGGCCGTCCCGCTCTTCCAACTCCGTCAGCAGCTTCTGCAGGCGTTTTAGTTCCTCGGGGTCCGCCACCGGTGGTTGCGAAAATACCAATTGCCCGGCTTGGACCAGTTCCTGCCAGGGAGTCGGCAGTGACTGCCAAGCGGCGTGGTCGGTGGTTGGCGCCCGGGGCTGGCTTGGCGGCCCGCTGTCGAGCCGGTAACAGCGCAGGGGGGTGGCAAAAGCGGCGAGGGCCTTGGTTGCCGGAACCGGGGGCAGGGAATCGGGGAAATAAAGAGCGTTAATGGCGATCATTTGCTAGCCTCTAATAGTTTGTAAAGGTTCATCAGGACCGACAACCGTACCGACAACCGTTGAGTTAACGTGCGGGGCTGCTGAACGGTTACACTGGTTACCGATTGCGGAGCACCGTGTGGGCCGGGTGCCAGCCGGAGGGAGCGGTGGTGTTGGCGGCGATGATGCCGCCCCGGCCCAGCAGGGTGCCGGGGTTGGTCACCGCGTTGCAACCGGTCTGGCAACCGTCGGCCAGGATGGCGCCGAGCTTGCTCAAGCCGCTGTCGATCAGTTGGCCCGGGCAGCGGATTTTCACCGGGCCGCCGGTGAAACGTAAATTGGCCAGTTTGGTGCCGGCCCCCAGGTTGACCCCGGCCCCCAGGATCGAATCACCCAGATAAGCGAAATGGCCGGCCTTGGCGTCATCGCAGAAAATGGTATGTTTGACCTCGCTGACATGGCCCACCACGCAGCGGCGCCCCAGCAGGCAATGGCCGCGCAGGTAGGCGCCCTGGCGGATTTCGCACTGGGCGCCGATGTGCAGCGGTTCTTTCAAAAAAGCGCCGGCCTCCACCAGCACCCCGGGGCCCAGTACGATTCCCCGGCCCTGGAGTACCGCCCCGGCCATCAGCACTGTGGCCCCGCGCAGCAGCTCACCGTGGCGGCGGACCTCCAGCTTGCCCTTGGTGGCGTCGGCCAGGGTAATGGCGCACTCCCGGCCGGCGATCATCTCCCAATCGGTGGCGGGATCGGCCGCGGGGGGGCGGTACAGCACCAGGGTCTCCGGCAGCGGGGCCGGAGTCGGAGCAAAGGTCGCCGGCAGGCCGGGGCCGGCGGCGCGGCGGAAAAAATCTTTGAGCGCCGCAAGGGCTTCCCAGACCGGCCGCTCGGGGGCGAAAAGCTCCGGGACCGGGCGGGAATCCGGGGCGAAAAAGGCGTCGGCGGTAAGATCAACGGCAGCGGGCATGTTATCCTCTATTTTTTGGCCCCCATAATGGCGCGCCGGCCTTCGCTTGGCAAGGGGTTTATAGTGCAGGTAAGGTCAAAGTCCCATGGCGGGGCGCGAGGCTGTTTAATGACGGTTGGTTCAGATGACGCATAAGCGGCAAATAATATCCTTTCATCCCGAATTTGCCGGTGATCTCTTCTGCTGGGAGCGGATGGTCTGGGATCACCGGCTGCCGGAGTTGCTCGGCGCCGCCCGGGCGGTGATTCTGCCCCAGACCGTGGAGCGGGATCTTTACCATCTCTGCCGGCGGCGCTGCCCGGCGGTATTCCCCAATTATGACCACCGTTTTCACTGGGAGGGCAAGGTCGGTGATACCCTGCTATTCTGGCACCTTGGCGCCCCCCATCCCCGCACCCTGATCTTTCCCCGGGTGGAGACCATGGTGGGCGAACATCCGGAAATGGGGCTGGCGGTGGAGCTGCCGCCCTGGCCCCTGGTGGTCAAAGCCCGCTTCGGCGGCGAAGGGCGCTGGACCTGGCTGGCGCGGGACCGGGAAGAGTTGCAAACCGCCATGCGCGCCCTGGAAGAGCGGGAGTGGCGGGGCGGCGGCCGGGGTTTTGTGGTCCAGGAGTATATCGCCACCGGCGGTCGCGACCTGCGGGTGACGGTGATCGGTGATGAGATTGTCAGCTATTGGCGGTGCAACCCCGGCTCCTTCCATCACAACCTGGCCGCCGGCGGCCGGGTCGAGGCCGGCGCCGACCCCCGACTGCAGGCTCGGGGCCGGGAGCTGGTGCGGGACTTCTGCCGGCAAAGCGGCATCAACCTGGCCGGTTTCGACCTGGTTTTCCCGCAAGGGCGGGAAAATGAACCGCTTTTTCTGGAAATCAATTACACCTTTGGGCGCGGCGGCCTGGGCGGCGGCGACGTTTTCCGCCGATTGCTGACGGCGGCGGTGGAAAAATTTCTGCTCACCGTTACACCTTGACTTGCCATGGGACAGTGCTTAGATTGCGATCGTTCACCAGGGCCAATAACCGTGGACTTAACGGGCCGTAACCGTTCAGCAGTGCCGCAGATTGTGGCAAGCAGCCAAGCGCCTCGTACCCCGTGTACTTAAGCTTGGCTGATGCGCGGTGCTGCTGAACGGCTCTATTGTCGATCCGGGGGCGATAAACGCCCCGTTTTTATATCCGCAAGGAGGATGCAATTGAATATGGACGAGAACCTGAATCCTGAACCCGATGATATCGTCGAGGTCAGCGAACGGGATATCCCCGCCCAGCTGCCGGTGATGGCGGTACGGGATGTGGTGGTTTTTAATTATATGATCCTGCCGCTGTTTGTCGGCCGACCCTCCTCGGTGGGGGCGGTCAACGAGGCCATGGGCCGGGATAAATTGATCATGCTGGTGGCCCAGCAGGACTCCACGGTAGATGAGCCCACCGCCGAGGATATCTACCGGGTCGGCATGGTCTGCATGGTGATGCGGACCCTCAAGCTGCCCGACGGTCGACTCAAGGTCCTGGTCCAGGCGGTCAACAAGGCCCGGATTACCAGGTTTACCCAGGAAGACCCCTTTCTGCTGGCCGATATCGAAGTGCTTCACGATTACGAGATCGGTGAACTCGGGGTCGAGACCGAAGCCATGATGCGCAACGTCCGGGAGCAGACCGAAAAGATCCTCTCGCTCAAAGGGATCATGTCTTCGGATCTGATGGTGGTGCTCAACAACGTCGACGAGCCCGGGCGGCTGGCCGATCTGGTGGTTTCCAACCTGCAGCTCAAGGTGCCCGAATCCCAGGCGGTGCTGGAGATTTTCGAGCCCGTGCAGCGGTTGCGCAAAGTCGCCGATCTGCTGCAAAAGGAACTCGAGGTCTCCACCGTCCAGGCCCGGATTCAGTCCGAGGCCAAGGAGGAGATGGGGCGCAGCCAGCGCGAATATTATCTGCGGGAACAGCTCCAGGCCCTCAAGAAGGAGCTGGGCGATGTCGACGAACGTTCCCAGGAGCTGGAAGAGCTGCGGGAGAAGTTCAATAAGGCGCGGATGCCCGCCGCCGTCAAAAAAGAGGGTTTAAAACAGCTCAAGCGCCTGGAGATGATGCACCCCGACGCTTCCGAGGCCTCGATTATCCGCACCTATCTCGACTGGCTGCTGGAGGTGCCGTGGCGCAAGGCCAGCAAGGCCCGGCTCGAGCTCAAAGTGGCCCGGGAGGTGCTGGACGCCGACCATTACGGGCTGGAGAAGGTCAAGGAGCGGATCCTGGAATACCTGGCGGTGCGTAAGCTCAACAAGACCACCAAGGGACCGATTCTCTGTTTTGTCGGGCCGCCGGGGGTGGGTAAGACCTCGCTGGGGCAGTCCATCGCCCGGGCCCTGGGCCGCAAGTTCCACCGCATCTCGCTGGGTGGCATGCGGGACGAGGCCGAGATCCGGGGCCACCGCCGGACCTATATCGGCGCCATGCCCGGCCGTATCGTCCAGGGGCTGAAGACCGTGGGGACCAACAACCCGGTCTTCATGATGGACGAGATCGACAAGGTGGGCAGCGATTACCGGGGCGATCCTTCCTCGGCCCTGCTGGAAGTCCTTGATCCGGCCCAGAATGTGGAATTTTCCGATCACTACCTCAATCTGCCCTGCGATCTTTCCAATGTCATGTTTATCACCACCGCCAATCTCACCGACACCATCCCGGCCGCTCTGTTGGACCGGATGGAGGTGATCCGGCTGGCGGGTTATACCCTGGAGGAGAAGACCGAGATCGCCCAACGCTACCTGGTGCCCCGGCAGGTTAAAGAGAACGGTCTTAAGGAAAAGCAGATCGATTTCGCCGAGGACGCCATTGTCCGGCTGATCACCCATTATACCCGCGAGGCCGGTCTGCGGAACCTGGAACGGGAAATCGGCGCCCTTTGCCGCAAGGTGGCCCGCAAGATCGCCGAGGGCGGTAAGGGGCCTTATAAGATCACCATCCGCACCCTGGCCGGTTATCTGGGGCCGCCCAAGCACCTGCCCGAGGCCGAAAGCGAGCGGATCGACCAGCCCGGCATGGCCACCGGCCTGGCCTGGACCGAATTCGGCGGCGAGGTGCTATACGTCGAAGTATCGATCATGAAGGGCAGCGGTAAACTGACCCTGACCGGCCAGCTGGGTGAGGTCATGAAGGAGTCGGCCCAGGCGGCTTTGAGTTTTTGCCGCGCCCGGCTCCAGGAGTTGCAATTGACCGAGGATTACTTTGATGGGATCGATATCCATGTCCACGTCCCGGCCGGAGCGATTCCCAAGGATGGGCCGTCGGCCGGGGTGACCATGGCCACCGCCCTCTATTCCGCCCTTAGCAATCAGGTGGTGCGCCCCGACGTGGCGATGACCGGCGAGATCACCCTGCGGGGTCGGGTGCTGCCCATCGGCGGGCTCAAGGAAAAGGCCCTGGCGGCGCTGCGGGCCGGACTTGACACGGTGGTTATCCCCGAGCAGAACCAGAAGGATCTGGAAGAGATCCCCAAGGATCTGCGGGCCAAGATCAACTTTGTGGCGGCTCGCAACATGGATGATATTCTGAAGATCATCTTTCGCCGGTCAGCCAGCTCCGGCAAAGTAGGTAAAGTAAAGGCCTCGACAAAAAAGTCGGCAGGCTCAAAGGCGTAGCGATAGAGCCCGGCCGGCGGGATGATGGCAACTCCTCCTGGCGATGATGGCGGTTGGCTGACCAAGGAAATACCCCATGGCATTCGACCAGCGGGTGACTGCTGATACCCCTGCCCGGCCGGGCCGGGGCCGCCGGGGGGTAGGAGCGCTGTTCCTGCTCGCCCTGGCCCTGGTGCTGCTGTTGTGGTGGCTTTTGAGTTATGCCGTCGGCCCCGGCCCGGCCACCGACCGGACGCTGGTTTATATCCCTCCCGGCTCCTCGTTTACGGCCATCGAGGAGGAGCTGGTGGCCGCCGGGGTGCTGGCGCCGGACCGCCGTTTTCGCTGGCTGGCCACCCTGGGCGGGCAGCGTCGGCAACTCAAGGCCGGAGAGTACGCGGTGGCCGCCGCCACTACTCCCTGGCAGCTGCTCAACCAACTGGTCGCCGGCCGGGTCCACCAGCGCCGGGTGACCATACCCGAAGGCTCCCATATCCAGCAGGTGGCCCGCCGGCTGGCAGACGCCAAGCTGCTGGCCGCCGAGGACTTTATCGCCCTGGCCGGTGATCCGGCCACCGCCGCCGCTTTCGAGCTCGATTCCCCCACCCTGGAAGGCTGGCTGTTTCCCGATACCTACCGTTTCACCCGGGGCCAGCCCCCCGAGGAGATTATCGGGGTGATGGTCCGTCGGGCCCAACGGGTGCTGGATGAATTGCTGGCCGAGTTGGGCAACGATACCGGTCTGGATCGCCGGGAGATCATGACCCTGGCCTCCATCGTCGAAAAGGAGGCCGCCCTGGCCGCCGAACGGCCGTTGATCGCCGGTGTTTTTTTCAATCGGCTGGAGCGCGGCATGCGGTTGCAGACCGATCCGACGGTGAGCTACGGCCTGCAGGCTTTTGAGCGCCGCCTGACCCGGCAGGATCTACGGACCCCCACCCCCTATAACACCTACCATATCACCGGCCTGCCGCCGGGCCCCATCGCCAATCCCGGCCGGGCGGCGATCGCCGCCGTGCTGGAAGCGGCGGAGACCGACTACCTCTACTTCGTCTCCCGCAACGACGGCTCCCACCACTTTTCCACCAATCTCCGCGAGCATAACCGGGCCGTCCAGCGTTATCAGCGGTAACCGTTCAGCAGCACCACACGTTTTGTTCGTCGTTGTCGTTGTCGTAATCGCCTATTGTTTCGCCTTCTCGACAACGACAACGACAACGATACGGCCCGTTAAATCGACGGTTGTCGGCCTTGCTGAACGGTTACAAAAATTCGTGGTCACAGAGATCCGAGATGGCAGCATCGATTCGTAAGAGTCACAATGACAAATTCAAATTTATGGTTCCCAGTTTTTGATGAGGCGTGAACGGCGGATGTTTTTGTCTCTGGTAGCCAACGGCAAACTGTGGGCCGAGGCTGTGGCTACGATGATACGATCAGCGGGATCGCCGTGGAAAGATGGAGGCAGGGCATCGAGGGCCAAGATAACGGAAACATCCATCGCACAACAGGGTTACGACTTCGGGAGCGGCGGCGGTTGGAAGCCAGTGGATCGACGGAGCATCCACCTTAAGTCTGCCTTTTGCAGCAAGCATCTGCGCTTCCCACAGACTGATGGCGGAAAGAGCCGGTGGTGTACCGGCGGCAGCCATGTTATCAAGAGCTTCGCGCTCTTTCTCGCCCAACTCCGGCTGACCGAGCAGCCACCACAACCAGACATGGGTGTCAAGAACTGGGGAATTCACTTGTCCGCACCGCTGAACGCCTCAAAATCGGCAGCGTTGAGCACGGATTCTTCCGGCTGCATCCGCAATTTACCGCTACCGCGTAAGCGCAGCCATGGCGGGGCACCATGTGAAGTCGGCGCAACGGGAACCAGGCGGGCCACAATCCGACCGTGTCTGGTCAGATCAACAGCGGTACCAATTTGTTCAACCTTGCGAATAACATCCAGGCAGTGGGCTTTGAACTCCGTGACACTAACGGCGACAGGGGTCATTTTGTTCCTCCAAAATGGTCATAATAGAGCGATAGCACATGCCAACACTTGCCGTTAGCAATAAATTTCAGACCTCCGATAATTTCTTGCGTAGGTTAACGGTTACGTTACTCCCGGATAAAGTCAAGCCGATTATCGGCCGGCAGCATGGTGGCGTCGACTTCGACCACGATCTCCGCCCCGTACTCCTTCTCCAGCTCCAGCAATTCCTCCCGTTTTTTATTGAGGATGTACTGGGCCACCTCCATGGGCAGCTGGCAGACCACCTTTTTGGCCCGCCGCCGGCTCATGCCGGTCTGGATCTGGCGCAGGTGGCTCAAGGCCAGGTTCTCCACCGAACGGATCAGCCCCCGCCCCTCGCAATAGGGGCAGGTCTTGTAGCTGGTGGTCTGCAGCGGTGCGGCCATCTTCTGGCGGGAGATCTGCATCAGGCCGAACTTAGAGATCTTGGAAAAATCGACCTTGGCCTTGTCCCGTTTCATGCACTCCCGCAGCTTTTTTTCCACCTCGCGGGTATGGGCGGCCGAGCGCATATCGATGAAGTCGACGACGATCAGGCCGCCCAGATCGCGCATCCGCAACTGGCGGGCCAACTCCTCGGCGGCCTCCATATTGGCGATAAAGATGCTTTCTTCAAAGTCACGGTCCTTGGAGGAGGTACGCCCGGAGTTGACATCGATGGCCACCAGCGCCTCGGTGGGGTTGATGACAATCGAGCCTCCCGAGGGCAGTGGCACCGTGGGCTGGAACATCTCCTCGATCTGTTTTTCCACGTGATACTGGTGAAAGATCGGCTGGCTGCCCTGGTGCAGCTTGACGGTGGTCTTCTTACGCTGGGCGGCCGGCAGCAGTTGCAGGAAATTGCGCACCTGCTCGGCGGCGTCCTCCTCGTCCACCAGGATCTCGTGGATATCGCTGGTGTAATGGTCACGGAGGAAGCGGGAGATAATGTTCTGTTCCTTGTAGAGCAGAGAGGGGGCCGGCAGGCTCTGGCCGCCCTTTCTGATCTCGCTCCAGAGGTTGAGCAGAAAGCGTAGATCCTGGCTCAAGGCGGTCTTGGTGATCTCCTGGCTGGCGGTCCGGACGATATAGCCGATCCCCTCGGGGATATTAAGCCCCTCCACCATTTCCCGCAGCTTGTTGCGGTGCTCTTCGTCGTCGATCTTGCGGGAGATGCCGGCCGAGTCGCTGCCCGGCATCAGCACCAGGAAACGGCCTGGCAGCGACAGGTAAGTGGTCAGGCTGGGTCCTTTGTTGCCGCTGCCCTCCTTGACCACTTCCACCAGTACCTCCTGGCCTTTTTTGACCATGTCCTGGATCTTAAGGTTTTTCCAGCTGGTTTCCGGGTCGACCTCCTGCTGGTAGTATTCCGGATGGATCTCGCTGAAAGAGAGAAAACCGTTCTTCTCCAAGCCGATATCGACAAAGGCCGCCTGCAGATTGGCCTCCACTGAGGTGATCTTGCCCTTGTAGATATTGCCTTTGATTCGGGCCCGGCTCACCGATTCGATGTAGAAGCCCTCGACCTTGCTGTTCTCCAGCAGGGCCAGGCGGCATTCCTCGGGTTCGTCGGTGTTGATCAGCAGCTTGAAGCCGGCACCAGACTTGGCGGCGGGGTCGGCGGTTTTGCGGCCACCACTTTTGCTTTTGGCGGCGGCCGGTGGCTGCTGGTCGTGCTCCTGGCCGGAGTCGGCGGGGGCGGCGGCCTTGGCGGTTGCGGCCTCGCTCTTGCCGTCTTCCTCCTTGTTTTTAGCGGCGGCTTTGGCGCCGCTTTTGCCGCCACTGCCGCCCTTGGCCGTTCCGGTGGTTTTATTACCCCCCCCGCGGCCGCCGCTCTTGCTGCGGGGCGTGTTTTTCTTGGGCGGGGCTGGACTGTCGGCCGCTGCTGGGGTCTCGTTGGCAACGTTTTCCGGGGCTGGAGCCTCTTCGGCGGCGGACGCGGCTTGCTGGGCCGCCCGCTCCTTGGCCCGGGCGCGCTGTTCGCGGCGGCGGGCCGAGGCGCTGCGTTTGGCTTTGGCCTTATTATCGGCTTCCTGTTGGGCGTTATCGGCGTTATCGGCGTTATCGGGGGTGTCGGGGTTGTCGGTTGGTTCAGCGGTGTTTACCGGTTGTTGGGTGGTAGCCGGAGTTGTCGGCTCACCCTGTTCTTCCTGTGGTTCTGGCATAGTGCCGTTATCCTCTGACTGATCTTGTTCGGAATGGTCCCCCTTGCGGCCCAGCCATTGGCTGACCCGGTCAAGCATGGAACGGGATTGCTCTTTGCTCATCTTTTTACTCGTCTGGTTGAATGTCCTTTTGTCTGTGACCGGTCGGCCCGCGGGCCGAAGGCCGGTCATGGTTTCCGGGTTGCTGCAAGTTCAGGTGATTTGAAAAAAATCGCGATCATTATAACGGACGCTTTTAACTTTACCAGCGCCTGTCAATTGCCGCAAAACGGTCGTGGCCTGTTGCGGGGTGATCCCCAGGGCGGTGGCCACGTCGGCGGCGGGGCAGGGCCGGCGCTGCAAGAGATGTAAAACATCATCCTGACTTGCCGGTTGCTGCCGACGACGGTCCACCGCTTCGGGTTCGCCGGGGATGCTCACCGGCACCTTGAAAACGGCCGCCGCCGCCTGCAGTTCCGCCCGGCTCAGGGGGTGGGCGAAGTCCTCCAGGGGTGGGCGGGAGACGGTGTTAAGCTGGATAGCCTCCGGCTGGATACGCTCCACCGCTGCCGCCAGGGCGGCCAGATCGGCGGGCTGGTCGTTGATCCCTTTGGCCAGTAAAATCTCCAGCAGGTAGTGGCCGCCAAATTCCCGGCGGAAAGCCACCAGCCCGTCGATCAGCCGCTTAAGATCGCAATCGGTGGCCGGCCGGTTGATCCGCCGAAAGCTTTCTTCCCGGGCCGCGTCCAGCGAGGGCAACACTATGTCGGCGGCGGCCAGCTCCCGGCGCACCGCCGGTAGATGGAGCAACGAGCCGTTGGTCAGGACCGCCACCTGTTGCCTGGCCACCTTTTGCAGATGGGCGATGATTTCGCCCAGGCCGCTGTGCAGGGTGGGCTCCCCGGAGGCGGTGATGGTCAGGGTGTCCACCCGTCGACTGGCTTCGGGGTCGGCCAGATAGGCGTCGATTTCGGCGATGATGGCAGCGGTGGGGGTATACTCGCCCCGCTGGCTGGTAAAGGTGGTGGTGGCCCCCACCTCGCAGTAGATGCAGTTGAAATTGCAGATTTTGGGGGGCAGCAGGTCAATACCCAACGAGATGCCTAGGCGGCGGGAATTGACCGGGCCGAAAATGTGTTCCATAAATTTTTGCTAACCTGTTATTTTTGCACCGACTTAAATGACTAAGCTTACCGCCGCCAAGCCAAATTGGCAAGCTATAATCTATAGCATCGGGTTACCGCTTGACAGCCACTCCCCCCTTGCGTAGACTTCTTCTTCCGATAAATGACCCTGCGGCATTTTGCTGGTGCCGCTCCCTACTAGACAAAGGACAACAATATGCGAAGCGACGCTCTGCGTAAAGGACTGGAACGGACGCCCCACCGAGCCCTGCTCAAATCCATGGGTTACACCGACGAAGAGATTTCCAGGCCGTTGATCGGCATCGCCCATGCCCACAACGAAATCATTCCCGGCCATATCCATCTCGATAAAATCGTGGCGGCGGTCAAGGACGGCATCCGGATGGCCGGCGGTACCCCGATCGCCTTTGCCACCATTGGGGTTTGCGACGGCCTGGCGATGAACCACGCCGGCATGAAATACTCCCTGGCCAGCCGCGAGGTAATCGCCGATTCGGTGGAGATCATGGCCACCGCCCATCCTTTTGATGCCCTGGTCATGGTGCCCAATTGCGACAAGGTCACCCCCGGCATGCTGATGGCCATGTTGCGGGTCAATATCCCGGCCCTGATGGTCAGCGGCGGGCCGATGCTGACCGGCCGTCATCGGGGCAAGGATGTCCATCTGGTCAGCGTTTTCGAGGGGGTCGGCCGGGTACGTTCCGGCACCATGGAGATGGCGGAGTTGGACGAACTGGAGGAGCAGGCCTGTCCCGGCTGCGGTTCCTGTGCCGGCATGTTCACCGCCAATTCGATGAACTGCCTGGCCGAGGCCATCGGCCTGGCCCTGCCCGGCAACGGCACCATCCCGGCGGTGGCCGCCGCCCGCATCCGTTTGGCCAAGCACGCCGGGATGGCGGTGATGCAGCTGCTCGCGGAAGATATCCGCCCCCGGGAGATCGCCAGCCAGGCGGCTTTTGCCAACGCCATGGCGGTGGATATGGCCCTGGGCTGCTCCACCAACACCGTTTTGCACGTGCCGGCCATCGCCCGCGAGGCGGGAGTCGAGTTGCCGCTGACCCTGTTCAACGAGGTCAGCGCCCGGGCGCCCCATCTCTGCAGTTTGATCCCCGGCGGCCCGCACAGCCTGCAGCAACTCGATGAAGCCGGCGGGGTGCCGGCGGTGCTGCATGAGCTGAGTAAAATAGAGGCCGGGCTTGATCTGGAGGTGCTCACCGCCACCGGCAAAACCCTGCGGGAAAACCTGGAGGGGGTCAAGAGCCGGGATGCCGAAGTGATCCGGCCGGCCAGCAACCCTTACCATAAAGTGGGGGGGATTGCGGTATTATACGGCAATCTGGCCCCGGATGGAGCGGTGGTCAAGCAGTCGGCGGTGGCCGACGAAATGCTGCGCCACCGGGGGCCGGCCCGGGTCTTTGACGGTGAATCCGAGGCCCAGGCGGCGATCCTGGACGGCCGGATCAACTCCGGCGATGTGGTGGTGATCCGCTACTGCGGCCCCAAGGGCGGCCCCGGCATGCCGGAGATGCTTTCGCCCACCTCCGCCATCATCGGCATGGGGCTGGGTAAAAGCGTGGCCCTGCTCACCGACGGCCGTTTCTCCGGCGGCACCCAGGGGGCCTGTATCGGCCATGTCTCGCCGGAGGCCGCCGAGGGCGGCCCCATCGCCTTGGTGGCCGAGGGCGATGAGATCAGTATCGATATCGGCGAGCACCGCCTGGAGTTGCAGGTGGCGGACGCCGAGTTGGAAAAACGGCGGCAATCGTGGCAGCCGCCGCCCCCCAAGATCACCACCGGCTACGCCGCCCGCTACGCCCGCCTGGTAACCTCCGGTAGCACTGGCGCGGTCCTGGAGTAGTGGCAATAATGTCGCCTACCAGATCGGTTTGGGGGTGGGTGCTGCTGGCCGTGCTGGTGGTTATGGGCGGCCAGTCGGCCCGGGCGGCGGCGCCGGCCACCTGGGAGTTGGATGCCGACCGTCTGGTCCACCATCGGCAAGAGCCCCGGTGGGTCGAAGCCGAAGGGGCGGTGGTGTTGTCGCGGCCGCCGGAGCTGGGTGAACCGCTGACCATTCGGGCCGACTGGATGCGCTATTATCCCGATCTGGAAATGGTCGAGGCCCGGGGTGAGGTGGTGATCGACTCCCCCGGCGAGCATACCGAGGCCGCCACCGCCTCCCTCCATCTGCCCGGTCGGACCGGTACCCTGACCAGTGCCACCATCTTTTTAAGCGAGCACGAGCTTTATATCCGTGGCTCGGAGATCGAAAAGACCGGGGTCGACACCTACGAGCTGCAAGACGCCTGGTTTTCGGCCTGCGATCCCGAGGCCGAACCCTGCCCGGCCTGGAGTTTTGCCAGCCGCCGGGCCAGTATCGAGGTGGAGGGCATGGCCCGGCTGTACCATCCCACTTTCCGGGTCCGGGAAAAACCGTTGCTCTACTCCCCTTATCTGCTGCTGCCGGTCAAGACCAAGCGCCAGAGCGGTTTTCTCTTTCCGGAATGGTCGTATGCCAGCCAGCAGGGGATGGGTTTTGATCTGCCCTATTTCTGGAACATCTCTCCCAGCGCCGATCTCACTTTCTACCCCCGCTATTATACCCAACGGGGGTTGCTGGCCGGGGTCGAATTCAACTACGCCGCCGCCGAGAACTCCCGCGGTATGCTGGTGGCCAGTTTCCTGGGGGACCGCCGCGACGATCCGGCCGACGACCCGTTTCGGGATGACGGCCAATTGCGGCAGACCAGCAACCGTTACTGGCTGCGGGGCAAGATCGATCATGATTTTGGTGATGACCTGGTCGGCCGGCTGGATCTCGATCTGGTCTCCGACCAGGACTTTATCCAGGAATTTGACGCCGGCCCCATCGGTTACGATGCCCTGGATCAGGAATTCGACCGCCGTTTCGGCCGTGACCTGCAGGAGGCCTCCCTGCCCACCCGGCAGTCCACCCTGCAGTTAAACAAAGGCTACCGCGACATGGTGCTCTCCGGTGAGTTGTCTATCCAGCAGGATTCCCACCATCAAAAGCCGGCGGTCAGTTCATTGCAGGCCCTGCCCCGGCTTGGCCTGGCCGGCCGGACGCCGCTGCTCGGCCGCCGTACCAGCCTGGCCTGGGACAGTGAATATGTCCACTACTGGCGCAGCCGCGGCATCGCCGCCCATCGCCTGGATCTCCATCCTCAGGTAATTACCCCGCTGCCCCGGGCCGGGGGCTGGCTGGAGGGGCGGCTCACCGTCGGTGGTCGCCAGACCATGTACCAGGTCACCGACCACGGCGATTACCGCTGGCAAGAAGATCGCTACCAGGACCGCCAGGCCGTTGACCTGGAGGCCAATCTGGCCACCACCCTGGTGCGCGATTTCGCTCTCCCCGGAAGCGCGCCAAAGGACTCCGGCGGTGGTCGGCGCTGGTTGGAGCATATGATCCGGCCCAACCTGATTTACACCTATACCGATCACAGCAGCCAGCAGCACTTGCCCGATCTGGATTCCGTCGATAACCTCAAACGCCGCAACTGGCTGACCTACGAATTTAACAATTATTTGGAGCTGGCCGGCTTGGCGTCGCCGGCCGCGGACGGCACCCCGGGGGATTTTTATTCCCGCTCCCTGGCCTTTCTACAGGTGGCGCAAACTTACTGATATCCGTCGGGGTCTGCGTTATGATCCACCCCCCGGCGAGGCCCGGCACGAATTTTCCGATCTGCGCTTTGAACTGCAAGCCGATCCCTGGAGCAATCTCAACCTGCGCTACCAGACCAACCTCAGTGTTTACGGCCTGGGGGTGACCCGTCATGAGCTGCGCGGCGGTTACCGACCGCCGTGGGGCGGCTCGCTGGCCGTCAATTATCGTTATCTTAAATACAGCGGCATGCAAGAGCCCTATTTTTACACCACCGCCGGCCAGCGGCGGGAGGATCTCATCACCCGTTTCGAGGCCCCGCTGACCGCCACCACCACCGCCTACGGTTTGCTCAACCAGTCGCTGGCCGAGAACCATATCGCCGAAGGGATCATCGGGCTGCGCTACCAGCCCAACTGCTGGTCGGTGGATCTGGAACTGCGCCGTTATTTCGATGAGCAGAGCATTATGGTGATCTTCAACCTCGACACCCTGGGGGAATTTTTCCGGGGCCGCAAGCAGGGGATTTAAAATGACCGCTTACTTTGATATCTTCAACGGGGATGCCGATGGCATCTGTGCTTTGCAGCAGTTGCGGCTGGCCGCCCCCCGGCCGCAAGCGGAACTGATCACCGGGGTCAAACGTGATATCGAGCTGGTTGGCCGCCTGCTGAGCGCCACTCCGGCCGCCGAGCTGGCAGGGGCCGAAATCACGGTGCTTGATATCTCCCTGGAGCGCAACCGCCCGGCCCTGGCAACCCTGCCGCCCTCCTGCCGGCTGTTTTACGCCGATCATCACTACGCCGGCGAGATTCCCGCCGGGCCCAATCGGGAGTTCCATATCGATCCCGACTCGCAGCAGTGCACCGCCCTGATCGTCGACCGTTTACTGGCGGGGCGTTACCGGGCCTGGGCGGTGGTTGGCGCCTTTGGCGATAATCTGCACGACCCGGCCCGGCGGGCGGCGGCCGAGCTGGGGCTGGCCGGTGGCGAACTGGAGGAGTTGCGGGAACTGGGGGAGTTGTTGAATTACAACGGTTACGGGCAGCAGTTGGCGGATCTCCACTTCCCGCCGGCAACCCTTTACCGGGAACTGGCGCCCTATCCCGAGCCGCTGGCGTTTTGCCGCCGTTCAGCGGCTATGGCCGATCTGCGACGGGGTTTTGCCGCCGATCTGGGCCGGGCCCGGGAGTTGACCCCGCTGCGGGATGACGCCGTTGGCCGGGTCTACCAGTTGCCACCCCGGCCTTGGGCCCGGCGGGTCAACGGCGTTTTCGCCAACGAACTGGCCCGCTCGGCCCCCGACCGGGCCCACGCCCTGCTGGTGGAGGGCGACGATGACCATTTTCTGGTCAGTGTTCGGGCCCCCTGGCAGCGCCCCAGCGGCGCCGACACCCTTTGCCGGCGCTTCCCCGGCGGCGGCGGCCGGGCGGCGGCCGCCGGTATCAACGGTTTGCCGGCCGCTCAAATACCGGCCTTTCTCGCCGCGTTCAGCGAAATATTCCAGCCATGAGCCGATGGCTGCTGCCGACACTGTTGCTGTGCTTGCTGGGTTGTCGCCCGGCGGTGGCCGCCGGCGAGGTGATCGACCCGGCGGCCCCCCCCTACCGGCAACTGCTGAGCGAACTGGTGGCGGAACACGGCTTTGCCCGGGACGAGCTTGCAGAGTTATTTGCCGGGGTGGAGATCAACCAGCGGATTCTGGAGCTGATGGATGGCCAGTGGGAGGCCCAGCCCTACCACCGCTACGCCGCCCGCTTGCTGAGCTGGTGGAACGTCGGCAACGGCCGGCGGCTGCTCAAACGCCACGCCGGGTTGCTCGCCGAAATCGAGGCCGAATTCGGTGTGGAGCGGGAGATCATCGTCGCCATCTGGGGGGTGGAGAGCAATTACGGCCACAACGAGGGCGACTTCCGGGCTTTTGAGGTGCTCAACACCATCTTTGCCGCCTACCCGCGGCGGGCGGCGTTTTATCGCCGGCAGTTGATCGACTTTCTGCTGCTTTGCCGGGAAAACGATCTCGATCCGCGCACGGTGCGGAGCTCCCCCGGCGGGGCCCTGGGGCAGGCCCAGTTCATTCCCTCCAGTTTTCGGGCCTACGCTGTCGATTACGACGACTCCGGCCGGCGCGATCTATGGCATTCCATTCCCGACGTGCTGGCCAGTATCGCCAATTACCTGCGCCATTTCGGCTGGCGCCCCGGCCGCCCCCGTTATGCCGAGCTGGGTGATGAATTGCACGATCCCCGCTTAAAACGGGCCAGCCGCGACGGCCGCGACGGCGTGCTGCCCAAAGCCGAGATCGAAGCGGCCCAGGGGGTCAAGTTGCCACCGGTGGCCGATGACCGGCCGCTGCGGATCGTCGGCCTGCAACAACCCGACGGCACCACCCGCTACCTGGCGGCCTATCCCAACTTCCAGGCCATCACCTACTGGAACAATTCCTACCGCTACGCCATGGCGGTGATCGAACTGGCGGAGAAATTCGCTGCCCGGTAAAGGAAAAGGTTACGTGCAATCCGGGCATGGTCTTAACTCTGGTGTTCGCCACCCTTGGCTAATATGTCCGGTGTCGTGTCAGGCTTGCAAAGTTGCAAACTCTCTATTGCCGCCGCCGAGTTGTTCGCACAAGCGGGGCCACTTCTGACCTGCATGGTGGTGATCATCAGGTAATCCTGGTAGTAGAAGAACCAAGGGGGCGGGGAGGGTGAGGTGATTGGACTTAATGGGCAGGCGGTGTTTAATCCGCCACTGTCACTTGGTCACGCAATTTTTCCAGGGTACGGGGGCCGATGCCCCGAACCTCCATCAATTCATCGATGTTGTCAAAACCGTCGTTGGCTTCCCGGTACTCGATAATGGCCTCGGCGGTCACCGGGCCGACGCCGGTCAATTCTTGCAACTGCTGTTCGTTGGCGGTATTGATGTTAATGGCGGCGAAGGCGATGCCAACCAGAAAAAGCAGTATCATTATGGTCAGTGTTACCTGTTTAATCATATAATGTCCTCCTATTTGCTAAAAAACGCGGTTTTCCCACCCTCCCCATGGAGCAGCATTGCTCATTATTGCCTGTCCCACAGGATACCCTCGCGGCAGCCTAGCAACCCCGCCTGCTCTTGGTCAACAATTTTTTTGCTATGGCGGTGTAGCGGGTTTATTCGGGCCAGAATTGGACTTTTTCAGGCTCCAGGCCGATGGCGTCCAGGTCGTTTTGCAGCCGTTTGACCCGGCGGCGCAGGCGGTGGCCGGTGCCCTGGTGATACTCATCGTCGCTGGCGGGAAGTACTACCAGGATCCGGTCGGCGCCGGCCTCCAGGGTTTGCAGCAACTGGCCGGCTTCCAGCAGGCCGGGGTTGGGCAGGTGGATGGCGGCGGCTTCGGCGTTGCCGGTCTGCTCCCGCCAGGGGCCGATGCTGGTGGTTTGCCGGTCGCAGATATAGGCGATGGTTTTGGGTTGGCCGGCGCTCAATTCAGCCAATTTGCGGCGGCTGGCGGCGACGAGTTCCTCCGGGCTGTTGTTTTGCAGGCGGATAGCGCCGGTGGGGCAGGCCCCGTAGCAGAGACCGCAGGCCAGGCAGTTTTCCGCCGGCACCCGGGCGGCTTTATCTATTTGCGGGGCGTCGTAGGGGCAGATTCGGACACAGTTGAGGCACTTGACGCAGTAATCGCTTGCTACCGTGGCGCCGTTGCCGCATTCCAGGCAGCGTCGGGCTTCGTTTACGGTCTGCGGCTGGGGCAGGGTGGCGATAAAGGGTTGGAAATCTTGTCGACGCTGGGCCGCCGGTCGGATTTCCGGCTCGGCCCGCTCTACTTTGCTGACTTGACTGGCCCGCTTTGCCGGCAGTCGTTCGATCACTGCCGGAGTCTCTTCAGCGAGCCGGATCTCCTCGCCTTGCAGGAATTGCTCCACCCCTTGCGCCACCCGGCGGCCGTCGGCGCAGGCCCGGACCACGGTACCCGGGGGTGAGACCGCTTCGCCGGCGGCAAAAATCCAAGGTACCGGGGTTTGGCGGGTTTCCGGGTTATGCACCAGGCGGCCGCGCTCGTCAAGTTCCAGCTCGCTACCTTTGATAAAGCCCGGCTCCACCGCCTGGCCGATGGCAAAAATGACGCTTTGGCAGGGGGTCACCGCCAGGTCGTCATCGTCGAACTCCGGCGCGAAACGCCCTTCCTCGTCGAATACCCGGGTTACCAGGCGGTGGCGCAGGCCGCTGATCTCGCCGTTGGCGACCACCACCTCCATGGGGCCGCGGCGGGTGATGATCTCAATCCCCTCCTCCCGGGATTCGGCGATCTCCTCGGGTAGGGCCGGCATTTCCTCCTCGCTTTCCAGGCAGATCATCCGCACTTTTTCACAGCCCAGCCGGACCGCGGTGCGGGCCGTATCGCAGGCCACGTTGCCGCCGCCGATCACCAGCAGTTCTCGGCCCAACTCCAGTTGGCGGCCGGCGGCGGCTCCCCGCAGGAAGTCCAGAGCGCCGTAAATCCCGGCGGCGTCGGTGCCGGGCAGCGGCAGAACCCGGCTCTGGCTCATCCCCACGGCGATGATTACCGCCGCAAAGCCCTCTTTTTTCATTTTTTTGATGGTGGTGTCCACCCCGACCTCGACTCCGGTTCGCAGTTCAATGCCGTGGGCCAGAATCCAGTCGATATCGCGGGTGAGGGCCTCGCGGGGCAAGCGGTAGCCGGGAATGGCCACTCCCGGGATGCCGCCGGCCTGCTTTTCCTTTTCCAGGATGGTGGGGCGAAAGCCCCGGCGGGCCAGCTCCAGGGCGGCGCTCAAGCCGGCGGGCCCGGCCCCGATGATCGCCACCCGCTGGCGGTCACCGGCGCCGGGGGTGGCCGGGAAGTTGTCGTTTTCCGGACACTCGGCGGCAAAGCGTTTCAACTCGCGGATGGCCACCGCCTGGTCGACATCCCGGCGCCGGCAGTTGGCCTCGCAAGGATGATCGCAGATCCGGCCGCAGACCGCGGCCAGCGGCAGGCGGCGGCGGATCACCGTCAGCGCTTCGGCAAACTCTTGCCGGGCGATATGGTCGACATAGGTGCGGACATCGGCATGCACCGGGCAGGCGTTGCGGCACGGCGGCCACGGGCCACTTAGTTGCTGGGCCGCGTCGTTTAGGTTGGGGCTTTGATCGGTTGGTGCGGACATACAAATTCCCAGGTTAATTTGTTTGAAGACGTTGGGGCTCCCATGGTCTGGCTGGTAGTTGCCGACCCGGGCCACGACCGACGGTCACCGTCTGAACAGGGGATAAACCATAGCGGAAATCGCCTTGCCGCTTCAAGTAAAAAGATTAAGCAACAAGCTGATTGCATGCTTTTACGGATTTTTCTTGACCGCTGCTCTCTGCGTGCTAAATATGCACAGTTCAGTTGCCCTGCCGTTGGCGGCTGTTACGCGGAGGGGAGTCCGCGGTTCCGGCGACACCATCTCATTATCCACCGCAAACTTTCTTAAAAGGAGATCACTCATGAGTGGACAGGACAGCAAAATCGAGAGCACGTTGCAGGAAAAACGGCTTTTCAAGCCCGCTCCCGCCCCGGCTGATACCGTGTCGGCCAAATCCATGGACGATTATCGCCAGATGTACCAGCGCGCCCTGGATGATCCGGAAGGCTTTTGGGCCGAACGGGCCGAGGCGATGCTTAAATGGGATCGGAAGTGGGACAAGGTCCTGGACGCCGATATGTATAAACCGGCAATCAAATGGTTTGCAGGCGGTAAGCTTAACGTTTCGGTCAACTGCCTGGATCGCCACCTGGAAAACGGTCGGGGCGACAAGCCGGCCTTGATCTGGCAGGGGGAGCCCGAAGACGACAGCAAGGTCTATACTTATAAGCAGCTCCACGCGGAGGTTTGCCGTTTCGCCAATGTTTTGCGTAAGATGGGCGTGGGCCGGGGCGACCGGGTGGCGGTTTACCTGCCGATGATCCCCGAGCTGGCCATCGCCCTGCTGGCATGCACTCGGATCGGCGCCATCCACAGCGTGGTTTTTGCCGGCTTTTCCGCCCAGAGCCTTAAAAGCCGGGTCCAGGATTGCCAGGCCAAGGTGCTGGTCACCGCCGACGCCGTATTGCGGGCCGGCAAGACCATGCCGCTCAAGGTCAACGCCGACGATGCCCTGGCGGAGTGTCCCAGTATCAGCAACTGCGTGGTGGTCAAGCGGGGCGGCAACGAAGTGCAGATGCAGGAAGGGCGTGACTCCTGGTGGCACGACGAGATCAACGGCGGCGGCATCACTGCCGATTGCCCCCCCGAGAGCATGGACGCCGAGGATACCATGTTCATCCTCTACACTTCCGGCTCCACCGGCAAGCCCAAAGGGGTGGTGCATAGCACCGGCGGTTACCTGCTCTACGCGGCCCAGACCTGTCAGTGGGTCTTCGACCTCAAGGACAGCGATATTTACTGGTGTACCGCCGATATCGGCTGGATCACCGGGCACAGTTACATTCTTTACGGGCCGTTGGCCCTGGGTGCCACCACCCTGATGTTTGAAGGGGTGCCGAGCTGGCCCGGTCCCGACCGCTTCTGGCAGATCTGCGCCAAGTACCGGGTCAGCATCTTCTACACCGCCCCCACCGTGATCAGGGCCCTGATGCGGGAAGGCGACGAGTGGCCCCAGAAACATGATCTCTCGTCGTTGCGCCTGCTGGGTTCGGTGGGTGAGCCCATCAACCCCGAGGCCTGGATGTGGTACCATGAAAATATCGGTGGCGGTAAACTGCCGGTGATGGATACCTGGTGGCAGACCGAAACCGGCGGCATCATGATTTCGGCGATGCCGCATGCCACCCCCTTGAAACCCGGCTCGGCCACCCTGCCGTTGCCCGGGGTAGACGCCACGGTGCTTCGCGAGGATGGTAGCGAGGCCGGGCCCAACGAGGGCGGCCACCTGGTGCTCCGGCGGCCCTGGCCGGGGATGCTGCGCGGCGTCTTCGGTGACCCGGAACGCTACAAGAAGACCTACTTTTCTCGTTTTGAAGGCTTTTACGACCCTGAAGACGGGGCCCGCAAGGATGAGGATGGTTATTTCTGGATCATGGGCCGGCTCGATGACGTGATCAACGTCTCCGGTCATCGCCTGGGCACCGCCGAGATCGAATCGGCCCTGGTGGCCCATCCCGAAGTTTCCGAAGCGGCGGTGGTGGGTGCTCCCCATGAGGTCAAGGGCCAGACCATCTACGCCTACGTGTCGCTGCGCGCCGGGGCGGAGGCCTCCGACGAATTGCGGGCCGCTCTGCGGGCCCATGTCCGCAAGGAGATCGGTCCCATCGCCACCCCGGAATTCATCCAGTTTACCGAGGGGCTGCCCAAGACCCGCAGCGGCAAGATCATGCGCCGGATCCTACGCAAGATCTCCGCCGGCCAGACCGAGGAGCATGACTTTGGCGATACCTCCACCCTGGCCGATCCCTCGGTGGTCGACAGCCTGGTGGACGGCAGCAAGGAGTTCGTCAAGTAGCCCGGCATCGCAAAAAAACGGCGCCAACGACCAAGGGCCACCAGGGTTCGACAGAACTCTGGTGGCCCTTTATTTTTCCTGGTGCGCCCGGCAGGGTTCGAACCTGCGGCCTGCGGCTTAGAAGGCCGCTGCTCTATCCAACTGAGCTACGGGCGCCTGGGGTTGTCTGGTTGGGGAAATTCGACGCCCGGCAGGATAACTTATCGGGCCGGTTTTTGCCGCAACAAAAAACTGCGCCTTCACCTGGGGGAGGAGGGGTGAAGGCGCAGCAGGGTACACAGCTAAGTCGATGGCTTGGACGACCGCCAACGGGCGGTCGCCAGCGGGGATAAGGGCTACATCATGCCGCCCATACCACCCATGCCACCCATACCGCCCATGCCGCCCATACCGCC
Source organism: Desulfurivibrio sp. (assembly GCA_034522365.1). GTDB lineage: Bacteria > Desulfobacterota > Desulfobulbia > Desulfobulbales > Desulfurivibrionaceae > Desulfurivibrio. The sequence goes on along the minus strand of JAXHLI010000016.1, from coordinate 270,681 downwards.
GGCCGGCATGCCGCCGCCATCCTTGTCATCATCGGGATGTTCGGCGATCATACACTCGGTGGTCAGCAGCAGGCTGGCGATGCTGGCCGCGTTCTGCAGGGCAAAGCGGGTAACCTTGGCCGGGTCGATAACCCCGGCGGCGATCAGGTCCTCGAACTTCTCGGTATCGGCGTTGAAGCCCTTGTTGATGTCTTTCAGGCCTTTGACCTGCTCGACGATAACCGAACCTTCCAGGCCGGCGTTGGTGGCGATCTGGCGGACCGGCTCTTCCAGGGCCCGGGCCACGATCTTCTTGCCCAGCTCCTGCTCATGCGGCAGCTTGAGGTCCTTGATGGCCTTGAGGCAACGGATATAGGCCACCCCGCCGCCGGGCACGATCCCTTCCTCGACCGCCGCCCGGGTAGCGTTCAGGGCGTCTTCCACCCGCGCCTTCTTCTCCTTCATTTCGGCCTCGGTGGCCGCCCCGACGTTGATTACCGCCACTCCGCCGATCAGCTTGGCCAGCCGCTCCTGCAGCTTTTCACGGTCATAATCGGAGGAGGACTCCTCGATCTGGGCCCGGATCTGCTTGACCCGCGCTTCCAGCCGATCCTTGTTGCCGGCGCCGTCGACGATGGTGGTGTTATCCTTGTCGATAACCATCCGCTTGGCCTGGCCCAGATCGTTGATGGTGAGGTTTTCCAGCTTGATCCCCAGGTCTTCGGAAACCACCTGGCCGCCGGTGAGCACCGCGATATCCTCGAGCATCGCCTTGCGCCGGTCACCAAAGCCGGGCGCCTTGACGGCGGCCACGTTGAGAGTACCGCGCAGCTTGTTAACCACCAGGGTGGCCAGGGCCTCGCCGTCGACATCCTCGGACAGGATCACCAGCGGCTTGTTCATCTTGGCGACCTGCTCCAGGATCGGCAGCAGATCCTTCATATTGCTGACTTTCTTCTCGCTGACCAGGATGTAGGGGTCCTCGAGGTTGGCCTCCATCTTCTCTGAGTCGGTAACGAAATAGGGGGAGATGTAGCCGCGGTCAAACTGCATGCCTTCAACCACGTCCAGCGAGGTCTCCATGCCCTTGGCTTCCTCGACGGTGATCACCCCTTCCTTGCCGACCTTGTCCATCGCTTCGGCGATGATGTTGCCGATGGTGGGGTCGTTGTTGGCGGAGATGGTGCCGACCTGGGCAATCTCCTTCTGGGTCTTGGTGGGGTTGGCGATGTTGCGCAGCTCGGCGACCACCGCTTCCACCGTTTTCTCAATCCCCCGTTTGATGTCCATGGGATTGTTACCGGCGGCCACCAGCTTGGAGCCTTCGGCGTAGATCGCCTGGGCCAGCAGGGTGGCGGTGGTGGTGCCGTCGCCGGCCACGTCGCTGGTCTTGGAGGCGACCTCCTTGACCATCTGGGCGCCCATGTTTTCAAACTTGTCCTTGATTTCGATCTCCTTGGCCACGCTCACCCCGTCCTTGGTGATGGTCGGGGAGCCGAAGGATTTCTCGATTACCACGTTGCGACCCCGGGGCCCCAGGGTTACCTTGACCGCGTCGGCCAGGATGTTGACCCCGCGCTGCATTGCCTCACGGCCTTTGGTGCCGTATTTCAGATCTTTTGATGCCATATCTTGCTGCCTCCAGTTTCAGGTGGATTGTTAGTTGGGACTGTTGCTTGCCAGCGTCTGCTATTCGACCACGCCCAGTACGTCATCCTCGCGCATGATCAGATATTCGCCGCCTTCGATCTTGACCTCGGTGCCGCCATACTTGGAAAACAGCACCCGGTCGCCGACCTTCAACTCCACCGGCATTCTCTCGCCCTTGTCGTTGTGGCGGCCGTTGCCCACCGCCTCGACGGTCCCTTCCGCCGGTTTTTCCTTGGCGGAGTCGGGGATAATGATGCCACCCTTGGTTGTTTCCTCTTCTTCCAGTCGTTTGACCAGAATACGGTCATTCAATGGCCGAATTTTCATGGACTACCTCCATCGTAACGTTAATCTGAATTTTAATCCGAAATTCCACGCAGAAATGCGTGGATTGCCAGTCGGTACCTCGAAACGGCCAAAACGATATGTACGCCCTCGGCAAAAATCAAGAGCGTCTTCTTAAAAAAATAAAAAAATCACAAAGTGATCACCCAGCCGTGGGGGTCGGGCTGGCGGCCGGACTGAATGGCGGTCAACTCGTCAAAAAGGCGGCGGGAGAGTTCTCCGGTCTGGCCCTGGTTAATGACGCAATCCCGGCCTTGATAATGCAAGGAGCCCACCGGTGAGATCACCGCCGCGGTGCCGGTGCCAAAAACCTCCTGCAACTCGCCTTGTTGGTTGGCGGTGAAAACCTCGTCGATGGTGATCTGGCGCTCCTCCACCCGCATCCCCCAGTCCCGCAGTAGATCCAGCACCGATTCGCGGGTGATTCCCGGCAGGATGCTGCCGGTGAGCGGCGGGGTGATGACGCAGTCGTGGAGCACAAAGAAGATATTCATGGTGCCGACTTCTTCCACGTAGTGGCGGTGGCAGGCGTCCAGCCACAGGACCTGGGTAAAACCCAGCTTCTGGGCTTCCACCGCCGCCATGATACTGGCGGCGTAGTTGCCGGCGGTCTTGGCCTCGCCCACCCCGCCGGGTACCGCCCGCACGTAGGTGTCGGTGACGTAGATCCGCACCGGGTTGAAGCCCTCGGGGTAATAGGCCCCCACCGGACTTAAAATGATATAGAAGAGATACTGTCGGGCCGGTCGGACTCCCAGTCCGGCCTCGGTGGCCACCATGGTGGGGCGGATATAAAGGGTGGCACCGTGGTCGCTTTCCGGCACCCAGTCGGCTTCGGTGCGGACCAGCTCCTGCAGGCCGGCCATGGTGGTTTCCAAGGGCAGGGATGGCATGCACATTCGGGCCGCCGAGCGGTTCAGCCGCTCCAGGTTGGCTTGGGGCCGAAAGAGACGGATACGGTGTTCCCGGCCCCGGTAGGCCTTCAGGCCTTCAAAGATTGCCTGCCCGTAATGGAGCACCATGGCGGCGGGATCGAGGGAAAAATTCTCATAGGGCTTGATAACCGGCTCCTGCCAGCCGCCCAGGTCAGCGTCGTAGGGCATGACCAGCATATGATCACTGAAGATCCGGCCAAAGCCGAATTCTTCTTCCGCGGGCATGCACCGCCGGGCCGCCGGCTCTAAAAGCTGCTTTTTGATCTCCATTATATAAACCCTGGGCTCTGTTATCCGGTAATCTCCTGGGCCGGGCAATATAACGGTCTTTTAGCCCCATGGAAACAAATTATTTCGCCATTCCGGGTTTCACTTGGCAGGGCCCCGGCTTCTTGTTAAATTGCCGTGATCGTTGAATAGTACCGCATCTTTTGGCGCTCAGCCGAGTTTACTTACACGGGGGACGATATGTCCGAACATCAGCCATCACCGATGGTGTTGCGCTACTTTTTGCTGCTGTTGCTGATCTCCATCCTGCTGGCGGGGCGGCTGCTCTGGCCTTTTGTCTCGATCCTGGTGCTTTCCTTTCTGCTGACCAGCGTGTTCCGGCCGATTTACAACCGGCTTAATCGTCAACTGCCGGCCCTGATCGCTTCCTTTCTGACCTGCGCTCTGGTGGTGCTGCTGGTTTTTATCCCCCTGGTCTTTTTTGTCGCCGCCCTGGCCCAGGAGGCCCAGGGACTTTATGAATGGGGCCGGGTGGCCGGTGTCGGGTTGGGGGAGAAATTGCGGGCCTTTCAGGAGAGTCTGCCCTACGTGCGCTTGCAGGAGACGGCCGCCGCCTTCGGTTTCTCCCTGGAGCCCGAGCAGTTGGGTCGGGCTCTGGCCGAACTGGTCCGGACAGCGGGTTTGTTTCTTTATAATCAGGTCAGTAACTGGGCCGCCGATGTGGTGATGTTTGTTTTCAGTTTCTTTTTGATGTTTATAACCATCTTCTTTTTGCTCATCGAACAGGACCGGCTGTTGGACTACATCCTGCGGCTCTCGCCGCTGCCCGACGAGCAGGAGCGGCAGTTGTTTGCCAAGTTCGAGGAGGTCACCAACGCGGTGTTGATCGGCAACGGCATTTGCGCGGTAATCCAGGGCGTGCTGGGGGGGGTGATTTTTGCCATCCTGGGGTTGGGGCCGCCGGTGCTCTGGGGGGCGATCATGGCGGTGCTGGCCTTTCTGCCGATTTTCGGCGTCGGTCTGGTGATGGTGCCGAGTGCCGGCTTCCTGCTGTTCAAGGGTAATCTGGCGGCGGGAATCGTTCTGCTGGTGCTCTATGGCCTGATCGCGGTCGGCATTGAGAACTTTCTCAAGCCCAAGCTGGTGGGCAGCCGGGTCAGGATGCACACCCTGCTGGTCCTGCTGAGTATCCTCGGCGGCCTGAGCGCCTTCGGTTTTCTGGGGCTTATTTACGGGCCGTTGATTATCACCGCCTTTTTGACCCTGGCGGAGATTTATCTGGCCAACTATGACCACTACGTAAAGGGTGAAAACCTCTTGTCGGAGAGCGTCGCGGACCAAGGTGGCTCAACCGCCACCGCCCCGCCACCTGGAAACAACCGGTAACCCCTTGCTTGCACTGGTCGGGGCGGCAGGATTCGAACCTGCGGCCTCCTGCTCCCAAGGCAGGCGCGCTACCAGGCTGCGCCACGCCCCGAACGGTCAGCGGCACCGGAAGCTGACCTTTTAGCACCCGCCCCGGCCGGGGTCAAGGAGAAAAGGCGGCAAAGGGCGGTGGCGGGGTTTAAATCTTGTTGACGGCCGCCGGGGCTCCTGCTATAGTTGCCGCCGTTGTGCGATCCCGGGTAGCTCAGCTGGTAGAGCAGGTGGCTGTTAACCACCTTGTCGGGGGTTCGAGTCCCTCCCCGGGAGCCAGTAAACGAACCAAGGCTTGTGGCTTGCGCCGCGGGCCTTTTTTATTGCCGTTTGATCCCTGTTAATGATGGGTAAGCGTACACCAGGGCCAACGACCGCTGACTTAACGGGCCGTAAACGTTCAGCAGTGCCGTAGGTTGTGGCAAGCAGCCAAGCGCCTCGTACCCCGTGTACTTAAGCTTGGCTGATCGCCGCAAGGTGCGGTGCTGCTGAACGTTTACAAGGATGGTGAGACAGGTGATGGAAAAAAGCGCTTCCCTTTGTCTGGAGATAACCCTGGATAGCCACGCATGTAATGGTTGCGGCGGTTGCGCCGAACTCTGTCCGGCCATCTTCCGGATGAACGTTACCGGCGAGAAGGCCGAGTTGCTGGTTACCCGCACACCTCCCGATCCCGGCCTCGATGAAGCGATCCGGCTCTGCGCGCGCCAGTGTATCAGCGTGGAGCCCTGCTGAACGTTTACGTTATATCGGTGGTTGTCGGCCTTGGTGAACGGTTGCTTTGACGGTACAATGGCGATACAATAAGGGAGTAAACATGGAGCAACCATCAGAAGATAAAAGGGCTTTGCTGGCCGGTTGTGAAGCCGCTGGCGGGGAGTCGGGCGGCTCGTTTTCCCTCCCCGGCCAGGTCAAGCTGTTGGGGCGCTTGCTGGGGAGAGTGATCCAGGAGTTGCGCGGGCCGCGGGTCTATGAGCAGGTCGAGGAACTGCGGTTGTTGTGCAAGCGGGCCGTTATCGAGCAGCGGCCGGATTTGCGCCAGCGGGTCCAGCAACGGATTGCCGAACTCGACTGCCAGGAGATAGTCGAGGTGCTCCAGGCCTATACCGTCTTCTTCCACCTGATAAACAAGGTGGAGCAGATGGCAATCGGCCAGGGTGATCGCCACCAGCTCCCCGACTCGGAGGGGCAGGCGCCCTGCCGGGAGTCCATCGATGAGGCCATTGCTACCTTCAAGGCCCGGGGGGTTGGCCTCGACCGGGTGCTGACCCTGCTGACCAAACTCGATATCCAGCCGACCCTTACCGCCCATCCCACCGAGGCCCGGCGTCGCAGTATACTCTACAAGCAGAAGAGAGTCGCCGCCCTGCTGGCCGAACTGCGCCGGGGGGAAAACGGCCCCGCGCAACAGGAACCGCTGCTGGCCGAACTGGCAGGCGAGATCGGGCTGTTGCTGGCCACCGACGATATCCGCCTGGTGCGCCCCACCGTCGAGGACGAGGTGGAAAGCGGCCTGTACTTTGTCCGCAACGCCATCTGGCAGACGGTGCCCCGGATCTATCAGGATCTGCGGGACGCCCTGCAGCGTCATTACGGGGAGTGTCCCGCCGCCCTGCCCACCTTTCTCCGCTTCCGCTCCTGGATCGGCAGTGATCGGGACGGCAACCCCAAGGTCACCGCCGCGGTCAGCCGTCATACCTGGCTGTATCAGCGGCGGGTGGCGCTGCGCCTTTACCTGGAAGAGTTGCGCCAGTTGCGCCGGGAGTTGAGTCTGTCCGGGCGTCAGCAGCCGCCGGCCGCCCTGCTGGCGTCCATCGAGGCGGATGCCGCGGAACTGCCACTGGCGGCCGACCGCCAGCGGCGCTACCGTTACGAGCCTTACCGTTTAAAGATTAGCTACCTGATGGAGCGCCTCAAGCAATTGGCGGCGGCCGTCGAGGATGGCAGCTTTCCGGGTTGCGGTGATACTTACGGGGCTGCCGGGCTGCAGGCCGATTTGCAACTGCTGGCCGATAGTCTGCGTGAGCAGGGTTTTTCCCGCCTGGTCAGTCATGGCCGCTTGGGGCGGATGCTGCTCCAGGCGCGGAGTTTTGGCCTGCATCTGGTGGCGCTTGATTTCCGGCAGCACAGCCGGGTGCACGAGGAAGGGGTGGCCTGCCTGCTGCGGCTGGCCGGGGTGTGCGATGATTACGGGGCTTTGCGCGAAGAGCAGCGCCTGGCCCTGCTGGAGCGGGAGTTGGCCAACCCCCGACCGTTGCTGCCCCGCAATCGGGAATTGGTGCCGGAGGTGGAGGAACTGCTGGCCACCTTCCGCTTGCTCGCCGAGATCCAGCGCCACGACCCGGACGCCCTGGGCGCCTATATCATCAGCATGACCCACGCCGCCAGCGATCTGCTGGAAGTGCTGCTGCTGGCCAAGGAAAGCGGCCTCTGGGAACGGCGCGACGGCGAAGTGGTCAGTGCCCTGGATCTGGTGCCGCTGCTAGAAACCATCGAGGATCTTGATGAGGCCGGCGCCCTGCTGCAGCGGATTCTGGAAAACAAGGTCTACCGCGACCACCTGGCGGCCCGCGCCAACTTTCAGGAAGTGATGCTGGGCTATTCCGACAGCAACAAGGACGGCGGCTATTGGATGGCCAACTGGGCCTTGCACCGGGCCCAGAAAGAGCTGGGAGTGGTGAGCCGGGAGCATGGCGTCGAGTTGCGCCTCTTTCACGGCCGGGGTGGCACCGTTGGCCGGGGCGGTGGCCGGGCCAATCAGGCCATTCTGGCCCTGCCCGAGGAGGTCCATAACGGCCGTATCCGGTTCACCGAACAGGGGGAGGTGATCACCTTCCGTTACGCCTTCAGCGAGATTGCCCAGCGCCATTTAGAGCAGATCGTCAACGCCATGCTGCGGACCACCGCCGTCGGTGACGGCCCGCTCGGGGCGGAGCCGGCGACCGGGGCCGGGGGTGCCGCGCCGCCGACCGGCGCGAGTGACCCGGCGGAGACTCCGGTGTCAGCGGTTGCTGAAAACCAACTCATGGCCCGGATCGCCGCCACCGGCATGGAGGCCTACCGGGGACTGGTCCACGACCCCGATTTCTGGGCCTGGTACACCAAAATAACCCCCATCGAGCAGATCAGCCGTCTGCCCATCGCTTCCCGGCCGGTATCACGTTCCGCCGGTGAGGTGGATCTGGACGGCCTGCGGGCCATTCCCTGGGTCTTTGCCTGGATTCAAACCCGCTATATCGTGCCCGGCTGGTTTGGTACCGGCGCCGCCCTGCAGGCGGCGCTGGCCGAACCCGGGGGGCGGGAGTATCTGCGCCGGCTCTACCAGCAGCGGCCCTTTTTCCAGATGGTGGTGGATAACGCCCGCCGGGAGATGTCCCGGGTTCGTCTGGAGATCGCCGCCGAATACGATGCCCAGGCCGAGCTGCCGTCAACTTTTCATCGCCGTATCGAAGCCGATTTCACGGCCGCCGTCGACGCCTTAACGCAGATCACCGGCGAGGCGGAACTGCTGGCCCGCAATCCGGCGGTCCAACGCTCCATCCGCTTGCGCAATCCCTATACCGATGTGGTCAACCTGTTGCAGGTGGAGCTGCTGCGCCGCTACCGGGATTCTGGCGGCGAGGAGCGGGAAGCCCTGCGGGAGGCCCTGTTTCTCAGTGTCAACGGGATTGCTGCGGCGATGCAGAGCACCGGTTGAAAAGGGCTCGGTAATTTTCAGCACATACCAAAAGTAACCGTTCAGCAGTACCGCAGATTGCGGAGATCAGCCAAGCGCCTCGTACCCCGCGTACTTAAGCTTGGCTGATCGCCACAAGGTGTGGTGCTGCTGAACGGTTACAGCAGTTTGAAGGCGGCGAAACCGCCGATCAGCAGCAGCAGAAAGATGATGGTCAGCAGATTGAAGTAGCGCTCGATAAAGGTGCGGATCGGCGGCCCGAAGTGGTAGATAAAGGCCGCCACCAGGAAGAAACGGGCGCCTCGGGAGAGCAGTGAGGCGAGACAGAAGGTGGCGAAGTTGATCTCAAAGGCCCCGGCGGTCAGGGTAAAGAGTTTGTATGGCAGGGGGGTGAAACCGGCGGCCCCCACCGCCCAGCCGTCGTACTGGCGGTAGAGGGCCTGGACGGTTTCATACTGGTCGACCAGACCGTAGAACTGCAGGATACCGTGGCCGGCCAGGTCCATGAAAAAAAAGCCCAGGCCGTAACCTATTACCCCGCCCAGCAGCGAACCGGCGGTGCAGACCAAGGCGAAATGGAAGGCCCGTTGTGGCAGGGCGATGGCCAGGGCCACCAGAAAGATATCCGGCGGCAGCGGAAAAAACGAGGATTCCGCCACCGCCACCGCAAACAGCACCCAGACCCCGCCGGGTTTGGCCATCCCGGCCAGGCACTGGTCGTAAAGCCGCCGCAGCGCCCCCCGGCCGTTCATTCCGCCTGCCAGCCGTGGGCGCCCACCAGTTTTACAAACTGGACCCGGTCCGCCACCTGGCGGCTGATCTCCCCGTCTTGCTTCTCCAGCACCGTCAACTCCTGGAGGCCATGCTGACCCACCGGGATCACCAGGCGGCCGGGATCGGCCAACTGCTCCACCAGCGGCGGCGGGATCTCGGGACCGCCGGCGGTGACCATAATGGCGTCGTAGGGGGCGTGTTCGGGCCAGCCTGCGGTGCCGTCGTCGAGTTTGCTCATGATGTTATAGAGCTGCAACCGGTCAAAGGTGCGGCGGGCCCGGGCCAGCAGGGGCTTTAGGCGCTCCACGGTGTACACCCGTTGGCAGATCGCCGCCAGCACCGCCGCCTGGTAACCGCAGCCGGTGCCGATCTCCAGCACCCGCTGGTCGGGCCGTGGCTGCAATAACTGGGTCATCAGGGCGACGATAAAGGGTTGGGAGATGGTCTGGCCGTTGCCGATGGGCAGCGGGAAATCGCCGTAGGCCTGGGGTCGCAGGGCCTCTTCCACAAAGAGGTGGCGCGGTACCGTGGCCATGGCGTCCAGTACCGCCGGATCGTCGATGCCCCGGGGTCGCAATTGCTCTTCGACCATCCGGTTCCGGGCTTTGGCAAAACCGTCGTTCATGGTCGGTTTCAAGGGATCTCCCCGCCCAGTTCGAGAAATTCCCGGCGGTTCAGGCCGTGGTAAACGGCGTCTACCAGTTGCCCGTCGCGGAGCAGCACCGTGGCCTGCTGGAAGGATTCCCGTCCCAGCCAGGCGCCCAGCAGGCGGGTGCGCTTCAGCCAGCTCTGGTGGGCTTGCAGGTAGAGCCACTCCTCGCTGCCGTCCGCCAATTGACGTCGCCGATCCGGCGGGCCCATTACCCCCCGCACCTCTTTTTCACTCATCCCGGGGGTAAGGACACTAAGGTTGGCGTCCAGATGTCGGACCCGGGTGCGGCTGGCGCAACCGCCCAGGACGGTGGCCAGCAGCAGGAGAATGACCACCCAGAGGGCTGGCCGGAGATGTTTGCGGTCAATTCGTGCTAGCATTTGCGTTAAGCCTTTCGCTGATTGTTGATTGTAAGCGTTCACCAGGGCCAACGACCGCTGACTTAACGGGCCGTAAACGTTCAGCAGTGCCGTAGATTGTCGGCGTCCAGCGCCGACGATTGACAGCGGCAAGATCACCCCACAAACCCGCAAACCCGGAGGCTACCTGAAGTTGGGGGAAAAAACAAGCAGCTCCTGGCCGATGGCTTGAAAATCGTTCCGGAGCTGCCGGAGATCGGGGCGGCGGGGCAGGCGGCCCAGGACCGGCACCCGGCCTTGGGCGGCGATGGTTTGCAGGTTGTCCGCGACCAGCCACTCCGGCAAATCCGGGGCTTCGTCACAAAATATCACCCCCGTCACCGGCAATTGCCGCCGGCGCAGGGCTTCCAGGCTGAGCAGGGTGTGGTTGATGGTGCCCAGGCCGCTGCGGGCCACCAGCAGCACCGGCAGGCGTAATTCGGCCAGCAGGTCGATCAGCAGGACTTCCTGGTTCAGGGGGACCAGCAGGCCGCCGACCCCTTCCACCACCAGCCGGGGCGTGGTTTGCAGGGCCTGGTGCAAGGATTTTTTCAGCCGCTCCGGCTCCACCTGCCGTCCTTCCGTGGCTGCCGCCAGATGGGGTGAGGCCGGCAATCGGAAGCGGTAGGGGACCGCCAACTCCAGATTGAGGCAATCCCGGCTCGCCGGCGTCGGGTTGGTGGTGGCTGGGGGGAGCCTGAGCCCGGCAAGCTCGGCCACCAGCGCCAGATCCGCCGGGATCCGCTCGTCACAACCGGTGGCCACCCATTTCTGGTAACCGGCCGGCAACCCCCGGCGGTGCAGAAAATCCAGCAGCAGACCGCTGACCAGGGTCTTGCCGACCCCGGTATCGGTGGCGGCCACGAAGATGGCGGCTGACTCGGGCATCATTGGCTAGCTCCCCTTGATCACGAAAACCTGGAAGGTTGCCCGGTAAGCGCCGCAGTGCTCGGCCAGCCAGGTGTCCAGCCGGCGGAATTGGCAGCGGTTCAGGGGCTGGCCGGCGGCCGGGCCGCCGGTGCCGGTTAGCCGGAAGTGGCGCAGCAGGGCGGCCAGATCGGTGAATTCCAGGCTCAGTTGGTGTTCGTGTAATTCCGGGTGGGCAAAATTGGCGGCCAGTAAGCGGTGCAGCTCTTGCCGGTCCGGAAAGGTCCGGGCCGCCACCCGCAGTTGGCCGTCGCTGACCAGCTGCAGGCCCCGGTCGAGTTCGCGCAGGCTGGCGGGGCCGAAAATGGTGGCCGCGAAGCTGCCACCGCTCTTCAGTCCGGCCCTGATCCGGGCCATGGCGGCCGGCAGGTCGGTGAACCATTGCATGGTGGCGTTGGCGACAATATGGTCAAAGGTGGTTGGGTTGGCCGCCAGCCAGAGCTCGGCGTCCTGGCAGATAAAATCAATATTGGCCTCGGGATAATCGTCGGCGGGGTCGGCTTTGGCGGTTGCCGTCGAGTTTTCCGGCGGCTGTGTTAACAGCTTTTGCCGAGCCTGTTGCAGCATGGCCGGGGCGAAATCCAGGCTCAGCAGGTGCGCGTTGGGGAAGCGGCGCCGCAGTAGCAGGGTGCAGTTGCCGGTGCCGCAGCCCAGCTCCAGCACCTTGCGGGCCTGGTTGTCCGGCGGCAGCTGGGCGGCCAGCAGGTCGATGGTCCGGTTCTGGAGGCGGGCGTGCTGGTCGTAGGTGGCGGCGGCCCGGTTAAAGCGTTGTTGGACGGTGGTGCGGGGGCTGGGGTGGCTTGGCGTGATGGCCGGTTCCAGAAAAAGGGCGTGGCCGCCATGTTCCAGTACCCGGGTGGGGGTGCCGGGTAGTTGCAAACGCTGTTCAAGCGGCGCCAGCACATCCCGCCGGCCATGCCAGCATTGTCGCCGGCCGGCGGCCGCCGGTAGGCGGTTGGTGGCCGGAGTGGCCAGAAAATCAAGCCCCCGGTGCAGGATATCGAGATGGGTCCGGGCCCGGTCCAGGTAGTCGGCCTCCAGTTGTTGTTGAAATTGGCGGTAAGCCGCTTTGTAGCCCAGAAAGACTTTACGGTAAAAAGAGCGCATAAATTCCGCGGGCTGCCGGCTTAATTCCCGGCGGTTGGCCGCCAGCTCGGCCGCCGGCCAGTGTTCCCGAACCGCCAGCAGTTCAAGGCTGGCCAGCCGTTGGGGATAACGCCGGGCAAAGTCCAGGGCCACCAGCCCGCCCAGGGACCAGCCCAGCAACCGGCAGCTCGGGATGCCCCGTTGCTCCAACCAGGCGGCCAGCTGGTCGGCCAGGGTGAAGGGATCGTAAAAGTCCGCCGGGGCCCAACAGGGGAGCAACTCGGCCCGCAACTCCCGCACCCGGCCGTCAAAGCCCCAGCCGGGCAGGAAGACCGACGGCGGCTCGGCCGCCGAAGCGGGGGAGGGGAAGGTGTCGGATGACAGCATCTGTAGGCCGGGGGGCTGGGCTTCCGCCACGGTTTTCTCCGTTGCAGTTGAATCTTATCGTTGCAATCGTTTATCAACGCTTGCAACTTGTTGAAATAACGGGTTGTAAATGTTTACCTGGCGCTGAATAACCCGCAGCGATGCTATCATGTCGGTGGTTCCAGGGGAAGCCCAAAATAAGGGCGGTGCCGGGGCGTGGCCTTTTGCTAGCAGCATTGCCGGGCCGCTTTTGGGCCACTTTGTAATTGACAAAGCCACCGCTAATCGCTATGGACAAGGATTGCTAAATTTAACCCGGGATAAGGATCTTATGAACTTCTCTAGCGCCTGCCGGCGGCGGTTTGCCGCCGGGTTTTTTTGTCTGATCGTGGTCACCCTGTTTTGCAGCCTCCCCCGGGGGGCGAGTGCGGCGGCCGAGCCGCCGCCCAAAATCGCGGTACTGCCCTTTGAACTGCTGGCCCCCCAGGATATGGCCTATCTGGTCGAGGGGGTTCGGACCATGCTGACCAGCCGACTGGCCGCCGGGGGCGCGGCCGAGGTGCTGGAGCGGGGGGCGGTGCGGCAGGCGGCGACCGCGATCCCGGACGGTAATGATGAACTGCGGCAATTGGGGCGGCAACTGGCCGTTGCCTACCTGGTGAGCGGCCGCATTACCGCCGTCGGCGAAGGAGTCAGCCTCGATGTCAAGGTCCATGATCTCGAAAAGGACCAGGGTGCCCGGAGTTTCTTTGCCAGCGCCGCCAGCGCCGGCGAGGTGATCCCGGCCGTCGACTCCCTGGCCCGGGAGATCCGGCAGGAGATGCTGGCTTCGACCCCGACCAGTGCTGCGGCGGGCGCCTCCCCGGACGCCGCCGCCCCCAGTGTCGCCGAAGCGCCGACCGCCGATCGCCAGCCGGCCAGCCAGCCGGAATACAGCTCGCCGCACCCGGAACGCCAGTTGCGGGATCGCTGGAGCGGCGGTTCCTCGCAGTTTATCCGGGCCGACGAGGTATCCTGGTTGCGCGGCTACAGCCGCAGCCATACTCTCCCCTTGGGGATGCGGGCCCTGGAAACGGCGGATGTCACCGGCGACGGGGAATTGGAATTTATCGTGGCCGGGGCCAATCAGGTGGAGGTCTATCGCCGGGAGATGGGCCGTTTTACCCGAATCGGCCAGGTTCAAACCCTCAACCGTTACGCCATCCACTATCTTTCCGCGGGCGACCTCAACGATAACGGTCGGGCCGAGATTTACGTCAGCGCCGCCGACCACCGGGGACCGAACTCCCTGGTCCTGGAATGGGAGGGCGACAGCCTGCAACGCCTTTATAATAAGCTCCCCTATTATATCCGCGCCATGCGGCTGCCCATGAGCGGTCCTACCCTGGTGGGCCAGGGGGGCGGTGGAGGCAGCTTCCTGGCCTCCGGGATGTTCCGGTTGCAGGCCGAAGGCGACAAGTTGCGCAAAGCCGGCCCCGTAAGCGGGGTACCCGGGAATTTCAGCCTCTTTGATTTCGTCTACGCCGACCTTGACGGCGACGGCGCCGAGGAAATGGTGGCCATCAACCAGAATGATCGGCTGGAGGTATATAACGCCGCCGGCGGCCGGCTCTGGCGCAGCGGCGAATATTTCGGCGGCACCACCCGGATTCTGGGCGGGGTGGATCCGGAAACTATGGAAGAAACCACCATGCCCCACGAGAAGTCCCGCCACTATGTGCCATCAAGGATTATCATCCGGGATGTCGACGACGACGGCTTGCCGGATGTGGTGGTGGTCAAGAATATCGATTCCCTGTCGCGGATCATGGGCCGCCTGCGGGCCTATTCCGGCGGCGAAATCCACGCCTTGCGCTGGGAGGGCGGCGGCTTGAACGAGATCTGGCGCACCCGCCGCATCGAGGGCTATATCGCCGATATCCAGATGGGTCCCGACCAGCAACAGACCAATGAGGATGGCGAGACCATCAAGGGGGCCGAACTGTTTGTCGGCGTGGTGTTGGGCAGCAATGGCCTCAACATCTTCGCCAACGCCGAAAGTGTCATCTACGCCTACCCGGTGGAGTACAAACCCCGCCAGGAATAGGCCGCCGTTAGCCCGGCAGCAGGGGCAAGGGCGCCGCCCTCGATTATTTGAAGAGTGAGGTGGCTCTCGCGGTGGCGATTTCCGCCTGCAACTCATCGACCAGGGCCAGGGGGTCGGCGGCGGTGGCGATCGGTCGGCCGACCACCAGATGATCGGCCCCGTTGGCGATGGCCGCCCCGGCGGTGGCGACCCGGCGCTGATCGTCGCCGGCCGCCGCCGCCGGTCGGATGCCGGGGGTGACGGCCAGGAAGTCATCGCCCAGTTCCCCCCGCAGGGCGGCTACCTCATGCGGCGAACATACCACCCCGTCGCAGCCCAGCGCCACCGCCCGGGCGGCCCGCTGCCGCACCAGGTCGGCCACCGAGCCGGTCAGCCCCATCTGCCGCAGGTCGCTTTCATCGAAGCTGGTCAATACCGTCACCGCCAGCAGTTTGATATCCCCCTTGGCCGCCACCGCCGCCCGGACAATGGCGTCGTTGCCGTGGATGGTGGCCAGGCTGACGCCGTGGTTCTGCAACTGGGTTACCGCCTTCTGCACCGTCTCCGGGATATCGAAGAACTTGAGATCCAGCATCACCTGTTGCCCCCGGGCGACAATCTCGTCCACCACCGGCCACCAGCCGGCGATAAAGAGTTGCAGCCCCACCTTGAAAAAAGTGACCCGCCCCTCCAGCCGCTTGACCCAAGCCAGGGCCTCGGCCGGCTCGGCAAAATCCAAGGCAAAAATCAGTCGTTGCTGGTCAGTGATATCATGCCGCACGTGGTTGTACTCCTTTAAATAACTTTGCTATTCCAGGGGGAAACTTATAATTTTATGAACGTCCCTCTACCCCTTATGCCATTTCTCCTCAAAAATTGCATTGCATTCATCGGCGATCACCAGGCATTCACTAAGCCCATTCAGGCTCAGGAACCTCCAGGGTTTCCATCACATAACCAGGCTCGAAATGGATGTCGGTTTCAAGCATCTCCTTGGCACCGACCCGTAAGGAGTCCAGCAATTCTTCCCGAGTTCTTTCCTGCGCATTTACTCCCGGCAAGTCAACCAGCCACCCGATCCACCAGCCATCAGTTTGTTTTATCACCGCCCTGTACTGCATGAATCACCTCACAAAAGGAATATCCAGGTCTTTGCAAATCTTCCGCGCAAGCTCATCGACAATTTCAACATGCCTTAGCACTTGTGTTTTATGGCGATCAATCCCGTAAATAGTGTGCCTGCTTCCCTCGCGTACGAGGTAGGCTCCGTGGTTTCGGAGGTGCTTCAGGAGCTTGCTTCTTTTTATGAGCCTACTTTAGCGGATCTTGCGGCAAGAAACAAGTTCCGGCGGTTGTCCCTCCTTACACGGCAACAAAAAACCCCCGGCCTGAGCTTGTCAGGTCGGGGGTTTTTGTTGCCTGCTACAGTTGGAATCGGTAGAGCGCTAAATCTTTACGATTCCTCTTGGGGTAAGCTTCGCTTAGAACTTGATCTCAAAGCGATGGCTCACACCCCAGTAGGCGTCTTCGGCATGGTTGCTGCCGATGGCATCGTCGATATCGGGAGAGCCGTAGATGCCGTCGATCTTGTAGGCGGTGCTGCCGTTGATCTTGTAGGAGATCCCGGCGTCGAGGACGGCAACATCGATTTCGTTGTTGTTGGTATCCTCGGCGGAAATATAGGCCATTCCTCCCCGGACGCTCAGCTTGGGGCTGTACTGATGATTGACTTCCGCGCCGATGGCGTATTCGCTATCGCCTTCACCAGCACCAGCATTAGCATTAGTGGGAATGTTGCCATTAGCAAGCGCACCAAAATTGGAATGACCCAGGCCGGCGCCGTCGCCTCTATCGTAGAACAAAGAGATGCCGTCGAAATCGTTATCACCGGTGTAGCCGTTCATGGCTGCGGCAAAACCGCCGGAAAAGGTGGTATCGCCCATCTTATAGTCGGCGCCGAAGTAGGTGGCGTACTGGTCGTCATTATCTGCGTTTTCATAGCGGTCGCCACGGCGGAAGTCAACCTCGCCCTTGAAGGTCAGGTCGCCGGCCTTATAGGTGCCGTAGGCGGAGACAAATTGACCGTCGCCGTTGAGTGGGGTAACGTTGTTCACGCTGGTATGGTTTGCACCCCTTTTGTCGTCAAGATGCACCAGCCGGAAACCGCCCTTCAGGGCCCCGGCATCATATTCACCACCGATGGCATAAGAGCTGTCGTCCTGGTCATTGCCATCATCATTATCAGCCCCAGCAACATTATAATCAACGCTGTCTTCATAGGTCTTGGCGTAGTAAGCCAGCAGCTTCAACTCGTCGTTGATCTGCTTAACAAAGGTCAAGCGGTCGCTGCGCGAATCATAGGTCCGCATTTTATGGCCGTAGTCGATCCGCTGGCGGCCGGCGATGGTGGTGATGTCGTAGGCCAGCGGCACCTTGAAGTAGAGCCAGTTCACATCGGTTTGGCCGGTCTGGTTGTCGTTTGCGTCACCCCAGGTATCCCAGCCGGCGATATTCAACCGGCTGTGGAAGGAGGTGCCGCCGGCCAACTGACCGTCCAGCATCAGCCGCAGGCGGTGCCGCATCCTACGATCTTCGTCTTCTTGACCCGCAGTGGTATCGTCGAAATTGTCGTTGTTCGTTGCATAACCCATCACCCGGGCATTACCAGTAATCGAAATGCTGGTCTCACCCTTGGTGCCGACGTTGGCTTCGGCGTCGGAGGCGCCGGCGCCGATTACCGCCGGGGTCAGGACCATGGCGCCCAGGGCCAGGGCCAGGGGCAGACGCGCGTAGCGCCGCCGTACGGTGCTCTCATTGTGCTCTTTCATAACGTTTCTCCTTTTTCTCCTGTTACATGTTTCGTACCCGGTGCCGGCCTCCTGTTGCCGGCACCCCTCTTAAGCTACCTGTCCTTTAAAAAACCCCGCAAAGGGGCGCGCCGGGGTTGGACGTCTAAGGGCACAGAGAGCCGCCAACACCAACGTACCGACTGCAATAATGGATTTAACCGGTTGTTGTCAAGCTAAAACGTACCAAAAGTATAAAAATTTTTATCGCCGGTGCAAATTTTTGTACCGGCAGGCAAGGGTCTTTATAAAATTATAAGTCTATCAACGCGAACTTGGGTTCTAAATCCAAGTTGGACCGCCAGATTCCCGCGCCCGGCTGGCTTCAGGCAAGCAGAAATAGGGGTAGACAGGGTAAGATGACCCAAATTCGACCCCAATTCCCTCCATCGGAGAGAGGCACGGGCAGGCAGGGGACGTTCATAAAATTATAAGTTTATCAAGGAAACAGCTTGCCGGGGTTGAGGATGTTGAGCGGATCAAACAACTCTTTGAGTTGCCGCATCAGCGCCAGGCCGGTGGGGTCCAGTTCGGCGGCGGCGGCCGTGGCCTTGCCGATGCCTACCCCGTGTTCGCCGGAGAGGGTGCCGCCCAGGGCCAGCACCTGGTCGTAGAGCGCCGCCCGGGCCGCCTCGCCGCGGGTGGTCTCTTGTGGGTCGTGGCGGTCCAGCATGATATTGACGTGGATATTGCCGTCGCCGGCGTGGCCGAAGGTAAAGATCGGCAGTCGGTGTTCGGCGGCCAGGGTTTCGGTGTGGGCCACCAGTTCGGGGATGCGGCTGCCGGGCACCACCACGTCCTCGCTGATCTTGTGGGGGCGCAGCCGGAAAGCCGCCGGTGAAATACCCCGGCGGGCCGCCCACAGCTCTGTTGCCGCCTGCTGGTCGGCTGCTTCGCGAACTACAATGTCTGGTTGCGGGGCCAGCAAGTGGCGCAGTTGTTGCACTTGGCCGGCCACCGCCGGCGGGTCGCCGTCAAATTCCAGCAGCAGCAGGGCGTGGCGGGGGGGCTGCTCCGGGGCGGCCGCCGGCGGTTGCGGTGGGGGTTGGTCGGCGGCCCGCTGCTCGTCGTGCCGGGGTTGCTCCCCGGCGGCTGGCCCGTTGCCGGGCAAAATCCCGGCGGGCAGTTGGTCGCGGACCAGCTCCAGGGCGGTGGGGTCGAGGTATTCCAGGATGCTGGGGGTCAGGTGGTTGAGGATCAGGCCCGTCAGGGCGGCGGCTCGGTGCATGTCCGGGCAGAGCAGCAGCAGGGTTTGCCGGCCGGCCGGGGCGGGGCGCAGCCGCAGAGTGATGGCGGTGATAATCGCCAGGGTGCCCTCCGAGCCCACCAGCAGCCGGGTCAGGTCGTAGCCGACTACTCCCTTGGCGGTGCGCACCCCGGTATGGAGCAGGCGGCCGTCGGGGAGCACCGCTTCCAGGCCCAGCACGTAATCGCCGGTGACTCCGTACTTGACGGCGGCCGGGCCGCCGGCGTTGCAGGCGACATTGCCGCCGATGGTGCAGAAGGCGCGGCTGGCTGGGTCCGGCGGATAGTAGAGGTGGTGGTGGGCCACCGCCGCCTGCAGTTCGGCGGTGATGACTCCCGGCTGGACCACCGCCAGCCGGTTGGCAGGGTCGATCTCCAGAATCTTGTTCAGCCCCGCCAGGGCCAGCACCACCCCGCCGGCCACCGCCAGGGCGCCGCCGGCCATGCCGGTGCCGGCCCCGCGGGGGGTTACCACCACCCGGTAACGGCTGGCCAGGCGCATAATGGCGGCGATCTCCTGGCGGTCGCGGGGATAGACCACCGCCGCCGGCAGGTATTCCCGCCCCGAACCGTCGTAGGCGTAGCTGGCCCGCGCCTCGGCACCGGTATCGAGTTGCCCGGCGCCGACCACCGCTTTAACTTCCCGTAGAAAATCGGCGCTCAGGGGCTCCCCTTGGCCGGTGGCCGGCGGGGTGGGGCGGGGCGTTGCGGGCGGCGCGGCTGAACGGTTGCTCATAGTGCTGGGTTTCTCGCGGGATTGGCTTATGGCCCGTTAAATCAGCGCTCATTGGCCCTGGTGAACGCTTAGGTTTACGGGCGTTTGCGCAGCTTGGAGGGCAGGATGCCCAGCTGTTCGCGGTATTTGGCCACCGTACGGCGGGCCAGGCGGATGTTGTCGCGGCTGAAGGCGGCGGCGATGGCGCTGTCGCTCAAGGGTTTTTGGGGGTCCTCGTGGCTGATCATGCCCTTGAGCTGCTGCTTGATGCTCTCCGAGGCCAACCCGGCGCCGCCGTCATGGGTAGCGATGGTCGAATTGAAAAAATATTTGAGCTCGAAGATCCCCTGCGGGCTGTGCAGGTACTTGTTGGTGGTCACCCGGCTGATGGTCGATTCGTGCATCTCGATATCCTCGGCCACGTCGCGCAGCACCATGGGCTTGAGCTTTTCCACCCCGTACTCGAAAAAGTCGCGCTGGAATTTAAGGATGCTCTCCACCACCCGGTAGATGGTGCGCTGCCGCTGCTGGATCGAGCGGATCAGCCACATCGCCTGGCGCAGCTTGTCCTGGACGTAATTCTTGGTCTCGCCGGGGGCGCTGGAGTCCTTGTCGAGGATGTCGCGGTAGTAGTTGCTGATCCGCAGCCGGGGCAGCCCTTCGTCGTTGAGCATGATGACATATTCGTCGTCGAGCTTGTAGAGATAGACATCGGGGACGATATAGACCGGTTCCTCGTCGGAGTAAAGCCGGCCGGGGCGGGGGTTGAGACTGGTGATGATCTCCATGGCCGCCGTCACCTCCGCCCGGGAGCAGCCGGTGGCCCGGGCGATGGCGTCGTAATTGCGGCTCTCCAGCAGCTTGAGATGTTCGGCGACGATCCGGGCCGCCGGCGAGTCGGCCAGCCCCAGCCGCTCCAGTTGCAGCAGCAGGCATTGCCGCAAGTCGCCGGCGCCGACTCCGGCCGGGTCCATCTCCCGCACCAGGATCAGCAGCCGGTCGACCAGCTCCGGGGAGCAGCCGGTCTGGGCCTGAATTTCGGCCGGGGTAGTGGCGAGAAAACCGTTTTCATCGAGATTGCCGATGATGAACTCCCCCACCTCCCGTTCGTGGTCGGTAAGCCGGCTTAAATTGAGCTGCCATTCGAGATGGGAGTGCAGGTCGGGGCGGGCGCTTAAGATATCGAGTCGGGAAGGGGCCTCATCGTCGTCGCGGACCGGCCCGGAGCCGTAACCGCCGTCCCCCTGCTCATTGGCGTACTCGTTGACGTAGTTGCCCCAGTCGATTTCCCCCAGCGAGGCCGGCGATTCCATTTGCAACTCGCCGGTGTGTTCCGGCTCCGGGGCCGCCGTCTCCGGCTCCGGGGCGGGCTCGAAAACACCGGGGTGGTCGCCTTCATCGCTGCCGCCATCCTCCAGCGACACCCCTTCCTCCAGGATGGGGTTTTGTTCCAGCTCCTGCTGAATGGTCTCTGCCAGTTCCAGCCGCGAGAGTTGCAGCAGCTTGATCGCCTGCTGCAACTGGGGGGTCATCACCAGTTGCTGGCTTAGTTTGAGATTTTGTCGTAGTTCAAGGGCCATAATGTTTAAAGGGTGAAATTTTCTCCCAGGTACATTTGGCGGGCCGCCGGGCAGCTGACGATTTCGGCGGCGCTGCCGCTGGTCAGTATTTGGCCGTGGTTGACGATATAGGCCCGGTCGCAGACCTGCAGGGTCTCGCGGACGTTATGGTCGGAGATCAGCACTCCCAGGCCGCGGGCCTTGAGATCGCGGATAATCTGCTGCAAATCGGCCACCGACAGCGGATCGATGCCGGCAAAGGGTTCGTCCAGCAGCATGAAGCGCGGCTGCATGGCCAGGGCCCGCATGATCTCCACCCGCCGCCGCTCGCCGCCGGAGAGGGAGTGGGCCGGGTTGGCGGCCAGGTGGGCCAGCTTGAGTTCCTCCAACAGGGAATTAAGGCGCCGCTTGATGGTCTCCCGGTCCAGCCCCAGCGGCTCCAGGACGATCCGCACATTCTCGGCGACGCTCAGTTTGCGGAAGACTGAGGACTCCTGGGGCAGATAGGCCAGGCCCAGCCGCGCCCGGCGGTGGATGGGCAGGGTGGTGATCTCCTGGTCGTCAAGCAGCACCTGCCCGGCGTCGGGGCGGATAAAACCGGCGATGCTGTAAAAGGTGGTGGTCTTGCCGGCCCCGTTGGGACCCAGCAGGCCCACCACCGCGCCGGTTTCCACCATCAGGTTGATACCGTCCACCACCCGCCGCTGCTGGTACTGTTTGACGATATCGACGGTGGCCAGTTGCCGGGTTGGTCGATCTTGCGTTGCCGGGCTGCTCATGGTCGGGGTTGCTCCTGCGGCGCCGGTTCCGGCCGGGAAGGCGGGGCGCTGTCCTCGGCGTCGCCCTCTTGCTGATCGCCGTCCTCCTCGGAGTAGAAGTAGGCCCGGACCCGCTGCTCGGATTTGCCCTGGTCTTCGACGATGCTTTTGCCTTCATCGAGATACATGGTGACCCGATCACCGGTGACCAGGTTGTTGTCCTGCCAGACTTTGGCCTTACCGCTTAAAATGGCCTTGCGCTCCACCTCGAAATAATCCAGCCGCTGGCCGCTGCCGCTGAAGTCGTCGCTTTCGACCCGGACATTGCCGGTGGCAAAGAGTTTTTTCAAGCGGCGCTCATCGTCGGCGGCCTGCCTGGCCCGTTCCTCGTCGCTGAAATAATGGACCGTCATTTTGTCGCTGTGCACGGTGAGCCCCTCCTGGTGGGCCACTACCTGGCCGGTGAAGAGAATGGCGTTCTCGCCCGTCATCGATTCCATCCGGTCGGCTTCGATCTCAATGGGGGTGGCGGCGGCGCCGGTGGCCAGCATCAGGGAAACGCTCAAAAATATCAAGAAAAAAGTAGTACGCATATTACCTCTCTTATTTGTGGGTCGTGGCATCCGGGCTTTGTCCTTGCGTCGCCGGGGTCCGACCAAGTATCTTGGTGGTCAAACGCCGTCGGCTTGCAGGCAAATAATATACCAACTATATCATATCAAGGCGATTATGAAAAACAGCATCGATAAAGCCAAGACCCTGATCGAGGCCCTGCCCTATATCCGCAGCTTTGCCAACCAGACGGTGGTGATCAAATATGGCGGGCACGCCATGGTCGATGATGAGCTGAAAAAGAATTTCGCCCTGGATATCATCCTGATGAAGTACGTCGGCATCAACCCGGTGGTGGTCCATGGTGGTGGGCCGCAGATCAACCTTTTTTTAGAGAAGATGCGGGTCACCCCCAGCTATATCCAGGGGATGCGGGTCACCGACGGCGAAACCATGGATGTGGTGGAGATGGTGCTGGTGGGCAAGGTCAACAAGGAGATCGTCAGCCTGATCAACTACCACGGCGGCCGGGCGGTGGGGCTCTCCGGCCGGGACGGCGATCTGGTACGGGCCGAGAAGATGCAGGTGCTGGGCGAGCAAGTGGCCGACGCGCCGCCGGAGTTGATCGATCTGGGCCGGGTGGGGCGGGTCACCGAGATCAATCCCGGAGTGCTGGAAACCCTGGACGCCCGGGGTTTTATTCCGGTGATCGCGCCGGTGGGGGTCGGCGATGACGGCCGCGCCTACAATATCAACGCCGATCTGGTGGCCGGGGCGGTGGCGGCGCAGCTCAAGGCCGCCAAGCTGATCCTGCTCACCGATGTCGAGGGGGTGCTGGACGGTGAGGGGCGGTTGCTGTCGTCGTTGCTGGCCGCCGAGATCGAAGAAAAGATCGCCGACGGTGTCATCCAGGGGGGGATGATTCCCAAGGTGCGCTGCTGCCGGGAGGCGGTGGCCGGCGGGGTGGGTAAGGCCCATATTGTCGATGGGCGGCAGGAGCACGCGATTTTGTTGGAGCTGTTTACCCAGAGCGGGGTCGGCACTGAAATCAGGTAAACGTCCAGCAGCACCGCACGTTATCGGCGTCGAGCGCCGATGATTGACAGCGGGATCAGCCAAGCTTACGTACACGGGGTACGCGGCGCTTGGCTGCTTGCCCCAATCTGTGGCACTGCTGAACGTTTACGGCCCGTTAACTCGGCGGTTATGGGCCCCGGTGAACGCTTACAGATCAAAGGGGCGGCCGCGTAGATTAGGCCCGGCAAGTTTTCCGGGGTTGGTGCAAACTTATGGTGGATGGAAGATAAATGGAGAAGCTGGATTTGGTGGCGCGGGGCGACGAGGTTTTGATGCAGACTTACGGCCGCTTGCCGGTGGTCATGGAGCGGGGGGAGGGGTGCCGGCTCTTTGCCGCCGATGGGCGTGAATACCTTGATTTTGTCGCCGGGCTGGCGGTCTGCAACCTGGGGCATTGCCATCCGGCGGTGACCGCCGCGGTGTTTGAGCAGGTGGAAAAGCTGGTCCATGTCTCCAACCTTTACCATACCGAGCCCCAGATCGAACTGGCCGAGACCCTGGTGGCCCATAGTTTCGCTGACCGGGTCTTTTTTTGTAATTCCGGGGCCGAGGCCAACGAGGCGGCCATCAAGCTGGCCCGCAAGGCCGGCGGTGATGGGCGTTATGAGATCATTTCGCTGACCGGATCCTTCCATGGCCGCACCCTGGCCACCGTGGCGGCCACCGGCCAGCCCAAATTCCAGGAAGGTTTTGAGCCGCTGCCGGCGGGTTTTGTCCACGCCCCGTTTGGCGATATTGACGGCCTGCGGCGGCTGATCGGGCCGCAGACCTGCGCGGTGCTTTGTGAACCCTTGCAGGGGGAGGGCGGGGTAAGGCCTTTGTCCCCGGCATATTTGCAGGCCATTCGCCGCCTGTGCGATGAGCACGGCCTGCTGTTGATCTTTGACGAAGTACAGGTGGGGATGGGCCGAACCGGCTCCCTGCTGGCCCACCAGCAACTGGGGGTGGTGCCCGATATCGCCACTCTGGCCAAGGGGCTGGGCAACGGCCTGCCCATCGGCGCGATGCTGGCCACCGAACCGGTGGCGGCGGCTTTTACCCCCGGCAGCCACGCCGCCACCTTCGGCGGTAATCCGGTGGCCTGCGCCGCCGCCAACGCGGTGCTGGAGGTTATGTTGCGCCCCGGCTTCTTCGAAGAGGTGCGGCAGCGGGGCGAATACCTGGCCGCCCGCCTGGCGGAACTGGTGGCGCAATACCCCGGGCAACTGACCGAGGTCCGGGGTATGGGGCTGATCCAGGGGCTGGTGCTGGCGGAGGATTGCCGGGACCGGGGCCCGGAGTTGATCGCTGACCTTTTCGCCCAGGGGCTGCTGCTTAATTTCGCCGCCCATACCGCCCTGCGTTTCCTGCCGCCGCTGGTGGTCAGCTACCAAGAGATCGACCGGGCGGTGGAGCTGCTGGCCGGGGCCTTGAAAAAAGCCCTTTACAAAGGCGATTGATCTTTTGTAAGGGTTACGGCTTGCCTTTGCGGAAGTCAGGGGCGCTTGCTTGGGGAAGTGGAACCACAACTCATTTATGGAACATGGCATGGCAAAACATCTGCTGGCCCTGGCCGATTTCAGTGGTAACGAATTACGCGCCTTGATCGACCGGGCCCTACAAATGAAACGGGAAAGCAAGGCGGGGGGGCGGCACCGGGCCTTGGAAGGGCGCAGTGTCGCGTTGATTTTCGAGAAACCCTCGACCCGTACCCGGGTCTCCTTCGAGGCCGCCATGCATGGCCTGGGCGGGCAGGTGATCTACCTTTCCAGCCGCGATACCCAGCTGGCCCGCAATGAGCCCTTGAAGGACATGGCCCGGGTTATGGCCCGCTACGTCGACGGCCTGGTGATCCGGACCTTCGGCCAGGAGATCGTCGAGGAACTGGCCCGCTATTCGGCGATCCCGGTGATCAACGCCCTGACCGATCTCCACCACCCCTGCCAGGTCTTAAGCGATCTGCTTACGGTGATCGAGCACAAGGGTGAGTTGGAGCAGCTCAAGATCGCCTGGGTGGGGGATGGCAATAATATGGCCAATTCCTGGTTGCAGGCCGCCGCCCGGCTGGGTTTCGCCCTGACCCTGGCCTGTCCCGAAGGCTACGAGCCCGATGCCGGGATTCTGGCCGCCGCCCGGGCCGCCGCCGCCCGGCCCATCAACCTGGTGGTCGATCCGCGGGAGGCGGTGGCCGATGCCGACGTGGTCAATACCGATGTATGGGCCAGCATGGGCCAGGAAGACGAGCAGTTGCACCGGTTGCAGGTCTTCCGCCCCTATCAGATCAACGAGGAGTTGCTGGCCGAAGCCGCCGCCGACGCCATTGTCTTGCACTGCCTGCCGGCCCACCGGGACGAGGAGATCAGCGAGGCGGTGCTGGAAGGTTCCCGTTCGGTGGTCTGGGAGCAGGCCGAGAACAAGATGCATCTCCACAAGGCGATCCTGGCTGCCTTTTTGGATCGTTGAACCGTATTCGATCGAACTAAATTAGATTCAGGGAAAACAGATGCTACCTAAAGTCAACAAAATCGTCCTGGCCTACTCCGGTGGTCTGGATACCTCCGTTATTCTGCGCTGGCTCAAGGAAACCTGCCAGTGCCCGGTAATCGCCTACGCCGCCGATATCGGCCAGAATGAGGACTGGGAGGCGGTGCGGGCCAAGGGGTTGGCCACCGGCGCCGACGAAGTGGTGATCGCCGATCTAAAAGAGGAGTTCGTCCGCGATTACGTCTTTCCGGCCTTCCGGGCCAACGCCATCTACGAGGGTTCCTATCTGCTGGGCACCTCCCTGGCCCGGCCGGTGATCGCCCAGGAGCAGGTACGACTCGCCGAGGCCCACGGGGCCGACGCCGTCAGCCATGGCGCCACCGGCAAGGGCAACGACCAGGTTCGCTTCGAGCTGGCTTACATGGCCTTGAACCCCGGGCTGCATATTATCGCTCCGTGGCGCCTCTGGGATCTCAATTCCCGCCGCAAGCTGATGGCCTACGCCGAAAAACATGGCATCCCGGTGCCGGTGAGCCGTGAAAAGCCCTACAGTTCCGATGAAAACCTGCTGCATATCAGCTTTGAAGGCGGGGTGCTGGAAGATCCCTGGCATGAGCCGGAAGAGGCGATGTTCCAGCTTTCCGTTGCCCCGGAGCAGGCCCCGGATAAGCCCACCTATATCGAGTTGGAGTTTGCCGGTGGCAACCCGGTGGCCATCGACGGCGAAAAATTGGCGCCGGCCGCCATGCTGGCCCGGCTCAACCAACTGGGGGGGCAAAACGGCATCGGTCGGCTGGATATGGTGGAAAACCGCTTTGTCGGCATGAAGTCCCGCGGCGTTTACGAGACCCCGGGGGGGACCATCCTGCGTTGTGCCCATCGCGATCTCGAGACCATCACCCTGGATCGCGAGGTGATGCGGATCCGTGATTCCCTGGTGGCCCGCTATTCGGAGTTGATCTACAACGGCTTCTGGTTCGCCCCGGAGATGAAGCTGCTGCAAAATACCATGGACCAGGCCCAGGCCACGGTCAACGGAGTGGTGCGGCTCAAGCTCTACAAGGGCAATTGCCTGCCGGTGGGCCGCAAGTCCGACAACTCCCTGTACCGGGAGAGCTTCGCCACCTTCGAAGAGGACAGCGTCTACCACCAGGCCGACGCCGAAGGGTTCATCCGCCTGCAGGGACTGCGCCTCAAGATGCAGGGGCTGCAGGGGGAGGTTAAGCGGTGAGCGAGCAAGCCAGCGAGAGCAAGATGTGGGGCGGGCGTTTTGCCGAGCAGACCGCCGCTTCGGTGGAGGCCTTTACCGCCTCGGTGCATTACGAGACCCGGCTCTATCGCGACGATATCGCCGGCAGCCGGGCCCACGCCAAAATGCTGGCCCGCCAGGGGTTGATCAGCGCCGCCGAGGGTGAGCAGATCATTGGCGGCTTAAACGAGATCGAAGCCGAGATCGAGCGCGGCGACTTTGTCTTCCGGACCGAGCTGGAAGATATCCATATGAATATCGAAAAGGGTCTGGCCGAGAAGATCGGCGCCGCCGGCGAGAAGCTGCACACCGCCCGCAGCCGCAACGACCAGGTGGTGTTGGATATGCGCCTTTACCTGCGCCGGGAAGCTTACCGGCTGCGGGGGCTTTTGGGGGAGTTGCGCCAGGCCCTGGTGGGCCAGGCCCGGCGCTACCAGCATACCGTGATGCCGGGTTATACCCATCTGCAGCGGGCCCAGCCGGTGCTGGTGGCCCACCATCTGCTGGCCTATTTCGAGATGTTCGGGCGTGATCAGCAACGCTTGCGCGACTGTCTTAAGCGGATAGAGGTGATGCCCCTGGGGGCGGCGGCCCTGGCCGGCACCGGGTTGCCCATCGACCGCCAATTCGTGGCCCGCGAGCTGGGGTTTGCCGAGGTGTCGGCCAACAGTATGGACAGCGTGGCCGATCGCGATTTCGCCGTCGAGTTTGTCGCCGCCGCCTCCCTGATCCAGGTCCATTTGAGCCGGCTGGCCGAGGAGCTGGTGCTCTGGACCAGCGAGGAATTCTCCTTTGTCACCCTGCCCGACGCCTTTTGCACCGGCAGCTCCATCATGCCCCAGAAAAAGAACCCCGACATTCCCGAACTGGTACGGGGTAAAAGCGGTCGGGTGGTGGGTCATCTAATGGCCCTGCTGACCATGCTCAAGGGATTGCCGTTGACCTACAACCGTGACTTGCAGGAAGACAAGGAGCCGGTATTTGATACCGTCGATACGGTCGGCTCGTCGCTGGCCCTGATCAGCGAGTTGCTGGCCGGTATGCGCTTTAATGAGGACCGCCTGGCGGCGGCGCTGCACCGGGGCTCGATGACCGCCACCGATCTGGCCGATTACCTGGTTAAAAAGGAGATACCTTTCCGCCAGGCTCATGCCATCGTCGGCCGGGCCGTGGCTTACGCCCTGGAGCAGGGGCGGGAGGTGGCCGAGTTGAGCCTGGACGAACTCAAGCGTTTTGCCGACTGTGTCGAGCAGGATGTCTTTGCCGTGCTCTCCATCGAGGGTTCGGTCAACAGCCGCAATTCCCCCGGCGGCACCGGCGGGGAGCAGGTGGCCGCCGCCCTGGAACGGGCGGAGGCGGAACTCAAGCAACAGCAGAGAGAGGCGGCGACCAGTGCCGGCTGAAAAGAGAATCGGGGTCAGAGCCCAATTTTGGCAATTTTTTAGGTGGACGCGCTGCGCTCTGCTTCTGGTGCTGCTCTGCCTGCCGGTCGTCGGCTGCGGCAAGAAGACCGAGCCCCAGTCGCCGGCGGCGGCACGTCCTCAACCCATTGATGATCTGGCGTACCAATATACCGCCGGTGGCGTGGAACTTTCCTGGTCGGTGCCCACCCGCGGCCAGCGGGGTGGTGACCTGGCTTACGTGATCCCGGCATTCGTGCTTTACCGGGCGCGGCTCGCCCCCGGCGCCGAGCCCGAGGAGCCGTTGGTTTTTGAAAGGCTCCGGCGCATCGACAACCGGGCCGGTTCCCGGGGGCGGCTGCGCCAGCAAGAGCAACTGACCGCCCCGGGGCGCTATTTTTTTCAAGTGGAGAGCCGGGCCGGCTGGCTGCTTTACAGCGATCCCTCCAACCGGGTTACGGTGACCTGGCCGCCGCCCGGTGACGAGGAATAAACGGCGCCCGGCGGCGGATCGGTAAACCGTGCTGGAAGCCGGGAGACCGGCGGCACGGCTGGCGACAACTGGTAAGGAGGTAGTGAGTGCATCATTTCGAGTATAAGGACAACGTGTTGCATGCCGAGGAGGTGGCGGTGCCGGAGATCGCCGCGGCGGTGGGCACCCCTTTTTATCTGTACAGCGCCGCCACCCTGCGGCGCCATTTTACCGCTTTTGACGGCGCTTTCGAGGGGCTGGCGCACCTAAGTTGCTTTGCCGTCAAGGCCTCGTCCAATATCGCCATCCTGCGGCTCTTTGGCAAACTGGGCGGCGGTGCCGATATCGTCTCCGGCGGCGAGCTGTTCCGGGCCCTGAAAGCCGGGATCGCGCCCGAGCGGATCGTCTATTCCGGGGTGGGCAAGACCCGGGCGGAGATCCGCCAGGCGCTGGTGGCGGGCATTTTGATGTTCAACCTGGAATCGGCCCAGGAGTTGGCCGTCGTCCAGCAATGCGCCGCCGAGCTGGGGCAAACGGCCCGGGTGTCGTTCCGGGTCAACCCCGATGTCGATCCCCAAACCCACGCCTATATCTCCACCGGCCTGGCCAAAAACAAGTTCGGGATCGCCATCGAGGAGGCCCTGGCGGTCTATAAACAAGCCCAGCAGCTGGCCAATATCGAGATCGTCGGTTTGAGTTGCCATATCGGCTCCCAGCTTACCCAGGTCTCACCCTTTGTCGATACCGTTGATAAATTGAAAAAATTCCTGGCCGAGTTGACGGCCGCCGGGATTAACATCCGTTATCTTGACTTAGGCGGTGGCCTGGGGATCAACTACCAGGGGGAGAAGCCGCCGGAGCCGGCCGCTTACGGTATGGCCCTGCGGCAGGCCCTGGGCGATTTGCCCTGTACCTTGATCCTGGAGCCGGGCCGGGTTATAGTGGGCAACGCCGGGATTCTGGTGACCCGGGTGCTGTTTACCAAGTCCGGGCGTAAGAACTTCGTGGTGGTCGACGCCGGCATGAACGATCTGGCCCGGCCCAGCCTCTATGACGCTTATCACGCCATCGAACCGGTGACCCGGCGCGAGGATGGACAAATGGTGGCCGATGTGGTGGGGCCGATCTGTGAAACCGGTGATTTCCTGGCCCGGGACCGGGAAATCGCCAGGGCCGTCCCCGATGACTTGCTGGCGGTGATGAGCGCCGGGGCCTACGGCTTCACCATGGCTTCCAACTACAACTCCCGGCCCCGGGTGCCCGAAGTGCTGGTCAGCGAGGATCAATTCGTCGAGATCCGCCGCCGGGAGACCTACGAAGACCTGATCAGGGGCGAAACCATCCCCGATTTTATGTAAGCGTGCAGCGGCACCGCACCTTACGGCCCGTTAAAACAAAAGTCATCGCCCCTTGGGGGATGACTACGATAGCAGTCGGCAGCGGCCGGAGCGGAGCGGATGCAATTTCCCATTACCTTTACCAAGATGAGCGGCGCCGGCAACGATTTTATCCTGATCGACCATCGCCGGCCCCTGCTGGCCGATACCGCCGCCGCCCAGAGCTTTGCCCGGGCGGTCTGCGAGCGTAAATTCTCGGTGGGAGCCGACGGCCTGATCCTGCTTGAAGACAGCGACGAAGCCGATTTTCGCTGGCAGTTTTTCAACGCCGACGGTTCACCGGCCGGGATGTGCGGCAACGGCGCCCGTTGCGCCGCCCGCTTTGCCTACGAAAGCGGCATCGTGGACCACAGTCGGCTGCGTTTTGCCACCGGCGCCGGGCTGATTGAAGCCGAGATCAGCGGTACCGCGGTGTTGCTGACCATGACCCCGCCCGGCGAGTGGAGGCTTAATCTGCACCTGGCGGGGCCGGCGGGCGAGGAGTTGACCCTGCACCTGGTGGATACCGGGGTGCCGCACTCGGTGCTGTTCTGCGACGAACTTGCCACGGTACCGGTTAAGGAATGGGGCCGTTACTTTCGCAACCATCCCCGCTTTGCCCCGGCCGGTTGCAATGTTAATTTTGTCGGCCGGGACGACACCTCCGGCCGCTTGCGGCTGCGGACCTATGAGCGCGGGGTCGAGGATGAAACCCTGGCCTGCGGCACCGGGGCGGTGGCGGCGGCCTTGGTGGCAGCCCGGCTGGGCCTGGCGGTCTCCCCCACCACGGTGGTTACCTCGGGCCAGGAAGAGCTGGTGATCCATTACCGCGGCCAGGATGAGCAGTTCCAGGATGTCCGCCTGGAAGGCCCGGCCGACTTTATCTACCAAGGCTCGCTGCACCCGGAAGCCATCCGCCGGCGAGACCGTGCATAATGCCCAAAACAGAGGTTGAGGAGGAGAAGATGAGTAGTCAATTTCGTGGTGCCTTTGTGGCCATTGCCACCCCTTTTAACGATGACGGCAGTATCGACGAGCCGGGGCTGGTGGAACTGATCGAGTTTCAACTGGCCGGCGGCACCAATGGGATCGTGCCCTGTGGCACCACCGGCGAGTCGGCCACCATGAGCCATGAGGAGCATCACCGGGTGGTGGAACTCACGGTCAAGACGGTGGCCGGTCGGGTGCCGGTGCTGGCCGGGGCCGGCTCCAACAGCACCAGCGAGACCATCGAGTTGACCCGGCGCGCCCAGAACGCCGGGGCCGACGGGGTGCTGTTGATTACCCCCTATTACAACAAGCCTTCCCAGGAAGGGCTTTACCAGCATTTCAAAACGGTGGCCGAGAGTATCGAGATCCCGATGGTGCTCTACAACGTCCCGGGGCGGACGGCGATCAACATGCTGCCGGGCACCGTGGCCCGTTGCGCGGCGATCAAAAATATCGTCGGCATCAAGGAGGCTTCCGCCAATCTGCAGCAACTCAGCGAGGTGATCCAGCTCTGTCCCGACGATTTCTCGATATTAAGCGGCGATGACTTCACCTCCATGGCCACCGTGTTGGTGGGCGGCCACGGGGTGATCTCGGTCTCTTCCAACGTCGAGCCCCGCCGCATGGCGGAGATGATCGCCGCCGCCCGGCGGGGCGAGGTAGCCCGGGCCAACGAGCTGCATTACCAGTTGCTGCCGCTGATGCAGGCGATGTTTTTTGATACCAACCCGGTGCCGGCCAAGACCGCCCTGGCCCTGCTGGGCAAAATCAAGTCCCCCCGGGTGCGGCAGCCGCTGTGGGAGATGAACGACGAGGCCAAGGGGCGGCTGCAACGGGTGCTTAAAGAGTGCGGCTTACTGTAAACCAGGAAGGGAGTGTATGATGACGAAGGTAATTATCGCCGGGGCCGCCGGCCGCATGGGGCGGCGGATCAGCGCCATGGTGGACGCCCATCCCGAGCTGAAGCTGGCGGCCGGTTTCGAGCGGCCGGACAGTCCCGAGGTGGGCAGTGATCTGGGCGAACTGGCGGGGCTTGGCAAGCGCGGCATCACGGTGGCGGACAGCCCGGAGGCGGTGCTGGAGCAGGGCGAGGTGATCATCGACTTCACCTTCCACGAGGCCACCATGGCCCTGGCCCGGCTGGCCGCCCAGTGGCGGAAGGCGATGGTTATCGGCACCACCGGATTGAGCGCCGACAATCTGGCCGAGTTGCGGCAATTGGCCGAGTCCGCTTTCCCCTGCGTGCAGGCCCCCAACATGGCGGTGGGGGTCAACGTGCTGTTCAAGGTGGCCCGTAAGATGGCGGCGGTGCTGGGCGATGGTTACGATATCGAGATCGTCGAGGCCCATCATCGGATGAAGAAGGACGCCCCCAGCGGCACCGCCTTGAAGCTCGGGGAAATGGTGGCCGCCGGGGTCAACCGCGATCTTGCCGAAGTGGGGGTCTACAGCCGGCACGGGATCATCGGCGAGCGCGGGGAAAAGGAGATCGGTATCCAGACCATCCGGGCCGGGGATATCGTCGGCGAGCATACCGTCTATTTTGCCGGCGCCGGCGAGCGCCTGGAGTTGACCCATCGCGCCCACAACCGGGATAATTTCGCCCGCGGCGCGGCCCTGGCGGCGGCCTGGCTGACGGGTAGGGCCAACGGCCTGTATTCGATGTTCGATGTCCTGGGGCTGGCCGATTTGTGAGTGGTGTCCAGGCTTTTATCGGCCTGGGGGCCAACCTGGGAGCGGGGCCGGCCAATCTGCTGGCGGCCTGGCAGCGGCTGGCGGCCCGGCCGGGGGTGGAAAGCGGCCGCTTGTCACGCCCCTGGGGCAGCGCCCCGGTGGGTATCAGTAGCGAACAGTGGTTTACCAACGCGGTGGGGGAGCTCCACACCACCCTGGAGGCGGAAGCGCTGTTGGCGGTGCTGCTGGCCATCGAGCAGGAGCTGGGGCGGGACCGGGCCCGGCAGGGCGAGGATCGGCCCATCGATCTCGATCTGCTGCTCTATGGCGAGCAACTTATCGACCTGCCCCATTGTCGGGTGCCCCATCCGGCCATGGCGCAACGGCGCTTTGTGCTGGAGCCGTTGCGGGAATTGGCGCCGCGGTTGATCCATCCCGGCAGCGGCCGGAGCATCGAGGAGCTGGCGGCGGCGGCCCGGCAAACGGGACAACAACTAAAGCCGCTGGCCTGGTGAAGAGTAGACGTTCAGCTAAGCTGAGGAAAATATTATGCACCCTTTGAAGATTGTTATACTGCTGGTCCTGGCTTATCTGCTATACCGGCTTTATCGCGCCGACCGCCGCAAGAAAGTGGCCGCCCGCCGGGAGCAGCAACGCCAGCAGGCCCTGGAAGATGTCCTGGTCCAGGATCCGGTCTGCGGCGCTTATGTGGCCAGCGGCCGCTCCCTGGTGCTGCGCCGGGGAGGCGAGGAGCACCATTTCTGCAGTGAAGAGTGCCGCCGCAAATTCGCGGAACGGCAATAAATATGCTGTTTATCAACCTATACTGGAGGCAACCATGAAATTCTTTATCGATACCGCCAACGTGGAGGAAATTTCCCAGGCCGTGGACATGGGTATGGTGGATGGAGTAACCACCAACCCGTCGCTGGTGGCCCGGGAGAACAAACCCTTCGAGGCCCTGCTCAAGGAGATTACGGGGTTGGTGGACGGCCCCATCAGTGCCGAGGTGATCAGCTCGGAGACCGGCGGCATGGTCGAGGAAGGGCGCCAGCTGGCGGCTCTGCACCCCAATATCGTGGTCAAGATCCCGATGACGGTGGCCGGTTTGCGGGCCGTCAAGCAGTTGGCCGAGGAGAACATCAGGACCAACGTCACCCTGGTCTTTTCCAGCAGCCAGGCCCTGATGGCCGCCAAGGCCGGAGCCGCCTACGTCTCCCCCTTTGTCGGCCGGCTGGACGATATTTCCGAAAACGGGCTCGATCTGGTTCGGGATATCCTGGAGATTTACGACAACTATGGTTACCCCACCGAAGTGATCGTGGCCAGTGTCCGTCATCCCATCCACGTGGTGGAATCGGCACTGCTGGGGGCCCATATCGCCACCATTCCCTTTAAGGTGATCTCCCAGTTGGCTTCCCATCCGCTGACCGATATCGGCATGGAGAAGTTTCTGGCCGACTGGGCCAAGCGGCCGCGCAAGTAAGCGGCGGTGACCTTGAACCGAGTATTTTGGCGGATGAACCATGCCCCAGCGTAAAGTTCTGACCCTGCCCAACCTGCTCACCGCCTTCCGTTTCGCGGTGGTGCCCTTTATTATGCTCTGCCTGCTGCCCGGCGCCGGGGAGACGGCCGGTCTGCTCGCCTTTGTCCTGTTTGTGATCGGGGCTCTAAGCGATCTGGCCGATGGCTATGTGGCCCGGGTAATGCAGAGCGAAACGGTGCTGGGTCAATTGATGGATCCGCTGGCCGACAAGGTGCTGATCGCCGTGGCCCTGGTCATGCTGATTCCCCTGGGCAAGGTGGCGGCCTGGGTGGCCTTTCTGATCATTGCCCGGGAGTTGGTGATCACCGGTTTTCGGGGGGTGGCCGCCGACGCCGGGATCGTGATCGCCGCCGGCGGGCTGGGCAAGGTCAAGAGTGTTTTCCAGTATGTGGCGCTCGCCGTGTTGATCTTTCCGGCCGCGCTGCTGCCGTTGCCCTGGCTGCACGAGTTGGGGGAGGGGCTGCTGCTGTTGGCCATGGTGCTTACCCTCTGGTCGGGTATCGATTACTTTGTGCGTTTCCGCCGTCTTTATCTGGATGCCGCCGGGTAAGCGGTCGCTCCATGGTAACCTCAGCAGCCGGGCGCCTGCGACGATCAGCCAAGCTTACGTACGCTTTGGTGCGCGGCGCGTGGCTGCTTGCCGCAACCTGCGCCACTGCTGACGGTTACGGCCCGTTAAATGGGTGGTTAGCGGCCTTGGTGAATGGTTGTGAGCCATGAAAGCGGCTGACCGGCGGCAGTCACCGTGGGGTCCGGAGTTGCCTCCTGCCCAATGGCGTGAATTGCTCGCCGAAGGCGCCCGGCGGTTGGGGCTTACCCTGGAGGAGGCGGCTGGCCGGCGCCTGGAGTTGTACTTCCATGAATTGCTGAAATGGCACCGGCGGGTAAACCTGGTGGCCCGGGCCCCGGAGCCGGAACTGTTGGAGACCCATTTCCTCGATTCCCTGACCCTGCTGCCTCTCTTGGATTCCCCCGCGACCGAAGCTCCGGCCGCTTCCCAACCCCTTGCCGGCGATGAACCGCCGGCTTCCATGACTTCTTCCCTCTCCCTGCTGGATATCGGTAGCGGGGCCGGTTTTCCCGGCTTGGTGCTGAAATGCTGCCACCCCGAATTGGCGCTTACCATGGTGGAGCCGCGCCAGAAAAGGGTGGCTTTTTTGCGCCAGGTAATCCGCCAAACCGGCCTGGGGGCGGCCAGCGAGGTGGTAACCGGGCGGCTGGAGCCGGGTGGCGGTCTGCTGGCGGATCGTTGCTGGCCGCTGATCACCAGCCGGGCCCTGGCCTCGGTGGCCGATTTTCTGGCCCTTTGCGCCCCCTTGAGCCCGCCCGGCGGCCGGGTGATCTGCATGAAGGGGCGGCGGGCGGCCGAAGAAATCGAGCAGTGGCACCGGGGAGACCTTGCGGATCAGTATCGCTTGCAGGAGGAGCGTCGGTTACAGTTGCCCTTTTCCGGGGACGCGAGGTGTCTGTTAATTTTTGAGAAAAAACAATGAGAAAATATTTATTGTGCAAATATTAAACTGTTTTGTTGCCTATAAAATCATGGTTCATGCAAATAGTATTTGACACACCCAAAAAAAATGCTAAAAAGGGTTTACTATCATTTTTTGTCCTTTCTAACTTTTATTTTGGAGGTGTCCCATGCGTAGCAGGTTTCTATGTTCATTGCTGTTGTTGGCCCTGGTGGGCCTTTGGCAGGCGTCCACCGCAGCGGCAGCCGGGGAGGTCAATCTCTATTCGGCCCGCCAGGAGGCGCTGATCAAGCCGTTGTTGGATCGTTTCACCGCAGAAAGCGGCATCAAGGTCAACCTGGTGGCCGGCAAGGCCGCGGCTTTGCTGCAACGGTTGCAAAGCGAAGGGCGTCACACCCCGGCGGATGTGCTGTTGACCGTTGATGCCGGTAATCTTCGCCGGGCCAAGAGCGCCGGCATCTTCCAGCCGGTTTCCTCACCTCTGCTGGCAGAGGCGGTGCCCGCGGCGTTGCGCGATCCCGAGGGGCATTGGTACGGGCTTTCCCGGCGGGCCCGGGTGATCGTCTACGCCAAGGAGCGCTTTGAGCCGGCCACCATCGACAGTTACCAGGATCTGGCCGACCCCGGACTGGGGCAAAGGATCTGTATTCGTTCCTCGAGCAATATCTATAACCAGTCCCTGGTGGCGGCGATGATCGTCCATCAAGGAGAGGAGGCCACCGAAGAGTGGGCGCGCGGCCTGGTGGCCAATATGGCGCGGCCGCCCCAGGGTGGCGACCGTGATCAGATCAGAGCCGTGGCGGCCGGCCAATGTGACCTGGCCGTGGTGAACACCTATTACCTGGGTGGGATGATCAACGGTTCGGCCGCCGACCAGGAGGCGGTTGCCCGGGTCGGCCTGATCTGGCCTGACCAGGATGGCTATGGCACCCATATCAATGTCAGTGGTGCCGGGGTTACCCGCTATGCCGACAACTACGACAACGCCGTCAAGTTGCTGGAGTTTCTGGTCGGGGAAGAGGCCCAGCGTTGGTATGCCGCCGCCAATTACGAGTTTCCGGTACGCCCCGGGGTGGACTTAGCCGAGACGGTGGCCGCTTGGGGTGAATTCCGGGCCGATGATATTAACCTGGCCCTGCTGGGCGAGTATAATCCGCTGGCGGTACGCCTGATGGACCGGGCCGGCTGGCGTTGAGGCGTCAGCTTGGCCGAGCGTGTGGCGGGGAATAGATGATACCACCTTTACGCCAGCTGTTTAGGGGCGGGGGCGCCAGCTCCCGCCCCGTTGATGTTTGGACCCTGGGAGTGCCGCTGCTGGCCCTGTTGCTGGCGGGGCCGGTGCTGGTGGTGCTGGCTTCGGTCCTGCAACCCGCCGGCGAGGTCTGGCACCATCTGGTCGCCACCGTACTGCGGGACTATATCACCAATTCCTTGTTGCTGTTGCTGGGGGTCGGCAGCGGTACCCTGCTGTTGGGCGTCTCCGGCGCCTGGCTCTGTACCATGTGCCGCTTTCCCGGCCGTCGGTTCTTTCAGTGGGGTCTGCTGCTGCCGCTGGCGATGCTGGCCTATATCATCGCCTATACCTACACCGGCCTGCTCGATTTCAGCGGACCGCTGCAAACCGCGCTACGGGCCTGGTTTGACTGGGGTTACGGCGATTACTGGTTTCCCGAAATCCGCTCTTTGCCTGGGGCGGTGGCCATGCTCTCGCTGGTGCTCTACCCCTATGTCTATCTGCTGACCCGGGCCGCTTTTCTGGAACAGTCGGTTTGCGTGTTGGAAGCCAGCCGCACTCTGGGTTGCGGCCCCTGGCGCTCCTTTTTCCGGGTGGCGCTGCCTTTGGCCCGACCGGCGGTGATCGCTGGCCTGACCCTGGCCCTGATGGAAACCCTGGCCGATTTCGGCACCGTGCAGTATTTCGGGGTCGACACCTTTACCACCGGCATTTTCCGGACCTGGTACGGCCTGGGTGATCTGACCGCCGCCACCCAGTTGGCGGCCCTGTTGATGATTTTCGTGCTGGTGTTGATTATCCTGGAACACCGGTCGCGGCGGCGGGCCCGCTATCACCACAGTGGCCAGCGCCATCAGGAGCTGCCTGGTTATCACCTGAAGGGTGGGCGGGCGGCCGCCGCCTTTCTGGTCTGCCTGCTGCCGTTGCTGTTGGGTTTTCTGTTACCCGCCGCGCAGCTTGTCGTCTGGGCGGTGGCTACCTGGGAGCAGAGTTTTGATGCCGGCTTTCTGGCCCTGGCTGGTAACAGTCTTTTGTTGGCCGCCGCCGCCGCCCTGCTGACCCTGCTGCTGGCCCTGTTGCTGGCCTACGGCAAGCGACTGCGGCCGACGCCACTGATCAGGGCCGCGGTCCGGGTGGCCGGCATGGGTTACGCGGTACCGGGGCTGGTGATCGCCATCGGGGTGATCATTCCTTTTGCCTGGCTGGACCACACCGTTGACCGCTGGTTGCAGGGCCACTTCGGGATCTCCAGCGGCCTGCTGCTCAGCGGTACCGTGGCGGCCCTGCTGTTTGCCTACGTGGCCCGCTTTATGGCGGTGGCTCTGCATACCGTGGAAGCCGGGCTGGGCAAGGTCCGCTCTTCCATGGACGATGCCGGCCGGATACTGGGGATGCGTCCCCTGGGGGTGCTGCGCAGAATTCATTTGCCAATTATCCGGGGCAGCCTGTTGACCGCCCTGTTGCTGGTTTTTGTCGATGTCTTAAAGGAGTTGCCGGCCACCCTGGTGTTGCGCCCCTTTAATTTCAACACCCTGGCGGTCCGGGCCTTTGAACTGGCCTCCGATGAATTCTTGGCCGAATCGAGCCTGGCGGCCCTGACCATCGTGGCGGTGGGGATCCTGCCGGTGATCTTGTTGAGTCTGAGCATTGCCCGCACCAGAGCTGAGAAGACAGGGCCTGGAGCACGGTCGGCGGTGGGTGACGAGGAGACCATTGTCCATTAACGGGCGGCAGCGGCCGGCGGCGGCGGAATGAGGTGTGTTATGCAATTGGCATTGCAAGCGGTGCGGGTGGCCTATGGCGGCCCGGATATTGTTAAAGGGGTCAGCCTGGGGCTGGCCGGCGGGACCATCGGCTGCCTGCTGGGGCCCAGCGGTTGCGGCAAGACCACCTTGCTGCGGGCTATCGCCGGTTTTGAGCCGGTGGTCTCCGGCGAGATCCGGCTGGGCGGCCGGCGGGTGGCCGGCAGCGGAGTCATGGTGCCGCCGGAAAAACGGCGGGTGGGGATGGTGTTCCAGGATCTGGCGCTCTTTCCTCACCTGAGCAACGCCGACAATATCGCCTTTGGCCTGCGCCATCTCGATACCCGCCAGCGCCGGCGGCGGGTGGCGGAGTTGCTGGCGCTGATCAACCTGGAGGAAAGCGGAACCCTCTATCCCCACCAGCTCTCCGGCGGCCAGCAGCAGCGGGTGGCCCTGGCCCGGGCCATGGCGCCGCGGCCGGAGCTTTTATTGCTCGATGAGCCCTTTTCCAGTCTCGATATGGAAATCCGGGAAAAGCTGGCCCGGGAAGTGGCCCGGTTGCTGAAGCAGGAGGAGTTGACCGCTCTGCTGGTTACCCATGATCAGTTCGAGGCCTTTGCCATGGCCGACGAGATTGGGGTGCTGCGGGAGGGGGAGCTGGTCCAGTGGGATAGTGCCTACAACCTTTATCATCGGCCGCATAATCCTTTTGTCGCCGACTTTATCGGCGAGGGGGTGTTGTTGCCGGGGGTGGTCAAGGAGGGCGGGGTGGTGGCGACCGGCCTGGGTGATTTGCGCCGCGGGAGGCGCCGATCAGCGGTGATGACCGGGTGGGGCCGGCGCCGGGCAGCCGGGTCAGGGTGCTGGTGCGGCCCGAGGAGGTAATCCATGACGACGCCAGCCCGCTCAAGGCCGAGGTACTACGCTGCGATTTTCGCGGCCCCCATATCCTCTACACCCTGCGCTTAAAGAACGGCCACCAGGTCCAGGCCCTGGTCCCCAGCCACTGCCACCACGCCAGCGGTGAAATGATCGGTATCCATGCCGATGTCCGCCATCTGGTGGTTTTCCCGGAGACTTAACTCATCATCCACTGGGTAAAGCGGTCATTGAAGTCTCCCTTCAACTCCCGGGCGGCTTGCCTGGTTTTTTCTTCATCCCCCGGATGCAGGGCGTTGTAGCGCTCTGCGCCCCGGTCGATGGTGTGATCGGCGAAAGAGCCGACCAGGGGTGAAAGACGGGGATGCCTGTTCATGGTCTCGCGGACCTCATCCAACATCCTCGTAGCGGCGGGGAGATGTTGTTTATGGCCCCGGCCGTCGCCTGGCACCTCCCCGGGCTTGGTGGGGTGCTCTTCCAGCCACTCCTTGAGCTGGCGCCACTGGGATTGCAAAACGGCGTGGTAATCGAAGGCGCCGGTTGTCTCCGAAGAACCCCCGGCAGCCCCGCTGGCCAGCCTTGCCAGGGAGGACGCGGAATCCCCTTGCAAGGTGCTCTGCTGCACCATGGTGCTGCTTTGTAGGAACGTGGCCTGGAGCCGCGAAATACTGCCCAGCTCACCCAGGGCAAGCCCGCCGGCCAGGGCGCTCTCTCGCTCGCCGTTGAAAAAATCACCGGCGATGGTGGTTAATTTCCCCATGAGCCGGTTGATGTCGGCCAGCTCTTCCTCGTTAAGGTCCCCCTGTACTGTCAGCGAGAAGGATTCACCATTGATGGCGGCCATGGTGTTGCTCTGGAGATGGCGGCCAGCGGCACCCTGGTGGAGTTGGGTAAAGCCTGATCCCGTTTGGCGGCTGCCGTGAATGGAAACGCGGTCACCTTCGGCGGTGGTGAAGGAGATGGCGGCCTCGGTGGCGTGGAACGCGGCGCCGGCGGTGCTCAGCTTTCCCTCTTGCCGGTCGGGGCGCGGATGTTCGCCCCCGGCGGCGTTGCCAAGGGCCTGGGGGGTGCAGCGTGTGGTGGGCCAATTGCAGTCCATGGGCAGTTCCTCCTGCCAGCTAATCGGCACAAGGAGTAATTTCCTGCACAACTTTATGGCGAATCGGGGGCTGGTGGCCCAAGTTCTTTTGCTCCGCCTGACCGGCAGCCTTATGCACTGCTACCTTCAATGCCGAGAGAAGAGCGAACATCTGCTGCTGATTCAGGTCTGCGCGCCGGTGAATAGCCGGAGGTGCCTTGGGTCGTTTCCCAGCGTTGGGGTAAGATATCCTTTTGAAGTGTTGACCTGAAAAGACCGAGGGCTGTCAGCCTGGCAGCTCCGTCCCCTGGTTCATGATTTCCAGGTAGCCGGCATAACTGAATACCCGGTTGCGTTTGCGGGATGTCAGTTCTCGGACAATCCCCAAACGCTCCAGGTGCCCCAGGCACTTGTTGACCGTGGCCGGGGTGATGCCTGTTTTTTCCACCAACCAGTTGGAAGTCGTGATTGGACGACCCATCAGAGCCCGGTGCACCCGCAAGGCTGACGCCGCCATCCGGCCAAGATCACTGATTCGAGCATGGTCTTCATTTGCAAGGTCCGCAAGCTGCCGGGTTGTGTCCACTGCCTGGGTAGCAGTGACAGTGACCGCCTCGGCGAAAAAATCGAGCCAGGCTTCCCAGTTGCCGCTTAGTCGAACTTCATTTAATAACTCGTAATAATATTTCCGGTGTGTTTTGAAATAGAGGCTCAGATAGAGTATCGGCTCCCGGAGCATTTTTTGTTCGCACAACAGCAGCGTGACCAACAGGCGGCCCAGGCGGCCGTTGCCATCTAAAAACGGATGGATGGTTTCAAACTGCACATGGGCCAAGGCGGCCTTGAGCAACGCAGGGTGGGTTCCGGCTGGTCATGCCAAAACAACTCCAGTTTGCCCATGCACTCCAGCACCTTCTCAGCCGGTGGTGGAACAAAGGCCGCATCACCGGGCCGGGTACCGCCGATCCAATTCTGGGTTCTACGAAATTCACCGGCTGCCTGATTGGAGCCCCGCCCTCTGGCAAGCAACATAGCATGCATTTCCCTGATCAGGCGCAGGGACAAGGGAAACCCTTCGGCTAACCGGTTCAGTCCGTAGTCCAAGGCCGACACATAATTGCTGACCTCCCGGACATCATCCAGCGGCACTCCTGGCTCCATAGCCAATTCAAACAGCAGGAGGTCGGAAAGTGATGATTGTGTGCCCTCGATCATGGAGGAGAGCACCGCCTCCTTGCGCACATACATGTAGAGAAACAAAGAGATATCCGGCAAAAAAACCGAGATGCTGTCCAACCGCCCGAGAGCGAGTAGCGCCTGATCGAATTTGGCGCGCAAACTCGGAGTCCAGTCAATGGACGAATTCGGTGGCAGTGGTGCGGGGACAAAGGCCTGGGCCGTCTCACCGATCGTTGATATGGTAACGTATTGCCCCTGTAGTTCTCGTTTCATCGTTTGCGTATCCTAAAATCAAGACCTTCCATTATTTTAAATAATTGCTTTAATCTAAATAATGGAAAATTTATACAGAGATCAAGCGCTTTGGCTAAATTAAACTGCTAAGATTACTTCAATTTATCGGTTTTTCTAAAATAAGTATTATGGGGAAATTAGTGAGACTTGGTTTTCAACTGCCGGTCGGCTTAACTCTTTGATATGACAGGGATGGCCGAATCGGACGAGCTTTAGACTTCGTCCTAGAAACAGAGAATCCGGGGTCGAACATAGGGGAAAAAGACAACCCGTCTACCCAGAGAGTCACTCTGAAGAGACGGGTTGTCTTTTGCAAAATTGGTGGAGGCGCCGGGAGTTGAACCCGGGTCCGGAAATACTCCGCCGCAGGCGTCTACATGCTTATCCCTGAGTAGTTGCTTATCGTGGTGCTGCTTCCCCAGGGCCGGAAACCAGCGCCACTATCCTGCTTTGGTTTCGCCGCCGGGCCACAGGCCTGCCCGGAAGACTATCCCGCTAGTCGACGCCCGTTGCTGAACCCGCGGGAGTTGTTCAGCCGGACGGCAGTGCTCGCTTTCTAGGCGGCTACTGCGTACTGATAGTCATCTGCGACTATGTTTAGTTCCACCGGTTTTACGAGGTAGCTGGAGTCCTCGGCATGCAGCCTGTGCTTACATATCCCCGTCGAAGCCGTTTCGCCCCCTTTTGGTTAGTAGTTTAATAAGCCGCCGACCGCAAGCCTCGCCCGCGTGGGGCGCGGCGCCTGTCAGTCGGCCATGTATCATCTGCCTGTCGGGAAGCGTTCAGCAGCACCATACCTTGCGGGCCGTTAAAGCAAAAGGTAATCGCCCTTGGTGAACGCTTACGCCTATCGGCAGTCCCTCACATAATAGACAAGTTGCGAGCC
Source organism: Desulfurivibrio sp. (assembly GCA_034522365.1). Lineage (GTDB taxonomy): Bacteria > Desulfobacterota > Desulfobulbia > Desulfobulbales > Desulfurivibrionaceae > Desulfurivibrio. The sequence goes on along the minus strand of JAXHLI010000016.1, from coordinate 227,498 downwards.
GTTTTGTTCCCGCTGGGCTGCCAGCCGTCTAGCGACGCCGCTGCATGGCCCTTTCCATATCGCGGTCGGCTTCCCGTTTTTTCAGACTCGCCCGTTTATCGTATAATTTCTTGCCCCGGGCCAGGGCCAGGGTCAGCTTGGCCCGCCCCTGGCGGTTGAAATAAATCCGCAGCGGTACCAGGGTGTAGCCCTGCTCCTTGAGTTTGCCGATCAGCTTGTTAATCTCCCGGCGGTGGAGCAGCAGTTTGCGCGGCCGGGTTGGGTCCGGCGAGTAATGGGTGGCGTAAACGTAGGGCGAGATGTGGACATTGTATAAAAAACCTCGCTTCGTTTGACCTGGGCGTAACCATCCTTAAGATTGGCCTTGCCGGCCCGCAACGATTTGACTTCCGGCCCGGTAAGCTCCAGGCCGGCCTCGAACTCCTGCTCGAAATGATAATCGTGCCAGGCCTTCTTGTTGGTGCAGACCGCCCTGATACCGGGCTCCTTCTTCTTCATGGCCGGCAAGATACCATGAAAGCCAGGGCGCGGCAATTTTTGTTTGACAAAATAAGCTTGTCTGCGTGGCCATAAAAGCGGTTACGTTATAGCCGCAGGCTGTTTGGCCTGGTTAGCGGCTACCCCGGCATTGACGGTCTTGCCGGCGTTCACTATATTGACGGCACAAAATGTCCCTATCTGTGAATGACCGGGCAGGGGGTGCAGCAACGCCTGAGGAAAACTTATGATAGACGTCCGCTTGTAAAATCAGCATGAACGATAATCAACACCAGCCCACGGAGCTTGATTTTGCCACTCTGGAACGCCTGCGGCGGGAGCATCCGGCCTGGCGTTTGCTTTGTTCGGAGCATGCGCCCCTGGTGGCGAGTTTTCTCCATAGGGTGTTCATTGTCCCCAATGTCCGGGTGATGAGCCTTCCCGAGCTGGCCGAAGCCCTTGAGGATCAGTTGTTTGTCCTGCGGGAGGAGCAAGGCCAGAAGGCTTTCCCCAAAAGCGCCACCGCTTACCTCAGCGATGGGCCGACAACGATAAGGGCTGGCTGCGTAAGCTCTACCCCTCCGGCTCCGATGAGCCCCACTTTGATCTGACTCCTGCCTGCGAAAGGGCCCTGAGCTGGTTAAGCACCCTCAGTGAACGAGCTTTTATCGGTACCGAATCCCGTTTGTTGACCATCTTTGATCTCCTGCGCCAGATTGGTACCGGAAGCGAAACCGATCCAGCCATTCGCCTGGCTGAGCTGGAAAAACGGCGCGCGGCATAGAAGCGGAGATAGAACAAATCAAGGCTGGTGATATCCCACTGCTGGACGACACCGCGGTTAAAGATCGTTTTCAGCAGTTTCTGCAACTGGCCCGGGAACTGCTCACCGACTTTCGGGAAGTGGAGGATAATTTCCGTAAACTGGATCGCCGGGTTCGGGAACGGGTGGCCTTGTGGGACGGAGCCAAAGGGGAGTTGCTGGAGGAGATCATGGGCCGCCGGGACGCCATCGCCGATTCCGATCAGGGCAAAAGCTTCCGCGCCTTCTGGGATTTCCTGATGTCCCCCAGCCGTCAGCAGGAGTTGAGCCGCTTGCTGGCGAGCGTCCTGAACCTGCCTTCGGTGGCCGCTCTGCACCCCGACCCCGGCTGCAGCGTATCCACTACGACTGGCTGGATGCCGGAGAGAACACCCAACGTACCGTGGCTCGACTCTCGCAACAACTCCGCCGCTTCCTTGACGACCAGGCCTGGTTGGAAAACCGTCGCATCATGGACCTGCTCCACGGTATCGAAACCAAGGCCCTGGCCCTGCGGGAACAAGCGCCCAGCGGCTCCTTTATGGCCATGGCCGGGGCGGCGGCCACCATCGAACTGCCCCTGGAACGTCCTCTGTTCAAACCACCCCGCGCCAGTGCCATAACCGCCACCACCCTGGAGGAGGGGCAAGCGGAAAACGAATCAGCCGCCCCTTGACACCCAAACCGTGGTGGATCGAATAGAACTGAGCCGCCATCTGCGTCGCACCCTGCAGAGTCGTGAACAGGTCACCCTTAGCGAGTTGGTGGCCACCCGCCCCCTCTCCCTGGGCCTGGCGGAATTGCTGGCCTACCTGCAACTGGCTGCAGACTGGCCGGGAGTCGAGATCAACGAAGAGCTCCTCGACCCCATAAGCTGGCAGACCGACACCGGCCACCAGCGCCAGGCCAAACTGCCCAGAATAACTTTTCGCCGATCGCGCGGGGCTGATCCTCCCGCTGTCGAGCCTGCGAGACCCAGCCATGGATAAAAGCGCTCAATCGAATTTAGCCAGTGCCGTTGACGAAGGGCGGGAGCTCTCCGTTCTGGCGGCGCCCCTGCTTAAGGGGGTGGTTTACCGGGAAGATGATTCCGGCCGCTGGCAGAGTTTGCTGGCCTTTCAGGCCCAGCTTCGTGATTACCTGTTGGTTCTGGGGCTGGAGCTGATCCTGGATGAGGCAGAAGGATACGCCTTCCTCCGCTCCCTGCCCGACGATGACCCCGACCCCGCGGCTCCCAAGCCTCCGCGGCTGATCACCCGGCGTCAACTCTCCTTCCCGGTCAGTTTGCTGTTGGCCCTGCTGCGCAAGAAGCTGGCGGAGTTCGACGCCGGCGGAGGCGACAACCGATTGGTGCTGAGTCGGGAAGAGATTGTGGAACTGATCCGGGTTTTCCTGCCGGCGGGCAGTAATGAAACCAGGCTTTGCGACCAGGTGGACAGCCATCTTAACAAAATTGCCGATCTCGGTTTTATCCGTCGCCTGCGGGGCTCCGAACCCCTGTGGGAGGTTCGGCGGATCATTAAGGCCTTTGTCGACGCCCAGTGGCTGGCCGAGTTCGACCAGCGTCTGGAGGAGTACCGCCAGCACCTTGCCTCTTCAAAGGAAGCCAGCCCATGAGCCCGGAACCCCAGCTTCTTGATTTTAGCGGCGATGACCGGCTGGCCGGTTTTCGTCTGCACCGGTTGGAGGTGTACAACTGGGGAACCTTTGACTCCCGGGTCTGGACCCTGCACTTAAACGGCGCCAATGCCCTGCTCACCGGGGAGATCGGCTCGGGCAAATCCACCCTGGTGGACGCGGTGACCACCCTGCTGGTACCGGCCCAGCGCATCGCCTACAACAAGGCGGCCGGGGCCGAAAGCCGGGAGCGTGATCTGCGTTCCTGATGTGCTCGGTTACTACAAATCAGAACGTAACGAGATCGGCGGGGTCGCCAAACCGGTGGCCCTGCGCGACCATCACCACTACGCGGTGATCCTGGGGGTTTTCCACAACGCCGGTTATGGCAAGACCGTAACCCTGGCCCAGGTCTTCTGGCTCAAGGAAAACTTGGGCCAGCCAGCCCGTTTTTTCGTGGCGGCAGAAAAAGAGTTGACCATCACCGCTGACTTTGCCGGTTTTGGCCAGGAGATAACCGCCCTGCGTAAACGATTGCGCGCCGCCGGCGGGGTCAACATCTTCGACACATTTCCTCCCTACGGGGCCTGGTTCAAACGCCGTTTCGGCATCGACAACGAACAGGCCCTGGAGCTTTTTCACCAGACCGTATCCTTGAAGTCGGTGGGCAATCTCACCGAATTTGTCCGCCAGCACATGCTGGAACCATTTGCCGTCAGCCCCCGGATTGAAGCCTTGCTCGGCCACTTCGACGATCTCAACCGGGCCCACGAGGCGGTTCTGAAGGCCAAGGACCAGGTGGCCCAACTGACCCCCCTGGTCTCCCGTTGCGACCGTTACGATGATGGAGTCCGCCCGACGGGACCGGCTTGTCGCCTGCCGCGAAGCTCTGCGCGCTTGGCTGGGTGGCATCAAGCTGGAACTGCTCCGGGAGCGACTGGCCGCCCTGGATGAGGACCTGCGCCGCCATCAGTTGAATATAGAGGGGCTGGCAGAGCAGCGCCGTGATCTGCAGGGCCGGGAGCGGGAGCTGCGGCGGCACATCGCCGAAAGCGGGGAGACAGGCTGGAGCAACTGGGTGAGGAAATTCGCCGTTTAGAGGAGCAGCAGCAGCGCCGCCACCACAAGGCCGGCCGTTATCGAGAACTGGCCCAGGGGCTGGGGCTGGAGGCGGCGGCGGATGAAGAGAGTTTTCTCGGCTCAGCGCCAATGGGCCGATGCCATCCGGGAAGAGGAGGCGGAAAACGAAAACCGGCTCCAGAACCAGCTCAATGAGACCGGGTGGCCCTGGCAACCGGCCGGGCCGAGCATCAGCAGTTGAGTACCGAGATCACCGGGCTCAAGGCCAGGCGTACCAATATCGCCCAGCAGCAGGTCAACCTGCGCCAGAAGCTGATCGACGCCCTGGGGCTGGACGAAGCGGCGCTGCCCTTTGCCGGTGAGTTGATCCGGGTGCGCGAGGGGGAAGAGAGGTGGGAGGGGGCCATTGAACGGCTGCTTCATAATTTCGCCCTCTCCCTGCTGGTCCTGGAAGAACATTATCCCCAGGTGGCCGACTGGGTGGAGCGCACCGACCTTAAAGGACGATTGGTTTATTTCCGGGTTCGCCCCGCCACGGCCACCCCTCCGGTGGAGCCGGACCCCGACTCCCTGGTCCACAAGCTGGCAATCAAACCCGATTCACCCCACTACGAGTGGCTGGAGAAGGAGATATTCCGCCGTTTCGACGTGGTCTGCTGTGAAGACCAGAAGCAGTTTCGCCGCCAGAGCAAAGCCCTGACCCTGGGCGGCCAGATCAAAATGCCCGGGAACGCCACGAAAAGGACGACCGCCACCGGCTGGATGACCGCAGCCGCTATGTGCTGGGCTGGAGCAACGCCGCCAAAATCGCGGCTCTGGAGGAACAGGCGCCGGGGATTGGAAGAGCGCCTGGCGGTTATCGGTGAACAACTGGCAAAATTGCAGCAGCAGCAGCAACGGGCCAAAAATCGGCTGGATTGATTGGCTAAGCTGGATGAATACCGTGATTTTCAGGAGTTGAACTGGCAGCCGGTGGCGCAAGCGGTGTCCCACTTGCAGGCGGAGAAAGAACAGTCGGCCGCCTCTTCCGATCTGCTCCAGACCCTGGAGGCCCAACTCCAAGAGAGCGAAGCCCAACTGGCGGAGGTGGAAACCCGGCTGGAAGCGCGCCGCGAGCAGAGAACCCGTAGCGCCCAACGGCGTCAGGATCTGGAGGCGGTGGAGGAACAACTGGAGAGCCTGCTGGCGTCCGCCACCCCGGAACAGGTCGCCTGTTATCCCGAACTGGTCCGTTTACGGGCCGAAGCCCAGCCGGAGCAGCCCCTGACTTCGGAGTCTTGCGACGCCCGGGAGCGCGAACTGCGGGAATGGTTGCAGGACAAAATCGACGCCATAAGCCGTAAAACCAGCGATATGCGGGATAAAATAATTGCCGGGATGCGCGCCGTCAGCCTGGCCTATCCCCTGGAAACCCACGAGATGGACGTGGCGATGGCCGCCGCCGATGAATATCGAGCCTGGCTGAACCGGCTTAACGGCGACGACCTGCCCCGCTTTCGAGTCCCGCTTTAAGGAGCTGCTCAACGAAAACACCATCCGGGAAGTGGCCGGTTTCCAGTCGCAGCTGGTCAAGGAGCGGGAGAAGATCAGGGAGACGCATCGAGCGGATCAACCAATCCCTCTCCCGAATCGATTACAACCCCGGCCGCTATGTGGTCCTCGAGGCCCGCCCCGTTGCCGATCAGGAGATCCGGGAGTTCCAGCAGGACCTGCAAGGCCTGCACCGAAGAGCACCCTCACCGGCTCTGGTGACGACCAGTATTCCGAGGCCAAATTTCTTCAGGTGCGGCGCATCATCGAACGCTTTCGGGGGCGGGAGGGCAGAAGCGAACTGGACCGCCGCTGGACCGCCAAGGTGACCGATGTGCGCAACTGGTTCGTCTTTGCCGCCAGTGAGCGCTGGCGCGAGGATGACCGGGAGTACGAGCACTACGCCGACTCCGGCGGTAAATCCGGCGGGCCAGAAGGAGAAGCTCGCTTACACCGTGCTGGCCGCCAGCCTGGCCTATCAATTCGGCCTGGAGTGGGGGGCCAGTCCGCTCCCGTTCCTTCCGGTTCGTGGTCATCGACGAGGCCTTTGGCCGCGGCTCCGACGAATCGGCCCGTTACGGCCTGGAGCTTTTCGCCCGTCTCAACCTGCAACTGCTGATCGTCACGCCCTCTGCAAAAGATCCACATCATCGAGCCCTTTGTCTCCGGGGTGGGCTTTGTGCACAGCGCCGACGGCCGCACCGCCACCCTGCGCAACCTTACCATTGAAGAGTACCGGGCCGAAAAGGAGCAGCGACGCGGTGAGCAGCCATGAAGTAGCCGTTCAGCAGCACCACACCTTGCGGCGATCAGCCAAGCTTAAGTACGCGGGGTACGAGGCGCTTGGCTGCTTACCGCAATCGCGCATGCCGAACGGCTACGGCCCGTTAAATCAGCGGTTATTGGCCCAGTGAACGCTTACCATGAAAATGGAGCCACTCCGGCTCAGTTGCGCGGTCAGGTGCAAAAACTGTGGGATCAGGGCAAACTGCTGGCGGAACTGAGCGGGGGTGAATCGCTTTTTCCTTTGCGTTTACGGCTAAAAAAACCCGATTCTTCCCAACTGGTGGATAGTTTTGCCGAAGTAAGGGAGTGGATCGACCAGCTTTGCAGAGTTGCCGATTCCGGTTCCAAAGCCCCGACAAAGGACGTGGCCAGTAAGCAAAAGGAGAGATACCGCATCCAGTGGCGGGAGATCAACCACCGGATTCTGGGGCGCAACCGGGTGCCGGAGGCGGTCTGGCTCGACTCCCTGGACCAGGCGTTAGCCTTAATTGGCCGTCGCCCGGAGGCCGATCTTTTCCGTGGGTTGGTGCGCCAAACCGAAGCCCGGCAGCCGGAGCTGCTCCCCTGGTTGCGCCTTCGTCCCCTGCGGGCTTTAGAATTGGCCACCGAGTGGCCCCGCCTGCTGGCCGTGGTCGCCTGGCTGCAACTCCATCCCCGCCCGGAAATTTACCTGCGCCAGCTCTGACCTGCCCGGGGTGGACAGCAAGTTTCTGGAAGCGCATCGCGGGGTGTTGGGGGATTTACTGGAGCTAGCCCTGCCCGGAGGAGGCCATTGACCATAGCGCCAAAGGTTTGACTGGTTTCTGCCGCCGTTACGGTTTTCTCGACAAACCAACCCGCCTGCGTTTCCGCCTTCTCTTACCCCCTGCCAACCCTGCCGGGGTGACACCGACCAGGATCTGACCCTGCGCCACGACAGCTTTGCCCGCCTGGATTTGCCGGTTAGCCAGGTATTCATCACCGAAAACGAGGTCAACTTTCTGGCCTTTCCCCGCCACCGCGCAAGCATGGTGATTTTTGGAGCTGGTTATGGCTTTGAACATTGGTCCCAGGCTACCTGGCTGCAAGAGTGCGAACTCTACTACTGGGGAGATATCGATACCCACGGTTTTGCCATTCTTGATCAGTTGCGTCGGATTTTCCCGCAAACGCGCTCCCTGTTGATGGACCGGGAGACCCTGCTGGCCCATCAAGGCCAATGGGGCCGGGAGCCCAAGCAGGAAAAACGAGAACTGTCCAGGCTCAACCCCGCCGAAACCGCGCTTTACAACGAACTGCGTCACAATCTGCTGGCCCCGGCGTTGCGTCTGGAGCAGGAAAAGGTGGGCTACGGTCGTCTGCAGGCCACCCTGGCCAGGCTATAAAGCAGTAGTAAGCGTTCAGCAGCATCGCCGATTCTCAAGGGGTCATAAAGCGGCGCATGCGGATATTGATCAGGATGCCGATACCGGCCATGGTGGTAAGCAGTGAGGAGCCGCCGTAGCTGAACAGCGGCAGTGGCATCCCCACCACCGGCAGCAGCCCCAGGACCATGCCCAGGTTGATGGTGGCCTGCCAGAAGATCAGCGAAACCACCCCGAAAGCCAGCAGCACCCCGAATTTGTCGCGGGCGGTGAGGGCGATATTCATCCCCCAGAGGATAATAAAAAAATAACAGGCCAGAAAGAAGAGCGAACCGATAAAGCCCCACTCTTCGGCCCAGACCGAGAAGGCGAAGTCGGTATGGCGCTCGGGCAGAAAATCGAGATGGGCTTGGGTGCCTTCCATGTAACCTTTGCCAAAGGTGGTACCGCTGCCCACCGCGATTTTGGATTGGGTGATGTGGTAGCCGCTGCCCAGAGGGTTGCTGTCGGGGCTTAAGAAGGTCAGGATTCGCTCCTGCTGATAGGGCTTTAAATAAAATTTCCAGCCCAGAGGGATAACAGCAGCCGCCGCGCCGGCCATGCTCAGGATGGCGGACCACTTGAGCTTAACAAAGAGGGTCATGGAGAGGAAAATAAAACCCAGCATCATACCGGTACCCAGGTCGGGCTGCATGATGATCAGGCCAAAAGGGACCGCCGCCAGGGCAATCGGCAATAACAACTCTTTGATGGTGAAACCCTTGCCGGTGTCCTTGCGGTAATAGTAGCTGGCCAGGGTGATCACCAGGGCCAGTTTGGCCGGCTCGGAGGGCTGCAGGCGGAAAAAAACGAAGTTAAGCCAGCGCTGGGTGCCGGCCACTTCGCCGCCGACCAGCAACACCGCCAGCAGCAGGAAAAGGGCCAGGCCGTAGATGGGGTAGTTCCATTTGATCAGCACTTTGTAATCCACCAGGGTGATGACCAGGATCACCATAAAGCCCAGTAGAAAGTAAGAGAGTTGTTTAACAAAAACCGCGGACCCCAGCTCCCGGTCCAGAGAGGAGGCGCTGTAGAGGTTGAGCAGTCCCAGCAGGCCCACCAGCAGCACCGCCGCCACCATGACCCAGTCGAAGTTTTGTAACAGGCGCCGATCAAAACGCAGCATAATCATGGACCTCCATCTTCTGCCGGCTCTGGTGGCGGGCTTGCATCGTTGGTTGCCGGGCTGGTCTCCGTGGCTTGCGTGGCTGTTGATGCCGGTAGCCGGCGGCTATAAGCCTCGAAGATGGTGCCGGCCACCGGCGCCGCGGTGGAGCCGCCGCCGCCGCCATGCTCCACCAGTACGGTGACCGCGATCCGGGGATCGTCCACCGGGGCGAAGGCGGTAAACCAGGCGTGATTACGGTAGCGGTAGGGGATATCCTCGTCGGTCGCAAACTCTTCAAGCAGGCTCAGCCGGACCACCTGGGAGGTCCCGGTTTTACCGGCCACTCGCAGGTCTTCCACCCGGGCGGCGCGGCCGGTGCCCCGCTCGCCGGCCACCACTTCCTCCAGGCCCCGGCGCAGGGTCTCCCAACTGCTGTTGCGGATCGCGGTTATATGTTGCGTCAACTCCGACTCGAACTTTTCCAGTAGTTGCCCTTCGGGGTCATAAATCGCGCTGACCAGTTGGGGCCGGTATAGTCGGCCACCGTTGGCCACCGCTGCCGTCAGGCGGGCAATCTGCAACGGTGTGGCCAAATTGAAGCCCTGGCCGATGACCGTTGACAAGGTCTCCCCCAGCTGCCAGGGCTCGCCATGTTTTTGGCGTTTCCACTCCGCGGTGGGTACCAGGCCACCCTTTTCATGTTCCAGTTTGACCCCGGTTGGTTGCCCCAAGCCCAGCAACCTGGCGTAATGGGCCAGGGTGTCTACCCCCAGTTCCTTGCCCACCTGGTAGAAGAAGACGTCACAGGACTCGGCCAGGGCCTTCTCAAGATCCACCTGGCCATGGCCCCGGCGCTGCCAGCAGTGGTAACGGCGGCCTCGATAAACGATGCTGCCGCCGCAGAAATGGGTGGTCTCCGGAGTAATCACCCCTTCCTCCAGGGCGGCCAGGGCGGAGACGATCTTGTAGACCGAGCCCGGCGGATACTGGCCCTGGATCGGCTTGTTGAGCAGCGGTGCCCGCCGGTCCTCCAACAGGCCGCGCCAGATCCGGGAGGAAATGCCGCCGGTAAAACTTTCCAGGGGCAGGGGAGGGGCACTGGCCATGGCCAGCAAACGCCCGGAATCGACCTCCATAACCACCACCGCCCCGGCCCGGTCGGTCAGGGCCTCCTCGGCCAACCGTTGCAGTTCGAGATCCAGGGTAAGCTGCAGATCGTTGCCGGGTAAGGGCTCTTCCACCTGCAGCTGTTTCTGGGCAAAGCCCCGGACATCGACCTCGACATAGCTGCGTCCTTTCTCCCCCCGCAGATAGGGTTCATACAATTTTTCCAGGCCCATCTTGCCGATCATATCGCCGGGGCGATACCCCTGCCGTCGCAGCTCGCTCAACTCCGGCCGGTTGATCTCTCCCAGATACCCCACCAGATGCGAGGCCATGTTGCCATACAGGTAATCCCGGGTGGGTTGCACTTCGATCCGCACGCCGGGCAGATTGTAGCTGTTGTTTTCAATCCGCACCAGGGTGGACCAGTCGATATCCTCTTTCAGGCGGGTGGGTATAAAGTGGGGCTGCTGGGCCCCGGCCCGGATCCGGTCCAGCAGTTCGGTGATCTCCAGCTCCAGCAGACGGGAAAGTCGTTTGATTACTTCATCCGGATGGGGGGCGTCCTCGCGGATCCAGACCACGTTGAAGCGGGGCCGGTTGGTTACCATCAATTCCCCGTGGCGATCCAGCAGATTGCCACGGGGGGCGGCCAGTTGCTGGACCCGAATCCGGTTGTTCTCCGAACGTTTGAGGTATTCGGCGCCATGCTGGATTTGCAACTGCCAGAGCCGGACCACCAGCAGGGCCACCACGGCGAGGACCACCAGGGTGGCGATATCGGTCCGCCGTTTGAGCATCTTCAGCTCGACGGGGTCCATTTTGGTAATATTGCCCAGGTGACGCAACATGGTGTCAATACCGGTAGCGATTGGCGCCGCGAGGTTGGAACAGCGACCACGACAGCGGCGGCCGTTGCTCGAGCAGAAGCTGCAAGCGGCGACAGAGATGGAAAAAAGGCAAGCAGAGCACCCCCAGGATCAGCACGTTTTGCAATACCAGCGGCCAGGACCAGGACGTGACACTGGCGGCGCTCAACATGGTAATCAGCAACGGCAGGGCGGCGGTTACCCCCAGATAGGAAATCATGACCAGGGGCACCTGATGGATCGAGTCCTGGATGGCGAGATTACGGCAGAGCAGCCGGATAACGGTAAACAGCGCCAGGTAGACCAAGGGGTAGACCCCGAGGTGGGAGCCGGAGAAGACGTCCATGGCCAGGCTCAGCAGCAGTACCAGTAACAGCCCCCGGCGGACTTCCAGGTAAAGGGCGATAAAGATCAGCAACAGCAAAAGTAGATCGGGGCGGCCCAGCCAGCCTGGCAACAGGTGAAAAAAAGTGGTTTGCAAAACCAGCAGCAGGTAGCCAAAAACCAGAAAGACAAAAAGCATGATCAATTCATTCCGTCAGGGGTGCTTTTTTCATCACGATAATCAGGTGTTCAAGCCGGGGAAAATCGGCGGCCGGTTCCACTTTGATTTTCTGAAACATGCCGCGCTGGGCCCGTACCACTTCAGCCACCGTGCCCACGGGCAGTCCTTTAGGGAAGACTCCGCCCAACCCGGAGGTAATGAGATGGTCGCCTTTGGCGACTTCGAAGTTGCGCAGGACGTAATGGAGGACCAGGCCTTCGCCGTCGCCCTTGATGATCCCCTGGACCCGGTTTTTCTGGACGATGGCATCAATGGCGCTGTTGGGATCGGTGGCCAGCAGCACTTTGGCGTAGTGGGGTGAGGTTTCGATTACCTGGCCGACAATGCCCTCGATGGTGACCGCCGGCATGCCCCGCTCGACTCCGTCGCTGCTGCCTCGGTCAATGGTCAGGGTCTGAAACCATTGAGAAGGATCGCGGCCGATGACCCGGGCGCTCAGGGTGGGATCGGGTAGGGTTTCCTTGAGCTCCAGCAACTTTTGCAAGCGGACATTGGTTGCCACCGCTTCCCGGTAACGGGTGGCGGCCGCCCGGTACTGGCGCAGTTCCTCGCGAAGCCGCCGATTCTCCTCGCGGACGTTGATCAATTCCTGGTAATCGGTGACCAGCCCGGTAAAATAACCGCCCACGCCGGTGGTGACCGCCTGCATGGCGCCGCCGATCTCCAGGCCAAGTTTGTGTACCAGGTTGAATTCGCGGTTTCCTAAAGAAAAGACGATCAGCAGCAATACCAGCGCCACGATGGCGACCAGGAGCAACAGAGAACCCAACTGGCGGGAGCGCTTGCCTCTTTTCCTCATGAAATGGGACAATCAGTCTGTGGCTGGTCCTGAACTCAATTGGTCAGGACTTCCTTGAGGACATCGATATTCTCCAAGGCCTTGCCGGAGCCCAGCACCACCGAGGAGAGCGGGTCTTCGGCGATGATCACCGGCACCCCGGTCTCTTCCCGTAAACGCCGGTCCAGGTTGCGCAGCAGGGCGCCGCCGCCGGTGAGCATCACTCCCTGGTCAACGATATCGGCGGCCAGTTCCGGGGGGGTCAGTTCCAGGGCCATTTTGACCGCCTCGATGATGGCGTCCACCTGTTCATTGACTGCCTGGCGGATCTCGTCGGAGGTGATCGCCAGGGTTTTGGGCACCCCGCTGACCAGATCCCGGCCCTTGATTTCCATGGTCTCGTATGGTTCCTCGGGGATCACGTTGGCGATGGTGGTCTTGATCACCTCGGCGGTGTGCTCACCGATGGCCAGGTTATGCTTGCGCTTGATGTAATGGAGGATCGCCTCGTCCATCTTGTCGCCGGCCACCCGCACCGAGCTGGAGTAGACCACCCCAGCCAGGGAGATCACTGCCACTTCAGTGGTACCGCCGCCGATATCGACCACCATGTTGGCGGTGGGTTCGGTGATCGGCAAGCCGGCCCCGATGGCCGCGGCCATCGGTTCCTCGATCAGGTAAACTTCCCGTGCCCCGGCCGATTCCGCCGATTCCTTGACCGCTCGTTTTTCCACCTGGGTAATACCCGAAGGGACGCTGATGATAATTCGGGGATGGACCAGGGTGCGTCGGTTGTGGACTTTGTTGATGAAGTAGCGCAGCATTGCCTCGGTTACTTCGAAATCGGCGATCACCCCGTCTTTGATCGGGCGGGTGGCGACGATATTGCCCGGGGTCCGGCCCAGCATCATCTTGGCCTCCTTACCCACCGCCAGCACCTTGTTGGTGCGGGCGTCCTTGCGGATCGCGACCACCGAAGGCTCGCGTAGGACGATTCCCTTGCCTTTGACAAATACCAGGGTATTGGCGGTACCGAGGTCGATGGCCAGGTCATTGGAGAGAAAACCGAACATGGAATCAAGGAACATGGAGGATCCTCTGTAGTAAAATGGTTGCTGTCTGGGGTTGCGTCGCAGTCTGTGAACCGGCGACTATACGTTGAACGTAGGGAGTCTAGCAAAGTATCCCCGGTCTGGCAAGATAAATGACGGAATTTGCCGGAGAAAAAAACAACCCCGAACCAGGGTAGGGCAGTGGTGGAGAAGCGGACAAAAAACTTGACACCCCTCACCGCCCGTGGTAAATGGCTGCCCGTCCACCGGGCGCTGCGCCGGCGCTGCGCTGCGGGTGGTCCACAACAGCGGTGTCGACCCGCAACGGTCTGGAGACCTCGGAGTGGGGCTATAGCTCAGCTGGGAGAGCGCTTGAATGGCATTCAAGAGGTCGGCGGTTCGATCCCGCCTAGCTCCACCACTTTGGCATTTCCGGATTTTCCTGTCGACTTATTCTCACCTTGTTGCTACATATGCTGATAACTGGTTTTTCACGCGGGGAGGGCCTGGCCGGTTTTTCCCGGAAACCAGGGGCTCCCGCCGCTTTACTCGTCGAATTGGCCTTCTTCCTGGAAGCGGCGGGGGCATCTTTTAACCATTGCCGGCCGGAATCGGCCTTTCAAAGGTGTGCCTTATGAGTTCTTCCGCCTCCCCATCGGCTGCCGTCGCGCAACAGCGCGGCAACGAGCCGCAAGGACGGCCGGTGAGCGACGACGCCATTTTGAAGGTGACCAAGGAGATCACCGTCAAATTCATCGAGGTCGGCCGCCTCTCGCCCGCCAATTTTGCCGAGACCTTCAACGAAATCCACCGGACGGTGCGCGATGCCGTCCGCTCCTGAGGCTGGTGCCGCGCCCCCCGTCCTGGATCCCGGGCTTAACCGGCCGCCGGAGCGGTTACGGCGGGTTCATCTGATGGGGATCGGCGGCACCGGTATGGCGGCCCTGGCCGGTATGCTGCAGAGTGTTGGCTACCAGGTCGGCGGTTCCGATCAACGGCTTTATCCGCCGATGAGTGATTATTTGCAAGAATTGGGGATCATCGCCCGGGAGGGCTATGATCCCCGTAATCTGGCAGACGAGCCCGACCTGGTGATTGTCGGCAACGTCATCCGGGCCGACAACCCCGAGGCCGCCGCCCTGGCCCGGCGGCAAATTCCCTACCTCTCCATGCCCCAGGCCTTGAGCCACTATTTCCTGCGGGACCAACGTTCGCTGGTGGTGGCCGGCACCCATGGTAAGACCACCACCGCTTCCCTGCTGGCCACCGCCCTGGCCCAGGCGGGGCTGGAACCAGGCTTTATGATCGGCGGCATCGTGCAGGCCTTTGGCCGCAGTTCCCGGCTGGGTGCCGGCCCTTTCTTTGTCAGCGAGGGGGACGAGTACGACACCGCCTTCTTCGACAAAGGCCCCAAGTTTCTCCATTATCGTCCCGAGATCTGTATTCTTACCAGCGTCGAGTTCGACCATGCCGATATCTACGCCGATCTGGCGGCGGTCCGTGCCGCTTTTGCCCGGTTGGTGGCGTTGCTGCCGCCCCATGGCGTTCTGGTCGCCTGTCTGGATGACCCGGTGGTGGCTGAACTGGCCGCCGCCGCCCCCTGCCCGGTGCTGGGTTACGGTGGAAGTCCGGGATTGGACTGGCAGCTGGCCGAGCTGGAGATCGCCCCCGGCGCCACCTCCTTTACGGCCTACCGGAAGGGGCGGGAGTTCGGCCGCTTTCAAAGCCGGTTGCCCGGCCGTCATAACGCCTTGAACACCCTGGCGGTGATCGCCGTGCTGGCCTACCTGGGGTTGGACGCCACCGCCATTGCCACCGCCGTCGCCGCCTTTGCCGGGGTCCGGCGGCGCCAGGAGGTGCGCGGCGAGGTGGGCGGGGTTACGGTGATCGACGATTTCGCCCACCACCCCACCGCGGTACGGGAAACCCTGGCCGCTCTAAAGGCCGCCTATCCCGGCCGCCGCCTGCTGGCGGTCTTTGAACCCCGGACCAACTCCAGCCGCCGCCGGGTCTTTCAGCAGGCCTATGTCCCGGTCTTTGGAGCCGCCGACCGGGTGCTGCTGCGGGAACCGGAGGAGCTGGAGGGGGTTGCCGCCGAGCAGCGTTTTTCGGTTCAGCAGTTGGTTGCCGAGCTGGTGGCCCGGGGCCAGACGGCGGCGGCCTTTGCCACCACCGAAGAGATCCTGGCGGAATTGGCGGCCACCACCCGCCCCGGCGACGTGGTGGCCATTCTTTCCAACGGCGGCTTTGACGATATTCATCAACGGCTGCTGGCGCTGCTCGCCGAAACCGCCTCCCAACCGGCTGGTTGAATTTTTGTGAATAGCTATTCAGTTTTTACTTGACCTGGCCGACCACCAGGGCTAAAGAGGGTTTTCGGTACTTGTCCTGCCGGAGGGGCTCGGGGGTAAAAACACAAGGAGGGCGCGGTGGAGCAGCAATACCTGATTGACCTCTTATACGTGATGGCCTTCTTCCTCGGCGGGCTGACCTTTGCTCTAGGGCCCATCATCATTTCGCGGCTGTTGGCACCCCGCACCCGCCAGGCGCAAACCGACTCCATCTACGAATGTGGCATGCAACCCATCGGCGAAGCCTGGGTTCGCTTCGGGGTGGTTTACTACCTCTACGCCTTAATTTTTCTCGCCTTTGCCGTCGACATCCTTTTTCTACTGCCGGTGGCTCTTGTTTACACCCAGGAAGTCATCCTGGGCTCCGCCCTGCTTGACTTTGTGGTCGTATTTCTTTTCATCGACACCCTGGCGCTTGCCGTGGTCTACGCCTGGAAAAAGGGAGTTTTTCAGTGGGAACGGAGAGCATGACGAACTTGTCGAAAGATCTTAAACAATCGCGGCAGGACGAACATCCGCCGGTGGTCCAGTTGGCGGTGCTGGACAAGCTGTTGAATCTGGGGCGGGCCAATTCCCTGTGGCCCCTGACCTTCGGTCTGGCCTGCTGCGCCATCGAGATGATGGCCACCGGCGCCTCCCGCTTTGACCTGGACCGCTTCGGGATGGGGGTCTTCCGGCCCGCCCCCAAACAGTCCGACGTGATGATCGTGGCCGGCACCGTCAGCAAAAAGATGGCCCCGGCCGTCGTCACCCTTTACGAACAGATGCCCCATCCCAAATGGGTGATCGCCATGGGCAACTGTGCCATTTCCGGCGGCCCGTTTGCCTTTGAAGGCCAGTATGGGATCGTCGAAGGGGCCGACAAGATCCTGCCGGTGGACGTCTATATCCCCGGTTGCCCGCCGCGACCCGAGGCCCTGATCGAAGGTCTGCTGCAGCTGGAAGAAAAACTCACCGGGCACCGCCGCTTTCCCCGGGTTGAACCGGAGGTGGCATCATGAAGGCCGCCGCCGTGCAAAAGTCCCTGGGGGGTGTGGCCGGCGCCCGGGTTGCCGCCGTCGATTATGCCGCCCGGGGCTTTCATGTTGACGTGACCATCCCCTCTGAAGAGATCACGGCGGCGGCACAGGTGCTCGACCAGCAAGGTTTCTTCCTCGAGTCCATCACCGGGGTTGACTGGCTGGGTGAACAGGAGGCCCTGGCCAAGGAAGCGGCCAAGCAGGCCGCCGCCGCCCAAAAAGCCGCGGAAAAGGCCGCCGCCGAGGCCGCTGAACAAGGAGCGGGGGAGGGTGCAGCCGAGGCCGCCGCTCCGGCACCAGCGGCCGCCGAGCCTGCACCCGCCGCGGAGGCGGAAGAAGCACCCGAACCCCGGGAAGACAGCTTCGAGGTGGTTTACGATTTCAATCATTTCCAGGAACTTTGCCGGGTTGCCCTCCGCGTCCGGGTACCCCGCAGCCTGCCCCAACTGCCGACCATTTCCGACATTTACCCCGGCGCCAACTGGCACGAAAGGGAAGCCCACGATTTTTTCGGCCTGGTGTTTACCGGGCATCCCGATCTTTCGCCACTGCTGCTGCCGGAAGATGCCGACTTTCACCCCCTGCGTAAGGATTACAAGCCATGAGCAAACTGGCCGCCGATCCCGCCTACGAAACTTTCGTCCTCAACATGGGGCCGCAACATCCGGCCACCCATGGGGCCCTGCGGGTTAAGCTGCTGATGGACGGGGAGTATATCGTCGAGGCTGAGCCAGTCTTGGGTTATATCCACCGGATGCACGAAAAAATGGGGGAAAACCGGACTTATCACCAGTTTCTCCCCAACCCCTCCCGGCTTGACTACCTTTCAGCCATGGCCTGTACCCATGGTCACGTGGCCGCAGTGGAACGGGCCGCCGGCCTTACGGTGCCGGAACGGGCCGAATATCTGCGGGTAATCACCGTGGAACTTAACCGGATTTCCAGTCACCTGCTGTGGCTCGGGGCCTTTGTTCTTGATCTGGGCGGATTTACCCCGCTGCTTTACGTCATGGACGATCGCGAGCAGATTCTCGATCTGTTGGAGCGGGTCACCGGTTCCCGGCTCACATACTGCTACTTCCGCTTTGGCGGGCTCTATAACGATGTCGACGATGATTTTGTGGACGGCGCCAGGGCCTTTGTCAAGCGGATGCGCGACAAGCTGCCGATGTATCACAACCTGATCAGCAAAAATGTCATTCTCCGCCAGCGGCTGGCGAAAATCGCGCCGATCAGCGCCGAAATGTGCCGCAAATACGGGGCCACCGGCCCGGTGGCCAGAGGCTCCGGCATACCTTACGACGTGCGCAAACACGAACCTTATTCGGTGTATCCCGAGTTTGATTTTGATATTCCCGTCTACGAAGATGGTGACTGCATGGCCCGCTACCTGGTGCGCATGGACGAAATCGAGCAGAGTCTGCGCATCATCGAACAGGGACTGGACAAGCTGCCCGACGGGCCGGTGATGGCGGAAAAGGTGCCCAAGATCATCAAGCCGCCCAAAGGCGACTACTATTGTGCGGTGGAAGCGGCCCGGGGCTCCTTCGGGATCCGGCTGGTCAGCGACGGCACCAATAGCCCATATCGTCTCAAGCTGCGCTCACCTTGCTTCAGCAACGTCAGTCTTTTTGGCGAAGCGGCCCGCGGCCTGCTGCTGGCCGATGCGGTGGCCCTGTTTGGCAGCTTGGACCTGGTAATTCCGGATATCGACCGCTAGGAGCCCTGTGTGATGAGTGAACTTCCAGAAATATTCCGGGTTTGGTTCTTTGTGGCCGGAATCATGGCCCTGGTCGGCCTCAACGCCGCTTTCTCGGTCTGGCTGGAACGGAAGGTGTCCGGCCATATCCAGCGTCGCATCGGCCCCAAGGAGGTCGGCCCGTACGGCATTATCCAGCCCATAGCCGACGGTATTAAGCTGATGACCAAGCAACTGGTGGTGCCGGCCAAGGCCGACCCGTTGCTCTATCGCCTGGCCCCGGCCCTGACCATGATCACCGCGGTGATGGTCTTTGTGGTCATTCCCTTCGGCCCGGCTCTGGTGGCCGTGGACCTCAACATCGGCCTGCTGTTGATCTTCGCCATCTCCTCGGTCAACGTGCTGGCCCTGCTCATGGGCGGCTGGGGCTCCAACAACAAGTATGCGGTGATCTCCGCCACCCGAGCGGTCTCGCAAAACATCGCCTACGAGGTGCCGATGCTGATCACCGTGGTGACCATGGTGATGATCTCCGGCAGCATGAACCTCAACACCATTGTCGGCCAGCAACAGAACCTGCTGCAGTGGTATATATTTCCCTGGAACGGCAGCATCCTGCTGCCGGTCTCCTTCCTGATTTTCTTTGTCTGTGCCATGGCCGAAACCAACCGGGCGCCCTTCGACCTGGGTGAGGCGGAAAGCGAACTGGTGGCGGGTTTTCATACCGAGTACGGGGGCATGGGCTTCGGGCTGTTCTTCCTGGGCGAATACGGCCACGTTTTTGTTGGTTGCGCCCTGGCCAGTATTCTCTTTCTCGGTGGCTGGCAGTGTCCTTTGGGCTTGCTGCCGGGCATCCATTGGATGCTGCTGAAGACCTATCTGCTGGTGTATGTGGTGATGTGGATTCGCTGGACCTACCCCCGGACCACCATTTATGGTCTGCTTAATCTCTCCTGGAAGGTGATGGTGCCGTTTTCCCTGGCCATCCTGGTGCTGACCGCGGCCATGCTGAAGGTGTTTTAAGATGAACAGTTACTTCAAAGAGATATACGATGGCGGTAAGAGCCTGGTGGTTGGCCTGGGGATCACCTTCAGGTACATGATCCAGCCGGTGGTTACCCTGCAGTACCCACGCCAGACGGTTAAGATGGCACCCCGCTACCGGGGCCACATCGATCTGGTTTTCGATGCGGCAGCAGAGAGTGGCAACAAGTGTATCGCCTGCGGCATGTGCCAGCGCAACTGCCCTTCCGGCTGCATCACCATCAAAAGCGAAAAACCGGAAGGGGCCAAGAAGAAGGTACTGACCGGTTACCGGCTGGACTTTACCAAATGCAGTCTCTGCGGGCTGTGCGTGGAGAGCTGCCCCACCGAGGCCCTGGAATTTTCTAAAGAATATAACCTGGCCGGGTTCAAGGCCGAAGATTATGTCTTTGACCTGCTAAAACGTTGCGAGGAACGGAGGCGATGACTCCATTATTTACCGTAGAAGGATTGGCCGGGCTGGTTTTTTTCGGCTTTATCCTGTTGATCATCTTCGGCGCCCTGGTGGCCACCAACGCCGTCAATCTGATCCGGGCGGTGTGCGGTCTGGCCCTGTGCCTGGTGGGGGTAGCCGGCATTTATTATTTCCTGGGCAGCCCCTTTCTGGCCCTGATGCAGATCCTGATCTACGCCGGGGCGGTTTGCGTGGCCATTGTTTTTGCGGTGATGCTGGCCGAGCCGGCGGGAGTGCGTCATTTTCACCGCTCCCACCCCCTGGCCGGGCCGGGAGCGGCGATCACCGGCGCCCTGCTAGCCTGGGGCCTGGCGGCCTTGGCCCTTAAGACCAGTTGGCCGACCCCGCCGCAACGGCTCAACGATGGCGCCTTGGAAGAGGTCGGCCGGGCGATGATGACCACCTTTGTGCTCAGCTTTGAATTGATTTCCCTGATCCTGCTGGTGGCGATCATCGGTTCGCTGGTGCTGGCCAGGCGGGGCAGGAACTAACGGGGTTATAAAATGCCAATGCCCATTATCTACAACAGCCTGGAGACCTACCTGCTGATCGCCGCCCTGCTTTTCGGGCTGGGGGTTTACGGGATCATGCGTCACCGCAGTCTGATCGGCATCTTGATTTCCGCCGAGCTGGTGCTCTGCGCCGCCTCGGTCAACTTTATGGCCTTTAACCGCTTTCTGGCCCCCGATCCGGTGGTGGGACAGATCTTCGCCCTATTTATTATGGGGCTGGCGGCGGCCGAGGCGGCGATCGTGCTCAGTATCATCGTCGCCGTTTACCGCAATTACAAATCCATCGACCCGGAAGAGTCGACGGATTTGGCCGGGTGATGAACCAAGGATTATGATATGGATCCCATTGTCTCGATAAAACCGCTGTTGGCCCTGCTGGCCGCCTTTATTGGCGCCGTTCTGGTGCTGCTTAACGGCCGCAATCCCAATATCCGGGAGTCTTGGTCGCTGTTGGCGGCGGTGGTCATGTTCGCGATTATCGCCTCGATGGTGCCGTTGATCCTGGCCGGCAAGACCATTGTCTACCCGCTTTTCGATATCCTGCCCGGCCTGTCGATCACCCTGCGGGTGGACGCCTTGTCGATGGTCTTCGCCCTGGCGGCGTCCTTTCTCTGGATTCTGGCGGTCTTTTATTCCCTGGGTTACATGCGCGGCCTCCACGAGCATGCCCAGACCCGGTTCAACGCCTGTTTCGCGCTGGCGCTTTTTGGCGCCATGGGGGTGGCCTTTTCCGACAACCTCTTTACCATGTATCTCTTCTACGAGATTGTCAGCATCAGCACCTATCCGCTGGTGGCTCACCACCAGGACCGGGAGAGCTACGAAGGGGCCAAAAAGTATATCATTTACCTGACCACCACCGCCAAGGGACTGCTGCTGCCGGCGATGATCCTGATCTATGTGCTCACCGGCAGCCTTGATTTCGCCGACAATATTTCCACCGGGATCCTGCCGGAGGCGGCGGGCCAGACCATGGTCACGGTACTCTTTTTCTTCTGCCTTTTCGGTTTTGCCAAAAACGGGGTGATGCCGGTCCACGGCTGGCTGCCCGGCGCCATGGTGGCACCCACCCCGGTCTCGGCCCTGCTGCACGCGGTGGCGGTGGTCAAGGTCGGGGTTTTCTGCACTGTGCGTGTCATGCTCTACGTTTTTGGCATTGACCTGATGGATGACTACAGCCTGGGCATCATCACCGCCTATATCGTCTCCTTTACCATCATCGTGGCTTCGGTGATCGCCCTGACCAAGGACAACCTCAAGGCCCGGCTGGCCTATTCCACGGTCAGCCAGCTCTCTTACATTATCCTCGGGGTGGCTCTGCTGACCCCGGCGGCGGTGGAGGGTGGCCTGATCCATATCACCAACCACGCCTTTGCCAAGATCACCCTCTTTTTCTGCGCCGGGGCGATCATGGTGGCCGCCCATAAGAAAAATATCTCCGAGATGGGTGGCCTGGGCCGGGTGATGCCCTTTACCTTCGGGGCCTTTGCCGTGGCCTCGTTGTCGATGATCGGCGCCCCGCCGGTGGCCGGGTTTGTCACCAAATGGTATCTGCTGGTGGGCTCCATGGATGCCGGCCAGCTTGGCATTCTGGTGGTCCTGCTGACTTCTACCGTGCTTAACGTCGGTTATTTCGTGCCGATCACCTACAAGGCCTTTTTTGGCCGGCCGCCGGCCGGTGAAACCCCGGGCGGCGAAATCAGGGAGGCGCCGCTCAGTATGCTCATCCCTATTCTGATCGCCGCCGCCATTTCGGTAATTATTGGGATTTATCCGGATTTCATGCTGCAATTCGTGCAACAGGTAACCGCGAGTCTAAGATAAGAAAACGGGGATGAGAAAACGGGATAAGATGATGATCGTTAAAGTTATCGACCAATTGCGGCAAAATATCTCCCTGCTGGCCCGCCTGGGGCTGGCGGCGCTGGTGCTGCTGCTGCTCTGGGATGTACTGCTGCTGGACAAGAGCCATGCCCATATCGCCTTGGAACGGCTACCGGGGTTCTGGGCCCTTTTCGGCCTGGCCGCCGCCGTGGCGCTGATCGTGCTGGCCCGGCTGGCCGCCGGTTTGGGGCTGCAGACCGACGAGGATTATTATGATAAGTGATTTCTGGATCCATCCCGCCCTGTTGCTGATTATCGGGGCCTGCGCGCTCCCCCTGGTGCGGGGGGCGTGGCGGCTGCCGCTGCTGCTGCTGGTGCCGGCCCTGGCCTTCGGCGCGGTGCTGAGCATGACCCCCGGCACCTTCGGGGTGGTGCAGTTTGCCGATTGGCATCTGGTTTTCGGCCGGGTGGATGGTTTGAGCCTGATTTTCGCTTACATCATGGCCCTGATGTGCATCATCGGCACCATCTACGGCCTTCATATCCGGGATCCCTACCACCATATGGCGGCCTGGTTCTACGTGGCCGGCTCCCTGGGAACGATCTTCGCCGGTGATCTGCTGACCCTCTTTCTGTTCTGGGAGATCATGGCCTTTGCCTCGACTTTCCTGATCTGGTTTCGGGGCCGCTCCCAATCGCTGGCCGCCGGCTATCGCTACCTGCTGGTCCATACCGTGGGCGGGGTAGTCCTGCTGGCGGGTATTATCCTGCAGTATCAGGCCAGTGGCAGCTTGGAGTTTAACCTGCTCACCTCTTCTTCCATTACTGCCGCCAGTTGCTTGATTTTGCTGGGCTTTATGCTTAACGCTGCGGTCTTTCCGCTGCATTCCTGGCTGCCCGACGCCTACGGCGAGGCCTCGGTGGTGGGCGCGGTCTTTATGTGCGCCTTTACCACCAAGACCGCCGTTTATACCCTGATCCGGGGCTTTGCCGGCACCGAGATCCTGATTCCCCTGGGGGTGACCATGGCCCTGGTGGGAGTGCTCTACGCCATCCTGGAAAACGACGCCCGGCGTTTGCTGGCCTACAGTATCATCAGCCAGGTGGGTTACATGGTGGCGGCGGTGGGGATCGGCACGCCGCTGGCGCTGGGTGGCGCCGCCGCCCACGCCTTTGCCCATATCCTGTACAAGGGGCTGCTCTTCATGGGGGTGGGCTCGGTGCTGCAGATGACCGGCACCGCCAAATTTACCGAGTTGGGCGGTTTGTATCAGAAGATGCCGCGGACCCTGCTGCTGACCTTGGTGGGTTGCGCCTCCATTGCCGCGGTGCCGTTGTTTTCCGGCTTTGTCAGCAAGTCGCTGATCATTGCCGCCGGCCTGGAGGAGCACCATTACCTGGCCACCTTCCTGCTGCTGGCGGCCTCGGCGGGCACCTTTCTGTACAACGGCCTGAAGCTGCCCTACCTGATCTGGTTTGGTGAGTCCCGCTGTAGCAGCGAGGTCTGGCAACGGGCCGCCGATCCGCCGTGGCATATGCAGCTGGCCATGGGGCTGGCCGCCTTCTTCTGCCTGCTGGTGGGGATTTATTTCCCTTACCTGTACAACATGCTGCCCCAGCCGGTGGCCTATCAGCCCTATCAGGCCTACCAGTTGGCGGAGAGTTTGCAGATCCTGGCCTTTACCGGCCTGGTCTTCTACCTGCTGCGTGGCTGGTTGCGGCCGCGGCCGACCATTACCCTGGATCTGGACTGGTTTTATCGGCTGGGTGGTCGGCTCTTTCTCTGGTTGGCCAGCCGCCCGATCCAGGCGACGGACACCGCGGTTAACAACGCCTACCGCTCTTGGGGGCTGACCCCGCTGATGACCATTTCCCGCTTCTGGTCCTGGTTTGACTGGCACGCCATCGACGGGGTGGTGGACGGCGTGGCCCGCGGGGTGCGGGGCACCGGTGAGCGGGTGCGGCGATTGCAGGCGGCCAATTTGCAGATCAATATTTTTACTACCGTTTTAATTGTGGCCCTGCTGCTGCTCCTCTATGTCTTTGCGAACTGACCGAGGTTAATGACCCATGGATTTTTTGCTTATCAACCCAGGCTTTCCCTATCTGAGCGCCCTGGTCTTCCTGCCGTTGCTGGGGGCCCTGGTGATGCTCGCCCTGCCGGGGGATAATGCCTGCCGCAACTGGGCTTTGCTGGTGACGGTGCTCACCGCCTGCGTCTCGCTGCCGCTGTTTCTGCTTTTTGACCGCTCCACCCACCTCTACCAGTTCGGCGAGCATCACCCGTGGATCGAGGCCTGGAATATCAATTACACCCTGGGAGTGGACGGCATCAGCCTGTTGCTGGTGCTGCTGACCACCTTGATCATGCCCCTTTGCGTCCTGGGCTCCTGGCGCTATATCGAAAAGCGGGTCAAGGAGTTCATGATCTGTCTGCTGCTGATGGAAACCGCCATGCTGGGGGTTTTCATGGCCCTGGATTTTGTCCTTTTCTATATTTTCTGGGAAGCGATGCTGATTCCCATGTACCTGATGATCGCCGTCTGGGGTGGGCCGCGCAAGCTTTACGCCTCGGTTAAATTCTTTCTCTATACTTTGGCCGGCTCGGTGATGTTGCTGGTGGCGATCATCGCCCTGTTCCTGACCGCCGAGCCCCAGACTTTCAGTATTCCGGTGCTGATGGAACAGGATTTCTCCACTACCTTCCAGATCTGGGTGTTTCTGGCCTTCTTTCTGGCTTTTGCCATCAAGGTGCCGATGTTCCCCTTCCATACCTGGCTGCCTGCCGCCCATGTGGAAGCGCCCACCGCCGGTAGCGTGATCCTGGCTTCGGTGCTGCTGAAGATGGGGACTTACGGTTTTCTTCGTTTTTGTTTGCCGATCACCCCGGAGGCGACCCTGCTTTTTATGCCCTACGTGCTTTGGCTGTCGATCATCGGCATCCTCTACGGCGGCTTCACCGCCCTGGCCCAGCAGGATATGAAAAAGCTGATCGCCTATTCCAGCGTTGGTCATATGGGGTTTGTCACCCTGGGCATCTTTGTCCTGAACGCCCAGGGGGTGGAAGGGGCGATCCTGCAGATGATCAACCACGGGATCACCACCGGGGCGCTCTTCTTCTGTGTGGGGATGCTCTATGAGCGCACCCATAGCCGGGAGCTGGCCCTGAACGCCGGGGTTGGCCGTTTTATGCCGCTGTATGTGGTATTTCTGGGCTTTTTCGCGCTTTCTTCGCTGGCCTTTCCCGGCACCAACTCCTTTGTCGGCGAATTTATGATTCTGGCCGGTGGCTTTTCCTATTCGCTGATCATCGCCGCCTTTGCCATTCCGGGGGCGGTGCTGGCCGCCGCCTATATGTTAAGGCTGCTGCAGCGGGTGGTCTGGGGCGGCACCGATAACCCCGAGCACCGGGGGCTGGTTGATCTCAATCTACGCGAAGTGGTGGTGCTGGCGCCGCTGCTGGTTTTTGTTTTCTGGATCGGCCTGTCGCCGGCCCCCTTTCTGGAAGTCATGGAGGTCAGCGTGGCCCATCTGCTGACCCAGGTGGGCCCGGTGGAAGGCGGTTTGACGCTGGCGAACCTGGTGCCTTGATAATTATGATCTTTCGTCGGCCCTGAAATTAGCAGTCGCCGCAATGATGCGAGGATAGGAACGTAATATGAAAGTCCTTCTTTTCCTGCCGGAAATTTTTATGCTGCTGGGCATTCTGGTGCTCTTCAACCTCAGTGTGGCCGGCGCTGATGGTCGTCGGGCCCGGACCGCCGCCCTGGTTTTCGCGGTGGGCGGCGTCGTCTTGTCGCTGCTGTGCTTGGGCCGGCAGGGGACCATCTTTTTTGGCGCCTACCAGGTTGATTTCTTCAGCCAGCTTATCAAGCTTATCCTCACCCTGGGGCTGACGGTGGTGCTGCTTATCGGTCGGGAACTTAAGGGAATCCGCGATGAAATCCGGCCGGAATATTACCTTTTCATGCTGGGTTCGGTTAGCGGCCTGATGATGCTGGTCAGCAGTGCCGAGCTGTTGACCCTCTTTTTGGCCCTGGAACTCTCTTCCTTCTGTCTTTACCTGCTGGTGCCGATGCGCGACGACTCCCAGGGGTTGCGGATGCAGATGGAAGCGGCGGTCAAATACGTGCTCTTCGGGGTGGTGGCCAGTGGGGTGATGCTCTTTGGGATGAGTTACCTCTTCGCCCTGGGCGGCAGCACCCATTTTGTCGAACTGGTCCCGGCCGTTGGCGGGATGCTGGATAATCCGGCGGTACTGGCCGGGATTGTCATGGTGATGGCCGGTTTCTTGTACAAGCTGGCGATCTTTCCCTTCCATTTCTGGGTGCCGGATGTCTACCAGGGGGCCTCCAACGAGACCACCGCCTTTATCGCCTCGCTGCCCAAAATCGCCGCCGCCGCCATGCTGATCAAGATCTCCAGCCTGGCGGCCCCCGGTAACGAACTGGTGGGCGGCGGGTTGGCGCTGCTGGCGGTTCTGTCGATGTTCTACGGCAATCTGTCGGCCCTGGTGCAAACCGATCTCAAACGGCTGCTGGGTTTCTCCGGCATCGCCCACGCCGGTTTCATCCTGGTGGGGGTGCTGACCCTGGGCGAGGCGGGTTACGCGGTGGCCCTCTATTACGCCACCGGCTACGTAGTTATGTCCCTGGCCTGCTTCCTGGTGATTTGCCGGGTTTCCCAGCGCGGAGAGAACGTTAAGATAGAGGATCTAAGCGGCCTTTATCAGCGGGCGCCGCTGCTGGCCCTGGTGCTGGCGGTGGGGATGTTCGCCCTGGCCGGGATTCCGCCCTTTGTCGGCTTTATGGGTAAATTCCTGCTGCTCACCAGCGCCCTGGGCGAGGGCTATTTGCTGCTGGTCATTCTGGCGGCCATCAACACCGCCATCGCCATTTACTACTACCTCTCGGTGGTCCGGGTGGCCTATACCGCCGAACCCGGCGATCGCCCGGCTATCGCCCTTGATCCCGTCGCTGGCGCCCTGGGTGTCCTGCTGATCGCGGCGATCATCGCCCTGGGCGTGCTTCCCGGCCCAGCCCTGGAACTGGCCACCGCCGCCGTCGGCACTCTGATGTAGTTTAATATCCCCGTCGGTGGTCGGGCCAGAGTTGGGTGTGGAGTTGCAATTGCAGACGGGCGGGGAGGGCGTCGGCCAGCAGCCAGGCGGCCAGTTCAGCGGCGGCCAGGCGGTCGGCCACCGGCGAGAAGGTCAGGGTGGGGCCGTTGCCGGTTAAGTGGTAGCGGTTAAGCAACTCTTTGGCCCAGTCGTAGTCACCCCGGTCGCTGACCACGAATTTGATTTCATCGTTGCCGGTCAACCGCTTCAGGTTGGCCGGCAGCCAGTGCTCGGACATGCCGCTGGCCGGGCATTTGATATCCATGATGCAGCGGACTGCTGCCGGCAGACGGGCCAGCGACCGGCTGCCGTTGGTCTCCAGCAGCACCTGGTGGCCCCGGGCCAGCAGGGTATCCAATAGCGGATAGACCCCTTCCTGCAACAGCGGCTCCCCGCCGGTTACCTCCACCAATTCCACCGCTTGGCCGTGGGGTGTCGCCGCTGCCAGGGCGCTCATTATCTCCTCGAGGCGGTAGCTTTGTCCCGGTTCTTCATAGGTGTAGCGGGCGTCGCAATAGCTACAGCGCAGGTTGCAGTCGGCCATCCGGATAAACAGGCAGGGGTAACCGGCCCGGCTGGATTCCCCCTGGAGACTGTAGAAGATCTCCGAAACTCGCAGGGTCGGTGGTTGGGCCATGGTTATCGGCTCCGGCAATTCGGGGGCGGGACAAGCGGAGCTCGGCCCGGGGCTATTGGCGATAGGTAACCCCGCAGGCGTCGGTTTCCCGTACCGTTACCTTATGGGGCCGGCAGCGGTCGCCGGGCAGACGTTTTTTGAGTTCGACAAAAATATGGCGGGCGATATTTTCCGAGGAGGGGTTAATCTCCTGGAAGGCCGGATGTTCGTTGAGATCGCGGTGGTCGAGATCGTCGATCACCTCCTTGACGGCGCTTTTGAGCTCGCGAAAATCGACGCCCATGCCCAGTTCGTCAAGCTCGTCGGCGCGGACGCTGACTTCCACCTTCCAGTTGTGGCCGTGGGGTTTTTCGCAGTTGCCGGGGTAGTTGCGCAGGTGGTGCCCCGACGAGAAATGGGTTTCGGTAAAAATGTCATACATAGCAGATTCCTGAAAAGAGCACTTGCAAGGTAAGCCGATTTTTAATAAGTATATTGGCTTTGCGGTAAACGTTTACTCACCTTATAACCCATTGAATCAGAAGGCTCAAGGAGCAAACCAACATGGCTGTTATTTCCCCGTTTCGGGCTCTACGTTACAACCCGGCCAAGGTAGGCAACATCGAAGATGTGGTCAGCCCCCCCTATGATGTGATCGATCCCCAGGCCCAGAGCGCCCTGCTGAGTCGCAACCCCTATAATATGATCCGGCTCGATCTCAGCAAAAACGTCAAAACCGAGCAGATGACCGGCGAGCGCTACGCCGAATCGGCCCGGCTTTTCAAGCTCTGGCAGGAACAGCAAGTGTTGCTGCGGGAAGAGCAGCCCTCTTTTTACCTCTACGAGATCGATTACCGCCTGCCCGGCGGCGTCGTCCATACCCGCCGCGGTTTTCTGTCCCGGGTGCGGCTGGCGGACTTTGCCGAAGGGGTGGTCAAGCGGCACGAGAAGACCTTCTCCGGGGTCACCGACGATCGCCTGCAACTGCTGGATACCTGCCAGGCCCAGTTCAGCCCTATTTTTTCCCTCTACTCCGACCCCGACAACCGGGTGATCGAGATGCTGGAACAGGCCCGCCAAGGGGAGCCGCTGTACCGGGCCGTGGACCATGACGGCTGCGAGCACCGTCTCTGGGTGGTCAGTGAGCCGACCCTGCTGGCCCGGGTCAGCGACTTCTTCCACGAGCGCTGCCTCTATATCGCCGATGGCCATCATCGTTATACCACCGCCCTGCAGTACCGCGATCTGGTCCGCCAGCGGCAGGGGGAGCTGCCGGCCGAACACCCGGCCAATCAGACCATGATGTATCTCTGCGGTATGGAGGATCCGGGGCTCAGCGTGCTGCCCACCCACCGCCTGCTGCGTCTGCCCCGGCAGATCTCGGTGGCCGGTCTGCATGAGGAATTGGGTAACTATTTTACCATTGAGGAGGTCGACACCGGCTTCCGGGAGTCGCTGCTGAGTGATATGTTCGCGCAAATGGCGGCGGGGCGCCGGGCCGAAGAGAACACCCGGTTCGGGCTTTACCACCCCGGCGAGGATCGCTGCCTGTTGCTGACCCTGAAGGACGGGGTTATGGAGCGGGAGGCCAGCGACCGGCCGGCTGCCCTGCGCGATCTCGATGTGGTAGTGCTTTCGGATTTGATCATCGACCGTTTACCGGGGCTGGACCCCGAACGCTGTGTGCAGGGTGATCTGCTTGAATACTTCAGCGACCCCGACGAGGCCCTGGATGTCGCCATCAAGGAGGCCGGCAGCCAGTATGAGCATACCCCGCTGCTGTTTCTGATGAACCCCACCCTGGTGGAGCAGGTCAAGCGGGTCGCCGACGAGGACCTGGTGATGCCGCACAAGTCCACCTTCTTCTATCCCAAGATCCTCACCGGACTGGCGATCAACCCCTTAAGCGATTAGAGAGCGCCGGCGATGGCGGTGCCCATCTCTTCGGTGCTCACTGCCTGGCTGGGGTCGGCGGCGATATCCGGGGTCAGGATATCCCCGGCCAGGGTTCTGGCCACTGCCTTTTCAATGGCGTCGGCGGCCTGGCCCAGCTGGAAACTGTAGCGCAGCATCATCGCCGCCGACAGGATCTGGGCGATGGGGTTGGCGATCCCCAGGCCGGTGATATCCGGCGCCGAGCCGCCGGCTGGTTCGTAAAGGCCAAAGCCCGACTGGTTGAGGCTGGCCGAGGCCAGCAGCCCCATGGAGCCGGTCATCATGGCGCACTCATCGGAGATGATATCACCAAACATATTGCCGCAGAGCAGCACGTCGAACTGATGCGGGTTGCGGATCAGCTGCATGGCGGCGTTGTCGACGTAGATATGGTTCAGGGTGACATCGGGGTAGTCGGCAGCCACCTCGTTGACCACTTCCCGCCACAGCACCATGGTGGTCAACACGTTGGCCTTGTCCACCGAGGTGACGATTTGGCGCCGCAGGCGGGCGGCCTCGAAGGCCCGGCGGGCGATGCGCTCGATCTCCCACCGGTGGTAGACCATGGTGTCGTAAGCCTTTTCGTCGGGGCCGCTGCCTTCCCGCCCCTTGGGTTGGCCGAAATAGATGCCGCCGGTCAATTCCCGGACCACCAGCAGGTCGAAACCGTTGCCGACGATTTCCGGCTTGAGCGGGCTGGCGCCGGCCAGTGAGGGAAACACCCGCGAGGGGCGCAGATTGCAGAACAGTTCGAATTCCTTGCGCAGCGGCAGCAGGGCACCCCGTTCCGGCTGCTCATCCGGCGGCAGGCTTTCCCACTTGGGGCCGCCCACCGAACCGAAAAGGATGGCGTCGCTTGCCCGGCACAGCTCCAGGGTGGCATGCGGCAGGGCCCGGCCGTGGTGGTCGATGGCGCAGCCGCCGACATCGGCGTAATCGTAACTCAAGGTAAAATCGAATTTACGCTGGGCCGCTTCCAGTACCTTGAGCGCCTCCCGCATCACTTCCGGCCCGATACCGTCCCCCGGCAGCACTGCTATCTTTTTCATTTTGCATCCCCGTTTTGGTTTTATTTTTTCAGGTCTCAATTATATTATTCTCAAATTACAGCAGATTGGCCAGGGCTTGGTCGAGATCGCTGAAGCGGAATTTAAAGCCCCGGCTGGGCAGTACTTCCGGCACCATGCGGGTGCCCTGCAGCAGCATGGCGCTGGCCTCGCCCATGGCCAGTCGTAACAACGGGGCCGGTACCGGTAGGATGGTGGGCCGGCCCAGGGCGCGCCCCAGGGCTTTGGTCAGTTCGGCGTTGGTGGGCGGGTCGGGCACCCCGCAGTTGACCGGGCCGACAATATCCTGGTTGTTAATAATAAATGAATAGATGGCCAGCAGATCGGCGATATGTATCCAGGGGAATGGTTGGCGGCCATCTCCCAGGCGGCCGCCCAGGCCCAGGCGGAAGGCGGGCAGCATCCGCCCCAGGGCGCCGCCGTTATCGCCCAGCACCACCGCCAGCCGGGTGATCACCACCCGCGCACCATAGCTGGCCGCCGCCTGGGCTTCCCGCTCCCAGGCCACGCAGACCCGGGCCAGGAAGTCATCCCCGGGCGGGGCCTGTTCGTTTTTGGCGTCCTGGCCAAAGCCGTAGTAGCCGGCGGCGCTGGTGTTGATCAGGGTCGGGGGTTGCTTGCACTCGGCCAGGGCCGCCACCAGATGGCGGGTGGTCAACACTCGGCTGTCGAGGATCAGGCGCTTATTGCGCTCGTTCCAGCGGGTGAAGATGCTGGCCCCGGCCAGATTGATGACCACCTCGGCCGCCGCCGCCTGTTGCTGCCAGGGGCCGGCCTGGGTGGGATCACCGGTGATGACCTCGACCCCGGCCGGCAGCGTGGCACCCCGCCGGGCGCTGCGCGCCAGGGCGCTGACTTGGTGGCCTTCGTTGAGCAGATGAGCGGCCAGGGCTTGGCCGACAAAACCCGTGGCACCGACAATAAATATTTTTTTCATGACACCATCTTAGCAAAATTTAACGGGAGTCACCATGACCTTTTCCTGTCGTAACTACGATTTCAATGTAAACGGTTGCCGCAAGCTCAATGCCGATTGTATCCCCGGCCGCCGGGGCTGTGTGCTGGAAGGACGGGTCAAGCTGAGCGAGGAGTTGGAACAGCGGCTGGCGGCGCTGGAAAGCAAGGCCCGCCAACAGCGGCAAAAAGGGGACTGAGCGGCCCCGTTAACGGAAATCAAAAAGCAATTCGTGGTCGCGTAGAAAATCGTATTCGCGGCGGGCCACCTCCTCGATATAGGCGTCATCGTCGCGCAGCCGGTCGATTTCGCTCCTGCAACCGCCGGTTCTCTTCTTGCAGGCGGCTGTTTTCGGCCTTAAGGGCACTGAGTTGCCGGGAAACGGCCGCGTACTGCCAGAGCCCGTAGGGGCTCAGCAGCATCCATCCTCCCCAGAGTAGCAGCAACAGCAAAAGCAGCGGTTTGAAGGGGCTTTTGCTTTGGGGCTGGTAAGAACGAGGCATGGCGGCTATTCGATCTTGAGCAGTTTGATAATGATAATCCCCGATTCATACAGCAGATACATCGGGCCCGCCATGAAGGAGAGATTGACCACGTCCGGGGTGGGGGTGAGCAGGGCGGCAACCATGGCCATGATCAGGATGGCGTAACCGCGGTTGCGTTCGAATTTCCGGCACGGGATCAAGCCGCTCTTGGCGGCGAAGATCATGAAGATTGGCAGCAGGGCAATAAAACCGAAGGCCAGGACAAAGACCGTGATAAAGGTGACGAATTTGCCCACCGCGATCACCGGCTGCAACTGTTCCGATTGGTAGCCCAGCAGAAAATCAACCCCCAGCGGCAGGGTGATAAAAAAGCAGAACAGGGCGCCGCCGTAAAAGAGCAGGCAGCTGAAGCCCACAAACCACAGCCGGACGCCCCGACTCAACTGAAACGGCCCGGCCAGCGCCTTCCAGAACCACCAGTTGAACAGCGGTACCGTGGCCAGGATGGCCAGGGTCAGCCCCAGGCGGACATGGGCCAGAAAGGGATCGGTGACCGTGAAGAAGGCCAACTCCTGATTTAAGTGGGCCTGCAGATAACGCATGGTTTGTGGTGACACCACGGTGAACGCCAGGGTAGCCGCCACCAGCAGCAACCCCAGGTAGAACATGGGGGTGCGCAGTTCCAGGATCAGGCGGGTTAAACGGCTGCCGTGCGGGTTGACCATTTTGCCGTCAGCCCAGTTGTTGGCGAATAAAATCGATCCCGTTGCGGAACAGCGCCACCCCCTGGCCCTCCTCCGGCAACTCCTCACGGGTCCAGCGGGGGTGGTTGACCCGGTGCAGGAAGGCTTCCGGATGCGGCATCAGGCCGAAAATCCGGCCGCTGGGATCGCAGATCCCGGCCACCGCGCCGGGCGAGCCGTTGGGGTTCCACGGATAGTCCATGGTCGCCGCGCCGCTTTGCGGCTCGGCATAACGCAGGGCTACCTGGTGGTTGTCGGCCAGCAGTTGATAGACCGTGTCATTGGCGGTGACGAATTTGCCCTCGCCGTGACGTATTGGCAGATAAAGGGTCTCCAGCCCCCGGGTAAAGACGCAGGGGCAGTCCGGCTCCACCCGCAGCTGGCACCAGCGATCCTCGAAGCGGCTGGAATCGTTATGGGTCAGGCTGAGCAGGCGGCGATCATAGCGCTGTTCAAAACCGGGCAGCAGTCCGGTTTTGGTCAGCAATTGAAAACCGTTGCAAACCCCGATGATCAGCTTGCCGGCGCTGATGAAACGCTGCAACTGATCACGCAGCGGCTCGCCGCTGGTTTTGACCCGGGCGTGCAGCAGGCGATGGGCCCCCGCCTGGCCGGCCCCGAGATCGTCGCCGTCGAGAAAGCCGCCGGCCAGGTTGAGCAGCTGGTAGTCATCGAGGCTGTATTCCCCGGCGAGCAGTTCACTCAAGTGGACCACATCCACCTGGTCGGCGCCGCCCAGGCGGCAGGCCTGGGCCATTTCCAGCTCACAGTTGGTGCCATAACCGGTGATCACCACGGCCTTGACCTGATTGTCCATAATCGCTGTCTCCTGCAGGGAGTGCCGGCAGTTACCGGTTACTCGCAAAATTAAAAACCTGTTTAAGCCAGGCGACGGCCACCGGCAACAGTTCTTCGTCGGTCATGGTGGTCGTCTCTTGTTCCGGCGGCCAGCCGGCGGTGGCCAGGGCGGCGCTCGGCTCAATCTCGCCGGCGGCCAGCCGGTGGCGGAAATTGTCCAACTGATAAAGGGTTTGCAGATAGAGTTCCCGTTGCTCCGGCGAGGGTCGCCAGCCCTCAAGGATGCGAGGATGACGCAACAGGGGCAGCAAGACGTCGCTGGCCCGGTTGTAGGGCTCCAGACCCTGGTCCCGCATCCACTCTTCGACATCCCAGCGCCGGTCCATCTCAAAACCCCGGCAATGGGGCTCCTTGACCAGGACGAACAGCTCCCGGGGCTCACGGCCCTGCTCACCGGCGGCCAGGCGCAGGCCGCGGCCCATGGGGTAGGCCCGGCAGGCGGCGGGACGATCCTCGTAGACCGCGCAGCCGGCGGCGGTGACAAACGGGCAACTGGCCCGGCCGTCATCGACCATGGCCAGGTAGACCATGGGGAACACCTCGTCCTGGTCTTCTTCGAAAACCACGTAACGCTCCAGGAAGGCGGCCGAATCCAGTTGTAGATGGCGCCGCAGCCGCAGGGCGTCGTAGGGGGTCAGGGCCAGATCCAGGGCTCGGCAGCAATCGGTGAAGCAGTTCAGTTCCGGGCCGCAGGCGAAATGGAAAATCTGGTCGGCGGCAAGGGGTTGAATCTGGTCGGCCGGCGGTTGTGCACTCATTGGTAACTCCTTGATTACTTAAAGCCGGGCGCCGTCGTCGTTGCCCGGCGGGCGCTGCTCGCCGTCCAGGCCGCCGCCGGGCAGCAGCAGCAGCAAGGGACTGGCGATAAAAATCGACGAGTAGGTGCCGATGACCACCCCGACCAGCAGGGTCAACGCGAAGTTGTTGATCATCGCGCCGCCGTAAACCAGCAGGGAGATCAGCACAAAGGCGGTGGTCAGCGAGGTGATCACCGTCCGGCTCATGACATCGTTGAGGCTGCGGTTGATCACGCTGGTAAGGGGTTCGGTGGGGCGTTTTTTGATATTCTCCCGGATGCGGTCAAAGGCTACCACCGAGTCGTTGAGCGAGTAGCCGGCCAGGGTCAGCAGGGCGGTGATGATCAGCAAAGTGATTTCGAGATCAAGCAACCAGCAGATACCCAATACCGCCAGGACATCGTGGAAGGTGGTAGCCGCCGCTGCCAGCCCGAAACGCAGGTCAAAACGCAGTGCCAGGTAGCAGATCACCCCCAGCAGGGCGACTAGAATGGCCTGCAGGGCCTTGTCGCGCAGGGTCTGGCTGATCGCCGAGCCGATTTCCGATTTGCTTTCCAGCCGGAAACCCGCCGCCGGCAGTTGTTCATGGAGGGTGGCGGTCAGGGTGTCGGTCATCTCGCCCACCACCTCGCGCTCTTCCTTGACTCTGATAATCAGGCGATTCTCCCCTTCCACGTGCTGGGGTTGGGCGCCCTCGATCCCGGCGCGTTTCAGGGCGGCGCGGACCTCGGTCAGTTCAAAGGATTGTTCGGCCCGATACTGGGCCATGGTGCCGCCGGCGAAATCGACCCCGAGATTGGCCGTCCCCCGGAAGATGCCCACCAGGGCGAAAAGGCCGGTCAGCAGCAGGATGGCTGAAACGATATAAGCGTACCGGCGCAGGGCCATGAAGTCCAGCTGCGGCCGGGAAAACATCTTCATGAAGTGGATTTCCCGCAGTTTGCGCTTGGCATGCAGCAAATCGTAGATCACCTTGGTGCCGAAGAGAGTGGCGAGCAGATTGAAGGTAACCCCCAGCGACAGGGTAACGGCAAATCCCCGGATCGGGCCGGTGCCGAACAGGAACAGGGCCAGGGCGGTGATCAGGGTAGTGACCTGGGAGTCGATGATGGTGGAGAAGGCCTTGTCGTAGCCCCCTTCCACCCCGGATTTGACGGTCTTGCCCAGCGCGAATTCCTCCCGCATCCGTTCAAAGATCAGGACATTGGCGTCCACCGCCATGCCGATGGCCAGGATAATGCCGGCAATACCGGGCAGGGTCAGGGTGGCCTGCAGCAGGGCCAGGCCGGTGAAGATCAAAAGCACATTGAGCAGCAGGGCGGCGTTGGCGATAATACCGGAGAGCCGGTAGTAAATAACCATGAAAACCATGACCAGCAGCGCCCCGAAAATGCCGGAGAGAATCCCCCGCTGGATGGAGTCCTGTCCCAGGGAGGCGCCAACAGTCAGGTTCTGGATGATCTCCACCGGGGCCGGCAGGGCGCCGACCCGCAGGACGATGGCCAGGTCCGAGGCCTCGCTGTGGTCGAAACCGCCGGAGATCTGGGCGTTGCCCCCCAGGATCCGTTCGCGGATCACCGGCGCCGAACGCACCACTTCATCAAGGACGATGGCCAATTGCTTGCCCACGTTACGTTCGGTGAGTTGGCCGAAAACCCGGGCGCCGCGGCTGGTGAGCTCAAGGCTGACATAGGGTTCGTTGAAGGTGCCGCCGACCTGGACCCGGGCGTCGCGGACCATTTCGCCGGTCATCAGCGAGGTGGTGTGCAGTAGGAGCGGCCGTCGCCTCTCCTCACCGCTTTGCTGATCGACGATCCGCTGGAAATAGATCTCCCGCTCTTCGGGTAACTGGCCCCGCAGGGCCTGGTTGAGCTTGCGGCGATCCTCGCCCCACTCCCACTGGCCGGCGGCGATGGCCTGGTCGATCAACCGATTGAGATCCACTTCCGGCGAATCATCCACCAGCTTGAATTCCAGTTGGGCGGTCTGGCCGATCAGTTCGATGGCCCGCTCGGGATCCTGGACCCCGGGCAGTTGCACCAGGATCTGATCCAGCCCCTGGCGGACGATCACCGGTTCCGTCACCCCGAACTGGTCGATCCGGTTACGGATAATCTCCAGTGACTGGCGGACCGCGTTCTGCTCGATGAACTCCACCTGCTCGTCATCAAGGCTTAAGAAAATACGGGGGAAGGTGTCGTCGTCGCTCTCCACCCGCATCTTCAGATCGGGGAACTCGTTAGCCACCACCTGCTGGACAGCGTCCAGGGCCCGGGCGTTGGGCAGGGTATAAACGGCGGTATGGGGATCGTTGTTACGGGCCCGAACCAAGGTGACCTGCTGTTCGCGCATCAGCTCCCGCAATTCCTCGGCGGTCAGGTCCAGGGAGTTGGCAATGGCCCGGTCGATATCGACTTGCAGCACCAGATGCATGCCGCCCTGCAGATCCAGTCCCAGATTCAACTCCCCGGGGGCCAGCTTATCCTTCCACCAGTTGGGAACTCCCACCCCCAGCGACGGCAAAACGGTCACCATCGAAAACAGGACCAGGACCAACAACAGGCCGATTTTCCACTTCAACGAACTTGGCATGGATTTTCCAGTATCACAGTATTTTTTGCTCGCTTATCGGGCTTTTCTTTGAACCCCCACCGCCTGGAAGTCAGTAAAACCCAGGGATTATACCTTCCCATCTCCGGGAAGTCAAACAAACGGCATTTACGGGCATAAGCAGCCGAGCGCCTCGTGCCCCGTGTACTTAAGTTTGGCTGATCGCCACAAGTTGCGGTGCTGCTGAACGGTTACTTCAACTTGCCGGTTGCATCCGGCAAGGGGGCAATATATTATGCTGGCTTACGGTGGTTGGGTGGCGGCGGTCGGTTTATGTTTTCCGCGGCCGGCCGGTTTTTTTGTTTTTTGCTAACGGGGTGTAAACGAAAACGGATGCGGATAAAAAAAGTAGCTGCGGAGCTGGAAGAACTTCCCGGACTGGAACTGGCCCGCCTGGCGGTAAACGCCGGGCTCGACAAAAAAGCCCAGGAACCGGTGATCCTGGATGTGCGGGGCATTTGCTCCTTTGCCGATTATTTCGTGATCATGAGCGGCCGCTCCAGCCGTCATGTGCAGAGTCTGGCCCAGGCGGTGGACGAGGCCCTAAGCCCCAAGCGACTGAAAAGCGGCGACACCGAAGGGCTGGGCGAAGGGCACTGGGTGC
This sequence comes from Desulfurivibrio sp., assembly GCA_034522365.1. Classification (GTDB taxonomy): domain Bacteria; phylum Desulfobacterota; class Desulfobulbia; order Desulfobulbales; family Desulfurivibrionaceae; genus Desulfurivibrio. The sequence goes on along the minus strand of JAXHLI010000016.1, from coordinate 189,656 downwards.
TGCTTGATTTCGACGACCTGGTGGTCCATATCTTTTATCGTGACGACCGGGAGTTTTACGATCTGGAAGGGCTCTGGCACGATGCTGAACGTTTGTAAACATTCAGCAGCACCGCATCTTGTGGCGATCGGGCCTGCTCACGTACTGAAGTACGCGTCGCCGTCCCGCTTGCCACAATATGCGGCACTGCTGAACGTTTACTCCATTTGTGGTGATCGGGCTGGCTCACGTACTGAAGTGCGCATCGCCGTCCTGCTTGCCGCAGGATGCGGCATTGCTGAACGTTTACCATATTTTTGAGTGAGGTTTACTGGTTATGAATATGCAAGGACGGCCGGTGTTGCTGGCCATTCTCGATGGCTGGGGCGAGGCCCCGGCCGGGCTCGGCAACGCCGTGACGCTGGCCGCCACCCCCAATATGGATCGCTGGCGGCAACAATATCCCTTAACCACCCTGGTGGCCCATAACGGGGCGGTGGGGCTGCCGGCGGGGCAGATGGGTAATTCCGAGGTGGGTCATCTTAATATCGGGGCCGGGCGCACCGTCTACCAGGAGTTTACCCGGATCAGCCTGGCGGTGGCCAACGGCGAATTCTATGACAATCCCACCCTGGTTGACACCGTGGAACGTATCCAGGAGGCCGGCGGCGCCCTGCATCTGCTGGGGCTGCTTTCCGACGGCGGGGTCCACAGCCACCTTGAACATTTGCTTGCCCTGCTGGAGCTGGCCCGCCGCCGGGGGCTGAGCAGGGTCTATGTCCACGCCTTTATGGACGGCCGCGATACCTCGCCCCACGGCGGCCAGGGCTATATGGAAACCCTGTTGGCCGCCATGGACCGGCTGGGAGTGGGGCGGGTGGCCACGGTCTGCGGCCGCTATTACGCCATGGACCGCGATAAACGCTGGGATCGTTTGCAACTGGCCTGGGAGGCGGTGGTGGAGGGGCGCGGCCAATACACCGCCGCCGACCCTCTGGCGGCGGTGAACGCGGCCTACGAGCGGGAAGAAACCGACGAATTTGTCAAACCCACGGTGGTGGTCCCCGCCGGTGCGGCGCCGGTGAAGATCGACGATGGCGACGGGGTTATCTTTTTCAATTTCCGGGCCGACCGGGCCCGGCAGTTGACCGCCGCCCTGAGCCAGGACGACTTCGCGGGTTTTGAACGCCCCCGTCGCCCGGCTTTAAGCGTGCTGACCACCATGACCCGCTACGAAAAGGATTTTGACTTGCCGGTGGCCTTCCCGCCCCAGACCCTGGAGCGAATCCTGGGCGAGGAGGTCAGCCGCCACGGGCTCAAGCAGCTGCGGATCGCTGAAACCGAAAAGTACGCCCACGTTACCTATTTCTTCAACGGCGGCCGCGAGGAGCCCTTCGGCGGTGAAGATCGGGCCCTGATCCCCTCGGCTCGCGAGGTCGCTACCTACGATCTGAAGCCGGAGATGAGCGCCGCCGAAGTCACCGCCGAATTGTTGCGCCGCCTGCAACCGGCCGCAGCGCCGGCCGAGGCCGCAAATCCCGCCGCCGGCGCGCCGGCCGCCACCTTACCCTACGCCCTGGTGGTCCTCAACTTCGCCAACGGCGACATGGTGGGGCACAGCGGCGTACTGCCGGCGGCCATCAAGGCCTGCGAAACCGTGGACCACTGTATCGGCCAGGTGGTGGAAGCCTTCACCGCCGCCGGCGGCGCGGTGTTGATCACCGCCGACCATGGTAACGCCGAGGAGATGTTGACCCAGGATGGCGACCCGCTGACCGCCCACAGCTGCAATCCGGTGCCGCTGCTGCTGATCGATCCCAGTGCCGAGCAGCCGTGCACCCTGCGCGACGGCGGCACCCTGACCGCCCTAGCCCCCACCATCCTGGAGTTGATGGGCCTGCCGGTGCCCCGGGAAATGGATGGCGGCAGTCTGTTACAGCCGGCCGGCGGTCGGTAGGGGTTAATGGACGCCACGGACGGGCAGAGCAACCGTAAAGAGCAACCTGGATAAGGTAAAACCATGCGCTATATCTCCACCCGGGGCGGGATTGCCCCCATTTCTTTCACCCAGGCGGTGATGATGGGCCTGGCCGACGACGGCGGCCTGCTGCTGCCGGCCACCATCCCCACCGTCGAGGATGCCACCATCGAGCACTGGCGTACCCTGAGCTACCAGGAGCTGGCCGGTGAGGTGTTGCAACTATTTATCGACGACATCCCCGCCGCTGAACTCAAAGCGTTGATTGCCCGTTCCTGCGCCAAGTTCCGCGATCCCGCCATCACCCCGCTGGTGAAGCAGGGTGATTGTTATATCCTGGAGCTGTTCCACGGCCCCACCCTGGCCTTCAAGGATGTCGCTCTGCAATTACTGGGCAACCTCTTTGAGTACCTGCTCCAGGCTTCCGGCGGCCGGATGAATATCCTGGGCGCCACCTCGGGGGATACCGGCAGCGCCGCCATCCATGGAGTGCGGGGCAAGGAGCGGATCAATATCTTTATCCTGCATCCCCACCGCAAGGTCAGCCCCATCCAGGAGCAACAGATGACCACGGTGCTGGATGACAATGTCTTCAATATCGCCATTGAGGGCACCTTCGACGACGGCCAGGCCATCGTCAAAAAGCTCTTTGGTGATCTTGCTTTCAAGGAGAAGCATCAGCTGGGGGCGATTAACTCCATCAACTGGGCCCGCATCGTCGCCCAGGTGGTCTACTACGTCTACGCCGCCCTCAGGCTGGGCAAGCCCGGGAAGGAGGTGGATTTCGCGGTGCCCACCGGCAACTTCGGCGATATCTTCGCCGGTTTCGTGGCCCGCCGCCTGCTGCCGCAGCTGATCGGCCGCCTGATCCTGGCCACCAATGAAAACAATCTGCTGACCCGCTTTGTCCAGGGTGGCGACTACTCGGTAAGCGGGGTTAAACCCACCAGCAGCCCCAGCATGGATATCCAGGTGGCCAGCAATTTCGAGCGTTATCTGTATTATCTGCTAGACGAGGATAGCGCCGCCACTGCCGATTATATGGCGCGGTTCGCCGCCGCCGGCCGGCTCCAGTTCAGCGACGAGCAGCTGGCCCGCATCCAGGCCGATTTCGTCGCCGCCAGCGCCGACGAGGCCACCACCATCGCCACCATCGCTGATTTCTACCGGCATCACCACTACCTGCTCGATCCCCACAGCGCGGTGGGGGTCTATGCCGGCCAGGCCTGTCGCCGGCCGGAACACCCCCTGGTCTGCCTGGCCACCGCCCACCCCGCCAAATTCGGCGAGGCGGTGGAACGGGCCATCGGCCGGCCGCCGGAGTTGCCGCCGCCGCTGGCCGAACTGGCCGGCCGGGAGAGCCGCTGCCAGGTAATGGCGGCCGAAGTGGAAACCATCCGGGAGTTTATCGACGCTCATGCCATCTGAGGCGCCCACCTTCTATCAACGGGTCGAGGAGGCCCGCCTTTACTTGCTGGAGCACCTGCCGGCCACCCCGGAGGTGGTCCTGGTGCTGGGCACCGGCTTGGGACAACTGGCGACCATGGTCGACAAGCCGGTGCAGATCCCCTATGACGCCATCCCCCATTTCCCCCGTGCCACGGTCAGCGGTCACCACGGCAACCTGGTCTGCGGCCGCTTGCACGGCCGCCAGGTGGCGGTGATGCAGGGGCGTTTCCATTACTATGAAGGTTATTCGGCCCAGGAATTGTCCATGCCCATCCGGGTACTCTCGCTGCTGGGGGCCCGGCAGTTGCTGGTCTCCAACTCCGCCGGCGGCTTGAACCCACAATTCGCCCCCGGCACCCTGATGCTGATCAACGATCATCTCAATCTGATTCCCGATAATCCGTTGCGCGGCGCCAATGTCGAGGCCTGGGGCGAGCGGTTTCCGGATATGTCCACCGCCTATGACCGTGAACTGCGCGGGCAAGCCCGGCAGGTCGCCCGCCGCCTGGGGCTGGAGCGGCTGACAGAGGGGGTCTACGCGGCGATTCCCGGCCCCAGCCTGGAAACCCCGGCGGAGACCCGCCACCTGCGCCAATGTGGCGCCGACGCGGTGGGGATGTCGACGGTGCCCGAGGTGATCGTCGCCCGCCATGCCGGGATGCGGGTGCTGGGGGTAGCGGTGGTCTCCAACGTCAACGACCCCGACAATTTCCAGCCCATCCGGCTGGCCGATATCATCCGCGAAAGCGAGGCCAGCGCCCAACGCCTGCAGCAACTGATATGGGAGTTGCTGGCTTGAATCGGTTGAGTTTTTGCAGTGACGAGGATTGAGATGGCCGGGGAACAGGTTGATTTAGTGTTGAGCGGGGCCGTGGTGTTGACCATGGATCGGCGGGAGCGGGTGCTCCATGACGGTGCCGTGGCGATCCGAGGGGATGAAATCGTGGCCGTCGGCCCCAGCGCCGAGCTGGCCGCCCGTTACCGGGCCGCCGAGTGGCTCGACACCCCCTGCGGTCTGCTGATGCCCGGTTTGATCAACGCCCATACCCATGCGGCCATGAGCTGCTTCCGGGGGCTGGCCGATGACCTGCCGCTGATGACCTGGCTGCAGGAGCATATCTTCCCGGCCGAGGCCAAGCTCGACGGCGAGCTGGTGTATCAGGCCACCCTGCTGACCATGGCCGAAATGATCCGCTCGGGCACCACCGCTTTCTGCGATATGTATCTCTTTGCCGCCGACGTGGCCCGGGCTGCCGAGCAGGCCGGGTTGCGGGCCTGGATCGGCGAGGTGCTCTACGACTTCCCTTCCCCCTGCTACGGCGAACTGGCCAACGGCTTCAAACACCTGGAAAAAATGCTGGGCGACTACCAGGGGCACCCGCGGCTTACGATCACCGTCGATCCCCACGCCGTTTATACCTGCGCCCCGGAGTTGTTGCAAAAACTGCATAAAATCGCCTGCCGCCATGATGCCCTGTACCATATCCATCTGGCGGAGACCGCCGATGAGGTGGCGGACTGCCGCCGCCGCTATGGTTGCCACCCGGTGGCCCATCTGGCGCAACTGGGGGTGCTTGATGAACGGACGGTGGCCGCCCACGGAGTCTGGCTGGAGCAGGCCGAGATCGCCACTCTGGCCGCCAGCGGGGCCCGGGTTATCCACTGTCCGGAGAGCAATATGAAACTGGCTTCGGGGGTGGCGCCGCTGCCGGAGTTGCTGGCCGCCGGCGTCCCGGTGGGGCTGGGCAGCGACGGCGCGGCCAGCAACAACGATGTCGACCTCTTTGGCGAGATGGACACGGCCGCCAAGCTGCACAAGGTTTTCCACCGCGATCCCACGGTAATGGAGGCCGCCACCGTGCTGGGCCTGGCCACCCGGGGTGGGGCCGCGGCCCTGGGCGCGGCCCAACGGCTGGGCAGCCTGGAGGCGGGTAAGCTGGCCGACTGTATCGTGGTGGACCTGGCAAAGCCCCACCTGACGCCGCTTTACCATCCGGTTTCGCAACTGGTTTATGCCGCCCGGGGCGCCGATGTCCGCCATTCGGTGATCGCCGGCCGGCTGGTGATGCGGGATCGGCAACTGCTGACCATTGACGAGGAGCAACTGCTGGCCGAGATCAACCGCCGGGCCGCCACCATCGGGCCGGTGGCTTGCGCCCCGGTTAACCCCTGAGTTTTCGCCAGGCCAGGGCCGCCAGATAAACCAGGGCCGCCACCAGGATAATCACCGGGCCGCTGGGCAGATCGTGGTTAAAGCTTAGCGCCAGGCCGGCGGTGACGAAAAGTAAACAGGCCAGAATCGCTCCCAGCATCATCTGCCCCAGGGTGCGGGCGAAGGTGCCTGCCACCGCCGCCGGCAGGGTCAGCAGGGCGATCACCATCACGATCCCCACCACTCGGACCAGCAAAACCACGGTCAGGGCGGTCAGACAGAGCAGCAGCAGGGTGTAGAAGTCGGTGTTGAGCCCCCGCAGGCGGGCGAATTCCTCGTCGAAACAGACCGCCAGCAACTGGCGATAGCAAAGCAGGGCAACCCCCACCACCACCAGGTTGAGGACTGCCACCATTAGCAGATCGCGGCTGGAAATCAGCAGAATATTACCGAAGAGGTAGCTCATCGGCTCCACATAGCCCGGGGTTTTGGCGATAAAGAGCAGCCCCACCGCCATGCCGGTGGCCCACAGGGCGCCGATCACCGTATCTTCCCGCTGTTTGGCGTGGAGGCTGACCAGGCCGATGATCAGGGCCGCCAGCAGGGCGGCGGCCAGGGCCCCGTACAGGGGATCGAACCAACTCAGCCCCAGCTGGTGGCGGAGATAGAGCCCGGCCCCGATGCCGCCCAGCACGCAATGGGCGATGGCCCCGGCCAGATAGCTGATCCGCTTGGCCACCACATAGCTGCCCACCACCCCAAAAGAGATGGAAGCCAGAGCCCCGACCATAAAGGCGTAACGGAAAAAGGGGATGGCGGGATCCCGCAGCGCCTCGATAAATTCAAACACCGCCGCACCTCTGGTCGTGGCTGGCACAGTCATGATCGTGGCGGATCAGGGTTACGTCGGTGCCGTACATTTCCCGGATCAAGTGGCCGTCCAGGGCCGCCACCGGATGCGTGCTCACCCGTCGGTTGACACAGACGATGCGCTCAAAGAAGCTGGAAGCAAAACCCACGTCGTGGGTGACCACCAGTACCGTCATTTTCCGGTTAAGCTGGCGCAATAGCTTGAAAAGTTGATTTTCCGCTTCCATGTCGATATTGGCGGTGGGTTCGTCCAACAGCAGAATCTCGGCCTCGCAGGCCAGGGCCCGGGCGATCAGGGTTCGTTGTCGCTGTCCGCCGGAGATTTCGGCAAACAGTCGTCCGGCCAGCTCTTCAAGGCCCATCAGCGCCAGGGCGCGGGCGGCGGCCCGCCGGTCGTCGCGATTATAAAACCCCGAGCGGCGCCGGCCCAGGCGGCCCATCAGCACCACATCAAGCACCGTCACCGGGAAAAGGGGATCGTAATGGGCGTATTGGGGGACGTATCCCAATTGCAGGCGGACCTCGGCGGGTTTCTTGCCCAGTACCTGGATGGCGCCGCCGGTAGGTTCCAGCAACCCCAGAATCAGCTTGAGCAGGGTGGTCTTGCCGCCGCCGTTGGGGCCCACGACGCAGAGCGCGTCGCCGGCGGTCACCTCGAGGTTGACCTCTTCCAGGATCGGCAGACGGCCGTACGCAAAGTGCAGATCATGGATAGTGATAACTGGTTGACCGTTGCCGCTCATGGTTGTGCCTTCCCGGCTTAGTGGTTGTTGGCGCTGGGGTCCAGGGCGCGCCGGATATGGCGGGCCATTTTCTCAAAATTGGTCATCACCTCGGGTGCCAGGGGATCCAGGGCTACCACTTCGCCGTCGATGGCCCGGGCGATGGTGGCGGCGCTTTGGCGGTCAAACTGGGGTTGCACGAAGATTACCCGTACTCCGTCGCGGCGGGCCTGTTTAATCAGGCTCTGCAACTGCCGGGGGGTGGGGGTTTTGCCGCCGATCTCCACCGCTCGTTGCCGGAGATTGTAGGCATTGGTGAAGTAGCCGAAAGCGGGGTGGTAAACGTAGATGGTATGGCCGGCCACGGGGGCCAGCAACTCGGAGATTGAGGTATGCAGCTGCTCCAGCTCCGCTGCCAGTTCGCGGTAGTTGTCCCGGTAGAAAGCGGCCCGTGGGGGATCAACCTGGACCAGGGCGTCTTTGATATGGGCCGCGATCTTCGCCAAGCCGATGGGTGACAGCCAGACATGGGGGTCGTGTTCACCGCTGGTGGCATGGTCATGGTGCTGAGCGTCGGCCTGGGCGTGGTCATGGTGGTCATCATGGTCGTCATGGTCATCACTGTGCCGGGGAGCTTCGTGGTGATGCCCGGCCAGGGGCAGCTTTTTGATCCCCCCGTCAACCTTGACTACCCGCGGGCCGGCGGCGATTTTCCGCAACAGCAGTTGTTCAAAAGGCATATTAAGGGAAAAATAGAGCTCGGCTCGGGCCAATTGGGCAACCTGGCCGGGGCTGGGCTCGAAGGTATGGGGGTCGCTGCCGGCGGGCAACAGAATGGTGGCCGCCACCGCGTCTCCGCCCAGGCGCTCCAGCAGATAACCCAGCGGCGGGATGCCGGCGGCCACCCGCAGTGCCGGCTCGGCGGTCGCCGCGGAGGTGGTGACGGGTGGCCAAAAGCCAAGGCCAAGGGCCATGGCCAGCAGGATAGTCGGCCACCAGCGCCTCACCCCCGGTGTTCCAATTTTGCGGTGGTCTGCTTGGTTTGCTAACATGGCCGTTTGCTCCGTAAGTTGTGGTGCTGCTGTACGGTTACCTATGACAGCGATTCTAATCAGGGGCGGCAAGCCAGGCAAGTAAAAAGCCCGGCCGGGGGCTTGGGAAAAACATTGCAAGGGCTGTCGACAAAGACGGTTTTTTTTTTACAAGATATCGGTTAAAAGGTAGATTAGTACCGGTAAGGGATCCAGATCCCGGCGGTAAGCGGGAAACGCAAAGTTTACACTAGAGGGTGATATTATGTTTGGATTGGGAATGCCGGAGTTGGTTGTGATTCTCGTCATCGCTTTTCTGGTTTTCGGCGGCAAAAAGCTGCCGGAGATCGGTTCCGGCCTGGGTAAGGCCATCAGTTCGTTCAAGAAGGGCGTTCATGAAGTGGAGCAGGAAAGCGGAGTCGAGGAGATGAAAAGCCTTAAAAGCGACGTGGAAAAAGAAGTAAACGACGTCAAGAACATGGCCAGCTCCGATAAAGAGAAAAGCAAGGCCGAAAAATAATAGGTGGAAGCGGGGCTGGCCAAGCCAAGCCCCGCTTGCTCAATCAATCGTCGAAGTCGCCTGCCGGGCCCTTGTCGCTGTCCAGGTTGGCCGCTTTGGCGGCGATTCGCTCGCCGGTCCAGTCGGCCGGATCCTCCAGCCGTTCGGTCTTGGGGCCAAGGTCGTAACTCCCTTTATCAAGGATTGTTTCCAGCGCCAGCGGGGCTGTGCCCTGGGCGTTGAAAACCTCGGTTAACATCTTATAGACAAAGTCTTCCACCCCCTTGACCATCCGTTCCCGTACCGGTTGCGGCTGGCCCAGCAGGCGGTTTTCAAAGGGCAGGTTGAGGTTCTTGTAATCGCCCGCCTTCCAGCCCTGGGCGGTGGCGTAGGCCACCATCTCCTCCCATAATGCTTCGGTAACCCCGCGCTCCTTGAGCTTGACCAAGCGTCCCTGGTCATCAAGCCGGGCGTTGCCATAGTCGTTGACCTCGACCCCCCAGGAAACCATCTGCAGAGCGGTGGCGACATTGGCCTTGGTGGTGCGGGTCTTGTCGGTGATTTCCCGCAAACGCTCGGAACTGTTGCCGGAGGTGCCGTGCTGGGCGCCGGAAACCCGGTAGGGGGCCAGATGGTCGTGGATCTTGCGGGTCATTTCGACGTCGATCCCGGCGTCGCTGGCCTCGATGCCGTGGGTGGTACCGTTGTTCAAGGCGATCCAGTCTGGGAAGATGTCGTGGGCGTTTAACCCCTGGATCAGAAAAAGGGCTTCGTCGGGGGTGGAGAGGCCGCTGCTGCCCTTGATCTCGCCCACTTCCGTCTCGTAACCGGCCCAGGAGGGCACCAGTTGGCTCAGGCTCAAGTTGGTCAGTAGATTCTTGTCATCGGGTAGGTGCGAAGCGTCGATGGCAATCGAAGTAAGCCCGGCCTCAAAGAGGGTGGGGATCTCTACCTTGGCAAACTCGACGTCCTCTTCTTTTTTGATTCCGTAGTGGTCGGCGTGCAGCGCCACCGGCACGGTGATCCCCAACTCGTTGATGGCGGCGTCCACCAGGGTGGCCATATTCCAGTAATTGACCGGGCAGTAGGCCTTGGCACCCCCCTCGGAGCGGGCGATCTCGATGATCAGGGCGGCCTCGGCCCGTTGGGCGGCCTTGAGCGCCCCGCGGATAATAAAGCTGTTGCGGGCGTTGGCCGCGATGGTCATGCAACGCCCCTTGGCCAGCATCGCCCGGTCGATCACCTTGCCGCTGACAATCAACGCCCGGGAGTTGGGAAAGAGGCGGCGGATATTGGGCGGTCGACCCACCGCTAGCGCCTGTTCAAAATCGCTTTCTTTTATCGTCATTTTGCAACCTCCTTAAGAAAAACTTGTGCCGCTTGGCGCCGGCAACGCCACGGTGCTGCTGAACGTAAAATTAGAATATGCGGCGGTGGGACACAAGCAAAAAGTAACTATCCAGCCTGTACCGCCGCAAGATGGGGTGCTGTTGGCCGGCTCGGCAAAAAAAAGCCCCGGCCGCTGTTAACGGCCGGGGCTTTGGGTGATTCAGTGTTGTTGAGCTGGTAATTTAGAGCTGACGCACATTACCGGCTGCCGGCCCTTTGGGACCGTCCACGATTTCGAATTCCACCCGGGCACCTTCTTGCAGGGACTTGAAACCCTGACCCTCAATGGCGGTATGATGTACAAATACATCACTGCCGCTGTCCTGAGCGATGAAACCGTAACCCTTTGCGTCGTTGAACCACTTTACTGTACCTTCTGCCATGATCTGCTACTCCTTGCTGGACGCGATCCCCGTGGGACCACTTGATAAGATCACCGGGCCTTATGGCTTAAAACCCGGCTTGCCGTTGAACTGAGCATAAAAAAACCGCTACGGTTATTGGGCCGTGCGGTTAGTTCCCTTTGGCAATTTTGACAATCACTAAAGTACTGCGCTCAACGGCGTTTAAAAAACGATACCTGCTTCTATCACAACGCTTGCAACAAGGCAACAAAAAAAAGAGGCCGGGGCCGAAAAAAGCCGGGGATATTTTCCCTTGACGGAAAGCGGCAATCTCACTATCGTAGCCTGATTTTAAAACCTTTGGTGAATTATTCAGACGACCATATTGTAAACACTTCGTAAAATCAAGTAAAAAGAAGGAGGAAGAACATGTCCGTGTACGTAGTAGGTCATTCCAGTCCCGACACCGATTCCGTCGCCGCCGCCATCGCCTTTGCCCATTACCTGAAGGCCACCGGCACCGACGCGACTCCCGTTATTCAGGCCCCCAAAGCCGGGGAAGAGGCCCAACTGGTGCTCGATAAATTCGGCCTGGCGACCCCCGCCGAATGCCCCGACGTGGCCGGCAAGGACGTAGCTCTGGTCGACTTCAGCGATATTGGCCAGGGTCCGGAAAAACTTAAGGAGGCCAACGTGGTGGCCATTGTCGATCACCATAAAATCGGTGATATCACCACCGGTGGCCCGATCTTCTTTTACGCCAAGCCGGTGGGCTGCACCTGCACCGTGCTCCATGAGATGTATAAAAACAACAACGTCGAGTTGCCCAAGGATATCGCCGGCGCCATGCTGGGCGCCATCTTAAGCGATACCGTCAACTTCAAGTCCCCGACCTGCACCGACGAGGACAAGGGTGCGGTCAAGGAATTGAGCGCCGCCGCCGGAGTCAGCGATACCGACGCCTTCTTTATGGATATGCTCAAGGCCAAGTCGGCGGTGGCCGGGGTGCCGATTCGCGATCTGATCTTCCGCGACTACAAAGACTTCGACATGGGCGGCAAGAAGCTTGGCATCTGCCAGCTTGAGCTGGCCACCCTCGATCAGGTGGCGGACGTGCGCGACGACTTGATCAAGGGGTTGCAGGAAATCAAGGCCGAAGGCCGCCATTCGGTGATTATGATGCTCACCGACGTGGTCAAGGAAGGTTCCGAATTGCTGGTCTTCTCCGATGAGCCGGAGATCATCGAAAAGGCCTTCAACGGCAAGCTCAGTAACGACACCATGTGGGTGGACGGCATGATGAGCCGCAAGAAGCAGACCGTACCGCCGCTGCAGAGTGCCTTTGGCGCCTGATTTTAGTAAACGTTCAGCAGCACCGCCGTGAGCATGTTCCATGGTGGTTGTTAGGATTATCTTAACCCGCTCTGGTCAAGGCCAGAGCGGGTTTTTTGTGAGGAAGACAGGGAACCTCAACAACTGTAAGAGGGAGGCGGCGATGGCGATATCCCGTAAGATGGCCGAGTTTGCCGAGCGTTCTTCGTGGATACGACGGATGTTCGAGGAGGGCGCCCGTCTTAAGGCCCGTTACGGCGAGGACGAGGTGTGCGATTTCAGCCTGGGCAACCCGGATCTGCCCCCGCCGCCACGTTTCGCCGAGGTCCTGACCCGGCTTGCCACCGCCGGGCAAGCGGGTGGCCACGGCTACATGCCCAACGGCGGTTATCCCGAAGTGCGGGCGGCGGTGGCCGCCCAACTCTCCCGGGAGCAGGAGAGCGCATTAAGCGCCGAGGAGGTGCTGATGACGGTGGGGGCGGCCGGGGGCCTCAATGTGGCCTTAAAGGCCCTGCTCGATCCCGGCGACGAGGTGCTGATCCTGGCCCCTTATTTTGTCGAGTACCATTTCTATATCGATAACCACGGCGGTATTGCCCGGGTGGTTGAAACCGGCGAGGATTTCGGCCCGGACCCGGCGGCGGTGGCGGCGGCCATCACCCCCCGGACCAAGGCGATCATCATCAACAGCCCCAACAACCCCACCGGCCGGATTTATACGGCGGCGGAACTGCGGGAACTGGTGGAGGTGCTGGAGCAGGCTCCCCAGACCATCTATTTGCTCGCCGATGAACCATACCGTAAGATCACCTTTGATGATCACCAGGTGCCGGCCATCTTGCCGCTCTATCGCCACAGTATGGTGATCTCGTCTTACTCCAAAGACCTTTCCCTGGCCGGTGAGCGCATCGGTTACTTGGCCGTCAATCCGGCCATTGCCGATAAGCCGGCCCTGCTGGCCGCCCTGACCCTGGCCAATCGGATCCTGGGTTATGTCAACGCCCCGGCCCTGCTGCAGAAGGTGGTAGCCGAACTGCAGGGGGTCACGGTGGATGTTGGAGTTTACCGTCGCCGCCGGGAGCTTTTCTGCCGGCTGCTGGCCGAGGCCGGCTACCACTTTACGCCTCCCATGGGCGCTTTTTACCTTTTTCCCCAATCACCCCTGGCCGACGATAGCGAATTTGTCCGGCTGCTGGCCGCCGAGCGGATTCTGGCGGTGCCGGGCCGGGGCTTTGGCCGGCCGGGCTATTTCCGGCTCTCCTTCTGCGTCGCCGACGAAGTGATCAGCCGCGCCGCCACCGGTTTCCAGGCGGCCATGCGTAAAGCCCGCCCGTAGCAGCCGGTGCATGGCAAGCGGCGCCGGCTTCAGGGGAAATCGATGGCCTCCAGCCCCTGCCGGAAGTTGAAATCCGGGCTCTGCTCGGGGGTGTGGCAGCGTTGGCAGGTGGCCGCCGCCGGGCGGCGTCTTATTGCCAATTGCCGCTGGCTGGCCTCCGGGGCTGGCTCGCCGCTGGTCATCCGCTCCACATGCGCCTTCCCCGGCCCGTGGCAGGCCTCACAGCCGACTCCCCGCAGGGTTTCCGGCCAATTGAGCAGCGCCGAGCGGTCAGCGGGCGAGGCGCCGGTGAGATGGCAGCCCAGACAGTTAAGATCGTACTGGCGGTGGCGTTTGACCAGGCTTTGGTAGGCGGCGGCGTGGCGGCTTTGTTGCCAGTTGGCCAGTTGGGGTTGATGGCATGGCCGGCAGCTTTGCCGCCCCAGGTAGGGTGAGTCGGCGGCTGGCCGGCGGCTGGCCGTGGCGGCCTGTTGGCGGCCGAGATCGTTGATTTTTGCCAGGGTGGCGTCAACCAGGGCCGCTATTTCCCGGTCCTCGGGTTTTGCCATGGTCAGAGACAGAAAACGGCTGTTATAGGAAGCGGCTTGCCGGTGGCCAACTTTTTGCTCCAGTTGCTTGATTTGTTGTTCCACCTCCTTGATCGTTGCCTGTAACTCTTGTTGGCGGTCCGTCAGGGCTGGCGCGGAGCCGGCCGTTGCCGGGTCGTCGGCCGCGGCCGCCTTCTCCCGTGCGGCCCGTTGCAGGCTGCGCCACCGCCAGTTGAGCCGATCAAGCCGCTGCCGCAGTTGGTTCAGGCGGGCCAGCTCGGGGTCGCGCCAGCGTCGTTCGGCGCTCCAGGCAAGCTCCAGCAGTCCCACCTCTTTCCCTGCCGGCTGGTGGCGGTGAGCAGGGTGTTGTTGACCAGCTCCGGTTTTCAGGTTCCTATCGCGGTGGTGGCCGGCCGCCAGCAGCAGATGGATGTCGGGATATTCTTCGGCCAGTTGCCGGTTTTCCGCCGGGCTCAAGCCGGAGAGCAGAATCACCATATCCGGCCGCTGGCCCAAGGCGTCCAGGGCTTTAGCCAGGGCTTGGCGCCAGGGTCGGAGGGCCACGGTGGTGGGGGTGTAGGGGGTGGTAACCGTCGGCGGCAGGGAGCCGCTAAGAGCAATCAGGCCGATCCGCCAGCCCCCGTGCTCGACCAGCCGCCAGCCGGGAAAGAGCAGTTGTTGCGAGGCCGGGTCGATCAAGTCGGCACTGAGCCATACCGGCGGATTTTCCCGGGCGATCGCCTGCAAGAAAGCCAGCCCGCCGGCCAGGTCCACGCCGTTAATCCCCACCGCCTCATAGCCCATTTGCCGATAGGCGGCGGCGATGCCCCGGGCGGCGGCCAGCTTCTGGCGGCGGTTGCCGGCCTGGAGCTGGGCCCGGGGGAAAAGCAGGGCGCCGGCGTCCAGGGCCAGCAGTTGGGGGTACTGCTGCCGGGCCCGTTGCAGTTGCGCCGCTTTTCTGGACAGACCGCCCAGTTGCTCAGCCGTTCAGCCGCAGGGAGCCAGTTCGCCGCGTACGTCGTTACTATAAAAGAGCAGCAACTCGCGGTTATTACCCGGCGCTGTGTCGGTGGACCCGGTACCGGGCGCCAGCAGGCCGATGACCAGCAGTAGCAAAATCGCCGGTAGCAAGGGTTGAAAAAAAGGATTCATTTTTGTTCCTTGGCCCGCTGGGCGAGAATTTTGCGCCATTTTTCCAGCCTGTCCTTGATTATCGCTTCATGGCCCCGGTTGGTGGGGTGGTAAAAGCGCTGATCCTTTAGTTTATCCGGCAGATGCTGTTGATCGACCAGCCCCAGGCGGTCGTCGTGGGCGTACTGATATTCCCGGCCATAGCCCAGATTGCGCATCAGGCCGGTGGGGGCGTTGCGCAGGTGCAGCGGTACTTCCAGGCTGCCGTGGCGGCGGATCGCTTCCCGCACCTGATTATAGGCGGCGTAGACGGCGTTGCTCTTGGGGGCGGTGGCGAGATAGACGGTGGCCTGGGCCAGGGCCAGTTCCCCTTCCGGGGTGCCCAGTTGATGGTAGGTTTCCCGGGCGTTTAAGGCCAGCCCCAGCGCCTGGGGGTCGGCGTTGCCGATATCCTCGGAGGCGAAGCGGATTAAGCGGCGGGCGATATAAAGCGGCTGTTCACCGGCGGCCAGCATCCGCCCCAGCCAGTAGAGGGCGCCGTCGGGATCGCTGTCCCGCAGGCTTTTGTGCAGGGCTGAGATCAGGTTGTAATGCTCTTCGCCAGTGGCGTCGTAGCGCAGGCTCTTGCGCTGGATCGCCTCTTCGATGTCGGCCAGTTCGAGGTGGCCGGCGGCGGCCTCTTTTTTATCGGCCACCAGGGCGGCGGCGATCTCCAGGCTGTTGAGCAGGTTGCGGGCATCGCCGTCGGCCACCGCGATCAGGTGGGCGGCGGCCTCGTCGCTGATGGTCAGTTCCAGCTCGCCCAACCCCCGCTGGCGGTCTTGCAGGGCGGTGCTCAGGATCTCCCCGAGTTCGTCTTCTTCCAGGGCGTTTAAGACCAGTACCCGGCAGCGGGAGAGTAGTGGCGCAATCACCTGGAAGGAGGGATTTTCGGTGGTGGCCCCGATTAGGGTCAGCAGGCCGGATTCGACGTGGGGCAGAAAGGCGTCCTGCTGGCCCTTGTTGAAACGGTGGATCTCATCGACAAAAAGCACGCTGCCGCGGCCGCTTTCCTCAAGGTTGCGGCGGCTACGCTCGACAATCGCCCGGATCTCCTTGACCCCCGAGAGGACCGCCGAGAAAAAAATGAAGTCAGCCCCGCTCTGGCCGGCCAGCAGCCGGGCCAGGGTGGTCTTACCGCTGCCCGGCGGGCCCCAGAGCAGCAGCGAGGGCAAATGTCCGGAGCGCACCAGGCCGCTCACCAGTTTGTCGTCACCCAGCAGATGGCTTTGGCCGACAAACTGTGCCAACGAGGCCGGCCGCAGCCGTTCGGCCAAGGGTGTGTGGCGATCCGGCACGGTCATTTAGAGCAGCTCGAAATTAAGTTGATAGATCAGCATCCAGACGTTGATGGTGCCATCGGCCCGGCCGGCCAGCAGGGTGTGGGGGCGGGGGCCGGGGGCCAGGCTGCGGATACCGCCGCCCCGGCCATCCAGGCTGAAGAGCTGCTGGCCGCTGGCCAGATCCCAGAGCAGCAACACATCGTCGTCGCCGGCGGAGACCAGGGTACGCTCATCGGGCATGGTCAGCAAGGCCCGGATTCGCTGGCCATGGCCTCGCAGGGTCTGCCGGCAGCTGTGCTCCGGCCTTTGCCAGAGCCGGATCCGGCGGTCGGCCCCGGCGGAGATCAGCAGCCCGGGGGCGGCGGCCAGGGCATAAACCCCGCCGGCATGGGCGTCGATGGTGGTCAGGCACTCCCGCAGGCGGCTTTTCCAGTGGCGGAGCTGGCCGTCGTCGCTGCCGGTCAACAGTTCCAGGCTGTCGTCGGGGTAGTGCAGTCCCCGGACCGGGCCGCTATCGGCCAGGGAAACCGCGTCCTCGCGGCCGGTGGCCAGCCGGCGTACCTTGAGTCCGCCATCCTCGGCGGCGGCAGCCAGCAGCTTGCCGTCGGGGCTGAAGGTCAGGGCTGTGATCCGGCCGCGGTGGTTCATTTCCTGGCCGGCCACCCTGGCGCTGCGGGGGGCCAGCAGTTGCACGCTGCCATCGGCGCAGCCCACCGCCAGATGTTTGCCGTGGGGGCAGACCGCCAGCGCGGTGGCGGCCAGTTCATGGTTTTCGGCCACCTGGGGTTTGCCGCCGGCTGCCAGGTCGTGGATGATGATCCGGCCGTCCTCGCCCAGGGAAACGATTCGCCGGCTGCGGGGAATACAGGCCAGACCCCGCACCGGCGCCCGGTGGCCGCTTAATTTAAGAAAACGCTGGCCGGCGAAGGGTTGCAGTTTTTCCCGCACCTGCAGCAACTCTTCATAAATCTGGTTGCAGAAACGATCCTTGCGATAGCCTTCCCGGCCCCAGAGTTGATAGAGGGTATCGTGGCACCCTTGGTAGCGGCGCTGGCGCAGGTGCTCGTGGATTTTTTGCTCCATTTGCCGCCGCTCGGCGTCATGGCGGTAGATCTTCAGATCCTGGGGCGGCAGGATCAGCTGAAAGTCCGGCCCGCCCTCCGGGTCCTGGGCGGGGTCTTCCTGCAGGCCGCTTAGTTGCAGCTTCAGGCTTTTTTGTAAGGTCAGCAGCGCGGGCAGCCGCTCTCCGGCCTGCTGGTTGGCTCGGACCCGGCGCAGGATCTGGGCTGGGTGTTGCCTCCCCTTGCGCCAGTGCAGCAGCAAATCGTTATAGATAGCCGTCGGCAGGGTGTCGTTAAGCTCCAGGCTGCGGTTTAATTTGCGGCGGGCTTCATCTTCTTTGCCCTCCTCCAGCAGCATCACCGCCTGGTTGTTGAAAATTGCCGCCCGGTAGTCGCCGCCGGGGGGCTCCAGGTAGGGGCAGGTTATCTTGAACAGCTCCCGGTAGGCCTGGTTGAGATCCCGCCTTAACTGGGCGCCGTCCTGGTAACCCTCTTTGCCCCTGGTCATCACGCTTTTGACCAGGGCCAGTTGCAGGGCCGGCGGCAGGGTGATGTCCGCCCCTCGCGGCAGCGGCCGTGCGGCCTGTTGGGCGGTGGGGTCGGCAAAGGGCTGGTTGGCGCAGAACAGCCGCCACAGGCAGTGGCCCACCGCCTGGATATCAGCGGCCACCCCGGCCTGGTCGGCGGCGGCCAGGCCCAGGCCACCCACTTTGAGCAGGGAGCCGGGGGTGATAACGATCACCTCGGGTCGGAGGCGGCCATGGATAACGCCCTGCCGGTGGCAGTGTTCCAGGCCGTGGCAGAGCTGGATGGCCAGCGACAAGCCCACTCGCGGGTTGATTTCATGGGTGGCGGTCAGCCAAGCGGCCAGGGTGTCGCCGGCCGCCAGTTCACCGATCACCAGCGGCATTTTTCTGGTAAAGCGAAGATTAAAGGTGGCGGCCAGATTAGGATGCATCCCCAGCTTGATGCGCAGCTCGGCCCGCTCAAGAACGTGGCGTCCTCCGGTGTCTGCGGCGAGTAACTCCGGTGACGGGGTTTCCAGCAGGGCCGGCAGCCGGCGGCCCCGGTGCCGGCAATAATAATGGCAGCCGCCATCGGGGGCGGGGTGCACCGCCTCGATCAGGTAATTCCCCAGCAGAACCTCTCCTGCCTGCCACCGCCGTTGGGGGTTGGGGCCTGGTTCGTCAAGGGCGGATCGTTTTGGTCGTTGCTGGTCCTTTGCCGGTCGCCGGCCATGCTCCCCGGCGTTTTGCCCTTCGGCGGCTGGTTTGGGTTCATGGCCGGCGGGGCGGATTTTTTGCCAGAGATTGTTGAGCATTACCGCTTTTACTCCCTATCTCTGCGAACGGGCGATTTTGTCGAGCTGCTCCCGGGCTTGCCGGGCAATCTCCGGTTGCTCGTCGCCGGCGACTTTTACCGCCTCCTTAAGGTGGTACCGGGCCGAGCGGAGATTGCCGTCATACCAGTGGTAAAGCCCCAGATGGTAATGGCCGGCGGCCCGTTCGCCCTGCTCCGAGCGTAAGCGGCCGTAGCGATCATGGAGCCGGGCGTGGTCGGGAGTCAACTCCAGCAGTCGTTCATAAAGCGGCCGGGCCCGGTCGTTTTGGTTCAACTGCTGAAAGATACGGGCCTGCTGGTAGATGATAAAGGGATCGTCCGGTTCCCGCTGCCGCGCTTGCGCCAAGTCATCCAGGGCCTGCTGCCGCCGGCCGGCTTCGAAGTTGATCACCCCCCGGTCGGCCAGCAGAATGGCGTGCTGGGGGAAACGGTCGATCACTTTGTTGATCTCCGCCAGGGCCTGCTCGTGGCGGCGTTCCGCCGTGTATGCCTGGGCCAGGCCGAAATGGGCCATGAAGTCGGCGGCCTGCCGGTCGCCTTGGCGCAGCCGGTGGCGCAGGGCGGGGATCAGTTCCTGGGGTGAACGGGTCAGGGCGAAGATGCGCTGGCGCACCCGGTGGAAGGCGAATGCAAAATCGTCATCGTTGGCCGGCGGGGCCGGCTTTAACTCGGCGCCATCCATCCGCAGGCGATCCTCGATATAGGCCAGCCGTTGCTCCGGTTCCGGGTGGGTCAGCAGGTACGGAGGCAGCTGCCCCCGGCGAAAACGGCTGATCTTGCGCATTTTACGCAGCATACCCAGCATTTCGGCGGGGTCGCGGCCCATCTCTTGCATCCATTTGAAGGACAAGCGGTCGGCTTCCTCTTCATCCCGACGACTGAATTGCAGCCCCAGGGTGGCGCCGCCGGCCACGGAACCGGCCATGGCCGCCTCTCCCAGGGCGCTGCCGCCGCCCAGCAGCATCCCGGCCAGGGCCACGGCGGTGGTGCCCAGGCTGACCCGTTTCATTTTTTCGGTCCGGTCGGCGTAATGGCGGCTGGCGGCATGCCCCACCTCGTGGGCCAGAACGCTGACCAACTCCCCTTCGCTGTCACTGGCCTCGATCAGGCCGGAATGGATAAAAATCAGGCCGGAGGGGGCGGCAAAGGCGTTGAAATCCTGGTTGTTGATCACGTAGAATTGGTAGTCAAAGGGCTGGTGACCGGCCACCTCGAGAATCTCCCGCCCCAGATCGCGGATATAGCTGCTGATGTCGGGCTCATCAAGCAGCTTGAACTGCTGGCGAAAGGTCACCAGCAGGCTCTCGCCCAGCTCCCGTTCATCCTGGATGGTTACCGCCGCGGTGGCCAGCGGCCGTGGCATTGCCCCGATAAACAATAAAAGGGCCAGCATTATAAACACCGCCCGGTTTTTGGTAAGCCCACACAACATCGCTGCTCTCTTGCTTGACTGGCAACAGGTTATCAATTAGTAACCGTTCAGCAGCACCACACCTTACGGCGATCAGCCAAGCTTAAGTACACGGGGTACGAGGCGCTTGGCTGCTTGCCATAATCTGCGGCACTGCTGAACGGTTACGGCCCGTTAAGTCCACGGTTATTGGCCCTGGTAAACGATTATATCAATTAAAGCCCGGTAAACAATCAATAGACAATCCGGGAACGGAAAAAGTTGACGGTGGGCGCTAAAAAACGCCTTTTATATGATAACTTGGAAGCGGCCAAAAAGCCAGAGTTGTCGGTTTTTCTTGCAATTACGGAAGGATAGGGTATGCTGGCGCCATGTTGAAAGAACTCTGGATCAAGAACCTGGCCCTGATCGAGGAGTTGCGGCTGGTGCCGGGATCGGGCCTGATCGCCCTTACCGGCGAAACCGGGGCCGGCAAATCGATTATCCTGCAGGCCATCCATCTGCTGGCCGGCGGTCGGGCCACGGCCGACTGGGTCCGTGGCGGGGCTGAACAGGCCACCGTGGAGGCCCTGTTTGAATACGCCGGCGACCACCATGAACTGCGCCGGACGTTGGCCGCCGCCGGTCTGGAACAGGCCGACGGTGAGGGAGACGACTCTTCCGCCGACCAGGCCGCCGCCGAACCCGGGGAACTGATCGTCAAACGGCTGATCAGCGCCAAGGGCAAAAGCCGCTTTTACCTCAACGGCTCGTTGGCCACCGCCGCCACCATCGGCGGCATCGTTGAACATCTGCTCAGCGTGGCCAGCCAGCACGACCATCAGCAACTGCTGCAACCCCGTTATCACCTGCAATGCCTCGATGCCGCCGGCGATCTGTTGCCCTTGCGCGGCCGTTTTACCGCCTGCTATGACCAATGGCAGGGTGCCAAGAGCCGGCTGGCCGAAATGCAGAACCGGGAACAGGACAAGGAGCAGCGCCGGGATTTTCTGCGCTTTCAAAGCAACGAGATCGCCGAAATCGCCCCGGAACCCGGCGAGGATGAACGTATGCTGGCAGAGCGTGACCGGCTGAAGTCCTCCGATGAATTGATCGCCGCCGGCAAGCGTTGCTATGACGATCTGGCCGGCAAGATCACCGGGCCGTTGGCGGCAGTCCGCAAAAACCTGGGGCAGATGGCGGCCACGGACCAGGGGTTGAGCAAGCTGGCCGAGGAAGTGGCTGGTGCCAGCTATATCCTGGAGGAAGCCCAACAGGAGGTCGTCCGTTACCTGCAGGAGTTGCCCAACGACCAGAGCCGGCTGGACCAGGTGACGGCCCGGATCGACCAGTTACAGCGTTTGAAGCGTAAATACGGCGACAGTATCGAAGAGGTGCTGGCCTTTGCCGAGCGGGCCGCCGCCGAACTGGAAAATCTGGAAAACCTGGAGGCCGCGTTGGCCGCCCTGGAAGGGGAGGTGGCGGAAATCGAGGCCCGCCTGCTGGCCCTGGCCGACGAGTTGGCCGCCGCCCGCCGCCGGGTGGCCGCCGATCTGACCCGCCGGGTAAGCGCCGAGCTGGCCTCGCTGGCCCTGGAACAGGCCCGCTTCGAGGTCGAGATCCCCGACCACCGGGAGTTGGCCAAGCTGACCCGGCTGGGCTGGGACCGGCCGGAATTCCTTTTTTCGGCCAACCCCGGCGAGCCGCTCAAGCAGCTGGCCAAGGTGGCTTCCGGCGGCGAACTATCCCGCCTGATGCTGGCCTTGAAATGTATCCTGGCCCGCCAGGACAAAGTGGAGAGCGTCATCTTCGACGAGGTCGACGCCGGAGTCAGCGGCCGCACCGCCGAATCGGTGGCCGCCAAGATCCGCGAGTTGGCCGGCCACCATCAAGTCTTCTGCATCACCCATCTGCCCCAGATCGCCGCCGGCGCCGACGATCATTACGTGGTCCGCAAACGGGAGCAGCACGGGCGGACCATCACCGAGGTGGTGCCGCTGGTTGAAGAGCAGCGGCCGGCGGAGTTGGCCCGGATGCTGGGTGGCGAGGCGGTGACCGCCAAGACCATGGAATACGCCACCGAACTGCTGGCCCGTAAACGGCAAACCGGGGAAGAGCCATGACCACCGCGCTGGCCCTTTTCTCCGGCGGCCTGGATAGCACCCTGGCCTGCCGGGTGGTAATGGAACAGGGGATCAAGGTGGTGGCGGTGAAGTTCGTCAGTCCCTTTTTCGGGGCCGAATTGCTGGCCGCGCCGGAGGCCTACCGGCAAAAGGTGCGCCATCAGTACGGCATCGACGTGGTGCTGCGTGAGGTCACCCAACCCTATCTGCGGATGCTGGCCGCTCCGGCCCACGGTTATGGCAAAAATTTCAACCCCTGTGTCGATTGCAAGATCTTGCTGATGCGTGAGGCCCTGGACATGTTGCCGGAGTTTGGCGCCTCTTTTTTGGTCTCCGGCGAGGTGTTGGGGCAACGACCGATGTCCCAGCGCCGCGATACCCTGCGAGTTATCGAGCGTGACAGCGGCTGTGCCGATCTGCTGCTGCGTCCCTTAAGCGCCCTGAACCTGCCGCCCACCAGGCCGGAGCGGGAAGGGCTGGTGGATCGCCAACGGCTGCATGCCTTCAAGGGGCGCAACCGCACCCCCCAGATCGAGCTGGCGGCCCGTTTTGGCATCGAGGATTACCAGAGCCCCGGCGGTGGCTGCGTGCTGACCGACCCCAACCAGGCAAAACGCATCCAATGGCTCTACCGGGAAGTCGGCGCACAGGGGCGGACCCCGGCCGCCGAGGATATCCGGCTGCTGCTGGCCGGCCGCGTCTTTTGCCTGCCCGGCGGCGCCTGGGCGGTACTGGGCCGCAACCAGGCGGGCAACGAGCAATTGCAAAAGCGGCGCGGGCCGGGCGACTGGCAACTGACCCTGCGGGATCATCCCGGTCCGCTGGCCATCCTGCGCCACCTTACCGGCGAAGACGACCTGCCGGCCGCCGCCGGCCTGGTGCTGCGCTACGCCGCTCCCAAAACCCGGGCCGCCGGCCCGGCGGTGGTTACCGCCGAAGGGCCCGAGCAATCACGGGAAATCACCGCCACCCCCATTGCCGATGAGGTGTTGGCCACCTGGCGCCGTTGATTCAATAACGGTAAGCGTTTATTGCTGGAACCAACGACCGCTGACTTAACGGGCGGTAAACGTTCAGCAGTGCCGTAGATTACGGCAAGCAGCCAAGCGCCTCGTGCCCCGCGTACTTAAGCTTGGCTGATCGCCGTAAGGTGCGGTGCTGCTGAACGTTTATCAATAACGGACCTGGAAACCGGGGGGGAGCGGTTCCTCGGGGGGCGGCAGTTCCGTTATTTTGCTGACCCGGGCCTGGGGCGAGCCTTTATGGCACCAGGCGACGGCGGCCTGCACCTGCTCGGCGGGGCCGGCGAACAGGGCCTCGACAGCGCCGTCGGGCAGATTGCGGACCCAGCCGTCCAGCCCCAGCCGGTCGGCCTCCTGTTTGGTGTAATCACGGAAGAAAACACCCTGCACCCGGCCTTCTATTTTTAACCTGATCTTGCTTGCCGGTTTAGTCATCAAGCACCTCTTTACAAACCGTATTTGTTGATTTTGCTGAGCAGGGTCTTGCGGGTGATATCGAGGCGACGGGCGGCCTCGCTGCGGTTGCCGCCGGTTTCCGCCAGCACTCTTTGCAGGACCTGTTTTTCCGCTTCCGCCAGCGAGGCCGGCTGAGGCCGGTCGCTCTCGGGATCGTCGGCCGCCTCCTCCGGGGTCGTTTCGGCAGCGAGCCGTTGCAGGGTAATGGGCAATGCCCGCTGGTCAAGATATTCCCCCCGCATCATAATCACCCCGCGTTCGATGGCGTTCTCCAGCTCCCGGACATTGCCCGGCCAGTGGTAGCGGCGCAGCAAATCCATGGCCGTCGGGGTGATCCCTTCCACCCGGCGGCGGTTGCGGGTGGCGAATTTGTCGATGAAATGGGCGGCCAGCAGCGGGATATCCTCGCCGCGCTGCCGCAGTGGCGGCACCGGCAGGGTGACCACGTTGAGCCGGTAAAAGAGATCCTCGCGGAAGTCGCCTTCCTGTACCGCTTCCTCCAGCACCCGGTTGCTGGCGGCGATCACCCGGACATCGATTTTAAGGGTCTCCTGGCCGCCCACCCGCTGGATTTCGTGCTCTTGCAGTACTCGCAGCAGCTTGGCCTGCATGGCCGGCGAGGTTTCGCTGATCTCGTCAAGAAAGATGGTGCCGCCGTCGGCCTGGCGGAATTTGCCTTCCCGGCGGCGGTCGGCGCCGGTGAAGGCCCCTTTTTCATGGCCGAAGAGTTCCGATTCCAGCAGGCTTTCCACCAGGGCGGCGCAGTTGACCTTGACAAAAGGGCCATCGCGGCGGGCGCTGTTGCGATGCAGGGCGGCGGCCACCAGCTCCTTGCCGGTGCCCGACTCGCCGCTGATCAACACCGTGGCCTCGGTGGGGGCGACATAGGAGATCATCTCCAGCAGCTCGGCCATGGCCGGGGACTGGCCGATAATCCCGGCACTGTCCTCCAGCCCGCCGGCCGCGCCGCCGCCTAGCTCCCGGCGGGATTCCTCGACCTGGCGATGATCCAACGCCTTGGCCAGGGTAAGTCGCAAACGGTCGAAATCCAGCGGCTTGGTCAGATAATCCCGGGCCCCGGCCTTGATCGCCGCCACCGCCGAGTCGATGGAGGAATAGGCGGTCATGATCACCACCGGAATCGCCGGGTTGTGGGCCTGGATCAGTCCCAGGGCCTCCATGCCGTCCATCCGGGCCATCCGTACGTCCATCAGTATCGCGTCGAAGGGGCGCTGCCGCACCGCTTCCACCGCCGCCTGCCCGTCCACCGCCTCGGCGGTTTGCCAGCCCCAGCGGGCCAGCATGGTCTTGAGCATGTAACGGTGGGTGTCGTCGTCGTCCACTACCAGGATATGGGCTGAACTTTTTGCGTTACGCATGGCCACTTTTTAGCACGCCAGGCTCCAAAATGCCACTGGCGTAATCGGCTATTTTACGGTAAATAGGAAAGCCGGACGGCAAGAGTCCAGCTCTTCGCCCCACCGCCGCCCGCCCGGACAAGCCAACGTAGCTCAGTCGGTAGAGCAGCTGATTCGTAATCAGCAGGCCAGCGGTTCGAATCCGCTCGTTGGCTCCAGTAATATCAGAGGCATGGTGCCATGAGGCCTGGTGCCGGCAGGCAAAGTTGCACAACGCCAGGAGTTGCCAACCATGCAGGAACTTGTTTTCGCCGGCGATTCACTGATCGAATATTACGACTGGGCGGCCCGTTTCCCCCGGCATTGGGTGCATAACCAGGGCTGGGCCGGGGAAACCGTGCAGGGTCTGCTGGGCCGGGTGGAACTGATCATTCGCCAGTGCCGGGCGCCAAATTTCATCTTCATCATGAGCGGTACCAACAATATCGGGCTGGAGGAAACCGACTTCATCGGCAGCTACCGGCAAATCATCGAAAAATTCCACCGGGACTTCCCCGCCGCCACGATCTGCGCCCACAGCCTGCCACCGATCCTGATCCCCTGGCTGGACCCGGAACTGGTCAACCGGACCAATCGGGAACTGCGCGCCGTGGCCGCCGAAAGATGAAGCTCAACAGGTTGCACAACCTGATATTTTTGTTGGCCGTCCTGGCCTGGAGTCTGACCATCGGCGGTTTTTTTGCCTGGGATATGCGGGTCGCCCGGGGACACGCCGAGGCCCTGGCCATCAAGGAGGCCCGCAGTAATTTCAATAAGGATCTGGCCTTTCGCCTCTGGGCGACCAGCCATGGCGGGGTTTACGTGCCCCGCAACGAGCGCACCCCGCCAAACCCCGGACTGGCCCATCTGCCGGAACGTGATATCACCACCCCCTCCGGAGTCTCCCTTACCCTGATGAATCCCGCCTATATGCTGCGCCAGCTCATGGAGGAGTACGGCGATTTTTACGGCATACGGGGTCGGATTGTCAGTGCCAACCCCCTCAACCCTTCAAACGCCCCCGACCCCTGGGAGAGCCGGGCCCTGCGCCGTTTTGAGCAGGGGGCCGAGGAGGTGATGGAGTTTCAACTTGCCGGGGAGCAATCCGTGCTGCGCTTGATGCGCCCCATGTATACCGAGCGGGGTTGTTTGAAGTGCCACGCCGTTCAAGGCTACAAGGTCGGTGATCTCCGGGGCGGTATCGGGGTTACGGTCCCCATGGCGCCTTATCTGGCCACCCTGAAAGAGACCCGCCGTAACCGCATGCTCTTTTTCGGCGCCATCTGGGTCTTTGGGGTGATCGTCATCTTCCTTCTGGATCGCCAGGTTCTCCAGCGCCTGCGCGCCCAAGAGCTGCACGAGAGTGAGCTGCGTGAAAAGTCCCTGGCCCTGGAGAGGGCCAACGCCGACTTGACCCGGCTTGCCGAGGTCTCCGTCCATCACCTGATGGAGCCCTCCCGTCGCCTGGTGACCTACAGCAAGATTTTGCAGCATGAGCTGGCCGAACACCCCAAAGAGGAGGTAGGCACGGCCCTGGGCTTTATCCAAGATAACGCCTGCTACCTGCGTAACCTGGTGCGCGATATCCGCCACTATCTTTCGGCGGGTGAGGCGCGTGTTCCCCCGGCCACCCATGATCCCGGAGAGGCGGCGGCCCAGGTGTGGAAGCGCTTGAACACCCTGGTGGCGCAAAGCGGAGGCGAAATTGAGATAGGGGAACTCCCCCCGGCTTTTTGCGACCAGCCGCGCCTGCATGAACTGCTTACGGTTCTGCTGGAAAACGCCCTTATTCATGCCGGAGCAGGCAAGCAGCCGCGCATAAAGTTCAGCGGTGAGAATGAGGGGGAGTGGAACCGTTATCGGCTGACCGACAACGGCCCGGGGATGCCCGGAGTTTACCGGAAGCGGGTGTTGGAGATCTTTGAACGCCTTTCCACCGTGGGCAAAGAGCAGAGTAAGGGGACCGGAATCGGCCTGGCCATAGCCCGGCGCATCGTGGAGAGTATGGGGGGAGAGATCAAGCTGGAAGCCGGTGAAGCCGGGGGGCTGATGGTGGTGTTCACCCTTCCCGCCGCCTTCCCGCCTGGCCGTTTGCCATGCTTATGCACCCGCCTGCTGGTGTTTTTGGCGCTGTGCTTGCTGGCGCTGCCGGCGGCGGCGGCGCCGGTGGTGGAGCATCGGCTGCGGGTCATCCTGCAACCGGAAGCCCATGCGCTGGAGGTTACCGATACGCTTGTCTGGCCCGAAGCGCCGGCGACCGACCCGGTTTTCACCCTGCATGCGGGTCTCCAACCGACGGCGCTGAACGGGGCGCAACTGGAACTCCTGGGGCGCGACCATGGCGGGATCCCCCTTGAGCGTTACCGCCTTAAGCTGGCCAACGGGGCGCGGCGAGTGACCCTGCGTTATGGCGGGCGCCTGCACCATCCACTTGATGACTTTGGCGAGGGCGTCGGTCGAGGCCGGCAGCAGACGCCCGGCTACATCGCCGAAGATGGCGTCTTTCTGGGCGGAGCCAGCGGCTGGGTGCCGACTTTGGAGGCGGGGGAACGTATGACCTTTACGCTCGAAGTCCAGGCTCCGGCGGGCTGGAGCAGCGTCAGCCAGGGGGTCGAGAGCGCGGGGGAGGGCGGCCGCGGGCGCTGGGTCGAGACTCACCCCCAGCAGGAGATCTATCTGGTCGCCGGCCGCTTTCAGGTCAGCCGGCAAGCCGCCGGCCCCGCCGAAGCCCGGGTCTACCTGCGCGAGGCCGAGCCGGAACTGGCACACCGCTATCTGGAAGCCACCGGCGACTATCTGCAACTGTTCAGCGCCTTGATGGGCGAATACCCCTATGGCAAATTCGCCCTGGTCTCGAATTTCTGGGAGACCGGTTACGGGATGCCCTCTTTTACGCTGCTCGGGCCGAGGGTGCTGCGCCTGCCCTTTATTATCCACTCCTCCTATCCCCATGAGATCGTACACAACTGGTGGGGTAACGGGGTCTTCGTCGATTACCAGACGGGTAACTGGAGCGAGGGGCTGACCGCCTATATGGCCGATCATCTGCTCAAGGAGCGCCAGGGTCAAGGGCCCGAATACCGCCGCGGTCAGTTGCAAAAATATGCCGAACACGTCTTTGAGAGCCGTGATTTTCCGCTCACCGCTTTTACCTCAAGGCACAGTGGCGCCAGTCAGGCCATCGGTTATGGTAAATCGCTGATGCTGTTCCATATGCTGCGGCTGCGCCTGGGAGATAAGGTGTTCCTTGCAGGGTTGCGGCATTTCTATCGGGAACACCGCTTCACCGAGGCCTCTTTCGCCGATATTCGCCGTTCGTTCGAGGCGGTCAGTGGCCAAGCCCTTCGTGACTTCTTCCGGCATTGGACCGAGCGCTCGGGGGCACCCCGTCTGCAATTGGACAGCATCCAGGTTGATAATGGGGAGCTGAGCCTGGCGTTAACGCAGGAGACCCCGGGTGGGGCAATGCCGCTACAGGTGCCGGTTGCCATTCGACTGGCCGATGGCAGTATGGTCGAGCAGCGCGTGGCCCTCGCCGGTGAACGTGCCGAGGTTTCACTGCCGCTGCCGGGCGAAGTGCAGTGTGTCGCGGTCGATCCCCGCTTCGATCTGTTCCGGCGTCTGCTGCCGGCCGAACTTCCTGTTTCCCTGGATTCGCTGTTGGGGGCCGAACGCCTGCTCCTGGTCGTGCCGTCCCAGGGGCCGAAACCCCTGCTGCAAGCCTACCGGCAGTTGGCCGCGGGTTGGGCGGCGGGAGAGCCGGGGGTCACCGTGCGAGCGGACAACGAGTTGCCGGGACTCCCGGTGGACCGGCCGGTATGGCTTCTGGGCTGGATGAATCGGTTTCGCGGCAGGCTGCCGGCCGTGAGCGGATCGTTGCAAGTCGAAGCGGACTCGCTTCACCTGGCCGGGCGCCGGTGGCCACGGGACGGGCATAGCTTCGTAATAACCGCCGCCCGCGAAGACGCGGCGCCCCTTGCCTGGCTGGCCGCCGATGTCCCGTCCGCTGTCGCGGGACTCGCCCGTAAGGTCCCGCACTACGGCAAATACGGTTACCTGGTGTTTAGCGGTGAAGAGCCGGATAACCGTGTGCAAGGGCAGTGGCCCGCTACCGGCTCGCCGCTGGTGCACCGCTTCGACGGACAGAGCGGCGGTTGTGACCTGCCACCACGGGAACCGCTGGCCCGTCTGGCCCGCCCGGCCAGCGGTGGCCCGGGCGGATCAGCGGTAAAAGTAGAACCATGAAAGGCATTGCCGGCAACTTAGCGAGAAATTCCACCTGTCCCAGGAAGCCGGGGTTAACCACTGTCTGGTGGAGGATGGGGTCTACCAATTACGTTAACCAGTTCTTGCTGGCCGGCAGCAATAAGGTCTTCGCTATATGTCATTAAACCCGTGGGCAGGCTTATCGCCAGCCCTCAACCGGTGCAGGATATCGCCTACCACGGCGCATTCCAGGCCGAACGGCAGGTAGCCCGCGTAGCCCAGCAGGGGCATTTCAAATATCTTGTAGCCATGGACAAACGGGATGCTGTATTGCCACTTGGCCAGGCTGTAAAAATTCCACATTTCCCAGAAAAAGCCGCATACCAGGGCGGCCGTGGCAAAAGTTACGATCCTGCTCCAGTCGCCCTGACCAAGAGGTGAGAAGAGATGCCGGCTGCCGGCCATTGCCTGGGTGCAGACTATTATCAACAGCGGTGAGATCCACAGCAGCGGAAAAAGCAGGTTGGGCCAAAGGCCGAGGGCAAAAAGCCCTGCAACCCCGATGGCGAGGACCACCGCGGCTGTAGCCCTGGGGTGTCCTGGGTCTTATAACCAGGAAACGGCGATAGGCCCGGGTGAAAAAGGGGAAAGTCTCCAGCAGTTGTGCCGTGCTCCATACGGCGGGCAGGACGGTGGCGAAGCATATCGTGGCATAGGCTATATATTGTCCGGCGCTGAGCATTTCCGCCCCGACATAATACCAGTTGCCCACAAACCGGTTGAGGTATTCAAAAAACCACCAGAATAAGGCGCTGACCGGAAACATCCCCAGGAAAAAGCCGGGCTGCTGTCTTATCAGGCAGCTGCCGCTTCGCTGGCAGCAGAGCGCGTTGACCGTCAGGATATAGCCCAGCCAGATAAACGGGAAAGAATAAACCTGCAAGGGGGCAAACCAGGCAAACCGCGTCCACGCCAGAACCCAGGCCGTGGCGCCGATGATTATGCCCGCCCAACCCCAGGCGGGAAAAACGCCGGCCGGGGCGGCCGACCGGTCGGGTTGTCGCCGAATAAAGCTGATCCCCCTGATGGCAAACGGCAGCAGGCAGGCCAGAATCAGGGCCGCCAGCCCGGCGAATACCGGCCATGCAAAGCCGGCATGCTCCACCAGGCCATGTTTAGGCGGAAAGTCAAGGTAAAGCCCCGGCGGCCGGTCGGTAAAAAGCACCACCCCGGCCAGCGGCGCGCCCAGCAGGATTATCAGCAAAAGTAGAAACATGAAAGACTTTTCCTTAAACGACATGAGATGATAATAATAGAGATGGAAGCGTCGTTGTCAAACCCTAATAAGGTATTAACCGGGAGGTGAAGTTATGGGACCGCAACATTTCTGGTATGGCGGCTGGTGGGGATTTCCCATGATGATGCCCATCCTCATGTTGGTAATTCTTTTGATCGCGTATCTCGTGTTCCGGCGTGGCGGTTATGGGCCGCCCTGCGGGGGTGGTGCCGGTAATTATTATTCCCATGGGCGGGAACCGGAATCAGCCGTTGAAATCCTGAAGAAGCGTTATGCCAGAGGCGAAATAACCAAGGACGAATTTAACCAAATGAAAAAAGATCTGGAAGACTAGCGGCTGGAGGGTGCCATGTTTCAGGAGTTGGTCAAGCGGACCAGGACTATCCGCCGTTTCCAGGAGGCGGAGCCGGTCGCGCCGGCGGTTTTACGGGAACTGGTGGAGTTGGCCCGCTTCGGCGGGTCGGCCAGGAACTGCCAGCCGCTGCGCTTTTTGCTTGTAACCGAGCGGCAGCGGCGGGAGCGGATCTTTCCCCATCTGGGGTGGGCGGGTTATCTGGCCGATTGGCCCGGCCCCGTTGCCGGGGAGCGGCCGGCCGCCTATATCGTCTGCCTCCTGGTCCGGGACCGGCTGGCGGGCAGCGAGCGCGAGGCCTATTGCGACCTTGGGATCGCCACCCAGAACATGCTGCTGGGGGCTGCGGCCAAAGGGATCTTCGGCTGCCGGATTGGCTCCTTCAGCGACCGGCTGGCCGACGAACTGGCCATCGACGACGCCCACCAGATCCTGCTGGTCCTGGCCCTGGGTTACCCCGCCGAGCAAGTGGTGCTGGCAGAGGTGCCGCCGGATGGCTCGATACGTTACTGGCGCGATGCCGCCGGGGTGCACCACGTCCCCAAGCGGAGCCTGGAAGATATCACCATAATGGGCTGAAAGCGCTTAAGCACGCTTTTTCACCCCTGGTTCGGCCCGATGCCTTGAGCCTGCCGCCGGTTACAGTTGGACCTCGTTGATCAAAGCCGGGCCGCGCTGGACGGTGCGCTGGTACTCCACCGCCGGGGCGCCGAAGGCCATGGCGTAGCCCAGGGTGTGATTGGCGGGGATTCCCAGTTGGGGAACCAGCTCCGGGCAGGCGGCCAGGGCCATCATGAAGATGCCGTCCCAGACGGCGCCGACCCCGTGGCTCTGGGCCAGCAGCTCGAAATTGGCCAGGGCGATGATATTGTCCTGCACCGGGCAGGGGGCGGCGCTCGGCGAACTGGTGATCAGCAGATGCGGCGCTCCCCGGAAGAGAACGTCCTGGCCCTTTTCCTGCCAGCCGTTGATCACCATCTTCAGGTAGGGAGCCGTGCCGTCGGTGGGCAGTTGATTGTTCTTTTTCATCTCGTCTAAGCGGGCGATCATCGCCTCGTGCAGTTTGTTCAACTCCGCCCGCTGCTTGATCACCGTGAACAGCACCCCCTGGGCGTTAACCCCGGTGGGGGCGTGGCTGGCCTTGTGCAGCAGCTCGTCGATCACCTCTGGGTCCAGATCCCGCTCCCGGTAGCGGCGGATGGAGCGCCGTCCCTTGATCAGGGTGGTCAGTTGGGCGGGGTCGGGCAGGTTGCCGGCCAGCGAGGTGCTGGCATCGGGATCCTTATCGAGGATGGAAAGGGCGGCGGTGGGGCAGATGGCCAGGCAGTGCTGGCACTGGATGCAGCCCCCTTCGTTGGTGAGCTGCGGGTAATCGTCCAGGGTGATAACCCCGGTGGGGCAGTCCTCGGCGCATTCGCCGCACTGGATACAACGTTCCTGATCAACGCGGAAATTAAGCATGATTCCCTCCTTAGGCTGGCGATTTTTCATCGCTTCACTCTAAACTTTTACGGGGCGCTGTCAAGTCGGTCAATTCCAAGAGATTAACTATAACGTTCACCAAAGCCAATGACCGTGGCTTAAACGGGCTGTAAGCGTGCAGCAGTGCCGCAGATTGCGGCAAGCGGCCAAGCGCCACGTACCCCGTGTACTTAAGCTTGGCTGATCGTCGCAAGGTGCGGTGCTGCTGTGCGCTTACGGATATTAACAAAAAACTTGCCGGCTATCGGGTATCGTACTATATTGGGCCACTTCTTTATGGTGGCGGCCAGCCAGGCCGTCCGATCTTTCGTGGCGAACCTAAAGGCGGGAAAAATAGATTATGAAAATGAAAGGTGCGCAGGCATTTACCAAATGCCTGGAAGAACAAGGAGTTGAGGTTATCTTCGGCTTTCCCGGCGGGGCGGTGATCGATCTCTACGACGAACTGCTCAGGACCGACAAACTGACCCATGTTCTGGTCCGCCATGAGCAGGCCGCCGTCCACGCCGCCGATGCCTACGGCCGGGTCAAGGGTGAGGTCGGGGTTGCCCTGGTGACCTCCGGTCCCGGCGCCACCAATACCGTCACCGGAATTGCTTCGGCCTATTGCGATTCGATCCCGCTGGTGGTCTTCACCGGCCAGGTGCCCACCATGCTGATCGGCAACGACGCCTTCCAGGAGGTGGATATCGTGGGTATCACCCGGCCGGTGACCAAGCACAATTACCTGGTCAAAAAGGCCGAGGATCTGATCCCCACCATCCGTGAGGCCTTTCATCTGGCCCGCAGCGGCCGGCCCGGCCCGGTGCTGGTAGACCTGCCCAAGGACGTCATCGGGGCGATGGTCAACTACACCGAACCAAAGCCCATCAAGATGCGGACTTACCGGCCCACCTACGAGCCCCATCCCGGCCAGATTGAAAAGGCCTGCAAGGCCATCCTCAAGGCCAAGAAACCGGTGCTCTATGTCGGCGGCGGGGTGATCAACGCCAACGCCGCCGAGGAACTCACCGCCCTGGCCAAGAAGCTCGAGATCCCGGTGACCATGACCCTGATGGGGCTGGGCGGTTTTCCCGGTACCGATCCGCTTTCCATGGGGATGCTGGGCATGCACGGCACCTATTTCGCCAATATGGCGGTGGCCCACTGCGATATGCTGATCGCCGTCGGGGCCCGTTTCGACGACCGGGTTACCGGCCGGATCGACGCCTTCGCGCCCCACGCCAAGATTATCCATATCGATATCGATCCCAGCTCGATCAGTAAGAATGTCAAGGTCGATATCCCCATCGTCGCCGATTGCCGCCATGCCCTGGCGGCGATGAATTCCTGGTTTGACAATAATCAGGAATTCAACCGGCAGGAGGTGCATGAACGTCATCAGCCCTGGCATGAGCAGATCAAGGAATGGAAGAACAAGCACCCCTTGGGTTACATCGAAGAGAGCGACATTATCAAACCCCAGTTCGTGGTCCAGAAGCTCCATGAAATGACCGGGGGCAACGCGATTATCACCACCGAAGTCGGCCAGAACCAGATGTGGGCGGCCCAGTTTTATTATTTCAATAAACCACGCCATTTTATGACTTCCGGTGGCCTGGGAGTCATGGGTTACGGCTTTCCCGCCGCCATCGGCGCCCAGATGGCCTCACCCGAGGAGACGGTGATTGATGTCGCCGGCGATGGCTCGATTCAGATGAATATCCAGGAATTGGCCACCGCCCGGCAGTACAAGTGTCCGGTCAAGGTGGCCATTTTGAACAACAACTACCTGGGCATGGTCCGCCAGTGGCAGGAGTTGTTCTACGACAAGCAATACGCCCATACCACCCTGGATGTGGCCCCGGATTTCGTCAAGCTGGCCGAAGCGTATGGCGCCGTGGGCCTGCGGGCCACCAAGCCCAGCGAGGTCGAGCCGGTGATCAAGGAGGCCCTCAGTACCAAGAACACCGTCCTGATGGATTTCGTGATTTCCCGCGAGGAAGGGGTTTACCCCATGGTACCGGCCGGCAAGGCCACCACCGAAATGCTGTTGGTGTAAAGGAGACAGGAAGAGATCATGAGACATACCATTTCCGTACTCTTGCAGAATAAACCCGGAGTGCTCTCCCGGGTCACCGGCCTGTTCAGCGGCCGTGGTTTCAATATCGACAGCTTGTCGGTGTCCGAGACCCTGGAGAAAGACGTATCCTGCCTGACCCTGGTGACCCATGGCGATGAGGCGATCATCGAGCAGATCACCAAGCAGTTGCATAAGCTGATCGACGTCATCAAGGTTACCGACATGGTTGAACACGAGCATGTCGAGCGGGAGATGGTGTTGCTGCGGGTCAAGGCCGAGAGCGAGAGCCGGGCCGAGGTGCTGCGGGTTATCGATATCTTCCGGGGCAAGGTGGTGGACGTTTCCCCCAGGAGCTACGTGGTGGAAGTGACCGGCTCCAAGAGCAAGATCCAGGCGGTGATCGACATTCTGCGGCCCATCGGCATCCAGGAGATTATCCGGGCCGGCGCGGTGGCCATCACCCGCGGCAAGAAACTTTAAGCGATGCTGCAACCGGCGATTCCCGTCGCCCGCGAGGGCTGGCCCTTTATTTTCTTTGCCGGTTTCGCCACCCTGGTGGCGGCGGTGCTGGGTTATCTGCTGCCGACCC
The DNA here is from genome assembly GCA_034522365.1 of Desulfurivibrio sp. GTDB lineage: Bacteria > Desulfobacterota > Desulfobulbia > Desulfobulbales > Desulfurivibrionaceae > Desulfurivibrio. The sequence continues at coordinate 154,817 of JAXHLI010000016.1, read as the reverse complement.
TGCTGCTGCTGGCGCTGACCGCCTTCATTCTCTGGTTTTTCCGCGATCCGGAACGGGTGGCGCCGTCGGCGGATGATGCCCTGGTGGCCCCGGCCGACGGTAAAGTGATCTTAATCGAGCGGGTCTTTGACGAGCGCTACGTCAAGGACCATGTCTACAAGGTCAGCATCTTCATGAACATCTTCAATGTTCATGTTAACCGCAATCCCTTTCCCGCCCGCGTGGAGCGGATCCTCTACTCGCCGGGTGCCTTTTATGCCGCCGATTCCCAGCGTGGCGCCCTGAAAAACGAAGCCTGCGCCCTGGTGCTGGATGCCGGTAAGGAGCGGCGGCTGGCGGTGGTCCAGGTGGCCGGGTTGCTCGCCCGCCGCATTGTCTGCTGGGCGGAAAACGGTGACCAGTTGGGGCGGGGCCAGCGTTTTGGCCTGATCCGCTTCGGCTCCCGGGTCGATCTCTATCTGCCACTGGCCACCCAGCTCGAGGTGGCGGTGGGGCGCAAGGTCAAGGCCGGCGAAAGCGTGTTGGGCTACCTGGCGTAACCTCTTCCCAAATTACCTGATGCCCAGCAGGGTTATGATTACTCCGCGCAGGGCGTAGATCGGCGGTCCCAGGATGGAGCCCAGGGTGCCGGTGGCCAGCAGGGCCAGGAGGATAAAGAACCCCACATTTTCCAGCCGATTATACTGCACGGCCAGTTCCGCCGGCAGCATCCCGGAGACGATCCTGCTGCCGTCCAGCGGCGGGATCGGCAGCAGGTTGAGGACCATCAGTACCAGGTTGATCAGAATGCCCGCACCCCCCATGTAAACCAGCGGCATTCCCAGCATCGGCCAGCTGTTGGCCAGGCCCAGGCCGATTTTGAGGATGATTCCCCAGCCCACCGCCATCACCAGGTTGGAAAGGGGGCCGGCGGCGGCCACCAGCATCATGTCCCGGCGCGAATCGCGCAGGTTGCGCCAGTCCACCGGCACCGGCTTGGCCCAGCCGAAAACGAAACCCCCGAGCATCAGCAGAATACCCGGCACCACAATGGTCCCCACCGGGTCGATGTGCTTGACCGGGTTCAAGGTCAGGCGACCCAGCAGTCTGGCGGTGGGATCCCCCAGCCGGTTGGCTACCCAGCCGTGGGCCACTTCATGGACGGTGATGGCGAAAAGCAGGGGCAGGGCCCAGACCGCGAGTTGTTGTACCAGGGTCAGTTGATTCATGGGTGTCCTTTAGCGCAGTTAGCGCAGTTTATTGGCAGTTGGCCAGCAGGGCCGGTAGCCGTTCTTGCAAGATTTGCCGATTTGGCAGGGTGATGGTCAGATGCAATCGCTCATCCTCAAAGGAAGGCGTTGGCTCCAGTTGGCAATGGGCGGGCAGCTTCAGCCCTTGCCGGAATTCGGCAAATTCCTTTTGAGCTGCCGTCAGTCGGGGAAAACGACGGGCGGTCAGGTACTCCAGCAGGGCGGCGCTTTGCTGGGGTGGGTTCATCTTCGGATGCCCGAGGATGGTTTGGATTTCCGCCGCTTCCAGCAGTCTCCGCACCGTCACCTGCTCCCGGCCGGCTAATTCCCGGCAACTGTTGACCAGTTTTTTTTGATTGCCCACACTCAGGCGCAAAGTGTCGATCAGTTCAAACAGGGCCAGGCGATCGGCTTGGGGCAACTCCAGCAGCTCCCAGGCCACTTTCTCCTGCAGTCGTCCCTGCTGGATGGCCGCCGCCAGGGGCGTTTCGATGGCCGCCAGCTGGGCCAGGCGGTGCACCATGGAGGACGTGGGGGCGTAGCCCAGCCGTGGCAGGTAAGCGGTGGCAATGGCAGTGGCGTCTTCATGGGACAACATTTTATGGCAAAAGATCGCCGTTTCCATGGGGGTGGGGTGGCGGCGGGCGAGGAGTGCTTCCAGCGCCACCGCCAGGGCCTGCCGGGGCGTACAGGCAGCCGGCAGCACCAAAGCGGGCAGCTCTTTAAGGCCGAGCACCAGCGCTGCCAGTTGCAGCCGGCTATGGCCGGCCACCACCGGCCAATTGTTCTGGCCGGCGGCCAGCACCAGCGGCGGCTGCAACAGGCCGACCCGGCGCAGACTGGCGGCCAGTTCCGGCCTGTCCGCTTCCCGGGTGGCCGGCGGTAATGGTGAGAGCCGGAAGCGGGTATCACCACGATCGACCCGCGCCAGTGGAATTGATTGCATTTGGGCTTGCGGTGGCATCCAGGCTCTTGCTATATCTCTCAATCATTCGGTTAACATTTTGGTGATCGTTTCCGGTGAACGCTTACGCGGCAACGGGAGCACGGCGCAGCATACCGGGGGGCGCTTTTAAAAGCAACAGCGGCGAGGGAGAAATGAGCCAAGCGGCCCAGATTCGTTTGGAAGATTCCTGGAAACAACGGTTATTACCGGAATTTTCCAAACCATATATGCAGAATTTGAAAATATTCCTTCAGCAGGAAAAAACCTCCGGTAAGACCATCTTCCCCCAGGGGGTCGAGATGTTCGCCGCCCTGGATCTGACCCCCTTTGCCCGGGTCAAGGTGGTGATCCTGGGGCAGGATCCTTATCATGGGCCCAACCAGGCCCACGGCCTTTGTTTCTCGGTGCGGCCGGGCGTCGCGGTGCCGCCGTCGCTGCTCAATATTTATAAAGAACTTAAAGACGATGTCGGTTTCACCATCCCCGAGCACGGTTTTCTGCAAAGCTGGGCCGAGCAGGGGGTGTTGCTGCTCAACGCCACCCTGAGCGTGCGGGCCGGCCAGGCCGGCTCTCACCAGGGCAAGGGCTGGGAGGGGTTTACCGACCGGATTATCCATCTGCTCAACGAGGAGCGCGAACACCTGGTTTTCATGCTCTGGGGCGGTTATGCCCAGAAGAAGGGGGCGTTTATCGACCGTCAGCGGCATCTGGTGCTGACGGCCCCGCACCCCTCGCCCCTTTCCGCCCACCGGGGTTTTTTCGGTTGCCGCCATTTTTCCCAGGCCAATCGCTACCTGGAAGCCCATGGCCAAGAGCCCATCGACTGGCAACTGCCGTTGACCCCGTAATTCCCTTTGAACCACAGGCTGGATGCACCATGGCGATCTATAATTGGCGGGACGAGTACAGTGTCGGAATTCAGGAGATTGATGAACAGCATAAAGAGCTGGTTAAGATGATCGATGAACTCTATACGGCCATGGTCAAGCAACGGGGCCAAGAGGTACTGGGAGACATCATGGATCGGCTGGCCCATTATTGCGACCACCATTTCGCGGCCGAGGAGGCCCTGATGCAGGCCCACGGTTATCCTTATTATCAGCAGCATAAAGAGATCCATGAGAAGATGAGCGCCCGGGTGCGGGCCCTGCAGCATAAGGTCAAGGCCGGCGGAGCCGACCTGACCATGCCCACTTCCATTTTTCTCAAGGAGTGGCTCGATAAGCATATCCTGGGCACCGATCGCAAATGCGCCGCCTTCCTCCTGGGCCGGGGCGTGCAGTAGCTCCCGCCCGCCCGGACTTAGGCGGCCAATTGACCGCAGGCGGCGGCGATGTCGGCGCCACGGCTGCTGCGCAGCAGGACGGTGTGGCCGGCCCGGCGCAGGATCTGGCGGAAGGCCTCGATGGTGGCCGTGTCGGGGCAGCGGTAGGGGAAGGCCGGGGTTTCGTTGAAGGGCAGGATGTTGATCTTACAGCGGATGCCGTGCAGTTGCTTGACCAGCCGCCGGGCGGCGGCCGGGGAGTCGTTGATCCCTTTAAGCAGGGCGTATTCGATCATGATCCGGCGCCGCGGCGGCAGTGGGTATTCGCGGCAGGCCTGGAGCAGTTCGGCCAGGGGGTAGGTGCGGTTGACGGGCATCAGTTGCTGCCGGGTGGCGTCGTCGGCGGCATGCAGGGAGACCGCCAGGTTGACCGGCACCTTTTCCCCCAACTCCTTCATCCGGGGTACAATGCCGCAGGTGGAGACGGTGATCCGGCGGCCGGAAAGGCCGTGGCCGCGCTGCTCCATCAGGATCTCGATGGCCTTGAGCAGGTTGTCGAAATTAAGCAGCGGTTCGCCCATCCCCATAAAGACCAGGTTGTTGAGCCGGCCGCCGCCCGCTCCCCGCTGCCAGAGCCAGCGGGCGGCCTGATCGACCTGGCCGACCATCTCGGCCGCCGTCAGATTGCGGTGAAAGCCCATGGTGCCGGTAAGGCAGAACTCGCAGCCCATGGCGCAGCCCACCTGGGAGGAGACACACAGGGTATGGCGGTCCTCTTCGGGGATCAGCACGCTTTCAATCAGCTGTCCGTCGCCCAGACGGAAGGCGAATTTGACGGTGCCGTCGGCGGAATGTTCCTCTTTGGCCGCCTCCAGGCGGCTGAAGGTGGCCTTTGCGGCCAGCAGCGCCCGGACATCCTTGGCGATATCGGTCATCTGGGCAAACTCGGTGAAATTCGGGCGATAGAGCCAGGAAAAGAGCTGCCGGGCCCGGAAGGGTTTGAGGTTGAGAGTCTCCACCCAGGCGGTGAGCTCGGCCAGGGTCAGGTTTTTGAGATCGGTTGGGGCGTTGTTCACGGTTGTCTGGTTCTCTGGTCGGGTTGTAAGTGATCGCCGCAGGATGGGGTGTTGCCGGTTACCTTTTTATAAGGCCCTTAAATGTTCCGGGCGCAGGCCGATTTCCCCGGCCCGGGCCCGGTCGATGGCGGCCAGCACCCGCTCCCGGTCTTTGGGCAGCCGGGCGTTGATACTAAGATAATTGGAAGGGTGGTTGCTTTGCAACTGGCAGCGGCAATCCCCCAGGTTGGCCACCATCCGCCGCAACTCCTCCAGCAAACCGGCCTGGTCGGGCATGGTAAAGCCCCCGGCGGCGGCCTCCCGGTAAAGCGGGGTGCCGGGCAGCAGCATCAGGGTCAGGATGCCGATCTGGTTGGGCGCCATGGCGGCCAGCACCCGGCCGGTGGCGGTGGCGTGGGCCGCCGACTGCTGGTGCCCGGCGATCCCCAGCAGAGCGGTGACCGACAGGAAAATCCCGGCCTGGCGCACCGCCTGGCCGGCGGCGATCATTTGGGCGGCGTCGCTGCCCTTGTCGATGGCGGCCAGGGTGGGGTCGTGGCCGCTTTCCAGGCCCAGGTAAATCCGGCTTAAACCGAGTTCGGCCAATTGCCGCAGCTGCGCCGATGTTTTGCGGCGTACCGCCCGGGCGTTGGCATAGAGGGCAAGCCGTTTGACCCAGGGTAAATGATGCCGGATCTGGCGGAAAAGTTCCACCAGCCGGGCTTGAGGCAGGATCAGGACATCGCCGTCGGCCAGGAAAAGCCGCCTCTGGCGGCGGCAGTGGCGGGCCGCAAATTCCAGATCGGCCTGGATGGTGGCCGCCTCCTTGAGGCGGAATTTTTCTCCCTTGTAGGTGCCGCAAAAGGTACAGCGGTTGTGGGAGCAGCCCACCGTGACCTGCAGGATGATGCTGTCGGCCTCGCTGGGCGGCCGGATAAGATGGGTGCCCTGGTAATCCATGCCTCACCGTCCGCACGGTAACCGTTCAGCCGTGGCGCTTGGCAAACTCCTCCATGAATTCCACCAGCTTTACCACCCCTTCCCGGGGGAAGGCGTTGTAGATCGAGGCCCGGCAGCCGCCCACCGAGCGGTGCCCCTTGAGGCCGTCCAGCCCCAGGCCGGTGGCTTCCTGGATAAACTGGGCTTCCAGTTCGGGGGTGGGGAGGTTGAAAGGGATATTCATTAGCGAGCGGCATTCGGGCCGGGCATGGCCCCGGTAGAAAGCGAGCCGGTCGATGGTTTCGTAAAGCAGCCCCGCCTTTTCCCGGTTGATCCGCTCCATGGCCGCCAGGCCGCCCAGTTTCTTAAGCCACTGCAGCACCAGGCCCATCACGTGGATGGCGAAGCAGGGCGGAGTGTTGAACATTGAGCCGGTGTCGGCGTGGGTCTTGTACTTGAACATGGTGGCCAGGTTTTCCGGGGCCCGCTCCAGCAGGTCGTCGCGGATAATGGCCACCGTCACCCCGGCCGGCCCCATGTTCTTCTGGGCGCCGGCGAAAACCAGGCCGAAGGGGCGGATGTCAAAGGGACGGCAGAGAATATCCGAGGACATATCGCAGACCAGCATCGCCGGGCTGCTGGGAAAGCGCTGAAATTGAGTGCCGTAGATGGTATTGTTGGAGACGAAATAGAGATATTCGGCGTCGGCCGGTATCTGGTAATCACCGTCGGCGGGCACGTGATCGTAGGTGGTTTCCTTGCTGGAGTAGGCCACGTCGATTTCGCCGAATAGCTTGGCTTCCTTGATCGCCTTGGCCGCCCAGACCCCGGTGTCGAGATAACAGGCCTTCTTGCCCGGTCCCAACAGGTTCATTGGCGCCATGGCAAACTGGGTGGAGGCTCCGCCCTGGAGGAAAAGAACCTTGTAGTTGGCGGGGATATCGAGCAGTTCCCGCAGCAATTGCTCGGTCTGCTCGGTGATGGCGATAAAGGGCTTGGAACGGTGGCTCATTTCGATCAGCCCGATGCCGCTGTCCTGGTAATTGATGATATCCTGGGCGGCCTGCTGCAAAACCTCCGGCGGCAGGGTGGCTGGCCCCGGGCTGAAATTAAAAATACGCTCCGGCATGTTTTCTCCCCCTTTTGGTAACAGGATTTGAAAGTTGTTTATGATGTCTAAAAGTTGTCAAGGATACTCGAAAAAGCAGCCAGAAACAACTGATTTCTGCCTGCTCGGCGCCACCGCGGTGGGAAAGACCGACCTGGCCCTGGAATTGGCGGCCCGTTTTGAGGCCGAAATTGTCAGCGTCGATGCGATGCAGGTCTACCGGGGGCTGGATATCGGCACCGCCAAACCGGGACAGTCGGAAAGAAAGCGGATTCGGCATCACCTGATCGATATCGTCGACCCCGACGAGGATTACCATCTCGCCCGCTTTCTGCGGGACGCGGCGGCGGCCCGCCAGGATATCCACCGGCGGGGGAAGGTGGCGCTCTTTACCGGCGGCACCGGCCTTTATTTCAAGGGCCTTTTTGAGGGGATATTTGCATATAGCGTGAAGGACCTAAGCCTTAGAGATAAACTCCAACAGCGTCTGGCGGCAGAGGGGCATGACGCCCTTTACGCCGAACTGAGCCGGGTGGACCCGGCCAGCGCCGCCCGCCTGGCTCCCGGTGATTCGCAGCGCCTGCTGCGCGCTTTGGAGATTTTCCAGGACAGCGGCATTCCCTGGTCGGAACACCTGCGCCGAAGCCGCCAGCGGGCGCTGTTGTCCGGCGGGGTGCCGGTCATCGGCCTCTGGCGCCCCCGGGAGGAGTTGTATGAACGGATCAACCGTCGGGTGGATGAGATGCTCGCCGCTGGCCTGCTGGACGAGGTCAGCGCCCTGCTGGCCCGGGGTTACGCCCCGGAATTGCCGGCTATGAAGGCCATCGGTTATCGTCAACTCGTCGACTACCTGCAGGGGGACGGTTCCCTGGCCACGGCCCGTGAGTTGCTGGCCCGGGATACCCGGCGTTACGCCAAACGCCAGTTGACCTGGTTCAACGGGATGAGCAATATCAGTTGGTTCGCGCCGGATGATGTCGGCGGGATAACAGCCAGGATAAGGGAGCGGGGGCTGCCGGCATAAAGCCTGGTGGGGCGGCCGTGGCTTCGGATTTAGATTTAAATTTAACTTTTAAAGGGTGAAACTATGCGGCAGGACACCATGACTCAGCTTTACCATCTTGAACCCGACCGTTGCGCCTTGCTGGTGGTCGATATCCAGGAAAACCTGATGAAGGTGATCCATGGCCGGGAGGAAGTGGCCAGGAACACGGCCTTGCTGATCAAGGCCGCCCGCACCCTGGAGGTGCCGGTGCTGGCCACCACCCAGTACGTGGAGCGGATCGGCGATTTTGTCCCCGAAGTCAAGGCCGAGTTGGCGGGGATCAGCCCGGTGGACAAGCTGGAGTTTGGCTGTTTCAACAACCCGGCGGCCCGGCAACAGGTCGACAATCTCGGCGCCGCCGTCGATACCCTGATTATCTGCGGGGTGGAGACCCATATCTGTGTCTACCAGACGGCCCTGGGCGGGTTGCTGGCCGGCTACCGGGTCTGGGTGCCCGCCGACGCGGTATCCTCCCGGCTGGAAAAGAATTACCGGAGCGGTCTGGAGCGGCTGCGGCAAATGGGAGCGGTGGTGGCCAACGCCGAAATGATCATCTATGACTGGCTGCAAAAGGCCGGAACCCCGGCCTTCAAACAATTATTGCCGCTGCTGAAATAATTGGTGCCGGCCCGCTGTTTTAAAAAATATGTTGAGTTTTCAAGCCATTGAACCGATGGAAAGGGGGAAGCCCGCCTATGGGCGGGGGAAAGGGATAAATTTACCCCCAGGGAAATTGTAAACATCCGGCAGCGCCAGGGGTTGCAGCTGCTTACAGGGCCGGAGGGCAACATGACAGCGAGAACCGAGATCAATCTTGAGGTAAGCACCGGTTTTTTCAGGATCACCACCGACGACCTGCTCTACAATATCACCGTCATCGGCTCCCCCGACGGCGCGGCGGCGCCGAGCAGCCCGCCACCGGCCGCCGCGCCGGCGCCGGCCCCGACGGCGTTGCCCAGCGGCGATGATGGCGGGGAGGATAACGCCTACCGGGATGATGATTTCTATAAACGGGTCTCCAGCGATATCTTCAACGATATCGGTAACCTGGCCAAAAGCCTCAATTCAACGATCATGGAATTGCCGGCCGAGGATCGCAAGATGAAACGGGCTGATCTCGACGAGGCCGGCGAAAAGATCGAGGATGCCAAAAACCAGTTGCGGGATATCGTCTCGATGACCGAACACGCCACCATGGCGATTATGGATCATGTCGAGACGGTCCAGAATCAGACCGATGATGTCCGGGGGCTGCTCTCCCAGCTCAAGGATCATCCGGCCTTTGGCAATGACCTTGATGACGAACAGGAGCCGGCCACAACGGAGCCGGCTGCCGACGAGGCGGCCGGGCAAAAGAGCGTCGCCGAACTCGAGGAAGAAATGGCCCGGTTGGCAGAGCGCTTGCAGCGGGCCGACGAGTTGTTGGCGGAATTGGCCGCTGCCCCGTCGCCAGCCGCCGACGAGCCGGCCGACGCGGAGCCAGAACCAGAACCAGAACCGGAGCCGGAGCCGGAACCAGAGCCAGGGCCAGAGCCGGAGCCGGAACCAGAGTCAGCCCCGCAGCGGCGCTATCTTTTCCAGTTGGATACCGTCTTTCAAACCATTTATGAGTTATGTACTAACGAGACGGTCAAGGGCCATATCAGCACGGCTCGGGAAAAGGCCGCCGATCTCTTTGATTATGATCTTTTTGTGGAGGAAATGAGCTCCCGGGTGGCCGAGCTGGAGCCCGATGAGGATAGTTTTTATACCGTCCCCCTCCCCGAGGTGCTCGACGCCCTGACCGCCGCCTGTTCCGAGAAAAAGATTAAAAACCTGTTTGTCAAGATGAAGGCCAACCAGGGGGAGATCTTTCTTGACTCCTCCCTGCCCCTGGAAGTGCCAGAGGTGGAAGAGGTGGCCGCCCCTGCCGAGCCGGTGGCAGAGCAAGAGCCGGAGTCGGCAGCCGCCGCCGACCAACAAGAGCCGGAGGTTGCCGACCAGCAAGAGTCGGCGGATGCCGATCAGCAAGAGCCGGCGGCCGCCGGGGCGGCGCTCAATGAGCAGGCCCTGGACGAGTTACGGACGGTGCTGGGGGAAGCCGCCGGCATGGTTGACGCTCTGCGGCGGGAATTGCCCGAGGCCACCGCCGCCCGGGGCGATTGTAACGCCAATGGGGCCATGACTCGGGAGGACAAGCTGGAGGTCTTCCATAAGATTGAAAGCGCCTTCGCGGTGGTCAACAGGATCTATGAAGATGTGACCAAGATCACCGAGGCCTTGAGTTTTCAGGATCTCTCCGGTCAGCAGATTCTCAAGATCATCAAGCTGCTCTCCGACTTCCAGGTGCAACTGCTGGCCATCGTGGTCTCTTTCGGCTCCCAGCTCAAGAGCAAGGAACGCAACGCCGATATCACCCCCGAAGAGAGCCGGCGCCTGGCCCAGGAGGATGTGGACCGTTATCTGGGCGAGGTTACCGGTGGTGAGGATAAAGAAGAAGTGGAAGGGCCACTGGATCAGAACTCGGTCAACAAGATGCTGGAGGAATTTGGCTTTTAAGGCAAAAATTTTCCCCTACGTTGTTTTTTGCCTTCTTTATCTGCTATAATGTAGGGAATCAGGTCGCCATTTGGTGGTGGCCTTCTTCCCAACCAAGCAGATAAAGGAGTTTTAGACCATGAAATTATGGCGTGGATTACTACTGTTGACGGCGGCGCTCTTAATGCTCGGCGCCTGCGCCCCCAAGGCCCATACCCCTTATACGCCGGTGACCCCTCAGGACTTGAGCGATAAAGTGGCCGACGGTGAATACGAGGCCCGGGTCGATAATTTCGTCCTGTTGCTCGATGCCTCCTCCTCAATGGCACGCCCCTATACCACCGGCACCCGCTTTCAGACCGCCGTGGGGCTCGGGGAAGCCTTGAATGAAACCCTGCCGGAGCTTTCCTGGCAGGCCGGACTGCGTTATTTTGGCCCTCGTTTTACCCTGGCCGATAACGAACAAGAGGGGGCTCTGGCCGCCGCTGACCGCAGTGTGCGGCTCTACGGCCTGGCGCCCCACAGCCGGGAGCGTATTGCGCGGGGTCTGGAGCAGGTGGCCAAACCCAGTGGCACCACTCCGCTGGCCGACGCCTTGGTGGCCAGCGGCGAGGATCTGGCCGATCAGGATGGTAAATCGGCCCTGGTGGTCTTTACCGACGGCGAGGCCGATCCCGCCGCCGTCCAGGAGGCGGTCGCCGGGCTGCGGGAGCGGTTTGGCGAGCAGTTGTGCATCTATCCGGTGATGGTCGGTGATGATCCCGCCGGGCAGGCGTTGCTGGAAGAGGTGGTGGCCCGGGCGGACTGCGGTTTCGTCACCCAGGCCGACCAGTTGCTGGCCGGTGAGGCCCTGGCCGATTTCGCCATCCGGGCCTTTTTGCAGGAGGTGGAGGATCCGCCGGTGGCCGAGGAGTCGGCCAAGGAACCGGTGGCCGAGAAGCCGGCCGAGGAACCGGCCAAGGATGAGCCGGCTTATCGTACCGAGGCCCGGCGGCTGGAGGTCAACTTCGCGTTTGACAGCGCCGCGCTCCGGCCCGTCGATCATGCCGCGTTGGACCGTTTTGCCGAATTTCTGAAAAACCATCCGGAGCTCAAAAGGGTTACCATTGCCGGTCATACCTGCAATATGGGGCCGGCTGCCTATAATCTTAAACTCTCCCAGCGGCGGGCCGAAAGTGTGGTCGACTTCCTGGTGCAGCGCCAGGACATTGCCGCCCGGCGCTTGGTGGCCAAAGGTTACGGTGAGGAAAAACCGCTTGTCGCTAACGACACCCTGGCCGCTCGGCAACAGAACCGCCGGGTGGAAGCGGAGGTCCGGGTAGTGGTCAAGGACCAGGACCAATAGGGATTCGGTAAATGTTCACCGGGGCCGGAGCTCATCGCGAGGTGGGGTGATTTTCGGTTCCCGGGCGCAATGGGCGGGGCGAGGCTCCAGGCCGGCTCCGCCAGCAAACAGCAAAAAAACCGCCGGGTGGATTTTTCCCCACCCGGCGGTTTTTTTGTTCTCCGGCGGGGCGCTATTCCCTGTCCTGGTCGGGGGCTTCAGGCGAGGTGGCCGGCGCCGATTGCCAGTCCAGGCGTTGTTGGGCGCTTTGCAACAGCCGAAAGACTTCCCGCTGATAAACGGGTTTGTGGGACCGGGCGTAGCGCCCGGCGGCCTGGCGGAGGGCGGCCGGGTCCAGATCCGGCAGGGCCGCCAGAGCCGCCTCCAGGCTGGGGCTGGGCCAATCGGCGGGGGGCGCCTCTTCCTGCTCCTGGGCCTGCCGGTGGGCGGCCAGGGCCTCGTTGATAATCGCCTGCCGCCGGTTTTCCAGTGCGTGAAAGCGCTCCTGCTGCCGTAGCCGCGAACCCTTGCGGTCGGCCAGAAAGGTGGTCAGGGCGGTCACCTCCGTTTCCTCCCGCCGCCGCAACTCACCGGCGATAAATTTGATCTGGCGCTTGCGGCTGCCGGTTTTCAGGGGGGCGGTGGCCCGGATCTCCGCTTTTAGGGCGTCGTCGGTGGGCAGGGCCGCGATCTCGCCGCTGGTCAGTTCCGTAAGCTCCCGGGCCAACTCCTCGATCCTGGCGGCTTGTCGCTTTTTTGCCGATCTGCTGATTTTTATCTGCATCTTTTACGTGTGTTCCCATGGTTGTTACGTTAAAATCCGATATTCTAGACTATACCGATAAATCTCAACAATAGGAATTAAGTTATGACGGCGAAAAAATTTACCGTTACCCAACCCACCCGGATTCATTTCGGCGTTGACAGTATCGACCAACTGGCCGCCCAAGTGCGGCTACTTGGCGGCAGCCAGGTTTTTCTGGTGGTGGATCCGGGGGTGGTGGCCGCCGGCATGCTGCCCCGGCTCACCGCCTCCCTGGAGGCCGATTCTATCCCCTTTACCGTCCACGAAAAGGTCGATCCCGAGCCGGGCCTGCAATTGGCCGATGACGCCGCCAAGCTGGCCCAACAACAAAAATGCGACTGCGTGATCGGCGCCGGCGGCGGCTCGGCCATGGATGTGGCCAAGGCGGTGTCGATTCTGCTGACCAACGGCGGCAAGGCCGCCGATTATATCGGCCTGGACAAGATTGCCAAGGCCGGGGTGCCCAAGATCATGGTGCCCACCACCGCCGGTACCGGCGCCGAGATGACCTTCACCGCCGTCTTTATCAACGAGGAGACCAACTCCAAAGCCGGAATGAACGGCGACCTGCTCTATCCCGATGCCGCCATCCTGGATCCCACCCTGACCCTGAGCATCCCGCCCCGGGTCACCGCCGCCACCGGCATTGACGCCCTGACCCACGCCCTGGAGGCCTATGTTTCCAACCAGGCCCACCCTGTTTCCGATATGTACGCCCTGGAGGCCATCGAGCTGATCGCCACCAACCTGGGCAAGGCCTATGCCAACGGTGACAACCTGGAAGCCCGCAGTAACATGCTGCTGGGCAGTCTGCTGGCCGGCAAGGCCCTGGCCACCGCCGGGGTCGGCCTGGTGCACGCCATGGCCTATCCCCTGGGCGGCATGCACCAGATCCCCCACGGCCTGGCCAACGCGGTGCTGCTGCCCTACGTAATGGCCTACAACCTGGTGGGGGCGCCCGAGCGTTTCGCGGTGATCGCCGAGATGTGCGGCATCGACACCGCTGCCATGACCCGGCGCGAGGCCGGCGAAGCGGCGGTGGAGGCGGTTTATCACCTCAACGACGATATCGAGATCCCCAAGACGCTGCGGGAGTTGAAGATTCCCCGCGACGATATCCCGGAGATGGCCCGCATCGCCCTGAGCGTCAGCCGACCGGTGGCCAACAACCCCCGCAAGCCGAGTCTGAACGAGGTGATGGCGATTTACGAGGAAGCGATCAACGGCTGGGACTAAGCGGCCAGTGGCGTACCAGCGAGCAGTAAACGACGGGAGGAGACCATGCCTGGTTTTGAAGTATTTGGTGACGAGGAGAAAAAGGAGATCAACGAAGTATTGGATACCGGGGTGCTCTTTCGCTACGAGTTTCCCCAGGAACGCCAGGGTATTTACAAAGTACGCCAATTCGAAGAGGAATTCGCCCGTTATTGCGGGGTCAAGCACGCCCAGGCGGTGACCTCCGGGACCGCCGCCCTGAAAGTGGCCCTGACCGCCATGGGGATCGGCCCCGGCGATGAGGTGATCACCCAGGGCTTCACCTTTGTCGCCACCTGGGAGGCGATCTTCGATGTCGGCGCGGTACCGGTCTTTGCCGAGGTCGATGATACCCTGAATATGGATCCGGCCGATCTGGAGCGCAAAATCACCGCCCGCACCAGGGCGATCGTGCCGGTCCATATGCTGGGCGCTCCGGCCCGGATCGAGGAGATCAGCAGGATCGCCGCCGCCCACCAGATCCCGGTGCTGGAAGATACGGCCCAGGCCCCGGGAGCCGGTATTGGCGGCCGTAAATGCGGTTCCTTCGGCCTCTGTGGCACCTTCTCCTTTGATCCGGTCAAGACCATCACCACCGGCGAGGGCGGGATGATCGTCACCGACGATGAAGAGCTCTGGCGACGGATGAGCGAGTACCACGACCACGGCCACGACCATATCGCCAATCCCGGCGGCCGTGGTGGCGAGGGGCGCAGCTTTATCGGTTTTAATTGCCGGATGATGGAGTTGCAGGGGGCCATCGGCCTGGCCCAACTGGCCAAGCTCGATGAAATCGTCGCCAGCCAGCAGCGCAACCAGGCGGCCCTGCGGGCGGTGGTGGCGTCCCTGCCGGGGGTGAGTTTCCGCACGGTGCCCGATCCCGCCGGTGACAACGCCTCCTTCCTGGCCTTCTTCCTGCCCGATGGCGAGCAGGCTCGGCGGGTCAATGAGATCCTGGGGCAAAACGGGGCTGGGGCGGTCTATTTCGCCAACAACAGCTGGCACTATTACCCCCGCTGGGAGCATCTGCTGGCCGGCTCCACCCTGAACCGTTCGGGTTGGCCCTTCAAGGAGGCCGACGGCCGCCGCCGGGTCCATTACGACCCCGAGGCCCTGCCCCAATCGGCGGCGCTCATGGAGCGGCTGCTGGTCTACCCGGTGCCGATCAAGCTGAGTGATGAGCGCCTGGCGCAAATAGAAAAAGCGGTCAAGGCAGTCTAGCCAGGTTCGGGTTTGCTCAGATAGATGTCAAAGCGGTTGCTCTTGCCGCTTAAGGAGAAATTGGCTGGCGGGCCGGGCAGGGGCGGGGCCTGGCGGGGGCGTTTGACCACCACCCGCTTGCCGGCCCGGCTTAAGGCGGCGGTGAGCAGTTGCTCGGCGTCGGGGTCGTCGCCGGCGATTTGCCGCAGCAGCCGCGACTCTTTTTTGACCAAGGCGCTTTTTTGGCGTTGCGGAAACATCGGGTCGAGATAGATCACTTGGGCGGCCGGCGTTGGAAGGGTGGGCAACAGTTGGCCGGCATCGGCCAGGGTCAGGGTAAGGCGCTGCTGGATGATGGCGGCGGTGGCGGGATCGGCCAGGGCGCGCTCAAGGCCGTCGGCCAGCAGGGCGTGGATAATGGGTGAGCGCTCGAGCAGCTGCACCCGGCAGCCCAGGGCGGCCAGGATAAAGCCGTCGCGGCCCAGCCCGGCGGTGGCGTCGATGACCGTCGGGCAGCGGCCGCCTTTAAGCCCCACCGCCCGGGCCAGGGCCTGTCGCCGGCCGCCGCCCCGGTGGCGGCGATAAGCCAGGGGGCCGCTTAGGAAATCGACCCAGAGCGGGCCGGGACTTGCCCGCTCGGTGGCCGTGGGGTGTAATTCCAGCCGCTGGGGGGTCAGGACCAGCAGCAGGGAGCCGGCCGTGGGTTGGGCCAGCAGCGGCAGTTGCAGGCGGTCGGCCAGCTCGGCGGCGGCCGGGGCCAGTTCCGGGGTGGCCGCCGTTACCGCCACCGTCGTGGCCCCGGCATTACGGGAGTTTGCTTTCAACGTTGGCTTACCACCGGGCGGTTGGGTTAGTGTAAGGTCAGGGCTCTTCAAGGTTTTATAGCCGGTTATTTGCCACTTTTGGCTGCAACGGATGGTAGAATAATGGATTCAACAGCAAAAAAACAGGCCAAAGTGGTGGCGGTGATTCCCGCCCGTTACCATTCCAATCGTTTTGCCGGCAAACCACTGGCCGAGATCATGGGCAAGCCGATGATCCAGCTGGTTTACGAACGGGCGGCGGCGGTGGGGCTGCTTTCCCGGGTGGCGGTGGCCACCGACGATCAACGGATTGCCGATTGCGTGCGGGGGTTCGGTGGCGAGGCGGTGCTGACCCGGGCCGATCATGTCTCCGGCACCGACCGGCTGGCCGAGGCGGTCACCCTTATGAACATCGATGAACATGACGTGGTGGTCAATATCCAGGGCGATCAGCCGCTCTTTGACGCCGCCGTGGTCGAGCAGGTGGCCCGGCCGCTGCTCGAGGACCCGGCCCTGCCCATGGCTACCCTGATTTATCGCATTGTACGCCCGGAAGAGATCGACGACCCCAACCATGTCAAGACCGTCTTCGACCGCCAGGGGCGGGCCCTTTATTTCTCCCGCTCCCCCATCCCCCACCAGCGCGACCCCGCCGGCAGTACCCCCATCTACTACAAACACCTGGGCTTTTACGCCTACCGCAAGGGTTTTCTGCTGACCTTTGTCGGGCTGCCGGAAGGGGAATGGGAGTATTTTGAAAAACTTGAACAATTGCGGGCCTTGGAGTACGGCTATACCATTCAGGTGGTGCTGACCGAACACGATTCGGTGGAAGTCGACAAACCGGCCGATCTGCAGAGAGTTATTGAATTGCTTGAGGGCGAAAATACCAATCCGACCAACCCGTAAACAGCGTGAATCCCCGCTGTGGCTACCGACAATTACAAGGAGCAAAAATGAAAAGACCTAAAATTACCATTATCGGGGCCGGCAACGTCGGCGCCACCGCCGCCCATTGGGCCTTGAGCCGTAACCTGGCCGATGTGGTGCTGCTGGATGTCATGGAGGGGATTCCCCAGGGCAAGGCCCTGGATCTGGCGCAGGTCGGCCCGGTGGCGCCGTGCCACTGCCGGGTAACGGGCAGCAACGACTACCGGGATTCGGCTGGTTCCGAAGTGGTGATCATCACCGCCGGCCTGGCCCGTAAGCCGGGCATGAGCCGTGACGATCTGCTGGCTAAAAATGTCGAGATCGTCAAGAGTTGCGCCGAGCAGGCGGTTCACCATTCCCCGGATTGTGTGTTGATCGTGGTGACCAATCCCATCGACGCCATGGTCTATACCGCCTTTAAGGTCTCCGGTTTGCCCCGCCAGCGGGTGCTGGGCATGGCCGGGGTGCTGGATTCGGCCCGTTACCGGACCTTCCTGGCGGCGGCCCTGCAAGTGGCGCCGCAGGATGTTAACGCCATGGTGATGGGGATTCATGGCGATAATATGCTGCCGCTGGTGCGGCTGGCCAACGTCGCCGGGGTGCCGGTCACCGACCTGCTTGACGCCGAGACCATCGCCGGGATTGTCCATCGGACCCAGCATGGGGGGGCCGAGATCGTCGACCACCTTAAAACCGGCAGCGCCTTTTATACGCCGGGTTTGGCCGCCGTGGAGATGGCCGAGGCGATTATCACCGACTCCCAACGGGTACTGCCCTGCGCCGCCTGGCTGGAAGGCGAGTTCGGCATAAGCGGCTGCTTCCTCGGGGTGCCGGTGGTAGTAGGGGATGGCGGGGTGGCGAGGATCGTTGAATTTCCGCTTACCGCTGAGGAAAAAGCGGCCATGGAGCAGTCGGTGGCGGTGGTCCGGGAGCAAATGACAGCCACCGGCCTGTAAACATTACCGCGGCCGGGCAGGGGACGAGGTATGGCGGAGCAGGCGGCAAGCATCGGGGCAAAGCTGGCGCAACTGGCCGGGGAGACCTATAACCCCCTGGATCTGTTGCCCTATGGTGAATTGCCGGAAAAACTGCTGGCCCTGGCGCTCAACGGGGTGCCGGCTGGCCCCGAGCGGCTCACCGCCGGCCTGGCCGGGCTGGCCAGCGCCCTGGCAGGGGTCGATACCTCCGGGGTGCGGGTCGTGGTCTTTGGTGGTGGCACCGGCCTGGCCAATATTATCGGCGGCGAGAGCCGCCATCCCCACTGGCCGGAAAACCCTTTTGCCGGCCTTAAGGAGATCTTCCCGCAAACCACCGCCGTGGTCTGTGTCACCGATGATGGCGGCTCCACCGGCGAGTTACTCAAGGATCTGCCGCTGATCGCCCTGGGTGACCTGCGCCACGTGCTGCTGGCTTCCATTCGCCGGGACCGCCTGGCCCACCAATACGGCTTGAACGAAGCCGAGTGCCGGACGCTGGCGGCCCGCCTGCACCAACTTTTTAACTGCCGTTTCGCTGAATTACCCCCCACCCCGGAGTTGGTGCCGGCCGTCTGCGGGGTCGATTTCGCTGAACTGCCGCCCGCCATGGGCCGGGCCCTGCGCCGGCTGGTCGAGGAGTTGTACTGCCATGAGCAGCTGCAGGAGCTGCATCGGCGGCCCCACTGCCTGGGCAATCTGCTGCTGGTGGCCGCCATTTACAGTCAGCCGCAAGCCCAACCGAGTGCCGCCATTCTGCCGGGGCTGCGCTATCTGGCCGAGCTGCTGGGGGCGGCGCCGGAGGCGGTGCTGCCCTGCACCACCACTCCCGCCACCCTGAAGATCCTCTATGAAAACGGGGTGCTGGTCAGCGGCGAGCACAAGTCGGCCACCGCCCGGCGCCGTTGTCCGGTGGATCGGGTGCTGGTGGAGTTCGCCGACGAGCCCCGGTTGCCTCCGGAGGTGACGGCGGCGGTGGCGGCGGCCGATATTATCCTCTTTGCCCCCGGCAGTCTTTATACCAGCACCATCCCCGCCTTGCAGGTGCCGGGCCTGGCGGCGGCGGTCCGGCGGAATCGCCGGGCCCTCAAGGTGATGCTGACCAACCTCTGGGTCCAGGCCGGGGAGACCGATCTGGTCCGGGGGGAGAGCGAGCGCCGTTTCCATGTCTCCGATCTGCTGCGGGCCTATCACCGCAATATCCCCGGCGGCTGGGATGGGTTGTTCCGGCAGGTGCTGGTGGTGGGGATGCGGGAGATCCCCGGCAGTATCCTGCAGAATTACGCCCTGGAAAACAAGGTACCGATCTATCTGGATCGCGGGCAGGTCAGTCAACTGGGGTTGACCCCGCTGGAAGCGGCCATCGCCGCCCAGCACGATTTTGACGGTCGGCGGGTGGTGCAGCATGATCCCGCCGCCGTGGCCCGGGCGATACGGGTGCTCTGGGCCTTGCGGCAACCGCCACCGGCCGGGGCTGAAGACGACCCGGAGGGCGACCGGGAGGACCACCGGGAGGAGGCCCAAGAGGACGACCGGGCGGCCCCGCCCCCGCTGCTCCACCCCAAACGGCAAACCCCGGACCGGCGCCGCCGGGAGCTCGACGAGCGGTTGGCGGCCATCGACCTGGAACCGGCTTGGCGGCCGCTTATCAGCCGGATCCTCTGGCGGCATCGGGATATCCCCGGGGAACACCTGGCCCTGGTGGACGGCCTGCGGTTGATCCCGCCGGCGCAGTGGCGCCGCTGCCAGCAATGGGACAACGTTTTCTCCTTTTACGACCCCGATGATCGGCTGCTCAAGATCCGGGCCGATATCGCCGCCCCGGAGGCCGGTTCCCATTTTGAAATCGCCCTGCTGGTGGCCCTGGGCCAGTCCCTGCTGGGCAATTACGCCGCCGGCAAGGAAAAACAGCCGATTACCCACGGCGGGGAAACGGTGGGCCATGTCTTCGTGCTGACCATGCGCGAGGAGTCCCACCGGCGCTGCTTTTTTGACGACCAGGAACTGGCCCGTTACCTGCGCCTGGCCCGGATGCGCCCTTCGGCCTCGGACCCGTTGCGCTTTACCCGCCTGCTCAACGGCCGGGAAGGTTTCACGCCGCCGGGGTTGCTCTTCGGGCTTACCTACGCCTGGTATCTCGACAACCGTTTCGCCCCTCATATCGAATACAAGATGTCCATCACCCGGGCCGAGGCCTCGGACCTGGTGCCGGAACAACTCCGAATCTCCGGCCGCCGCCAGGGGCTGATCGACTTCTTCCGGCAGCGGGTCTTTGCGGGCAGGTTACCGGGCGAAGAAAGCGTGGCGTAAATGTTTTGCCCTCGCTGTCACTGGCAAAGGTGAAACATCGGGCTGTGATCAGTCGGCAAGCCGATCCAGCGGGCTTTGCAGGACGTGGATGTCCCTGATATAAACCTCGCCGAAACCGGCTTCCAGGTCCTGGTGATGCAGCACCTCCACCGCCCGGACCTGGTTTTGCAACTGATCGCGCAGGTTCCGGGGCAGTACCGTGGTCCGGTCCTTGCCGCCTTTGGCACCGCGCACAAAGATAAGGTTCTGACCGAAGTCGACGTCCTTGAGCCGCAGCCGCAGGCATTCCATCAGCCGTAAGCCGCTGCCATAGAGCAGCTTGGCCATCAGGGCGTGTTTGCCCTCCATGGCGGCCAACAACTGTTGCGTTTCCGCCTGGGTCAGGACGGTGGGCGGGTTGTGGTGGCGTTTGCTTCTGGCCGGAGCGATTTTATCGTCCAACGGTATTTCAAGAACATCGTGATAGAGAAAAACCAGGGCGTTCAGAGCCTGACGCTGAGTGGAGGCGGCAACCCTGCCCTCGGTGGCGAGATGTGACAAAAAGAGTTCTATTTCCCTGGAGTCAAGCTCACGGGGATGGGTTTTGTCGCCAAAATGGGAGATGTAACGGAGTATCCATTGGCAATAGGACTGTTCAGTCCGGTAGGCGTAGTGTAGCGCAGAACCTCCTTTATCTGGTCCATCAGTTTAAGCTTGAGATTCGGTCGAAATTTTGATTTGTTTTCCATAATGCATATGATACTGTCGCAATAGGCTGAAAAAATCAACGAGAGATGCAATAAGAGGAAGGGCGATATCGAATTTTTCGTGATTTCCTATCAAAATACGACAATATGAGGAAAATATGTCCATCTATATGGGACAATATGGTGGACAGAAGTCTTCTTATTAAACTGTTATGCCTCAAGAAGGAAACTGCATGAACCAGACGATCACACTAAGAGCAGCCACCACAGAAGATGCGGACATCTTGTTGGAATGGCGCAATGATCCAGAGACAAGAAAAGCCAGCCACAACACGACTGAAGTCCAGAGGAGTGATCACGTTTCTTGGCTATCAGAACACCGGGCAATCCCGATCGAAGGCTATACGTCGCTGAAGAAAACGGTGACCCTGTCGGCATGCTCCAGCGGATTTTGCGGATGGTGTATGGAATCGTCATGGACGGTATCCTAGAGCAAGAGGGCGGGAGCGGCGAAACGGATGGTTGCTGTACTGGCAAACGAAATCTCAGAACCAATAAGAGCAGAAGTAAAAACCGGAAAAATACTTCGTCAGCCCGAATTGCCGAGCATGCGGGCACGGGATTTGAACGAGAAACCGACGGTATTCTTCATTACAAGCGAGCAGCCTTGGGATGAACAGCAGGCATAACAATCACATGCACTCGGACAATAAAAAGCGCCGCTTGTTCGTTGTTTCTCCTGCCGGTGATGTGCAGGCTATCGGGCGTTTTCCTGGAGGTTCCACGCGATTAAGCACGAGCAACCAGTATCTTGAGAACATTCAGGAGTGCGGTGTCGGAAGCAAGGATCAAAGTCGCGTCGTTTCCCGATTCCGATGTTTTACAGATTCTTCGCTCTGTCTCCGAGCTAATCAGACACGACATAACCCCTGAAATACTTCGCTCCGAGACATACATCAGCAACATTGCAGCAAAGCTTAACGGCATGCGTGCGCCAAAAACCATTAAGAACTACTGCTCAGCAATGCGCCAATACATCGCCTTTGTTCAAGAGAAGAAGCTGTGAAAGAAAGTTGCGCCAATAATCAGCGCCTGCTGCTCCAACATGACGCTCAACCTTGCTCCTTTCAGTCGCCTTACGCTGCGCGATAAAGCCGCGCAGCGCCGTTAAACTCCACGTCACATGCCATCAAAGGAGTTAAGTTGAGTACTGAATTCGAGGTTACAGGCCTCTTTCACCAGTCCAATGGGTACAGACTAAAAAGATCTCGACATCAAGCGAGCGGACGTTTCACCTGACGCTGATCTCATGGTTAATGATGAATCCTGGTTCTTCTTTCCCTTTGGATGGTATAGATAATAACTCAGTGCCATCAGAGGCGGAGCCGGACACTACGCAACAACAAATTATGAAAGTTATGGATGCAGTCTCATTTGAATACGCAAGAATTTAAATTTGTCCGATCTCCGCACGCCGGATTCAAGCGAAATGCAATATCGTTTCCTGAAATCCGAAGAGTCTAGCTCAGTAGACCATTCTATTTTTTCACCTAATCGTAGGTCTGAACTGGCGCAAATTTTTGTTAAAGGTGTGCCGGTTATTTTTGGTGGGGCGTTAATAAGGCTTTAATCCCGTTGGCCAAACAGGCTACATATGCCTTGTGCATTGCAACCTCGAGGAATTTAAGTCACACCAGACACCGTACTATCATCCATTGCCGAGAATTTCAGCCCAAAGCAACTTGAGTGGGTTCAGCATGTAACAAGTCAAGTACACTCGGACGCAGCAAAGCTGCGCCGGTGTTTGAGGCGTTATGTGTCCGAACCGATCAGGAGCAATTGCGTCATAGATAAGCCGTACTTCGACTCCGTTACTGAGGAAGACCTTCAGGAACTTGTCGACTCGCAAGTGCCCGAAGGTGTTCGTCTGGAGTATAAGCTCAAAAATCACGGGAACTCTGATTCGGATAAGAGAGTGTGAAGATGTAAGTGCTTTTGCCAGCTCCCATGGTGGGCATCTAATAATTGGAGTGCGGGAAAGCGAAGGAGCGGCAGCTGAGGTGACGGGCGTTGATGATGCCTGACGCAGAGCTCTTGAGGATGGAGCAGATGGTCAGGAACTGATAGAGCCATCCATATCAGGAGAATGAGAGCTGTGCCTTTGTCTAATGGCAACAAGGTTCTTTTGCTCAGTAATCCAAGAAGTTGGAACCCACCTCATCGGGTTATGGTTATTGTCAAATCTGGGCGTACAGAGCATCAGGCGGCCATCCGTACTTCGGTTGACCGAGCACCTCGATTCCGTTTTTAAAATCTGATACCGGTGATGACCTCAGCCAGCCGGCGGAAACCTTTGATCTTTTTCCATTTTCTCGAGCGCTCTGAAGCAGCTTGAAGACCATCGCCAGGGTGGTCGCCCGGGAGCCGCAGTTCCGGCTCCGCTTGCTCCGCAGACGGACCGTGGCGAAGGTCGACTCGATCGGGTTGGTGGTCCGGATGTGCACCCAGTGCTCGGCCGGGAAGTCGTAGAACGTCAGCAGCTCTTCGCGGTCCTTGGCCAGGCACTCCATGGCTCTTGGACATTGGCCTCGAAGCGGTCCAGCAGTGCCGATCGAAAGCCTGGTATGGCGTCCGTCGCTGGGTCTCGGCCATCCAGATCTCGTGCGAGGTCGGCCTTGGCCTTGGGCTGCAACGGATTTCGGCATCTTGTTCAACACGTTGGCCGTCTTGTGCACCCAGCAGCGCTGGTGGTCGGATCTCCGGGTAGACCCTGGCCAAGCGCGGCCCAGAACCCCAGGGAACCGTCGCCGACCGCCGAGCTTCCGGGGGCGGTGGTCATGCCCCGCGCTCACGCAGCCCCGTGAGCAGTTCTACCAGCTGGCGTTCCGACTCCCGGTAGCCGTCCTCGACCGCCACCAGCTCCTTGCGCCCGTGCTCGGTGACGCCGATGATCACCAGCAGGCACAGCCGGTCATCCATGCGGACGTTGCTGTACACCCCGTCGGCCCACCAGTAGACGTAGCGCTGCTCTGCCAGGTCGCGCTGCCGCCACTCGGCATGCTCGTCCTCCCACTGCTTCTTGAGGCGGGACACGGTGTTGGCCGACAGCCCCTTGGCCTGATCGCCCAGCAGCGCCGCCAGCGCCTCCTGGTAGTCGCCGGTGGAGATCCCCGCCGGAGAGCCAGGCGCAGCAATCGGCTCGACGCTGCGGGCCCGCTTCAGGTAAGGCGGCAGACAGCGCGCTGTTGAACTTGATCCCGTAACCGCTGCGATCGCGCACCTTGGGCACCCTGACTTCAACCTCGCCGACGCCGGTCTGAATAGTGCGGCCGGGCAGGTAGCCATTGCGCACGACGAGCCCGGCGGCCATCTTCCAGCGCGGCTGTCGCATACTGTGCCAGGAACACGCTCAACTCCGCCTCCACGGCTCTGGCGATCAGGTCTCGCGCTGCGCCATTGCGCAGCAGGTCGTGCAGCGGATCGGTGGCTACGGCGTCTGGTTGTGAAAGAGCTGCTGGGGTAGACTTGGTCATGGCGTATCCTCCTATGTTGGTTGTGATCGTGGTGGTGATCAATCAACAGGATACGCCATTTCTCAGCCTTCTTCCATACACCAGATTCGACAATAACCCTCGGGTTACTGCACAAGGAAGAATAAATTTTTTCTTCGTCACTCTGCTGGAGTTCATGAGCCAAGTATTGAGGAGCTGAAGAGCATCGTTGAACCAATCCGCGGTGGCTTTGGAGAAAGCGAGGCAATTCAGAGATGTGATAGAATCGAAGCCGCAATTCGAGGAGAAGGGCAGAGGCCGCTTGAAGATGGAGGTCGCCTTTTCGTTGGATCGTTTCACAGCTGCTTTGGACGGTCAATCTCAACGTCGAGGCCATCCATCAGAAATACCAGAATTTTTGGCCATCGGGCGCATCAGGAATGTCGCCTCGTTTCAACTTTCATGCATTTATCAATGAGAGGCGGAGACAAAAACCATGGATATGAGATCTTTAGGGTTGGCGCTCTTGAAGCGACTATGGCTGGTATTGCGTGAGAGCGTGAGGCAAAATAAGGTTATACCCGGCCAGGGCGTTGAAGGATATATCTTTAAGAGTTCGTACTATATTAACGGTAATTTTAAAGGAACTTGGTGTTCTGACCCCACTAGTTGTCATGTTTACGTTGGAAGGAGTTTCCGGCGCGAAGTACGCTGTCCTTTCGGAGATTCCGAGGGTGCTGCTCACTGACGATATGTTGCGGTTGCCGGAGTGCATAGTTGAAAAGTATGGGTCAGACCTCGATGACCATAAAGCTGTACGGCCAGCATTCGACATCTTTGTGGAATGCAATTGGCTTTCCAGATCCCAGTTTTTTGACGGGAAGAAGGGAGATGGGCGGGAGACAGATAATGCCTTCTACACATAACTAGGGCGTCAACGGGACCGGTTTTCCGCTTACTTGCCCACACAGGCCCGTTACGCTGGCATTAGCGGAGAAAAGAAAACGGATGAATAACCACGATTCAACGAAGAACGTTACCATTTTGCAAAGCTTGCTTTATTTAATGTGAGGCTATTGAATTCATTGCAAAACTCAGGTCAGCCAGTGGCCAATATCATATCCAAAGTAGCGGAAGAAAATGGAATGCACGAAACTCCAAATTTATTACATCAAGGGACTTTTTTACAGTTTGCCTATACGTGTTCGGTTTGGTTGTGGGAGTCAGCAAAAATAGAAAAATTTGAGGAACAACTACTGAAGAAATTGCCTGTTGTAGCAGACCGATTTGGACTTCAATTGCCTTGCTAACCAAAATTAGCGGGAAGAAGTATCAAGACGGAGGCAGTTCTCAGGGCTGGTTCGGAACGCTCTCGGCCATGGCCGTGTTGCAAGCCACAAAATCGAGTTTCTCTTGTCTCAGATCAAGATACTTATGGCAAGAATCCAGAAAAAGCACCTACAGTATTGACGCTAAGCTGGGAAGAAGTCGCTAAGCTTTCAGAATGACGATCATTCGATTTCACCAATTTTATGGCCAAAAGTCGGCTAACCAATAAGGACAGGTCGCGCGAAGCCGCGACCTGATCCGTTTGTTGGACAAGCCCGGTGGTCATACTATAGAAAAGAGCTTTTTGAGCCTGGGGTTGCTGGGTCAGGTATTCGAACGGTTGCGAAGCGATGAGAGATGGCGGGTCGCTCTTGGCTGAAGATTTTGTCGATTCATCGTCCTTTTTCAGCTGTTTTGAAGCGTTTTTCGGGCGCAACTATCCTGTAGCGGCGCCAGCCGGCGGTTGGTCAGCAGTGATGTCCGCTGTGGTTTACACGGGCAGGGCCTCCGGGTTTGCTTGCTGCTCCAACACGGCCGAAGGACCCGTGGCCGGGCAATCCTCGGTCGCGGTGGCCACCACGGCGGCCCCGCCGGCCGGGGCAGATCGATCGCCCGACCGCAAAGGACAGAGCTGCAGTGGCTTCAATGAAAAGACAACCAACCCACCCAGGTAATATATTGAAGGAAGATTATTTGAAACCATTATCCATTACAATTCAAGATATGGCCTCAACCCTTGGTGTCTCAAGGAAAACTCTGTCCAAAATCATCAACTGCCGGGGTTCTGTTACCCCTGACATGGCATTGCGGTTATCTCGCGCTTTTGATACCACACCTGACTTGTGGATGCATCCCGCAAAAAAATTACTGACTTATGGCATGCTGTAAATGATTCAACATCCTGGAAAAACGTGAAGCCAATTTTCCATTCAACTATACCCAATCACACATAAAGAAAGTGGCGAGAGATTATGACCACCAGACGCAAGCTCCCCATCGGGGTCCAGAGTTTGAGAAGCTCCGCAGCGAAGGTGGTGGATATCTTCGGCAATGACACCATGACGATTGTGGAGGTGTCGGGATGAGAAAGAACCGTGACATCGAAGTGCTGGATACGCGGGTGACTATCTCACGCATGGCGGAAGAGGACTACATCTCCCTGACGGACATCGCACGGCACCGAGACAAGGATCGTTCCGACGACCTGATCCGCAACTGGGTTCGAAATCGAAACACCCTCGAGTTCCTCGGAATCTGGGAGCAAATCCACAACCCGGCGTTTAATTCCGTCGAATTCGACGGGTTTAGAATGCAGGCGGGCTTGAACAGCTTTACTCTGACCCCGAAGCACTGGATCGAGCGGACCAATGCCAGGGGATCATCTCCAAATCGCCATCGAACAGATGGAGATTTTGACCAGTGATCGGAATATCAAGCGGCTGGAAGGAGGGAAATCGTGACGGCGCTGCATAAAGACTTTCCCGATTCCCGCTTATCCACCGTGGCGGATGACAAGATCATGTTTTTATGCCACACTGAATCAATGAAAGGAGACGCGACATGCCAGTTATTGCAAGGTTTTACGGAATCCTGATCAACACGTACTTCCGTGAGCATGGCGCGCCGCATTTTCATGCCATATACGGGGAATTCAACGGCGTATTTGAAGTGGCCACGCTCGAAATGATAGAAGGTGACCTCCCATGACGGGCACAGCGCCGTGCGCGATTGGGCGGAGCAATACAAAGACGAACTCGAGCGCATGTGGAAAGCCCAGAATATAAGGACGTCAGGATTGGAGTAGAACATGACAGCAATCAGAGCATATCCCAAAATACGAAGTGTCGAGCCGATGTCGGGCAAGACGTTACTGGTCACGTTCGAGAACGGCAAGCGAAAGATGTATGACTGAATCCGCTTCTTCAGTATGAGGCATTCCAGCCTCTGCAAGACGATGCAATTTTCTCGATGTGCACATTCGCGATTCCCATGGCTATGGCGTTATCTGGAACGATTCTATCGATCTCGCCGAGTCCGAAGCCTGGATCAACGGACGAGACGTTGAAGATAGGCTGGAAGCGACGCGACAAATCGCGCGCCTCTACAACCGCCAGAGAAAGCAAGGGAATGCGATCAACAGCATAGAACACTTAATCTTTTTCAACTGCTGGAGATCAACATGGGAAAGCATTCAGGAGATAAAATGAAAATTATTGGTATTGTCCTGGTAGTTTTGGGAATTGGCCTTGCAATATGGGGGTATCAATTGTCTGGTTCTGTCGGATCACAAATAACACAAACAGTTACAGGTTCAGATACAGACAAGGTAATGACTTTCTACATTTCCGGGGCCATCGGTTTTGTTGTTGGCATCTATCTGTTCGCTAAAAAATAACGCCGGAGGAAATATGGATATTATCAGCTTGTTAATATTTTTAGCTGTTGGTGCGCTGGTCGGGTGGCTTGCCGGCATGATCGTGAAGGGAAAAGGACTTGGTGTCATAGGAAATACTATCGTTGGAGTTGTTGGCGCTATAGTGGGTGGCTTTGTATTCGGCATGCTCGGCATAACAACAGGCGGGTTTTTAGGCTCTGTCATTATGGCCACTATTGGCGCTGTTATTTTGTTATCTATAATTGGGATTATTAAGAAGGTTATAGATAGATAGCAATGTCCTTACTCTTTTGTATAACGACTATAGAAAAGGGCTTTTTGAGCCTGGGGTTGCTGGGTCAGGTATTTGAGCGGTTGCGAAGCGATGGTGGATATCTTCGGCAACGACACCATGTGGCAGAGATCCAAGGAGATGGCGCATGACTTTGGACAACAAACTCAACATCACCGATCAGATTGAGCTCGCTAAGGCCGAAGAAAAAATCAGCAAGCAAAAAGCCAAGCAGTTATTCGACTCCGGCGACATCGAAAAGGTAGAAGTCGGCAGGTTTGCAGGCCTGGCATTTATCCATGCTTATTTGTTTGACGATATTTATGCGTTTGCTGGCAAAATCCGGGAGGTCAATCTTGCCAAAGGCAATTTTCGTTTTGCGCCCGTGATGTATCTGGAACCCGCATTAAAAAATATCGATGCCATGCCACAAGGCAATTTTGATGAGATTATCGAAAAATATGTGGAGATGAACATTGCTCACCCCTTTCGCGAGGGCAATGGCCGCGCCGCCGCATTTGGCTGGACCTGATCCTGAAAAAAGGAATCAAGCGGGTCATTGGACTGGAATCAGGTCGACAAAGAAGACTATCTTTCGGCCATGCAGCGAAGCCCAGTCAAAGATCTTGAGATTAAGCACTTGCTAAAACAAGCCTTAACGCACAACATTGATGATCGAGACTTGTTTATGAAAGGTATTGACGTGAGCTATTACTACGAAGGCTATCCGCGAATTCAAAACGCGAGGAAAGCTGTAGAGGTCTCTGTGGATACCGCTCTACGGTACTGTCACGCGATTTGGTCGCAAGTGCAAAGGGCACTTTCCGCCCGGGAGTGCAACAGGCTTTTTTAGAAGGACCTACCGAGCATGCGCATGCTACGGCGCTGAGGCAAACCAGGCTAAACGATGAAGCCGATTTGAAACCAATCCACTAGACCGCACGTCACACATGAAAACAGTAAAAAGAGGCGAGAGGTTATGACCACCAGACGCAAGCTCCCCATCGGGATCCCAGAGCCTTCGCTGACAGCGTCGGCGGCGCAGGAAGGCGGGCTATTACCACACCACAGGCACCCCGCAGGTCGGGAAATTGATCGAGGAGGGCGGCTATTTTTTCCTCTCCCGCCCCCGCCGTTTCGGCAAGAGCCTGCTGCTGGATACGATCAAATGCCTCTTTGAGGGACAGCGGGAGCTTTTTGCCGGACTCCACATCGACAACCATTGGGATTGGCAAAAGAGCCACCCGGTAATCCGGATCAGCTTTGCCGACGGGGTGATGCGGAGCCGGGAGGAGCTGGACGAGCGAATCCGTGACCAGCTCCATCTCAACCGGGAACGGCTGCGGCTGAACCTGGAGCGCCAAACCGACATCCCCGGTGAGTTCTCCGCCCTCATCCGTCAAGCCCACCAGCAGCACGGCGGGCGGGCGGTGGTGCTGATCGACGAATACGACAAGCCGATTCTCGATAACATCACCGAGCCGGAGATCGCCCGTGAGCTGCGGGAGGGGCTGAAAAACCTTTACTCGGTGCTCAAGGACGCCGACCCCCATCTGCACTTCTGCCTGCTCACCGGGGTCTCCAAGTTCAGCAAGGTCAGCCTCTTTTCGGGATTGAACAACCTCAACGACATCACCCTGGATGCCCCCTACGCCACCATCTGCGGCTACACCGACCATGATATTGACACCATCTTCGCCCCGGAGCTGCCGGGGCTGGACCGCGACGAAATCCGCCGCTGGTATAACGGCTACCGCTGGGGTGATACTTCCACCACTGCGGTTTACAACCCCTTCGATATTCTGCTGCTCTTTCAGAAAGCGCGAATTCCGCCCCTACTGGTTTGAAAGCGCCACCCCCACCTTTCTGGTGAAAATCCTGGCCGAACGGGGAATCTTCACCCCAAAGCTGCACGACCTGCAGACCGAAGCCGAGCTGCTGGGCCGCTTCGATGTCGGCGAGATCGCCACCGAGGCCCTGCTCTTTCAGACCGGCTACCTTACCGTCCACCAGGTGGAGCAGCCGATGACCGGCTACTGGCTCTACACCCTGGGCTTTCCCAATCTGGAAGTAGAGGCCAGCCTCAATCAGGCCTTGCTGCCTGCCCTGGGCATCCTAGACACGACGGCGCCCGACCTACGCAACTGGCGCTGTTCAAGGTACTGCACGAGCCCACGATCTGGCCGCCCTGGCCACCCACCTCAAGTCCCTCTTCGCCGCTCTGCCCCACGACTGGTACCGCAACAACCCCATCGCCCGCTACGAGGGCCACTACGCCAGCGTCTTCTACAGCCACTTTGCCGCCCTGGGCCTGGATATCGTGGTGGAGGACGCCGCCAACAATGGCAAGGTGGATATGAGTGTGGATTTCGGCGGCCACATCTATCTCTTCGAATTCAAGGTGGTGGAGCAGGTGCCAGAGGGCAAGGCGTTACAACAGTTGAAAGATAAGGGCTATGCCGAGAAGTACCAAGGCAAAGGCAAGCCCATCCACCTGATCGGAGTCGAGTTCTCCCGCGAGCAGCGCCAGGTGGTGGCCTTTGACTACGAGACGCTGTCGCCGACCCTGGTTTGAATTACTGGTAGGTGGCGGATTACGTATGGTCCCTGTCAGTCGTGAAGCCTTCCTTTTTGACCAGGGCGGCCAGGGCGGCGATCAGCCGGGGGTGGGTGTTGAGGGCCGGTGGGCGGACCAGGCGGATGCCCAGGTTGTGGGCCAGTTCGTGGTACTGGTGGTCGATTTCATCCAGGGTTTCGACATGGTCGGAGATGAAGCTGATGGGCACCAGCAGCACGTTTTTGACCCCGCGGCCGGCCAGTTGCTCCAGCATCTCCGGGGTGGAGGGGGAGAGCCAGCGCACCGGGCCGCTGCGGCTCTGGAAACAAAGCTCCCCGGCGCGGCCCAGTCGGGCTTCCAGGCCGGCGATGGTCCTTTTGATATGCTCCAGGTAGGGATCGCCGGCCTGGATAAAACTGACCGGCAGGCTGTGGGCGCTGTAGACCAGGGTGTATTCTTCGGTGCCGAAGACGGTGGCGCCCTGCTCGATGGTCTCGCTCAAGGCCGCCAGATAATCCGGCTGCTCGGGCCAGGCGTTGATCTCCCGGTAGCTGAAAAAATCATCATGCGCCGCCAGGGCCCGGCGCAGATCGTTGAGTGAGGAACCGGTGGTGGCCCGGGAGAAGTGGGGGTAAAGGGGCAGGGCCAGCAGTTGCCGGACGCCGGCTTGCCGGAATTCCGCCAGGGTTTCGTCGGCCCGGGGGTGCCAGTAGCGCATGGCGCAGCGGACCATGTACTTGCCGTCGGCGGCCTCGTGGCCTCCATCTTCGTCCCCGTTCAGGAGGGCGGCCAGGGCCCGGCCCTGTTCGGCGGAGATCCGGGCCAACGGTGAGCCGCCGCCGATCCGGCGGTAGGCCTCGCGGCTTTTGGGGGCCCGTTTCTTAACGATCCGCCCGGCGATCAGCTTCTGCAGCCAGGGAAAAGGGCCCAGCCGGATAATCTCGCGGTCATTGAAGAGGTTGCGCAAAAAGGGTTCGACCTCGTCCAGGTTCTCCGGGCCGCCCATATTGAGCAAAACCACGCCGATTTTGCTGCCTTTGTCGTTCATTGCCTTACCCGGAACATTTTGTGGTGATACCCGGGCCGTGGTCGGCATGGTGGTAAGCGGTGGCTGGCGGTGAGGCCGGTAGCGGCTCCCGCAGCCGCTGGGCCAGCTCGGCGGGGCTGAAATCGAGCCGGGCGAAGAGTTGCTCTTCCAGTTGCCGACACCGCGCGAAATTGCGCTGGATCAACTCCTGGCGGCGGGGATTATCGGCGGCGTAGCGCTGGATGATATCGTCCCGCCGCCGGTTCAGGTCGACCAGCCGGTCATGGTTGACCCGTTTGTCGGCGTAATAGACGATCTCCCGTTCATCGCAGCACTGCTCGCCGGTCGTTTCCAGCAGCACGTGCCCGGTCACCAGCGGGGCCACTTCGGGGTAGCCGTGCTTCCGGCAGATCTCCCCTCCCAGTTCAGCATGGCCGCAATCCCCTTCCAGGCATAACACCTTGGCGATATCGTGGAGCAGGGCGCCGGCCAGGGTCAATTCAACACTGAGCGCCACTCCCCGTTGCCGCAGCGCCCGGGCCAGCAATTCTGCCACCCGTCCCACCAGCAGCGAATGGGCGCGGATATGCGCCGGCATCCGGTAATGGGCCATCAGTTGTTGGCATTCCGCCGGGGAGGGGATGGTCATTACTCTTTGCCGCTTAAACGGTGGACCGTCTCCACCATCAATTTGGCCTGTTCGGGGGGGATTTCCGGCAGAATACCGTGCCCGAGGTTGAAGATATGGCTGCGGGCCGCCTTGCCCTGCTCCAAAATCCGGGCCACCCGTTCCTCCATCTTGGCGGCAGGCAGCAGCAGGGCGCAGGGGTCGAGGTTGCCCTGCAGGGAGATATCAGGGCCGACCAGGCGGGCGGCGTCGTCGAGGTTGATCCGCCAGTCCAGCCCCAAAACATCGGCGCCGCAATCCTTGCATTGCGGCAGCAGGGTGGCGCCGTTGTTGGCGAAATAGATCAGCGGCACTTCGACCCCGGCCTCCCGCAGGGCGGCGATGATCCGCTTGGCATAGGGCAGGGCGAATTCGGCGAAATCACGCGGTGCCAGCACCCCGGCCCAGGAATCGAAAATCTGCAGGGCCTGGGCCCCGGCCGCCGCCTGGGCCTTGAGGTAGGCGATGGTGCCTTCGGTGATCTTGTCCAGCAGCCGGGCGTAGAGCTCCGGGGCGGTGTACATCATCTTCTTGGTCAGCAGGAAATTCTTGCTGGAGCCGCCTTCGATCAGGTAGGTGGCGACGGTGAACGGGGCGCCGGCAAAGCCGATCAGCGGTACCTTGTTGACCAGTTCCTGGCGCAACAGGCGGATGGCGGCCATGACGTAGCCCAGCTTCTCCTCCGGATCGGGGACGATCAGCCGATCCACCGCCGCCTCGTCGCGGACCGGTTCGCCGAAGACCGGCCCCTTGCCTTCCAGAAAGTCCAGAGGGGCCCCCATGGCCGCGGGCAGCACCAGGATATCGGAAAACAGGATGGCGGCGTCGACGCCGATCAGGTCCACCGGCTGCAGAGTAACCTCGGCGGCGGCCTCCGGGGTGCGGCACATCTCCAGGAAGCTGTAGCGGCGGCGGACGGTATGATATTCGGGCATATAACGGCCGGCCTGGCGCATCATCCAGACGGGCGTGTAGGCGGTGGGCTCACCCCGGCAGGCCTGTAAAAAGGTCGTGTTCATAATTAATTCCCTGTCCAATAACTGGTTGGTATAACAGCCTGTAATCGTTCAGCAGTGCCGCAGGTTTGGGCAAGCAACCAGGCGCCGCGTACCCCCTGTACGTAAGCCTGGTTGATCGTCCAAAGATGCGGTGCTGCTGGACGATTACAGGCGGCGCGGCACATAACTGCAGAATGGCTCTTCGGCCAGGTAATCGCCGCTGATTGCGTAAGCCCGGGCTCGGCAGCCGCCGCAGACATTGAGGTATTCGCAGCTGCCGCAGCGGCCCCGGTAGGACTTGAAATCCCGCAGCTCCTTGAATAACGGCGAATTCTCCCAGATATCCTTAAACGACTGCTGCCGCAGATTGCCCGCCGGCATCGGGAAATAGCTGCAGGGCAGCACGTTGCCGTCGACATCGATCAAGGAGATCAGCTGGCCGGCCAGGCAGCCTTTGCCGCCGCCGGTGGAGAACTGCAGGGTGCGGCGCTCGAATTTCTCCCCTTCTTCCTTGGAGCGCTGGGCGACCACCCGGTAATAGTGGGGGGCGCAGGTGGGCCGCACCAGCAGTTCAGGCTCGTTTTTCTCCATCTGGTAATGCCACTCTAAAATCTCCTCGTATTCCTCGGGGCTGATCAACTCGCTCATGATATCCTCGCCGCGGCCGGTGGGGACGATCATGAACATATACCAGGCGGTGGCCCCCAACTCCTTGGCCAGCCGGTAAACCCGGGGAATATCGGCCTGGTTGCGCTTGGTAAACGAGGAGTTGAACAAAAAGGGAATTTCATGCTCACGAAACAGCCGGGCGGCGTTGATGGTGCCGTCGAAGGCGCCGGGCTGGGAGCGGAAATTGTCGTGGACCGCGGCGTCGGCCCCGTCCAGGCTCATCGAGACCATCCGGATGCCCGCTTCCTTGAGCCGCCGGCAGACCTCTTCGGTGACCAGGGTGCCGTTGGTGGCCAGGCACATCCGCAGTCCTTTTTCGGTGCCGTAGGCGGCGATCTCAAAGACATCGTCGCGCAGCAGCGGCTCGCCGCCGGAAAGCACCACCACCGGCTGGGCGTAGGAGGTGATATCGTCCAGGATGCGTTTGGCCTCGGCGAAATCGAAATCGGGATGATCTTTTACTTCCAGCTCGGAGGATGAACGGCAATGGACACAGTTGAGATTACAGCGGCGGGTGATTTCCCAGGCCAGCCATTTGGGGGCAAATTCCATGATTTTTAAAATCCCTTGGGCAAAAATAGTCGAAAAAACGCCACTTGTTCACCACGCCAGAATAAACCCAACAAGCCCGGTAGCGCAAGGAAAATGAAAGGTCAACGGCGCCATCCCGGCTGCCAAAGCTTGCCGGGATGGCGCCGGTTGTGCTATGTTGCGGCGATGAAAATCGCCCTGCTGCAGATAAATCCGGTGATCGGCGAGCTTGCCGCCAACAGCCGTAAGATTGTCGATGGTTGCGCGCGGGCGGCGGTCGCCGGCTGCCAGCTGGCGATCCTGCCGGAATTGGCGCTCAGCGGCTATCCGCCCCGGGATCTGTTGGAACGTCCCGCTTTCCGGGCCGAACACCAGCAGGCCCTGGAGGAACTGGTGGGCGGGATCACCGATATCGGAGTGCTTTGCGGGGCCTTCGTCGCCCACCCGGAGGCGGACCGGGGGCTGGCCAACGCCGCCCTGCTCTTTGCCGAGGGGCGTATTCTGGCCACCGTCGCCAAGCGGCTGCTGCCCAACTATGATGTCTTTGATGAATGCCGCTATTTTCAGCCGGGGCCGCCGGTGGTCCCTTGCCGTTTTCAGGGCTGCAACCTGGGGATCACCATCTGCGAGGATGTCTGGAATGCCACCGGCAGCACCGCCGACCACCAGCGCGGTGGGTTAACGCCAGCCTATGGTTGTGATCCGGTGGGGGAGCTGGTGGCCGCCGCCGGCGACCAGGAAATTGATCTGTTGGTCAATATCGCCGCTTCCCCTTTTACGGTGGGCAAGCACGCCTTCCGGGAAAAAATGCTGGCCGGAATCGCCAATCGCTACCGGCTGCCGGTGGCCCTGGTCAACCAGGTCGGCGGCCAGGACAGTCTGGTTTTTGACGGCGGCAGCCTGGCCCTGGCGGAAGACGGCCACCCCCTGGTCCGGGCCGCCCGTTTCGCCGAAGACCTGGTGGTTTTTGACTTGGACAACAAAAAGGGGTCTGACCCCTTTTCTCCCTCCTTTTCTCCCTCGGCAGGGGATGAAAAGGGAGAAATAATGGCCGCCCTGGAGTTGGGCACCCGCGATTATGTCCATAAATGCGGCTTTGCACGGGTGGTTATAGGGCTCTCCGGGGGTATCGATTCGGCCCTGACCGCGGCGGTGGCCGCCCGGGCCCTGGGGCCGGAGCAGGTGCTGGGGGTGGCGATGCCGTCGCCTTATTCGGCGGCGGCCAGCCTGGAGGATGCCCGGGCCCTGGCCGCCAACCTGGGGATCGCCTTTGCCGAGTTGCCCATCGCTACCGTTCGTGATACCTTTCTGGCCACCCTGGCGCCCCTGTTGGGAGAGGTGACCGGCGAGCTGCCCGATCAGAATATCCAGGCCCGGATTCGGGGTACCCTGTTAATGGCCATCGCCAATCAGCAAGGGCGCTTGCTGCTGGCCACCGGTAATAAATCGGAGCTGGCGGTGGGTTACTGCACCCTTTACGGCGACATGTGCGGGGCCCTGGCGGTGCTGGCCGATGTTTACAAGACGGTGGTCTATGAGCTTGCCGACTGGCTTAACCGGGAGCGGGAGCTGATCCCGGCCCGGACCATTACCCGCCCTCCCAGCGCCGAGTTGGCCCCCGAGCAGCGGGACGATAACGAATTGCCGCCTTACGGCATCCTCGATCCCATCCTCCAGGCCCACCTCGAGGAGCAACTGCCCGCCGCCGCCATTGTCCAGCGGGGTTATGAGCCGGCGGTGGTGGCCGATGTGATCCGCCGGGTGCGGCTCAACGAATACAAACGTCAGCAGGCGCCGCCGGCTTTGAAAATCACCGCCAGGGCCTTTGGTGTCGGCCGGCGCTACCCCATTGCCGCCAACTATATCGAAAGGATAAGTCCATGATCATGTCACCAGTTGCCACCGCTTCCAGCCGGGGGCAAGAGATCCTGCACGCTTTGGGCGACCGTTACCAGGCCGCCGACCATGACTGCCAGCAGACGGTCACCGCGATCATCGAGCAGGTGCGCCAGCGGGGCGATGAGGCCCTGGTGGAATATACCCGCAAATTCGATGCCCCGGCCTTCAGCGTCGACCAGCTGCGGGTCGGTGAGGCCGAGATCGAGGCCGCCGCCACGGCGGTGAGCGCGGAATTCAAGGCCGACCTCGAATTGGCCTGGGAGCGGATCAGCCGCTTCCATCAGCGGGAGCGGGAGCAGTCCTGGCTGTTGACCCGGGATGACGGGGTAATCACCGGCCGTTTGGTGCGGCCGGTGGAGGCCGCCGGTATTTATGTCCCCGGTGGCCAGGGCGGCAGTACGCCGCTGGTCTCGTCGGTACTGATGGGCGGGATTCCGGCCGCCATCGCCGAAGTCCCCCGGCGGGTGATGATGACCCCGCCCGATGCCCGGGGCCAGGTTAATCCGGCCCTGCTGGTGGCGGCCCGGCGGGTGGGGATCAGCGAGATCTACAAGGCCGGCAGCGCTTGGGCGGTGGCCGCCCTGGCCCATGGTACCGCCACCGTGCCGCCGGTGGATGTCATTGTCGGCCCCGGTAATCAGTATGTCACCGAGGCCAAACGGCAGGTGGCCGGCCGGGTGCGGATCGATATGACCGCCGGGCCCAGCGAGATCCTGGTGATCGCCGATGGCAGTGCCAAGCCCGCCCATGTCGCCGCCGATCTGCTGGGCCAGGCCGAACACGACCCCCAGGCCCTGGCCATGTGTATCTGTACCGAGGAGGCGTTGGCCGAAGAGATTGCCGCCGAAGTGGAGCGGCAACTGCCGCAGTTGGAACGCGCCGCCATCGCCAGCCGGGCCCTGGAGCAGCGGGGAGTGTTGCTGGTGGCCGCCGAGCTGGCCGAGGCTATCGAGCTGGCCAACCGGATCGCCGCCGAGCACCTGGAGCTGATGATCGCCGAACCCTTCAACTGGCTGGCCAGCATCCGCCACGCCGGGGCGATCTTTATGGGTTCCCACACCCCGGAGGCGGCCGGCGATTATCTGGCCGGGCCCAACCATGTCCTGCCCACCATGGGCACCGCCCGTTTTTCCTCGGCCCTGGGGGTGGAGACCTTTACCAAGAAGAGCAGCCTGATAAGCTATACCCCGGCGGCCCTGGCCGCCGACCTGCCGGCCATCGACCGCCTGGCCCGGTTGGAAGGGCTGACCGGGCACGCCCGCTCGGCCACCATCCGGTAAACGTTCAGCAGCACCGCACCCTTTGGACAGGTAAGTAAATGGAGAATTTTCTGCTGATCGGCGGCTGCCTGCTGTTGGGGGCTCTGCTACGTCGGCATCCACAGATGCCTTCCGAGGGCGCCACGGTGCTCAACCAGGTGGTGTTGCACGTTTCCCTGCCGGCTTTGGTGCTGCTGGAGATTCCCCGCCTGGCTTTCAGTTTCGCCGCCCTGGTGCCGGTGCTGCTGCCCTGGGGGTTGTTGCTGCTTTTTGCCGCCCTGGTATTGCTGCTGGCCCGGCTTATCGGCTGGAGCCGGGAGATCACCGGCTGCCTGCTGTTGCTGGTGCCCATGGGCAATACCTCCTTTCTGGGGATTCCCATGGTCAGCGCCTTTTTCGGGGAGGCGGCCGTTACCTGGGCCCTGCTGTATGATCAGCTGGGCTCCTTTCTGGCCCTTTCCACCTATGGCGCCCTGGTGCTGGCGCTTTATGGCGGCGGCGCACAGCGGCTTAGCGGCCGGGCGGTGCTGGCCAAGATTTTGCGCTTTCCGCCCTTTATCGCCCTGTTGATCGGTTTTTCCCTGCATCTGGTGCCGGGCCCGGAGGCCGCGAGCTGGCCGGCCCCGGTAACGCACCTGCTGGAAACCCTGGCCGCCACCCTGGTGCCGCTGGTGATGCTGGCGGTGGGCTGGCAGTTGACCCTGCGTCTGCCGCGGGCCTATCTTGGGCCTCTGGGTTGGGGATTGGGCCTGAAGATGGTGGCCATGCCGCTGCTTGCCCTGGCGCTTTGCCTGCTGCTGGGACTGCGCGGGGAGCCGGTGGCGGTGGCGGTCTTCGAAGCCGGCATGGCGCCGATGATCTCCGCCGGCGCCCTGGCCATGCTGGCCGGGCTGGCGCCGTCCCTGGCCGCCGCCCTGACCGGTTACGGCATTATCCTGGCCTTTGCCACCCTGCCGCTGTTGCACCGCCTGCTGCTTTATACCCTGTAACCGTTCAGCCTTCTATTTCACTTAAGTTGGGGCCGTTTTTCAGGTTCACCGTCAGCGGCACGGCGAGCTCCATGACCCCTTCCATGGCTTGACGGACCAGGGGGCCGACCTCCGCCAGCTCCTTTTCCGGGACTTCAAAGATCAATTCATCGTGGATCTGCAGCAGGGCCTCGCTGCGGCGGCCCGCTTTTTTAAGCGCCCGGTCGCAGGCGATGGCGGCCAGCTTGATGATATCGGCGGCGGTGCCCTGGATCGGGGTATTGATGGCGGTCCGTTCGGCGAATTCCCGCCGCATTTTGTTGTTGCTGTTGATCTCCGGCAAGGGGCGGCGACGCATCAGCAGGGTGCCGACCCAGCCATCCCGGCGGGCCTGTTCGACGATCTCCTGCATAAAACGGTGTACCCCCTGATAGAGTTCGAAATAGCGATCGATAAAGGTCTGGGCCTCCTTGCGGCTGCAGTGCAGCTGTTCGGCCAGACCAAAGGCGCTCATGCCGTAGATGATGCCGAAATTGATGGTCTTGGCCACCCGCCGCATGTCGGCGCTGACCAGCCCCTGGTTGACCCGGAAGATCTCGGCGGCGGTCCGGGCGTGGATATCCTGGTTATCGGCAAAGGCCTCTTGTAGCACCGGGTCGCCGCTGTAGTGGGCCAGCACCCGCAGGTCGATCTGGGAGTAGTCGGCGGCCAGAAAAAGGTGTTCCGGGGCGGCGACAAAGGCAGCCCGCAGGCGGCGCCCTTCCGGGGTGCGGATGGGGATATTCTGCAGATTGGGGTTGCTGCTGCTCAAGCGGCCGGTGGCGGTCACCGTCTGGTTGAAAGTGGTATGTACCCGGCCGTCGGCGGGGTCGATCAGGGTGGCCAGCTTATCGACGTAGGTCGATTTGAGCTTGCTTAGATTGCGGTGGCTGATCACCGCCGCCGGCAGGTCGTGGTAGGCGGCCAGCCTTTCCAGCTCCCGGTAGTCGGTGGAGTAGCCGGTTTTGCCCTTGGTCTTGCGCCCATGGGGCAGTTTAAGGCGCTCATAGAGCACTTCCCCCAGTTGGCGCGGCGAGTTGATATTGAAGGGTTCGCCGGCCAGGGAGGCGATTTTTTCTTCCAGCCTGGCAAGCTCCCGGCCAAATTCCTGCTCCAGCTCATCAAGCACCGCGGGGTCGACCAGGATGCCCAGCCGCTCCATGCGGGCCAGGATCGGCAGCAGCGCCATCTCCACCTCGTGGAACAGGGAGTCCTGGCCCAGTTGTCCCAGTTGGGGGGCAAAAAGCTCCCAGAGCAAACGGGTGGCGGCGACATCCTGGCAGGAATAGCGGCAGGCGGCGGCCGGCTCGACGTAGGCGAAGGCCTCGGGCCGCCGGTCACCGGCGCTGACCTCGGCAAAGGAGGTCAACTGGCGTTCCAGCAAATCCGAGCTGAGATCGTCGAGTTTATGGGAACGGCGGCCGGGGTCGAGTAGATAGGAGGCGATCATGGTGTCGGCCAGGGGGGTAGCCGGCTCCAGGTTGTGGTTTTTGAGTATTTGCAGGTCATATTTGAGGTTATGGCCCAGCTTGAGCAGTTGGGGATCGCCCAGCAGCGGGGCCAGATGTTGTTGGACGGTGGTCAGGGAAAGCTGCCCCGGCGCCGGGCTGCCGTCCGCCAAACGATGTCCGATGGGCAGATACCAGGCCGGCCAGGCCGGCGTTGATTGGGAAGCGGCGGCTGCGGCGGCCGGCAGCGGGCAGAGGGAGATCCCCACCAGTTCGGCCTGCAGGGCGTTTAAGGAGGTGGTTTCGGTGTCGATGACCAGGCCACCGGCCGCCCGTAGCTGCTCGCTGATCGCCGGCAGTTGGTCAGCGGCGGTGAGCATCTGGAAACCGCTGTCGTCCAGCTCCTCGGCTGCGGCCTCGCTTTGTAGTAGCCGGGAGAAATCCAGTTGGCTGAAAAGTTGCCGCAGTTTGCCCCGGTCGGGTTCCGGGTGGTGGTAATCTTCGGGGGTGGCCGGAGTATCGAGATCGTCTTTAAGGCGGATCAGCTCCCGGGCCAGCAGGGCCTTGTCGCGGTGCTCGGCCAGTTTCCGGCGCAGCTTGGGGGCGCTGACCTGCTCCAGGTTGGCAAAGAGCTGGTCGAGATCGCCAAATTCCTTGATCAACTTGACCGCCGTTTTGGGGCCCACCCCCGGCACCCCGGGGATATTGTCGGAGCTGTCGCCGATCAAGGCGAAATAGTCCAGCAGTTGGGCCGGCGGCAGCTGGTACTTGGCTTCGACCGCCTCGGCATCCAGCAGCCGGTCGCCCATGGGATCCCAGAAGGTAATGTTGGGGGCCACCAGTTGCAGCAGATCCTTGTCGCCGGAGACGATCACCACCCGGTGCCCGGCGGTGGCCAGGCGGCGGCTGGCGGCGGCGATCAGGTCGTCGGCCTCGTAGCCCTCCTGTTCCAGACTGGTGATCCGGTAAGCGGCGACGATTTCTTTGATATAGGGCAACTGGCAGGCCAGATCCTCGGGCATGGCCGGCCGATTGGCCTTGTACTGGGGGTAGAGCTGGTGGCGAAAGTTGGGGCCGCGGGCGTCAAAGACCACCGCCAAGTGGCGCGCCTCGCCTTCCCGGATCACCCGCAGCAGGGTGGTGGTAAAGCCGTAGATGGCGTGGGTGGGCAGGCCGTCGCGGTTGGTCAGCGGGCTAATGGCGTGATAGGCGCGGTGGATATAGGCGCTGCCGTCGATCAGATAAATGGGGGGCTTTTTCATGGGCCGGATCATACCAGCCGGCCACAAACTTGACAATATGGTAACCGTTCAGCAGCACCGCAGATTGCGACCCGTTGTAACGGTTGAGACCCCTATTTGCAGAAATATAAGTAAGCCGGCCAAAAAAGATTAAAGTTTGTCCCGGCGGGGTCGATATGTTACACACAGGG
Source organism: Desulfurivibrio sp. (assembly GCA_034522365.1). Lineage (GTDB taxonomy): Bacteria > Desulfobacterota > Desulfobulbia > Desulfobulbales > Desulfurivibrionaceae > Desulfurivibrio. Next base: position 113,448 of record JAXHLI010000016.1, on the reverse strand, counting down.
AGATCAGTGCAGCAGCCATAAGCCTTCAGGTGGGAAGGTATTTTTCGGGACCATTCGTCGGCGGCGTAACAGCCGTTTGCCGAGTTGGGCCGGGGAGCAGAGACCATGAAACTGAGTAATATAATTCCCCAGATCAAGACCGAAAAGGTCGAAGTCAAGCGCCCCGAAGCAACGGCCGCCAGTAAGCCCGGCGGTGGTATGCAGGGTGACAGGGTGAATTTGTCCGCCGGTACCCAGGACGTTCAGAAGATTAAAGAGGTGCTGGCCCAGACGCCGGAGGTTCGGGTGGAGAGAATCAAGGCCCTGAAAGACCAGATCGAGCGTGGTGAGTATCAGGTGGATGCCCACGCCGTGGCGGACCGGATGCTGGCAACCCTGCTGGGCGATCATCGTCTGCAGTAACCGCCGGTTTTGAGGTCTTAACTCCGGCGAGCGCTTTTTGCCGCTTGCTTCAGCCGCTTTCCTTAGGGAGGGCGGCTTTTTTAATGTCCGCCTGTGGGTTGCTGGCAAGAGGGCAGGGATTGGTTGCCCAGGGTCTGGCGGGCGGCGGTCATGGCCTGGTCGACCAGGGTGGCGCCGGTCAGGGAGGGAATGTCGCGGCCGACGATCAAATCCAGCACTTCGGCGGGGGAGACCCGGGCCAGCTCGGTACCCGGCAGGTAACCGTTCTGTTCTTCAACCACGGCCTGGCGCAGCAGTCCGGCCTGCTCCAGGGTGGTCGCCACCTGGTTGACCACGCTTAGCGGTTGCCGCAATTCCTCGGCCAGGGCGTTGGGTTCGCTGAGCCGGCGGGCCTGGAAGTCGCGTTGCACCCCGGCGAGCAGGGCAAAGGCCATGGTGAGCCGGTTGACCGGCGAAATTTCGTCGTCGTCGAGCCGATAGTGGTGACGGGCCTGGACCGCAAACGACATTTCAGCGCCGGCAAGAAAGACGATCCAGCAGATCTGCAGCCAGATTAAAAAGAGCGGTAGGGTGGCAAAAGAGCCGTAAATCGCGTTATAGCGGGCCACCCCGATCTGGAGGTTGAGATAAATTGCCTGGAAAACCAGCCAGGCCAGGGCGCCGCAAAAGCCGCCGATCAGGGCCGGGGTCAGTTGTACCCGGGTGTTGGGTAGAAAACGGTAGAGCAGGGTAAAGGTCAGGGTCAGCAACAACAGCGGCATCAGGCTCAGCAGCAATTCCTGGGCGCCGCTGATGGGCAACAGGACCTGGAAACGATCCCGCAGACCTTCGCTCTTTAAAGTGGCCTCGGTGGCCAGGGTCAGGTTGACGGTCAGCGGCAGCAGGATCATCAGGGCCAGGTAGTCCATAAGCCGGCGCCCCAGCGGCCGGTTAAGGGAGGTGTGCCAGATGGCGTTCATGGCCCGTTCGATACTGCCCAGCACCGCCACCACCGCCACCACCATTCCGATGATGCCAAAGGCCCCCAGGGCCGCGAAATCGGTGCGATCGACATACTCGAAGATCTGTTCGACGGCCTGGTGCAGATGGCCGGTGAAATCGGCGGGAGTGGCCGGGGCGGGGAGGTCGTCCCCGGCTTCGCCGGGGTCCGCGCTCTCCGGCAGCGTCGGTAGCTGCTCCCGGGGGGGCTGGTCGCTGGGCAAGGAGCCGGTGTCTTCCATCTGGGAGACGAAACGATGGGCCGCCTGGCGCATCTGGTCATCGGCACCCAGCCCCTTGAGCACGGCGGTACCCAGGGCCAGGGTGGGAACCAGGGAGAGCATGATGGTAAAGGTCAGGGCACTGGCCCGCAAGGGGATCCGGTCGCGGTCAAATTCGCGGGCAAAGATCTGCAATACCTGCAGCAGCTCCCGCATCGTCTTTCGCCAGGCGGGTTCGTTGGGGGTCGGCGGCTGCCAGAGCCATTGCCGCAGGCGCGTCCCCTGTTGCCGCAGGCGGCAGCCAAGGGCTTGTTTACCGGCCGTGCTTTCCTGGTTCATGTCTTTCCCGAGGGGCGGAGTTGGTGGCGGTGGTGGCTAAATGGCATCCCGATTCCGTTCGTTGGTCCGTACTCGGATTACTTCCTCCACCGGCGAGACAAAGATCTTGCCATCGCCGATCTTGCCGGTATTGGCGGCCTCGCGGATACAGTCGACGATGGCGGGGCAGCGCTCGGCCTCGACGATGATTTCCAACTTGACCTTGGGGATGAAATCGACCACGTATTCGGCCCCGCGGTAGATTTCGGTATGCCCCTTCTGGCGGCCGTAGCCCTTGACCTCGGTTACGGTCATGCCGTTGATCCCCAGGTGATTCAAGGCCTCCTTGATCTCATCGAGCCGGAAAGGTTTGATGATCGCGGTAATTTTTTTCATCTGTTTCTCCTTGCTGTTTCAGTTGATCCAGTAACGGTCAAAAGCGATGGTCTCAATGGCCAGTTCCGGGTGCTGGCCGTCCAGCCATTGGCGCAGCTCCCGCAGCATATCGCCCCGGGCCAGAGTATAGCGGCGCAGGGTCTCCCGGTTCTGCTGGCGATAGAATTTATAGATACTGTCCCTGAGGACCGGGGTCAACAGCGGGTCCGGCTCTTCGCCGGCGGTCAGTTGCAGACGCAGGGTCAGTTCGAGCTGAAGAAAGGCGCTGCTGTCGGCTTCGCCTTCCCCCCCCAGGGGGATCAGGAAGCCGTCGAGTTCCAGGGTGTGGCGTTGGCTTGCAGGGGCCGGCTCTGGGGTGGCGGCCTCCGGCAGTGGTTGCGGGGTCGGTGGTTCGGCCGGCGGAGGTTCCGCTTCTTGGGGCGCGGGTTTCGCCGTTTCCCGGGGCGCTGGTTCCTCGGCGAAGAGCGGTTGGCCGCCGGTTTGGGCTTCGACACCGAAAGGATCGGCGGGCAGTACGACCCCCGGCTCACGGGCTGACTCCTCCCCCGGCCGCAGAAGCAGGGCCGTTAACAACAGCAATAGCAAAATCAGGTTGATAACAATTAACTTGTGGGCCCCGGAGAGCTTGCTGAACCAACGCCAGCGGTGACCGGTGGCGGTTGGCAGGGCGCGGGCGCGGGTGCGGGCGCGTTCCGGCAGGGAGAGCAGCAGGGCCAGCCCCGCGGCCAGGTCCAGGGGCGGCAGACGCCAGCGGCGGGCCTGGCCAGTGGTTGTCGTGTCTCCGGCGGCGGCTTGGGAAGCAGCGGCCGGGGAGGCGGTAGAGGAGGTGTCTTCCTGGTCCGTATCGGCCAGGGCCAGGATATCGTCATCGAGGGTCTCCCCATCCTCGTCACCGGCCTCGGCCTGGAAAGCGGCTTCCCAGTCATCGCCCCAGTCTGAACCGAGTTTGTTGAGGATATCCTCAGAGGGGGCCCGCGAATCGGCGTCGGCGGGGCGTTTCTCCTCGGCCATGGCGGGTTACCGGCTCAACTGCCGAAGATCTTCTCGAGTTTTTCGCCCAGGACCTCGGCGGTAAAGGGCTTGACAATATACTGGCTGACCTTGGCCTTGACCGCCAGGATGATATTGTCCTGCTGGGCCTCGGCGGTGACCATGATAAACGGGGTCTCGGCCAGATTGGGATCGGCCCGCACCGCCTTGAGCAGATCCAGCCCGGTCATTTTAGGCATGTTCCAGTCGGAAATAATCAGGTCGACCTTTTCACCTTTGAGGACGTTGAGGGCGGTGGTGCCATCGTCGGCCTCGACGATATTTTTAAAACCCAGCTGGGTCAGAATATTCTTGACGATGCGGCGCATGGTCGCAAAATCGTCCACCACCAGGATTTTCATATCAGGATTGGCTGCCATATCTCCTCCGGCCGATGCAGAATTGCGGTAAGCACACCTTGTGGTGTCGGTTTTTTACGGTTGTCCACGCTTGCCCTTTTCGAACAGTCCAATATATTGAGAAGTGGTCCAAATCACAAGGGGCAAATCAGGCGTCCAGTTGTTTTTTCAATTTGGCCCGCAGTCGCAGCATCGCCTTGCTGTGCATCTGCGAGATCCGGCTTTCGGTGTAGCCCAGGACCTCGCCGATCTCCTTCATGGTCAACTCTTCATGATAATAAAGGGCGACGGTGAGTTTTTCCTTCTCCGGCAATTCGCCGATCGCCTGGGCCAGCAGGTTGCGGGTCTCGCCCAGGTTAAGGGCGGTGAAGGGGTCTTTGTCATCACGGCTGAAAATCTCGCCGACATCGCCTTCGATCTCGTCGGGAACCTGGCGCCGCAGGTAATCGATATCCAGAAAGGTCACCGATTTGGTTTCATCCAACAGGCGATGGAATTCGTCAAGTTCAAGCCCCAGGCCGGCGGCGGCTTCTTCGTCCTCGGGGGGGCGTCCCAGCTTGACTTCCAGCTCGCCGCAGACCCGTTCCAGTTCGGTAATCTTGCGCCGCACCGAGCGGGGCACCCAGTCCAGGGCGCGGAGTTCGTCGAGCATCGTCCCCTTGATCCGGAATTCGGCGTAGGTCTTGAACTGGACGTTCTTGGCCGGATCGAATTTATTGATGGCGTCGATCAAGCCGACAATACCGCAACTGATCAGATCGTCCACCGCCACCTGGGGTGGCAGCCGCGACGCCAGGCGGGAAGCGATATACTTGATCAGCGGAGTGTAAGTCATGATCAACTCATCGCGCCGAGCCGGGTCGAGCTGCTCGCCCTGGTTGAAGTAGGCGTTGGTGTAATCCTTTATTTTGCCGGTCATCCTGGTCATCACGTTGGTTTTGGTTGCGGCGGTGGTCTTAGACCCCCAGAAGTCCCTGCCAGAAAAATTTGATGTTGCCGTCTCCCAACCGTTCGGGTTGTTCCGCCATCAGCCCGGTAGCCAGTCGGGAGAAGGTCCGGGACGCCGGCGAATCGGGATAAAGATCGCTGATCAGGCGTTGGCCCCGAACCGCCTGGGGCAGCTTGCTATCGTAGGGGATATAGCCGATGTAATCAAGGGAAAGAGCACCCAGGAAACGATCGGTGACCAGGCTCAGCTTCTTGTAGACCGCCAGGGCCTCCTTTTCCGAGCGGGCCTGGTTGATCAAAAAACGGAATTTTTTAACGTCGTGACGGCTGCTCAGCACCTTGATCAGGGCGTAGGCATCGGTCAGCGAGGTGGGTTCCGGGGTCAGCACCACCACCCGCTCCTGGGCCGCCAGGTTGAAGTAGATCACGTTATTGTTGATGCCGGCGGCGGTATCGATCAGCAGGATGTCGATTTCCCCCTCCAGGGCTTCCATTTCGCCCAGGAAATAGAGGCGCTGGCTTTCGGAAAGATCGGCCATTTCCATGATCCCCGAACTGGCCGGCAGGATTTTGATGCCGCCGGGGCCGTCGATCAGGATCTCCCGCAGGGTCCGCTCACCGGTGAAAACGTGGTGGAGGTTGTATTTGGGGGTCAGCCCCAGCAGAATATCGACATTGGCAAGGTTGAGGTCGGCGTCCAGTACCAGGGTTTTTAGACCCTGTTTGGCCAGGTTGAAGGCCAGGTTGGTGACGATATTGCTCTTGCCCACCCCGCCTTTGCCGCTGGTGATGGAAATCACCCGGGGCGCCCCGGCGTGCTTGCCGGCGTTGGGTCGGGAGCGGGGGCTCTGGTTCATGATTTTTTCCAGTGTGTCGGCCTGGTTCATTGGTTCGTCCATTGCTGTGGTTGGGCGGCGTTATTCAGGTCCATGGCGGCGTTCCAGCCCTGGCCAAAGAGGGTTTTTAGAAAATCTTTGGAGGCGGGCCGGAAATCCTCCGGCACTTTCTGGCCGGTACAGAGGCAGGCGATGGGTAGCTCGGCCTTGGTCATCTGCTGGCACAGCGCCGCGTAGGCCCGGGTTTCATCGAGTTTGGTCAGGATCGCCGCCGGAATGCCCAAAGGGCGGTAGGTGGCGATGATCCGGTTGATATCCTCCTTCTTGGCGGTGGCGCTCAAGACCAGGTAGGGCAGGATTTCGGCGTGGGGGGCAAACCAGCGGTCCAGTTCCGGGATATGGTTTTCATCAAAGGGGCTCTTGCCGGCGGTGTCGATGATGATCAGATCTTTATCACGGTGTTTGCGCAAAGCCGCGTTCAGTTCCGGCTCTTTCATGGTGATCTCGCAGGGCAGGCGCATGATCCGGGCGTAAGTCCGCAACTGGTCGGTGGCGCCGATCCGGTAACAATCCATGGAGAGCAGGGCCACCCGGGCGTTTTCGTGCAGAGTGAACCAGGCCGCCAGCTTGGCGGCGGTGGTGGTCTTGCCGACCCCGGTGGGGCCGACCAGGGCGATGACCACGGGGCCGGCCCCCTGCTGGGCAAGGTTGAGCGGCCGGACCTGGAGTTGTTCGAGGATCTGCTGGCGCCACTGGTCCACCTCGTCCGCCGCCGGCCGGGAGTTCTTGGCCGGGCTCCGGGGCGGGGTGTTGGTGGGACGTTGCCGGGGTGTCGGAGATTCCGACAGGGGGTCGGCTTCTTGACGCCCCCGGGGCGGGGTGCCAAAGCGTTGCTGCAGCAGCCGGGCCTCCCGGCTCAGGTTGATACCGGCCGCCGGCCCTTCGGCGCTGGGGGGCTGGTAAGCGGCGGCCGCGGCGCCGTTGCGGGGTAAGCGATCAGCGGGGGGTGCATCTTGCGGTGATCGGGCCGTCTCACGTCCTGGAGTACGCGTCGCCGCCCCGTTTGCCGCAGCCTGCGGCGCCCGGCGACCGTTTCCTTCGTGGCCCCCGTGATTACTTACGCGCTCCCGGCTGCCGGCCGCGCCGTTTACCGTCTCCTCGACGTTGAAATCCACCGCCGCCACCACTTCCACCCAGGGTGCGCCGGGTCCGTAACCGCCCCGGCCGGGTTCGGGGTTGATGGTCTTGGTGGATAAAATGACGGCCTCATGGCCCAACTCCTCCTTGACCAGGGCCAAGGCGCTTTTGGTGTCGGGAGCTTCGAAGCGTTTCACTTTCATGGCCTGTAAGTACCGTTACTTTTTGGGGTTGATTTCAATGGTCCCCAGGGACCTGATCCGGGTCTGGCTGGTGACCTCGTTATGGGACAGCACTACTACCTGGGGCATGAATCTTTCCAGCAGGCGCCGCAGGTGGCGGCGGACGGCCGGCGAGGTCAGAATAACCGGCTGGTAGCCCTCGCCGGCGACCCGGTCGGCCGCCTGCTGGGTTTGTTCAAGCAAATGCTGTGCCAGGTTGGGCTCGAGATTGAGATAAACCCCCTGGTCGGTCTGTTGTAACGATTCGCGGACCACATCTTCGGTCTTGGGGGCCAGGGTCAGCACCGGCAGCGAGCCCTCTTCGTCGACCAGGCCGCCGGTGATGGTGCGGCTCAGTTTCTGGCGGACAAATTCGGTGAGCAGATCCGGATCCTTGCTGCGCCCGGCGTGGTCGGCCAGGGTCTCGCAGATGGTCAGCAGGTCGCGGAGCGACACCCGTTCCCGCAACAGATTCTGCAGGACCTTCTGCATGCCCCCAAGCGGCAGCAGCCCGGGCACCAGTTCCTCGACCACCTTGGGGTGGGTCTTGGCCAGGTTGTCGAGCAGTTTCTGGGTATCCTGGCGGCCCAGCAATTCGTCGGCGTGGTTGCGTAGCACTTCGGTCAGGTGGGTGGCGATCACCGTCGAGGGATCGACCACCGTGTAACCGGCCACCTGGGCCTCTTCCCGTTTGTCTTCGCCGATCCAGACAGCCGGTAGCTGGAAGGCCGGCTCCACGGTGGGGATACCGTCGATTTCCCGTTTCGCGGCCCCCGAGTCCATGGCCATCAGATGCCCCATCATGACCTCGCCCCGGGCCACCTCGACCCCTTTTAGCTGCAGGACGTATTCATCGGGTTTAAGCTGGAGATTATCACGGACATGGAGTGGCGGGATCAGCATTCCCATATCGGTGGCGAATTGCCGTCGGATGGCCCGGATCCGTTCCAGCAGGTCGCCTTCCTGGTTTTCATCGACCAGCGGGATCAGCCCGTAGCCCACCTCCAACTCCAGGGAATCCAGGGGCAGCAGGGCTTCCACCGCTTCCGGCGAGCCGGAAGCGGTCTGCTCGTCCTTGCGTCGTTGCTCCTCGTCCGGTGCTTCCTCCTCGCTCTCTCCCGCGTATCGGTAAGCCAGCCAGGCCATGCCGCCCATGAAGCAGCCCAGGGAGAGAAAGGCGACGGTGGGCAGACCGGGCACCAGGCCCAGCATCATGACGATTCCCGAGGTCACCGCCAGGGCCTGGGGCTGCTTGCTGAACTGAGCGGCGAATTCCGAGCCCATGCTGCCTTCCGAGCCGGCCCGACTGACGATAATACCGGTGGAGGTGGAAATCACCAGGGCCGGAATCTGGGCCACCAGGCCGTCCCCGATGGTCAGCAGGGTGTAGGTGGTGGCGGCGTCCCCGATCGACATCTGGTTCATGAAAACCCCGATCAGCAGGCCGCCGGTGATATTGATCGCCATGATAATCAGACTGGCGATGGCCTCGCCGCGGACGAATTTGGAAGCACCGTCCATGGCGCCGAAAAATTCCGATTGACTGCCCACCTCCTTGCGCCGCCGCTTGGCCTCTTCTTCGTCGATGATGCCGGCGTTGAGATCGGCGTCGATGGCCATCTGTTTGCCGGGCATCGCATCCAGGGTGAAACGGGCCGCCACCTCGGCAATGCGGCCGGCGCCCTTGGTGATGACGATGAAGTTGATCAGCACCATGATCAAAAAGATGATCAACCCCACCGCGAAGTTGCCGCCTACCACGAAATTGCCGAAGGCCTGGATCACCTGCCCCACGGCGCCCGGCCCTTCATGGCCGTAGAGCAGGATCAGGCGGGTGGAGGCGATGTTGAGCGACAGCCGGAAGAGGGTGGTAATCAGCAGCACCGCTGGAAAGGAGGAAAAGTCCAGCGGGTTATGGTTGTACATGGCGATCATCAAAACCACCAGCCCCAGGGTCAGATTGAGGGAGAGCAGCAGATCGAGGATAAAGGTGGGCAGCGGCAGGATCATTACCGCCAGAATGGCGATAACCCCCAGCGCCACCGCCATGCTGGGCGCTTCCTTGCCGAAGGTTTGTAAAAGGGACGGGCCCGCCGCTTTTTCTTCCGCCATAGTGGTCTATTTCCCTTTCAAGTTATAAACATAGGCCAGTACTTCGGCCACCGCCTGGAACAGGTTTTCGGGAATGCTGTCGCCGATCTCCACGTTCTGGTACAGGGCCTGGGCCAGTGGCTTGTCCTCCACCACCGGTATCTGGTGTTCCTGGGCGATTTCCTTGATTTTGCCGGCCACCACCCCGGCCCCCTTGGCCAGTACCTCGGGGGCCTTCATGGTCAGGGCGTTATATTTGATGGCCACCGCCAGGTGGGTGGGGTTGGTGATCACCACGTCGGCTTCCGGGACTTCCGCCATCATCCGTTTCTTGGCCATCTCCATCTGGATCGAGCGGATTCTGCCCTTGACGTGGGGGTCCCCTTCGCTTTGCTTGGATTCGTCCTGCATATCCTGCTTGGTCATCTTCATCTTTTCCATGAACTGCCAGCGCTGGAAGGCGTAATCGGTCAGGGCGATGAGGATGAAGAGCACGGCGCATTTGAGAAAAATCCAGAAGGCCGTCTCCACCATGAAAATGAGGATGGGGTAGGGGGCCTTGTCGGCCAGCGGCAGAAGTTCGGGTAAGGCGCCCATGATTTCCCGGTAGGCGATATAGCCCACCAAGGCGAATTTGGCTATCGATTTAAAGGCGTTGTTCAAAGTCTGCTTGGAAAAAAGCCGGCCCAGCCCTTGCAGAGGGTCGATCTTTTCCAATTTGGGGGTGATTTTCTCGGCGGTGAACAAAAAGCCCACCTGGAGATAATTGGCGATCAGGGCGGCCAGAAATACCGCCAGCATCAGGGGCCAGAGCATCGCGTAAATCACCAGCATGGCCTGTTTGGAGATGGCGGTCATATTGGCGGGGGTGACATTGATGGCGTGGAGGTTGTCAAAATAAAACTGCATCAAACCGGTGATCCGCTCAAACATATATTCGCCGGTGAAGTAGAGCGTGATCACCCCGGCCAGCAGCACCGCCGCCGACGGCACCTCCTGGCTCTTGGCGATATCCCCCTTCTGCCGGGCTTCCTGCAGGCGCCGTTCGGTGGGTTCTTCGGTTTTTTCCTGTCCTGATTGCTCTTCGGCCATTTACTGTCCTTGTTTCGCCTTTTGTGTAACCGTTCAGCCGTGCCGCAGATTGTGGCAAGCAGCCAAGCGCCTCGTACCCGTGTACTTAAGCTTGGCTGATCGCCACAAGGTGCGGTGCTGCTGAACGTTTACACTTTTGTTATCCCAGGCCGGCGCCGATCCCCGGCAACAGACGGTGCAGCATTTCAAAACGGGCCACCAGCAGCGGCGCCAGGTAACCCATGGAGAGACCAGCAAAAATAATGCCGATGGCGATATTCAGCGGCATGCCGACGATCAGGATCGGAATCTGGGGTACGGTCTTGGCGATGACCCCCATGGCGACATGGGAGAAGAAGAGGGCGACGCTGGTGGGGGCCATGATCATGATCGCCAGTACGAACATCTGGGAGGCCCCATCCATTATCCCTTGGTAGCTGAGTTGGTCCACCGCCGCCAGTTGGCCGGGGCCCACCCACTGGTAGCCCTGGACCATGGCGGAAAAAAAGAGATGATGGCCGTCGATGGCTAAAAAAAGCAAAATGGTGGCAATATTCCACAGCATCCCCACCGGCGAGACCTGATTGCCGAAAACCGGATCAATGACGCCGGCCATCCCCATCCCCATCTGGACCCCTACCACCTGGCCGGCCAAATCCACCGCCGAGAACACAAAACGGACAAAGAGGGCCAGAATGACGGCAAAGATGATTTCCAGAGCGGCGAAGAGCGCGAAACCCAGCGGTGTGGTCGGCAAATCGGCACCGCTGACCGGCACCATCGGCGCCAGTACCAGCGAGGTCATCACCACCAGCAGGATCTTGACCTGGGATGGTATGGTGGGGCCGCCGATTACCGGCATCAAAAAAAGCAGGGGGCCGACCCGGACCATGATCATCAGCACCCGCATGATCTGTTCGGTGGTCCAGTTGAGTAATGCCGCGTCGACCATGGTTCACCCTTAGCGGATCAGGCTGGGAATGTTGACGATCAGGTTGTGGGTGTAATCGACCATTATCATGATCATCCAGGTCGACAGCCAGAGAATGGCCAGCAGTACGGCAAAGATTTTGGGTACAAAGGTCAGGGTCATCTCCTGGATCTGGGTGATCGCCTGGAACAGGGCGATGGTCAGCCACCACCACCATGGCGACGCCCAGAATCGGGAGGGTCAACAGCAGGGTGATACGGACCGCCTCCTGAATCAGAACCACCACGTCCGCCGTTGCCATACCCCTCCCCCTGTTAGATGTAAACGTTTACCAGGTCCAATGGACCGCCCACGCAACGGGCCGCAAACGTTCAGCAGTGCCGCAGATTGCGGCAAGCAGCCAGAGCGCCTACGTACCCCGCATTGCATGAGCTTGGCTGCATCGTCGTAATGTGCGGGGCCGGTGCTGAACGTTCTTTACCGTCAATACGCCGAAACTTCGTACCAGGGAGCCGACAATCAGATACCAGCCATCCACCAGCACGAAGAGCAATATTTTAAAGGGCAGGGCGATCATGATCGGTGGCAGCATCATCATGCCCATGGATAACAGCACACTGGCCACCACCATATCGATGACCAGAAAGGGCAAGAAAAGGATAAAACCGATGGTGAAAGCGGTTTTCAGCTCACTGATCATAAAGGCCGGGATCAGCACGAAGGTGGAAACCTCGGCTTTGTTTTGGGGCCGGGGCGCCTGGGCCAGACCCAGAAAGAGTTCCAGATCCTTCTCCCGGGTCTGTTTGAACATGAATTCCCGCATCGGCTCGGCGGCCTTCTGCAGCGCCTCGCCGACGCCGATCTCCTCTTCCATGTAGGGAACCACCGCCTGCTGGTTGATCTGGGAAAAGACCGGGGCCATGATAAAGAAGGTCATAAACAAAGCCAGGCCGATCAGCACCTGGTTGGGGGGCATCGTCTGGGTGCCCAGGGCTTTACGAATAAAGGAAAAGACCACGATCAGGCGGGTAAAGCAGGTCATCATCAGCAGGATGGCCGGCGCGATCGACAGCACCGTCAGCAACAGCAGTAGCTGGATGGTAACCGAGACCTCACCGGGGGTGGCGGCCTCCTCGATGCCGAGGTTGAAGGTGGGCAGCGGGAAGGCCTCCTGGGCGGCGGCCAGGGCCGGCAGCAACAGCAGGCCAGCCAGGGCCAGAAGTGTTATTGCTGAACGCTTGCCCATGGTGGTCAATCCTGGCGCGCGGCGGCGGCGCGCTGTTGGCGGATGTTTTTGAAAACCCCGGCGAAGCCGGCGCCGCCGGGGGGCCGATGTCGGCCGTGGGCAGCCAGGGACTGGTTAATGAGCTCCCGGTTTTGCAGTGGGCCGAGCGGGTCAATACGCTGCTCGCTGACCCCCACCAGGAAATATTCCCCGGCCGCTTCCACCACCGCCAGGTACTTGCGCGGTCCCAGGGGGCTGGTTTCGATGATGTGGAGCAGCTCGCCCCGGCCGCCCGGGCCCTGGTGCATTCCCAGTTTGCGCACGATGGCGGCTACCAGCAGCATCAGGCCGATGATCAACAGGAGAACGCCCACGGCCTTGAAAAAGGGCAGAATGGGGGAAAACTGGTCGCCGCCGGTCATGGCGGCGCTTTCCGCCGGGGCGGGAGCTTGCTGGGAGGAGTCGTCGGCGGCCGGCGGGGTAAAGAGCGGGCTGGCCTCGTCGATGCCCGCCGCTGCCGATCCTTCCGCTCGTGGTCGCTCGTCGGCCAGCGTGGTGGCCGGCAACAGGAGCAGGCCGCTTAGCAACAGGGCGCAGAGCCACAGGATGTTGCCGGCCAACCGGCCGGTACCGGTAACCCGCTTTTTCATGCCATTGTTCCCCCTGGCCGTTCAGCCAATATTTTTGATCCGGTCGGCCTGACTGATGATTTCTGTAACCCGGATGCCGAAACGTTCATTGACCACCACCACTTCACCTTTGCCCATCAGCTTGCGGTTGACAAAAATCTCCACCGACGCGCCGGCGGCCTTGTCGAGTTCGATCACCGAGCCCTGGGTGAGTTGCAGCAGCTTGTTGATGATCATCGAGGTGTGGCCCAACTCGACGGTGACCTCCAGGGGCACATCAAGCAGAAAGTCCAGGTTCTGGCTGCTGGCGCTGGGGGCGGCGCTACCGCCACCACCTTCCAATTGCTCGAAACCGGGGCTGTCGTCGCCCTGGTCGGCCAAAGCGGCGGACCAATCGTCACCGGCTTCCTCGGTTGCCTGCTTTTTTTCCTCGTCGGCCATCTCTTCTCTCCCTTCTTCAGGTTTGTGGACGTATCGCCCCGGCGACCGGCGGGGCTTACGGTGCCGACCGGCGGTGAGGCCACCGGTCTTAGTCCCGGTTGGGATCCAGGACTTTTTTCTTGATCAGTACGGCGTTGTTATTGCGATGTACGCCGGGAGTTCCCAGGTATTTGCGCGTTCCGGCCACGTAAACCGGTAACTGTTCCTCGGGCCGCCGTTCCAGCTGGATGGTGTCGCCCACCGCCAGGTTGATGATATCGGCGGCTGGCACCTTGGCCTTGCCCAGTTCCACCTTGATATCCACTTCCACGTTCTTGATGTTTTCGACCACGGTGCGCTGGAGGGCGATATCCTCCTCGCTCTGTTCCCGCTGGAAGGTGGTCATCAGTTTGCTTTTGACCGACTCCAGGTTGCTGAGCGGGATACAGGTGGTGATACTGCCGGCGGCCCGGTCCATGTCGACGTCGTAGCGATTGATCACCACCACGTCTTCGGGTTGGCAGATCTTGGCGAACTGCGGGTTGATTTCACTTCTGACATACTGGACTTTCAGGGGTTGCAGCGAGTACCAGGCCTTTTCCAGGTCGGTAAGCAGCAGGTTGACCACCCGGCGGATCAACCGTTGTTCGATGGCGGTGAAGTCCCGCCCCTCCACCCGGATGTTGCGGGCGCCGCTGCCGCCCAGAAAGCTTTCCACCAGGGTGAAGACCAGCTTGGGCTCCAGCACGATCAGGGCATGGCCGCGAAAAGGGGCCATCTTGAAGATCTGCATGCTGCTGGGTACCGGCAGGGTACGGACAAAGGCCCCGAAACGATCCATTTCCATGGGCGCGGCGGTGATATCGAGAATCCGGCGCAGGGCCGCCGACAACGAGGTCCGCATCCCCCGCATGAAGGAGTCGCTGATGGCGTCCAAAGCCGGCATCTTGACCTGGACGATGCGCTGCTGGCGGGTGAAGTCATACGGGGTGTAGCCGAGGGACTCGGCATCCATCGTCTCTTCGGGCTCTTCGATGTCGCCACCGGAGATCCCTTTGAGAAGGGCATCGACCTCGTCCTGGCTGAGAATCTGTTCGGCCATAGCGTTTATTGTACCACGAATTCGGTGAAATAGACGTTGCGAACCCGGAGGGGGCGCAACACCACGTTGAAACGCTCCAGCAACTCGTCGCGGATCCGGATCTTGCCTTCGGGGGTCATGACCTCCTCAAACGACAACGAAGAGAGCAGCATGATCACGTTGTCCCGCAGCCGGGGAGTGGCGCGTTCGGCTTTCTTGAGGGCCTTTTCGTTTTCCAGTTCGATTTCAAGCTGAATCTTGAGATAACGTTTGCCGGTGGGATCGGCCAGGTTGACGACGAAGGGCTCCAGGGCCAGGAGTTGGCCGATAGCATTGGCTTTCTCTTCCTCGCTTTCCACTTTTTTCTCCGCCGGGGGCGCCAAAAAGGTGGTGTAGGCGAAAAAACCACCGCCACCCAGCAACAACAGCACCACGCCCATGATCATAAACAACATGGTTTTGGATTTTTTGGGTTGCGCCCCTTCTTCGTTTTCCGGCTCTTCTTTTTCTGCGGCCATGGCTGCTCTCCAGTTTGTGCGAAAATTGATCCCCGCTTGCCACAGTGGGTCTTGCAAGGTGCGTGCCGCCCGGTAGATAGACGCGTTGCACTCTACCGTTACTTGCCCTATTATTCAATTAATTCCTGTCGTTCCGGTAACCCGCCGGGTTATGGCCGCCGCCGTGGGGGCTGTCAGGTTTCGGGCGCTGGTCATTTTGTTGACATGTTTTGCCGGGCCGCCGCTTGGTGATGTACAAGCGGGGTGGTTTATGGTATCCTTTCGCGCTTTTACGTTTAAAGATGGCATAGTCATAATCAACCACCAAGCAAGGGAGCAAATATGGGCCAGACGGTTACCGAAAAGATATTGGGGGCGCATCTGCTGGAAGGTGAGCTGACCCGGGGCGCGGAAATCGGCATCCGCATCGACCAGACCCTGACCCAGGACGCCACCGGCACCATGGCCTATCTCGAATTCGAGGCCATCGGCCTGCCGCGGGTCAAGACCGAATTGTCGGTCTGTTATGTCGATCACAACCTGATCCAGTCCGATTTCCGCAACGCCGACGATCATCGTTTTCTGCAGTCGGTGGCCCGCAAGTTCGGGCTCTACTTTTCACCGCCGGGCAACGGTATTTCCCACCAGGTCCATCTCGAACGTTTCGGGCTGCCGGGCAAGACCCTGCTGGGTTCCGACAGCCATACCCCCACCGGCGGCGGCCTGGGGATGCTGGCCATCGGGGCCGGCGGCCTGGACGTCGCCATGGCCATGGCCGGCAAGCCCTTTTATCTCGTGATGCCAAAGATTTACGGGATCAGGCTCACCGGCCGACTGGCCCCCTGGGTGTCGGCCCGGGACGTGCTGCTGGAGGTTTTAAGACGCCTCTCGGTCAAGGGTGGCGTCGGTTATGTGATGGAATATTGCGGCCCGGGAGTCGATACCCTGTCGGTGACCGACCGGGCCTCGATCACCAATTTCGGGGCCGAGCTGGGGGCGACCACCTCGGTATTCCCCGCCGATGCCCGAACCCGCGAGTTTCTGGTCAGCCAGGGGCGCCAGGATGGTTTTGTCGAACTGGCCGCCGATGCCGACGCGGTTTATGACGAAATGATGGAGATCGATCTCTCTACCCTGGAGCCCTTGATCGCCTGCCCTTCTTCCCCCGACCACGTGGTGCCGGTGCGGCAAGTGGCCGGCAAAGCGGTGGCCCAGGTGCTGGTGGGGTCGTGCTCCAACTCTTCGCTGCGCGACCTGATGGTGGTGGCCAAGACCCTGGAGAGCCGTGAGGTCAGCCGTGAGGTGAGCTTTGAGATCAACCCCGGCAGCCGCCAGGTACTGACCAATCTTACCGCCGCCGGTGATATGTTGACCCTGATCCAGGCCGGCGCCCGGGTGCATCAGGCCGGTTGCCTGGGTTGTATCGGCATGGGTCAGGCGCCGCCCACTGGCGCCATCTCCCTGCGTACCTTTCCCCGCAACTTCCCCGGCCGCAGCGGCACCAAGGATGATCAGGTCTATCTCTGCAGCCCTGAAGTGGCGGTGGCGGCGGCGGTCACCGGGCAGATCACCGATCCCCGCGAATTGGGGGATTACCCCGCCTTCCGCTTGCCGGAGCGCTATCTGCCCGGTGATTCCCGGCTCGAGCCGCCGCGGGATGGCCGTGATATCGAGATCAGCCGCGGCCCCAATATCGCCCCGTTTCCCACCTTCGCCCCGTTGCCCGCCGCTTGGCAAGGGGAGGTGCTGCTCAAGGTGGGCGACAATATCACCACCGATCATATCATGCCGGCCGGCGCCAAGGTGCTGCCGCTCAGGAGTAACGTGCCGGCGATCAGCGAATTTGTCTACGAGGCGGTGGACGCCGATTTCGTCAAACGGGCCGGAGAGCGCGGTCCGGGTCTGGTGGTGGGCGGCGACAACTACGGCCAGGGCTCCTCCCGGGAGCACGCCGCGCTGGCGCCGCGCTACCTGGGAGTCGAGGTCAAACTGGTCAAGAGTTTCGCCCGCATCCATAAGGCCAATCTGGTCAATTTCGGCATAATACCGCTGACCTTCGTCGATCCTGCCGATTACGACCGGCTCCAGGTCGGGGATTCTCTGGAGATTCCGGAAATTCGGGCCAAAATCGCCGCCGGGGCCGAGGTGCTGGATGTGGTCGGTGCCGGCCACCGCTTCCAGGCCCGCCTGGATGTTTCCCCCCGCCACCGGGAGATCCTGGTGGCCGGCGGTCTGTTGAACTGGGCCGGGCAGCAGGCCTGATGTTCCAGAATCGGCAGCCCCTGGTCCTGGCCTCGGCCTCACCCCGGCGGCGGGAGTTGCTGGCCGGACTGGGGCTGGAATTTACGGTCAGGCCGGCGGCCATTGATGAAACGCCGGCGCCCGGCGAGCTACCCCCTCCCTTTGTTGGCCGCTTGGCCGCCGCCAAGGCCCGGGCGGTGGCCGGACAACTACCGGTGGCCAAGTCCGCCGCCGCCTGGGTGCTGGCCGCCGATACCGTGGTGGTGTTGGGCCGGGAGATTATGGGCAAACCCCGGGACCGGGAGGAAGCCGCCGAGATGCTGGCCCGGTTGGGGAACAGCAGCCATCGGGTGCTGACCGCTTACTGTCTCCATTGCCGCTTGACGGCGGCCGAAGAAGCGGCGGTGGTCAGCACCGAAGTCGATTTCGGCCCTTTATCCCCGGAGTTGATCGCCGCCTACGTGGCCAGCGGCGAACCCCTGGATAAGGCCGGCGCCTACGGGATCCAGGGGCTGGGCGGGGTGCTGGTGCGGCAGCTCAGGGGATCCTACAGCAACGTGGTCGGTCTGCCCCTCAACGAAGTGGTCGCCGCCCTGCTTGCTCACCGGGTTATCGCGCCGCGGCCTTGAAGCTCCGGCGACGATCGGCCGGCGCAAAATGCTCATGTGCCAATGTGCGCGCCGTTTTTCCGCAATATTCCGTTTTTAGACCTCAAATTCTTGGTGCAATTCGGGAATATCCAACTGGCTAAAGCCGGCCTGTTCTTTTAGGCTGGCGGCTAGCGCGGTGGCGGCGTCGCTTTCGCCGTGGACCAGGAAGGTACGGGCCGGTTTTCGTTCCATGGCCCCGGCCCAGGCCAGCAGGCCGTCGCGGTCGGCGTGCCCGCTGAAGCCGGTGAGGATTTCCAGGCGGGCTTTCAGCGGGAATTCCTCGCCGAAAATCTTGATCTTTTCCTGCCCTTCGACGATTTTGCGGCCCAGGGTGTTGGGGGCCTGCCAGCCGGTGATCAGGATGGTGTTTTTGGGGTCGGCCACCCGATGGCGCAGATGGTGCAGAATCCGGCCGCCTTCCAGCATGCCGCTGGCGCTGATGATGATCGCCGGCCGACGCAGCAGGTTGAGCTCCTTGGATTCCGCCACCGTTTGGGTATAGCGCAGGGTTTCAAAACCGAAGGGGTTGTCGTGGTTGCCCTGCAGGATAAAATCGCGAATCTCCCGGTCATAGGTTTCCGGATGGAGCCGGAAGATATCGGTGGCGCGGGTGGCCAGGGGGCTGTCGACGTAGATCGGCAAATCGGGGATGGCGTCGGCCAGGTAGAGCTTGTGCAGGGCGTAGACCAGTTGCTGGGTGCGGCCCACCGCGAAGGCCGGGATCAGCAGGCAGCCGCCGCGCTGGTGGGTCTCGTTGACGATCCGCCGCAATTCCTGTTCCGAGTCCTGGTAGGGCGGATGACGACGGTTGCCGTAGGTGCTCTCCATGATCAGGATATCGGCCCCGGCGGTGGGTAACACCGGATCGCGGATAATCGGAATGCCGGGCTGGCCGATATCGCCGCTGAACAGCAGACGCCGGCGTTGGCCGCTGGCCTGTTCGTCGATATCCAGTACCACGTTGGCGCTGCCCAGCATATGGCCGGCTTCGGTCAGGGTCAGGTGGATACCCGGCAGGATCTCCCGTGGGCGGCCGGGGGAGATGCCGACGAACTGGGGCATGGCCCGGACCACGTCCTCCTTGGTGTAGAGTGGTTCAAAGGGCTGCTGGCCGTGGCGTTGGCGGATCCGGTTGACGAACTGGACATCCTGTTCCTGGATATGGGCGCTGTCCATCAGCATGATGGCGCACAGATCGCGGGTGGCCTGGGTGGTGTAGATATCGCCGGCAAAACCGCTGTTGACCAGGCAGGGGATATTGCCGGAGTGATCGATATGGGCATGGGAGAGAATCAGGCAATCCAGTTTTTTACCGTTGTAAAACCCCTGGCGGTTGAGCTCGAAGGCCTCCTTGCGTTTACCCTGGAACAAGCCGCAATCAAGCAGGATCCGTTTGCCGTTGACCTCCAGCAGATGCTGGGAGCCGGTGACGGTGCCGGCGGCCCCGTGGAAGGTCAGTTTCATGCCTGCTCCTTGAGGGCGTACATTTTGGAAAAATCACCGATGCGCAGAAAAAGCCGGGCGACGGCGGTGAGCAGGGCCAGCCGGTTGCGGCGCAAGTCGTCCTCCGGCGCCATCACCATGACCTGATCAAAGAAATTGTCCACCGGTTCTTTCATTTCCAGGATCCGTTCCAGGGCCGGTTGGTAATCACCGGCGGCCAGTAGGGGGGCGGTGGCGGCGGTGACCCGTTCCAAGGCCGCGGCCAGTTGCTGTTCGGCGCCGGCGGTCAGCAACTGGGGATCGATCCGGGCGTCGTCGTGGTCCTTGATGATATTGTTGACCCTTTTAAAGGAACCGGCCAGCAGGGTGAAGGATTCCCGGCGGCTGCCGGCCACCAGGGCCTCGATGCGCCGTTGGGCGTCGTTTAATTCATCGCCCGGGACGCTCAGCACCGCTTCCACCGCCGCCGCCGGCACCCCGCGCCGGGTCTGGTCGTTGGCAAAACGCTGGCGAATAAAGTCGCGCAGGCGGTCGGCGGCGGTGTCGGAATCCACGCTGAGCCGATCAGCGTAAAGCGCCAGGGCCCGTTTGAGCCAGGGAGTCAGCGGCAGGGGGATTTGCCGCCCTAAAAGCAGGTGGATCAGCCCCAGGGCCTGGCGCCGCAGGCCGAAGGGGTCGGCGGCGCCGGTGGGTTTCAAGCCGATGCCAAAACAGCCGGCCAGGGTATCGAGGCGGTCGGCGATGCCGAGGATGGTGCCGGCCCGGTCGGTGGGCAACTCGCCGCCGGCCCGCAGCGGCAGGTAATGGCTGTGAATGGCGGTGGCCACCGCGGCCGGCTCCCCCTGGCGGTAGGCGTAATCGCAACCGATAACACCCTGTAGCGACGGGAATTCACCGACCATGCTGGTCAGTAGATCGGCCTTGCAGAGGTGGGCGGCCCGTTCCACGGTTGCTTCGTCTTCGGGTGCGAATTCCCGGCTCAGTTGTCCGGCCAGTTGTTGCAGGCGCTTGCTCTTATGGGCCATGCTGCCCAGTTTGTCCTGGAAGATAATGCCGTGGAGCTTGCCGGCCAGTTCAGGCAACGGCTGCTGCTGATCTTCGTTGAAGAAGAACAGGGCGTCCTCCAAGCGGGCCCGCAGCACCCTTTGATGGCCCTCGATTCCCAGTTGCGGGTCGCGGACCCGGGTATTGTTGACCGCCACAAAGCGGGGCAGCAGTTGGTCCTGCTCGTCGACCACCGCAAAATATTTTTGCTGCTCGCGCAGCGAGGTAATCAGCACCTCGCGGGGCAGGGCCAGAAAACGTTGGTCGAAGGTGCCGCACAGGGCGTGGGGCGCTTCCACCAGGTTGCTGACCGTGGTGGTCAGTTCGTCATCGGCCAGTACCCGACCGCCACCGGCGGCCGCCGCCTGCTTAACCTCGGCGACCACCGCCTGCCGCCGCTCGTCGGGGTCGGCCAGCACCGAGGCCTGGCGCAACCGTTCCAGATATTGCGCAAAGGAGGTGGCGGTAAAGGGGGCCGGGGCCATAAAGCGGTGCCCCCGGCTCTGGTCGCCGGCCGGCAACTCTTCCAGCGCGAAATCCAACGGTTGGCCGTCGTAGACCGCCAGCAGCCAGCGCAGAGGACGGGCGAAATGGATGCTGCCATTGCCCCAGCGCATGGTTTTGGGAAAGGGCAGGGAGAGGACCAACTCGGGCAGCAATTCGTTGAGCAACTCGGTAGTCGGCCGTCCCCGTCGCTGGATCACCGCCGCCAGGTAGTCGCCCTTGGCGGTGGTTTTAACCTGCAACTGCTCCATGCTCAAGCCGCGGCTGGCGGCAAAGCCGGTGGCCGCCTTGGTGGGGTTGCCGGCGGCGTCAAAAGCCGCTTTCTTGGGGGGGCCCCAGACTTCTTCCTGGCGGTCCGGCTGGCGGTCGGCCAATTCCTGGACGGCGACGGCCAACCGGCGGGGGGTGGCGGCGCTGTGGAGCTCGCCGTGGGTTAGTTCGCGCTCGGCCAGTCCCCGGCGCAGGCCTTCCCGCAGGGCGGCCAGGGCCGGTTCGAGATAACCGGCCGGGATCTCCTCGGCGCCGATTTCAAATAACAGTTCCCGTCTTTGCATTTTGTTCAGTCCGTGGCCTTTTTCTGCTGCTGATCCTGCTCCGGCGTGTTTTTTGCCCCGTTGGCCTGGTCTTCCGGCTGGTCCAGCGTTTTCCGCAGATCGATGCCGGTGGTGTTTTTCACTTCCTCGGCGGTTTGGTTCACCAGTTCCTCGGCGGCCTTTTTTGCCTTGTCGGCCGCATTACCGGTGGCTTCCTCCATGCGGTCGCAGGCAGTCAGGCCCGAAGTCGCCAACAGGAGAAGGAAAACAATGATGTCAGTGTTTTTTAGCATAATTTACTCCGCTGATAGTTTTGGTCCTGGTTCGTTTAAGACCGCAAAGGTACTGTACCCAGCCGCCAGGTTTTCCACCCGGACCGTAAAATCGTGCACCTCGGGGTGGCGTTTGAGTTCCGCTCCCAGGGCTCGCGCCATGTTCTCCACCGAGAGGTCGCAATCGGCTTCGGGGTTTTCCCCTCCGTCGGGCCCGCGGAGATGGTGGCGGGTGACCCGGGCCACCAGTTCGATAATCTCTTCAATCCAGATAAAACGCAGGCAACGCAGACTGATCTCGGCGTTGCCCCAGTGGCCCAGGGAACGGGGCAGGCCGGAGCAGCCGGGGGTCGCGCGGGGTGGCGCTATGGGGGTGTTGATAGTCAGGAAAAGCTTGTCCTGAGCGGCCAGGGAGCCGTGCATGCGGCAGCGATATTCCCCGATGCCGATCCCCTGGAGCCGCTCGCCCTGGGGGGTGTCCGGCGGGTCGTCTTCTCCCCGCATGAAGTAAGGGAACTCGATCTCCAGGTGGGCCGCTTCGGCGTCGAGCCGTTCTTTCATCTCCACCAGGATCCGGTGCATGTTCTCCAGGTTGATCTCGCCGCGGCAGCGGTTGAGAATCTCGACAAAGCGGCTCATGTGGGTGCCCTTGAAATGGTGGGGCAGGTTGACGTACATGTTGACCGTGGCCACGGTCCGCTGGCGTTGTTTGGCCCGATCCAGGACCACGATGGGGTAACTGATATTCTTGACCCCAACTTTCTTGATGCCGATCCGGCGATGGTCCCGCTGGCCCTGGATATCTTTCATGCGGTAGCCGGCGATCAGCCCAGGTATTTTTTGACCGCGGCCTTGAGTTCGCTCAGGTCGGAGGATTTGACGATATATTCTTCCGAGGCCCAGGAGGCCAGATCCTGCTTGAACTCCTGGTAGGCGGTGCAGAGGATCACCGGGATGTCGGGGTTGATCTCCTTGATCCGGCGCAGGGCCTCGATGCCGTTCATGCCCGGCATGTTGATATCAAGGATAATCAGATCCGGCTTGACGACATCGAGCTTCTCCAGGGCCTCATCGCCGGAGATGGCAGACTCCACCTCGTAACCTTCCTCCTCCAGTTCCTCCCGGTAAAGCAGGTGGATGGACTCTTCGTCGTCGACCAGCAGTATTTTTTTCATGGCCTTCCTCCTTGGCGCGAATGTTTTTTAATCCAGTTCGACTTCCCGCAGGAATTTGGCCGCCTCTTCCGGGGCCACCGGATTGATGTAAAAGCCCGAGCCCCACTCGAAACCGGCGACCATGGTCACTTTGGGGGAAATCTCAAAGTGCCAGTGATAGTGCTCCAGGGGCTGGGCGCGCAAAGGGGCTCCGTGGAGGACAAAATTATAGGGCACGTCTGGCAGGCATTTGTCCAGCCGTCGCATGCTCTCGGAAAAGATTGCCGCCAGGGACCGAAAAGTGGCTTCATCGGTGTTGCAGTAGGACGAGTTGTGTTTGCGGGGTAGGATCCACATCTCAAACGGTGAGCGGGGGGCAAAGGGAACGATGGTAATGAAATGGTCGTTGCTGGTCACCACCCGGATATTCTGTTCCAGCTCCTGGCGGATGATGTCGCAGAAGACGCAGCGCTCCTTGTAGCGATAATAAGAGAGGCTGCCTTCCAGCTCCGAGGCGATCATCCGGGGCAAAATCGGCAGGGCGATCAGCTGGGAATGGGAGTGCTCCAGCGAGGCCCCGGCCGCCGCCCCGTAATTCTTGAAAATCATCACATAGCGAAAACGATCATCCTGCCCCAGGTCGTACAGGCGGTCGCGGTAGGCCAGAAAGATATTAAGCAGCTGTTCCGGCGGCATGTAGGTGAAGGCTTCGTGGTGGTCGGGGGTTTCGATCAGGACCTCATGGGCGCCGACCCCGCTCATCCGGTCGTAAAGCCCTTCCCCCTGCTTGTTGATCTCACCCTCAATAGTCAGGGCCGGGTACTTGTTGGGTACCACCCGCAGGGACCAGTTGGGCTGGTTGGGCTGCCGGCCACTGTCGGGCGCATAGGCCAGAACTTCGGTGGGGGTGGTGTTCTCGTTGCCGGGACAAAGGGGGCAGAAACCGCCCTTGACCGGGTTGCGGTCAATGATGAAGTCGCTGGGCCGTTTGCCGCGCTCGGTGGCAATGATGACCCAGCGGCCGATAATCGGGTCTTTCCGTAGTTCCGGCATATTAAATTATTTCCCGTGTTGGGATTTTTCCTGATTTTCCTGCCAGGTCTTGCATTTAATACAGAGGGTGGTGACCGGCCGGGCTTCCAGGCGTTGGAGTGAGATGTCGTCGCCACAGGCCTCGCAGATGCCGTAGGTGTCATCTTCCAGGCGCTGCTGGGCTTCCTTGATTTTTGCCAACAGCTTGCGCTCCCGATCCCGGATCCGCAATTCAAAACTGCGGTCGCTCTCGGCGGTGGCCCGATCGGTGGGATCGGGGTAGTGGTCGGAGTGGTCGGTCATCTCGTTGATGGTCTTCTCCGCCTCGCTTAGTAGCTGTTGCCTCATCTCTTCCAGTTTCTGGCGAAAATATTCACGCTGTTGCTGTTCCATATTGCCGCTCCTGCCAATAAGCCCCTAGAGGCTGTTGCCGGCCCGCTGATAGGTGCCGCTCTTGCCGCCGCTTTTTTGTAGCAGGCGGATATTGTCGATGGTGATACCCTTGTCCACCGCTTTACACATATCGTATATGGTCAGCGCCGCCACACTGACGGCGGTCAACGCTTCCATCTCGACTCCGGTTTTACCGACCAGGCCCGCCGTGGCTTCGATTTCCACCCGGCAGTGTTCGTCGTCGAGGCGGAAATCGACGGTGACGGTGCCGAGATTAAGAGGGTGGCAGAGCGGAATCAGCTCACCGGTCTTTTTGGCCGCCATGATCCCCGCGGTTCGGGCGATCCCCAGCACATCCCCTTTTTCCACCCGGCCGTCCTTGAGCAATTGATAGGCCGTGCTCGACAGGGTCACCCCGCCCCCGGCGGTGGCCAGGCGGGTGCTTTCCGCTTTGCCGGTGATGTCGACCATCCAGGCCCGGCCGGCGGCATCGAAATGGGTAAGTTGTGCGTCCTGTGCAGTCATGCTGTCCTTGGTCCCTGGTGCCTCAATGGGGTTGGCGAAATCTCCTTTATAGCCGCGGTGGCCTTATAAATGGAAGAACTTTTTCAGAAAGCCCTCACCTTTTTCCGCCTTATCGTGCGGGTCTTCCTCGCTGGCAGCGAACTGGCGCAACAGCTCTTTCTGCTTCTTGCTCAAACGTTTGGGGATTACCACCCTGATTTCACAAATCATATCACCGTAGCCACCACCCCGCAGTTTGGGAACCCCCATCTCCTCGATGGTGAGATGCTGCCCCGGTTGGGTGCCGGTGGGGATTTTCAGCTGGTGGGAGCCATGGACGGTGGGCACCTCCAGGCTGCAGCCCAAGGCGGCCTGGGTGAAGGAGAGCGGGATCGAGCAGATAATATCATAGCCTTCGCGCTGGAAAAACTCGTGGGGCTCGACGTGGATAATCACGTAAAGATCGCCGGCGGGGCCGCCCCGGCGGCCTCCCTCCCCTTCGCCTTTAAGCCGCATCCGGGCGCCGGAATCCACCCCGGCGGGAATCTGTAAAGAGACTTTCCTGGTTTGCTGCACCAGCCCCTGGCCCCGGCAATCCGGACAGGGTTCGGTGACCACCCGTCCCTGGCCCCGGCAGTGGGGACAGGCGCTCTGCACCCGGAAAGGGCCCTGGGCGTGCAGGACCTGGCCGAGGCCGTTACAGGTGGAGCAGGTTTGCGGCGTATGGCCGGGTTTGGCACCGCTGCCGGTGCAGGTGGCGCAGGTCTCCCCCTTGCTGATTTCAACCTCCTTTTCCACCCCGTGGACCGCTTCCATAAAGCCGATCACCAGGTCGTAGCGCAGGTCGTTGCCGGGAACCGGCCCGTTGCGGCTGCGGCGAGCCCCACCTCCCCGGTTGCCGCCGAAACCGAAAAGATCACCGAAGATATCGCTGAAGCTGGAAAAGATGTCGTCGAAACCGCCGGGGCCCTGATAGCCGCTGTCGCGCAGCCCGTCGACCCCGTAGCGATCATAGATCTTGCGTTTTTCCAGATCGCCCAGTACCTCGTAGGCCTCGGTGGCGGTCTTGAATTTGTCTTCGGCCTCCCGGTCGTCGGGATTGCGGTCCGGGTGATATTGCAGGGCCAGCTTCCGGTAGGCCTTTTTGATTTCCTCCATGGAGGCGTCGCTGGCGACCCCCAGGGTCTTGTAATAATCGATTTTCATACCCTCAACTGCTTGGCTTGCTTGTTCTTATTTGGTCGGTTACGGGTAAATCCACGGTTGTCGGCACCGCTGAACGGCTACGCGGTGGGGGTTTCCGCCGCCGGGAACTCGTCGGCGCCGGCCGGGCCGCCGGCGGCGGCCGCCTGGGCGGCGACCTGTTGGCGCAACTGGTGGATGTTGTCGAACTTGACCGTCCCGGTGGCGATCTCCCGCAGGGTGCAGACCAGTTCCTTGTTCTTGCAGCGCTCGGGGAACGGGGCCCCGGCGCGGTGCTGTTTAACCCGTTCCACCGCCAGGTGGACCAGGGCGAAACGGTTTTCATTGCCAATCTGCTGCAGGCAGTCTTCCACGGTTATCCGTGCCATTGCTTCCTCCCAATCCAGTCGTCCATGCTACCTGAAATACCTGGTTAAACCGCCAATATATAACTGATCGGTGAAGAAGGGTAAAGGGATATTTTATCAATCCCAAGATGGCATGAAATGTGCAGCAGTATCTCGGTAACGGAATTAGTTGCCCGCCCGGGCGGTTGGCCGGGAGGCCGTCGTGGGTAAGCGTTCACCAGGGTAGTGGAAAAGTTAGCATGGAGTGCAGGACAATGCCGATTATGCCGACAAGTAGAAAAGATCAGAACGTTGCGCCCGGTCGTTGTGCCGGGTGGCCGGGAAAAGGCGGGCTGTGGTTGGCAACCGCCTGGCTGCTGCTGGCCCCGCTGATCGGGGCCGGTTGCGCCGCCGGGGTGCGGAGTTCTCTGTTGGAGGCTGAGGTGCGGCTGCAATCGCCGGCGCTAAGCCGCTATCAGGGCGCCGGCCAGCGGTTGCCGGTGATTTATCCCGCCGGCGGGCCGGGGACGACGGCTAACGCTGCCGGCCGGGCAACCGGCATGGAACAGTTCGGCCCGGCCTGGCAGGGACTGGAGCCGGTTTACCGCGAATACCGCTTTAATCCTTTTGAGTCGTGAGGAGAATATATGTTATTTGCCAGGAAAAACCGGAGTGTCGTGTTTATGGGTTGGTTGGCGGTGCTGGTGGCCGTCACCCCGTTGCCGTGGTGGCCGGTTCCCGGAGCCCTGGCCGACCGGGGAGAAGGCAGGGATGAAGACGGCAGGGTTGCGCCGCCCCGGGATCTGATTTACAACCAGTACCAGTATAATTACCCCCACCAACTACCCGCCGATTATGTTTTCCGTACCGGTCGGGTTTTTTCGCCCTGGGAGCTGGAGCGGGCGCCGGGGGAAACCCCGGAGGAAGCGGCCCGGACAGCGCCGCAAGCCACCCCCCCGGCCCTTGCCGACCGCGAGATCGCCGACCTGGTGCGGGAGTTGTTGCGGGGCGGAGGGTACAATATCCGTGATGGCTACACCCTGGCGGTCAGTCCGCCGGTTAACCTCAACGATCTCTACGCCACCTCTTCCTTCGGCCGTCTGCTGGGGGAGCGGTTGCTGGGGGAGTTGCAGCGCGCTGGCGTGGAGGTGATCGATGTCCGCCGGACCCCGGCTTTGCTGATCCATGAACGGCAGGGGGAATACGGTCTTTCCCGGGATATGGATGAACTCTCCTATGTCCAGAACGCCCAGGCGGTGCTGGTGGGGACTTATACCGTCGGTGTCGACCGGGTTTTGGTGGAATTGCGGGTGGTGGACAATCAGGATGGGCGAATTTTGACTTCCGCGGGTCATGATTTTGACCTGGACCGGGAAATCGCCGCCCTGCTGGCCGATGAAAGCCGGCCGCCGCGGCCGGCCACCCCTGTCGAAGTGCGGTAAGTTCGCCCGGGGTAACCTCAAAGTTTTATGGCAGGTAGCGGGGCCGTTGGGGGACGAAACCGCTCGTTGTCGCCGTTATGATTACGACAAAGACAGGGAATCCCGAGAAAAGGAGTGATTATGCCGGATACCAGGGGCGGGAAAATATTGCCGTGGCTGCTGTTGCTGGGCTTGTTGGGGCTGGTGCTGGGCGGTTGCGCCGCGAAGAGGCCGACCGGGGATACCGGCGCCACGGTGTCGGTAATTTCCCCGGATTTTTTCGGCATCGGCGAAGATCTGGCCCATCAACTGGTCAGCAACCGGCGCGCTGTCGGGCGGCCCGCTGAGACCCGGCTGATTTTTACCTCCCTGGTTAATATCGATGATCTGGAGCAGAGCAGTCGTTTCGGGCGGACGCTTAGCGAGGCCTTGGCCACCCAGCTTTTCCGGCGCGGTTTCGCGGTGGAAGAATTGCGCAAGGGCGAGGCGATCATGATGCGTGATGCCACCGGCGAATTGGTCCTGACCCGCCAGACCGCCCGTCTGGCCCGGCAGCACGAGGCCCACGCCCTGGTGACCGGGACCTATGCCCTGACTCCCAAGACGGTGATTATCAATGTCCGGCTGCTGGACACCGCCTCCCAGGCGGTGTTGTCGGTGGCCGGGCTCGAGCTGCAGCGTAGCGCGGCGATCAACAATATGCTGGTGTCCCGGGGCGGCGGTGGCCTGCCTGATGCCGGTCTGTCGGGTTATGAGCGCTGAACGGCTACGGCCCGTTAAATCCACGGTTATCGGCCTTGGTGAACGACTACGCGGGGAACGCTTGCCCCCGGCAGGACAGGAGAGTGGTGAAGTGGTTTTAAAAATTAAAATCGGACTGTTACTCGGCACCTTTCTGCTGTGCGCCGGTTGCGTGCTCGGTGGTGGCGGTGAGCCGGCAAGCTCTATTCAGGTGTCGCCGGTCAAAGGGGCGCCGGTGGTTTATATCCATCCCCGCGAGCCTGGCAATTATCGGCGGGCCACGGTGGGGGTTCTGCCATTCCGGGTTCCGGCCCATCTGGCCCCGGAGCAGGGAGTGGCGTTGGCCGCCCTGTTCAGGGATGTTTTGCTGGGTAAGGAGATCTTTCCCACCGTTCGGCAACTGTCCACCCCGTTTGCCGACCTGCCACAGGCCATCGAGCATGGCCGGCGGGCCGGAGTCGATCTGGTGCTGGCCGGCGATCTGCAGCGGGCCATCGGCGCCACCGAACTGGGCGGGGCCCGGGCGGCCCTGGCGGTGCGGCTGATCAATGTCCGGACCGGCAATACCGTCTGGCATATCGCCCAGGCCGTGGATCAGCCGATGGACCATCATGACGTTGGTATCTGGAATCGGCTGCGCGAATCCTTCTCGCCGCCGACCATCCGCCCCTCCCGGGGAGCGCCGCCGCTCCCCAATATGCTGACCTCAATCGCCGTTGATATGGCCGAAGTGCTGGCCGGCGCTGACAGCGTGAACCGTTAAGCCGACCAGGCACTGCCGAACGTTTACGACCCGTTAAGTCAGCGCGGTCGTTGGCCCTGGTGAACGCTTTCAGGCGGTGAAGGGATTACGCAACAACATGGTCTCTTCGCGGCCGGGACCCACCGAGATAATGCTGGCCGGGGTGGCGGTGAACTCCTCGATTCTTTTGATATAGGCCCGGGCCCGGGCCGGCAGGTCGTCCAGGTGGCGGGCCTGGCTGATTTCCTCGCGCCAGCCCGCCAGTTTTTCGTAAACCGGGGTCAGCTGTTCGTAAACCTTGCTGTTGTTGGGCATCGCCTCCAGGGTCCGGCCGTCGGCCTGGTAGGCGGTGGCCAGTTGCAACTCGGGTTGGCCGCTTAAGACATCGAGCTTGGTGATTGCCAGCCCGGTAACGCCGTTCAAGCGTACGGCCTCGCGGGCGATCACCCCGTCCAGCCAGCCGCAGCGGCGGGTACGGCCGGTGGTGGCGCCGAATTCACCCCCCTTCTGCTGTAGTTGCTCACCGGTGGCGTCAAAAAGTTCGGTGGGGAAGGGGCCTTCCCCGACCCGGGTGGTGTAGGCCTTGAGGATGCCGATCACCGCGTCGATATGGGCCGGGCCGAAGCCGCTGCCGGTGCAGGCGTTGCCGGCCACGGTGTTGGAAGAGGTGACGAAGGGATAAGTGCCGTGGTCGATATCGAGTTGCGTACCCTGGGCGCCTTCAAAGAGGATATGCTTGCCGGCCCGGCGTCCTTCTTCCAGGGCCACCGAGACGTTGCCGACAAAGGGCGCCAGGCGCTCCCCCAGGGCCATGTATTCATCGTAGACGGCGTTAAACGATAGGGGCTCCATACCGTAGCGCTGGCTTAACAAAAAATTCTTTTCCTCCAGATATTGACTCAGACGCTCCCGGAAGAGCTGCCCGTCCAGCAGATCGCCCAGTTTGATGCCGTGACGCAGCACCTTGTCGCCATAGCAGGGGCCGATGCCGCGGCCGGTGGTGCCGATTTTGTGGCCGGCCGCCAGGTTGGCCTCACTGCCGGCGTCCTGCAGCTTATGGTAGGGCATGATCAGGTGGGCCCGCTCGCTGATCAGTAGCCGCTGCGGGGTCACCGGCAGGCCATGCCCGGCCAGTTCGTCGATTTCGTCCAGCAACACGGCCGGGTCGATAACCACCCCGTTGCCGATGAAGCAGTGTTTGTTTTCATAAAGGATGCCCGAAGGAATCAAGTGAAAAATATACTGTTTGCCGTCCACCACCAGGGTATGGCCGGCGTTGTTGCCACCCTGGAAGCGCACCACCATATCGGCGTGTTCGGTGAGCAGGTCGACGATTTTTCCCTTGCCTTCATCCCCCCATTGGGTCCCTACGATAATTACATTGGCCATTGCGCTGGATCTCGCTGTTTTTGGTTTGTTGTCAATAATTTCGTCGCAATCTTTCTTGAGCCCGCTGGCCAACGCCGACGGTGGTCGGTTTGGCAAGCTCGAGCCACGCCACCATAGCCTTAGCCCCGTTAAAAGTCAATTTTCGGGTAAACGTTCAGCAGCACCGCACGTTATCGGCGAAAAGCCGGCAAAACACGCCGGGGCTGGTCGGTTACCGGACTTGAAATCTTGACACTTCGGGGTCCGTGGCGTAGATTCCAAATCTTGAATTGAGCTTGCCGGGACTTTAGGTCGAGGTTTTTTATGTTTGGAATAGGTTTGCCCGAGTTGTTGGTGATTATGGCCGTGGCCCTGATCGTGGTAGGGCCGGATAAGTTGCCGGAGCTGGCCAAGTCCGTGGCTCGGGGGGTGCTGGAGTTGAAGAAGGTGGCCACCGAACTCAAGACCAACGTGGAAAACGAGGTGGGCAGTCAGGAGGAGTGGCGTCGGGAGCTGGAAGCGCCTTTGCAGGAGTTGAGCGAGGTGGAAAAGGAAGTGACGCAGGCGGCTTACGGTAATGAAGGGGGCGGCAAGGATGCCGCCACCACCGAGGAGTTGACCATTCCCGCCGAGGATATCGAACCGCTGACCGAGGAGGCCGAGGAGCAAAAGGAGGGCGAAGAGCCGCCGGCTGCCCGTTCATGAATGTCCTGGCCGAACATTTCACGCCCCATCTGCGGGAGTTACGCCGTCGGCTGCTGACGGTTATCGCCGCCGTGGTGCTGGCCACCGGGGTCACCTACTGGTTTGTCGAGGATCTGGTGCGGCTGCTTTCCGAGCCCCTGAGCCGGATCAATCCCGAATTAAGCCAACTGGTTTATACCGGCCTGCCCGAAGCCCTGCTCAGTTATCTCAAGCTCTCGTTGTTGGTGGGCGTGATTATCGCCTTGCCGGCACTGGTATATCAGCTCTGGATGTTTATCGCCCCGGGGATGCGGCGCGGGGAAAAGGTGATGGCCGTCAAGGTTGCCGGTTGGGGTCTGCTGCTCTTTACCGGCGGCGCTCTCTTTGCCTATTTCGTGGTGCTGCCCGATCTGCTGGTTTTTTTGCTCTGGTTCGCCACCGAGCAGATTCATCCCCATCTCAAGCTGGCCAATTACCTTAATTTTGTAGTCCGTTCGCTGTTTGCTTTCGGTCTGGCCTTTGAATTGCCGTTTCTGATGGTGATGGCGGTCAGGTTGGAAGTAGTGGATGTCAATTATTTTACCCGTCACCGCACCTACTCCTATATCGGCATGTTGCTTATTGCCCTGCTGCTGGTGGCCGGCGATCCGGTGGCCACCTTTATGCTGGCCGTGCCACTCTGCCTGCTGTACGAGGCTGGCAATCTGATCGGCCGGACTTTGCATGGCAAAACGTAAGCGTTCAGGGCCGGATCTAACTGATCACAAGGGCCACTGGTTAAGCGGTCGCGGGGTGCCGCATCTTGGGGCGATCGAGACGGCGATGCGTACATCGGTACGTGAGCCGGCTCGATCGCCCCAAGATGCGGTGCCCCGTGATCGCTTACGGGCGGATCTCCTGTTTGAGCAGGCAGCAGGAGATCCGGTGGCGGGGGCGGCCCGCGGGATCGTAGTCGATATTGCCCGGTTGCAGCAGTTTGTTCATCACGCAGCCTTCGGGAATATCCAGGGTAAAAAGGGCGCGTTCGGTAACCCCCGGGTTTTCCAGCAGTTGGCCGTTGGCAAAACGCAGGGCGTTGAACGGCAGATCCTCGCAGAGCGGGCAGAGGTAAACCCGGCCGTTGGGGAAGATAAAAAAGTTGTTGGCCAGCCGGCCGGCGCAGGCAAAGGGATCTTCGGGTTCCAGGTAGACTTTGGGGTAGATCGTGTGAATGCCGCGGGCGGCGGCGTCGGCCGCCACCACCGGGACGATCTCCCGCCACTGGGCAAAGCTCAACTGCAGGTGGTCGTCGGCCGCCGCTGGGTGTGCTTCGCCCGGGGTGGCCCGGCTGGCGTCGGGGTCGGTGGTGGTGCTGGCCGAACGGCCCCGCAGGCCGATGACCTGGATAAAAAAGCGGCGGCAGCCCAGGGCCGCCAGCAGGGCCGGCATCCTGGGCAACTGATCGATATTAAGACGGCTGGCGGTGAAGATCAGGCTGACATCGAAGCCGGCCGCCACCGCCCGGCGCAGGTTGGCGGTGGCGGTTGCGAAGACCCCCGCCCCCCGGATGGCGTCGTTGCTGGCCGGATCGGGGCCATCAAGGCTGAAGCTCAGCACTGCCTCGGCGGGATCGAGTTGGTTGAGCAGTTCGGGGGCGAACATTCCGTTGGTGTCGATGGTCACCCCCTGATAGCCCAGCCGGCGGGCCTGGCGCACCCCGTGGAGGAGTTCAGGATGGAGGCTGGGCTCACCGCCCAGAAATACCACGTTGCTTTGCTGCTCCGGGGCGGCCAGGCGGGCCAGCCAGTGGTCGATCTCTTCCCGGGAGACCATGCCGCGGCCATGCTGGGCCGGGTTGATGTAGCAGTGGCGGCAGCTTAAATTGCAGGCGGTGAGCAGATGAAAAAAAATATTGCGCTCCCCGGGCTTGAAAAAAAGGGTTCGGGGGGGATGTGGGCGGTCGTCGTTCATGGCGGCAACATAGCCGGCTTGGCGGCGGTTGGCAAGCGGCGCTGAAAAATTGCCGGCCAGACGGCGACCCCGTCAAAGTCGTGCTTGTAGCCACCGGGGGGCGACCCGCCGCCGCCGGATAAACGGCTTCGCTGTCAGCTATGGGACTTTGATGGGGCCCTGACGGCGGAGCAATGCCAACTTGCCAGCGCCGGGTAAATCGGCTAATTTAGTGCGCTTGGTCGGCTCAGTTGCCGAATCAGCTATATGGTGTTGCTGCACGCTTACGCAAAAAAAAGCGAGGTCCATGGATGACGGAACAGAACGAAGAAATTGAATTTCTGCCCTTTGAGGTGGCCCAGCGGGTGGTCGGGGCGGTGATGGAAGAGGAGCACTTGCATGATTCCGAGCGGCGGATTCTGACCGTGTATGATCTTAAGGATCGGGAGTTGTGCTGGTTTGACGCCGACGAGATTATGGCCGAGTTGGTCGCCAAGGAAGGGGCGTTACCCAAGAATCCCGACGAACTCAAGCGTCTGGCCGTGGAGTTGGTTCTCCACCAGATCCCCGCCTGGGCCCTTAAAGAGCCGCCACCGGCTGAAGCGTAAGCGTTCCCGTTACGCCCCTTCTACTCCGGCCGGCATGGGGGGTACCCTCTCGCCGCCCAGCAGGTAGCCGCCGTCCAGCCGCACCTGCGCGCCGGTCATAAAGGTGGCCTCAAGCAGCAGGAAAAGGGCGGTGCGAACCACCTCCGCCACCTCGCCGCTGCGTTCCAGCAGCGTGTGTTGGTGCAGGCGGCGGCGCTGTTCCGGGGTCAGCAGCTCCCAGCCCCGGGTTTCTTCCCCGTGCCGGGTCTTGATAAGCCCCAGTTGCAGTTCATTGACCCGTACCGTCGGGGCGCCTTCCCGGGCCCAGGTCTCGGTACAGGTGGAGACGGCCCGCTGGGCGGCGGCGTACGCGTCGTTGAAAAGCAAGCCCGCCGGGCCGCTGCGGCCTGTTTCCCCGGCAATCGAGGAGAGCACCACCGCCGCCGCCGGGGTGCCGCCCGCTTTCAGCAGCGGCAGAGCGCGGCGCATGACCCACCATTTGGCCTTCAGGGTGGTGGCGACTTCCAGGTCCCATTGTTCTTCGGTGTAAGGGCCGTGCACCACCGGCATACCGCCCCGTTCCAGGTTGTTGACCAGCAGGTCGAGGTGGTCGGTGGTCTCCTCGATGGTGTCAAAGAATTGTCCCACCGCGGCGGGTTGTCGCAAGTCGGCCACCAGCAGCCGGTGTTCCCCGTCCAGCGCCGCCAACTCCCGCTCCAGGCGGGCGGTATCCGCCGGCCAGTCGTAACAGCCGGCGAGCACCGTCGCTCCCCGCCGGGCCAATTCCAGGGTCAGCGCCCGCCCGATACCCCGGTTGGCCCCCAATACCAGGGCCTGCTGGCCGTTGATTGGCGGCAAAGTGATATCCACTGGGCAACTCTCCCTAAAGGGTAGCGTTCACCGGAAACGATGATGATATATCGCTTTAACGGGCCGACAACCGGCTTTTAAGAGGCGTCCACTTGCTAAGAGGAACCGTTCAGCAGTGTCGACAACCGTGAACTTAACGGGCTGTAACCGTTCAGCAGCGCCGCAGATTGTGGCAAGCAGCCAAGCGCCTCGTACCCCGTGTACTTAAGCTTGGCTGATCGCCACAAGGTGCGGTGCTGCTGAACGGTTACTAAGAGGCGCGTTTGCCGAGTTTCAAGACCAGCCGGGTGCCGGGATGGATCAGGCTGCCGTTGAGCTGGTTCCACTGGCGGATCAATTCCGGGGTAGTCTGAAAACGACGGGCGATGGACCAGAGGGTATCGCCACCACGAACCTGGTAATGGGTGGTTTCCCGTTCGCCCCGAGGGCGGCGTTTGGCTGGCAGCTGCCGCTCGGTGGTGGTCGGCGAGTCGGGTGGAAAATAGAAGGCCAGTTGCTGGCCGACGCGAATCCGGCTGGGATCGTTCAGATTGTTCCAGGAGGCGATGGTTTCGGCGCTGGTGCCGTAGCGGCGGGCCAGCAGCCACAGAGACTCCCCGGGTTGGACGGTATGGAGCACCAAACCTTTTTGCGGTTCGCCCGGGGAGAAATTGGCAGCCACTGCTTCTTTGCTACCGGTTGGCAGGCGCAAGGTGTAGCGGGGCATATCCGGCGGAGTCACCCGGCGCCGCAGTTGGCGGTTTAGTTCATGTAATTCGTCAAGATCCAGGTCGCCGGCGGCGGCCACCGCCTCCAGCGAGGTCCAGCGGGGTACCTCAATGGTTTCGTAGCGTAACGGTTCATCGTAGGTTATATTGTCAAAACCGTATTCTGCGGGATTTTTGGCAATGATGATGGCGGCGATCAGCTTGGGCACATAATGGCGGGTTTCCCGGGGCAGGTGGTTGCGCTGGGAGATTTTCCAGAAATCCTCGCTGCCCAGTTGCCTGATCGCCTTCCGTACACGGCCGTTGCCGCCGTTGTAAGCCGCCACCGCCAGGTGCCAGTTGTCGAACTCCTGGTAAAGATCGCCTAGAAAAGCGATGGCGGCCTCGGTGGACTTGATCGGATCGCGCCGCTCGTCGGTATATTCATTGATTTGTAAGCCGTAATGACGGGCGGTGGCCGCCATGAACTGCCAGGGACCGACGGCCCGGGAGCGGGAATAGGCGGTGAGGCTGAAGCCACTCTCGATCATCGGCAGATAGGCCAGATCTTCCGGCAGGCCCGCTTCCCGCAACCGCTGCTGGATCATCGGCAGATAACGGCCGGAACGGCTCAGCCAGCGACTGAAGGTGGGACGCAGTTCGTTCTGGAAATAATCCAGGTAAAATTGGACATGTTTGTTGACGATAACCGGAAAGTCGTAAGTGGCAGCAGTGGTCTCTTCGCCTTTTTCACCTTCCGGGTCCCAATCGCCCAGTTCCTGGAATTTGGCCACTTCTTCTTCCAGGAAGCGGTCCGGCTCCGCCGGGGTCAATTCCAGTTCCTCGCCGCTGACCTGGGGAGCGGCGGTGCTGGGCTCCTTGCTCCGGGCCGGCGCTGGTGCCGAGGGGGTGACGGGGGTTGGCGGTATGGCCGCGGTGGTGGTCGGCGGCGCTTCGGCGGGCGGGGAAGATAGTGGAGCGCACCCCCAGAAATTGAGCAGGAGCACGAGCACGGCACCGACCATCCACGGGAAGTGGCGCCGGGGATGAGTGGTTGCTGGCGGGGCAAGTTGCTCCATGGGCGAAAATCTCCTTAAAATAAAAGGGGCGGGCGGATCCTGGCCAGGGTACAGGATAAACCAGACCCTGGTTACGGCAAGCACCCTGATGGCTAAGCAAATTAGCCACTTTTTACTTGACTGGCCGGCGATATGCAAGCAGATTCAGCCCAATCGGCCGATAACCCGGGCGATAACCAACTCCTTGCCGCCCGCTGGTCGGCGGCGGACCTTCTAACAGGCTTATCGAGTCAGCGCTTTATATGTTGAAAAATTTTTTTTACTTCCTTGTAATTCTTGGTTTATTTGCCTTGATCGGGTTGGCGGCGGCCTATACTTGGCTGGTGGTGTTGAACCCCGGCGAGGTGGTCCGGCGGGAAAATATCGAACGGATTCTGGCCCGGGAAAGTCCGGTTTACTACCGGGACGGGGTCAGCCGGCTCGGGGTTTTTTTCGAACAGGCTCATCGCCAGTATGTGCCCTTCGCCCGGATCCCCACCGACTTTGTCCATGCCATCGTGGCCGCCGAGGATTCTTCCTTTTTTGACCATTACGGGATCGATTTTGCCGGGGTGTTGCGGGCCGCCATCGCCAATATCAAGGCCGGGCGGGTGGTCCAGGGGGGCAGTACGATCACCCAACAGACCGCCAAAAACCTTTTTAAGCGGCGGGATCGCTCCCTGGTCGCCAAGCTCAAGGAGTTGCTTTACGCCTTGCGTCTGGAGTACCACTACGAGAAAGAAGATATCCTGGAATTTTATACCAATCAGTTCTTTGTCAGCGGCAATGGCCGGGGGTTGGGGATGGCGGCCCGGTATTTCTTCGATAAGCCGGTGCAGGAATTGACCCTGCTGGAGTGCGCCTTTATTGCCGGTAGTGTCAAGGGGCCCAATAATTACAACCCCTTTGTCAAGCGGGATGAAGAAGCGGCCCAGCGGGCCCGGCGGTTGGCCCGGCAGCGCGCCGCTTATGTCCTGGAGCAGATGCACCGGCTGGATTTTATCGACCGGCAACGCCTGCGGCAGCAGCGGGGACGAGAGATCCCTTTCCGACAGGGACGGATGGGCTACCATTCCAATACTCTGCTGGATCTGGTCCGGGAGGGGTTGAGCGAACCGGAAGTGGTGGAGGCCCTGAGCCGGCATGGTATTGATAACGTCGCCACCTCGGGGATCTCGATCATCACGGCGATAGATAAAAAGTTGCAGCAGGAGGCCCATTACGCCCTGCGCCGGGAGCTTTCCCGGCTGGATATCCGCCTGCGGGGCTATGACCACCGGGCCATGCAGGAGGTTTATGGCGAGCTGGGGCGAACCGGCGAGCCGGCTTTGCCCCCCAGCCCTTTTCTGCTGGGCGAGATCACGGAAATTGTGGCTGATGGTTCCTCGCCGGCGGTGCGGGTGGCCCTGGGAGCCTCCCGGGACGGGGGTGCTGAGCGCTCGGACGATGCTGTCAGCGGGGTGCTCGACCGTCAGGGATTGTTCAATCTCTTGACCCCCTTGGCTCGCTATCGTCAACACGCCTGGTCTGCGGCGGACGACGATGATCTGGCCGCCCTGCTGGCCGAACTTGAGGTGGGGGATCTGGTTTACGTCAGCGTTCGTGGGCAGCGCGACGGGCAGTGGTTGCTGGAGCTGGAAAAATATCCCGAGTTGCAGGGCGGGGTTCTGGCCCTGCAAGAGGGAGCTATTCGCGCCATGGTCGGTGGCCGTGACAACCGTAACTTCAACCGCGCGATCACCGCCCGGCGTCCCATGGGGTCGGTGATGAAGCCGCTGCTCTATGCCGCCGCCCTGCAACTGGGTTGGAACAGCGCCGATCGGCTGACCAACCGGCGCGATCTCTTTACTTATCAGGACCAGGCCTATTTCCCCCGGCCCTATCATGAGATCAAACATCAGGAGGTGTCGTTGAGCTGGGCCGGGGTGCTTTCCGAAAATGTGGCCAGTGTCTGGTTGCTTTACCATCTTACCGACCATCTGGCCCCGGGGCGTTTCGCCGAATTGGTGGAACAGTTGGGCTTTGCCCGCCGCTCGGCGGAGAGCATGGGCGCCTATACCCGGCGCATCCGGGACCAGCACGGGGTGGTGGTGGATCAAGACGCCCTGGGGCAAATCGCCTTTGCCCGGGCCGTGGAGCAGGTGGGGCCGGATCTGCTCTTTGACGGCCGGGAGCGGGAGTATGAGCTGTTGCAGGAGCTCCATTATGGAGCCGGGTTTGCCCGTTATCGTGACCGGGTGGCGGTGGAACTGTTCGGCCCCGGGGCTGCCGCCGCGGACCGCCGGGAAGGTGAGCGCCGGTTGGCGATCTTGGAGCGTAATTTCTTGGATTATCGGCAAAAAGGAGAACAATTGCGGGCGCTGCGCCTGCGCTTGGCCGGAGAATCGCTGCCCGCCGAGGCACCGCTGCCCCTTTATTACAACGACCGCGATAAGCTGGTTTACGTGGCCGGTCCCTGGCCGGAGGGGAGGCAGGCGTTGCGGGCCGGCCAGTTGCGGGAGCTGCTGCCGGCCGGCACGGCGGCCGGCGGCGTTTTTGGGGGGATATCCTGGTGGCGGGTGAGCTGTCTTTGGCCACCCTGAACCTGGTAGAGGAAACGATTGCCACCGAATATCGGCAACTGGCGGCTTTACCCCCCTATGGGCCGGAAGTACTATATCAAGTGCGGGATTTCCGGACCCTGGTTTCTCTGCACTACGTGGTCGGGCTGGCCCGGGAGATGGGGATTGCCAGTCCGCAGGAGCCGGTGCTTTCCCTGCCGCTGGGTTCCAATGTTATCACGCTGCTGGATCTGGCTCGGGTTTTCGCCACCATCCGGGACGGCCAACTGGATCTCAACGCCATGCGGCTTGACGAGGGTGGCCTGGGGATCATCGCCCGGATCGAAGGCCCGGATGGCGAGGTGATTTATCAACCCCGGCACCATCAGCGCCGGGTGTTGGCGCCTGAAATAGCGCTGGCGGTCAGCGATATTTTGTATAACGTCATGGAGCATGGCACCGGGCGTTCGGCCCATGATCGGGTGCGCTTGCGCAGCCGGGACGCCGAGCAGGACCGTTTGCTGGCCGAACTCGACCTCAAGGTGCCGCTGTTTGGCAAGACCGGTACCGCCAACCGTTTCATTAACGCCGCTTTCGCCGGCTTTCTATCCGATACGGCGACCGCCGAAGGTTTTAAACCGGCCTCCGGTTATACCCTGGCCACTTATGTGGGTTTTGACGACAACCGCCCGATGGTCCGTAATACCACCCGGATCACCGGTGGTGGCGGCGCCCTGCCGGTTTGGTCCCGGCTGGCGGCGGCGATTTATCGCCACGCCGATTACAGCTCGCCATTGGAGCTGCTTGATCTTGCCTTTGCCGGGGCCGATCGGGTGGAGGTGACCTATCCTTCTCTGGGGCAAGTGGAGATTCCCGTTGAAGCCGATGATGGTGGTGTGTTAAGTAAAGAGATGGTCTCGGGGGCCGATCAGCAACCGACGGCCCGGCTGGTGACTTTTGGCCGTTTTCGCCCGGATGGCTCTTTTGAACCAAGCCGTTTTTTTCAACCCTATTGGCGCAAGGGAGCAGATAATTGATGGTCCGCCGTTTGTTTGCCCTTTTCCTGTGTTTGTCGCTGGGCTGGCTGCTGGTCGCTTGCGCCCCGCCCGCCGTACCGCCGCCGGGAGCGCCCCCCGAACCGCCGGTCGCGCTGCCGGAAGTCGAAGAGATGCCGGAGGCGGCGCCGGCACAACCGCCGGCGGCCGCAGTGCCCGAACAGCCGTCACCAAGTCTTGAATTAAGCGATGAAATGCTGGCATTTGCCGGCGCTCGGGAGAAACCGGTGGCGGAGCGTCTGGCCTTCCACCGGCAGCAGATGCGGCGGTGGCGGGAGCTTGATGAGCGCTCGCGTAGTATGCTTATCGAGCCGCCGCCGGCCGCCTGGGATGAGTGCCGACGGGAGCTTAAGCAACTCCGTGATCATTACGAGCAGGCCCGCGATGCGTTGCGGGATCTGCAATTTGGCGAGCTGGAGCGCTGGCCGGCGGCGGTGGCGGCGCTCAGTGACGCCCAGCAGGCCGATCTGGATTTTCAAGGCGGTGCTTGTCCGGACCTCTATCAGCAGTTGCGAGGCACCGTGGAAGCCGGCCTGGAGCGTTTCCAGACGGTGGCGGCCGAGCAACTGGAAGCGGTGGTGCGCCACCATGCCGCCGCCGGCCGCAGCGAGGAGACCCTGGCGGCCCTGAGCAACCTGGAGCGCCAATATCCCCGGCGTTTGCGGAATCCGGACCTGTTGCAGCAAGTGGCGCGGGATTTGGCCCGGGCCGGGGCACAGGCGGAAGCCCTGGCCCTGTTGTCCGACTTTACCCTTTCCACCGAGTCGTCGGTGGTCACCGCGCCGGCCCGCTTACGGGCCGATCTGCTGTTGCTGGCCGGCCGCCGGGAAGCTGCCCGTCAGCAGTATGAAACCCTGGCCGCCCACCATGCGGCCCGCGCCCGGGAGCGGCAATGGGTGGCGGAGCAGTTGCGCCTGCTGCAAGGGGAAATTCTGGTCGGCCAGGTCGAGCGTGATCTGTTTCTGGAAATAATGCGGGATTATGTGCTGTACGCCGGCAAGGGTATGCCGCCGCGGCTGCGGGAACGCCTGGAGCGTCTGGAAAGCCTTTATCCCGGCGGCATGCTGACCTCCCGGGCCCGGAAAATGGTCCAGGAGGTCGCCGAGCGGGCCGAACGGTGGCTGGAACGGCGCCAGCAGGAAATTGAAGAGTTGCTGGCCGGTGGCGATTATCGCCAGGCCATTGGCCAATTGGAAGAGTTGCAGGCCGAACAACTGGCCGCCGAGCAGCAAAACTGGGTGGCAGAACAGTTGGGACGGGCCCGGGAGGCCAGGCGGCGGGAGCAAGAGCAGCGGCGTCAGCTACGGCAACAGGCCCTGGCCATGCAATGGGAGGAAGCCAATCGGCTGCTGGGATTGCAGCGCTATGAGCAGGCCATTGCCGCTTTCTCCCGTCTCCTGACTACCGAATATGGTGATAAGGCCCGCCGCCGGATTCAGGAAGCCTCCCGGGAAGCCGCCACCGAGATTCGGCGTCAGGCAGCCACTCTTTTTGTCCGCGCCCGGCGGGCCGGAGGTGAAGAGGGGTTGAAATTGGCCGGGGAGTCCTGGCGTATGTTGCAACGGATCATCGCGGATTATCCCGATAGCGAGATTATTCCCCGGGTGCGGGATAATCTACGTTCGGTGGAGGAGTATCTGGAAGGCCTGGAAGCCGGCGCGGTTGAAAGGCTGCGGGATAACGGAAAGCGGAGCGAAAAGGTCGGGGAATGAAAGAAAAAGCTTGCCAAAATGGGGATGATTGGGAAACTATCGGGAATCAGGAAAATTTGATTATTTTTAATAAAGCCAGGAGCAGTTATGTCGCCGGATGAAAAAGCAGTTTCCGAAATACTCGACGCAATGGCTATGAAGATCCTGATGGTGGAACCGGGGGATCTTTCCGTGGTCGGCGAGTTGTTGGGGGCCGTGGAAGAATTGCTGGATTCCGGGGAGGAAGCTGCCGCTCTGCCGCTGTTGCGGAATATGGCCCAGGCCTTTAAGGCCACTCTTGAACAGATGATCATGGGTGAGTTGCCGGATTCGGCTGCCAACTATGAACTATTGGGACGCTCCATTGCCCAGATGCAGGAAGTGGTGCGCAAGGGCAGCGCCATGGACGAGGTCGGCGTGGCTGAATTCGCCCAGTGTCTGAATGATATCGGCTATCCGCTGACAGCCGGCCAACTGCTCGGCGAGGCTGGGGATACGGCGGTGGTCCA
Organism: Desulfurivibrio sp.; assembly: GCA_034522365.1. Classification (GTDB taxonomy): domain Bacteria; phylum Desulfobacterota; class Desulfobulbia; order Desulfobulbales; family Desulfurivibrionaceae; genus Desulfurivibrio. The sequence continues at coordinate 71,478 of JAXHLI010000016.1, read as the reverse complement.
GCCGTCGGCAGCCCAGCAGGATCAGGAATCGGCATCGACGGCCGCCGCCGCGGCGGCAGAGGCCCCGGCGGCGGCCCAAACCGAAGAGGCAGCGGTTGAGCCGGAAGCCTCGACACAAGAAGAAGCCCCGGAGCAAGAAGAGCCGGCCCCGGAGACCACGGCGCAAGCCCCGGCGGCGGCCACCGCCGCCGCCTCCACCGCGGTTCCCGATTTTCTGCAGGATACGGAACTTTTGGGCGGTTTTCTGGATGAAGCCTTTGAGCATCTGGAAAGCATTGAGGTCCACGTCCTGGAGTTGGAGCAGAACCCCGAGGACCCGGACACCATCAACAATATCTTTCGTCCCTTCCACACCATCAAAGGGGTCTCCGGGTTTCTCAACCTGATGACCATCAACAAGCTGGCCCACGCCACCGAAAACCTGCTTGATGACGTTCGTAACGACAAGCGGCCGATGGATTCCGATATCATCGACCTGGTTTTGACGGTGGGGGATACCCTGCGGCAGATGGTGGAAAACATCAAGGATGTGCTGGAAAACGGGGTGGAGCGTTACCAGGAGTTTGATATCTCCAGCCAGTTGGCCCATATCAAGGCCCTGCAGGAAGGTAAGTCACCGGAGGCGCCGCCACCGAAGGCGCCGGTGGCCGACGAGGGCCCCAACGCCCAGCCGGTTACGGTCCCCGTCGAGGCCGATCCCACTGCCGAGGGGGCACCGGCCGCAGCGGCCGCCCCTCAGTCAACCCCCGAACCGGCCGCCGCCGGGCCAGCGCCCGCCGAGCAGCCAACCCCCACTCCGCGGCCGGCGGCCAAGCCCGCCGCCAGGGATCGTGATGACGCCGCTCCGGCGACGGGCCCCGGGGCCGGCGACCGGGATGCGGCAGCGGCCCAGAAAAAGAAATTCGGCGCCTCGATCAAAGTTGATATTGAAAAACTCGACTCCCTGGTCAACGCCGTCGGCGAGTTGGTGATCATGCAGTCGTTGGTGCGCCAGAATCCGCTGATCTCCAAGATCGCCGATCCCAAACTGCTCAAGGATTTTTCGCAACTGGGGCGGATCACCTCCGATCTGCAGCGCACCGCGATGTCCATGCGGATGGTGCCCATCAAGCAGACCTTTGACAAGATGATCCGGCTGGTGCGAGACCTGGCCAAGAAATCGAGCAAGAAGGTCGATCTGGTGATGGAAGGGGCGGAAACCGAAATCGACCGCAATATGGTCGATTCGATCTACGATCCCCTGGTCCATATGATGCGCAATTCGGTGGATCACGGCATACAGCCCCCCGAAGAGCGGGCCGAGCACGGCAAACCCCCCACCGGCAAGGTCTATTTACGGGCCTACCAGAAAGGGGGCAACATGGTCATCGAGATCGAGGATGACGGCGAGGGGCTCAACAGCGCCAAGATCCGCAAGAAGGCCGAAAGCCGGGGGTTGATTCAGTCCGGCGAAAATATGTCGGAATTTGATCTCAACAACCTGATCTTTATGCCCGGATTTTCCACCGCCGACCAGATTACCGATGTTTCCGGGCGCGGGGTCGGCATGGACGTGGTCAAGAAGGCGGTGGAGAAGTTGCGCGGCAAGGTCGAGGTGCACAGCGAGGCCGGCAAGGGGTCGTTGTTTACCATCCGGCTGCCGTTGACCCTGGCGATCATCGACGGGATCATCGTTCGGGTCGGTACCGAACGTTATATCATTCCCACCATCGCCATTCAGGAGTCAATGCGCCCCGAGCGCAAGAATTACAATACCGTGCATGGCCGGGGGGAATCGCTGCTGATTCGCGGTCATCTGGTGCCCATTGTCCGCCTCTACGAATTGTTCGGGCTTGACGATCCATCGGTTACCGATCCGTGCGAAGGGATCGTAGTGGTGGTGGAAAACGAAGGCCGCCTGCGGGCCCTGCTGGTGGATGAACTGCTGGGCAAGGAGGAGGTGGTGATCAAGAACCTGGGCGGCATGTCGGATATACGCGGGGTGGCCGGTGGAACCATCCTGGGTGATGGCCGGGTGGGGCTGATCCTTGATCTGGCCGGCATTATTGCCGATACCGCCGAGTAGTAAAGAAATCGTAACCGTTCAGCAGCACCGCACGTTATCGGCGTCGAGCGCCGATGATTGACAGCGGGATCAGCCAAGCTTAAGTACAAGGGGTACGAGGCGCTTGGCTGCTTGCCACAATTTGCGGCACTGCTGAACGGTTACAAGTAATCTTTTAAAGGAGGTTGATGATGATGGAGACACAAGCGGTTGCAAGTGGCAGACCGGGAGCCAGCGGTGGTGATCCGGGCATGCCGGAGCTGGCCGGCAAATACCTGACTTTTTCCCTGGGCAACGAGGATTACGGGGTCGGCATCCTGCAGGTCCGGGAGATTATCGGGGTCATGGAGATCACCGCCGTCCCCCATACCCCCCACTACATCAAGGGGGTGATCAACCTGCGCGGCCGGGTGATCCCGATTCTTGATCTGCGGCTTAAATTCGGTATGGAGGCCAAGGATTACGACGAGCGGACCTGCGTCATCGTGGTCGAAGTCCAGGGTAATAACGGTCCGGTCCAGGTGGGCCTGGTGGTTGATTCGGTTTCCGAGGTCGCCAATATCGCCGCCGCTGAGATCGAGCCGCCGCCGTCGCTGGGTTCCGCCGCCGACAGTGAAAATGTCCTGGGGATGGCCAAGGTCAAGGGATCGGTCAAGATTCTGCTCGATGTCGACCGGATCCTGGGAGAGGGTTTGCTGCAGCAGTTTGAAAAGATGTAGGCTGTGGTGTTCTGACTACAATGGCGACAAATTTCAGCACCCAGGGTTTGCAGCGGGCCGAGCTTACCGACAAGATCTTCCGGAAGTTCAGCGATCTGGTTTACGACAAGGCCGGGATCTACCTCAAGCCGGAAAAAAAGGAGCTTTTAAACGCCCGCCTGGGCAAGCGTCTGCGCGCCCTGGGGCTGGATAACTACGAAAAATATTATAACTACGTGATCAATGACGGCAGCGGCGACGAGCTGATTCAGATGATCGACGTGGTGTCCACCAATTTCACCAGTTTTTTTCGGGAAGACGCGCACTTCGAGCTGCTTACCTCCCGCGTTCTGCCCGAGTTGACCGCCCGCGGTGGGGGCAAGAAAGAGGTGGTGATCTGGTCGGCGGCCTGTTCCTCCGGCGAGGAGCCCTATACCATCGCCCTGGTCACCGAGGATTTTTTTGAAAACCTCTCCGGTGGGAGCTACCGGATCCTGGCCACCGATATTTCATCGCGGGTGCTGGTGCACGCGGAACAGGGAATCTATCCGGTGGAACGGGTGGCCAAGGTGCCCAAGAATTTTTTAAAAAAATATTTCCAAAAAGGGACGGGTAACGCCGCCGGCCATGTCCGGGTTAAAAAATTTTTGCGCCAGCGACTCAGCTTCCAGCGTTTCAACCTGATGGACGACTTTCCCTGGCGGGGGGAGTTGGATGTTGTTTTTTGCCGTAACGTCATGATTTATTTTAACCGGGAGACCCAGCAGGAGCTGGTTACCAAGTTCTACCAGGCCCTGGCCCCCGGCGGTTTTCTCTTTATCGGCCATTCGGAAAGTATCTCCAGCTTGCAGCATCAATTCAGCCAAGTGGCTTCCACGGCCTACCAGAAAAAATAGTTATCAGTTTCAGGGACACGTTTGATGAAGATCGTGGTCGGAATCTCGGATATGAAGGTGAGCAACAATCCCGATGACGTGTTGATCACCTATTCTCTGGGATCCTGTGTCGGGGTGGTGATCTGGGATCCGGAAGCCAAGGTGGCGGGGCTTTTGCATTATATGCTGCCTGATTCATCCCTGGACCAGGACAAGGCGCAGCTTAAACCCTTTATGTTTGCCGATACCGGAATTCCCCGTTTGTTCAAAGAGACCTACAAGTACGGGGCGGTTAAAAGCCGGATGGTGATCAAGGTGGTGGGCGGCAGCCAGATCATGGACAATTCCGGGATTTTCAATATCGGTAAACGTAATTACGCGGTATTGCGCAAAATTTTCTGGAAGAACAAGATCCTGATCAGCAAGGAGGATGTGGGGGGTACCGGCAATCGTACGGTCAGCATCGTGGCGGGGACCGGGGTTACCACTCTCAAGGTTTCCGGGCGGGGGGAGTTTGAATTATGAGCCGAGTGGAAGAGATCAAGAACCTGATCAAAGAGGTCCAGCCTTTTCCCAAGGTGGCCCGGCGGGTGATGGAGATGCTCAGCGACCTCGAGGTCGAGGTCAAGGATCTGGCCGAGGTGATCCAGTATGACCAGGTGATCACCGCCAACGTCCTGAAAATCTGCAACTCTCCGTACTTCGGCCTGCCCCGCAAGGTCTCCTCCCTGCAGGAGGCCCTGGTGCTGCTGGGGCATGATACCCTGCGGGACATTATCATCACCAGCAGCAGCGCCCGTTTTTACCAGGGGGCGGTGGGAGATGGTTACGAGCTGGCCCAGGGCGAGCTCTGGCGCCATTCGGTGGCGGTGGGGATTCTGGCCAAGCAGTTGGTGGCCAAGATTGAAGAGGTGGATAGCAGTACCGCTTTTACCGCCGGTCTGCTCCATGATATCGGCAAGTGCTTTCTCAGCACCTTCGTAGCCGATGATTTTGCCAGGATCATGGAGAAGGTGGCCCGGGAGCGTTGCCCTTTTATCGAGGCGGAGAAGGAGTTGCTGGGGATCAACCATGCCGAGTTGGGCGGGGTTATCCTTAAACGCTGGGATTTTCCCGAAGATGTCCAGCAGGCGGTCCGGGATCACCACGATTCCGAGGCGCTGACCAAAGAGCCGCTTACCGCCCTGGTCGCCCTGGCCAACGCCCTGGTGATTTCCATGGGCATCGGAGTCGGGGCCGACGGTCTGGCCACCAGGATGCGGGGCGAGGGGCTGCAGCGGTTTGGCATCACTCAGGCCCATCTCGACCTGGCCATGGCCAATCTTCTTCAGGAACTGGAGGAGGCCGAAGAACTGCTTCAACTTTGAGGCAAGGCCTAGTATAATCGCCGATGATCGTTCCCGCTCCGGGCTGGCGAGGGATGGGCCGGGGCCGAGGCAAGAAAAACAACCCGCGGTAAAAGGGAAAAACGATGGCATTCAATATTCTGGTGGCGGACGATTCGGCAACCATGCGGACCGTGGTCAAAAAGACCGTGGAGATGGCCGGTGTGCCGGTGGGACAGTTTTTCGAGGCCACCCACGGCAAGGAAGCCCTGGAGATTTTAGAGAATAACTGGATCGACGTGATCCTGTCGGATATCAACATGCCGGTGATGGGAGGCATGGAGTTGCTGCAGACCATTAACCAGGATGAGGATTTAAGGCTGATCCCCCTGGTCTTTATTACCACCGAATCCAGTGAGGCCCGGATGGACGAGGCCCGGGAGCTGGGAGTGGCGGGTTATATCAAGAAGCCATTTCAGCCGGAGACCATCAAGAACGTCCTCTACGAGGTTTTGGAAAAGGCCTTCCAGCAAAGAATCGAGACCACACCGCAACCGGCGGCGGACCATGACGACGACGATCTCGATTTCTAGCCCGAGAGCAACCGAGCAGCCGTTGCCATAATCGCCCAGGAGGAAAGCAAGGATGGACACCCAACTGAAACAACTGATAGAAGAGACCTTCGGGGAGGTGTTTGAGACCATGTTCTTTACCTTTCTCGAACCCATCAATGAGATGCCCGGCCCCGCCGCCTTTGTCGGCGAGGATGCCTATATTCAGGCCGATATTTCCTACCATGGGCCTTCTGCCGGACGCTTCAGCGTCTATCTGCCCCGGCGGCTGGCGGCCAATATCACCATGAATTTCCTGGGGGTGGACGACGATGAGATCAATCCGGAACAGGTTCTGGACACCGCCAAGGAGACCGTTAACATGGCGGTGGGCAGCCTGCTGGGCAAGATTGATCCGGCCGGTGAATCAAAACTCCATATCCCGTCTGCCAGCGAGCTTGACAGACTGGAGCTGGCGGAGATTCTGGAAGAGTCGGGGGTGTTGTTGTTCAACTCCGATTACGGCCCGCTGTGGGTAGTTTATGAGGAATAGGCTGGACAGTTACGGACCGCTTCGGCGGGGCGGCCCTGCTCACTAATAACAGGCGGCGGTTTATATGGGCAAAATACGGGTACTGGTGGTTGACGATTCGGCGGTGGTCCGCAAGGTCTTCAGCGAGGAGTTGGCTCGGGAGAGGGATATCGAGGTGGTGGGCAGCGCCCCGGATCCTTACGTGGCCCGGGACAAGATCGTCGAGCTAAAGCCCGACGTGATCACCCTGGATATCGAAATGCCACGGATGGATGGTATTACCTTCCTGCGCAAGCTGATGAAGTATTTTCCGCTGCCGGTGATCATCGTCAGTTCCCTGACCCGTCAGGGTGGCAATCTGGCCATGGAGGCCATGGAGATCGGCGCCGTGGAGGTGATCAGCAAGCCCGGCGAGGCCTATTCGGTAGGCGACATGAGCGCCCAACTGGCGGAAAAGATCCGGGCTGCCGCCCGGGTGGATGTCCGCCAGCAGAACAAACCCATTACCCATTCCTCGGCCACCCCCAAGCTGTCGCTTAGCAAGACCACCAATAAATTGATCGCCATCGGCGCCTCCACCGGCGGCACCGAGGCCTTGAAAGAGGTGCTGACCCAGTTTCCCGCCAACGCCCCGGGGATCATGGTGGTCCAGCACATGCCGGCCAAGTTCACCACCAGCTTTGCCGAACGGCTGGACAGCCTCTGCCGGATCCGGGTCAAGGAGGCCGAGGATGGTGACGCCGTGGTGCCGGGTACCGCCCTGCTGGCTCCCGGTAACTACCATATGATGATGAAGCGTAGCGGCGCCCGCTACTACGTCAATATCAAGACCGGGCCCATGGTCTGCTACCAGCGGCCGTCGGTGGATGTGTTGTTTAATTCGGTGGCCGCCTATGGCGGCGCCAACGCCATCGGCGTGCTGTTGACCGGGATGGGCAAGGATGGCGCCCAGGGGCTGTTGAAGATGAAGGAGGCCGGCGCCCGCACCATCGCCCAGGACGAAGCCTCCTGCGTGGTCTTCGGGATGCCCAAGGAAGCCATTGATATCGGGGCCGCCGACCAGGTGGTAACACTTAATAATATCCCCGCCGCCGTTCTCAAGCTGCTGGAGGAAAAGTAACCAGTCACCGTTGCCCGACCTGGTCAACCCTTACAGCGAAGCAACAGGCGGTTGGCCTTCTTGCCTCTCCCTCTCCAGGTGTAGCAGGTATTCCTTTTTAAGAGCCAGCAGTTTTGGTGATTCCGGCATGGGTTATTGCTCCCAAGGCCCGTGGTGGTAGATATTGTGCGCCGTGGCTGGCCGCAACAGGAGTGGTGGTGGTGTTTTACGTTTTTGCCATTTTTTATTAGGGCACAAAAACAAAATCTTAGAAAAAACTTTTAATTTTTTTCTTGATTTTTGCCGATCACTTCTCTATAGCAGGTGAAGGTGGTGCGTGGGGCGCTGGAGGTCAGTTATAATAGCAACCCCATGTTTTTTCAACTATTGGCGAGGGAGAACACTAAGGATGCGTATTGCCCGGGCGATGTGGTTGGCGTTGCTTCTTATTCTGGTGCTCTTTTGCTTTGGCCAGCCGGCTTACGCCTGGCAGGTGCTGGCCAGCAGCCATAAGAACCCTCCCGGTGGGGCGGCCGCGGTGGACGAAGGTTCCGGCGGCGGACAGTCGCTGGCCCTGTTGCGGCCCGCCGACAACGGCCTGATCAAGAGCCGGCCGGGGCGTCGTGGTAATCACCTGACCGGCGCCCAGGTCGCCGCCAGCCTCCAGCGGCGGATCACCGCCCGGACGGCGGTGGTGGTCGATGCCGACAGCGGCCGCCTGATTTACGCCCTCAATCCCGACACCCCCCGCCAGCCGGCCAGTACCATCAAGGTGATCACCGCCTTGATCGCCCTTGATTCCCTGCGGGAGGACACTCCGGTACCCACCAGCCGGCGGGCCGCCCGCATGCCCCGCTCCAAGGTCTATCTGCAACAGGGACGCTCATACCGGGCCGGCGATCTGATCAACGCCCTGCTGATGCGCTCGGGTAACGATGCCGCCGTCGCCCTGGCGGAGAAAATCGCCGGCAGTGAACGGGCCTTTGGTCGCCTGATGACCAGCAAGGCGCGTGCCCTGGGCGCCAAAAATACCACCCTGATCAATGCCAACGGGCTGACCGCCCAAGGGCAGCGGTCCACGGCCCGCGATCTGGCCTTGATCTTCCACCGGGCCACGCAGCACCCCGAACTGGCCCGGCGGATCAGCACCGTCAGCACCCATGCCCTGGGTAAGACCATGCGCAGCAGCAACCGGGCCCTGTGGCAGATCGACGGCAGTCTGGGGGGCAAGACCGGCTATACTCGGGCCGCCCAGCAGACCTACGTCGGTAAGTTCCAGCGTGGTACCGATACCGTGGTTATCGCCCTTATGGGTAGTACCACCATGTGGGATGATGTCCGTCAGTTGGTGGAATACGGTTTCGACCAGATCGACAACGAGGCCCTGATGGCGGGGGCGCCGGTGGATTCGGCCTTTACCCGAACCCGGACGGCGTCCACGGCCGCGGTTTCTTCGTCGCTTACCGTTCTTAGCGATGCCGCCAAATCCAGCATCTAACCCTAATCCCCCCGTCTCTAAAGAGCAGTGGCGGCGTTGCTGCCGGTGGCCCGAGTTCGCCGCCGGGCAACTGGCCCAGACCCTGCGCCGGCAAGATTTTTACCGTCGAAGCCGGCGTCTGCTGGTGGGGCCCGGGCGGCTGCTCAGTCAACTCCGGATCAACGCCTTGCTGGACGGCAAGGAACTGTTGTTGCCGGCCCCCGCTCTGCGGGACGGTTTCTATCTTTTTCGTCCCTACACCATCCCCTTCACCGCTTTGTCGCAGGCGGTCACCTATCAAGGCTTGCATCGATATGGCCGTCGTTTGGCCACCGCCGAGCTGCGTGGCCTGGAGGTCGATCTGCTGTTGGATCAGGCGCTGGCCGCCGAGCTCGGCAGCGGTTTGCTGCTGGCCCAGGGGGAGGGTTTTTTCGATCTGAGCCTGGCCATCCTCGCCACCGCCGGCGCCCTGGCGGCGGAGCATCGGCTGGTGGGGGTGCCGGGGGCCCTGGTCGTAGGTCCCGGCTGGCCCGCCGATCCCTGGGATGTGCGGGCCGACTATCTGCTCAGCCCCGGCCATTGCCAGCCTTGCCACCACTCTCCGGCGGCCGGCGACTATCCCCTTTTCCCTGAGCAACTGGAGCCGACCCGGCTCCGGCGCTTAACCCCGGTCTGGCAGCTCTTGCAGTAACCGTTCAGCAAAGCCGGCAGCCACTTAAAACTTGTTGCGGCTGAAAATTGGTTGCAGGCCGCTTTTGGTGGCGAAATCGGCGATTTCATCCTGCAGGGCCCGCACATAGGGGCAATCCCAGACGGCCAGCAGCTTGTGGCAGGCCCTTGGCGTCGGCCGCTTGGTGGTGGTTCCCGCCGCTTCCCGGTCTTCGGCCAGCTCTCCCAAAAGATAGGAAAAGATTTGCGGCCGGCGGCAGATGGCGGGCCGCCGGGGATAGATGCGACATCCTCCCTGGCGGTCAAGTTGCGGGCATCGGCTTTGGCTGGGTAGAATCATGCTCCAGCCGTGTCGCCAGTGATATAAAGCCGGCTGATGCCGGTAGAAGGGGCTTTGGTGGCGTTGCAGGGGAGGTTCTGAATTGCTGTCCAATTGCCGGCTTTGCGGGGTGTCGACGCGGGGCAGTGGAAAATTTTGACATTCCGCCGCTTCCAGCGGAATTTCAAAGAATTCCTGTTTCATCCCCGGTTCCGGCCCGGTGCAGCAAAGGCTGCAGTGGCAGGGGGCGCAGAGCAGGCTGTTGATCTCTTCCAACTCCCGTTCCACGACGGCGTGGCAAACCTGATACTCCACGGCTTCCAAAGTGGAGAGGGGCTCCCCCGCTTCGTTGACGATCACCGGCGGCGGGCCGCCCTGTTTTTTCAACTCTTCAAATATCCGCAGCAGATCGAGATGCCCCAGAAGCAGCTCGTAGGGGTCGCTATAGGTCGTCGCCGCCGTGGTCAGCGGTTCCCGCAACTGGACCAGCAGTTCCTCGATTTGAGAGAAAGGGGATGTCAGGTAAAGCAGTTGTACCAGGCGAACCAAGGGCAGCAAGGGGCGCGCCAGCAACCTGGCGCCGGCCTGCAATTCTTTTTTGTCGGGGGTGTTTTGCCGCATAGCCCACGAAATCCTTGACCGTTAATGCCAGTGGCGGTAACATGGCCGCCATGGAAAGTACCCTGTCAACCCAACCCCTGATCGAACATTTAAGCGATCTGCGCCGAGCCCTGGTGCGGGCGCTGCTGGCGGTCGGGGTCTGTTTTGTGGTTACCTATATTTTCTGCGAGCCCATTGGCCAATGGTTTTTCGCGCCGCTGTTCGCGGTGCTGCCGACGGACAGCAGTCTGATCTTTATTTCCTACCAGGAAGGCTTTTTTTTTACCTGAAGGTCGCTTTCACCGCGGCTATCCTGCTGGCCTCACCGGTGATTTTCTGGCAGTTCTGGAGCTTTGTCGGCCCCGGCCTGTATAGCCACGAAAAAGAGGTGGTACTGCCCTTTACCGCCATTTCAGCCCTCTGCTTTCTGGGTGGCGCGGCCTTTGCCTATTACGTGGTGTTCCCTCCCACTTTCAGTTTCCTGGTTGGTTACTCCCATGAATCCCTGGCCACCATGCCCGGAGTCAGCGAATATTTCGGGCTCTCCCTGCGGTTGCTGATCGCTTTTGGGCTGATCTTCGAGATGCCGGTACTGATGGTCATGCTGGCCCGGCTGGGGATTGTCGACGCCCCCTTCCTGGCCCGTAACCGTCGTTACGCGGTGCTGCTGGGCTTTATCCTGGCCGCCGTCCTGACCCCCACCGCCGATGTTGTCAACCAGTTACTGATGGCCGGGCCGGTGGTCGTCCTCTATGAATTCAGTATCGTCATGGTCCGTCTCTTCGGCGGCCGATCACCGGTTGAGCAGGAATAAAGGCCAGGCTTTCCTTTCAGCAGTGCTCCAGCGCCTCGGCTCTGGCCAGCAACTCCTGGGCGGCCCGTTGATGTTTGAAATTTTTATGGATCGCGGCGGCGGTGCGCAGGCTGTCGGCGGCTTTCTCCAACTCGCCGATGGCTTGCTGGACTTCGCTTAAACCTTCCAGTATCTCCACCGCCCCGGCGGGGTTATTGAAATCCTGGTAGGTGGCCAGCAACTCCAGGGCCAGCTCCCGGGCGCGGTCATAGTTTTGCAAGCCGCGATGGGTATAGAACAACCTTTTCTGCAGATACGAGATACTCAAGTCATCCGCGGCGGCCCGGCAGATGGCCAGGGCCCGTTCGAGATGTTCCAGGGCCTTGGCGTACTCCTCATTCGCCAGACAGACCTCGGCCAGGCGGCTAACCGCCCGGGCGATTCCGGTCTCGTCGTTTTCTTCCTCAAAACCTCGCAGGGCGTTGTGGAAGGCGGCGGCGGCCTGGGGAAGGCTGCCCTTCTTTAAGAGAGCAAGTCCTTCGTCGTAGTCCTGCCAGGACTGGGTTTTTTCTTCTTCTTCTTCATTTTCGGGGTTGGGAACCGGTTGCTGGCTCATTTTCTGTACTCCTGTTGGCTTATTGCGGGGAAAGGTTTTGCAAGGCGGTGGCGGCCAGGTGGCCCACCGTGGTTTCCCGGGGGTGGCCGGCTTCGTAGATGGTCACCGATTGTTGGTCAGCCGTCAGGTTGGCCAATTGACTACGGAACTCTGCCGCCGCGACGCGGCCCAGAAGTCGGACGGTCAAGGCCCGGATCAGGGGGTCGGGATCATCGAACAGGTTGGCAATCTGGTAGTAGGGCATCTCCCTGATCAGCTCCGGTTTGCTGGCGGCTATGCTGCCCAGGGCCCAGAGGACCAGCGACCGGGTGCTGACGTGGTTGACGTAGCGCAGCAGATGCCGGGCAAAGCCGCCGTAGATATTGGGTCGGGCGGCAATAATCGAGCCCATGGTTTCCACCACCCCCCAATGGCTGGCGGCGGAATCGGAACTGGCTTCAAAAAGCCGGTGTAAGAGATCGCTGACCGCTCCCGGCTGACGGGTGGCCAAACGGGCGCAGACCTGGCCAATAAGATGGGCGATAAACCAGCGCTCGTCTTCGTCCGGAGTGTAAAGCAGGCGTTGCAGGAAACGCAGGGTCCGCAGGTCATCAAAGGCCAGTTCCACCAAGGCGTCGAGGTCGCCGGCCAAGGCCAGTTTACGGATCTCATTTTTGTCGGCCCGCCGGCGCTGGCGCTGGGGATCCCGTTCCGGTTCCACCGGCGGCCGAGTGTCTTTGGCCCGGGTGGTCTGCTCCGATTCGGTACCGGGCCGGCGCTGGCGGGTGATTTCGGCGATCTCCTGTTGCAGGCGGACGAAGTAGAGCACCCCGCGGACGTAACGGCCCTCGTGGTGACGCTGTTCCATAATCTGGTGGGTTAATTCGTCGTAATCCTCAAGCCGCCCGGTGAGGTAATCCTGTTCCGGCATCAACTCCCAGGCCAGCTCCCAATCGTCGCCGCAGGCGCCGACCAGGGCTTCGACCAGAGCCGCGCCGATGTTGTGGCCGGTGGGGTCGCAGGCGTAGACCGCACCGCACTGGCATTCGCCGATATTGAACTCCCCCAGTTGACGTTGGGCGCGTTCCCCGGGCGGATCGACTTCGCCGCCGCAAAACACACAGCGAGGCGGGATTTTGATCTGTGCTCCCTGGTTTTTCATGCGCTTAATTCTTGTTCCACGGCCTGCATAAAACGGGGATCCACCTGGTAGCCCAGCTCCCGGGCCTTGTCCGCCGCTTCTTTGGCTTCCTGGTACTGTTGCTGGTAGAAAAGCGCGACCGCCAGGTTGTTGTGGGCCATGCCGAATTGGGGCTCCAGTTTGATCGCCTCCCGGGCCGCCTTGGCGGCCAGCTCGAAGTTGCCGGCGGCGATCTGGGTGGTGGCCATGTTGATCCAGGCGTTAACCTGTTTGGGATCGTGCTGCAGGGCCTGCTCGTAGGCGGCCACCGCTTCGCCAAGTTTGCCCTGTTGCTGGAGGATCAGGCCGATGTTGGTGTGGGCCTGGGCCAACTCCGGCATTATCTTGACGGCCCGGCGGTTGGCCTCCAGGGCCCGGTCCAGGTCGCCTTGTTCGAAATAAATGGCGCCCAGATTGATCAGCGGCTCCTTGGCGTGCTCATCGATCTCCAGGCATTTTTCCAGTTCGCCAATGGCCTCGTCGATGCGACCGGCCTTGCGGTAGACCAGGGCCAGGTGGTGATGGGCGGTGACGTTGTCCGGCAGTTCGGCACATTTCTGTTCCAGCTCGGCGATGATTTTTTCCAGTTCGGCTTGTGGGGCGTTGGCATCGGCCATTTTAATAATCCTTGTCGGGGGTTGCTATTGGTGTTGATTGTAGACTTGCTACTGAACGCCCGGGGAAGATACCACAGCCCCACTAAACCGTCAAAAAAAAGCCGGAATGGTTTGCGGGGGCGCCGGATATGGGGGTATGTTAAGATCGGCAAGCGGATGGTAAACGGCTTCTTATGGCCCAAGGCAAGCGGTACACGGGTAGGTGGCGAGATGAGCGACAATGGCGGCGTAGGTCCCCAAAGGGGGTTGTTGGTGGCCGGGATGGGGGGCGGTACCGGCAAGAGTGTGGTGACGGTGGGGCTGGTGGCGGCCCTGGTCCGGCAGGGCGAGGCGGTGGCGGTTTTCAAGAAGGGGCCGGATTATATCGACGCCGGCTGGCTGGCCCTGGCCGCCGGCCGACCCTGCTACAACCTCGATCCCTTTCTGATGAGCCCGCAGGTGATCCGCGACTCCTTTGCCCGGCATCGCCGGCCCCATGAACTGGCCCTGCTGGAAGGCAACCGGGGCCTTTACGACGGGGTCGATCCGGAAGGGAGTTGCAGCAGCGCCGAGTTGGCCCGGCTGTTGGCATTGCCGGTGCTGCTGGTGGTGGACTGCACCAAGACCACCCGCACGGTGGCGGCGTTGATCCTGGGTTGTCTGCATTTCGATCCCGAGTTGCGTTTTGCCGGGGTGGTGCTGAATCGCCTGGGGGGTGACCGGCACCAGGCCCTGGTCCGGCAGACGGTGGAGCATTACACCGGCCTGCCGGTGCTGGGCGCCTTGCCCCGGGGGCGGCGGGATTTTTTCCCCCAGCGCCATTTGGGGGTTACCCCCGCCGCCGAGCACCGCGGGGCGGCGGCAGCGGTGGCGGCCCTGGCCGAGCAGGCCGAGCTACATCTTGATCTGGCGGGGATTGTCCGGGCGGCCGGGGCGGTGGCTGGTGGCGGGCGGCCGGCGGGAGAACCTGCCGAGCCGGTCGCCCCGGGGGTAATCGACGTTGCAACCACAGCGGCGGGGCCGCGGCAAGAGGGGGGTGGCGCCCAAGCCGGCAAGGCCGCCGGGGAGCCGGCAGCGGTGGGGCGTGGGGCTGGTGGCCGGCGGCTTAAAATCGGCTATCTCCAGGACGCCGCCTTTCAGTTCTACTACCCCGACAACCTGGAAGCCCTGGCGGCGGCCGGGGCCGAACTGGTGCCCTTAAACGCCCTGCGCGACCGCCAATTGCCGCCCTTGGCGGCGCTGTATATCGGTGGTGGTTTCCCCGAAACCTCGGCGGCGGCGCTGGCGGCCAACCACTCTTTCCGGGAAGCAATCCGCCGGGCCGCCGCCGCCGGGCTGCCGATCTACGCCGAATGCGGCGGCTTGATATATCTTGGTCAGGCCATCACCATCGCCGGCGAGGAACATCAACTGGCCGGGGTCTTGCCGGTGCGCTTCGGGCTCTCCCGCAAGCCCCAGGCCCACGGTTATACCGAATTGCTGGTGGAGCGGGAAAATCCTTTCTATCCGGTGGGGAGTGTGCTCAAGGGGCATGAATTTCGTTATTCGACGGTGGAATCAGGCTCGCCAGAACCGGCGGAACTGGTCTTTAGTATGCGCCGGGGCACCGGTTTCAGCGCCGGCCGGGACGGGCTGTGTTACCGCAATGTCCTGGCCCTCTATACCCATGTCCACGCCCTGGGTACCCCGCAATGGGCCCCGGCGCTGGTGGCCCGGGCCGCCAGCGCCGGCTTTGCCCAATAGCGGCTAAAATTAGCGTTTATTTTTTATTTTGGTACTCTACCAGCCGGGCTGCCGCCTGGGCGGCGATACAGCCGTCGGCGGCGGCGGTGACGATCTGCTTGATGGGTTTTTCCCGCAGATCGCCGATGACAAAGACCCCCTGCATGCAGGTCTCGCACTTTTCATCGGTGATCACGTAACCGTCGGCGTTCATCCGGGTGCCGGCGGGCACCAGCGAGTTGTCGGGGGCAAAACCGATAAAGACAAAGACCCCCTCGGTGGTGATTTCCACCTTCTCGTCGCTTTCCTGGTTCTGCACTTCGGCGGCGGTAACCCCGCCCTGGTCGGCCTTAATTTCGGTGACCACGGCATTAAGCAAGATTTCGATCTTCTCCTCGGCCAGCAATCTTTTCTGCAGGATCATCCCGGCCCGGAATTCCTCGCGGCGGTGAATCAGATAGACCTTGGTGGCGATCTTGGCCAGGTAAAGGGCCTCCTCCAGGGCGGTATCGCCGCCGCCCACCACCACCACCGTCTTGCCGCGGAAGAAAAAGCCGTCGCAAACCGCGCAGTAGGAGACTCCTTTGCCGTAGTTCTCGGTCTCGCCGGGGACTCCCAGTTGACGGGGCTGGCCACCGCTGCCGATGATCACCGTCCGGGTGGCGATTTGCTCGCCGTTGTCCAGGTAAATGGTGTGGTAATCCTCGCCCGGTTCGATTTCCTTGACCTCCCGGGCCAGGATCTCCAGGCCGTTGGCCTTGGCGTGGGCGGTCATCTTCTCGGCCAGTTCGGCGCCGCTGATGGTTTCGGTACCCGGCCAGTTTTCGACACTGGCGGTGTTGTTCAACTGGCCGCCGGGCAGGCCTTTTTCCACCAGCACGGTGTCCAGGGCCGCCCGCATGGCGTAGATGCCGGCGGTCAGACCGCCGGGGCCGCCGCCGATAATCACCAGGTCACGGATCTGGTCGGGGGATGGCCGGTTGTCCAGCCGGCTGCGATCGGGTTGGGGGAAGCAGGATTTTATAGTCATGGCGTGTACCTGAAATATGCTTTTGTCAGATTACCGGCGTTGCAGGGCGGCGATCCGCTCTTCAAGCGGCGGATGGGTCATAAAGAGGCGTTTGAGGCCCTGGCCGACCCCGCCGGCGATCCCGAAGGAGGCCATCTGGTCGGGCAGCGGTTCCGGGTTACCGCGGCGCAGTTTGTCCAGGGCCGCCACCATCTTCTCGCGGCCGGCCAGGTAGGCCCCGCCGGCATCGGCCTTAAATTCGCGCTGGCGGCTGAAGTAGAAGACAATGGTGCTGGCCAGGATCCCGAAGACCACCTGGGCCAGGATGGAGGTGATAAAAAAGGCCGGGCCGTGGCCCTCTTCGGTCTTGAAGACCACCCGGTCCACCAGGTGGCCCACCACCCGCGAGGCCACGATGACAAAGGTGTTGACCACCCCCTGGATCAGGGCCAGGGTGATCATGTCGCCATTGGCCACGTGGCTGATTTCGTGGGCCATCACCGCCTCGGCCTCGTCTCGGTTCATGGAACGTAGCAGGCCGGTGCTCACCGCCACCAGGGCCTTGTCCTTGCGGGCGCCGGTGGCAAAGGCGTTGGGAGAGGGGGAGTCGAAGATCGCCACCTCCGGCATGCCGATATTGGCGATTTTGGCCTGGTTCTTGACGGTTTCCAGCAGCCAGGCTTCGGTCTCGTTGGCGGGCTGGCTGATCACCCGCGCCCCGGTCATCCGCTTGGCCGTCCATTTGGAGATGGCCAGCGAGATAAAGGAACCGCCGAAACCGAAGACGGCGGCGAAGATGATCAGGCTGCGCATGTTAAGCCCGGTGCCGGACTCATCCAGGATGCGGTCTACCCCCAGCAGGCTGAGGATAATGCTGAGCACCAGCACAATCGCCAGGTTGGTGGCAATGAACAGGGCTACCCTTTTAAACATTTTCGTTCCTCCATATACTTTTGCCGGCCCGCTTCCAGGCCCGTTGTTGATTTGCGCCGACCCGGCCGCGCAACGACGGCGGGGCGATATTGGCTGGCACGTTTAGCCGGTTCCAGATACGTGTTGCAATATAAAGCCGATTTCATGGCAGCGCAAGTTTGCCGGTTTCTCACAAGCCCCCGATAAACCTGTTGCGCCATAGGGGGGAGGCAGGATAAGGAAATGGCGAATATCGATCTGGTGGACCGAGCTATGCGGCCAGACCGGTACGGTTACCCTTAGCCAGCCCAAAAGGCAAGGATCCAATTTCATGCGCGTGTGGGACATTCATCCCGGTTATCTCAACCGGCAGAGTCTATTGGGCGAGCACCGTGAGTTGCACGGGATCGTCGCCATCATCAGCCAGGGCCGGAAAGGCTACTCCAACCACCCGGAAACCAGGCGCTGGGTCGGCCATGGCTGGGCCCTGACCCGTCGCCACCGCCTGCTGGCCTGCGAAATGGCCCTGCGCGGCTTCACCGACCGCAGCCCGGTGGAGTTGACCGGCGGGGAAGGTTCCTGGCCGACCGTCTACCTGGATGACCCGGCCGCCCAATATCAGCGGCTGGAGCAAAAATACCTCGGCAAGGAACCGGGCCGGCTCCCCCTGCCTCAAAACAGCCAACAACTCTGGGCCCAGCACAAATATTCGGTGCTGGCCCGCGACCCCACCCTTTACCGGCAGATTGGCCCACAACTGGCCGGCGGTGGACCACCCCACGACTTCGCTGAACTGGCCCATCTGCTGAGCGAAACCCTGCGCCGGCCGCCCAGACCCGGCGGCGTCCAGAACGCGGTGCAACACATGTGGGGCTACGTCTCTAACGAAGCCGCCGGCGGTCAGCCACCGGAGTTTGCCGCCTGGTCGACGGCCGAGCTACTGCGGGAAACTCAAAAACGGGCCCTGGCCGGCCAGGTGGACTACCTGCTCACCTCCACCGCCTTAAGCGATCTGGCGGCCTGGCCCGATTAACCGCTGGGGTGATCCAAAATCTCCCCTGTACAGTAAGGGGTGTTGAAACAACGGTTGGCGCCCTTGGCGGGCGCTTGATATGGATTGAAGTTTGGAGGTGAGTGTGATGACGGTGGATTTTGATCGGGGGTGGAGACAGCGGCTTTATCAATGGATTGAGCAGCCCTGGGTGCAGCGGGCGGTAATCCTGGTGATTGTGATCAATGCCGCGATTTTGGGCCTGGAAACGGTGCCGACGGTCAACGAGCCCCATGGTGAATTGCTCTACAGCCTGGATCGGCTTTGCTTAACCATCTTTGTGGTCGAGTTGAGTATCGCCCTGATCGCCATGGGGCCGGCTCGCTTTTTTCGCGACCCCTGGCGGGTTTTCGACTTTGTCGTGGTGGGGATTGCCCTGGTGCCGGCCACCGGCGCTTTTTCGGTGTTGCGTAGTCTGCGGGTGCTGCGGATTCTGCGCCTGGTTTCTGCCTCGCCCCAGATGCGCGCGGTGGTAGCGGCTCTGTTGCACGCCATCCCCGGGATCAGTTCCATTGGCGCCCTGTTGCTGCTGGTTTTTTACGTGACGGCGGTGATGAGCACCAAGCTTTTCGGCGAGGTCTTTCCGGAATGGTTCGGCTCCATCGGGGCCTCGATGTTCACCCTGTTTCAAGTCATGACCCTGGAGAGCTGGTCCATGGGGATTGTCCGCCCGATCATGGACGTCTTCCCCTACGCCTGGCTCTTTTTCGTCCCCTTTATCGTGGTAGCCACCTTCACCGTGCTTAATCTTTTCATCGCGGTGATCGTCGAGGCCATGCAAAGCCAAGCCCAGGTCGCCCAGACCAGGCAGATGGAGGAAATCGAAACCCTGGCCGAAGAAAAGGAGTCTGCCCTGCATCAAGACATCGACAAGCTGCGCCGGGAGATCGGCGAATTGAAACTCTTGTTGGCGGAAAATACCAGGAGCAGATGAGGGCGGTAACCAGTCGGCGTTTGCAGGGTGGCGATTCCCTCTTCAAGCGGGCGGATGGGTAATAAAGAGGCGTTTGAGGCCCTGGCCGACCTCCACGCGATCGCTTACGTTCCATTCAGGAGGTGGTATGGCCGGGCCGGTGGTGGCGCAGCAGCCATTTTTCGAACTCCACTATGACAAAGACGCTGGCGGCGACGATGATCATCAGCGGCCAGTCGCCGGCGGCCACCGGGGCGGTGCCGAAGAGATGGTGCATGAAGGGGGCGTAGGTGAAGATCAGTTGAAAGACAACGACGGCGGCGATGGCGAGCAGGATGTAGCGGTTTTCCAACAGTTGCCCGATGCTGCTGATCTGGCGGTGCAGGGAGCGGGTATTGAGGAGATAGAAAATCTCAAAAAGAACCATGGTGTTGACCGCCGTGGTCTGGGCGATCGCGATTTCCGCGCCCATCTCCCGTTTCCAGACGAAAAAGCCAAAGACCCCGGCCACCATGATCAGCGCGACCAGCACCACCCGCCAGAGCAGGAAGCCGTCCAGGATCGCCGCGTTGGGTGGGCGGGGCGGTTTGCGCATGACGTCGGCTTCCGATGGCTCAAAGGCCAGGGCCAGGGCCAGGGTGACGGCGGTGATCATGTTGACCCAGAGGATCTGCACCGGGGTGATCGGCAGCATCCGGCTGAAGAGGATGGCGGCGATGATCACCCCGGCCTCGCCGCCGTTGGTGGGCAGGATAAAGGCGATGGATTTGCGGATATTGTTGTAGACCGTGCGCCCTTCCCGGACCGCGTGGGCGATGGAGGCGAAGTTGTCGTCGGTGAGCACCATCTCCGAGGCCTCCTTGGCCACTTCGGTGCCCTTGACCCCCATGGCGACCCCGACATCGGCCTTTTTCAGGGCCGGGGCGTCGTTGACCCCGTCGCCGGTCATTGCCACCACCTCGCCGCCCTCCTGCAATAGCCGCACCAGCCGCAGTTTGTGCTCGGGGCTGACCCGGGCGAAGACATCCACTTCCTTGACCTGGCGGCGCAGGCTGTCATCGCTCAAGCCCTCGATCTCCCGGCCGGTCAAGGCGCTATTCTCACCCTCGCCGATCTGCATCCGGGCGGCGATGGCCCGGGCGGTGCTGGCGTGGTCGCCGGTGATCATCTTGACCCGGATGCCGGCGTTGCGGCAATCCTGGACGGCGACGATGGCCTCGTCGCGGGGTGGGTCGATGATCCCCACCAGGCCCAGCAGGATCACCCCGTCCTGGACATCGTCAAAGGTCAGCTCCTGCTGGCCGCTGGCCGCCGGTTTTTTGGCCAGGGCCAGCAGGCGTTGGCCCCGGGCGGCAATCTTTTCCATGGTCTTTTCCCAGAATTCGCGATCCAGCTTTTCCACCGCGCCGTCGCGCCACTGGCCGGAGCATCGCTGCAGCAGCATTTCCGGGGCGCCTTTTAGGTAGATCACGCTGTTGCCCTGATGATCGTGGTGCAGGGTGGCCATGAATTTGTGTTCCGAGGCAAAGGGGATCAGGTCGCGGCGGGGATGGCTGGCTTGCAGGCTTTCCCTTTCCAGGCCGGCTTTGTAGGCCATGGTCAGTAAAGCCGCCTCGGTGGGAGCCCCGTTGGCCTGCCATTGCTCGCCGCCGGCCGGATCCGGCACCAGTTCGGCCTCGTTGCAGAGCAGCCCGGCCCGGCAGATTTCCTCCAGCAGCGGGTAATCAACGGGGTTGATATCCGGGTTTTGCCCGTCTTCGCCGTTGCGACTGAAGCCTCCCCGGGGGGCGTAGCCGATGCCGGAAACCGTGAATTCCTGCTCGGTGGTTACCACCTCCTGGACGGTCATTTCGTTTTTGGTCAAGGTGCCGGTTTTATCCGAGCAGATCACGGTTACCGAGCCCAGGGTCTCCACCGCCGGCAGCCGCCGGATAATGGCGTTGCGGCCGGCCATGGCCTGGACTCCCAGGGCCAGGGTGATGGTGATGATCGCCGGCAGACCTTCCGGGATCGCCGCCACCGCCAGGCTCACCACCGCCAGAAACATTGCGATGGCGTCGTAATCCCGCAGCAGGTAGCCAAAGGCGAAGGTGCCGGCGGCCATGATGAAGATCGCCACTGTCAGTTTGCGGCCGAATTCGGCCATCTTGACCAGCAGGCGGGTGGTCAGCTTGGAGACCTCGGAGAGCATTTTATTGATGCGCCCCAGCTCGGTATGGTCGCCGGTGGCCACCACCACCCCGCTGCCCTGGCCGGAAGTGACCAGGGTGCCGGAATAGGACATGGGAAAGCGATCCCCGATGGAGGTGTTTGCGGCCACCGGTTCGGGGTGTTTTTCCACCGCCATTGACTCGCCGGTCAGCGAGGCCTCGTCCACCCGCAGCTCCTTGCTCTTGAGCAGCCGCAGATCGGCGGGGACCTTGTCGCCGGACTGCAGAAAGACGATATCGCCGGGTACCAGTTCTTCGGCGGCGATTACCTGGCGCTTGCCATCCCGCAAAACCACCGCATGCTGGGAGAGCATGTCGCGGATCGCCTCCAGGGCCCGCTCCGCCTTGCCTTCCTGGATAAAGCCGATCAGGGCGTTGATCATCACCACCCCGAAGATGACCCCGGCGTCGAGCCAGTGGCCCAACAGCGTGGTCACCACCGCCGCGACCAGCAGCACATAGATCAGGACGTTATGGAACTGGAGCAAAAAACGTTTGAATGGCCCCTGTTTGCGGGGCGGGGTCAGCACATTGGCGCCGTAGCGCGCCAGTCGTTGCCGGCCTTCGGTGGCGCTTAAGCCTTGCTCGGGATCAGCCTGGAAGTGTTTGACGGCCTCCTCGGCCTCCCGGGCAAACCAGGTAGGAGTGTCCGGGGTAGAGTCCGAGTCGGTTTCTTGTTTAACGGCCATTGGTTGCTCCCGGCAATCTCAAGCTGGTTGTTTAATCGTTTACCGGCGATGACGGTGAACCGTTCACCAAGGCCGACAACCGTCCATTTAACGGGCCGGCGGCGCTTAAGCCACCTGGTAGCAGAAGCGCTCCCAACGGAACTGGCGTCCGGAAACGGGGCAGCGGAGGGTAACTTTGTGCTCGTCGACCGCCACCACTTCCCAGTCACCCTGGCGGGGACCGTCGGTGATCCGGATCATCTGGCCGGGAGTAAAGGGGTAGGGAGAGAAAAGGGGTACTTGTGGCTCACTCATTTTTTTACCTGCGATTTTGAAGTTACCGTGTATCACGGGAGATCTCGCTCCTCTCCGGGTAGATAGACAATCAGGGCGCCGCCGGCGCGGCGGCGCCCTTCCCAGCGGTAGGCCAGAATCTGCCGGCCCCGCTGCATCCCCTCCAGGGTGGCCTCGGCCAGGGGCGGCAGTACCGGCTCACCCGCCGAGTGCAGTCCTTTGCCGGTGATGATCCGCAAGGTGGCCAGTTGCAGAACCCGGCAATGCTCAATAAAACGGTGCAAGGCGGTTTCCGCTGCGGCGGCGGTCAGGCCGTGGAGGTCCAACTCCTCCTGGGGCGGCGGATAGGCGCGCAAGCGCCGGGCCAGGCTGGGCCGGGCGCGTTGGGAATTAACCGTTGCCTGGCGCAGGGCGTGGTCGTCGAGATAACGTTCCACCACGCTGGCAAAATCGCCGGCGGTGTTATCGGTGGCGCTGGTGGCATAGGAAGCGGCGGCCGGTTTGCTTGACGATGATTTGCCCATGGCGGTGAGTCTACGATTTCCGATAAAGGGAGGTCAAGTTTTTTCAGTTTATATTTATCTCCATGAGAAAATGACCGAAGTGAAAAAGATGGGGTTTGTCTTTATATTATTTTTTACTGGTTCCAGTGGCCGCTTGCTGTTAGTATACCCCTGACGAAGGTCGAACCGGTTTATGGAGGGTCGCAATGGGAACCAAACTGCATTTTTTGATCACCAGTGAACGAGGGAAGACCCGCTGTCTCACCGTCAAGAAGCGGCGGCTGCTGGCCATGGCCTGCGTGGCCGTCGCCCTGGTGCTGGTCAGCGCCGTGGGCTGGCACGCCTCGGTGGAGAATGTCACCCTGCGGGCCCAGAACGCCGCGGTCAAGTATGAACTGGCGGCGGTCAAGGAGAAGCATCGCGGTATGCTGGCCCGGGTCGCCGACCAGGAAGAAGAACAACGGGTATTGCTTGATGCCGCCATGGAGGAGTTGCGCCAGCGCAGCGCCGAAATCGAATCGATCCTGGCGGCGGTGGGCATTGAACTGGATGTCGACGAGGCTGGCGGCAATGTCGGTGGTCCTTACATCGGCCTGGCCGATGATTCATACGGCGATCTGACTTTTAAGGCCGATCATTATCTCGATTTTCTCAGGTCAGTCCCCTTGGGTACGCCGGTGTCCGGCACCTTGACCTCACCTTTTGGCCGCCGCCAAGACCCTTTTACCGGTCGGCCGGCCATGCATGACGGCCTGGATATCCATAACCGGGTCGGTACCCGAATTAAAGCCCCGGCCGCCGGCCTGGTGGAGGTCAGCGGCTATACCAGGGGTAATGGCAATTATGTGATCATCGATCACGGTAACGGCTTCAAGACCCGTTATCTGCATCTACAGCGTCGCTTGGTAAAAACCGGCGAGCAGCTGGAACGGGGCGAGGAATTTGCCAAGTTGGGCAACACCGGCCGCAGCACCGGTCCGCATCTACACTATACCATTTTACATAATGATCAGGCGGTCAACCCTTATCGTTTCGTGCGCGTGGCGGAGGTTCTGCGAGGCTCGATTGCCGGCGACGGCAGTTCGGTACAGGGGCAGAAGGTTCGTTGATGCTGGAGGTTAATCTCAACTGGTGACGAACATGTTCTTTAGAAAAAAAAGCGATGATGAAGAGGGTGAGAATACGGCGGTAAGCAGTCTTATCGGCCAGGATCTGCAACTGGTCGGCGATGTCTCCTTTAAGGGCAAGTTGCGGCTGGATGGCCGGGTCAAGGGCAACGTCAGCGGTGATTACCTGATCATGGGGGAGTCCGGGGTGGTGGTCGGCGATGTGCTGGTCAACAACTTTGTCTGTTCCGGGCGGGTGGAAGGCAACGTTAATGTCAAAAAGCTCCACGTCTCCACCAGCGGCGCGATCAACGGCAAGGTCGAGGCCACCGATCTGACCGTCGAATCCGGGGCCGCCCTCAGTGGCGAGGTCAAGTCCCGCAGCAAGGAGTTACGCCTGGTGCCGGGTTCGTCGATTCCCAAGGAGGAGTGGGACGCCCAGGTCCAGGAGGTCGCCCCCCACGTCAATACTGGTGAGAAGGCGAAGGCCGACCACGCCCCGCAACCCCAACCCCAGGCCGCCGCCCGCAAACAGGCCGTTGCCACCGGCTGATCCCGGCTGCTATCAAGGCTCCCTCCCCAAAGCCCGCTTTCCAACCCGGAAGGCGGGCTTTTTGTATAATGATCCGATGTCAGTCTTCAGCGTCCCGTTTGCTTTTATTCGTAATCGTTCAGCAGTGCCAACAACCGTCAATTTAACGGTTACTTTTATTCCAGGGCGAGGGCGCGTGACTGCGCCGAGTAACCGAGCACTCCCACCGGATCGACATAATCGTAGACCCGGGGTTTTTTGTCGGCGGCGGGACGCAGGATGCGACCCACCACCTGCAGCAGGCGGCCGGTGAATTTGATGGGAGTGGTCAGAAAGAGGCAGCGCAGGCCGGGGCAGTCAAAACCCTCGCCGATCAACTGCACGGTGGAGATCAGGACCCGTACTTCCCCCTGTTGCAGATCCTTTACCAGTTGGTTACGCTCCTCGGCGGGGGTGGCGCCGGTCAGCGCCCGGTTGGAGACCCCCAGTTCGGCCAGCCTTGCCGCCAGGGTTTCGCAGTGTTGCACCCGGTCGCTGACCACCAGGATGGTGCCCGGCTCCGCCGCTTCGGCGGCGATGTCCCCGGCGATCAGCCGGTTACGCTCAC
Source organism: Desulfurivibrio sp. (assembly GCA_034522365.1). Taxonomy (GTDB): domain Bacteria; phylum Desulfobacterota; class Desulfobulbia; order Desulfobulbales; family Desulfurivibrionaceae; genus Desulfurivibrio. The sequence goes on along the minus strand of JAXHLI010000016.1, from coordinate 46,598 downwards.
GGTCGCCGGTCAAGGCCTTGAGCAGGGCCTGGTAGTTGCCGCGGTAGGGGTAACGGAAAGCGGTGGGGCGCTGGATCAATTCGGCCTTGAGGATGGCGCCGCTGCGCTGTAATTCATCGGTCTCGATCCGGTGCACCCGTTCCCCCAGGTAATAATTGATCAGCCGGGTCAGGCCGTCGCGGCGGTAGGCGGTGGCCGACAGCCCCAGCATATAGCGGCAGTCAAAGGCGGTGACCACGTCGGTGAACAGGGCCGCCGGTACCCGGTGGCATTCGTCGACACAGAGCTGGCCGAAATGGCCCGGCAATTCGGCCAGCCGGCTACGGGCCGAGTTGACGATGGCGACGGTCAGCGGCTTGATTTCCCGCTGGCCGTCGCCCAGCAGGCCGGGCTGGTAGCCCAGAAATTGCTGGATCCGGTCGGCCCACTGATACAGCAGCTCCTTGGTATGAACCAGAATAATGGTGGGTTGTTGCCGGGCGGCGATAATACCGCAGGCCACCACCGTCTTGCCCGAGCCGGTACCGGCCTCCAGGATGCCGAAATCCCGGCTCAGAATATCGGCCCGGGCTTCCTCCTGGTAGGGGCGTAATTCGCCCTGAAAGTTCAGTTCCAGGAAGGGGAGTTCCCGGCGCCGATCCTCGATCAGGGGTGGGTGGCCGGTGGCCTGTTGGCAGTAATGGGCGGCCCGGCGGGCAAAACCCCGGGGGAAGAGCAGGCCGTCCGGGGTCTGTTGATAAAAATAAAGCCGGGGCTTTAACTGCTTGCCGATCCACCGTCCGTATTTGCGGGCATCCCGGTATTTGGGGTTTTCCAGGGTAAGCTCGGCCTTGAGGGTGGCCAGCAGGCCGTCGCCGGCGCCGCTTAAACAGGCCTGGTGGTCCACGATCAGGCGTGGCCGGGGCGCGGCACTGTCGGCCCCGGCCGGGGAATTGGTCTTTTCCTGCTTCACCCTGGTTCTCCTTATGTCTTACGGCGTAACCATTGCTTTAACCAGCGCCCTCCCGCCGAGCGATTACCGGCGACGGCCGTCACGGTCGGCGTATACCATGCAGCAGGCGTGATTTTTTTGCAACTGCGAAGTTTTCCTTATCCTTGCCAAAGTTGAGGGGAAAGGAGTAAACTAAAAAATTTGGCATTTCCATTTGCGGCCGCCGCCGGCGGCCGGTCCATACTAAGACAAACGAGGTGGCAGAGATGGCCAACGAGCCGGATAAAATCATCTACTCGATGCACAAGGTAAGCAAATATTACGAAAAGCAGCCGATTCTGAAGGATATCAGCCTTTCCTATTTCTACGGCGCCAAGATCGGGGTTATCGGCATGAACGGCTCCGGCAAGTCGTCGCTGCTGCGGATCCTGGCCGGTGAGGACCGGGAGTTCAACGGCGAGACCCATGTCTCGCCGGGTTATGCGGTGGGCTACCTGCCCCAGGAACCGCGGCTTGAGGAAGGGGCCACGGTGCGCGGGATTGTCGAGCAGGGAGTTCAGGAGACCGTCGATCTGCTCAACGAGTTCAACGAGATCAACCTCCAATTCGGCGAACCCATGGATGACGACGCCATGGACAAACTGATCGCCCGCCAGGCCAAGGTCCAGGAAAAGCTCGATGCCCTGGACGCCTGGGATCTCGATTCCCGCCTGGAGATGGCCATGGACGCCCTGCGCTGCCCCCCCGGCGACACCCCGGTGGAAGTGCTTTCCGGCGGTGAGAAACGGCGAGTGGCGCTCTGCCGGCTGCTGCTCAAAAAACCCGATATCCTGCTGCTCGACGAACCCACCAACCATCTCGACGCCGAGACCGTGGCCTGGCTGGAGCAGCATCTGCGGCGCTACGCCGGTACCGTGATCGCCGTCACCCATGATCGCTATTTCCTCGACAACGTGGCCGGCTGGATCCTGGAGCTGGACCGGGGGCAGGGGATCCCCTGGAAGGGCAACTACTCCTCGTGGCTGGAACAGAAGGGTCAACGTCTGGCCAAGGAGGAAAAGCAGGAGAGCGAGCGGCGCAAGACCCTCTCCCGGGAGTTGGAATGGATTAAGATGACCCCCAAAGGGCGCCACGCCAAGGCTAAGGCCCGCATTAAATCATACGAGGAACTGCTGGGCCAGGAAGGGGAAAAACGGGCCAAGGAGCTGGAGATCTATATCCCCCCCGGCCCCCGGCTGGGCAAGACGGTGGTGGAGGCCGAGAAACTGCGCAAGGGCTTTGGCGACTTGCTGCTCTTTGATGATCTCTCCTTTTCCCTGCCCCCCGGCGGCATTGTCGGGGTGATCGGCCCCAACGGGGCCGGCAAGAGCACCCTCTTTAAGTTGATCACCGGCCAGCAGCAGCCCGACGGCGGCAGTATCCGGATCGGTGAGAGCGTCAAGCTGGCCTGGGCCGACCAGGAACGCGAGGCCCTGAACCCCGAGGATACCATCTGGCAGGCGATCTCCGAGGGGCAGGAGACCATCGCCCTGGGCAACCGCGAGGTCAACTCGCGGGCCTACGTGGCCCGCTTCAATTTCTCCGGCAGCGAGCAGCAGCGCAAGGTGGGGCTGATGTCCGGCGGCCAGCGCAACCGGGTACACCTGGCCCGGATGCTCAAGAGTGGGGCCAACGTGCTGCTGCTCGACGAGCCCACCAACGATCTCGATGTCAACACCCTGCGGGCCCTGGAAGAGGCCCTGGAGAATTTCGCCGGCTGCGCGGTGGTGATAAGCCATGACCGCTGGTTTCTCGACCGGATCGCCACCCATATGCTGGCCTTTGAAAGCGATTCCCGGGTGGTCTGGTTTGACGGCAACTATTCCGAATACGAAGAGGATCGCCGCCGCCGCCTGGGTACCGAGGCCGACCAGCCCCATCGTATCAAATATCGCCATCTGACCAGGTGATTGTGGCCCCCCGGCTGCAAATATATCTCTCCTGCCTGCTGGCCCTCCTGTTTTTCGCTTTGTTGATCTGTCAGGTGGTGCCGGAGGGTCGGCAGTGGTGGTGGCTGTTGCCGCTGGCCTTGCTGATGGGGTTGCCGCTGGCCGCTTATCTTGATCGCCTGCTGGCCGGCTTCCGCCGGGACAGTGCACAGCAGCGGCAGACCGAGCAGCGGTTGCGGGACAGTGAAGGGCGGCTGTCGTCGATTCTGCAGAGTATCGGCGCCGGGGTTATCGCCACCGATCAGCAGGGGCGGGTGGCCTTTCTGAACCCGGTGGCCGAACGATTGACCGGCTGGGATCTGGTGGATGCCCTCAACCGGCCGGTGGACGAGGTGTTGGCGCTGCTCGCTGAAGACAGCGGCCAGCCCCTGGCCAGTCCCCTGCCCCGGGTGCTGGAAGATGGCGAGATCATCGACTGGCGGGAGCGGCTCATGCTGGCTCCCCGCCAAGGGGAGCCTTGTCCGGTGGCCTGCACGGTGGCCCCCATTGCCAGTTTCAGCGGCATTATCGGCGCCGTCTTGGTCTTTCGCGATACCCGCCGGGAGCGCGAGATTCAGCACCACCTGCTGGCCGCCAAGGAGCAGGCCGAGCGGGCCTCGCGGGCCAAAAGCGAGTTTCTGGCCGGGATGAGCCATGAAATCCGCACCCCGCTGACCGCGGTGCTGGGGATGGCCGACCTGCTGGACCAGACTCGGCTGGACAGTGAACAGCGGCAGTATGTCGCCGCCTCGCGGGCGGCCGGCGAAAACCTGCTGGAGTTGATCAACGGCATCCTCGACCTCTCCAAGATCGAAGCCGGTCGGCTGGAGGTGGAGAGCGTCGAGTTTGATCTCGACCACCTGGTGCGGCAGACCTGCGAGATCATGGCCCTGCGGGCCCGCCAGAAGGGTTTGGAGTTTGTCTGCCACTCACTTTGCGCGGGCCCCTGCCTGGTAATGGGTGACCCCACCCGGATTCGCCAGGTGCTGGGCAACCTGATCGGCAACGCCATCAAGTTCACGGAAAACGGTCGGGTGGTGGTGGAGCTGGCCTGCCTGCCGCCGGCGCCGCCCTATACCGCCCCTTTTTTCCGCTGCACGGTCAGTGATACCGGCATCGGCGTTCCAGAAGCCAAGCAGGAGATGATCTTCGAGGATTTCGCCCAGGCTGATTCCTCGATGACCCGGCGCTATGGCGGCACCGGTCTGGGGCTGGCGATCTGCCGCAAGCTGGTGACCATGATGGGCGGCCAAATTACCGTGGTCAGCCGGGAAGGGGAGGGCAGTACCTTTACCATGGATATTCCGTTGCCCAAAAGCGAGAACAACATTGCCAAGCCGAGCTGTCTGGGCGGTGGTTCGACGGCTCCCGCGCCGGCCGGGGCCATTGCCGGGGACAACCTGGGCCTGAATATCCTGCTGGCCGAGGATTCCCCGGACAACCGCCTGCTTTTCCAGGCCTATTTGCAGGATACCGGCCATCGCCTGGAGATTGCCGCCGACGGTGCCGAGGCGGTGGCCAAATACCGCGCCGGTAATTACGATCTGGTGCTGATGGATATGCAGATGCCGGTCGTGGACGGTTATGAGGCCACCCGTCAAATCCGGGAGTGGGAGCGGCAACGGCAGCGCCCCCGCACACCCATCCTGGCCCTTACCGCCCACGCCTTCCAGGAAGATATCGCCCAAAGCCGGCAAGCCGGTTGTGAGGGGCACCTGGTCAAGCCCATCAAGATGAACGATTTCCTGCAGGCGGTGCAGGGCTACCAAAGGCAGCCGGTCGAGGTGGTCACCGTGGAACCCTATCTGGCCGATCTGATTCCCGATTATCTGGCCGGGGTAGCCGCCGACCTGGAGAAAATCGCGGCGGCCATAAACGGGGCCGATTTTGCCGCCGCCGCCCGGCTGGCCCATACCATCAAGGGCACCGGTGGCGGTTACGGTTTTGATCGTTTGAGTAAACTGGCGGCCGAGCTGGAGAAGGAAGTCAGGGCAGAGGATGGGGATGCGGCTACGGCCACCCTGGAAAAAATCCGCCTTTATCTTGACAATGTTCAGGTGGATTATGGTATAGATAGTTAAAATTGTTAATGGTTGTTGATTTGAAGGCGCAAGCAGTTGGGGCGGGGCGGGTGACCACATGACGGCTGGCAATATACTGATAGTGGATGATTCTCCAGAGAGTGTGACCCTGCTGCGGCGGATGCTGGAGGCCGGCGGTTATCAAAAAATTCATGAGGCCGACGGGGCGGCGGCGGCCTTTGCCTTCTTTGCTCTTGATGACCAGGGGTGGGGCACCCCCGCCGCCGATGCGGACTGTGACCTGATCCTGTTGGATATCGTGATGCCGGAGATGGACGGTATCGAAGTTTGCCGGCGCCTGAAAAATATTCCCGAGTTACGCGATATCCCGGTGATCATGGTCACCGCCGACAACACCGACAGCAACCTGCGGGCGGTGTTCGAGCTGGGAGCGGTGGATTATATCCATAAACCGGTCAAGCAGGTGGAGCTGTGCGCCCGAGTCAAATCGGCCCTGCGTTTAAAAGAGGAGATGGACCGGCGGGCGGCCCTGACCAGGGAGCTGGAAGAAGCCAACCAGCGCCTGCAGCAAATGGCCATGGTGGACGGCCTGACCGGCATTGCCAACCGGCGGCGTTGCGATGAGTTTCTCGAACGGGAATGGCGCCGCTGCCGCCGGGATGCCCTGCCACTGGCCATCTGTTTGGTTGATATCGATTTTTTTAAGCTCTATAATGACCTTTATGGTCACCTGCGGGGTGATGAAGTCCTCAAGCAGGTGGCGACCCTGTTCCAGAAGGTGGTCAACCGTCCCGGTGACCTGCTGGCCCGTTTCGGCGGCGAGGAATTTGTCTTTATCCTCTCCGGGGCCGATGTCCAGGGGGCCGAGAAGGTAGCCCAAGGGGCCATTGACGAGTTGCGGCAGGCCGCTATCTCCCACCCCCACTCCCCGGCCGGCGAGCATTTAACCGTCTGCTTTGGCATCGCCGCCTGTAAACCATCCCTCGACACCCATCCCCGCCTGCTGCTTGACCAGGCCGACAAAGCCCTCTACGAAGCCAAACAAACCCGCAGCAATCATATCGTGGTGGCTGCAACGCCTTAAAAGGAGCAGTCATTGATCCATTTTATCAGGCTAATCATCCGCACTGGTCTCAAAAGACAAGGCGGCACGCTGGTGCTTGCCTACCTGACGCTGCTGCTCGTGTCGAGTCTGCTGATCAAGATGGTGGAACCCCCGGACTCAGGATTGGCACGGTTCGACCAGGCCTTGTGGTGGAGTATTGTCACCAGCACCACCGTGGGGTACGGAGATCTGTTTCCGGTATCCAACCTGGGTAGAATCGTGGCGGTTATCCTGCCGATGTTCCTGGGAATCGGTATCGGTGCCGCATTCATCACCCATGTCGCGTCTTCATTGATTGAAAGGAGAGACAAAAAAATGCACGGTGAAAAAAAATTTGATGGCTCCCACCATATTATTATTGTCGGTGTTACTGAGGAAACCGGGAAGTTGATCGAAGAAATCCAGCGGGATGAGACCTATCTCAGGCAGACGCTGGTGGTGGTGGCGGACAGGGAGCGCCATCCTTTCCCGGAAATGGAAAATACGTTTTTTGTCAAAGGGCGGCCGGATGCCACTGCCACCCTCAGTAAAGCCAATATCTCAAAAGCCGAGCGGATCATCATTCATACCGGGAGTGATGAACAAACCCTTTTCGCCCTGATCAACGCTTTGAAGTTGAAAAATGACGACTGTGAAATCACCGTGCGCTGTCTGAATTCCGAATCCCTGGATACGTTTGCCAGTGTTCAGGGAGAATTTCAGACCATCATGCAGATGACCGCTGAAATGATGGTGCAGGCCATGCAGGACAAAGTCCACCTGCCGCTTCAGGTCCTGTTGCGCAACGATGCCCGGGACGAGATCTATTATGTCCTGGTGCCGCAGACCGGCAAGGAGATTAAGTGGTGGGAACTGCACAACTATCTGAAAGAAAAGTACAATTATCTGACATTTGCCATGCAGACCTGCGAGGCAAAAGTGATCATCAACCCGGATCAAGAACAGCCGGTATCAGCCCGTGACGGCATTTGGCTGATGGCCCAAAAGCGGCCGCTGCAGATCGTATGGCCGTAATCCATGGATCTCCGGGGGCAGTACAAAATCCGTATAGAATCCGTGGCTGAGGTTTTTGCTTTCCTCTTGCCGGTGAAGAGAGATTCAGATTATTGTGGCGCGGATGGAACGGGCCTTTGCGACATATAAAGATGTTGACTACACATGGGCTACGTGGACATTCAAACAAAAAAGGGGTTGCAGCCCAAAAAGCTGCAACCCCTTGATCTTACTGGTGGGCCGTCAGGGGCTCGAACCCCGAACCTGCTGATTAAGAGTCAGATGCTCTACCAGTTGAGCTAACGGCCCTTTTCCGGCTGGTCAAGCCGCGAAAAGGGTCTTTTAGCACAACGGTGGGGGAGCGTCAAGTTTTGCTTGCTGGTTTCATTCAAAGTGTTGGTGGGAGGTTGTGTTTATGGCCAAGAAGGTTTTGATTATCGGGGCCGGCGGCGTGGGCAGCGTGGCGGCCCATAAGTGTGCCCAGGTGCCTGAGGTTTTTGGGGAGATTGTGCTGGCCAGCCGCTCTCTGGATAAATGCGAGGCGATTGCCGAATCGGTTAAGAGCCGTACCGGCCGGGTGATCGAAACCGCCCGGGTGGATGCCGACCAGGTAGCGGAACTGCTGGCGCTGTTTAAACGGGTGCACCCCGAGTTGGTGCTGCATCTGGCCCTGCCCTACCAGGATCTGACCATTATGGACGCCTGCCTGGAGTACGGGGTGGATTACCTCGATACCGCCAATTACGAAGCGCCGGATTATCCCCATTTCCACTACCCACCACAGTGGGCCTATGATGAACGCTTCCGGCAACAGAACCTGATGGCCCTGCTGGGCAGCGGTTTTGATCCCGGGGTGACCAATATCTTTTGCGCCTACGCCGCCAAGCATTATTTTGACGAGATCCACTATATCGACATCCTGGACGCCAACGGCGGCGATCACGGCTACCCCTTCGCCACCAATTTCAACCCGGAGATCAATATACGGGAAGTGACCGCCAAGGGCTGTTACTGGGAAAACGGTCAGTGGCTCAACACCGCGCCGCTGAGCGTCAAACAACTCTTTGATTTCCCGCAGATCGGCCCCAAAAACGCTTACCTGATGTACCACGAGGAGCTGGAGTCGCTGGTTGAGAACATCAAGGGGCTCAAGCGAATCCGTTTCTGGATGACCTTCTCCGACAGTTATCTCAAGCATTTGGAAGTCCTGCAAAACGTCGGCCTGACCTCGGTGCAGCCGGTGCTTTATGAAGGGCGGGAGATCGTGCCGTTGCAGTTTCTCAAACATCTGCTGCCGGACCCGGCCAGCCTGGGGCCGCGCACCAGGGGCAAAGCCTGTATCGGCAACATCATGGAAGGGGTCAAGGATGGCAAGCCCCGCCGGGTATATATCTACAATGTCTGCGACCACCAGGAGTGCTACCGCGAGGTGGGCAGCCAGGCGGTCTCCTACACCACGGGAGTGCCGGCGATGATCGGCGCGATGATGATCCTCCAGGGGCAGTGGCGCCGGGCCGGAGTCTTCAATATGGAACAACTCGACCCCGATCCCTTTATGGAGCAGCTCAACCGCCACGGTCTGCCCTGGCAGGTCCAGGAACTGGCGCCCACCGGCGGCGAGCTCAAACCGGAGTGATGACCGCCATGGCTTTCCCCTTTGTCGATCGGGTACCCAGCCCCTGCTACGTCTGTGACAGCGGCCGGCTGGCGGCCAACCTGGAAAAACTCGAGCTGGTCCAGCGCCGGACCGGGGCCCGGATCCTGCTGGCCTTCAAGGGCTTTGCCATGTGGCGGCTCTTTCCGGCGATCAGCCGGGTGTTGCCCGGGGCCAGCGCCAGTTCCCTGGACGAGGCCCGGCTGGCCCGCGAGGAGTTCGGCGGCGAGGTCCATGTCTACTGCCCGGCCTACCGTGACGATGAGTTTGCCGAGATGCTGGGCTATGCCGACCATCTGGTGTTCAACTCCTTTAACCAATGGCAGCGTTTTCAGCCGTCGGTGGCGGCCGATTCCCGGCCCCATTCCTGCGGGATCCGGGTCAACCCCCAGTATTCCGAAGTGGAGGTGGATCTTTACAACCCTTGCGGGCCCCGCTCGCGGCTGGGGGTCACCCGGCGGCAATTCCGGCCGGAATTGCTGGACGGCATCGACGGTCTCCATTTCCACGCCCTCTGCGAGCAGAACGCCGACGCCCTGGCCGGTACCCTGGCGGCTTTCCACGAGCAGTTCGGGGAGTTCATGGCGGGCATGAAGTGGCTCAACATGGGTGGCGGCCACCATATCACCCGGGCCGATTACGATCTCGACCGACTCTGCCGGCTGATCGACGAGGCCCGCAGCCGCTATGACGTCCAGGTCTATCTGGAGCCCGGCGAGGCGATCGCCCTGGATATCGGGGTGCTGGTGGCCACGGTGCTGGATATCGTTGATAATGAGGGTCAGACCGCCATCCTCGACACCTCGGCCGCCGCCCATATGCCCGATGTCCTGGAGATGCCCTACCGGCCGGAGATTTGCGGGGCCGGCCGGTCGGGACAATACCCCTACAGCTACCGATTGGGCGGCTTAAGCTGCCTGGCCGGGGATGTCATCGGCGAGTACTCCTTTCCCGAGCCGCTTACCATCGGCCAGCGCCTGGTCTTTGGCGATATGGCCCATTACACCATGGTCAAGAACAACACCTTCAACGGGGTGCGGCTGCCCGGCATCGCCATTTACGAACCGGCCACCGACCACCTGGAGGTGGTGCGCCGCTTCGGTTACGAGGATTACCGCAACCGGTTGTCTTAAGGCAAGCGTTCACCAGGGCCAATGACCGCTGACTTAACGGGGTGTAAACGTTTACGTCTTAAGGCAGCTCGATGCGGTAATTGGCACCGTGCCGCAGGCCGACGATCAGGGCCAGGTATTCGCGTAAATGGCGGGTCAATAAAAAATTCTCGCGCACGAACTGGCGGGCCTTGTTGCCCATCTCGGCCATCCGGTCGCGGCGGTGGAGCAAGTAGCGAATGCGCAGGGCCGCCCCCTCCGGGGTTCGCACCAGAAAGCCGGTGTGGTAGTTGACCACCTGCAGGCGGATGCCGCCGGTATCGCCGCCGATCACCGGTTTGCCCTTCCACAGCCCTTCGGTCACCGTTAAGCCGAAACCCTCCTTGGTCGATTTCTGGATCACGATATCGGCGGCCCGTTGCAGGGCGTTGATGGTGCGGTGGGCGTCCGGCGGCAGCAGCAGCACCTTGATATCGGGGTCGTTGCCGGCGGCGGCCCTTACTTCCTGCAGCATCGCCGCCCCTTCGGGATCGTCGTCGGCGGAGCCGCCGGCCAGCACCAGTTGCAAACCGGGGGCGAATTTACGGGCCAGGCGGTGGGCCTGGATCACCCCCACCGGATCCTTGAAGCGGTCAAAACGGGAAACCTGGAGCAGCAGCGGCCGCTCCGGGTCGAGCCCGAACTCCTGCCGCACCCCCTCGATTTCCTCGGCGGGCAGCTCAATATTCTTGTCACTCAAGGGGTCGATGCTGGGCGGAATGATATATTCGGGGTGGGGCAGGGCCTGGGCAAAACTGGGCAGCGAGAAGACACTGGCGTCGTAAGCCGCCACCTGCTGCCGCAGATAACGCCAGATCGGCCGATAGGGGCGGCTGGCGTCGATATGGCAGCGCCAGACCCAGCGTCCCCGGCGGTTGGGGCAATAAGCCAGCAGCGGTGCCGGCTGGGGATCATGGATGAAAACCACCTCGGCTTCTTCCAGCAGGGGCCGCAACTTTTCGGCGTTATCGGCGTTGATTTGCTGGTAGGCCTTTTCCATGGCCGGCGACAGTGGGGCGGTCTGGCCCTGCAGGCCGTTGTGCATCGCCTTGGTGCATTGATAAAATTCCTGGTTGCCGTTGATCACCTCCCAGCGGGTATCCAGTCCCAGCTCGTTGCTCAGCGGCACCAGTTTTTCTAAAATTTCCGCCACTCCGCCGCCCACCTTGGTGGAGTTGACGTGGACCACTTTCATCCCCTGCAGGGAGCGGGTCAGTTGTTGTAGTTGGGAAATCACATCCCGGCCCGCCACTTCGGAGTAGGCTTTCAGGAGACCGTTCATCGGGTTTCCTCCGGTAATTGGCACTGTTGGCAGATCTGTACCATCTCCTCGCGGATCTGGCTCAAGCTGGAGAAGAAGGGATCGATGGCGGCCAGCCGGCGCGCCAGCTCCTCGTAGCGCTCCCCGAAACCGCTCAGCCAGAAGCGGAAATCGTCGGCGCCGCCAGCCAGCCGGCGGCGGGCGTCGATAAAGTGATAGAAAATAGTGCCGGTGCCCACCTCCGGCAGTACCGCGGCCAGTTCGGCGGGTTGCCGTAGCCGTTGGCCGGTATCGAAGATCACCAGTTGCGAACGGATAAATTCAAAGGCGTGGGCGGCCCGCAGCCAGTGGACGGTTTCGCTGTTATCCAGGCGCTCCTCTATGATATCCAGCAACTCCCGGCGCAACTCCTCGATATCGTGATGCTCCACCGGGTCGATCACTGCCAGTTGCTCGGCCAGGGCCGGTTCCCGCAGGTGGTGACGCACCCAGGCGGCGAAATCGTTGTTGAATTCCCGCTCCTCGAAACGGACCCCCAGCAGCCCGCCCCAGAAATGGTGATAGATACTGTCGGCGGAGACCTCGCGGATGTGGTCGCGCAATTCGCTTAAGGTAACGGCCTTGCGGCCGGTGGCGATGGCGATCAGGGCGCAGTCTTTCAACGAAAATGGTTGGGAAGCGACGGCTTCATTGGTGCTCACGGTGTACCTCCTTGCTCTTCCGTAGCTGAATCAGCTCCGTCGGGTGCCGACGGGTAAATGTGGCGTAAAAGGTCGATGGCCGTGATATCATCTACTATTCTCTCCTCGTCGTCAAGCACTGCCATCTCCTTGACCCCGGTTTTAGCCATGCGGGCCAGCACTTGTTCCACCGAGTCCTGGGGGCGGGCTAAAATCTCCCGGCTTTCCATAAGATGACGGGCGGAGTCGGCGGTGATCAGGTTGAGGATACCATGGCCGTGCAGCTTGCCTTCGTAATGGTGGGGAAAGAGATGGCGCAGCAGCGAACCCAGGGTGATGGTGCCCAGCAGTTTCCGGTCTTTGTCGACCACATAAATAAGACGGGTATGCGGGTGCCGGGTCATGGCGGCGATGACTTCCTGGAAAGAACTTGAGGCCAAGACCTGGGGAATTTCCCGTTTATCTCTGTTGGTTAAAACTTCGGCTATCTTCATGTTGTTTTTCCCTCACCGGCTTGGCCCAGGGCCCATTTAACCATCAAGGGTGTGCCGAGCTCATTTAAGATGATGGAGGCCAGCATGCCGTTTAGCATGATGTGGTAGAGCGGTTCCGGAAAATAGGGGCGGGTTAGAAAGATCAACCCCAGGGCAAGACCCGCTTGGGGTAACAGGGTAGAGCCGAGATATTTACGGACCACAGTCGGGGTTGGGGTGAGGGAAGCGCCGAGATAGGTGCCGCCCAGTTTGCCGGCCAGGCGTCCCGCCAGGAGGGCCGCGCCCAAAAGCAGTGAGCCGGGAAGAACCGTCAGGTCGAAGTGGGCCCCGGCCAGGGCGAAAAAAAGGCAATACAGCGGCTCCTCCAGGGTGGACAATTGGTGAAATTTGTCGTTGCTGACCCGCTTTAGGTTGCCAATGGTGAAACCCATCATCATGAGGGCCAGGATGTAAGACCAGTGCAGTTGTAAAGCCAGTCCCGCCACCAGCAAGATGATGCCCAGGGTGATCACCAGGGTGATCTCGGCTCTTTTCTCCCGCCTCCAGAAGCGGGAGAGCAGATAACCGCCGCCGGCCCCCGCCGCCAGGGCTCCGCCGATTTCCCAAACCGCGTCCAGCAAATGTCCGGCATCGGGGTTGGCTTCGGGTAAGAGCGAGGTGGTAACGGTAAGGGCCGCGGAAAAAAGCAGCACGGTCAAGGCGTCATCAATGGCCACCACTCCCAGCAGGGTGGTGGTCAACGGCCCCTGGGCCCGCAGTTCATGGATGATGGCCAGGACCGCGGCCGGGGCGGTGGCCGCGGAGATAGCGCCCAGGACCAGGCCGGCGCTGAATATCAGATCGTTGCCATAGCCTTGCAATTGCGGCAGCAGAAGGGGCAGCGCATAAAAGGTGGCAGTTACCAGCAGCAGAGCTCCGGTGGCTTGCGCTACAGTGATCACCAGAATTGAGCGGCCCAAGGCTTTGATGCTGGTAAGTTGGAGGCTACTGCCGATGATAAAGGCGATCACCGAAAGCGCCAGAGGGGTGACAAAGGAAAGTAGTTCATCCACTTGCTCCGTCTTAAAAATGGGAGTTATCGAGGGAGAGAGGAAGAATACCGGCGATTATATAGCCGGTTACCCGGGGCGCCCGCACTCGGTTGGCCGCCATGCCGGCCACGTACCCCGCCGTTAGCAGCAGGCCGAGCATTAAAAGGGGGTGTAGAGAGGCGGTGAACATGATTTTCTCGTTTGGTCAGCCGGTGGGCTGGTTATGGATTTGCAGAATCGCCACGCCGTGGCCGGCTAGCAGCACATTGTCTCCATCATAATCAGGCGCGACGGGGGAAGACAAGAGCGTTTGGCGGGAAGTGGCCGGCGGCAGGGGCAGCCGGCGGGCTTGGGCGGCGAAATTGGCGGCCACCAGCAGTGATCCGCGTTTTAGCCGCAGCCATTGTCGCTGTTCATCAAAGATTACCTCCACCTGGCCGGGGCGGTCGTCGTTTAGGGCCGGGGTGTGGCGGCGCAGTTGGATCAGTTGGCGGTACCAGGCCAGTAGTTCGGCGTGGGGGGCGTTTTGTAAGGCGTGCCAGTCCAGTTGGGAGGCGGTAAAGGTGGCCGGCGCCTGGGGGTCGGGAATCTCGGCGGGGGACCAGCCGAAGGCCGCAAATTCCTGCTGGCGGCCCCGGCTGACGGCTGCCGCCAGCTCGGGATCGGGGTGGGCGGTGAAATAGAGAAAGGGGTTGGTGGCGCCCCATTCCTCGCCCTGGAAGAGCAGCGGCACAAAAGGGGCGGTCAGTAGCAGGGCGGCGGCGAGCTTGAGCTGGCCCGGCTTAAGCAACTGGCTCAGCCGCTCGCCCCGGGCCCGGTTGCCCACCTGGTCGTGGTTTTGCAGGAAGGCCACCTGCTGCCGGCCGGCGAGATCGGTTGCCGGCCGGCCGTGGGGCCGGCGGCGGTAAGGTGAATAGTCGCCCTCGTAGGCCTGCCCCCGTTGCAGTACTTTGGCCAGCGGTGCCAGGCCCCCGAAGTCGGCGTAGTAACCCTGAGTCTCGCCGGTTAAGGCGGCATGCAGGGCGTGGTGGAAATCCTCGTTCCACATGGCGTCCAGGCCGTAGCCGCCCACCTCCGGCGGTCGCACCAGGCGGGGGTCGTTGAGGTCGCTTTCGGCGATCACCACCAGATGGCGCCGGCACTCCGCCTCCAGGGTTTGGACCTCGGCGGCCAACTGTTCCAGGAAATGGAGCGCCGAGCGGTCGAAGATGGCATGCACCGCGTCCAGCCGCAGGCCGTCAAAATGGTAATCCCGCAGCCACATCAGGGCGTTGTCGATAAAGAAACGGCGTACCGGCTCGCTGTCGGCCCCGTCGAAGTTGACCGCCTCGCCCCAGGGGGTGCGGTAATGGTCGGTGAAGTAGGGGCCGAAACGGTTCAAGTAGTTGCCGGCCGGCCCGAGATGGTTGTAGACCACATCCAGCAGCACCGCCAGACCCCGCCGGTGGCAGGCGTCGACCAGTTTTTTAAGATCCTCCGGGGGGCCGTAGGCGGGGTGGGGGGCGTAAAGATCGACCCCGTCATAGCCCCAGCCCCGGGGACCGGCAAAGGTGGCCACCGGCAGCAGTTCGATATGGGTGACGCCCAGCTCAAGCAGGTGGTCGAGTTTGTCGATGACCGCCAGAAAGGTGCCCTCGGGGGTGAAGGTGCCGATATGCAGTTCGTAGATCACCGCCGCCGCCAGGGGCGGGGCTTGCCAGCCTTGGTCGTGCCAGGCAAAACGGCGATGGTCGAGGTGGCGGGAAGGGGCGTCCACCCCGGCGGGCTGCCATGGCGAACGGGGATCGGGGAAAGGGCCGGCGTCGTCCAGGAAGAAGGTGTAATCCTCGCCGTGTGCCGGTGGCCTGGGGGCTTGCCACCAGCCTGCGGTCGCCGCCCGCATGGCCTGGCGCTGCCCCGCCAGTTGCAACTCCACCCGCTGGGCGGCCGGGGCCCAGAGCCACAGGGGGTTATCCCCGGGCAAGTCATGCTTTTCCTCGCCGCTAACGCGCATGGTCGCTCACTCCGTCTCTTTATAACCGTTCACCAGGGGGTCAACAACCGCCCATTTAACGTGCTGTAACCGTTCAGCAGTGCCGCAGATTATGGCAAGCAGCCAAGCGCCGCGTACCCCCTGTACGTAAGCTTGGCTGATCGCCATAAGGTGCGGTGCTGCTGAACGGTTACTCCTTTTCCAGCAGTGCCACCGGGAAGCAGCCCAGCAGTCGGGTCAGCCGCCGGGTGCCGCCCCGGAAGCGCTCGCCGGTCAGCAGATTATGCCAATAGCCGGCCGGCAGGGTCAGCCGGGTATCCCGCCAGGCGCCGCGCAGGCCCAGCACCAGGCGGGGAGCCAGGCCGATCACCGCCTCGCCGCGCTGGCAGGCCACCAGGTGCTGAGCCTTTTGGCCGCTGGCGCTCAGTGGCCGGTAGCCGCCCTCGGCGCCGAACAACTCCGGCCGCCGGCGGCGCAATTGCAGGCCCTGGCGCAGCAGCCACAGTTTGGGCAGCCCCTCGTCCATGCGGGCCATGATCTGGGCGGCGCTTAAGGCCGGCAGTTCGGCCAGCAGGCGCCGGCGGTGTTGGAAGTCCACCGGCCGGCGGTTGTCCGGGTCCACCAGGCTCAACTCCCACAAATCGGCACCCTGGTAGATATCTGGCACGCCGGGGTAGAGCAGCCGCAGCAGGGTCTGGCTCAGGCTGTTGATACGCCCGGCCGGGATCAGCGGTTGCAGAAAGGTTTCCAGTTCGGTCCGGAATTGGGTATCGGCCAGCAGGGATTGGGCAAAATCCTGTACCGCCGCTTCGTAAACGGTATCCTGTCGGGTCCAGGAGGTGCGTTGCTTGGCCTCCCGCATCGCCTTTTCCAGGTAGCGGTGCAACCGCTCAGCGCTCAGCGGCCAGGCCCCCACCAGGGTTTGATAGATAAAATATTCGACGTTGGCCTCCGGGGCCACGGTGCTGTCGCCGGCGGTACCGCCGTCGCCGCCGCCGGGCGGCAGTTGCCGGCGATAGCGGCGGTGGCGTTTAAACCAGCGTTCCACCTGGCGGCGCCAGCGCTTGGGGATCTCGGAGAGCAGGGCCAGCCGGGCCCGGCAATCCTCGCCCCGCTTGGTGTCATGGGTGGTGCCGGCCAGCATACTGCCCGGATAGCGGGCCAGGGCCCGGGCGGCCTGCTGGTGAAATTCCCCGGGTGAGACCCCGAAGCGGCCGGGATTGCCGCCCACTTCGTTGAGGCAGAGCAACCGGTGGTAGCGGTAAAAGGCGGTGTCCTCGACCCCCTTGGCCATGGCCGGGCTGCTGAATTGTTGAAAACGCAGGGCCAGTTCGGTCTCCAGTTCACCGGGGACTTCCAGGGCCAGAATGCTGCCCAGAAAGCGCGGTAATTCCGGGTCCAGCTCGGGGTTGTCGGTGATCGCCGTGGCCACTGCCTGCTGGATATAATGGTAGTCGGGCTGGCTAGCGTCCGGTGATGCGGCATCGTTGTCGCTTACTCCGGCCTTGGGCCCGGCGTTGGCGGCGGGTTCGGCGGGTTCAGAGCCGCCGCTGCGGTTATCGGTGGTCGGGTTAATGGCGGCCGGGCGGAAGTAGCTGCGGTAGACCGGAAAGGCGGCGGCCACCTGGCGCAGGGCCTCGTGCAATTCGTGGCGGGTGTAGTCACGATGGCGGCGGTGGCGCTCGCAGATCGCCACAAAGAGGGCGGTTAAGCGGTTAAGCTCACTGCCCAGCGAGTCGCTGATCACCTGCCGTTTGCAGTTTCTGATCACCGTGGGGTAATCGTCGGTGAGGCCGGTGCATTGCCGGTAGAAGTCGGTCAATTCGGTTTCGCCGGCGGGGTCCAGCAGCAGGCCGCCGACCAGGTTGATAAAATCGTAACCGGTGGTGCCGTCGATGGGCCAGTCGGCGGGCAGGGTCTCTTCGCTCTCCAAAATTTTTTCGGCCCAGATCCAGGCCCGCGGGCAATGTCGGCGCAGGCGGTGGAAATACTCGGTGGGGTCACGCAAGCCGTCGGGGTGGTCGATGCGCAAACCCTGGACGCTGCCCTCCGTCACCCAGGCCAGGGGTAGGGCGTGGGTGGCGGCAAAGACCTCGTCGTTTTCCATGCGCAGGCCGACCAGGGAGTTGATATCGAAAAAGCGGCGATAACCCAGGTCACGGTCGGCAGTGCGCCAGAAGGCCAGCCGGTAGTTCTGGTTATCGAGCAGGGCGTCCAGGGCGTCGGGGTCGTTGTTGAGCCGCTCGACTTCGGCGGTGATCGCCGCCCGGGCCGTGGGGCGGCGCTTGGCGGCCGTGGAGGTGGCCGGGGCGGTGGCCGCCGGCGCCCCGGCCGCCTGGTCGGCGGCGCTCCCGGCGTGATCGCGACAAAGCCGGTTCAGCAGTTGGCCGATCACCGCCTTATCGCGGTGGCGCCGCTTGACGGCCCGGCGGTTGGTGGCGGTGGGGCGGGGCAGATGGGCGTAGGAGTCGGCGATAAACCCCAGCAGCTCGGAGCCGCAGGTTCCGGCGGCGGCGGCCAGCAAGCCGGCCAGGCTGGCGGGATCGACGGGGAAGACATGCTCGTAATAATGGATGGTGAAATCGTTGCCCGCCCACGCCAACTGTAGCTCACCGGCTTCCAGCACCCGGCCGTAGTGGTCGCCCAGCACCGGCAGTAGCACCTTGTTGGGCCAGCGATCCTCCGAGGATTCCCAATCGACATCGAAATAGGTCGCCCAGAGGCTGGCCGGCCCGTTTTCCAGCACATCCCACCACCACGGGTTCTGCCGGCCGGCGATGGCCATATGGTTGGGTACCAGGTCGATCACCTGACCCAGCTCGGCCTGGCGCAGGGCTTGCCGCAGCTGCCGGTGCCCTTCCTCGCCGCCCAGTTCCGCATTGACCCGGCTGGGATCGACCACATCATAACCGTGGCTGCTGCCGGCCGCCGCTTGCAGATAAGGCGAAGTATAAAGATGACTGACCCCCAGTTCGGCCAGATAGGGCACCACCTCGGCGGCGTCGGCAAAGCCGAAGCCGGGGTGCAGTTGCAGGCGGTAGGTGGCCACCGGCGCGGTTGCGGTTGGTTGCTGGTCGGGGAAGGCAGAGCTGTTGTTGACTGAGGATTTCATAACGGCCAGTATAGAGATCCCAACCCGGCCTTGGCAAGGGTCAAATAACTTCAGCGTTGCCGCTGGCTTTGATCGGCGCCCCGCCGATAACCTTTGATAAACGCTTTATAGAGCACCGGATTGTTTTCGGTTTTGCTCCCGTAGGCCTCGTCTGCTCCCGCGCGGCCGGCCGCCAGGCCTTGCTGATAGGCCTGTTCGACCTGGGCGGGGCTGGTGTCACGGCCGTGCTGGAAGGCGTTGACGCAGTTATGGGCGATCATAAGTACCACCACAATAATGGCCAACCAGACCAGCAGCCAGCCGATTCTGGCCGACCAGGGTACCGGTCGGGAAGGATGTGGGTGGTGCGTGGCCATAGTGAGACTCCTTGGGGATTGGCGCGGTTGCCGGCTCCCGCGTTTTCTTTAAAGCCGCCGGGTCGGGTAATGATTACCGGGGCCATTATGTAAAATGTGAAAAGGTGAATGAACGTTCATTTCCGCTTGATTTTTTATCCGCTTTCATGTTTCCTTGGGAAGCAGTAGGTAGCCGGCATGGTACCACGGGCCGGGTGAGTATCCTCCATAACTCATTTATCTGCAACCCTCAACAGGGTATGAGAAACCCAGCGACAAGGCAATCGTAATCATGGATTCTTCATAATATCATTTAGTTACACACCAAAAATCATCACAAGGAGGCCGGCAGATGAACAACCGCCAAACGAAGCTCTTCTGGAAGAGGATTCTATTTACGTTCACCCTTTTGATCCCCCTCTGGCTGGCGCCGGGGGTGGCCTCCGCCCTCAGCGATGCCCAATGTTTTGGCTGCCACGGCCAGGACTTTGATGAAGCCGCCTTCAAGGAGACGGTCCATGGCCCCATGGGCTGCACCCTGTGTCACAGCGAGGCCGGCGAGGCTTCCGGTATGCATCCCGTGCCACTGGCCGCGGTGGATTGTGGCGACTGCCACGGCGAGATCGCCGAAGTCAACGCCCAGAGCGCCCACGGCAAGGCCTATACCGCCGGCGACGAGATGGCCGCCCGCTGTGCCGACTGCCATACCACCCACGATATATTCAGCCCCGACGATCCGCGTTCCTCGACCTACCCGCTGAACATCCCCGCCACCTGCGGCCAGTGTCACGAGGATGACACCGAGATGACCAATACCCACAAACTGCGCAAGGAACATGTGGTGGAAGACTATGCCATGTCCATCCATGGCCGGGGGCTTTACCGCGACGGCCTGATCGTCACCGCCACCTGCAGCAGTTGCCACAACAACCACGACGTGCAGCCCGCCGCCGAGCCGGACTCCAGTATCCACCGGGACAATATCGTCGCCACCTGTACCGAGTGCCACGTGGGAATCGGGCAGCGTTTCCGGGAGTCGGTGCACAGCCCGCAGGTCACCGAGACCGATAAAACATTGCCGGTCTGCACCGACTGCCATTCCGATCACACCATCACCCGGGTGGACAAGGACGATTTCCGCCAGGTGATTGCCGAGCAGTGCGGTAACTGCCATGGCCATTATTCCAGCACCTATCTGGAGACCTACCATGGGCGGGCTTCCATGCTCGGAGGCAGCGAAACCCTGGCCAAATGCTCGGATTGTCACGGGGCCCACGATATCATGCCATCGACCTCGGCGAGCTCCCGGATTCATCCCGACAATATCGTGGAGACCTGTAAGGAGTGTCACCCCAAGGCCAACGCCAGTTTTGCCACTTACTATACCCATGCCACCCATTCCAACAAAGAGGAGTATCCCCGCCTCTATTACAGCTTCTGGATTATGACCGGCTTGCTTATCGCCACTTTTACCTTTTTCGGTATTCACACCCTGCTGTGGCTGCCCCGTTCCTTTCTGGAGAGAAGGCGGCTTAAAAGGGAGCACCACCAGAACCAGAAATAGGCCCTGAGCATCAATTTTATAGTAAGAGGAGATAGCCATGAACAACGCACCGACCTTGTATGTTGAACGTTTCACCATATTTCAGCGTTTTTTGCACCTGCTGGTCATCATCAGTTTTCTCACCCTGGCAGTCACCGGCATGGTCCTGAAATTCGCCATGGAAAATTGGGCCCAATGGGTGGCCGAAATGGCCGGCGGTTTTGCCGCCATGGGGGCCCTCCACCGCCTGTGCGCCGTTATTACCTTCCTGTATTTCGGGCTGGCCTTGTGGCTGATCTATCGCAATTGGCGGGAGTCTGGCAAAAGCGCCATGGGTTTTATTTTGGATCCCGAAGGAATGGTGCCTAATCTTAACGATGCCCGGGAAATCGCCGCCACCTTCAAATGGTTCTTCGGCGGTCCCCGCCCCTATTACGGGCGCTGGACCTACTGGGAGAAATTTGATTTCTGGGCGGTTTTCTGGGGTGTGGCGGTTATCGGCCTGACCGGCCTGGCCCTTTGGTTCCCCGAAGGGTTCTCCCGGATCATCCCCGGCTACTGGCTCAACGTGGCCACCATTATCCACAGTGACGAGGCCATGCTGGCCACCGGCTTTATTTTCGTTATCCATTTTTACAACACCCATCTGCGGCCGGAAAAATTCCCCCTGGATCCGGTGATCTTTGTCGGCTCCGTCCCCCTGGAGGAGCTGAAATATGAACGGCCGCGGGAATACGACCAACTGGTGGCCTCCGGCGAATTGGACAAGGTGACCAGCGAGCGCGGCCCCGAGGCCTGGCAGCATCGGGCGGCCAGAGTGTTCGGGCTCTTTGTGGTCATTACCGGTTCTTTGTTGATCATCGCCATTATCGTCAGCATGGCCCGCTATATCGCCCAGCACTGAATCGTCGTTCAGTAAATCGTTGTTAATCCTGAAAAGGCTGCGCGCAGGCGCAGCCTTTTTTTATGCCGGTGAGGCTAAACAGCGTGGTGATAATCCGTTTTGTCGGTCTTTTGGGCCGGTTTTTGCTTGACAGCCAGGGGGGAACTTTAATAGATATGCCCCGTTATTGCATGCGAGGGAATGGGTACGGGTTGTGAAAATGGCCCGGGTGGACCAGCCGCCACCAGATTATTCACCAAAATCAGCGGGAGTAAGCGACGATGAACAAAAAAACGGCAACCATTCTGCTGTTGGCCTGCCTGGCGGCTTTGCTGCTGGCGGTGAACAGTGGCGCGAACAAGGGTGGCAACAGCGAGACAGCGGCGGAACCGTACGACGCGGCCAAATACGGCCCGGAAGCCCCCATCGTCTGGGAGACTCCGGTGCAGGCCAAGTTCAGCCATCAGACCCACACTAAGATGGGGTTGAGCTGCGATGTCTGCCATGGTGGCTTGTTCGAGATGCGGCAAGGGGCCGCCACCGAGGCCGGGGATTTCACCATGGAAGCCTTTGCCGAGGGCAAGTACTGCGGGATGTGCCACAACGGCGGCATGGCCTTTGACACCAGCACCAATTGCGGCGGCTGCCATGACGCCCCCGACGAGCCGGTGCTCTTCACCTATCCGGTCAAGGCCGTGGTCTTTCGGCACGAAGTCCATGTCGATGAAGGCGGTCTCGACTGCGAGGCCTGCCATAAAGAGGTCTTCACCATGAAGAAGGGTTCCATTGAGGAGGCCGAGCGCCAGCGGTCCCTGGGGACCGACGAGGAAAGCAAGCGGAAGTACTTGGAGGATCTGCACAACCGCTACTGTGGCAGTTGCCATGACGCCGATCAGGCCTTTGGTTACCTGACCCGCTGCACCGTCTGTCATGTCGGCGTCAAGGGTTACAGGGAACTGACGGGGGAGACCGAAACCGATCAAGCTCACTGAGTTAGCGGCGGGTTGACGGCTTTCCAGGCAAACAAATTTTTAGATAACAGACAGGTGAAGAAATGATCGCAACCAAGGTTGATATTGCTAAAAGATGGGGTTTCCACGGGGTTGAAGCCCTGAAGGAAGCGAGTCCGGGCTATAAAATGGTAATGGGCTTTTTCGCGCTGCTTACCATTGTCGGCCTGGCGGTGGGGCTGCACGGTTTTTTTGTCGGCTACCATCACGTCTATAACGTCTCCCGGGAGATGATCTGGGGCATGTTGATCGCCGCTTATGTGTTCTGCGTGGTGACCTCCACCGGCTTGTGTATCGTCTCCTCCTTCGGCCACGTTTTCGGTAGCGAGGCCTTTATGCCCATTGCCAAACGGGCGGTTTTCCTCTCCATTGTCTTTATGCTGGGAGGCTTCCTTATCATTTTCTTCGATATCGAGAATCCCTTTCGGATGCTGTATTACAATGCCGCCTCCCCCAATCTGACTTCCAACCTCTGGTGGATGGGGACTCTTTACGGGGCGTATCTGGTCTTTATGATGATCGAGTATTACTGCCTGCTGGAACAGAACCATACCGTTTCCCGGGTAATGGGCTTTTTCGGCCTGGTGGTGGGGATCGCGGCCCACAGTAACCTGGGGGCCATTTTCGGCATGCTCCATGGTCGGCCTTTCTGGTACGGCCCCTACCTGCCCATCTACTTTATCTTCTCCGCCGCCATGTCCGGCGGTTGCGCCATCCTGTTCTTCACCACCCTGGCCTGGAAGATCAACCCCCAGATCATGAATCAGCGCATGGAGCGGGCCATGAAGGCGGTTTGCCTGCTCACCATTTATTTTATCGCCATTATCATGTTCTTCACCTTGTGGAAAATTATCACCGGTTCGGTCGCCCATGGCAAGTCCGTGGTGATCGCCTCGTTGATCTCCGGCGATTACGCCATCAACTTCTGGTTCTTTGAAGTCTTTCTGGGCATGGCGTTGCCCATGTTCCTCCTGATCCGCTCCCGGGGGAATAATTTCAATATGATCCTGTGGGCCACCGGCCTGATGATGGTGGGTATTTTCTTTATGCGCTACGATATCGTCATCCCCGGCCAGATGTTCTCGGTTTATCATTCACTGGGAGTCGAGGAGGCCCTGCAACGGATCAGTTACGTACCCTCATTCCATGAGATCATGGCTTCCATCGCCGGCCTGTCCCTGGTAGTACTGGCCTTTTTGGTGGGCGAGAAGATGCTCAACGGCCATCAGTTGGAACACCACGAGATCGTACCCGAAGGCGCCTATGTCTGCCCCGGTTGCGGTGGCATCCACTATATGAAGGAAGGAGAGACGGAAGAAGAGGCCATGAAGCGCCACCATCAGGTGTGGTAATCTACCAGACTTTGGCCTTTTAACTGGAGAAACAGCTAAGTGAGGAGTAAAAAGCAAATGAAATTCCCTGCTATAGATACATTGAAAAACGAAGGCACCAGTTCCGTTACGCTCCGGGAGCGGCGCAATTTCTTGAAGATGGGTTTGGCTGTCGCCGGGGTATACGCCGGCGGCAAGGTCCTGTCGCTGACCTCTCTGGTGGCCACCGGCCATGCCTCTTCGGGAGCGGCGATCGTCGAGGAATACCCTTACAACCCCCATTACAGCATGGTGATTCGCCAGGCGATGTGCATCGACTGCGAATTGTGCGTGGGGGCCTGCAACGAGACCAACCAGGTGGCGCCGCCGAACTACCGGACCCGGATTCTTACCAAGAAATATACCGGTACCCTGGACAAGCAGACGGAATTTATCCCGGTGCTGTGCAACCAGTGCAACAACCCGCCCTGTGTCCGTGGCTGTCCCACCAAGGCCACCTACAAGGATCCGAGAACCGGGATTGTCATGATGGAGAGCAAAAAGTGCATTGGCTGTAAAACCTGCCAGTTGGCTTGTCCCTATGACGCCCGCTATTTTAGCGATGCACGCCGGGCCATCGATAAATGCGATTTCTGCTGGGAGACTCGCCTTTCCAAGGGTGAGGAACTGACCGCCTGCGCCGCCGCCTGTCCCACCGGCGCCCGGACCTTTGGTAACCTGTCCGACCCCGATAACGTGGTTTACCGGTTGGTCCACCAGATTGAAGAGAAGGTATGGGTGATTCGTCCCGAGGATGATACCAAGCCCAACGTTTTCTACATGAAGGGCAACATGCGCTCGGTGGATAACATCCTGAAAGGAAAGAGCCTGGATTTTGGTGAAACCTTCTGAGGTAGCCCACCTTCATCAGCCCGGGTTGTGAAAAAAGGCCGCTTTCTTCCGGGAAAGCGGCCTTCTTTGTTAGCCGTACCGCATTTAATTGCTTGTATATTGCCGCCCAAAGCTTTATGGTGGCCATCACTTGGTTATAAGAATCAGAGTTTCCCACCCCACGTCATTTCCCTTCCGCGCAGGTTTTGCTCCTCGCTAAATGCCGTAAGTTTTTTGCTGATCACTTAAAGGAAGGTGCCAAGCATGGTCTATGGTACGCCGCCGGTTGGGCGGCGTGATGCAATATTATTATGCCCGGAAGAGGAAAAAAATGAGTTTTGCACAATTTGATTTTGACGCTACCCTGACCGCCAATATCGCCGCCTGCGGCTATCAGGCCCCCACCCCCATTCAAACCCAGGCCATTCCAGAGATCAGGCGGGGGCGGGATATCATGGGCCTGGCCCAGACCGGTACCGGCAAGACGGCGGCCTTTGTGCTGCCGCTGCTGCAAAAGCTCGCCGCCGGCCCCCGGGGTCGGGTGCGGGCGGTTATTGTCGCCCCGACCCGGGAGCTGGCCGAGCAGATCAATGTCAATATCGGTGAGTTGGGCCGGCAAACCGGCATCCGCAGCGTCGCCGTCTACGGCGGGGTCAGCAAATTCGGCCAGCTCAAGGCCTTCAAGGCCGGGGTGGAGATTATTGTTGCCTGCCCCGGGCGGCTGCTGGATCACCTGGACAGCCGGGATGTCGAGCTGGGCGCCGTCGAGATGCTGGTGCTGGACGAGGCCGATATGATGTTCGACATGGGCTTTATGCCGGCTATCAAAAAGCTGCTTAAGTATCTGCCGGTCAAGCGCCAGAATCTGCTGTTCTCCGCTACCATGCCCACCGAGATTCGCCATCTGGCCGACAGTATCCTCAAGGACCCGGCCCGGGTGCAGATCAATCACTCCCAGCCCACCGCCCTGGTAGCCCACAAACTTTACCGGGTGGAGAAACAGGGCAAGGGAGCGTTACTCAAACAGGTGATGCGGGATAGCGCCGTCAGTTCCGCCCTGGTCTTCACCCGCACCAAGCATGCCGCCAAGAAACTGGCCCTTAACCTGGAAAAGGCCGGCCACCGGGCTGTGGCCCTGCAAGGCAATATGTCCCAGAACAAGCGCAAAGAAGCCATGGAAGGCTTCAAGCAGGGGCGCTTCAATATTATGGTGGCCACCGATATCGCCGCCCGGGGGATCGATGTCGCGGGGATCAGCCATGTGATCAACTACGATATGCCGGCCACCGTCGAGGCCTATACCCACCGGATCGGCCGCACCGGCCGGGCCGAGCGCCACGGCGAGGCCTATACCTTCGCCACCGCCGAAGACAAGGTGATTGTCCGCCAGATCGAGCGGGCCATCGGCGCCAGCATGATCAAACTGGAAACACCCTGTTAAAAAGATCATCGTTTTTTGGTTTCGGGGCTGAGCTTAGCTTGGGGCTGGACAAAACTAAAGTGGATGATTAAATTGCCAAGTGAGCCGGGTGGCCGGCGGTCAATTAGCCATTCCTTTATTTTAATGGAGGAGAGAAAATGCCCTTGTACGAATACCGTTGTCAAGAGTGCCAAAACCATTTCGAGGCCATTGTTTCCTCCAGCCAGCAGCGGGATCAGACCCGTTGTCCCCGTTGCGATAGCGACCGGGTGCAACGGGTGATCTCTGCTGCCAGCTTTCGGGTTTCCTCCGCCGCCGGGGCTTGCGCCTCGCCGGGTGGACCTTTGGGCGGCTGCAGCTCGCCCTCCGGCTTCTCCTGAGCCTGAGTTCAAGGCGGCCTGGATGGCCGCCCCAGTGAAGTGACACCGCAAGTCCGGGGCTTGGGGGGGCAGCCCCGACGCTTCCAACAGTTGACGATTGTTCAGGCATCAATTATCAATCCAGCCAACTGATGCATGCTACCGGGCAGGTGTTGATTGCTTCTTCAATCAACTCTGCCGGTCCGCCTTCCGGTTTGATAACTTTGGCCTTTTCGCTGTCGTTGTCGAGTTTGAAGACCTCCGGACAGATATCCTCACAGGAGCCGCACCCGATACATTCGTCTTCATCGATATGTACTTTTTTCATCACTGTCACCCAAAAAATGCTCAATATTCTTCAAGATGGTACCATTCCGCGTCTTCCAGCCATTTCCCCGGTTCCGGGCGGGAAACAAACTCCAGGATATTTTCCATGATCCGCAAATGGTTATCTTCTTCCCCGGCCAACTGGCGCAGGATCTGCCGTTGGTGTTCGTCGGCGACCTCTTCGGCTTTTTCACGGTAGAACTTCCCGCTTTGCTCCTCGATTTCGCAGGCCTGGCGATAACTGTTGCTGGCGGCGGTGGGGTCGATAGCTAACTCCTCCTTTTCTTCCCGCATCCCCTTAAAGACATTTTTGACATCGTTCAGAATCCGGGTGTCGGCTAATTGAGGCTTGTTTTCTTGTTGGGCCAGTTTGCCCACCATCTGGTAATGCTTGACCTCTTCATCGGCCAGCAGCGTGAATATCTTGGCCAGCCCCGGGACGGTGGCCTCCCGGGCTAACTGCCGATAAAAATTTTCTCCGTCTTTTTCCATCTGCATGGCGAATTGATAGATATCCATGGCGTAACACTCCTTATATTTTGTTTTGCCCCGGCAACCGTGCCGGTCCGTGAACCAGTAAGGCGCATGGGCATTAGCAGCACTGTTCCATCAGGTAATGCTTGCCGTCCACACTGACGAACTGAACCCCTTCAAGTTTAGGTAATCCGGCGATCTTCCATGCCTTCTCCGGATTGATAAACTCCTCGCTGACGCAATCCCGGGGTTGATCGATGTTTTTGCATACGTGACTGAGGATCGGAAAGGCATGGTGTTTCTTATGGTATGAGCGCATGAACCGGACGACCTCCAGCATCTCTTCATCCAGTTCTTCAAGGCCCTCCCGAGTCGCCAAGGCCTGAGCCACGCCTTCATTCCAATCTTCAGAATTGACGAGAAAGCCGTCCTCATCAATCTCTACACTGCCTTGGGGATAAGTAAGTTCTGGCATTTGGATCTCCTCTGGTTTGCTCTTTTCCGGTTCTAAGAAGCCGGTAGGGGTGGGCACGCCTGGCCCATTCGATGTCGGGAAATTCCCCGTTTTTGCTGTCGGATTACACGATTAAAAATAGTGTCGCATGATCTGCCGCAGGCTGTCAATCGGCACCTTTTGGCGGGCCAGGGGGCCGTCGGAAAGGACCGGGAACTGTTCCTCAAAAATCGGCTTTTCCTGCCGATAAATAACGCCCAGGGGGATGCGCTCCCCGAACTCCCGGGCAACCCGCAAAGCCTTGTCCTGGTTGGTGGGGTCGTGATCCTCACCCAACTCGTAGCAGTGCTCCTGATACCACTGGTAGGTGTTGACCTTGTTGAAGGAGACGCAGGGCTGGAGAATATCGACCAGGGCGGTGCCGCGATGGCCAATGGCTTTGGCGATTAGCTCGGCGAGATGGTCCAGCTTGCCGGCATAGCCGCGGGCCACGAAAGAGGCGCCCATGGTCACCGCCACCGCCACCGGGTTGAAGGGGTCGGCGAAGGCACCGTGGGGCTGGGCCTTGGTCACGAACCCTTGCTCCGAGGTGGGGCTGGCCTGGCCCTTGGTCAGTCCGTACACCCGGTTGTCGTGCGCCAGGATGGTAAGATCAAGGTTGCGGCGCAGAGCGGCGAGAAAATGATTACCACCCTCCCCGTACATGCAGCCGTCCCCGCTTTCGGCGATCACGGTGAGTTCCGGATTGGCGAGTTTGGCCCCGCTCGCCGCCGGCAGACTGCGGCCATGCAGGCCGTTAAAAACATTGGCCCGGAGATAGTGGGGAGTTTTGGCCGCCTGGCCGATGCCGGAGACCAGCAACACTTGGTGGGGCGCCAGATCGCAGCTGACCAGGGCCTGCTTGAGGGCGTTGAGAATCCCGAAGTTGCCGCAACCGGGACACCAGGCGGTTTCGAATTTGCCGTAATCCTTGATGGATGTCATTTTCGTACCCCCATGCCGTTCGGTGCGTTTAAGTTTTCCAGACGGTCCAGAATATAACCGGCGGTAAAGGGCAACCCGTCATAGCGTCCGATCCGGGTCAAAATAAAAAAGTCGGTCTCCCGCTGGATCAGCCGGGCAAACTGGCCGGTGGCGTTGCCCTCGACGCAGACCACCTGGTCGGCGGCCTGGAGGATATCAAGGAACTGAGCCGGCACCAGCGGCCAGACCTGGGCAAAATAAAGGCCGGCGACCCGACGTCCCTGCGCACGCAATACCGCAACCGCCTCTCGAAGCGGGCCCTGGGTGGAACCCCAGCCGACCAGCAGGAGTTCCGCCCCCTTTTCCCCGTCCAGGGTTGGGGCCACGCTTTCCCGCCGGAGCAGATCAAGCTTGCGCAGCCGTTTCTCCACCATCGCGATCCGCACCCCGTGTTCTTCGGTGATATGCCCCTGCTGATCATGCTCGTCGCTGTCCGCCACCACCAGATGCTCGGAAAGACCGGGCAGCAGCCGGGGGGAGAGGCCATCGGCGGTCAACTGGTAGCGCCGATAAGGCAAGGTTGCCGCCGCCGGTTCGACCCCGGCTTTGGCCGGGGTAACTGCCGTCGGGTCAAAGGGCGCCACCGGCCGGGCTGAATCAGCCAGAAACTGGTCGCTCAGGAGGAAGACCGGTGACTGGCTCTGTTCCGCCAGGGTCAGGGCCTGGTGGGTTAGATGAAAACCTTCCTCGACGCTGCCGGGGGCGAAAATCGCCCGGGGAAACTCCCCATGCCCGGCGTGAAGCACGAACTCCAGATCCGCCTGTTCGGTGCGGGTGGGCATCCCGGTGGCCGGTCCCGGTCGCTGGCCCACCACGACCAGCACCGGGGTTTCGGTCATCGCCGCCAGGCTGACTCCCTCGACCATCAGGGCAAAGCCGCCGCCCGAGGTGGGCACCAGGCTGGGGGCACCGGCAAATGAGGCCCCGATCGCCATGTTGATGGCAGCGATTTCGTCCTCGGCCTGCTCGACCACGCAGCCCATGGTCTCAGCATGGTTGATTATTTCGATGGCAATGGAGGTGGCCGGAGTCATGGGATAAAAGGCGCAGAACTTGACTCCGCCGGCCAGGGCGCCCAGGGCGATGGCCTGGCTGCCGTTGAGCAGCAGCCGCTCCGGCGGCGAGTTGAGCGGCGGCAGTCTGAAATCATGCTCCGGGACATGGAGTGCGGCCCAGGCCCTGCTTTTCTCCATGATCTCGCGGTTCTCCGCCAGGGCCTCCGGATGTTTACGGCCAAGCAGATCCTCCATCGCCTGGTCTATGCTCTCGGCAGGCAAGGCCAGGATATGGCCGATCAGGGCCAGGGCAGCGGTGTTCCAGAGTTGCTCCGGCCCCAACTCGGCAAAGGGCACCGCCACCGTCCCTGCCTGGTCGGGAGCAAAAGCGGCATCGGCAACGAGCAGCGTCCGTTCGGTTTGCTGCTCACGGTGCAGCTCCACGCTTTCGGCGTTGAGCGCCACCAGGATATCGATGCTTTCGCGGGCCGCGAAAAAGGGGCCGCTCCCCAAACGTACGGCAAAGGTGTTGTGACCGCCGCGAATCCGGGAATGATAGCTCTGGCTGACGAAAATCTCGTGCCCGGCCCGCACCAGGGTCTTGGCCA
This sequence comes from Desulfurivibrio sp., assembly GCA_034522365.1. Taxonomy (GTDB): domain Bacteria; phylum Desulfobacterota; class Desulfobulbia; order Desulfobulbales; family Desulfurivibrionaceae; genus Desulfurivibrio. Next base: position 16,573 of record JAXHLI010000016.1, on the reverse strand, counting down.
GCAACTGGCCGATGGTTTCCAGCCCTTGGCCGGCCTCGCCGCCGATCAGCAGTTGAATATCCCGTGACATTTTCATAACCCCCTCGACGCTATTTTTTGACCGCCTTGTAACGGGCGTAGAGATCATGGACCCGGCAACGGAGGTTGCTGATCTTATGTGATTCCTCCTCCGGGAGCCAGCGCGGTTCGCTGATCGAAAAAACCATCTTGGCCAGCTCGTCAATCGCTCCCTCGGTGGCTTGGCACCATTCGTCGGTGCAGCTGTTAGCCATCTCTCCCGCTTCATCAATCTCCTGCGACACCAGCTCCAGAGATTTGGCGAGTTGTTCGGTAAACTCCCGATGGGCACGCAGCATGGTCTCTTCCATTTCGACCTGACGTTTCATGGTACACCTCCTGATAAGAGTGGTTGTTGATACCGCCCGGTTCATAGTTCCAGTAGGCGGCGATTAATCTCGATGCCCACCATGGCGCCTTGACCGGCAGCGATAATGGCTTGGGCCTTGCCGGTTTTAAGGGCCCCCAGGGCAAAAAGATTTTTGACGGATGTTTCGCAGAGATGATCGGTGCTCAGCTTACCCCCGTTGCTCTCCCGCTCCAGGCCAAGCTCGGCCAGAAAGGTATCGTTAAGCAGATAATCGTAGCTGAGCATCACTACCTCGCAGGCTGCTTCCTGCCCGTCTTGCAGCTTGATCCCGGTCAGTTCCGCATCACCAAGAAATTCCGTCGGAGTCCCGGCCAAAAAGGCGATTCCATCCTCGGCCAGCAGTTCGGCATGGTCGGGGGGCAGGAGGTCGGGAGGCAGGACCAGGGTGATCTCGGGGGTGAACATTTGGCGCATGGCCAGGGCGAGGCGCACGGCATCAAGGGAATCACCGAGAATGGCCAATTTTCGGCCGGTGGTATGATAGCCGTCGCAATCAACGCAGGTAAAGATCGTCCGACTGAAAAACCTGTTCATCCCCTTGATTGGCGGCGGCTTCTCAGTGGCGCCAGCGGAAACAATCACATAGGGAGCCTGGTAACGGGCCTGGTCGGTGACGACGGTAAATCCTTGCTCAATCTCCAACGAAAGCACCTGCTCACGGCGGAATTTCGCGCCAAAAGATTGGACCTGGCGAATGCCGGTCTCCACCAGCTCCTTGCCGCTGACCCTTTCCAGGCCGAGATAATTTTCGATCTCCAGGGCATGCCGGGTCCGGCCGCCGCCCCGGTCGATGAGGACGACCCGGCGGTTGTAACGGGACAGATGGATAGCGGCTTGCAAGCCGCCGGGACCCGCCCCGATAATGATGCAATCGTAAACATGCTCTGTCATAATCCGATCACTCCGCTGCTAAAGGATTTATGCAAACCCCTGTTCCCTGTGTTTCTCGGCAATAGTCACCGCCATTTTGTCCAACGCTTCATAAGCGCTCTCCGAGGGGCGCCCCTTGTATAGAACGGGATCGATTACCTCTACCTTGAGGTTTGTAACCATGGCGGAAAGCGTTTCAACCGTCTTGCCGCCCCACCCGTATGAACCGACAATGGAAAGGTACTTGATCCGGGGGCGCAGGGCATTGGCCAGAAACGTTGCGTACACCGCCAGGGGGTGTGGCCCGGCAAGAACCGTTGGCGTACCGACAACTACGGTGGCGGCATCCACCAGCGCCATGGCCAGCTTTCCGTTATCGGTTACGGTAAGATCAAACAGTTCCACTTTCACCTTGTTGTCCACCAAGGAAGAGACCAGGTGATCCACCATTCGGTGGGTGCTTTCGTGCATGGAGACGTACGGCAGGACCACCAGGTTTTTCGGCGGCCCGTACACCCAGTCGTGCCAGGCGTCCATGATCCATTTTGGATCGTCGTAGATCTGGCCGTGGGAAGGCGCAATCATGCCTATGTCGTACCCTTTTATCTTTTCCAAATCCTTTTCGATGATGTTTCGGAAAGGCATCATGATCTCGGCGAAATACCGCTTGGCTGCCTCATATACGCGGCACTTGTCCGTCACGAACATCTCGGTTGTGGCGATATGGGAGCCGAAAAAATCGCAGGAAAAAAGGATCTTATCCTCTTTCAGCCAGGTTACCATGGTTTCCGGCCAGTGAACCCAGGGCGTATATATGAAGGTAAGGGTCTTGTCTCCCAGAGAGAGGGTTTCGCCGTCTTCCACCGTTTGAAAAGATCCGTCCGGAATATGCAGCAGGTCCATGAGCATGCTTTTGGCCTTGGTACTGCAGATCACTTTTGCATCCGGGTATTTCTGCAGAACAATGGGAATCGATCCCGAATGGTCCTGTTCGGCATGGTTGGATACGATATAGTCGATCTTCGGAACATCGGCCAACTGACCCAACAGCACGTCCGCCATGGCGGGGTCCACGCTGTCTATCAAAACGCTCTTTTCGCTGCCGGATACCAGGTAGGCGTTATACGACGTGCCATCCGGAAGCGGGATAAGGGAGTCAAAAAGACGCCGGCTCCAGTCGACCGCGCCAAGCAGGGCTACGCCTTCTGTTATATTTCGTTTGTTCATTGGCTCCCCTTCTTTTCAGGGTTTATAACAACCGAGAATATCGGCCCTTGGCCGGCCTCGCCGCCGATCAGCAGTTGAATATCCCGTGACATATTCGTGTTCTCCATCGGCTTAGAGAAGCCGGTAGGGATAGGCGCGTTTGGTCCATTCGCTGTCGGGAAAATCCGCGCTCAATTTTTCGTAGGCGGCCTTCAACGGCTTGGGGTCGTGCGCTTGCTTGTATTTGCAGACCCCGCTCAGGAAAACGGCCTCCGGGGCGCTGCCGCTGCGGCCGTGATCGGTAAGCAACTGTGCAAGGCGGGCCAGGGCCTCCTCAAAACGGTCATGATCGAAATGATACTTGGCAAGCCCCAGCAGCAGCGAGGGGATCAACTCCTCGGGACCGATGAAACCTACGGTCCGATGATGCTCCCGCCCTTGCGGCCCCAGGATGATCAGGTCCGGCGTCCACTTGACGTTGAACTTTTCCGGGTAGGGCTTACTGTCGCTGCGAATTCGCAACGGGATCAGGTTTTCCTCAATAAATCGTGCCACCTCACTTTCGGGATACGTAACTGTATCCATCTGTTGGCAGCCGATTCATTGGGGATTGAAAAAATCGAGCAGGATCGGTTTGCCGCTTTGCTGCCCCAGGCCCAGAGCCTCGTCCATTTCCGTCTGCCATTGAATTCTGTCAGTCATGGTTGTTCCTCCGCTTGTGATTGGTCGGCCAACTTTCTCCACAGGAAAGCCGGTTCTTGTGCTTCATTGTAGGAGTGCGTAAGCGGGGTGTCAAGGTAGCCATTTGGGAAAAGATAACTTGCTGACTTTTCGTGGAAATAAAAATAAATGAAGAGTGCGGCGCGGTTGCGGATATTGTTGTATAGGCTGCCGCTTTCAAATCCCCATTAAGCCCTTGTGGCTTGATCAGGTGGCGGGTAAGCAGACCGGCCAGACGGCAAAGCTGGTGGTCGGTTTATGGCCGACCCCCAGGGCGCCCTTGTGCAGATAGAGGGCCCAGGCCCAGTCCGTTTCAAAGAAACTGGTGGTGGCAGACCAGCAAACCTCCGGTACCTTGAGAAAGGGATGATTGGCCGGCAGGGCCGGGGTATGACGGCTGCAATCCACCAGCGACTCCAGGGCGTTGATCGGCGGCAGCCGCCACCCTTGACAGCCGCCGAGCTGTTCTCGGTTAAGCTGCTCCACCGCTGCCAACGCCTGTTGCCAGTTCATCGCGCGGCCAAAATAATCGGCGTCTTGCAGCCAGAGCAGGCCGGTATGGCGGTCCCGGACCGTGGCTCCATGGACCAGGAATCTGCTTTCGGGCGCCGGCGTGCCGTGTCGAAACTCCCCGTCCTGGCCGCTGCCCGGGCAGTCCACGACCTTGCCCTGCTGATCATAGCAGGCGTCCTGGCCGGTGGCGGCCAGCACCTGGCTTGCCCCGCGCACCGGCCAGAACAGATAATACTGATCCTTGTGGCCATAAAACATCCGGCCACCCTCAAGGTGGATGTACCAGGCATAGGCGGGATTGATCGCGGCACTGGTCGAGCTCCAGCACCAGCCAAGAAAAACATTGGTAAAGGGGTGACCGGCCGGTAGGGCCGGTTTTTTGGTCTGATAGCTGAGCAGACTCAGCAGCTCGCGCCGGTTGGGTAGCCGCCAGTCGGTATAACCGTGGGCCTGTTCGGCGTTCATGGCGGCCGCCAAAGCCAGCGCCTCGGGCCAGGTTACCGGAAAGTCGTTGGGGTTGGCGTTGCGGGTCCAATAAAGTCCGGTCAGGGCGTCACGCACCACTTCCCCCGCGCTTATAAAACGCGGTTGCGGCCAGGGGCGGCCGTAACGGCTTTCCCCGTCCTGGCCGCTGCCCGGGCAGGGGATCTCGCCACCCTGGGCGTCGAAGCAACGATGCTGGCCGGTGGCCAGCGGGGTAAAGCCGGGAATTTCTTTGTTCCGGGGCAATTCAGAGTAATTCATGTCGGGCATTATACCATGCTTTGCAAGTTGTTGGTCGCGGTCCGCCGTTGACTTTCCGTTTCGCCGTCCCTACAATGTGCGACATAACCCAGCCGCTGTCGGCGGTCAATATGACACAAAGGAGGATAGTCATGCCCACTAAAGAAGAATTGTGCGCCAAGATCAAAGAGGTTTTTCCGGAAATCGGGGCTTGTGGTATCGATCTGCTGGTTGATTACGACGACTCCGAAAAGTCCTGGGTGGTCGATTTGAAAAAAGACGGCCATGAACTCAAAACCTACCTGGAAGATCCCGAGGCCCAGCAGTGCATGGATGGTAAACAGTGCGTTTCGCTGGGTCTGCAGATCGGGCAGTTAAGGGAGAATATCGAAGAGTTGTAGGCGCCTAAGGCCTTTACCTAAACTGGCAGGCGCATAAGCATCAGGGCGCGGGCGGCCACTGTGAACTCGGCTTTTGCCGCCAGCGTCTCCGGTTCCGTGAGCCAGCCGCGGGTGGTGTCCAGTTCCAGCAGCCACTGCTCGCCCCAGGCGGCGGCGGGCAGCCGGCAGGGCAACTCTTCGTAGTGGGCGTTAAAGAGCAGGTAAAAGCTGTCGTCGGTCACCGGTTCGCCCTTGGGGTTGGGGTTGGGGATGGTGCGGCCGTTTAGAAAAATTCCCAGCGACTTGGCGTGGTCCTCACCCCAGTGCTCCTCGGCCATCTGTTCGCCTAAGTGATTGAACCAGGCGATATCGCTGATTTCCGGGCCGTGGATTTCCCGGCCCTGGAACCAGCGGCGCCGGCGGAAGACCGGATGTTCGTGGTAATAGGCCACCAGTTGGCGGCTGAAGGCCAGTAGTTCTTCATCGAGGTTCTCCCAGTCATACCAGGAAATCTCGTTATCCTGGCAGTAGGAGTTGTTGTTGCCCTGCTGGCTGCGACCGATCTCATCACCCCCCAGCAGCATCGGCACCCCCTGGGAGAAGAGCAGGGTGGCCAGGAAATTGCGTTGCTGGCGGGCTCGTAGGGTCAGGATGGCGGGGTCGTCGGTGGGGCCTTCGGCGCCGCAGTTCCACGAACCCTCATGGTCGTTGCCGTCCCGGTTATCCTCGCCGTTGGCTTCGTTGTGTTTGTGGTCGTAGCTGACCAGATCCCGCAGGGTGAAGCCGTCGTGGGCGGTGATGAAGTTGATGCTGGCAAAGGGCAGCCGGCTGTCGTTGGCGTAGAGATCCGAACTGCCGGTCAGGCGGTAGGCGAATTCGCCCAGGGTCTTGTCGCGGCCGGCCCAGAAATCACGGACACAGTCGCGGTATTTGCCGTTCCACTCCGACCAGCCCGGCGGAAAGTTACCAACCTGGTAGCCGCCTTCGCCGATATCCCAGGGTTCGGCGATCAGTTTGACCTGGCTGATCACCGGATCCTGCTGGATGATATCGAAGAAGGCCGACAACTTATCGACATCGTGCAGCTCCCGGGCCAGAGTGGAGGCCAGGTCGAAGCGAAAGCCGTCAACATGCATCTCCTGTACCCAGTAGCGCAACGAATCCATCAGCAGTTGCAGGACATGGGGATGACGCATATTGAGGCTGTTGCCGGTGCCGGTGTAATCCATGTAGTAGCGTGGATCGTCGGCCATGGTTCGGTAGTAGTAGGCGTTATCGATGCCCTTGCAGGAGATAATCGGCCCCAGGTGGTTACCCTCGCCAGTGTGGTTGTAAACCACGTCGAGGATCACTTCGATGCCGGCCTGGTGCAGGCTTTTGACCATTTGCTTGAACTCGGCCACCGCCGCCGCCGGCCGCCGGTCGGCGGCGTATTCATGGTGGGGGGCGAAAAAGGCGATGGTGTTGTAGCCCCAGTAATTGCGCAGGCCCCGGTCGATTAAATGTTTATCGTGGATAAACTGATGGATCGGCAACAATTCCACGGCGGTAATCCCCAAATCCTGTAGATACGCCACCGTCACCGGGTGGGCCAGGCCGGCGTAGGTGCCGCGCAGCTCTTCGGGAATCTCCGGGTGGAGTTTGCTGAAACCCTTGACGTGGGTCTCGTAGATTACCGTTTCGTGCCAGGGCCGCAGCGGCCGGCGATCACCGCTCCAGTCGAAGTAGGGTTGATGGACCACGCAACGTGGCATAAAGGGGGCGCTGTCGTGGTCGTTGCTTTTGTCGGGGCCGTCGGCGAAGCGGTAGGGAAAGAGCGCTTCATCCCAGACGATATCGCCGGCAATGGCCTTGACATAGGGATCGAGCAGCAGCTTGGCCGGGTTGCAGCGATGGCCCGCCGCGGGCTGCCAGGGGCCGTGGACCCGGAAACCGTAGCGTTGGCCCGGCTCCACTTCCGGCAGGTAGCCATGCCAGCAGTAGCCGGTGACCTCGGGCAGGGTGATCCGGGTTTCGTTATTGTCGGCATCGAATAAACAAAGTTCCACCGCCTCGGCGATACTGGAAAACAGTGAGAAATTGGTGCCGGAGCCGTCGTAGTTAGCCCCCAGGGGGTAAGGGGTGCCGGGCCAGATTTTCATCCTTTGTTTTCCGGGGCGGGAGTGGTGGCGGCGTCCGGATCGGCGGGTTCCGCCGCCGGGTCGGGGTCTGGCGCCGGTTGGTCAGCGGTGGGCCAGGTGATATCGCTTAATTCCCGGTTGTTGCTCAGGTGCTGGGACAGCTTCTCCAGCTCGGTCCGGAATTCGGCCCGCAGCTGAAAATTTTGTTCTTCCAGTTTCTGGGTTTCCGCGGTCAGTAACTCGCGCAGTTCGGTGAAACGGGAGGCTTCGGCCCGTTCGGCCAATTCGTGCAGCCGCCGTAATTCTTCGGCGTCGCGGCCGGCCTTGATCAGCCAGGAGCGCTGCAGGTAAAAGATGTAGAGCAGCGCCGGGCCGACCAGCAGAATCAGCAAAGCCAGCATGATCAACCCCAACGGTGCTTCCACGTTAACCACCCCCAGTGACAGCGGGGCGGCGGCGTTGAAGGCCGGCCAATTAAGCAGCACAAAGCCGGCAAGCAGGATTACAAGCAGAAGTAGCAGTAAAAGCGCGAGTCGCATGGCAGGGTGTCCTTGGTGGTGTTGGTAATCGGAGGCTTACAGCGCCTGGTGGCCAGCCGCATACATCCCCCACTATAGGCTCCGCCCGCCACCCTTGGCAAGACCAAAACGTTATCGAGGCTGCATTTGCCAGATTCCGCAGGGGCAGACTCCGGCGCAGAAGCCGCAGCCGATGCAGCGGCTTTCATCCACCACGTAACGATAGTCGCCATCTCCCAGGTCCTGGCGGGAGATCGCGCCGTAGTGGCAGGTATGCTCACAGATATGGCAGTCCCGGCAGAGGCCGCAGGAGATACAGCGCTGGGCCTCGGCGACGATGTCCAGCGTTTTACGGTCGGTTGTCGGTTGCGGCTGGGACGAACCGGATATGTCCGCCGCCGGATCGCGCAACTCGCCGCGTTGGAAGGAAAAGTATTCCAGCTTGAGTTGGGCGTAGGGGATGGTGGGGCGGCTTTCCGGCTCGTATTGGCTGTCGCTGAGCAGGGCGTGGAGGGCCAGGGCGGCCCGGCGGCCGCTGCCGATGACGTGGGTGGGCAGGCCGCGGCTGACCGCGTCACCGGCCGCGAAGACCGCCAGATCACCGGTTTGACCCTGGCTGTTGACCATGATCTTGCCCTGGCGGCGCTCCACTTCCGGCGGCAGAAAGGCCAGTTGGGCCCCTTCCCGGTCGGCGGCGCCGCAGGCGATGATCAGGGCGTCGTTTTCCTGCCGCAGCTGTTTAAAAAGTTCCCGGTCCACCGGGGTTTCCAGCTTAATGTCCAGCGGCGCGGCGTTGAGCCGGGCCAGGTCGGCCTCCAGGATCTCCTGGTCCACTTTGCCCTGCTCAACGCTCGGCCAGAACCGGCCGCCGATCCGGGGGGCGGCTTCATATATGGTAACCTGGTGTCCCTTGAGCAGTAACTGCCAGGCGGCGGCGAGCCCGGCCGGACCGCCGCCGATCACCGCGATCTTTTTGCCGCTGGCCGCTTTCCACTTGGGGGTGGCCAGTTCCCGGCTGGCCCGCCCCAGCCCCTTGATATCCAGGGGCCGGTCGATAGTCCGGCGGCTGCAGGCCTTCATGCAGAGATTGGGGCAGAGTTCGCCGCAGACCGTGGCGGCGAAAGGGCTGTACTGCAGCACCAGTTCCAGGGCTTGTTGGGTGCGGCCCTGGCGCAGCAGTTGGAAACGGCGGTGGCTGGGAATCGCGGAGGGGCAGGCCGCCACGCAGGGGGCCAGTTGCGCCTCGTTGTTCCAGACCGGCGCCAGGCGGCGATCCTTGCCGGTGGTGACAAAGGGCAGCAGGCTGAAGGGCGGTTCGTCGACCATTTCGGCAAAGATCCCGCCTTTGCCCACCGCCGGTTCCCAGTGCTGGCGCCGGAAGTCCCGGGTGGTCAGGCGGTGGCTGGCGCGCTCTTTTTTCTCGGCCGGGGTGTAGGCCACCAATTTACGCCAGGCGTTGCTATCGGCGGTCAACTCGGCCAGGTAAGCAAGACGGTCGATGGCGGTAAGATATGGTTTGATATGCTCAACAAGCCACTGCCAGTCGGCCTCGTTGAGTTCCAGCAGTTGCACATCCTTGTCGCTGTAGTCTTCCACCGCTCCCCGGAAATAGATGGTGCCGCCCACCATCCCCACGCAGGGGCGGTAGCCCAGGATGTTTTCCGGCCGCCGGGGTTCGACCCCGCAGACCACGGCAATACCGCCGGCCTTGAATTCGGCAAAGGAGTCGCCGACATCGCGGAAATACCAGGACTGCAGGGGTTCGAAGCGGGGGTTGTGCTTGGTCATGGTGTCGCAGCGGGCGCCGCCGCCCCCCTGGACGTATAAAATCCCCTGGGCGCCGGCGTTGTGGGCGCCGTTGGTGACATCCCCGAGCACGGTGATGCTGGCCCCGCAGTTGAGCCAGCCGACGTCATCGGATGCGCCGCCCTCGGCCACGATCTCGGTGCCGGCCATGCCCATGGCCCCCAGGCGCTGGCCGATGGGGCCATGCACCCGGAGCTTTACCGGGGCGTAAGCGGGCCAGATCCGGCCGCCGATGCCGTGCTGGCCCCGGGCCTCGATTGCCAGCTCCCGGTCGCCCTGGCGCAGGGCCTCCTGTATAAGGTCATCCAGTTCCTGGGAAGAAATTCGACTGCCGTCACTGCTGCCCGATATTTTCATAACTTACGTATCCCATTAACCAACTGATAGTTTGGCTCCACGCCCGCTTGGGGTCGGCTTTCAGCAAACGTAGCTGATTTGCAGACGGTCGGCGATGGCCTGGTCGCCGACCCCCAGGCCGTCGGCCATGCCGATGGGCAACTGGGTGCTGCGCCCCATGGGGGCGAAGATCTTTTTCAATTCGGTCTCGGCCGACTTAAAAATATCCACCACCCGCTGAGCCACCCGGTCGGCGTCCAGTCGCCGGTAAAGGCGGGGATCCTGGGTGGTGATGCCGCGGGGGCAGCGGCCCAGGTTGCAGAGGTTGCAGCGGTTGTGTTCATCCCCGTAGCATTCCGCCGCCGCCTGCATGATATACTTGCCGATATCGACCCCCGAGGCGCCCAGCAGGATCAGGGCGGCGGCGTTGGCCGCCAGGTTGGCCTCCTTGCCTACCCCGCCGGCGGCAAAGAGCGGCAACTCGTTCTGCTTGCCGGATTTGACCAGCTCCAGGTAGCAATCCCGGAGGTTGCTGGCGATGGGGTGCCCCATCTTGTCCATCGATACGTTGTAGGCCGCCCCGGTGGCCCCATCCTCGCCGTCGATGGTGAGTGCCGCCGCGTAGGGGTGACGGGCCAGGTTGTTGAGCACTGCCAGGGCCGTCTTGGTGCCGGAGATCTTGGGATAGACCGGCACCCGGAACCCCCAGGCCATGCTCACCGATTGGATCATCTTGGCCACCGCCTCCTCAATGGAGTACTTGGTCTGGTGGGTGGGAGGAGAGGCCAGATCGACATACATCGGCACCCCGCGGATCTTGGCGATCAGTTTCAAGACCTTGTAGGCCATCAGCAGCCCGCCGTCGCCCGGCTTGGCGCCCTGACCGTACTTGATCTCGATGGCCGCCGGGTCTTCGATCATCTCCGGCAGGGCGTGGATGATCTCGTCCCAGCCGAAGTAGCCCGAGGCGATCTGGGGGATGAAATATTTGAGATAGCGCGATTTGAGCAGGCGTGGCGGCAGCCCGCCCTCGCCGGAGCACATCACCACCGGAATGTTTTCCACCTCGTTGAGATAGGCCACCCCCATGGCCAGCCCTTCCCACATTGGTGGTGATAGAGCGCCGATGGACATGCCGCCGATGCGGATCGGAAAGATCTCCCTCACCGGCGGGATAAAGGCCCCGGGACGGGGCAGCAGCAGATCACCCTGCCGCTCCAGGGGCAGGGCTTCGGCCGACAGGTTGCGACCCATCAGGGTGCGAATATAAAACTCGTGGCGACCGGCATCCAGCGACGGGTCGGTGAGCATCGAAATGCGGGTGAATTTGAGCTTGTCCAGGGTGGAAGTGGCCGGATCGTTGCGCCGCCCCCCCCGGGCGTAAGGAACCCCGCCCCGGTTCTTGTGAAAGAGGAATTTGTGGCGGGGATTGTACTCCGGCATGATCGCCATGTTGGGGCAAACCAGGCTGCAGGTGCCGCAACCCACACAATGGTGGTCGATATCGTTGACTTGGCGAATCACCGTGCTGACCCGCCGGATGGTGGCCGGCAGCAGGGTGCCGCCCTCGGTGTCGGTATGGACCAGCCGCTGGGCCATCACCGAGGCCTCGATGGCCCGGGTGGGGCAGACCGCGGTGCAGCGGCCGCAGCGGCTGCAGCGATCCTCGCGCCAGCGGATGATATAGGGAAACTCCAGTAAGCTCAACTCACTGTTGTGATCGAGCCGTTGCGCTGATTCCATACTTGTACCTCCTGCGCCCCGGGGGGGATGATCACCAGCTCGTAGCGCATGGGAATAATGTCATCTTGGCGTTGCCGCCGGGGCAACACCTGATCCAGGCCGCATTCTTCGCTCATCAGGCCGTAATGGCCGGTTTTCCCGCCGACGATCCCGGGCCGCAGTTTTTTGGAGTCGTGGGTCAGAAAGACAGTGTTGTCGGGGAGAAAACCAATGGTGCAGTTGGGGCCGTCAATGCAGAGTTGCCGCAATGAGCGCTTGAGCAGTCCCAGGGTGGCGCCATCGGGCCGGCCGGCGAATTCGGCATCTTTGAGCGGGGTAATAACGTCTTTAAAATAGGTCAGGGGATAGCCCAGTTGGTGATGGCTGTAATGGAGGGTATGACAAAACACCTCCGAATCGGAATCGTAGCCGTGGTAGCCGTAAAAACCCCGGCTGGCAAGAAAATCGCGGTTGGGGACAAAGGCGGTGTTCTCGCCGTTGGTCATCGTGCAGTAACCCTGCAGAAAGAAGGGATGGCAGGCGTAGAGCTGGATGGAGTAGTTGGTGTTCTGCCGCCCTTGGGCCAGCACCACCCGGGCGGTCAGCGGCGCCTGCTCAAAACCGAAGAAGCGGCCCACTTCCAAGGGGTCACCGACCTCCTTTAAGGTGATGGTATCGGGCCAGAAGGAGAAGACGTAAAGTGAATCATCATCGGTTCCCTGGCGCCGCAACTCCAGCCGGGTGCGGGTTAACAGTTCCTCCTGCTCCGACCAGGGCCGGTCCCGGTAGTGGTCGGGGAACTGGTAGGCGGTGGCCAGATAATGGCCCCGGCGCTGGACATTGATGCCCGCCCCTTCGGTTATTCTGGGTTCCCAGGTGAATTTGGCCTTAAAGCCACAACGTTCCATGTACTCGTCGGTACGGCGCCGCCCGGCATCACTGTATATCCCCGAGAGAATGGGATATTCCTTGAGATGTTCAAACTCGCCCCCCAGGTCTTTCAGGGTAACGCCCAGCCCCGAGCCGTCGTGTCCTTCCTTCATGGTGTCCAGGGCCATGACGGCATCCATCACCGAAGTATATTCCGCCGAACTGATGGCACTTAAACGACACATTGTTTGTTTCTCCGTTGCGTAAAAACGGCCGATCGTACCATCTCCGGCAAGGGATTACCGGTTCCGGTGAACGCTTACCATGATTGCCAGTGGTCGATGAGGAGCCGTACTGTTTTCCCGGGAAAATAGCGGGAAGCAAAACTACCAAGTTTTCCCCGGCGGCGCAAACAGTTATCACCCCAAAAAGGTTTTTACTCATACCATCACCTCTTTTCCGGGGTCTCCATGAGGGCGCCGCGGGTTTAAAGGTTTTTGATCCGCTGGCGAAACCATTGCAGCAGATCATCCCGTTTTTCGGCGATATCGATTTCATATATATGGTTTGGAAAGAGTAAGGCGGCGACTCCGGAATCAAAGATCCTTTTAACCTCGTATTCGTCGTGGGATACCCCTTGCTGATAAATATAGTTGAGATAAGAGCGATTGGTGTGGACGATGAATTCCACACGCATACCTCCCATGCGGGCGAAGAATTTGCACATTTCGGTCTGGGCCGAACTGCCGGGCTGCTGCTTTGGTGGTTGCCGCCGACCAGGGTGTTGTTCATATCCTCCAGGGTCAGCAGAGAACCGGCCCGGGCGGCACTGGCGGTAAGGTGCTGCTGGAAAATTTTGACCTCGTGATGAGAGTCCACCACCGCCATCAAGCCCAATTCGTCATCCACCGCCACCGCCGGGTTTTCCTCACCCTTGCGCAACAGCTTCAGCACCTTGGCTTCGGGCGGTTTTTTGCGGATACTGACATAAACCGGGATCTCCCGGTCCCGCCAGGGGAAACAACGGCGTTTGATCATGGTGACTTTTTCGCCGGGGCCGCAAGCAGTCGGCAATTCTTCCCGGTGCTTGACCTCTACCTCCCGGCAACTGAAATCTTTTAGATCATGGCGGCTGTGCAGGTAGACAATATCAAGCTCCCCGATTTTAGCTTTGTGGCTCCATACTTCGGCATTCAAAAAGTTGAGGAAACGCAGAAATTTGTGTTCGACCTCGGTTTCTCGCTCCCGTTGATCAATGGCTCCGGCCAGGTTCATCAACACCAGTTTGCGCTGGGCCTCGAAGCGAGCTTTGCGGTGATAACGGTCATCGAAAAGAATCAACAGTAAATCCACCGGGTTGCGGGTGGAGTCGATCTCGTTGGTCATTTCAATATAAGGGGCGTAGTTGGCCAAGACTTTGGCTCGCAAATAATTGATTACCCCATCGGCGATTCGCGAATAGGAATTGATTCGGGAAATTATCTCCCGTTCGTTGCCATCAATCCCGAACATATTGCCAAGTAAACGGTAAGCGCGGCTTTCTATCTGGGCTCGCCGTTGGCTATCGGTCAGTAGGGCGGAAATTTCATGCAGTCCCTGAACGTCCAGTAGTTGGCAGATTTGATCCCGTGTTATCCGGTATTTGGGGATCAGGCCGGCTTGTCTCAATTGTCGCCAGTGGTGGCGGGTCCGGGGGGTAAAGGTGCGGCCGTCGCCAAGTTCTTCTTCGACCCGAAAGGGCCCGTTCTGGTCCAGCAGGGCAAAGATATTGCGGTAATTAATCATTTCCTCCTCCTGTTTCTCCCTGAAACAAAAAACGGTCTCTCCGGTCCGCCGTTTTGACTGGTAGCGGGCCGGAGAGACCGGGGAGGGCGTCGTTGCTGTGGTGAACCGGTTATGGCTTAGAGGTGAAAGAGCAATTCGCCGTAGGTCGGTACCGGCCAGAGATCGGCGGGCATGATTTCCTCCAGTTGATCGACCGATGCCCGCAGTTCGAGCATGGCATTAAGCACCTGGTCGCGGAAGGCGGCGGCCTGTTTGTCCACCTGCTCGATGGCGGCGGCCTTGGCGGTCGCCTTTTCCAGCTTCTCGGCCTGGCTGTGGATGGCCTCCAACAGGCCGGAGACCTCGGTGAGCAGCTTTTGCTGCACCTTGCCCTGCTTGCCGGCGGCCGCCGCTGAACCGCCCAGGTTGTTGAGGTAACGGATGGCGGCGGGGATATACTGGCGCCGGGTCATCTGCAGGGCGGCCCGGGCTTCGATATTGATGTGCTTGGCGTACTGTTCGACGTAAATCTCATAGCGCGACTCCAGTTCCTCCTGGCTGAGCACCTGGTAGTCGCCGAACAGTTTGATTGCCTTGGGCGACACAAAGGACTTCATGGCGTCCACGGTGTTGTCGATATTGGGCAGGCCGCGCTTCTTGGCCTCCTTGACCCAGTCGTCGGAGTAGTTGTTGCCGTTGAAGATGACCCGGCCATGCTCGGCCATCACGTCCTTGATGATTGCCTGGATCTCCTGGTTGACATCCGTGGCTTTCTCCAGCCGGTTGGCGATTTCGTCCAGGGCCTCGGCGGCGATGGTATTCAACGCCACGTTATGGCCGGAGACCGATTGCGAGGAGCCCACCATCCGGAACTCGAACTTGTTGCCGGTGAAGGCAAAGGGCGAGGTCCGGTTACGGTCGGTGTTGTCCCGGGGCAGGTCGGGCAGGGAGTCGACCCCGATCTTGACGAACTGGCAGCCACTGTCGGCGCAGACCTTCTCCCCTTTGGCCAGTTTTTCCAGGATATCGGTCAGCTCCTGGCCCAGGAAGATGGAGATGATCGCCGGCGGCGCCTCATTGGCCCCCAGGCGATGATCGTTGCCGGGGCTGCCGCAGGTGGTCCGCATGATGTCGGCGTGTTTGTCCACCGCCTTGATCAGGGCGACCAGAAAGATCAGAAACTGGGCGTTGTCACCCGGGGTTTCGCCGGGTTCCAGCAGATTGATGCCGTCGTCGGTGGCCAGTGACCAGTTGTTGTGTTTGCCCGAGCCGTTGATGCCGGCGTAGGGTTTTTCATGCAGCAGGCAGACCATTTCGTGGCGCAGGGCCAGCTTTTTCATGGTCTCCATCACCAGCTGGTTGTGATCGGCCGCCACATTGGTGGAAGTGAAGACCGGGGCCATCTCGTACTGGGAAGGCGCCACTTCGTTGTGCTTGGTCTTGGAGGGTACTCCCATTTTCCAGAGTTCGACATCAAGCTCCTTCATGTAGGCCGAAACCCGGTCCTTGATGGCGCCGAAATACTGGTCTTCCAATTCCTGGCCCTTGGGGGCCGGGGCGCCGAACAGGGTGCGGCCGCAATTCATCAGGTCCAGGCGTTGGTCGAAGTACTTTTTATCCAGTAGAAAGTATTCCTGCTCGGCGCCCACCGTGGGGATTACCTTGTCGCTGCTGGTGTTGCCCATGGCCCGGAGTACCCGCAGGGCCTGCCGGGAAACGGCGTTCATCGAGCGCAGTAGCGGGGTCTTCTTGTCCAGCGCCTCGCCTTTGTAAGAGCAGAAAGCGGTGGGAATGCAAAGGGTGACGTCGCCGGCGGCGTCTGTTTTCAAAAAGGCCGGCGAGGTGCAGTCCCAGGCCGTGTACCCCCGGGCCTCGAAGGTGACCCGCAAACCGCCGCTGGGAAACGAGGAGGCGTCGGGTTCTCCCTGGATCAACTGTTTGCCGGAAAACTCCATGATCGCCGAGCCGTCCATCGACGGGGCGATGAAGGAGTCGTGCTTCTCGGCGGTGGCGCCGGTCAACGGCTGAAACCAGTGGGTATAGTGGGTGGCGCCCCGTTCGATGGCCCAGTCCTTCATGGCGTTGGCCACCACCGCCGCCACCTGCGGCTCCAGGTTGGCCCCGGCGTTGATCGTCTTTTGCAGGGCCTTGTAGGTCTCTTTGGGCAGACGTTCGCGCATTACCTGGTCGTTGAAGACATTGGTGGCAAACATCTGGGGTACGGTGGCGCTGCCGCCATGGCCGGCTTTGCCCCGGCAGTGGCCGTGACCGTGGCCCCGGCCGCCGTGGCAACAGCCTGTTTTGCCGGGGTGGCAACTAGAGTGCTTGGACATTACTGATCCTCCTTGCGTTTTAACAATTCAGTGGGGCATGCGGGCACCGGAGTGGCCGTGAAGCCCCTTATAAAAAAATACCGGCGACCGCCAGCGGTCACAACCATGCTGCCGCAGTATACGGTGATGGTTATTGAGCAAAAGCCATGCCAGGGCTTGGCGGCACCGGCCAGCGAAGGGGTAACTTGTTGGTTAAACATTAAATATTGTCTAAAGGCAATAACCATCAAAATAGTTCATTCAATGATCACAATTTTGTTGTATT
>JAXHLI010000015.1:0-31544 GCA_034522365.1 Desulfurivibrio sp. | reverse complement strand
CGGCCAGTTTGAGCTCGCCCTTGTCCACCTCCTGTTCGATTCGGTCTTGCAGGGCCTGCCCGGCGCTGGCCGGGACCCGGTTAATAAGCAGGTATTTCTCCTGGCAGGTTACCCCCAGCGGGGTGGTTAAAGCGGCGATCCGCCCGGCGGTCATGATCCCCCGGGCCGAGGGGTCGGAGACCACCAGCAGGCGGTCGATGGCCCGCAGGTTCATGCGGCTTAGGTGCTCCATGCCGGCCTCGTTGTCCACCAGGATATAGCGGTAGTTGGCGGCCAGGTGCTCCATGGTCATCGCCAGGTACTGGTTGGCGGCGCAGTAGCAGCCGGGGCCGTCGGGCTGGCCCATGGTCATCAGGTCAAAGCCCTGGGCTTCCACCAGGGCCTGGTGGATCTGCATCTCCATGTACTGGTCGCGGGTCAGGTTGGGCGGCAGCTCGTCCTTGATCCCCTTGCGGATCTGGCCGATGGTTTTTTCGACATCCAGCCCCAGCAGTTCGTTCAGGTTGGCGTTGGCGTCGGCGTCCACCGCCAGCACCGGGGTTTTCTCCTGTTTGAGCAGATAACTGACCAGCAGGGCGGCAACGGTGGTCTTGCCCACCCCGCCCTTGCCGGCCATGGCGATTACGTGTGGCATCTTCAAACCTCTCGCGGTTGTAAGCGTCACAGGCCGGGGCGCTGATTTAACGCCGTAGCTGATTTAAGGGCCGTAGCCGGCACGCCGATTGCGGCAAGCAGCCAAGCGCCTCGCACCCCGCGTACTAAGCTTGGCTGATCGCCGCAAGGTGTGGTGCTGCTGAACGGCTACTCGCGATTGACTTCTTGCTTTGCAAAGTACCATTAAGCTGGTATCTTAGCCGATTTCATCCGGAAATTCATGGCTAATCTGCGGCCTTGCCCCGAGCTTTCTCTTCTTGCTTAAGCGGAGTTTTTAATTATGGATTATCGCGACACCCTCAACCTGCCCCAGACCGCTTTCAAAATGAAGGCCAACCTCGCTCAGCGGGAGCCGGAGATGCTCCAGCGCTGGCAGCAGGAAGACCTCTACGGGGCCATTGACCGGGCCACCGCCGGTCGGCCCCTTTATATCCTGCACGACGGCCCCCCGTACGCCAACGGCCATCTCCACATGGGGCACGCCTTGAACAAGATTCTAAAGGATATCATCCTCAAAGCCAAGCGCATGAGCGGTTACCACTGCCCCTATGTGCCGGGCTGGGACTGCCACGGGCTGCCCATCGAGCTCAATGTCGACAAGGAATTGGGCAGCAGCAAGGCCGAGGTGGACAAGCTCGCCTTCCGCGAGACCTGCCGCCGTTATGCCGATAAATGGATCGCCGTCCAGCGCGATGAGTTCGCGCGCCTGGGGGTGCTGGGCGACTGGCAACACCCCTATCTGACCATCGATTACTCCTATGAGGCCGCCATTGCCCGCGAGTTCAACAATTTTCTGTTAAACGGCGCCATCAGCCGCAGCCGCAAACCCGTCCACTGGTGCGCCTCCTGCACCACCGCCCTGGCCGAGGCCGAGGTGGAGTACGCCGAGCAGCACTCGCCGTCGATCTACGTTAAATTTCCGCTGGCCCCGGCGGCCCTGGCGACCCTGGCGGCGGCGGTGCCGGAGTTGGCCGCCGACGAGCGGCCGCTGGCGGTGGTGATCTGGACCACCACCCCCTGGACCCTGCCGGCCAACCTGGCGGTGGCCCTGCACCCGGAGCTGGAATATGCCGCGGTGGCCCATGATGGCGAAATCCTGATCATGGCCGCCGAGTTGGTGGAGCGGGTGATGGCCGAATGCGGCCTCGCCGACTACCAGGTGCTGGCCCGTTTCGCGGCCACCGCCCTGCTGGGCCAGAGCTGCCGCCATCCCCTGTTGGAGCGGGAGTCGCTGCTGATCGCCGCCGATTACGTCACCCTGGAAAGCGGCAGCGGCTGTGTCCACACCGCCCCCGGCCATGGCCGGGAGGACTACCTGAGCGGCCTTAAGCACCACCTGCCGATCCTCTCGCCGGTGGACGAGCGCGGCCATTTCACCGCCGAGGCCGGCCCTTACGAGGGTCTTTTTATCCTTAAGGGCAATAAGCGGATCATCGCCGATCTGCAGGCCGGCGGCGCCCTGCTGGGCGAGCGGGCCGTCACCCACAGCTATCCCCACTGCTGGCGCTGCAAGAAACCGGTGATGTTCCGGGCCACCGAGCAGTGGTTTATCTCAATGGACGCCGCCCCCGCCGACGATCCCGAACAGACGCTGCGCCGGCGGGCCCTGGCGGCCATCGACCGGGTGGAGTGGATCCCCCGCTGGGGCCGGGAGCGCATCCAGGCCATGGTGGCCGGCCGCCCGGACTGGTGTCTGTCGCGCCAGCGTTCCTGGGGAGTGCCGTTGACCGCCGTCTGGTGCAAAACCTGCGGCCGGGTGCTCAACGATGAAAAAATCGCCGCCACCATCACCGGGATCTTTGCCCAAGAAGGGGCCGATGCCTGGTTCGCCCGGCCGCTGGCCGACTTTATCGGCGATGATGCCCGCTGTGCCTGTGGCGCCGACGATTTCGCCAAGGAAGAGGATATCCTCGATGTCTGGTTCGACTCCGGGGTCAGTTTCGCGGCGGTGCTCGAGGAGCGGCCCGAACTGGCCAGCCCGGCCGATCTCTATCTGGAAGGCAGCGATCAGCACCGGGGCTGGTTCCAGAGCTCGCTGTTGGCCGGGGTCGGCACCCGCGGCGCGGCCCCCTACAAGGCGGTGCTGACCCACGGTTTTGTGGTGGACGGCCAGGGCAAGAAGATGTCCAAGAGTGTCGGCAACGTCATCGCCCCCGATAAGATCATCAAGCAGCACGGGGCCGAGATTTTGCGGCTTTGGGTGGCCTCCGAGGACTACCGTGACGATATCCGGATCTCGGAGAATATCCTGCGCCAGTTGGCCGACGCCTACCGCAAGACCC
This sequence comes from Desulfurivibrio sp., assembly GCA_034522365.1. Classification (GTDB taxonomy): domain Bacteria; phylum Desulfobacterota; class Desulfobulbia; order Desulfobulbales; family Desulfurivibrionaceae; genus Desulfurivibrio. The sequence continues at coordinate 28,608 of JAXHLI010000015.1, read as the reverse complement.
GCAACACCATCCGCTTTATGTTGGGCAATCTCCACGATTTCACCCCGGCCCGCCACCGTCGTTCGGAAGAGGGGATGGCCGAGTTGGACCGCTGGATCCTGGCCCGTTTTGAGCTCTTTCGGCAAAAGAGCCTGGAGAGTTATGAGAAATTCGAATTTCACCAGTTTTATCATCAACTCTACAACTTCTGCACCGTCAGCTTAAGCGCCCTCTATCTCGATATCGTCAAGGACCGGCTCTACGTTCTGCCCCCCGCCGACCCGCGCCGGCGGGACGCCCAGAGCGTGCTCTATGAAATCTGCGACGGCCTGTTGCGGCTGCTGGCCCCGGTGCTCTCCTTTCTGGCCGCCGAGGCCTGGGAGCACCTGCCGGTCGATGAGCAGCGGCCGGCCTCGGTGTTTCTGGCCGATTTCCCGGCCGGCCGCCCCGCACGGCTGGCGGACGGCGAGCTGCTGGCCCGGTGGGAAAAGATCATGGCGGTACGCTCCGAGCTGACCCGCGCCCTGGAAATCGCCCGCCGCGATAAGGTGATCGGCCACTCCCTGGACGCCGAAATCCAGCTGGCGGCCACCAGCGGCCCGTGGCGGGATTTTATCGCCGCCAACTGGCAGATATTGCAGGAGGTGACCATCGTCTCGGTGATGAACCACGCCGAGGAGATTCCCGCCGCCGGCCCAGGCGAGGTCTTCTACCAGGGCGAGGAGATTGCCGACTTGCGGGTGCTGATCCGGCCCGCCGCCGGCGAGAAATGTGAACGCTGCTGGATGCGGGCGGCGGGAATTGGCGAGCATGCCGAGCATCCCGGGGTTTGCCACCGCTGCGCCGAAGCCCTGCAAGAAATTGGCTGAGCGATGAAGCCCGGCCGGAATTATCTTCCCCTGGTGCTGCTGGTGGCGCTGGTGATCGTCGATCAGCTCAGCAAGTGGTGGGTGCGCGCCGAGTTGTTGTTGTATGAGAGCCGGGAGTTGATCCCCGGTTTTGCCAACCTGGTCCATTACACCAATACCGGCGCCGCCTTCGGGCTGCTGGCCGGCGCGCCCGGCCCCGGCCGGCGGCTTTTTTTTATTGCCGTGGCGTTGGCCGCCCTGCTGTTGCTGGTCCTTTTTTATCGCCAGCTGCGCCACCAGGGGCGACTTTATGTTTACGCCCTGGCGTTGGTCGCCGCCGGGGCCATCGGCAACCTGATCGACCGGCTCTGGCACGGCGAGGTGACCGATTTTCTCGATTTTTATCTGGCCGGCTACCACTGGCCGGCCTTCAACGTGGCCGACAGTGCCATCACCGTTGGCGTCCTGCTGTTGCTGCTCGCCCTGTGGCGCCAACCGTCAATCTGATAAGTCGTGTCGCGGGTATGGTTTAAGGAGGTGTTGGTTATGAGTGAGATGAAAACGGCGGTTTTGTTTCCCGGTCAGGGCGCCCAGCAGGTCGGCATGGGCCGGGAGGTTTTGGAGCATAACGCCTGGGCCCGGGAAATGCTGGCCGAGGCCGAGGAGATCAGCGGCCTGCCGCTAAGCAGGTTCTGCCTGGAAGGACCGGAAGCGGAACTGATCCGGACTCTCAATCTGCAGCCGGCCCTGACCGTGATCAACTTGATCTGCTGGCGGGCGGCGACACAGGCCGGGTTGGCAGGGGATTGTTTCGCGGGCCACAGCCTGGGTGAATACGCCGCCTTGCAGGCCGCCGGGGTGTTGGATTTTGCCGACACCATCCGGCTGGTCACCGAACGTGGTCGTTTGCTGGAGCGGGAGGCGGCGGCCAATCCCGGTAGCATGGCGGCGGTGGTCAAGCTCGATATCGACACGGTGGCCGCTATTGTCGAAGAGGTCGGCGACCAGGGTCGGTTGACCGTCGCCAACCACAATTCGGCGGCCCAGATCGTGATCTCCGGGGAGAATACGGCGGTGGCGGCGGCGACGGCGCTGGTCAAGGAGCGGGGTGGTAAGGCGATTCCCTTGAAGGTTAGCGGCGCCTGGCACAGCCCCCTGATTGCCGGGGCGGTGGCCGATTTCGAGCGCTTTATGGCCGGGATTACTTTTAAGCCGCCGCAAAAACCCCTCTATTTCAACGTCACCGCCGCTCCGGAGGAAGATCCGGCGGCCATCCGCGCCTTGATGGCCCGCCAGCTGGCCAGCACCGTCCGCTGGTACGAGATTGTCCAGCAGTTGCAGGCCGCCGGGGTGCAACACTTCGTCGAGGTCGGCCCCGGCCAGGTACTTTCGGGGCTGCTGAAAAAAATCCTGCCGGCCGATTCCCCCTGCACCATCCGCCAGGCCCCCTAGCCGGCAGCGGCTGCTATGTTTTGCCGCTTGACAGGGTAGTTGCTTCCAAGTATGTTGCTTCGTTTTTCAGGTTGAGTTCGGCCGCCGGCTGACCCCGGCCGGCCGGGTTTGCTGGGCAATTCTCCCCTTTGCCGGGGATTTTACGGTTTTTACGGGTTTATCATGTTCGACAACCTTTCCAATCGGCTGCAGGATGTCTTCAAGGACCTGCGCGGCCATGGCACCCTGAGTGAAGAGAACATTCAGGAGGCCATGCGCGAGGTGCGGCTGGCCCTGCTGGAAGCGGATGTCAACTTTCAGGTGGCCAGGGATTTCATCGACGCCGTCACCGAGAAGGCGGTGGGGCACGAGGTGTTGCGCAGCCTCAACCCCGATCAGCAGGTCATTAAGATCGTCCACCAGGAATTGGTGGATCTGCTGGGCAGCAGCACCGTTGCCCTGGATTTGGGCAGTCGTAGCCCGGCGGTGATCATGCTGGTGGGCCTGCAGGGCTCGGGCAAGACCACCTCGGCCGCCAAGCTGGCCCGCCGCCTGCACGGGGAAGGCCGCAAACCCTACCTGGTGCCGGCCGACGTTTACCGGCCGGCCGCCATCGATCAGCTGACGGTGCTGGCCGAGAGTCTGCAACTGCCGGTCTATCCCTCCAAGAGCGACCAGGACCCGGTGACCATCTGCCGCCAGGCGGTGCACCGGGCTGCCGAGGCCGGTTGCGACACCCTGCTGGTCGATACCGCCGGCCGCCTCCATGTCGATGAGACCCTGATGGATGAGCTGGGCCGGCTCAAGGAGGCCCTGCAGCCGGCGGAAATCCTGCTGGTCGCCGACGCCATGACCGGCCAGGACGCGGTGACGGTGGCGGAGAAGTTCCACCAGGATCTCGATCTGAGCGGGGTGATCCTGACCAAGCTCGATGGCGACGCCCGGGGCGGGGCCGCCTTGTCGATCCGCCGAGCCACCGGCCGCCCCCTGAAATTTGTCGGCCTGGGCGAGGGGCTGGACGCCCTGGAGCCCTTCCACCCAGACCGGATGGCCTCGCGGATCCTGGGCAAGGGCGATGTCCTAAGCCTGATCGAAAAGGCCGAAAGCGCCATCGACAAGGAAAAGGCCGAGGATCTGGCCCAGAAAATCCGCAAGGATGGTTTTACCCTGGAGGATTTTTTAGAGCAGATCAAGCAGGTCCGCAAAATGGGCAACCTTGAGCAGTTGATGGGGATGATCCCCGGCATGGGCAAACTCAAGCAGCTCAAGGAGATGCCCAAGCCCGACGAACGGGAGCTGACCAAGATCGAGGCGGTGATCAACTCGATGACCCTCAAGGAACGGCGCAACCACGCGATCATCAACGCCTCGCGCCGCTCCCGGATTGCTAAAGGCAGCGGCACCCAGCTCCAGGATGTCAACAAGGTGATCAAGAGCTACACCGAGATGCTCAAGATGATGAAGAAGTTCCGCGGCAAACCGGGCGGCATGGGCGGCCTGATGGGCGGCGGCGGCGGTAAGAAAAAGCGCAAGCGGCCCAAGGGATTGTACCGTTAGGCGGTTGTTTAACAGACGTTCATCGGGGTCGGCAAGCGCCGGCACCACGGGCCGTAAAGGTTACGGCCAAGCGGTTTATTAGTTCGTAATCGTTCACCAGGGCCGATAACCATGGACTTAACGGGCCGTAACCGTTCAGCAGTGCCGCAGATTGTGGCAAGCAGCCAAGCGCTTCGTACCCCGTGTACTTAAGCTTGGCTGATCGCCGCAAGGTGTGGTGCTGCTGGACGGTTACATTAGTTCAACCAAACAGGGAGTGATAAGATGGCAGTACGTATTCGCCTGACCCGAATGGGCAGGAAAAAGCAGCCTTTTTACCGGATTGTGGCGGCAGATTCCGAGGCCAAACGGGATGGCCGTTATCTGGAAATACTGGGCACCTACGACCCCATGCAGAAGCCGGCGGCCGTTACCCTCAAGCAGGATCGGGTGGCCGACTGGCTGGCCCGGGGCGCCAAGCCCACCGATACCGTTCGCAGCCTGCTTAAGCAGAGTGGCGCCGAGCAGGCCTGATGATGCGGGATCTGGTCGCTTTTATCGCCGGTTCGCTGGTGGATCGGCCCGAGGCGGTGGAGGTGGCGGCGACGGAGCAGGAGGATACCCTGTTGCTGGAGCTGACGGTGGCCCAGGAGGATCTGGGCAAGGTGATCGGCCGTCAGGGGCGCACCGCCAAGGCCATGCGCACCCTGCTCAACGCCGTTAACCGCGAGAGTGGTCACCAGGTGAAACTGGAGATCGCTTAGGCGGTGGCGGTCGCCAGGAGCCGCGCCCGCTTGCAGGATGCCCGGTGAAGATCCGTTTTGTAGGTTACCCGCGGGATGATGAGCTGCTGGAGGTGGGCCGGGTGGTCAAACCCCAGGGGATCAAGGGGGAGCTCAAAATCGTTCCTTACTCCGGCCGACCCGCCGATTTCCGCGAGTACCGCCATTTATGGCCCCTCGGCCCTCTCGGAGCGGAAGCGCCCGCCGGTGGCTGGGGATTGCTGGCCGCGCGGGAAAGCGGCGGCGCGGTGATCGCCCGCCTGGCCGGGATTACCGACCGTGACGCGGCGGAAGCTCTGCGGGGGCGGCCGCTGGCCATCCGCAGCCGGGAGTTGCCGCCGGCCCCGGCCGGAGAGCTGTACTGGCACTGGTTGTCAGGATTGCCCGCCCGGGACGAGCAGGGGCGGCAGATCGGCACCGTGGCCGACCTGCTGGCCACCCCGGCTAGGCCCACCATGGTGATCGCCGACGCGGCAGGGCGGGAAATCCTGGTGCCGGTACATGCCGAATTTATGCAGTACCAGCCGGCGGTGGCCGGCCGGGCCGCTTTTTTACTGCTTACGCCCCCACCGGGCTTGCTGGAACTCTGAGGTAGCCAAACGGCGGCCATGCGCTTTGATATTTTGACCATTTTTCCGGATTTTTTTACCTCGCCGTTGGCCGAGGGGATGATCCGGCGGGCCATCGAGGGCGGGGTGGTCACCGTCCAGGCCCACAATATTCGGGATTTTGCCACCGATAAACACGCCATGACCGATGACCGCCCCTTTGGCGGCGGGGAAGGGATGGTGATGAAGCCCGAACCCCTGGCCGCCGCCGTCAGCCACGCCCGACAGCTCGGGGTAGACGGCCCCGGTGACCAAAAAGTAAGCGGGGGTCAAGTGGTGCTGCTGACCCCCCAGGGGCGGAAGCTTGATCAGCAACTGGCCGGGGAGTTGCTGGCCGAGCAGCAGTTGATCCTGGTGTGCGGCCGTTATGAAGGGGTGGATGAGCGGTTTTGCCAGCGGTACGTCGACCGGGAGATTTCCATCGGCGATTATGTCTTAAGCGGCGGCGAGCCGGCGGCCCTGGTGCTGCTTGATTGCCTGATCCGTTTGCTGCCGGGGGTGCTGGGCTGTGGAGATTCGGCGCTCAACGACACCTTCAGTGCCGGCAGCCGGGGTGGCTTGAAATATCCCCAGTATACCCGGCCCCGGGTTTTCGAAGGCTGCGAGGTGCCGGAGGTGCTGTTGGCCGGCGATCACGCCGCCATCCAGCGTTGGCGGCAGCAGGCCGCACGGGAGCGCACTCGGGCCCGGCGGCCGGAGTTGCTGGCCGCCGACGAAGTCGAACCGGTCGAGCGTGACTGGCTGGGCCAACTGGATATCGCCCTGGTCCATTATCCGGTGTATAATCGCTTGGGCGAGGTGATCGGCTCGGCGGTCACCAACCTGGATATCCACGATATCGCCCGTTGTGGCCGTACTTACGGGATCGGACGTTTTTATCTGGTCACCCCTTATGCCGACCAGCAGGAGTTGGTGGCCGAGTTGTTGGCCCACTGGCTGCAAGGGGCGGGCGGGGAGCTTAATCCGGCCCGCCGGAGCGCTTTGGAACTGGTCGAGGTGGTCGCCGATCTGGCCGAGCTTTACCAGCGGGTAAGTGCCCGCCGCGGCGTTGCACCCCTGGTGGTGGGTACCAGCGCCCGGCCGCAGGGTGAGGGTCAACTGGAATACCGGCAACTGCGGCAGCGTCTGCAGGCCGGCCAACCGGCCCTGATTCTGCTGGGGACGGCCTGGGGGCTGGCCGCCGAGGCTTTGGGCGGGATTGATGGTTTCCTGCCGCCGATCAACGGCGCCGGAGAGTACAACCATCTGGCGGTGCGCTCCGCCGCCGCCATTGTGATGGATCGTCTGTTGTATGAGCAACCGGCGACGAAATAGACCTTAGGGATGGTAGCAGACCATAAACAGGATGAGGGAAAAATGAACGTTATTGAGCAGATCGAACAGGAACAGATACGCCACGATCATCCGGATTTCCGCCCCGGCGACACCCTTAAGGTCCATTTCCGGATCGTCGAGGGGACCAAGGAGCGGGTCCAGGTCTTCCAGGGGGTGGTTATCCGCCGCCGCCGTGGCGCCATGGGGGCCAGTGTCACCATTCGTAAGATTTCCCATGGGGTAGGGGTCGAGAAAAACTTCCCCCTGCATTCGCCCAAAGTGGAAAAGATCGAAGTGGTTAGCCATGGCCGGGTTCGGCGCTCGCGCCTTTACTACCTGCGCAACCTGCGCGGCAAGGCGGCCCGGATTCGCGAACGCGATACCAATTAACCGCCCGTGGCGCCCGGCTGCTACGGCTCCCATTATCCCGCGGGGCTTTGGTGAAGGCAACCAATGGAAGCTGGTGGCTTGAGCAGGCCGCCACCTCCGATACTCTGGCCTTTGAACGTTCGTTGTGGGCGCGGGGCTACCGTTTGGTGGCCGGCACCGACGAGGCGGGCCGGGGACCATTGGCTGGGCCGGTGGTCGCCGCCTGTGTGGTGCTGCCCGTTGATTGCCGATGCCTCTTTCAGGACTCCAAGCAATTAAGCGCCAAGCGCCGGCGGGAGTTGGAGGCGGAGTTGGACGCCTTACCCGGCGCGGCGGTGGGGGTGGGGATGGCTTCAGTGGCCGAGATCGATGGGCTCAATATCCTGCAAGCCTCGCTGCTGGCCATGTGCAAGGCGGTGGAAGCCCTGGCCGCGGCCCCGGATTTTCTGTTGGTGGACGGCAAATTCACCATTCCCCTGGAGCTTCCCCAACAGGCCCTGGTCAAGGGCGATTCCCGCAGCGCTTCCATCGCCGCCGCCAGCATTGTCGCCAAACAACGGCGGGATCGGCTTATGGCCGAGTTGCATCGGCAATATCCCCAGTACAATTTCCTTCAGCACAAGGGTTACGCCACCGCCGAGCATCGGCGGTTGTTACGCCGTTTTGGTCCCTGCCCCGAGCATCGGCGCAGCTTTAAGCCGGTACGGGAGTTATTGGCCGGGTGGAACGGTCCGGCCGGGGTGGTCGGGGCCGAGGGAGTTTTACCATGACCCGGCAGCGGCAGGGATTGGGGCGGCGGGGTGAGCAACTGGCCCGGGATTGGCTGGAGCGTTCCGGTTATCGGATCCTGGAAAGCAATTGTCGCCTGCAAAGCGGCGAACTTGATCTGGTGGCCGAAGAAGGCGGCGAACTGGTCTTTATCGAGGTGAAAAGCCGGCGGGGTGATGCCTTCGGCTCTGCCCTGGAGGCCGTCGATTATCGTAAACAGGCCCGGCTTATCCGATGCGCCCGGGAGTATCTGGCCCGCCGCCGGGCCCATAACCGCCCGGCCCGTTTCGACGTGGTGGCGGTTAATTTTGCCGGGGGAAAGCCGGCTATCGAAGTGGTCAAAAACGCCTTTGAGCTTTAGTGGAGGGAGGGTGGCAGTGCCCGACCATGATTATCTACCGCCCATCGGTATTACCATGGGCTGCCCCGCCGGGATCGGGCCGGAGATTATTCTCCGCTTCTGGCAGTCCCGGCCGGCCCACGCCCAGCCGCCCATGGTGGTGCTGGGTGATCCCCGGGTGCTGGCCAATGCCGCCCGCCAGCTGGGTCTGGCGGCGCCTTTACGGACTTGGCAAGCGGGAGAGGCGCCAGACCCGGCGTCCCTTAATATTTTGCCGGTGGGCGAACTGTCGGCGCCACCGGCCTGGGGGCAACCGACGCCGGAGAGCGGTCGGGCCATGGGGCGCTGTATTGTCGAGGCCTGCCGGCTGGCGCTGGGCGGCGAACTGGCCGCCCTGGTGACCTGTCCCATCGGCAAGGAGATGCTCAACGCCGGCGGTTACCATTACCCCGGCCATACCGAAATGCTGGCCGCCTTGTGCGAAACTCCCGAATATGCCATGATGATGGCCGGCCGCCGGCTGCGGGTGGTGCTGGCCACCATCCATTGCGCGCTTACGGAAGTGCCGGCGGCCCTGGAGTCGGCCAAGCTGCATCGCCTGCTGCGGCTGACCGTGCGGGCTCTGCGCCGGGATTTTGCCATCGCCAGGCCCCGGCTGGCAGTGGCCGGGCTCAACCCCCACGCCGGCGAGGGCGGGATGTTTGGCCATGAGGAGAAAACGGTGATCGCTCCGGCCGTGGCCGCCGCCGCCGCCGAGCTGGGGGCGGACGGCGAGTTGGTTGGTCCCCGGCCACCGGATACCGTGTTTCATCAGGCCGCCGCCGGCCACTTCGATGGAGTGCTGGCGATGTATCATGACCAGGGGTTGATCCCCTTCAAACTGTTGCATTTCAGCGACGGGGTCAACGTGACCCTGGGGTTGCCGGTGGTGCGTACTTCGGTGGATCATGGCACCGCCTACGATATCGCCGGTCGCGGTCTGGCCGATCCCGCCAGCCTGGCGGCGGCCTTCCAACTGGCCACCGAGATCGTCGCCCACCGGACCGCCGCCGGTTGAGCACCGCCGGTAAGTTTGCCGTAACCGTTCACCAAAAGCCGTCAACCGTTGTTTTAACGGGCCGTATCGTTGTCGTAACCGTAATCGCGCCTATTGTTTTGCCTTCTCGATTACGACAACGACAACGACAACGACAATGACGAACAAAACGCACGGTGCTGTTGAACGGTTACAAAATAAGCGGTCATTGGCCCTGGTGAACGTATAAAAATAAGGGAAAAACTTTGCACGCAGGGATGGAGAACAGCAGCAGCCGGGGGGTGAGCCGGCCGACCGGCATCCTGATCGCCTTTGAGGGGATCGACGGCACCGGTAAATCGACCCAGCTTAAATTGCTGGCCGGGCGGCTGCGCGAGGCGGGGCTGGCGGTGGTTACCACCTGTGAGCCCACCGACGGCCCCCACGGCCGTTATTTGCGCCAAATGTTCCAGCGCCGGGCCGAATTGTCACCGGCCGAGGAATTACGGCTCTTTATCGCCGACCGGCGCGACCATGTGGCGCGCTTGATCGCCCCGGCCCTGGCGGCCGGCCAGGTGGTGCTGACCGATCGCTATTATTTCTCCACCGCCGCCTACCAGGGGGCCGCCGGTCACGATCCCGCCGCCATTATCGCCGCCAATGAGCAATTTGCCCCCCGCCCGGATCTGGTGCTGCTGCTGGAAGTGCCGCCGGCGGTGGGTATTGGACGGGTACGGGAGTTGCGGGGGGAGACTCTTAACGATTTCGAGCAGGAGGATTACCTGCGGCGGGTAACGGCGATCTTTGCCGCTCTGGGTGAACCCTGTATCCGGCGGATCGATGCCACCGGCGACATCGACCAGGTCCAGCAGCGTCTCTGGCCGCCGGTGCGTCAACTGTTGCGGCAACAAGGTTTGGGCCATGAAGATGATTAAGCGGGCGCTGGCGCTGTGGCTGGTGGTCCTGGGCGGGGCTTGCGCGCCGCTTGCCGTTGAGCCGGAAACCCCGCCGGCGGTACTCGAGCCTCCCCCTCTTGCCACCGCCTCGGTGCCGGCTGTGGCGAAAACTCAGGGCTGTGCCTATTTCCAGTTTATCCAGGGCAGGAGGGCCGCCCTGGCCGGCCGGCTGGACGAGGCCCGGCGGGCCTACCGGCGGGCCTTGGCTTGCGAACCCCACGCCCTGCCGGTGATGCGCCGACTGGCCCTGCTTTTATGGCGGAGTAACCAGCCGGCCGCGGCCGCCGCTACCTATCAGCGGCTGTTGGCCGCCGACCCCGGCGACGCCGATGCCACTTTGATGCTGGCCCTGCTCTACGCCAATCAGCAGCGCCCCCAACGGGCCCTGGTGCTGTTGCAGAACCTGGTGCTGCAACACCCGGAGATGACCAGGGCCCACTTTTACCTGGCCCGTTTGTATCGCGATTCCGGAGATTTGGAGACGGCTCTGGCGGCTTATGAACGGGCCCTGGCCCTGGAGTGGTCCGTCGCCATGGCCCGGGAGACGGCGGAAACCTATGGAATGGCCGGCCGTTATCAAGAGAGCTTGCGGCTCTATCGCCGGATGGTCGCCGAAGATCCCGCCGACGCGCGGGCCCGGGGGCTGCTGGCCGATACCTACCTGCGGCTGGAGCGGGTGGACGAGGCCCTGGAAGAACTGGCCGCCCTGCGCCGGTACAGCGACGATGTCGACGATGTCGATTTCACCATCGCCCGGATTCTGGTCGACGAGCAGCGCTATACCGAAGCCGTTTCGCTGTTGCGGGAGATTATGGGGCAGGAACCCCGCCTGGACCGGGTGCGCTCCCTGCTGGTCCTGGCCCATTACCGCGCCGGCCGGTTCGAGCGGGCCCGAACCCTGCTCGAGGAGATCCGTCCCGGCGATTACGGTTACGAGGACGCGGTGTTGATGCTGGCCCGGATCTATCACCAGAACGACGATTCCGCCGCCGCCCAACGGGTCCTGCGCCGGGCCCTGGCCGAGGCCGACCATCGTCACCTGAGTTTCTACGTGACGCTGGCCTTGATTCACGACCAGGAGCACGACGCCGGCCAGGGGGTGGCGGTCTTTGAACGGGCCCTGCGGGAGTTGGGGCACCAGCCCCGGGTGCTCTTTGAATACGCCGTTTATCTGGAAAAAATCGGCGACACCGAGGGTGCGCTGACCAGGATGCGGGAGGTGCTCAAACTGGAGCCCCACAATCCCGAGGCCCTGAATTTTGTCGGCTATGTCTGGGCCGAGCGGGGAGAGAACCTGGAACAGGCCAGGCGTTATATCGAGGAGGCGGTGCGGCTCAGGCCCGAGGATGGGGCCATCCGGGACAGCCTGGGCTGGGTCCATTACCGGTTGGGCAATTACCAGCAGGCGGTGGTGGAATTGGAACGGGCGGTGCAACTGTTAAGCGATGATCCGGTTAGTTATGACCATCTGGGAGACGTTCGCCGGCGGCTCGGTCAGCATGAGGAAGCGGCCGCGGCTTACCGCCGCGCCCTGGAATTGCTCGACCGGCAAGAACAGCGGCAGCGGTGGCGGAGCATTGAAGAAAAATTGCGGCAACTCGAGTGATGATTAATAGCAGTTCAACCCCGGGAAGAAAGGGTGGAGAGCACGGCGTAAGCGGCCGGTGCCGGTATTTTCGGCCCACCTTGCGGCGGTGGGTGGCGGGTGTCGCCCTGCTGTGGCTGTTGCTGGCCGGCGGTTGCGCCACCCGGCCGCCGGTGGGCGAACCGCTGATTGAAAGCCGCCGGCAGGAGGTGGTGGACGCCTTCCAGAAGGAGATGCGCCAGCGTCGGCAACAATTGCGCTGCCTGGACGCCGAGGCCGAGGTCTCCTGGCGGAACTGGCTGCGTTCCGGCACCATGCCGGGCTATTTGCAGCTTAAAAGACCGGGAGGTTTGCAATATGTCGGCCTGGACCCTTTGGGGCGGCCGCTGCTGGCCCTGGTGGTGGTCGATGATGCCTTCCAGTTGGCGGTGATCAGCGAGGCCAAGGTGTATGAAGGGGCCACCGGGGCCGGTGCTTTCCGCCGGCATCTGCCCCCCGGCATCGAGCCCCGTGACTTGTCCACCTCCCTCTTTGCCTGGCTCAGCGGCGGCCTGCCCTTTACCACCGCCATCGAGGGTGTTTACCGGGAGTTGGGACAGGAAGTGGGAAAAGAGGAACCGGCCGCGCCGGGCTTCTGGTTGGAGTTTGACAGCCCCGTGCCGGCCCGGCTGCTCTACCGGCCCGGCCACCGGCAGCCCGGCCGGATCGAGCGGCTCCAGCTCTTTGCCGAGCGCCACAGCCCGCCCACCGAGTTTATTTACAGTGAACACCAAGCGTTGACGGTGGCCGCCGGGGCGCGTAAGTGGCCGGTACCGCACCGGCTGGAACTGGCGACCCGGCAGCACCAGGGTCTGGAGTTGACCATGGTATTAAACGATGTCCGGACCGCATGCCCACCAGACGATGACTTGCGACTGCCCGTTCCCCCCGGTTTTAGCCGGGAAACGGTGGAATAAACCGGCCGGGGCGGCAAGGATAAGTGATGCAAAAAATGGATTTTGACGCCCTGCTTACCGGTATTTCCCGGCCGGGGCGTTATTGTGGCAACGAATTCAATGTGATCCGCAAGGAGTGGGAGCAGGCGCGGCTGCGGCTGGCCCTGGTCTTCCCCGATCTTTACGAGATCGGCATGTCAAACCAGGGGTTGCAGATCCTCTACCGCCTGGTCAACGCCCATCCCCACTGGCTGGCCGAGCGGGCCTACGCCCCGGATCTCGATCTGGAGCAGGCCCTGCGGCAGGCCGGCCTGCCGCTTTTTGCCCTGGAATCGCGGCGGCCGCTGGCAACTTTCGAGGTCCTGGGGATCACCCTGCCCTACGAACTCTGTTACAGCAATATCCTGACCATCCTTGATCTGGCCGGGTTGCCGTTGCTGGCGGCCGAGCGCCAGCAGGAGCAGCCGCTGGTGCTCGGCGGCGGTCCCTGCGCCTTCAACCCCGAACCGGTGGCCGACTTTTTCGACGCCATCCTGCTGGGGGACGGTGAGGAGGCCCTGCCGGAGATGCTGACGGTCATCGAGCGCGGCCGGGCGGCCGGCCGGGGCCGGGAGGCGTTGCTGGCCGAGCTGGCGGCGATAAGCGGCGTTTATGTGCCGGCCTTTTTCACCCCCGCCTATGACCGGCGGGGTAATTTTCGGGGTATTACCCGGCGGCGGCCGGATTTGCCCACCCCCCGCCGGCGGGTGGTGGCCGATCTCGATGCCGTGGCTCCGACGGCGCCGCCGCTGGTCCCGGCCACCCGGATCGTCCATGACCGGCTGGGGGTGGAACTGGCCCGGGGCTGCACCCGGGGTTGTCGCTTCTGCCAGGCCGGGATTATCTACCGGCCGGTGCGGGAGCGCGACCCGGCCCGGCTGCTGGCCACAACCCTGGAGCAGGTCGAGCAGACCGGTTTCGAGGAGGTGGCCCTGCTTTCCCTGAGCAGTGGCGATTACGCCTGTATCAACGAGCTGCTGGGCCGCTTGATGGACGTGCTGGTCGAGCGTAAGGTTTCGGTGTCGTTGCCCTCGATGCGGGTCGGCACCCTGACCGGGGAGATGATGGAGCAGATCCGGCGGGTCCGCAAGACCGGTTTTACTCTGGCCCCGGAAGCCGGCAGTGAACGGCTGCGGCGGGTGCTCAACAAGGGGATCACCGAGGCCGATCTGCTCAGCGCCGCCGAGGGGGCTTTTGCCCTGGGCTGGCAGGTTATCAAGCTCTATTTCATGTTCGGCCTGCCCACCGAGACCGACGAGGATCTGGCCGCCATGGTTGAGCTGTCCCGCAAGGTGCTCAAGACCGGTAAGGGCGGCCGGGCCGGAGTCACGGTGAGCAGCGCCGTCTTTGTCCCCAAGCCCCATACCCCCTTTGAACGGGAACCGCAGCTGGGAGTCGAGGCGGGCTTTGCGCGGATCGACTATTTAAAACAACATTTGCGGGCCAAGCAATTCAAGCTCAAGTGGCACGATCCCCGCCAGAGCTTGCTGGAAGGGGTTTTCGGCCGGGGTGACCGCCGGTTGGCGGAGCTGCTGCTGGCCGCCTGGCGGGATGGGGCGCGGCTGGATGCCTGGTCCGATCATTTCGATTTGACGCGCTGGCAGGCCGCCGCCCACCGGCTCAATCTGGACCTGGAGGGGTATCTGCGCCGTCGCGGGGCCGATGAACCGCTGCCCTGGGAACACCTCGACGTGGGGGTCGATCGCGCCTTTCTGGCCGCCGAATACCAGAAAGGGCTGGCTGAAGGGTATACCCCCGACTGCCGGAACCATGCCTGCAGTAAATGCGGTCTGTGCGATTTCAAGGAATTGCGGCCGGTGGTGCACCGTCACCTCAACGCCCCACAGAATCTGGAGCCGCCGGCGGCGCTCGGCCCGGCCACCACCACCGACAAACAACTGCCGGTGGGTTATCGCCTCTCCTATGCCCGCCGGGCCGAGGCCCGGCTGCTGGGGCATCTGGAGGTCATGCAGGTCTTTTTCCGGGCCCTGCGCCGGGCCGGCTGGCCCCTGGCCTTCAGCCGGGGTTTTAATCCCTCCCCCCGGGTCTCCTTCGGGCCGGCCCTGCCGCTGGGAACGGAAAGCCTCGATGAATTTCTCTGGTTGGAGTTGACCGCCCCGCTGGCCGATCTTGAGCGGGCCCGGCAGCAGTTGAACCGGCAACTGCCGCTGGGGCTGGAGGTCCTGGAGCTGCAACCCGGCGGCCGTAAACAGCCCGCCCGGCTGCTGGTTACCTACCGTATCACCCTGGCCGCCGACCGGGAAACGGATTTGGCCACCCCGGCGGCGGCCGGCTTGCTGGCGGCCACGGAATTTGTTATGACGGTGCCTCGCAAGGGCCAGCCACGCCAAATCGATGTGCGGCCGTTGATCGACGATTGCCGGGTGCTGGCCGCCGATGAACTGGAACTGGTGCTGCGGCAGGAGCCCGGCCGGCCCACGGTCAAGCCCCTGGAAGTGGCGGCCGGGGTTTTCGCCCTGTCACCCCGGGAAGTCGCCGCCGCCCGGGTCTTGAAGACGGCTTCGGCGCCCGGCCGCTAATACGCTGCCGTCACGCCGGCCCGCTGACCGTAATCGGGCCAGCGGGGAAATTGGGGTCAGACACCAATTTCCCGCCAATTTCCCGCGAGCGGCTCCTCTGATACCCGTCATAATTAAAAGGAGAGTGGATTTTGTCCACCGAATTGCTGATCAACGCCACCCCCTATGAGATTCGGATCGCCCTGCTGGAGCATGGCAACCTGGCCGAATTCTACCTTGAACATCCAACTGAAAAAGGGCTGGTGGGCAATATCTACAAGGGCAAGGTGGTGCGGGTGCTGCCTGGTATGCAGGCGGCCTTTGTCGATGTCGGCCTGGAGCGCACCGGTTTTCTCTATATCGACGATGTCCATGTCGGCTCCCACGAGGTGGAAAAACGGCTGGCGCGCTGCGACCAGGGCGACGGCAGCTCCCCCTGCTGCGGTGACGAGGGCGAAAGCCTGTTGCGGCGGGGGGCGGGGCAGAATATCGAGGATCTCCTGCGTGAAGGCCAGGATATCCTGGTCCAGGTCTGCAAGGAGCCGCTGGGCAGCAAGGGGGCCCGGTTGACCTGCCATATTACCCTGCCGTGCCGCAACCTGGTCTTTATGCCGATGACCGACCATATCGGGGTCTCGCGCAAGATCGAGGACGAGGATGTCCGGCGCATGCTGCGCCAGGATATCGAGGCTCTGCGGCCCGCCGGCACCGGTTTTATTGTCCGCACGGTGGCGGAGCTGGCCAGCAACGAGGAGCTGGAGGCGGATATGGAGTTCCTGCTCCATACCTGGAGCGAGATCCGGGACCGGGCCCCCGAGGCGCCGGTGCCCTCCCTGGTTTACGAGGATCTCGATATCACCCTGCGGGTAGTCCGCGATATCTTCTCCCCGGAAGTTGATGAAGTGGTGGTGGATGAACCGGAGACCTACGAGCGGGTGGTGGGGTTCGTCGAAACCTTCGCCCCCCACCTCAAGGGGCGGGTCTGCCTGGCCAGCGGCGAGTCGCCGATCTTCGAGGTTTTTGGCATCGATTTTGAGGTCAACCGGGCCCTGGAGCGCAAGATCTGGCTGCGTTGCGGCGGTTATATCGTTATCGAGCCCACCGAGGCGCTGACCGTTATCGATGTCAATACCGGCCGTTATGTCGGTAAGAACGGTCTGGAGGAGACCATCTTCAAGACCAATATGGAGGCGGCCAAGGAGATCGCCTACCAGTTGCGGCTGCGCAATATCGGCGGTATCATCATTGTCGATTTTATCGACATGGAGGATGAGGCGCACCGGGAGTCGCTTTTCAACGCCTTGCAGGAGGCGGCCAAGAAGGATAAGAGCCGGCTCAATATCCTGCGGGTCTCCGAGTTCGGCCTGGTGCAGATGACCCGCAAGCGCGACCGCGATGATCTCGAGCACCTGCTGTGCGAGTCCTGCGCCACCTGCCACGGCACCGGGGTGCTGCGCTCCGGGCGGACCATCAGCTATGAGATTTTCCGGACCATCGAGCGGGAGGCCTGCAAGAAGGAAGCGGCGGCGGTCACCGTCCGGGTCCATCCCCGGGTGGCGGAGCGGATATTGCGGGAGGAGGCCCTGACCATCGATTATCTGGAAAAGAAATGCGGCAAACGGATCCATGTTATGCCGCTCAAGGATTATCACCCCGAGCGCTACAACCTGGAATGGACCACGGCGACGGTTTGAAAGGGCAAGGTAAATGGCCCGCCCCACGGTGGCCACAGGTACGATAGACCTTATCTGTGGGTAGTTCGAATTAGAACTTGACATTTGCAGGGTGTGGGGATATGTATCGGGGTTTACTTTATCGGGCCGTCCCGGCTTGTCCAGGGGTGGCCGTTGACCATGGGAGGAAGTTATGTACGCAATAATTCGCACCGGCGGCAAACAGTACCAGGTGGCTCCCGGTGAGCGCCTGCGGGTGGAAAAGCTGGCCGGCGAGGTCGGAGATACGGTGGAACTCGACGAAGTGTTGCTGGTGGCCGATACCGCCGAGATCAAGGTGGGCCGGCCGGTGGTCGAGGGGGCTAAAGTAACGGCCCGCATCGTGGAACAGGATAAGGCCAAGAAGGTCGAGGTCTTCAAGAAGAAGCGGCGCAAGGGTTATCGCCTGTCCAAGGGCCATCGCCAACCCTTTACGGCGCTGGAGATCAAGGAAATCCGCTAGCTGCCCGAAGGCAGTCTGAAGAGGCATCAGTCATGGCACATAAAAAAGCGGGCGGCAGTTCCAAGAACGGTCGCGACAGTAACGCCCAGCGGCGCGGAGTGAAACGTTTCGGCGGCCAGCAGGTCAAGGCCGGCAATATCCTGGTCCGTCAGTTGGGCACCAAAATCCACCCGGGTACCAACGTTGGGCTGGGGCGGGATTATACCCTGTTTGCCAAGAGCGACGGAGTGGTTACCTTTGAAACCTTCGGCCGCAACCGCAAGCGGGTCAGCGTTTATCCCACGGCAGCCGGGGCCGCCGAGTAAGTGTCACCGCCGGCCGTCACGCACGGTTACGGCCCGTTAAATCGACGGTTGTTGGCCTTGGCGGACGCTTACCATGTCCTTTATTGACGAAACCAAATTCTATGTCAAGGCCGGCGACGGCGGCAACGGCTGTGTCAGCTTCCGGCGGGAGAAATACGTTCCCAAGGGTGGCCCCGACGGCGGCGATGGCGGCAAAGGCGGCGATGTCATCATTGAGGTCGACGCGCGGCTGAACTCGCTGCTGGATTTCAAGTATCGTTCCCATTTCAAGGCCGAAAACGGCGTCCATGGTCGGGGCCGCAAAATGCATGGCAAAAGCGGCGCCGATTGCCTGGTGGCGGTACCGCCGGGTTCGGTGCTGCGCGATGCCGACAGCGGTGAGCTGCTGGCCGATCTGGTGACCGACGGCCAGCGTTACCTGGCGGCCGCCGGCGGCAAGGGCGGCAAGGGCAATGTCCATTTCGCCAGCGGCGCCAACCGGGCTCCGCGGACCGCCACCAAGGGTAAGAGCGGCGAGGAGTTCTGGTTTCGTCTGGAACTGAAGCTGATCGCCGAGGTTGGCCTGATCGGTCTGCCCAACGCCGGAAAATCCACTCTTTTAAGCCACTTGACCGCCGCCACTCCCAAGGTGGCGGATTATCCCTTCACCACCCTGGCCCCCCAATTGGGGGTGCTTTTCTTCCAACAGCGCCCCCTCTGTACCATCGCCGATATCCCCGGACTGATCGCCGACGCCCATCTGGGTGCCGGCCTGGGGCATACCTTTTTGCGCCATATCGAACGTACCCGGCTGCTGGTGCAGGTGATCGACGCATCAGGGTGGGAAGGTGATCCATTGGCCCAGTATGATACCCTGGAGCGGGAGTTGGCCAACTACCAGCAGGATCTGCTCAAGCGCCCCCGGCTGGTGGTGCTTAACAAGATCGACCTGCTGGACGATGACGGCCGGCAGTGGCGGGAGTTAGAAGAGCGTTTCGGGCGCCGGGGGGTGACCCCGCTGCCGGTTTCAGCCTTGGGCGGCCAGGGGGTAACGCGCTTAACGGAGGCCCTGGCCGCCAGCCTGCCCCGGCCCGCCGCCGACGAGGCGGCAAGTGGGCTGCAACCGCTGGAAGTGGAAGAAGATTAAGGGAACCCCGCATAAATGAAGCAGCAAGCACTTGCCACCACAGCCCGGGGCGCCACCGACCAGGCGGCGGCCAGCGCCGATCGCCGCTCCTGTCTGGGGGGGGTTCGGCGGCTGGTGGTCAAGATCGGCTCGGCGGTGTTGACCGCTGCCGACGGCCTTGATTTTACAGTCCTGGACCGGCTGGTGGAGCAGATCGAACAGTTGCGGGCCCGGGGTTGCGAGGTGCTGGTGGTCAGCTCCGGGGCGGTGGCGGCGGGGCGGCGCAAGCTGGCCCTGGGTGATCGGGTACTGCCCCTGCGGGAGAAGCAGGCGGCGGCGGCCATCGGCCAGAGCAGTCTGATGCGGGCCTACGAAAAATCTTTTGAAAACCATGGCAGCAAGGTCGCCCAGGTCCTGCTGACCCACGATGTCTTTTCCCGCCGGGATCGTTATTTAAATGCCCGTAACACCCTCTTTACCCTGTTGCAGTGGCAACTGGTACCGATCATCAACGAAAACGACGCGGTGGCGGTGGAGGAGTTGCGCTTTGGCGACAACGACACCCTGGGAGGCATGGTCGCCAACCTGGTCGAAGCCGACCTGCTGATCTGCTTAAGCGATGTTGACGCCCTTTATACCGCCGATCCCGACCGGGAGCCGGCGGCCCGGCCGTTGCGTACCGTGGAGCGGATCGACGCCGCCATCGAGGCCATGGCCGGCGGGGTTAACAACGGGGTGGGCACCGGTGGCATGCAAAGCAAGCTCAAGGCGGCCAAGATGGTGACCTCCCGGGGCGGGGCGGTACTGATCGGCTCGGGTCGGGAAGTGGATATCCTGCCGCGACTGCTGGCCGGGGAAGAGCTGGGCAGCTTTTTCCCGCCGGCCCCCCACCGCCTGCCCAGCCGCAAGCACTGGATCGCCCATACCCTGCGCCCCAAAGGTTTTCTTGGTGCTGGATGCCGGGGCTTGCCGGGCCATTGAGCAGGGGGGGCGCAGCCTGTTG
Source organism: Desulfurivibrio sp. (assembly GCA_034522365.1). Lineage (GTDB taxonomy): Bacteria > Desulfobacterota > Desulfobulbia > Desulfobulbales > Desulfurivibrionaceae > Desulfurivibrio. The sequence goes on along the minus strand of JAXHLI010000015.1, from coordinate 8,996 downwards.
CCGTCGGGGGTGGTCGAGGTGCGGGGCCATTTCGGCATCGGCGACGCGGTCCATTGCCTGGATGACACGGGCCGGGCGGTGGCCGCCGGTCTGGTCGCCTACGACGCCGAGGCCCTGCGCCGCATCAAGGGGGTGAAGAGTTCGGGGATTGCCGATATCCTGGGCTACAAGGACGCCGACGAAGTGATCCATCGCGATAATCTGGTATTGATCGCTCAACAATAGGTGACCGTTCAGCCGACGGTGGTCGGCCTTGATGAATGTTTGCCAGAATAGCATGAAGGAGTTTACAAAATGAGCATGGAAGCAGAGATCAAATCCCTGGCCATGGCCACCCGGGTGGCCTCCCGGCAGGTCGCCAACTTGTCCACCACTGTCAAGAACCGCCTGCTGCTGGCCATGGCCGAGGCCCTGCGGGCGGAGAAAAAATATATCCAGGCCGAAAACGAAAAGGATCTGGCCGCCGGCCGGGAGAAGGGGTTGTCGGCCGCCATGCTCGATCGGCTGGCCTTGAGCGACAAAGTGATCGAGGCCATGATCGGCGGTTTGCAAGAGGTGGCGGCCCTGGCCGATCCGGTGGGGGAGATCGCCGAGATGGTGCGCCGGCCCAGCGGTATCCTGGTGGGCCGGATGCGGATCCCGCTGGGGGTGATCGGCATGATCTATGAATCCCGCCCCAACGTCACCGTCGATGCCGCCGCCCTCTGTTTGAAGGCCGGCAACGCCGTGGTCCTGCGGGGCGGCTCCGAAGCGCATAATTCCAACCTGGCCCTGGCCCGGGTCCTGCGGGATTGCCTGGCGGCCGAGCAGCTCGACCCGGCGGCCATTCAGGTGATCCCGGTCACCGATCGGGAGGCGATCAGCGCCATGCTGGCCTGCGAGGAGGAGATCGACCTGATCATTCCCCGGGGCGGCGAAGGGTTGATCCGCTTTGTCGCCGAAAATTCGCGGATTCCGGTACTCAAGCACTACAAGGGGGTCTGTCACCTCTTTGTCGATGAGAGCGCCGATCTGGAGATGGCCACCGCCCTTGTCAACAACGGCAAGACCCAGCGGCCCGGGGTCTGCAACGCCCTGGAGACCCTGCTGGTCCATCGCCGGGTAGCCGCCGAATTTATCCCCATGGTGGCCTCCCAACTGACGGCCGCCGGGGTCGAGTTGCGGGGCTGCCCGCAGACCGTGGCCCTGGCCCCCGCCGCCCAGCCCGCCGCTGCCGATGATTGGGGCCGGGAATTTCTCGATCTGATCCTGGCGGTCAAGGTGGTGGATGATCTCGACGCCGCCCTGGCCCATATTGTCGACCATGGCTCCCAGCATACCGAAGCGATTGTTACCAGTAACCACCCCCGGGCTCAGCGCTTTATTCGGGAGGTCGATGCCTCGTCGGTGATGGTCAACGCCTCGACCCGCTTCAGCGACGGCGGTCAGTATGGAATGGGCGCCGAAATCGGGATCAGCACCACCAAGCTCCACGCTTACGGTCCCATGGGGTTGCGGGAGTTGACCACCCGGAAATTTATCGTCTACGGCGAGGGGGAAATCCGGCAATAGCCGGGTCGGCGGCGGGGAAGTGCCAGGGGTAGAGGGATGATCGATTTTGACCTGCCGGCGGGCAGCCGGCTCGGGATTCTCGGCGGCACCTTCGATCCGGTCCATAACGGCCATCTGGTGCTGGCGCGGGCGGCCCGGGACCACTTTGCCCTGGACCGGGTGGTCCTGATTCCCGCCGCCCAGCCGCCCCACAAGCAGGGGGAGCCGGTTTCGCCCTTCGCGCGGCGGGCGGCGATGCTGGAGATGGCGCTTGACGAGCAACCCGGGCTGTTTTACAGCCGGATGGAGCAACAGCGTCCCGGCCCTTCCTACAGCATCGATACCCTGCGCCAGTTGCGGCAGGAATTGCCGGCCGCTTGCGCCCTTTTTTTTATCATCGGCTCCGACGCCTTTGCCGAGATCACCAGCTGGCAGAATTATCAGCAACTTTTCCAATATGCCGACTTTCTGGTGGCCCAGCGTCCGGAATCGGCCCCCCAACGGTTGGCCGATACCCTGGCCGGCCTGGCCGACTTTCTACCGCCGGCCGCCGAACCGGCGGCCGCTGCCAGCTCCCAACACCCCGTGACCAGCAACCCGCAATTACGCCCCTGGCGCCATCGCCAGGGCGGTCTGATCTATCCCTGCCCGGTGGCGGCGGTCCCGGTATCGTCCTCTGAGATCCGCCGCCGGGTTCGTCAAGGCGAGCCCATCGCCCACCTGGTGCCGCCGCCGGTGGCCGACTATATCGCCCGTCATCGCCTCTACAAATCGTCGTAAGCGTTCACCAGGGTCGACAATCGCCCATTTAACGGGCCGTAACCGTTCAGCAGTGCCGCAGGTTGTGGCAAGCAGGACAGCGACGCGTACTCCTGTACGTGAGCCGTCCTGATCGCCACAAGATGCGGTGCTGCTGAACGGTTACAAGTCGTCGCTGTCGACGTAGGCGTAGGCGCTGTGTTTGTGGATCGATTCAAAGCTCTCGGCGCCCACCGAAAACCAGGTGATGGCCGGGTGGTGCAGGGCCGCCTCGGCCACCCGGCGGACCACGTCTTCGACAAAACGGGGATTGTGGTAGGCCTGTTCGGTGACGTACTTTTCATCGGGGCGTTTGAGCAGGGCGAACACCTCGCAGGAGGCGCCGGCTTCGGCCAGGCTGATCAGCTCTTCCAGCCAGATAAATTCCTGATATTTGACATTGAGATTGATTTCGGCCCGTTGGTTATGGGCTCCACAGTCGCTGATCTCCTGCGAGCAGGGGCACAGGGTGGTGGCCGGCACCCAGACCGAAAGCATAAAGTCCTCGTCGGTGCCGATGCCGCCGGTGAAGCGGCAGCGGTATTCCATCAGGCTGGTGGTGGCGCTGACCGGGGCTGTTTTCTCCAGAAAGTAGGGGAAGGTCATCTCGACATGGGCCGAGTCGGCCCGCAGCCGTTCCTTGACCTCGGCCAGCAGTTGCCGGAAGATACGGTTGCTCATCTCCTCCTGGTAACGGCTGAGTACCTCGATAAAGGTCGAGACACAGCTCTCCCGGTATTGGCGGGGCAGGTTGACCAGCAAATCGATACCGGCCACGGTCTGCTGCAAGCCCCCCGAACGTTCCCGGACGGTGATGGGGTATCTGATATCCTTGATGCCAACGCTTTGCAGTTCCATAATCGCTCGGGATGGTAGCTGGCTTGGCGGGGAAAGTAAACTGAATTTTGGTAACCGTTCAGCAGCACCGCAGGTTATCGGCGTCCAGCGCCGATGATTGACAGTCGGCGTTGCAAATCACCTCAAAGTATGGTCTAAGTGACAGTCTGTGATGATGGCCAAAGCGGAGAAAATCAGGCTTGATATCTGGCTCTGGGCGGCCCGCTTTTTCAAGACCCGGGCCCTGGCGGCGCAAGCGGTAAACGGTGGTAAGGTACATCTCAACGGCAGCCGGGTAAAAGCGGCCCGGTTGGTGGGGCCCGACGATCTCCTGGCGATTCGCAAAGGAGAACTGGCCTTTACGGTAACGGTACGGGCCACCAGCCGGCAGCGTCTGGCGGCGCCGTTGGCCGCTGAACTCTATGAGGAAAGCCCGGCAAGCCTGGCCGCCCGGCAGGCCGCCAGCCAGGAGCGCCGTACGGCGGCCCTGGCCGGGGTGTCGGCGCCCAAGGGCAAGCCCGCCAAAAGGGACCGGCGGCTGATTAAAAAATTTATCCGCCGGCAAGAATGAGCAGTCTTTTAACACCAAGGAGAATAAGAGATGAGTAAAGCGGCACGGGCGTTGATCAGCCTTACTGACAAGAGCGGTATCGAAGAATTTGCCGGCGAGTTGGCCAAGCTGGGGATCGAGATCCTCTCCACCGGCGGGACCGCCAAGAAAATGCGGGAGCATGGCATCACGGTCAAGGATGTAGCCGAATTCACTGGCTTTCCCGAGATGCTTGATGGCCGGGTCAAGACCCTGCATCCCAAGGTCCACGGCGGTATTCTGGCCCAGCGGGAAAATCCCGAACACCGGCGTCAGATGGAACAGCACGACCTGGAGCCCATCGATATCGTGGCGGTCAACCTCTACGCCTTTGACAAGGCGGTGGCGGATCCGGCCTGTACCCTTGAGAAGGCCATCGAGAATATCGATATCGGCGGCCCCACCATGCTGCGCTCCTCGGCCAAGAACTTCCGGGATGTCACGGTGATCGTTGATCCCGCCGATTATCCGCAGGTGCTGGCCGAACTTAAACAATATGGCAACACCACCCTCAAGACCCGCTTTAAGCTGGCGGTCAAGGTCTTTGAACTGACCGGCGCCTATGATACCGCCATCACCGCCTGGCTTAAGCGGGTGGATGTGGACCAGGAACCCTATTTCACTTAAGGCCGGTGGCAAGGACGCCTTCTATGAACCTGGCGGTTTTACTCTCCGGCTCCGGCCGGACCCTGGATAATTTCCACCAGCGTATTGAGGCTGGCAGTATGGCCGGCCGGATCACGGCGGTAATCTCCAACCAGGCTGCTGCTTTGGGTCTGGAGAAGGCCCGTGCTTACGGCTATCCGGCCTTTCATGGCGCCGATAACGCGGCGATCAACGCCCTCATCGCCGAACAGTCGGTGGATCTGGTGCTGCTGGCCGGCTTTCTCAAGCTCTATGTGCCGCCGCCGGAGCTGCAAAGGGCGGTGCTCAATATCCATCCGGCGCTGATTCCCGCCTTTAGCGGGGCCGGCATGTACGGCATGCGGGTACACCGGGCGGCGCACGCCCGGGGGGTCAAGGTTAGCGGCTGCACCGTGCATTTCGCCAACGAGGCCTACGATGAAGGTCCCATCGTGGTCCAGAAATGTGTCGCCCTGGCGAAACATGATGGTCCGGAGGAGATCGCCGCCCGGGTCTTTGCCGCCGAATGCGAGGCCTATCCCGAGGCGGTCAATCTGGTCGCCGCCCGGGGAGTGGAGTATTTCTGGCCGTCGCGGCGGAATTAGTTACTAACGGCGTATGAGCTGGTTACGGTTTTGCTAAGCGTTGGGCGATGTTGCCAAACGCTTGCGCTGACCACAGGAGGTTGTGATGGGGATAAGTAAGAGCCGATTGTTAGGCGGCGATGATATCGACCGCTCCCTGGCCCGGATGGCCATGCAGATTGTCGAGCATAACCACGGGGTGGAAAATCTGGCCATCGTCGGCATTTACACCGGCGGGGTTTATCTGGCCCAACGAATTCAACATTTGATCCAGGAACAGTTCGGCATCAGCCTGCCGGCCGGCAGCCTGGATATCACTCTCTACCGTGATGACTGGAGCCTGGCGGCCCAGAACCCGGTGGTCAAGAAGACCACCCTTGATTTTGCCATGCAGGATAAGGTGGTGGTGCTGATTGATGATGTGATCTACACCGGTCGTACCACCCGGGCGGCCCTTGATGCCATCATGGATCTGGGCCGTCCCCGCTGCATCCAGCTGGCCGCCCTGGTCGACCGGGGCGGCCGCGAGTTGCCAATCCAGCCCGATTACGTGGGGCTGGATGTCCAGGTCGGCGAGGGTGAGCATGTGCATGTCCTGCTGCGGGAGCATGACGGAGCCGATGAAGTAGTGCTGACTCGCTGACTATCATGGTGGCCGAAGGGGAAGATACGGCCCTGGCGCTGGTCCAGCGGAGGGTTTGGGAGAAGGCGAAGAGCTACCGGCGCTATCACTTTAGCGACGGCCAGAATGCCGCCCTGCGGGCCTTTTTCGATCTGGCCCAGGAATATGACGTCATGGAGGACTTTTGCCGGGTCTGCGTCGTCGCTGCCCCTGGTCTTTTTGGAAATCCCCTGTCGGCTGTATCTCCTGGACGAAGAGCGTAACCATCTGCAATTGATCTGCGCCAGTGACCGCGGCCTGGTCGAGCCGCCGCAGCCGGCCGCCATGGAACTGGATTGCCATACCCGTACCCGGGGTGAGGCGCTGCTGGTGCCCATCCAGCGCAAGCCCACCCCCCGGGACGGCGGTAAATCACCCACCATGGCCAATGTCGTCGGCGGAGTCTGGAGGTCTCCGGCGGAGCCGGGATGGACCGGGACCAGCGTTTCTTTCTGCGTAAATACGCCAACCGGGTCGGCTACAACCTCCACAACCGGCAGATCGCCCAGCAGAATATCCGTCACCTGCAATTTATCAACAACCTGGTGGCCGATATCGAGCACAATGTGATCACTCCCAATATCTATTTTCGCCATCTGTTCAACAAATTGCAGAAAAGGTTGCGTGAACTGGAGGAGATCAGCCAGGAATTCAGCCGGATGCGGGCCGGCGGCGAGCAGGTGTGCGACGAGGCGAGTTGCGGCGAGATCCAACGGCGGCTGGAAGAGCTTTACGATGATCTGGGTGCCAACCACCGGGAGCTGTTGGAGCATTACAACAATTTCAGCCTTTTTCTGGAAAGCCTTTTTCGGCGCGATCATTTCAGCAAGGGGCACCTGGTGCTGCGTACCCGGATGTGTTCCATCGAAAAGGAGATCATTCTGCCCGCAGGTTGAGCCGGAGCGTTGCGGCCAGCGGTTGCTCAACCGTCGTATCCGCATACTCGCACCCGCAAGGATGTGCGGCGGGAGGGAAGTCCCCTGCGGGTGGATGTCGGGCTGCTTCTCCCAGGTATACGCCAACCTCTTTCCAATGCCGTTAAATCCTTGCCCGGCGGTGGCGAGCGATCCCAACGGCCAGGAAGTCAAGTTCGTGGCCTATGGTCGGGAGTATCTGGACGATTATTTCGGGCTCGGCCGGGATGGGATCAAATTCAATGTCTTTACCACCGGTCCTTATTTAAGCGACGAGGAAGCCCAGGCCATTTACAACGATGGCTTTCGGGGCGAGGCCAGTCAGGAGCAGCCCGGTACCGGCCATGGCCTGGCCTTTGTCAAGCAGGTGGTGGAGATCCACGGGGGAGTGGTGGGTTATGAACGAACGCCGCTTGGCAATAATTTCTACTTTATCCTGCCTTATTCCGACGGGGCGGACCGCTTGACCATCGAACTGCTGGCACCAGGCGGGCCAGCCTCGGAGGCCTTTGAAGCGGCGGTGACGGCGGGGGCCGGGGCGGTTTCTATCGGCGCCCCCAAGGCCAACGCCCGCGCCTGCGGGGCCACGACTTCAGCCCGGCGGAGCTGGCCGCCCTGATCGACTACGCCCACGCCCGCCAGGTGAAGGTCTACGGGGCGATGAACAGCCTCCTCACGGAAGAGGAACTGGCCGCCGCCGCCACCGCCACCGTCGAACTGCTGGCCGGGCTCGGGCGTCGACGCCCTGATTATCCAGGATCTCGGGCTGCACGCCCTCTGCCGCCGTTATTTCCCCAAGTTGCCGCTGCACGCCAGCACCCTACTGGGCGCCCATAACAGCCTGGCGGTGGCCCAGTTTGCCGCCATGGGCTTTTCCCGGCTGGTGCTGGCCCGGGAGTTGTCCCTGGGTGAGATCGAGACCATCGCGGTGCCAAGCGCGCCGGAGTTGGAGGTCTTCGTCCATGGCGCCATGTGCTTCAGCTACTCCGGGCTCTGTCTGTTCAGCAGTTACGGCGGTGGCAAAAGCAGTACCCGGGGTCGCTGCGTGCAGCCTTGCCGGCGCCGTTACCGCTGGGGGGATGGCAAAAAGGGGGGCTATCTGTTCTCGATGAACGACCTGGAGGGCCTGGCTTATCTGCCCGCTTTGCAGGAGGCCGGGGTGGCGGCGGTCAAAATCGAGGGGCGCTTGAAAAATGCTGCCTACGTAAGTTTGGTGACCAGGGCCTACCGCCTGGTGCTGGACGCCCTGGCCGTTGCCACCCCCCGGCGGGAGAGGGGAGTTGGCCACCGCCATGGAGGAGGGACGGGAATTGTTGGGCCGGGCCCTGGGACGGCGGACCGCCGCACCGGTTTTCTCAGCCTGCCGCCCCGGGAGTTGGTCAGTGCCCGGCCAGGTTCCGGTCATATCGGTGATTTTCTGGGTAGAATAGAGAGGTGCCGGGGGCGATGGGCGACTCTTAGCAGCAGTCGGTTGGTGGGCAAGGGCGACCGGCTGCGCCTGCACCGGGAGGCCAGCGGTGAGCGGTTGGCCTTTTCGGTCAAGGAGGTGCGCCCGGCGGCAGCCGGGAAACAGTCGGCGGCGCCGGCGGCCGGCATCGAAGCGGCGTGGCGTGGCGATATCCTGCTGCCGGCATCGGCCGCTGCCGGAGACAGCCTCTATCTGGTGGATACCGCCGCCAATCGCCGGGGTGAACGGCGGCAACTGGTGGTGAAGCAGCACCACCAACGCCGGGCCGGGGAGGTGAGCACCGGCAAGGTGGCGCGGCGGCTGGCGGCCAATGGCTATGGCAGCCTCGCCCGCGCCCGGCAGGAGAGCGCCGTTGCCGGGGGTAAGGCTCGCAAGCCGGAGAGCTTCCTCCTTGCCGCTCTGGCTCAAGGTCGACGATCCCGCATTGCTCAAGCAACGCCTGCCGGCCCAGGTGGAACGGATCGTGTTGCCGTTGACCCCGGAAAGCCGCGAAGACGCTGGCTGGCGAGATTCCCCCGGCCCCTGCGGGGGCGCTTGATCTGGGCCCTGCCGCCGGTGATTCTGGAAGAAGAGCTGCCCTTTCACCGGCGGGAGATCGCCGCCCTGCCGGCAGCGGGGCTTCAGGCCTGGCAGCTGGCGCCGTTTGAGCCAGTTGCAATTTTTTATCGAACAGCCCGGCGAGACGACGGCGGGAGCGGAGGCTGGCGCCGCTTATCGCTCAGCCAAAAGGCGGAGCAGCCGGGGCCGGCGAGCCGGCGGCGGCCGCCGGCGTCGGAACTCTACGGTGATTACACCCTCAATATCTTAAACAGCCTGGCCCTGGACAACTGCCGGGCGGCCGGCTTGCGGCCTGGCGCAGCCCGCTGCTCGACGGGGACCGCGCCGGCCTGCGCCAACTGGGCCAGGCCCGACCCGGCCTTGGCGGGCTGACCATCTACGGCCGGCCGCCGCTGTTTTGCCGCCCGCCTGGATCCGGTCCATTTCCGCCAGG
>JAXHLI010000014.1:0-298521 GCA_034522365.1 Desulfurivibrio sp. | reverse complement strand
CGGGCTCCTGCAAAACGGCAGGGCGGGGCGACATTCGCTCAGCACCCTGGATCTCTCCATCCAGCGCGCCCTGCAAGAGCGTTTGGAACGGGCCCGGCGGACGGCGGATGGTCGACTCGCCGGCGGCCTCGTGATGGGGACGTTGAAAGCCGCGCGGCGGCGGCCATGGTCAATCTGCGGCCGCCTACGGACCCCGAGACTTCCTGGGCCCCATGACAGCCAGCAGCGGGTCAATCAGCTGGTGGCTCCCCGTTTGCGGCTAGCGGTTCTGGAAAAGTTGCTGCCTGAATTGGCGACTGCCCGGCCGGAATTGGCTCGGCAGCTGGGGCTCCGTCAGCCGCCGGAGCGCGCGCCTGCCGGCGGCCCAGCAGGCCATGGCCCTGGATCTGGCGGGCCGCACGGCGGCTTAAAGTAAGCCCGCCGAGGTCGATTGCCACCTGGTTGCTGGCTGATCCCGAGGCCCGGTTCAGCGGGCTTGGCCCTGCCTGACCGCCTTCAGCCCGCTGGCCGGTGGTGGGGCGGCGGTCGAGCCCCATCCGGCACGGGCGCAGTTGGGATGGCGTTAAAAGCGCGCCGCTTGCCGGTAACGCAGCCGGGATCGAAGGGCGAGGCTATAGACCTCGACAACTGGCGGCAGCCCCCGGCCACGGCCGATGCCGGGCAGGGGGAGGCGGCGCCGGTGGTGGTGGAAAGCCTGGTCCGCCAGCGGCAAGCGGTTGACGAAGTGCAAGCGGTTGTCGCCCGGGTCGGAGAAGGTGGCCCGGGGGAAAAGCCGACGCCAGCGGCGGCCGGGGAAGAGACACCGCCGCGTTACCAGAGCGAAACGCCGGCTCTGGATCGCCAACAGGATCCTACCCTGGCGCTGCTGCTCTTTATCGACCGGGCCCGGCTGGCTCCGGATATGCCTTCGCCCCTGGCCGGTGTGGCCCGGCAGTTGAGCGGTTGGAGCCGTGAGTGGCAACAGGACGAAGCCGCGCCGCCGGCCCGGCAGTTGGCCCGCCAGCAGCAGGAGTTGTATCGGCAATGGCTGGAGAGCCGGGACGCAGGCTGTCCTGGCCGGGGGCCGCGCAGTGGCGCGTTTTCCCCTGGCCGCTGCCCGATGTGGTCGGGCAGAGTCTGCGCCGGGCCCTGCGCGACCTGCAGGCCGCCGGTTTGACGGTACAGGTGGAGGGCAGCGGCCGGGTGGTGGGGCAGACCCCCGCCGCCGGAACCCCGTTGACCGGCATCGAAGCGGCGACGGTTAAACTGCGGGCCGCCTATACCACCGCCGACTTGGGGCAATAATGCAGCTGACGGAACTTTTCAGCGCGGCCGGCTTGCCGCCGTAAGCAGCAAGTGGCAGTCGGCCGCCAGGGAGGTAACCGCGGTTACCGCCGATTCACGTCAGGCCGGACCCGGGTGCTCTTGTCGCCATCGCCGGTGAACGGTGGATGGCCATGATTATATCGCCGAGGCCGTGGCCCGGGGTTGCCGTCTTATCCCGAGCCAGCGGGTCGCCGGCTTAATAAAAAAGACTGGACGACGCTTCGGACGAGCCGCTGCTTTGGCTGCAGGCAGCCGATACCCGGGAGGCCCTGGGGACCCTCTGTGCCGCCTTCTGGGACCATCCGGCCCGCTCCCTGGTGATGATCGGGATCACCGGCACCAATGGCAAGACCACCTGCGCTTATCTGCTGGAGGCGCTGTTGGCCTTCCAGGGCGCGGTGCCGGGGGTGATCGGCACCATCAGTTACCGTTACCGCGGGCGGGAAGTGGCGGCGGCGCATACCACCCCGGAGCCGGAAACCCTGCAGCGCTTGCTGGCCGAAATGCGGCAGGCCGGGGTCAGCCATGTGATCATGGAGGTCTCCTCCCACGCCCTGGCGCAGCGGCGGGTGGCCGGTATCCAATTCGATGTGGCGCTGTTTACCAATTTAAGCCGCGACCACCTGGATTACCACGCTGATATGGAAAGCTATTTTGCCGCCAAAATGAGACTTTTCCGCGACCATCTCAAGCCCGGCGGGGCGGCCGTGCTCGGGGCCGGTGAACTGGCCGCCACCACCACCGAGGGTGGTAATGGCGGCGGCAGCCGGTCCGGCAGTCACAACTGGAGTAGGCGGCTGCTAACGGAGTTACAGGCCAAGCGGCAAGCGGCTGTCGGGAAGGATTGGCGTCTCTGGCGCTGCGGCTTTGAGGTAAGTAAGCGCTTGCCTGTTGAGGGCGGGGAACTGCGACTGCTCGCTTACCAGGCCGGGCTGGACGGCATTCGCGCCCGGCTGGCCAGCCAGGAAGGAGAGTGGGAATTGAGCTCCCCGTTGGTGGGGGACTTCAATCTGCTTAATCTGCTGGGCGTGGCCGGGGTTGGTCTGGCGCTGGGCCAGCAACCCGCCACGGTGGCTGCCGGCCTGGCCGCCGCGCCGCCGCCGCCGGGCCGGTTGGAGCGCTGGCAGGACCGGCGGGGAGTGGTCGTCTTTGTTGATTACGCCCATACGCCGGCGGCCCTGGAGCAGGTTTTAGGTACCTTACGGCCCCACGCCCGGCGGTTGCTGGTGATCTTTGGCTGCGGCGGGGATCGTGATCGGGGTAAACGGCACCCCATGGGAGAAATCGCCGGCCGGCTGGCCGATATCGTGGTGCTGACCTCGGACAATCCCCGGCATGAGGAGCCCCACGCCATTCTGGCCGCCATCGAGGAAGGGGTGCGGAGCGCCGGCCTTCAGCGTTGTCGGCTGGAAACCCTGCTGGCTGGCGCTGGTCGGCGGGGTTATGACCTGCTGGTATCCCGGCGGCGAGCCATCGCCGAGACCCTGTATTTTGCCGCTGGCGCCGATGTCATCCTGCTGTGCGGCAAGGGACACGAAACTTACCAGCAGATCGGCAACCAGTGCCGTTATTTTGATGATCGGCAGGAAGTGGCCCGGGAGTTGGCCGTCGTCCATTGAGGTTGGCGGTTCAATCAGTCGTCGGGACAACGGCCGTCATGGCCATACCAGCAAGAGGGGGAGCAAATGGAACCGACTCGGGAATACAACAGTAACGCGGCCTTGCGGCGCTCTCGGCGCCGGGCGGAATTCGGTTACGGCTTTGCCCTGGTCCAGAATCCGGTTTGGACTCTGGCCCAGGTGCTGCTGGCCACCAGTGGCCGGCTGTGGGGGGAGCGGACCCAGGCCGCCTTTCGCCTGATTTCCACCGACAGCCGGACCATCGAGGCCGGTGATCTCTTTGTCGCCCTGCGCGGGGAAAATTTTGACGGCCAGCAGTTTGTCGCCGAGGCCGTCGCCAAGGGGGCCGCCGGCCTGGTGCTGGAGCAGCCGCCGGCCGAACCGGTGCCGGTGCCGGTGGTGCTGGTGGACGATACCACCCGCGCCCTGGGTGATCTGGCCCATTATCGACGTTGCCGGCTGCGCGCTCTCAAGGTACTGGCCATCACCGGCAGCTCCGGCAAAACCACGGTCAAGGAGATGACCGCCAGCATCCTGGAACGCCGGCAGCGGCTTTTGAAAACCCGGGGCAATTTGAATAATTTGATCGGGTTGCCCCTTTCCCTGTTGCCGGTGGATGCCAGCCACCGCCTGGCGGTGCTGGAGATGGGCATGAACCGTCCCGGGGAGATCGCCCGGATGGCCGAGATCGCCGTGCCCGATATCGCTTGCATCACCAATGTCCAGGAGGCCCATCTGGCCGGACTTACCGATGTCGAGGGGGTGGCCCGGGCCAAAGGGGAACTCTTTGCCGGTTTGCCGGCCTGGGGCACCCTGGTGGTTAACCTTGACGATAAAAGGGTGCGTAAACTGGCGGCCGCCGGCGGTCAAAAACAGATCACCTTCGGCCGCTCCCGCCAGGCCCAAGTGCGGGCTACTTATATCCGCAGCCTGGGCGAGGAGGGGATGAGCTTTACCCTGACCATCGGCGACTGGCGGCAACGGCTCCGGCTGGCGGCCCTGGGAACCCATAACGTCAGCAACGCCCTGGCCGCCGCCGCCCTGGCCACGGCGGCGGGGGTGGAGCCCGCCGAGATTGCCGCTGGCCTGGCCGCCTACCGTCCCTTTGCCAAGCGTATGCAGTTGCAGCCCTTTATCGCCGGCCTGAAATTGATCGATGACACCTATAACGCCAATCCGTCGTCGATGCTGGCCGCCCTGGAAACCCTCCACAACCTGCGGCGGCAGCGCCGGGTGGTGGCGGTGCTGGGTGATATGCTGGAACTGGGGGCGCAGAGTGTGGCGTCCCATCGCTTTGTCGGCGGGGAGGTGGCCCGGCTTGATTTCGATTACCTGCTGGCGGTGGGTGACTTCGCCGGTGAGGTGGTCAGCGCCGCCCGCCGCCGGGGAATGGCCGCTGCCCGTACGGTGGCTTGTGCCGACAAGGAGGAGGTGGTTGCCCGCCTGCGGCAAATGGTCACCGCCGGTGAACTGGCGGCCGATGATATCGTGCTTTTCAAGGGCTCGCGGGGGATGCAAATGGAGACCATTATCGACAAGGCCAGAACGGCGGTTGTAACCGTTCAGCAGGACCAATAACCGTGAACTTAACGGGCCGTAACCGTTCAGCAGTGCCGCAGATTGTGGCAAGCAGCCAAGCGCCTCGTACCCCGTGTACTTAAGCTTGGCTGATCGCCGCTGTCGATCATCGGCGCTCGACGCCGATAACGTGCGGTGCTGCTGAACGGTTACCGGCGGTTTAACTTCGGGAGAGGCCATGCTCTACCATTTTTTATATTCGCTGCACGAGCAGTACACCATCTTCAACGTCTTCCGTTACATCACCTTCCGGGGGATCGGCGCGGCGTTGACCGCCTTTATGCTGGTGATGGTGCTGGGGCCGTACTTTATCGCCTGGCTTAAAAACCGGCAAATCGGGCAGGTGGTCCGTGAGGACGGCCCCGAGAGCCATTACGGCAAACGGGGGGTGCCCACCATGGGCGGGTTGCTGATCCTGACGGCGGTGGTGTTGACCACCTTGCTCTGGGTCGATCTGGCCAATCCCCTGGTCTGGTTGATCCTGGGGGTCATGCTGTGGTTTGGTGTCATCGGCGCCTATGATGACTATCGTAAAATCCGCCGGCAAAACAGCAAGGGGCTGGGAGTGCGCGGCAAATTGCTGCTGCAGGCGGTCGGGGCCGGGGGCGCCATTTTGGCGCTCTATCTGCTGCCGGACTTCAGCGGCCAGTTGAGCTTTCCCTTTTTCAAGGAGTTTCGACCAGATCTGGGGAGTTGGTATTGTCTCTTTGCCCTGCTGGTGGTGGTGGGGGCCTCCAACGCGGTCAATCTCACCGACGGCCTGGATGGGCTGGTCACCGGCCCGGTGGTGATCACCGGCACCGTCTATCTGCTCTTTTCCTATTTGGCCGGTCACGCGGTGCTGGCTTCCTACCTGCAGATCCCTCATGTTCCGGGGGCCGGGGAGGTGGCGGTGTTTACCGCCGCGCTGGTGGGGGCCTCTCTGGGTTTTTTGTGGTTCAATACCTACCCGGCCCAGGTTTTTATGGGGGATGTGGGGTCCCTGGCCATCGGCGCCGCTTTGGGCATGGTGGCGATTATCACCAAGCAGGAATTTCTGCTGGCCATCGTCGGCGGCATCTTTGTCATGGAGGCCTTGAGTGTGATGCTCCAGGTCGGTTTTTACAAATTGAGTGGCGGCCAGCGGATTTTTTTGATGGCGCCGTTTCATCACCATTTTGAAAAAAAGGGCTGGCAGGAGCCCAAGGTGGTGGTCCGCTTCTGGATTATCTCCATCGTGCTGGGGTTGGTGGCCCTGGCCACTTTAAAATTACGGTGAGGAAATGAGTGACAAGCGCCGGAGCGATACCCCGCCTTTTCGGGCCGGTGACCAGGTCCTGGTGGTGGGGCTGGGCAAGTCCGGGGTGGCGGCGGCCCGTTTTTTGCTCTCCTTGGGACTCCGGGTGGCGGTTTCCGAGGGCGGTCCGGCGACGCCTCCGGTGGCCGAGGCGCTGGACTGGCTGCGGCAGCAAGGAGTCCCGTGTGAAGTGGGTGGCCATTCGGCGGCGTGGTTTACAGCAGTGGATGGTATCGTGGTCAGTCCCGGGGTGCCGTTGACCATTGCCCCCCTGGCGGCGGCGGCGCAAGCCGGAGTCCCGATCATGGGGGAACTGGCCCTGGCCCCGGCCTATCTTCGTACCCCGGTGATCGCCGTTACCGGGACCAACGGTAAAAGCACGGTGACCACCCTGATCGGCGAGTTGCTGGCGGCCGCCGGTTATAAAACCTTTGTTGGCGGCAACCTGGGCGTGCCGCTTAGTGATTACCTGGTCGGGCCGCAGGAGGCCGATTGGGTGGTGCTGGAGGTGAGCAGTTTTCAGCTTGATGCCGCCGGTACTTTTTGCCCGCAAATCGGTGTGTTGCTCAATATTTCCCCCGATCATCTGGATCGCTACCCCGATTATCGGGCATACGCCGCCGCCAAATGGCGACTTTTTGCCCACCAGCGGGCCACCGATTGGGCCTTGTTAAACGGCGCCGATCCCGAGATTGCCCGGTTGACGGCGACGGCACCGCCGCTCGCCCGGTGTCTTGATTTTAATGGGCAGTCCGCCGCCGCCGCGGCCGGCCCGGCGGCCGCGGTTGGCGAGCCGTGCGGCGGCCGCCAGCCTCGGGACGACGCTGGCGGTGCGGCTGCCGGAGTCCGTCGCCGCGGCCGACGCCCACTGCCGGCCGGAGAGTTACGAGCTTGATGCGGCGCTGGCCGCGGCACCCAATCGGCAAAACGCCCAGGCCGCGGTGCTGGCCGCCCGTCTGGCCGGTTGTCCGCCGCCGGCGGTGGCCGCCGGCTTGCAGGGTTTCCAGGCATTGCCCCATCGGCTGGCGCTGGTGGCCAGGATTGCCGGGGTGGATTACTACGATGATTCCAAGGCCACCAATATCGGGGCGGTGATCTCGGCCCTGCAGGGTTTTACGCGGCCGGTGGTGCTGATCGCCGGTGGTCTCGACAAGGGTGGTGATTATAAGCTGCTGCGGCCGGTGCTCCAAAAGAAGGTCAAGGCGGTGGTGCTGCTCGGCAGCGCCCGGGCGCGGATGGCCGCCGCCCTGGCCGGCAGCGTAGCGTTGAGCGAGGCGGCAGACCTGCCGGCAGCGGTGGTTCGGGCCGCGGAACTGGCCGCCCCCGGCGAGGCGGTGCTGCTCTCGCCGGCCTGTGCCAGTTTCGATATGTTTAGCGGCTACGCCCAGCGGGGTGAGGTGTTCCGGCAAGCGGTGCGGGAGCTGCCACAGCGCGCTGGCGAAACTCAGGCGGTTCGGCAAACTCCGGTGATGGAGGGCATGGGAAGATGAGCAAGCGACTGGTGATTACCGGCGGCGGTACCGGCGGCCATCTGTTCCCCGGGATCGCCGTGGCCGATGAGGTGCTCAGCCGTTTCCCCGGCAGTGAGGTGCTTTTTATCGGTACCGGCCGGGAGATTGACCAGCGGGCCCTGGCCGCCAAGCCCTATCGGCGGGCCACCCTGACCGGCAGCGGATTGAAAGGGATCTCCTGGGCGGGACGCCTGTTGGCCCTGTTGCGATTGCCGGTGGGTTTCTGCCAGGCCTGGAGATTGTTGCGCCGCTTCAAACCGCAACTGGTGCTGGGGGTGGGTGGTTACGTCACCGGCCCGGTGTTGTTGGCCGCCCGTCTGCAGGGGATCACCACCGCCATCCACGAGCAGAACTCGGTGCCCGGGCTGGCCAATCGATGGCTGGGCAAGGTGGTGCACCTGGTCTTTCTGACCTTGCCGGGCAGTGAAAAATATTTTCCGGTCGCCAAGACCCGGTTGGTAGGCAACCCGCTGCGCGCCGAACTGGTGGCGGCGGCAACGGAGCCGGTGGCGGCCAGCCGGGAATTGTGCCTGCTGGTGCTGGGCGGCAGCCAGGGGGCCCACCGCCTCAATCAGCTGTTGCCCCGGGCCTTGGCCCGGCTGGCCGCCGAGGGGATCAGGCTTCCGGGTTATCCATCAGAGTGGCAGCCGGGATGTTGCGGCGGTGGCCGCGGAGTACCGTCAGGCCGGCATCGAAGCCCGGGTTGAGGCCTTTATAAGTGATATGGCGGCGGTTTATCAGCAGGCCGGGTTGGTGGTTTCCCGGGCCGGGGCCACTACCCTGGCCGAATTGACCCTTTTTGGCAAACCGGCCCTGCTGGTCCCCTACCCCTACGCCGCCGACGACCATCAGCGGCTAAACGCCGAGATCATGGTGGAGCACGGGGCGGCGGTGATGAAACTGGAAGCGGAACTGGATGAGCCAACGCTGGCGGCCGAGCTTAAAGGATTGCTCACCGATGAGCCACGGCGTCAGCGGCTGGCGGCCCGCAGTCGGGAGTTGGCCCGGCCCGCCGCCGCGGCAGAGATTATCGCGAATGTAGTCTGAAGGGAATTGGGTAAAATGTACAAAAGAAATCTCCATATCCATTTTGTCGGGATCGGCGGCATCGGCATGAGCGGGATCGCCGAGGTGCTGCTTAATCTGGGGTACCGGGTCAGCGGTTCCGATCTCAAGGCCGGGGAGATCACTCGGCGGTTGGCCGATTTGGGCGGCTTGATCGGCATCGGCCACGACGCCCGCCGGATCGTCGGGGCCGATGTGGTGGTGACCTCGTCGGCGGTGCGGGGTGACAATCCCGAGGTGGTGGCGGCCCATGAGGCCGGCATTCCGGTGATTCCCCGGGCCGAAATGCTGGCCGAGCTGATGCGGCTCAAGGTCAACGGGATCGCGGTGGCCGGCAGCCACGGCAAGACCTCCACCACCTCCATGGCCGGGGTGGTGCTGGCCGAGGCCGGACTCGATCCGACGGTGGTGATCGGCGGCCAGGTCAACAGTTTCGGCTCCAACGCCAAGCTGGGCACCGGTGATTTTTTGGTGGCCGAAGCCGACGAATCCGACGGCTCCTTTGTCCAGCTCTCGCCGGTGCTGGAGATCGTCACCAATATCGACCATGAGCATGTCGACCATTATCCCGACCTGGAGGCGGTCAAAGCGGTTTTTCTGGAATTTATCAACCGGATTCCCTTCTACGGGGCCGCCATTGTGTGCCTGGACGACGACCAGATCGCCTCGCTGCTGCCCCGGATCCGGAAACGCGTCATCACCTACGGGTTCAGCAGCCAGGCCGATATTCAGGCCCGGGAGATCACCCCCCGGGGGCTGCTTACCCGTTTTGAGGTCTGGGACCGGGAAGGGCAGTTGGGCAAGGTCACCCTGGCCATGCCGGGGCGCCATAATGTCTATAACGCCCTGGCGGCCATCGCCCTGGGCCGTGAGTTGGAAATTCCCTTTACCACCATCGCCCGGGCTTTGAACAATTACAGCGGGGTGCAGCGGCGGTTGCAGGTCAAAGGGGAGAGCCACGGGATTATGGTGATCGACGACTATGGCCATCATCCCACCGAAATTCGGGCCACCCTGGCGGCCCTGCGGGCGGCCTGGCCGCGACGGCGGTTGGTGGTGCTCTTTCAGCCCCACCGCTACAGCCGTACCGCCGGTCTCTTGCCGGATTTCTGCACCGCCTTTCATGACGCCGATCTCCTGGTGTTAAGTGAGATCTACGCCGCCGGCGAGGCCGAGATTCCGGAAGTGGCCGGCGAGGCCCTAACCCGAGCCCTGCGTCAACACGGGCAGAAGGAGGTGAACTACGTGGCCGACCTGGTCGAGTTGCCCACCGCCCTGCTGCCCCGGCTCCAACGCGGCGATGTGGTTCTGACCCTGGGAGCGGGCAATATCTGGCAAGCCGGGGAGGAGATCCTGGCGGCCCTGGCGGCAAAAGAGGAGCTGGCGGCTTGAAGAAGTGCGCCGGGCGGGGTGATTGCCTGCAGTACGCCGGGCGCTGCCCCTTGTTCCGGGCCGACTGGGCGGGCAGTTGCCAGCCCTTGGTGCCGCTGGCGCCCTTGACCACCTTTCGGGTCGGCGGTCCGGCGGCGGTGCTGGCCCGGCCCGCCAGCCTGGCGGGGTTGCGGCAGTTGCTGGGGCTGCTGCAGGTTTACGGTTGCCCCTGGCGGGCGCTGGGCCGGGGCAGCAATCTGCTGGTCGCCGACCGCGGCTATGCCGGGGTGGTGATCCTGCTGGATCGTCAGCTGGAGGGTATTGCCCGGTCGGGCGACTATCGGGTGCGGGTCGAGGCCGGCTGTTCGCTGGCCCGCTTGCTGGGTTGGAGTCTGCGCCATGGCCTGGGGGGGCTGGAATTTCTGGTCGGGATTCCCGGCAGTGTCGGCGGGGCCCTGTTGCTCAACGCCGGGACCGGGGACGGCAGCCTGGGACAGCGGGTGGTGGCGGTGGAGCTGGTCGCCGCCGCCGGCATCCGGCAGGTACCGGCGGCGGCCCTGGATTTCGGCTACCGGCAGCTGGCGGGGGTGGCCCCCGGGGAAGTAGTGGGGGCCACCATCCTGGAACTGGAACCGGCGGCCGGGAGCGTGAGCCGGCAGCGGCTGCGCCAGTACATGGCCGGACGGCGCCGAGCCCAGCCCCGGAAGGTAGCCTCCGCCGGCTCTTTTTTTAAAAATCCGCCGGGGGCTTACGCCGGCCGGCTGATCGAAGAGGCCGGGCTCAAGGGGACCAGCGTTGGTGGAGCGCAAGTGGCCGTCGCGCATGCCAATTTTCTGGTCAATCGGGGTGGCGCCACGGCCGCCGAGGTGCGGCAGCTGATGGCCCTGGTACAGGAGAAAGTGTGGCGGGAAAACAACATTTGGTTGCAACCGGAAGTCCATATGCTGGGATTTGATGAAGAAGCCGATTAAACCGAAAACCGGCCGCCCGTCACGGTATGCGGCGGCTTATCAGGGGTTGGGCGGCGGTCGTTCCCTGGCGCTGGGCGCGCTGCTGCTGCTGGTGGTGGCGGGTACGGTCAGCGCCGCCGGCTGGCTGGCCTGGCAGCGGCTGAGCCAGTGGTCCTTTTTCCAGCTTACCGCGGTGCGGATCGAGGGTTGTGAACAGGTGAGCAAGGACGAACTCCTTGAGTTGAGCGGGGTGGATATCCACAGCAATCTGTTGCGTCTCTCGCCGTCCCGGATCAAGGCGCGACTGACGGAACACGAGTGGGTGGCGGCGGTGCGGGTGCGGCGGGACTGGCCCAATCGTCTGGAGATCGTGGTCCGGGAGCATCGGCCCCTGGCCTTGCTGGCCCAGCCCGACGGGCTCCATTACGTGGATCGCCAGGGCGAGGTTTTCGCCCCGGCCCTGCCGCCCGGGGAGCTTGATTTCCCGGTGATCACCGGTCTGGGGCCGCGTAAGCGCTGGCAAGCCGAGCAGCGGCAAGGGTTGCAGCGGGGTCTGCGATTGTTGCGCCTGGCCGCCCGGGACGCGGTGTTGCCGGCCCAGGGGATTTCGGAAATCAACCTGGATGAGGAAAATAAACTGACCCTTTTTATGGTCAGCCATCCTTTTCCGGTTTACCTTGGCGCCGGTGAGCAGTTGGTCCGGGATTATCGCCGTCTGGTCAAAGTACTGAGGCAGCTGTACAAGAGAGAGTTATTGGGCGAAATCGCCGCTATCCAGCTGGATTACCTGCCGGACCGGGTACTGGTGGCAAAAGAGCGGCGTGGTTGACAAGGGAGAGGCTACGATGAGCAGGAGTGAGCGGGGCGAATTGCTGGTGGGCCTGGATATCGGTACCACCAAGATCTGCGCGGTGGTGGCCGAGATCCGCGAGCAGCGGGTGGAGATTATCGGGGTGGGCCGTTCCCCGTCGGTGGGTTTGCGCCGTGGCGTGGTGGTCAATATCGAGAGTACCGTGGAGTCGATCCGGCGGGCGGTGGAGGAGGCCGAACAGGCGGCGGGCTGCGAGATTGGTGCCGTTTATGTGGGGATCGCCGGCAGTCATATTAAAGGCTTTAATTCCCACGGCCTGATTCCCATCCGCTCCGGCGAAATTCGCCAGGATGACATCGACCGGGTAGTGGACGCCGCCCGGGCGGTGCCGGTGCCGCCGGACCAGGAGATCATCCATGTGCTGCCCCAGGAGTTCATCGTCGACGGTCAGCCCGATATCCAGGATCCCATCGGCATGACCGGAGTCCGGCTGGAGGCCGATGTCCATATCGTCACCGGCTTGGTGACCGCGGTTCATAATATCGTCAAGTGCTGTAACCGGGCCGGACTCAACGTCGCCGACGTGGTCCTCGAACCGCTGGCCTCGGCCGAGGCGGTGCTGACCAGCGAGGAGATGGAACTGGGGGTGGGGCTGCTGGATATCGGTGGCGGCACTTCCGATCTGGCGGTCTTTGCCGGCGGTACCATCAAGCACTCATTTGTGCTGGGGCTGGGCGGCCATAATCTGACCAACGATCTCTCCATCGGCCTGCGGACTCCGATTCGGGAGGCTGAAAGGCTCAAGGAAGAGTATGGTTGCGCCCTGGCTTCGCTGATTGACAAGGACCAGATCATCGAGGTCCCCAGTGTGGGCGGGCGCAAATCCCGCCGGCTGTCGCGCCGGGTCATGGGTGAGGTCCTGGAGCCGCGGGTGGAGGAGATGCTTACCCTGGTCAATCAGGAGTTGGTCGATTCCCGCTACAAGGATCTGGTCAACGCCGGCATCGTACTTACCGGCGGTACTTCCCAGCTGGAACACATGGAGGAGTTGGCCGAGCAGATTTTTGACCTGCCGGTACGGGTGGGGATTCCGGAGCGGGTGGAGGGCCAGGTGGAGGTGGTCGATTCCCCGCAATGGGCCACCGGGGTGGGGCTGGTGCTCTACGGCCGGCGCCACACGCCGGCCGGCGGTTTTCGTGGGCGTTCTGGGTCGCTGTGGGGGCGGCTGAGCGGTCGGATGAAGGAATGGTTCAAAAACGCGATTTGAGTTGGCGGCAAAATAAGCTAGACTGGCCACCAGGTGGTAATAGTTAACAAAGGGAGCAGGTTATGTCTTTCAAACTGGCGGAAACGGAATCAAGGGCGCGGATCAAGGTGTTCGGTGTCGGCGGTGGCGGCGGTAACGCGGTCAACACCATGGTTGAAAGCGGCCTGGTGGGGGTCGAGTTCATTGCCTGCAACACCGATCTCCAGGCCCTGGAGCTTTCCCGGGCCGATATCCGATTGCAACTGGGGCCCAACCTGGCCAAGGGACTGGGGGCCGGCGCCAAGCCCGACATCGGCCAGGCGGCGGCCGAGGAGTCCCTCGAGGAGATCCGCAATCTGCTCAAGGACAGCGACATGGTCTTTGTCACCGCCGGCCTGGGGGGTGGTACCGGCACCGGCGGAGCCCCGGTGGTGGCCAAGGTGGCCCGGGAATCGGGAGCCCTCACCGTCGGGGTGGTCACCAAGCCCTTCGCTTTTGAAGGCCGCAGCCGCTCTAAGAACGCCGATAACGGCTGGAAGGAGCTTAAAGAGTATGTCGATACCATCATCACCATCCCCAATGATCGTCTGATCTCCCTGGCCGACAAGGGCACCACCTTCATCGCCGGCATGAAAATGGCCGACGATGTGCTGGTCCAGGCGGTCAAAGGGATTACCGATCTGATCAACCTGCCCGGTTATATCAACCCCGACTTTGCCGATGTCCGGACGGTGATGGACGAGATGGGGCCGGCCCTGATGGGAGCTGGCCAGGGGGTGGGCGAAAACCGGGCGGTGGAGGCGGTTAACATGGCGATCGCCAGCCCGCTGCTGCAGGATATCAGTATCGATGGGGCCAAGGGAGTGCTGGTCAATATCTCCGCTCGTCAGGAGACCCTGACCATGGCCGAGGTCACCCAGGCCACCACCAAGATTTATGAGGAGGTCCATGATGATGCCAATATTATCCTGGGGATCATCTTTGATGAAAACTTGGGCGATGAATTACGGGTAACGGTGATCGCCACCGGCATCCGGGCGATGGAGGATTTCGACGAAGTCACCGATAACGTACGGCCCTTGCTCCCGAAACGGCAGGCCAAGGCCCAGCAGTTGCCGCTCACCGGCCGGGAAGAAAAAAACAAGGCGGCGGCGCAGGGCGGTGGCCGGCAGAGCTTGCCGGCCAGCTTTTTCGAGGAGGATTTTGAACGCCCGACCTTTCTGCGTAAAAATGAAAGTTGATGAGCCGGCAAGCCCCCGGATTTTTAAGTGGTGAACGCGGGACCTACCGCAAGAAATGGGGGCGTCAACTGCTGCCGGTGGCCCTGCTCTTTCCCAACCGGTATTCCCTGGCGGTTTCCAACCTGGGTTGGCAGTTGGTTTATGATCTGCTCAACGAGCAGCCCCAGGTAGTGGCCGAGCGGTTCGTGTCGCCGGCTGCCGGTCAGCCGTTGCGCTCTTTGGAGTCCGGCCGGCCTTTGCGTGATTTTGCCCTGGTCTGCTACTCCCTTTCTTTTGAGGGTGACAGCCTGGAGTTGTTGCGGCTGCTGGTAGCCGGCGGTCTGCCCCCGGCTGCCGCCGATCGCGACGAGAGTTATCCCCTGGTGCTCGGCGGCGGGGTGGGGGTCTGGCTCAACCCCGAGCCGTTGGCCCCGGCTACCGATCTTTTTGTCCTGGGCGAGGCCGAAGTCGCGTTGCCGCCGGTGTTGGCCTGGCTGTTGGCCCACGACTTGCAAATGCCCCGTCACCGGTTGTTGAGCCAGGTGGCCACGGTGAGTTCCGCCTGTTACGTGCCCGCCCATTATCAACCACATTACGCCGCCGACGGGGAATTGCTGGAGATCAGCGCCACCGCGCCAGCGCCGGCCCGGATCCGGCCGCCGGTGTTGCGTGATCCGGCGGTGGCCGGTTATTCCCGGCTGCTCAGCCCCCAGGCGGAATTCAGCAACCTCTTTCTGGTGGAACTGGGCCGAGGCTGCAGCCGGGCCTGCCGTTTCTGCGCCGCCGGTTTTATTTACCGGCCGCCCCGTTTGTGGTCCCGGGAGGCGATCCTGGCCGCCCTGGAACATTGCCCGCCGGAGATTGACCGGGTCGGCCTGCTGGGCATGGAGATGGCCGCCCCGGAAACCCTGGCCGCCATCAGCCAGGCGATCATGGCGCGCGGCGCCCGGCTCTCCTTCTCGTCGCTGCGGGCCGATGCCCTGACCCCGGAATTGCTGGAGTTGCTGGCGGCCAGCCGGGTCAAGACGGCGACCCTGGCCCCCGACGGGGCTTCCCAGCGGTTGCGGCAAGTAATTAATAAGGGTTTGGCCGAGGATGATATCCTGGCCGCCGGCGATCGCCTGGCGGCTTTGGGGATCGGCACCCTGAAACTTTATTGCATGATCGGCCTGCCCACCGAAGAGGACGACGACCTGGCCGAGCTGGTGGCCATGCTGCGGCGGCTGCAAAAGGTGCTGCTGGTCGGCGGGCGGCAGCGGGGAAGGCTGACGAAAATCCGTCTCAGCGTCAGCAGTTTCGTGCCCAAGCCCGGCACTCCGTTTCAGTATCACCCCTTTGCCGGCGTTGCGCCGTTGCAGCGCCGCTTGCGCTGGTTACGCCGGGAATTGGCCGGCGAGGCCAATATCCAGTTGGCCGCCGAACCCCCGGAGCAGGCCTATTTCCAGGCGGTGCTGGCCCGGGGGGATCGCCGTCTGGGCCAGGCCCTGCTCGCCATGGCCGCCACCACCGGCAACTGGCGCCAGCAACTGCAGGCGGCGGGGGTGGATCCGGCCCGCTACGCCGGCGGGCGGCGGCTCAGCGGCGAGATTTTTCCCTGGGAGATCGTTGATGGCGGGGTTAAACCCGGCTTCCTGGCCGCCGAATATCGCCGGGCCCTGGCCGGCCAGCCCGGTGAAAGCTGCCAGGTGGAGAGTTGCCGCCGTTGCGGCGTTTGTGGCTAGCCGTAAGAATTGTAAGTGTTGACCAGGGCCACCCACTGTTGACTAAACTGTAGCTATAGAAACTGGTGAAGAGATTGGCAGAGGCGCGCCGGGAACATAACAAGGGAGCCGAATTCGCAGCGATGAGGCCCTTCCGGCTGGTCAAGTTTTTTTCCTTTACCAGCCTGGTGGTTTTTCTGGTCTTTACCCTGGCGCTTTCCTGGTTAATCTCCAATTACGCCAAACAGGTGCTGCTGGAACGCAGCGAGGCTTACGCCCTGGTGGTGACCGAGAACCTGAGCCACCAGGTCTTCCAGCAGTTCGTGATCCCCACCGTGCTCAAATACGGTAGTATCGCCCTGCGCAACTCCGAACAGCATAAACTGCTCGATACCGTGGTCCGCAACGCCACCCACGGCATGCATATCGAGTCGGTGACCATCTACGACTCCCGGGACAATATTATCTCCTACTCCACCATCGAAGATAAGATCGGTCAGCGGGATGTGGGGGGCGAGGAATACCGGCGGGCCCTGGAGGGCGAAAATGTCTCCCGGCTGGTCTCGGAGGGTTCCTGGTGGGGGCTGCTGCCGGGGGTGGCGCCGGGATCGTCGCGGTTACGGACTTATATCCCCTTTATTCAATATACCCCCCTGGCCGACAAACCGGACACTATCATGGGGGTTATCGAGGTCAAGCAGGATCTCTCCGACGACATGGAAGCCATCGCCCGCTTCCAGTTGGCGGTGGTGTTGATCTCCATCCTGATGATGAGCGCCCTCTTTGTCGTGCTGCGCACCATCGTTGGCCGGGCCGAGGGTATCATGGAGAAACGGGCCGAGGAGCGGCGGCGCTTGGAGCAGCAACTGCACCAGCATGAAAAGCTGGCCACCCTGGGCAAGATGGTCGCCTCGGTCTCCCATGAGATCAAAAATCCCCTGGGCATCATTCGCAGCACCGCTGCTATGCTTGGCAAGAGGCTGCGGCAGACAGCCCCCGGCAACGAACGGCTGACTGCCATCATTGTCGAAGAGACCTCACGGCTGGACGGTATCGTCCGCGAGTTTCTCGACTTCGCCCGCCCCCAGAGCCCCAATTTTACCACCAACTCGCTGGCCGAAGTGGTGGAACAGGCGCTGGCTTTTGTCACCCCGGAGCTGGAAAAGAGTGGGGTGGAAACGGTGCTGGAGCTGGACCGGGAGATGGCGCCGTTTGCTTTTGACCGGGAACAGATTTACCGGGCGCTGCTCAATATCCTGTTCAACGCCGCCCAGGCCATGCCCGAGGGAGGGAAGCTGCGGGTTCGCAGCCAGGGGGTGTTAAAGGACGGAGTGGCGGTGGCGCTGCTGGAAATCACCGATTCCGGGATCGGTATCGAGCCGGCCCAACGGGAGCGGATCTTTACCCCCTTCTACACCGGTAAACACCGGGGCACCGGCCTGGGACTGGCGATTGTCAAAAATATTATCGATAACCATCAGGGGGGTATCGAGGTGGCCAGCCGGCCGGGTCAGGGAACCACCTTCCGGATTATTCTCCCTCTGCAGCCCGACGCGCCTTTTGCGTCTCCACCTGTTCTTTCAGCGCTTCGTGATCTTTAAGCAGCTCCTGGTAGGTCTCTTCGGCCTGCTGTTCGGCCTGGCCGCGCTCTTGCTGCATCTGCTCGATTTTGGCATTAAGACGTTCATCCTTGATCTTGAAGTCATTATCACGGATGCCGAAAATGGTGGCGGTCAGGAAACGGAAAGCAAAGCGCATCAGAGCGATGTCGTCGTGGCGCAGTTGTTCGATGGTCTCTTCGTCCAGTTCGTAGGTATCGAGAAAAGAGGGGCCTAAAACCAGGCTGCGGAATTTGTCAAGATCGGTGCTGGCCAGGAAAAAAATCCGCTTGACCTGTTCACCCAAGGTGGCCTGCTGCCCAAAGGATTTGCGGCGCATCACCAGTTCCATCCACTCCTTGTTCATCTCGTCGGATTCGTCGATCCCCTGGTCGATGCGCCATTCCCGGATGGTCTGGACCTTGTCCTCGTCGTGGCCCTTGCAGTGTTCCTCCTTGACCAGGAAATAGAATTCCTCGGAGTTGGACTGCTCGTTCTTGTCAGCCGGGGCTTCTCGAAAATAGGACATGCCCACCGGATAATAACGGCAGGTGGTGGGGCGATGGGGATAAACGGTGCAACCCTCGTCGGTGACAAATGGACAGCGGTCCGCTTCGTCCAGCAGCAGCCGTACTCCCGGTAGATCGGTTTTTTCCAGATAGGTCGGGGTCGTAAAGCGCAGCAAAAACTCCTCGGCCGGCAGGTTAAGGGCCCGGCGCAGGCGCAGAATATCATAGGGGGTCAAGATTATATTGATATTGCCGCAGCAGGCGGTAAAACAGGAGACGCCGGGGTGGCAGCTGAATTTAAGCTGGCTCTCCAGGGTCAGCTTCTGGGGCGTGATGTTGCTGGGGTTATTGGCAAAAAAAGTGGTATTGTCGGTGGTCCCTTTTTCTTCGGTCATCCTCGTTTCCTCGCATTGTTTTCCTTGGAGGCCGGGAAAATACCCAGCCCGGTGGTAGGTGTCAACCGCTAATAAACCGGCAGGTTGAGATGAACGTTCAAGGAGGCCCGGCGGGGAGTTTTTTTCTTGACAAGCGCCGGACAAAAAATTATACAGCCTGCTAGTCGGAAAATATGAGTGGCCCTTCATTTTTATGCATAAACGGACGCAACCGCCGCCTTGGGAAGATTTTTCAGGGCAGTAGCTGGTGGCCAGTATCCGCTGTTATGGTTGCACACCGGACAGGCTGATGCAGGCTCCGATGTGTAACCGCTTGATTAGGGTGGGTATGGTAGGAATGTCCGGGTATATTTTCAGTCTGTCGAGGATAAGGTGTTGTGGGTTTGGTTTCCGCTGGGGATCCGAGCCGACGAAATTCAAACTCAATTATTGAGGAGGTTTGTGAATGCCAAGCTATGTTGAAATTGAAAAATGTGATGGTTGCAAGGGTGGTGACAAGACCGCTTGCATGTACATCTGTCCCAATGACCTGATGGTCTTAAACAAGGACGAGATGAAGGCTTACAATCAGGAGCCCGATGCATGCTGGGAGTGCTACTCCTGCGTAAAGATCTGTCCGCAGGGCGCCATCGCCGTCCGCGGCTACAATGACTTTGTCCCCATGGGCGGCGTGGTGCATCCGATGCGCAGCTCCGATTCCATCATGTGGACCGTCAAGTTCCGTAACGGCAATATGAAGCGCTTCAAGTTCCCGATTCGGACCACCGCCGAGGGTGCGGCCAACGCCTACACCGACGGCAAGGGCGACAGCCTGGACGACGAGAAGCTGTTCATGGAGCAGGATCTGCCGCAGCCGAAAAAGTAATTCGGCCTTCGACGAGCAAAAAGTAAGCAATCGATAAAATATAACAAGGAGAACTTCATTATGGCGTTACCGAATAAGCCCCTTGGTGAATTGCCCGCCGTGGCCAATCCCGAAGTTGTTGAGCACGATGTCGACGTACTGATTATCGGCGGTGGTATGGCCGCCTGCGGCACCGCTTTCGAGATCAAGAAGTGGGCCCCGGCCGATCTTAAAATCAAACTGGTGGACAAGGCCGCCATGGAGCGCTCCGGCGCCGTGGCCCAGGGTCTGTCGGCCATCAACACCTACATCGGCGAGAACCCCATCGAGAACTACGTTAAGATGGTCCGTAACGACCTGATGGGCGTGGTCCGGGAAGACCTGATCTACGATCTGGGCCGGCACGTTGACGAGTCGGTCAAGCTCTTCGAGGAGTGGGGCCTGCCGATTTGGAAGAAGGACGACAAGGGCGAGAACCTTGACGGTGCCAAGCCCGCCCCCACCCTGCGGGAAGGCGGCCAGCCGGTGCGTACCGGTAAGTGGCAGATCATGATCAACGGCGAGTCCTACAAGTGCATCGTCGCCGAGCCGGCCAAGACCGCCCTGGGTGAAGAAAACATCATGGAGCGGGTCTTTATCGTCAAGCTGATCCTGGACAAGAACAAAGAAAACCAGATCGCCGGCGCCGTGGGCTTCTCCACCCGTGAGAACAAGGTCCACGTTTTCCGCTGCAAGACCTCGCTCTGCGCCTGTGGCGGCGCCGTTAACATCTTCCGGCCGCGCTCCACCGGTGAAGGTAAGGGCCGGGCCTGGTATCCGGTATGGAACGCTGGTTCTACCTACACCATGTGCGCCCAGGTTGGCGCCACTCTGACCATGATGGAAAACCGCTTCACCCCGGCCCGTTTCAAAGACGGTTACGGCCCGGTCGGTGCCTGGTTCCTGCTCTTCAAGGCCAAGGTCCAGAACTCCAATGGTGAGTTCTACGCCAACTCCGATGCCGCCCAGGAAGAGCTCAATAAATTCATGCCTTACGGCCAGTCGGCGGTAACCCCGACCTGTCTGCGTAACCACCTGTTGCTCAACGAGCTCAAAGCCGGTCGTGGCCCCATCCACATGGCCACCGACGTTGCCTTGAACGCTTTCCTCGACCAGCGTCGTCAAGATGGCATGGACGAAAAGGCCGTTCAGAAGTTCTGGAAGCACCTGGAGTCCGAGGCCTGGGAAGACTTCCTTGATATGTCCGTTGGTCAGGCCGGTCTCTGGGCCGGGATGAACATCGAGCCCGAGAAGGTCGGCAGCGAGATCATGCCCACCGAGCCCTACATGCTGGGCAGCCACTCCGGTTGCTGTGGCATCTGGACCTCCGGCCCCGATGAGGACTGGGTACCCACCGTCGATGGACCCCGTAGCCACCAGTACAAGTGGGGCTACAACCGGATGACCACTGTTGACGGCCTTTTCACCGCCGGTGACGGGGTTGGCGCTTCCGGTCACAAGTTCTCCTCCGGCTCCCACGCCGAAGGTCGAATGGTCGCCAAGCAGATGGTCAAGTTCTGTCGCGACCATGCCGACTTCAAGCCCGAGCTGCCCAAGAGCGCCCAGGAGTATGCCGATGAGGTTTACGCCCCGGTTAAGCGCTATCTTGAGCATGTTGGCAAGACCACGGCGGCCGATGTCAACCCCAACTACTGCAAACCGGCCGGCCTGATGATGCGCCTGATGAAGGCCACCGACGAGTACGGCGGCGGCGTTGCCACCTACTACATGACTTCCGGCAAGCTGCTCAACATCTGCCTGGATCTGCTGCGGATGATGCGCGAAGATGCCGAGTTGATGGCCGCCGGTGACCTGCATGAGTTGATGCGGGCCTGGGAGAACTACCACCGGATCTGGTGTGTGGAGACCCATATCCGCCACATCGAATTCCGTAAGGAATCTCGTTATCCGGGCTTCTACTACCGCTCCGACTATCCCAACCTGGATGAGGAGAACTGGAAGGCCTTCGTTAACTCCACTTTCGATCCCAAGAATCAGGAGTGGAAGTGTGAGAAGGTAGAATGCAAGAACATCGTCGAAGTTGACCCCTGGCTGTAAGCAGGAGGGGTTGATCGCTGATGATTGACCGTTGAACGGGAAATCTCCAGGCGCCGAACGCGGCGCTTGGAGATTTTTTCTATGAAACGGTTGCTTGTTGGGGCTGGCTTTGTTTATTTTGGACTGCTTTGAGGGCGGTGATAGTGACGAGCAGGTATTATTGTCAATTGGTTGACGCGGTGGTTTGCCGACAGCGAATAACCGCGTGAGTCAATTGGGATTTTGGCTTGCATGCAAGTTTTAGGGGTCGGCCACCGGCGGTAGTGGCAAAATTGGTGACCATCGTTCACCTGCCGGGGCGTCCTTGTTTACCTTTAATTAATGGAGGAGAGGCATGACAGATGAACGCAGCGCACCCGCAGGTGCTGTACTGGTCGTCGGTGGCGGCATAAGCGGGCTTACGGCCGCCCTGGAGGCCGCCGAAGTCGGCCAGGACGTCTTTCTGGTGGAGAAGAACCCGTACCTGGGCGGGCGGGTGGCCCAGCTCAACCAGTACTTTCCCAAGCTTTGCCCGCCGTCCTGCGGCCTGGAGATCAACTACCAGCGGATCAAAAATAACCGCAAAATCCGGGTCCACACCATGACCGAGGTCAAGAGCGTCAACGGCGGGCCGGGTAATTACCAGGTAACCCTGGTCAGTCACCCCCGCTATGTCAACAGTAACTGCACCTGTTGTGGCGCCTGCTCCGAGGCCTGCCAGGAGGAAATTGACAACGACTTCAACTTCGGCCTGGACAAGGTCAAGGCCATCCGTAAAGTGCATGACCACGCCTTCCCGGCCCGCTATGTGCTGGCCAAGGAGGCCTGCAGCCAGGAGAGCCTGGAGGCCATTCAGCAATCCTGTAAATATGACGCCATTGAGCTTGATATGCAGGCCAAGGAGATCACCCTGGAGGTGGCCAGCGTGGTTTGGGCCACCGGCTGGAACCCTTACGATGCCAACCAGCTGGAAAACTTAAAGCCCGCTTCCAGTTCAGCCATTATCAGCAATATGATGATGGAGCGCCTGGCCGCGACCAATGGCCCCACCGGCGGTAAGATCCTGCGGCCCGGTGATAACGCCGAACCCGGCAGCTTCGCCTTTGTCCAGTGCGCCGGCAGCCGGGACGAGAATCACCTGGAATATTGTTCCTACATCTGCTGCATGGCCTCCATGAAGCAGATCACCTATATCCGGGAGCAATACCCGGAGGCTCCGATTACTGTCTTCTATATCGATCTGCGGACTCCCGGCAAATATGAGAAATTCCGCGAGAAGCTGATGGGCGACGAGAATATCACCTGGGTCAAGGGCAAAGTGGCCGATATTCTTGCCGAGGATGATGGCTCGGTGACCGTGGTGGCGGAAAATGCCGTTACCGGCGATAAGGTCAAAGCCAAGGTTGACCTGGCGGTTCTGGCCACCGGCATGCAGCCGGCCATGGGCGCCACCGCCAAGGCGCTTGGATTGAGTACGGACAGCAACGGTTTTATCCTGTCCCAGGAAGACGGCCCGTTGTCGGCGGGTTGCGCCAAGAAGGCTTCCGATGTCGTGACCTGCGCCCAGAGCGCCACGGCGGCGGCAATGAAAGCGATTCAAGCGTCGAGGAGGTAAATAGATTATGGATAAGAAGTTCGGTGTATATATCTGCACAGGTTGTGGCATCGGCGAGGCCCTGGATATCGACGGCCTTAGCGGGGTCGCCGGTGAATACAAAATGACCGCCAAGACCCACGAGGCAGTCTGCAGCGAGTCCGGCCGCCAGATGATCAAGGACGATATCGCCAATGACGGCGTTAATACCGCGGTGATCTGCGCCTGTTCACCGCGGGTTTGGAAGGAGGAGTTTGATTTTGGCCAGGGCACCATCACCGTGCGGGGCAACCTGCGGGAAGGGGTGGTCTGGTCGATGGAGAAACCCAGCGAAGAGCGCAACGAGGAGACCATCGCCGAGTTCACCAATGAACTGGCCCAGGACTACGTCCGGTTGGCCTGCACCCAGGCCAAGAAGATCGAAATTCCGGAAGCCTTCGAGCAGGAGACCACCAACCGCCGGATCCTGGTGATGGGTGGTGGCCTCGCCGGCCTGACCGCGGCGCGGGAAGCCGCCCGGGCCGGCCATGATGTATTGCTGGTGGAAAAGAGCGACAAACTGGGCGGCAAGGCCTTGGGATGGCGTAAACAGTTGCCCACCAAGGCCCCTTGGAGCGGCTTGGAGGAGCCCACCATTCAGGAGTTGGTCAGCGCTGTGGAGACCGATTCGCGGATTACCGTCAAGACCGCTACGGAAGTAGCCCGGATTGCCGGGGCCCCGGGTGATTTCAAGATCACTCTCAAGGACGCCGGCACCCGCAGCGAATGGGACGCTCCCTTCCGGGTCACCGTCGATGAGCAGGACAAGATCGACAAGGGTGAGATGGAAGACCCCAATGCCGGTTTTAAGCCCTATACCGTACCCAGCCCCGATGCCGAAACGGTTGGCGCCGTAGTGATGGCCACCGGTTGGGTACCGGCGGCGGTCGAGGAGTTCGAGCATCTGGGGCATGGCAGCATCAAGAATGTGGTGACCAACGCCGAATTTGAAAAACTGGCCAAGGAGGGCAAGGTGCCCGCCAATGTCGCCTTTATTCAAAGTCCCGGCGGTGAGGAGCACGACAAGGATTTCCCCTATGCCAACTCGGTTACCAGCATGGTGGCCTTAAAACAGGCCAGTTACGTGCGTGAGGACAATCCCGAAGGTCGGGCCTTCGTGCTTTACCAGCATATGCGGACCCCGGGAAATATGGAGCTTTTCTACAAGGGGGCCCAGAACGACGATGGCATTTTCCTGACCAAGGCCACGGTGACCGGGGTCGAGGAGTCCGGAGCCGGTCTGGTGGTCAAGGCCAAGAATACCCTGCTGCAGGAGGATCTTGACCTGGAGGTGGATATGGTGGTGCTGGGGGCCGGCATGAAGCCGACCACCGCCGAAGCGCCCACCGTCAATCTTTCCTATCGACAGGGCCCGGGCTTTCTCGACCTGGAGCTTTTTGACGGCTATGCCGATTCCAACTTTATCTGTTTCCCCTATGAAACCCGCCGCACCGGTGTTTACACCTGTGGCGGTGTCCGCAAGGCCACCGACCTGGTGGAGACCGTCGACGACGCCTGCGGGGCGGCCCTGAAAGCGATTCAGTGCATTGAGAGCGCCGATCGCGGGGTGGCGGTTCATCCTCGCTCCGGTGACAACTCCTATCCCGAGTTCTTTTTCCAGCGTTGCACCCAGTGCAAGCGCTGCACCGAAGAGTGCCCCTTTGGCGCCCTGGATGATGACGAGAAGGGTACTCCGTTGCCCAATCCCACCCGTTGCCGCCGCTGCGGCACCTGTATGGGGGCTTGCCCCGAGCGGATCATCGGCTTCAAGAATTACAGCATCGATATGATCGGCTCCATGGTCAAGGCCGTGGAGGTGCCCGACGACGACGACGATAAACTGCGGATCATCGCTTTTGTTTGCGAAAACGACGCTTATCCCGCCCTCGATATGGCGGCCATGCGTAAGATCAGCCTCAACAGTCTGGTGCGGGTAATTCCGGTGCGTTGTCTGGGCTCGGTGAACATGGTCTGGATCAAGGACGCCATGTCTTCCGGCATGGACGGCGCCCTGCTGCTGGGTTGCAAATTCGGCGACGACTACCAGTGTCACTTTGTCAAGGGCAGCGAGATCGCCGACAAACGGATGGCCAACATCGGTGAGACCCTGGGGTCCCTGGGGCTGGAGCCGGAGCGTTGCGCGGTACGGCAGGTGGCGATTACCGATTACGACCAGGTTTCCGGGGTGATCGACGAGTTTATTGAAGAAATCAAAGAAATGGGCCCGAATCCCTTCAAGGGTTTCTAAAGAGCTAACGGGAGGCGTTATATGTCTGCAGGAATGAAGGTGCAACCGGATCTTGAGTTTATCAAGTATCTGAAGAACGCCGGCGGCGATACTTTGAAAAAGTGTTATCAGTGCGCCACCTGTTCGGTGGCTTGTCCGCTGTCCGGCGACGAAAAACCGTTTCCCCGCAAGGAGATGATTTGGTCTCAGTGGGGGCTCAAGGACAAG
Organism: Desulfurivibrio sp.; assembly: GCA_034522365.1. Classification (GTDB taxonomy): domain Bacteria; phylum Desulfobacterota; class Desulfobulbia; order Desulfobulbales; family Desulfurivibrionaceae; genus Desulfurivibrio. The sequence goes on along the minus strand of JAXHLI010000014.1, from coordinate 273,359 downwards.
CTGATGACCGATCCGGATATCATGCTGTGTCATCAGTGTGGTGACTGCACCACCAATTGCCCGCGCGGGGCCAAGCCTGCCGAGACGCTGGGGGCGATCCGGGCCTATGCCTACACCCATTACGGGTTTCCGCAAGGGCTGGCCAAGCTGTGCAGCGAGGGTAAGAATCTGCCGCTGATGATCCTGTTTCCCACCCTGTTGATCGGCTTGATCTGGTGGCTCTCCGGCGGTATGCATCTGCCCGAGGGCGACATCAACTTCGGTTATTTCTTCGGGCATGGCTATTATCTGGGCCTGCCCCAGAATGTCCTGTTGATCGATTTGATTTTTGTGCCGGCTTTTCTCTTTGCCATCTACGCTTTCTATCGCGGGGTGTCCAACATGTGGCAGGGAATGGCGGCCCAGATGCCAGTAGAGGGAAACTTCCGACCCTCGGTGTCGCAATTTATCAGTCAATTTTTGATACCCTCGATCAAGGAGATTCTCTCCCACAAACGTTTTAATGAATGCGGTGCCAATAAGAATCGAGTCAACGGCCATCTACCGGTGCTCTTTGCCTTTATCGCCCTGCTGGCCGTGACCATTTACGCGATGATCCGCAAGGACGTAGTCGGCTATTTTGTCGAGGGGTTGCATGTCCCCCTGGCGCTGAGCGATCCTTTTAAGATCCTGGCCAATGTCGCCGGTATTGCCCTGATAATCGGGGTGGGAATTCTGTGGGCCAACCGTTCCCAGCAGGAGCGGGAGAACCAGGGCGCGCCGACCTTTTATGACTGGTATCTGCTGGGTATTATCATGGCTGTAGCGGTCACTGGTATGGGAGCGCAGATTTTTCGCCTGGCCGACCTGGCGTTTGTGGCCTATCTCTTCTATTTTATCCATCTGGTGTCTATTTTTATGCTGTTTCTTTATACCCCCTATACCAAGCTGGCCCACATGGTCTATCGGACCTTTGCCATGGCCTTTGAAAAGTACCGGGTCAGCGGTTATGCCGGCCGGTATGAACAGCCGTAGTTGGTTAACGCTTATCCCGTGTACTTTGTGAGGAGTTACGGAATTGTGCCTTGATAGTCCATTAAGGCGCGTGACGATTAAAGAAGCCGGCTTGACAGCGGTCGCCGGGCCCGGAAAGGTGGGGCCCGGCGGCCGTTTTGCATTCGTCGCTTACGGCTAAAAAAATGGTTGATGTTTAGTTCATGAGCGAGTACCATGTCCCGTCTTGATCAGTAGCCCATTGGCTGGTGAGGCGTGAGTCTGCGGTATGCTGGTTCTCGAGGCTGGCGTAGCTCAATTGGTAGAGCAGCTGATTTGTAATCAGCAGGTTGCGGGTTCAAGTCCCATCGCCAGCTCCACAATACTGTGGCCTGATGGTTCACTGGCAAACATGATTCCTGGAGGGGTTCCCGAGCGGTCAAAGGGAACAGACTGTAAATCTGTCGGCTAAGCCTTCGGAGGTTCGAATCCTCCCCCCTCCACCATTCAATACGTGGTTTGTGCGCCAGCTTCAGTTGCTATGGCGGGAATAGCTCAATTGGTAGAGCATCAGCCTTCCAAGCTGAGGGTTGCGGGTTCGAGACCCGTTTCCCGCTCCAGTTGCCTCGGCATAGCCAGTGATGGCTGCGTGATGCCGAGTCAGCGTTGCCGTCTCGAAACACAATGATTCCAGTGTTCAGTACGTTACAGGCCCACGTAGCTCAGCAGGTAGAGCACTTCCTTGGTAAGGAAGAGGTCACCGGTTCGAATCCGGTCGTGGGCTCCAGGGAATCGTGGGATGGCGTTCAGCTTCCACCCAAAAGTGCCTTTGTAAGGAGAGAGATCATGGCCAAGGAGAAATTCGAACGTAGTAAGCCGCATGTTAACGTGGGCACCATCGGTCATATTGACCATGGCAAGACGACGCTGACGGCGGCAATCACGCGGGTGCTGTCGAACAAGGGCTATGCCAGCGCGACGGCCTTTGATCAGATTGACAAGGCTCCGGAGGAGAAGGAGCGTGGGGTAACGATCTCGACGGCGCACGTGGAGTACGAGTCGGACAATCGCCATTACGCCCACGTGGATTGCCCGGGCCATGCCGACTATATCAAGAACATGATCACCGGGGCGGCCCAGATGGACGGGGCGATCCTGGTGGTAGGTGCCGATGACGGCCCGATGCCGCAGACCCGTGAGCACATTCTGTTGGCCCGCCAGGTAGGGGTGCCCTCCATCGTGGTCTTTTTGAACAAGTGCGACATGGTGGATGACCCGGAGTTGATCGAGCTGGTGGAGATGGAGCTGCGGGAGCTGCTGAGCAAGTATGATTTCCCCGGCGACGACACCCCGATAGTCCACGGCAGCGCCCTGCAGGCCCTGGAGAATCCGGATGACGAAGCGGCGGCCAAGCCGATCTGGGATTTGCTGGCGGCCCTGGACGATTTCATTCCGGCCCCGGAGCGCGACGTGGACAAGCCGTTTTTGATGCCGGTGGAGGATGTCTTTTCGATATCCGGCCGCGGCACGGTAGCCACCGGTCGGATCGAGCGGGGGATAGTAAAGGTAGGCGACGAGATCGAGATCGTGGGTGTGCGTCCGACCCAGAAGACGACGGTTACCGGGGTGGAGATGTTCCGCAAGATCCTGGACGAAGGCCAGGCCGGTGACAACGTGGGAATTCTGCTGCGCGGCACCAAGCGCGAAGAGATCGAGCGTGGTCAGGTGTTGGCCAAGCCCAAGAGCATTACGCCGCATACCAAGTTTCAGGCCGAGTGTTATATTCTGAGCAAGGAAGAGGGTGGTCGGCACACGCCTTTTTTCAACGGTTACCGGCCGCAGTTCTATTTTCGGACCACCGACGTGACGGGGGTAGTCAGCCTGGGCGAGGGTGTTGAGATGGTAATGCCGGGCGACAACGTAACCATCGACGCGGAGTTGATCACGCCGATCGCCATGGACGAGGGTCTGCGTTTCGCGATCCGCGAAGGCGGCCGGACGGTGGGCGCCGGCGTTATCAATAAGATCATTTCGTAAGGATAAGAAGATGCGCGATATAGTCACCCTGGGGTGCGGCAGTTGTAAACGACGTAACTACACCACCACCAAGAACAAGCGCAAGACCCCCGGCAAGCTGGAGTTTAAGAAGTTCTGCCCATTTTGCCGCAGTCATACGCCGCATAAGGAAACCAAGTAATCGTTCACCAGGGCCGATAACCGTGGACTTAACGGGCCGTAACCGTTCAGCAGTGCCGCAGATTGTGGCAAGCAGCCAAGCGCCTCGTACCCCGTGTACTTAAGCTTGGCTGATCGCCACGAGGTGTGGTGCTGCTGAACGGTTACGAAACCAAGTAGGCAAGCAGAGGCCAGTAGCTCTAATTGGTAGAGCATCGGACTCCAAATCCGAGTGCTGGGGGTTCGAATCCCTCCTGGCCTGCCATCTTTTAAGAGTAAATGTGAATATGCGCTTCGCCCTTGCTTGCTGGCGAGCAAGGGCTGGGTGTATTTGCATAAGGTAATTGGCGACCCGAAATGGCAGCGAAAGTAGAGACGGGGAAAAACAGGCCGCCCCCCCCGGGGGACGAAAGTTTCGGGGCCAAACTGACCCGGCTTAAACAATTTATCGCCGAGGTCCGGCAGGAATTCGGCAAAGTGGTGTGGCCGGGTAAAAAGCAGACGATCATGTCTACCGCAGTGGTGGTGGTTCTGGTTAGTCTGATTGCCGCCTACCTTGGCATTGTCGATCTGGTGCTGGGGAAATTGGTCGGTTTCATCCTGCGCTGAACGTTTCCGGACGAGAGGAAGTTTAATGGCACGTCGTTGGTATATACTCCACACCTATTCCGGATTTGAAGAGCAGGTCAAGACCGCTTTACTGGAAAGAATCAAAAACGCCGGCCAGGAAGAGCTGTTTGGCGAGATATTGATCCCCACCGAGCAGGTGGTGGAAATGGTCAAAGGGGCTAAGAAGACCTCCTCGCGCAAGTTTTTTCCCGGCTATATCCTGGTCAATGTTGATCTCAATGACCAGACCTGGCACACGGTGCGTGATACCCCCAAAGTGACCGGGTTTATCGGCAATGATCTCAATCCCGAGCCCCTTGATGACGCCGAGGCCATGAAGATTATCGGCCGTATCCAGGATGGCGCCTTAAAGCCCAAACCCAAGGTCTCCTTTGAAGAGGGCGACCAGGTGCGGGTAGTGGACGGTCCTTTTGCCTCTTTCCAGGGTACGGTCGATGAAGTGTATCCCGATAAGGGACGGGTTCGGGTTCGGGTTTCGATATTTGGCCGGGAGACCCCGGTGGAGTTGGAGTATATCCAGGTTTCTAAAGGTTAGAATTAGTAAGGTTGGTAAAGGCGGGGCGAGCCGGTTGACGGCCGCCGCCCTCGGGGAGCCGCGTTTTTTGCGCGGCGTTGAGACCCATCAGCAGCCGCTGCTTTAGGCGGCCAGGAGCAGAGAACCATGGCTAAGAAGATTCAAGGTTACATAAAACTGCAGATTCCGGCCGGTAAGGCCAATCCGTCCCCCCCCGTGGGCCCCGCTTTGGGCCAGCACGGGGTCAACATCATGGAATTCTGCAAGGCGTTCAACGCCAAGACCCAGGCCGAAGGCGATACCATCATCCCGGTGGTGATTACCGTCTATGCCGATAAATCATTTACCTTTATCACCAAGACCCCGCCGGTTTCGGTCATGTTGTTCAAGGAGCTTGGACTCAAAAAGGGCTCCAGCCATCCCAAGCGGGAACGGGTTGCCAAGCTTGGCCATGACAAGATCCGGGAAATTGCCGAAAAGAAAATGCCCGATCTCAACTGCTACGATATCGAACAGGCCATGACCATTGTCGAAGGTACGGCCAAAAGTTGCGGTATCACGGTGGTCAAGTAGGCTTTTTAAGCAATTTCTCGATATATCAGGAGTAAGTCATGGCACATAAAGGTAAACAACATCGTAACAGTCTGCAACTTCGTGACCAAAGCAAACTTTATCAACTCGACGAGTGCTTGGAGCAAATGCTCAAGGCCCGCTACGCCAAATTTGACGAGTCGGTGGATATCGCCTTTGCCCTGGGGGTCGATCCCCGACATGCCGACCAGATGGTACGCAGCAGTATGGTATTGCCCAACGGCACCGGCAAAACCGCCCGGGTATTGGTCTTTGCCAAGGGTGACAAGGTGCAGGAAGCCCTGGACGCCGGGGCCGATTATGCCGGCGGGGAAGAACTGGTGGAGAAGATTCAAGGTGGCTGGCTGGAGTTTGACAAGACCATCGCCACCCCCGATATGATGGGCGTGGTCGGCAAGATCGGCCGGGTTCTGGGCCCCCGTAACCTGATGCCCAACGCCAAACTGGGGACCGTAACCTTTGACGTCGCCCGGGTGGTCCAGGAAGCCAAGGCTGGCAAGATTGATTTCAAGGTTGATAAGGCCGGGGTTTTACATGCCATGGTCGGTAAGGCTTCCTTTGGGCCGGAAAAGCTTAAGGAAAATGTCAGCGCCCTGGTCGACAAGGTGATGCAGCTTAAACCGGCATCCAGTAAAGGAGTTTACTTGCGTGGCGTTAGTGTTTCCACCACCATGGGCCCGGGTTTCAAGCTGGATCCCCTGGCCCTGCGCGGAGTTAGCCGTAAGGCTTAGGAAAATAGAGTAAACGTTTAATAGCCCCGCAATCCGGCAGGGCTGAACGCTTACTGGAGAATAGCGGTTATGCCGGCAATGCCGGCTTTGTAAGCAGTGGTCAGACGTCGAAGACAGCAGGTATCCTGGTGATTTAAGTGGCCCGCAAGGGCGGCCTGCCGAGATGGACAAGCTTAAAAAGGAAATTACGGACCAGAGTCCCGAGTTTTTCCTCCTGTCTGTTGCAGCGCTCTCGACTGCTTTTGGCTATCAATATCAAAGGAACAAAAGGAGGTTGAGGACATTGAAAAGAACGGAGAAAGAGGAGGTAGTCCGGGAGCTGGACCATAAGTTCGCCCAGGCGAATTTTGCCGTGCTGACCGACTATCGTGGCATGAGCGTCCGCGTCATGCAGAATCTGCGGTGGGAGTTGCGTAATAATTCCGCCGAGATCAAGGTGGCCAAGAACACCTTGCTGAACCGGGCCATCGAGGGGACTCCCTTTGCGTCCCTGCATGAGCATCTGCAGGGTAATACGGCCCTGACCCTGGCGACGGGTGATCCGGTGCTGCCGGCCAAGGTGCTGGTCAAGTTTGCCAAGGATAATCCGCAGTTGGCAATTAAAGCGGCGGTGCTGGATGGTAAAGCCTTAACCGCTGATGATCTGGTCGCCCTTTCCAAGTTGCCGGGGCTTAACGAGATGCGGGCCCAGTTGCTGGGCGTACTTAACGCTGTGCCCACCGGTTTTGTCCGGGTACTCAACGGAGTGCCCCAAAAAGCGGTTTACCTGCTGCAGGCCATCAAGGATCAGCGGGAACAAGACAACTAATTCTATTTTCAGCGATAAAACAGGAGGAGTACAACCATGGCTGTAAGCAAAGACGATGTGATTGAGTTTATTTCCAATATGAGCGTACTTGAGCTTTCTGAGTTGATCAAAGAGCTTGAGGACAAATTCGGCGTTTCCGCGGCCGCCCCGGTAGCCGCCGCGGCTGCGGCTCCGGCCGCCGGTGGTGAGGAAGGTGGTGGTGCCGAAGAGCAGACCGAATTTGATGTCATTCTGACTTCGGCCGGCGACAAGAAGATTGGGGTGATCAAGGAAGTACGGGCCATCACCTCGCTGGGACTCAAGGAGGCCAAGGAGATGGTAGAGGGGGTTCCCAAGCCGCTTAAAGAAGGGGTTGCCAAGGAAGAGGCCGAGGAGATCAAGAAGAAGATCGAAGAAGCCGGCGGTACCGTCGAAATCAAGTAACATCCTGCCGGCCCCGTTAGAGCACGGGGTGCGAGCACCGAATAAGCGGCAACGCTGCGGGGAGCGCCCCGTGGCGTTGTTGCGTTTTCATTTGTAAACGTTCCATATTGCCGCACCGTAAGCGTTCACCGGGTTACGGTGACCACGACATCTTGCCCGTTTCCTTTCCGATAACCGACGAGGGTATTGCTGAATGCAGACGATCAGACGACTCCGCAAGAGTTTCGCCAAGACCAGAGCGATTGTTGAAAAACCCCATTTAATCGAGATGCAAAGCCGCTCCTATGAGCAGTTTCTGCAACTTGATACCCCGCCCGAGCAGCGTCTGGAGCAAGGGTTGCAGGGTATCTTCAAAAGCGTTTTTCCGATCAAGGATTTCAATGAGGTCTGTTCGCTGGAGTATGTCAACTACACCTTTGGCGAGCCCAAATACACGGTGGAAGAGTGCGCCCAGCGCGGGATGACCTACGAGGTACCAGTGCGGATGACCGTTCGCCTGGTTACCTATGACACCGATAGCGACTCCGGGGCCCAGAGCATACGTGATATCAAAGAGCAGTCGGTTTACCTGGGCAGTATTCCCTTGATGACCAAAGCCGGGGTTTTTGTGGTTAACGGCACCGAGCGGGTTATCGTCAGCCAATTACAACGCTCCCCGGGGCTTTTCTACAATCATGACGCCGGCAAGACCCATGCCGGCGGCAAGCTGCTCTATTCGGCCCGGATTATCCCGGTGCGGGGCTCGTGGGTGGACCTGGAATTTGACGCCAAGGATATTCTCTATGTCCGCATCGACCGGCGTCGCAAATTTCCGGTGACTACCCTGCTCAAGGCCCTGGGCTACTCCAGCGAGCAGTTGTTGCGTTATTTTTACCAGACCGAGCAGGTCAAGATCAGCCGCAAAAAATTTAAGAAAAGCTTTGATCCCGCAGCCATGGTCGGCCAGCGTCTGCCCCAGGACCTGATTAATCCCGCCGATGGCGAGATCCTGGCCCGTAAAGGGCGCAAGGTCGGCAAGGCCCTGGCCAAAAAGATCGCCGAGGCCGGAATCAGCGCCGTCGATATCGAAGCCGCCGATCTGGTGGGTAAGGTCAACGTGGCCCCCATCGTCAACCCCGAGACCGGGGAGGTGATGATACCGCCCAACACCGAACTCACCGAAACCATGATTGAAGAGTTGTTGGCCGCCAAGGTCAAGGAATTCGAGATTATGGTGATCGACGGCATTACAGTCAGTGACTCTTTCAGCAGAACCCTGCAGTTGGATCGGGTGGAGAGTCGCGAGGATGCCATAATCGAAATCTATCGCCGTCTGCGGCCCAGTTCGCCGCCCACCCTGGAAGTGGCCGAGAGTTTCTTTAAAAATCTCTTTTTCAACCCCGAACTCTACGATCTTTCGGTGGTGGGTCGTTTCAAGATCAATGCCCGGCTGGGGATCGACACCGACACCTCGGTGCATACCCTGACCGTCGAGGATATTATGCTGGCGGTGCGCAAACTGGTCCAGCTCAAGGATTCCCAAGGGCCCATTGATGATATTGATCACCTGGGCAACCGCCGGGTGCGGACCGTCGGGGAGTTGGCGGAAAACCAGTACCGGATGGGGCTGGTGCGGATGGAGCGGGCGATCAAGGAGCGCATGAGTCTGCAGGAGGTGGAGACTCTGATGCCCCACGACCTGATCAACCCCAAGCCGATCACCGCCGCCATCAAGGAGTTCTTCGGCACCAGTCAGCTCTCCCAGTTCATGGACCAGACCAACCCCCTCTCCGAGGTTACCCACAAACGGCGGCTTTCCGCCCTGGGGCCCGGCGGGCTTTCCCGTGAGCGGGCCGGTTTTGAGGTGCGCGACGTGCACCCCACCCATTACGGCCGGATTTGTCCGGTGGAAACCCCGGAAGGCCCGAATATCGGGCTGATCGTTTCGCTGGCCTCCTTTGCCCGGGTCAACCAGTACGGCTTTGTCGAGACCCCTTATCGCAAGGTGGCGAACCGTAAGCTCACCGATGAGATCAATTACATGACCGCCCTGGACGAGGAGGGCAGGGTGATCGCCCCGGCCCGCACCGAGGTGGATAAGCAGGGCAGGCTGGTGGCCGATACCCTGATCACCCGCCAGGACGGCGAGGTTTTGATCAGCACCGGCGACGAGGTCACCGATATGGATGTCTCGCCCAACCAGTTGGTCAGTGTGGGCGCTTCGTTGGTGCCCTTTCTGGAAAACGACGACGCCAACCGGGCCCTGATGGGCTCCAACATGCAGCGCCAGGGGGTGCCCCTGCTACGTTCGGAATCCCCGTTGGTGGGAACCGGCCTGGAAAGCGCGGTGGCCCGCGATTCCGGGGTTTGCTTGTTGGCCGGCGGTGACGGGGTGGTCGAGGAGGTGGACGCCAACCGGATCGTGGTCCGCTATGACGAACCCGGCACCGACGGTTTTACTACCGGTATCGGCATTTATCGGCTGGAGAAGTATAAAAAATCCAACCAGAACACCTGTTTTACCCAGCGTCCGCTGGTGGATCCGGGAGTACGGGTCAAGAAGGGGGATGTCCTGGCCGACGGCCCGGCCTGTGAACAGGGGGAGCTGGCCCTGGCCAAGAATGTCACCGTCGCCTTTATGCCCTGGCGGGGCTACAATTACGAGGACTCGATCCTGGTCAACGAACGGTTGCTCAAGCAGGATACCTATACCTCGCTGCATATCGAGGTCTTTGAGACCGTGGCGAGGGACACCAAGCTGGGCAAGGAAGAGGTGACCCGCGATATCCCCAATGTCAGCGAAGAGGCCTTAAGTAATCTCGACGAGTCGGGCATTATCCGCAGCGGCGCCGAGATCAAGTCCGGTGATATTCTGGTCGGCAAGATCACCCCCAAGGGTGAGACCCAGCTTTCCCCCGAGGAAAAGCTGCTGCGGGCGATCTTTGGCGAGAAGGCCGGTGATGTCAAGGACACCTCGCTGCGAGTGCCGCCGGGTGTGGATGGGGTAGTGGTCGACGCCAAGGTCTTCTCCCGCAAGGGGGTGGAAAAGGATGAACGGACCCTGGCCATCGAGGAAGCCGAGATCAAGGCCCTGGAACGGGATCTTGAAGATGAGCTGCAATTGCTGGCCGGCAGTGTCAAAAACGGGCTGGCCGAATTGCTGGTCGGCAAGAGCGTCAACAGCCCGGTTTTGAATCGCAAAGGGGAGGAGATTCTGGCCAAGGGCAAGAAGATCACCCGGGAAGTATTGAACAAGCTTTCCCCCTCGGAAATCAAAAAACTCGATTACGCCGGCCGGGAGAGCCTGGAAGGCGAGGTCAAGCTGCTTTTTGATCGCCATGAATCCCAGATCAAGGCGGTACGGGGCCGCTATGAGGCCAGGATCTCTCGCCTGCAGAAGGGTGATGATCTGCCCCCGGGGGTGATTCGGATGGTCAAAGTCTACGTCGCCATCAAGCGCAAGCTGGCGGTGGGTGATAAAATGGCCGGTCGGCACGGTAACAAGGGCGTGGTTTCGCGGATTTTGCCCGAGGAGGACATGCCCTATTTTGCCGACGGCACCAGCGTCGATATCGTTTTAAACCCCCTGGGGGTGCCGTCGCGGATGAATGTCGGCCAGTTGCTGGAGATCCATCTTGGCCTGGCCGCCAAGACGTTGGGGCAACAGATCCAGAAGATGGCCGAGGCCCGCGACCTGGCGGCGGTGAAGAAGAAACTGGCTGCCGTCTATTCGCCCTCGGAGTATGAACAGTTGGTGGGTGATCTCAGTGATGACGCATTGCTTGAGCTGGCTTCCCGGATGGGCGTCGGTCTCCATATGGCCACTCCGGTCTTTGACGGCGCCCGCGAGGATGAGATCCGCCAGTTGCTGGTGGAAGCCGGCCTCAGTGAGGTCGGGCAGCTCGAGTTGTACGACGGTTTAAGCGGGGAGAAGTTTGACAACAAGGTGACGGTGGGTGCCATGTACGTGCTCAAACTCCATCACCTGGTCGATGACAAGATTCATGCCCGCTCCACCGGCCCCTATTCCCTGGTCACCCAGCAACCCCTGGGCGGCAAGGCCCAATTCGGCGGCCAGCGGCTGGGTGAGATGGAGGTCTGGGCCATGGAGGCCTATGGCGCCGCCTACACCCTGCAGGAGTTTCTCACCGTCAAGTCCGACGACGTGGGCGGCCGTACCAGGATGTATGAACGGATCGTCAAGGGTAACAACTTCCTGGAAGCAGGGCTGCCCGAGTCGTTCCATGTGCTGGTCAAGGAGTTGCAGGGGTTGTGCCTGGATATGGAACTGCTTGATGACCTGCCCGTCGCCACCGGCGACCAGAAGTAATAAGCCCCGCTTATAATGTTGCTCCCGACCTCTCAAGGTCTCCTTCAGATAGACTAAAAGGTGTTGCCGTGGAAGAACTCTTCAGCTTTTTCGCCAAACCGAAAGCGCCGACCAAATTCAAAACCGTGCGGATCTCCATCTCCTCGCCGGATAAGATCCGGGACTGGTCCCATGGCGAGGTGAAAAAACCGGAAACCATCAATTACCGTACCTTCAAACCGGAGCGTGAGGGCCTGTTCTGCGCCAAAATCTTCGGCCCGGTCAAGGATTACGAGTGTAACTGCGGTAAGTACAAGCGGATGAAACACCGCGGGGTGGTCTGCGAGAAGTGCGGGGTCGAGGTGATCCAGTCCAAGGTGCGTCGCGAGCGGCTGGGCCATATCCAACTGGCCGCCCCGGTGGCCCATATCTGGTTTTTGAAAAGTCTGCCCAGCAAGATTGGCAATCTCCTCGATATGACTTTAAAGGAGTTGGAAAAGGTCCTCTATTTCGATTCCTATGTGGTGACCGAATCCTCCGAGCCCTCGATTACCAAGGGCAGTCTGCTGGCCGAGGAGGATTACCGACAGAGTCGTGAGGACTTTCCCGGCAAATTTAAGGTCGGCATCGGGGCGGCGGCCATCAAGGAGATGCTGGCCGCCATCGATCTGGCCGAGCTTTCCAAGCAATTGCGCGTGGAAATGCGGGAGACCGGCTCCGAGGCCAAGCGCAAGAAGCTGGCCAAGCGGCTCAATGTCACCGAGGCCTTTCTCGAATCGGGCAACCGGCCGGAATGGATGATCCTGGAGGTTATCCCGGTCCTGCCGCCGGATTTGCGGCCGCTGGTGCCCCTGGAAGGGGGGCGGTTTGCCACCTCCGATCTCAACGATCTCTATCGCCGGGTGATTAACCGTAACAACCGGCTCAAAAGGTTGCTGGAACTGGATGCCCCGGAAATCATCATCCGCAATGAGAAGCGAATGCTGCAGGAAGCGGTGGATGTGCTGTTCGATAACGGCCGCCGTGGCAAGGTGATCACCGGTCCCAACAAGCGCCCGCTGAAATCGCTTTCCGATATGCTCAAGGGCAAACAGGGCCGTTTTCGTCAGAACCTGCTCGGTAAGCGGGTGGATTACTCCGGCCGTAGCGTTATCGTGGTCGGCCCCCACCTGCGGCTGCACCAGTGCGGGCTGCCCAAGAAGATGGCCCTGGAGCTGTTCAAGCCCTTTATCTACAACCGGCTGGAGGCCCGGGGGCTGGTCACCACCATCAAGAGCGCCCGCAAGATGGTGGAAAAGGGGACCAAGGAGGTCTGGGATGTGCTGGACGAAGTGGTCCAGGAATATCCGGTGATCCTCAACCGGGCCCCCACCCTCCATCGCCTTGGCATGCAGGCCTTTGAGCCGGTCCTGGTGGAAGGCAAGGCGATTCAACTCCATCCCCTGGTCTGTGCCGCTTTCAACGCCGACTTCGACGGCGATCAGATGGCGGTGCATGTGCCGCTGACCGTCGAGGCGCAGATGGAGGCCCGGGTGTTGATGATGTCCACCAACAATATCCTGGCGCCAGCCAATGGCGAGCCGATCATCATCCCTTCCCAGGATATCGTGCTGGGGCTTTATTATCTGACCCGGGAACGCTTCTTCGTCCAGGGCGAGGGCAAATGCTTCAGTTCGCCGCGGGAGGCGCTGCTGGCCTACGATTTTGGTGAGGTCCATCTGCAGGCCCGGATCAAGGTACGGATCAACGGGCAGTTGGTCGACAGCACCCCCGGCCGGGTCATGGTGGGGGAACTGCTGCCGGAAGGACTGGATTTTGCCATGGTCAACCGGGTGCTGGCCAAAAAACAGCTGGCCAAGCTGATCGACTATTCTTATCGCCAGGCCGGCACCAAGTCCACGGTCATCCTGGCCGATCGCCTCAAGGACATGGGCTATGAGTATTCGACCCGGGCGGCGATCTCGATCTGCCTTAACGACATGATGATCCCGGTGAGCAAGGATGAGATCCTGGAAAAGGCCGAAGTTCAGGTGCTGGATGTCGATCGGCAGTACCGCGATGGCTTGATCACCCCCGGGGAGAAATACAACAAGGTGGTTGACATCTGGTCCCGGGCCACCGACAGCGTGGCCAACGACATGATGGAGGGGATGAGCGTCGATTATCTCCGGGATCGGGACAAGAAACTGGTGGAACAGCCCAGTTTCAATTCGATCTTTATCATGGCCGACTCCGGGGCGCGGGGCAGTCGTGACCAGATCAAGCAGCTGGCCGGGATGCGTGGACTGATGGCCAAGCCGTCGGGGGCGATCATCGAAACCCCGATCAAGGCCAATTTCCGCGAGGGTCTGTCGGTGCTGGAATACTTTATCTCCACCCATGGGGCTCGTAAAGGGTTGGCGGATACGGCGCTCAAGACCGCCAACTCCGGTTATCTCACCCGTCGCCTGGTGGATGTGGCTCAGGATGCCACCATCATCGAGCGTGATTGTTCCACCCTCGACGGCATTGTCATCGAGGCCCTGGTGGATGGCGGCGAGGTGATCCAGCCGGTGGGGGATCGGATTCTGGGCCGGGTGGCCCTGGATGATATTATCGACCCCTATAGCAACGAAGTGCTGGTGGAGGCCAACGAGGAGATCACCGAAGAGAAGGTGGCCCAAATCGACGAGGCTGGCATTGACCGAGTGCTGATCCGCTCGGTGCTGACCTGCAAATCCCAGCGCGGGGTTTGCGGCCTCTGCTACGGCCGTGATCTGGGGCGTGGCCATATGGTCAATATCGGGGAGGCGGTGGGTATTATCGCCGCCCAGTCCATTGGCGAGCCCGGCACCCAGTTGACCATGCGGACCTTCCATATTGGTGGTACCGCCAGCCGGTCCGCCGAGCAGGCCGAAGTGCGCACGCGCCACGGCGGTATTGTCAAGTTCAGCAATATGCATACCGTCCGCAATTCTACCGGGCAACTGGTGGTTATGACCCGTAATGGTGAAGTAAGTATTCTGGGTCCCAAAGGCCGGGAGCGCGAGAAGTATCATATCAACTACGGCGGGCAGCTCTATGTCGAGGAGGGGGCCGAGGTCGCAGCCGACACGCTGATCGCCGAATGGGATCCCTACACCATGCCGGTGGTGGCCGAGATCGGCGGTAAGATCAAGTTTGGCGATATTATCGAGGGCCAGACCATGCAGGAGCGGGTGGACCCGGTGACCGGCAAGGCCAGCATGGTGATCGTCCAGTCCCGGGCCGGTCAGTTCAACCCCCGGATCGCCTTGAAGGACGAGAGCGGTAAAACCGGCAAACTGCCCAAAACCGGCACGCCGGCCCGCTACTCGCTGCCGGTGGGCACCATTGTCGGGGTCAAGGAAGGTGATGAGGTACTGCCCGGGACCATTTTGGGTAAAATTCCCCGGGAGACCACTAAAACCAAGGACATTACCGGCGGTCTGCCCCGGGTGGCCGAGTTGTTCGAGGTCCGCAAGCCCAAGGAGTACGCGGTGATCAGCGAGATCGACGGGCAGATCAGCTTCGGCAAGGATCTCAAAGGCAAGAAGCGGGTGATCGTTACCCCCGAGCTGGGGGAACCCAAGGAGTACCTGATTCCCAAGGGCAAGCACGTTATTGTGCATGAGGGTGACTACGTCAAGTCCGGTGAGCCGTTGATGGACGGGTCCCCCGATCCCAACGATATCCTGCGGGTAATGGGGGTCAAAGAGCTGGCCAAGTTCCTGGTCAACGAGGTCCAGGAGGTTTACCGCCTGCAGGGTGTCAAGATCAACGACAAGCATATCGAGGTTATCGTCCGGCAGATGTTACGGCGGGTGCAGATCTCCAGTGTCGGCGACTCCGCGTTCATGCTGGGCGAACATGTCGAATGGTGGCGTTTCTATGAGGAGAACGACAAGCTGCTGACGGAAGGGGCCCGGCCGGCCACCGCCGAGCCGGTGCTGCTGGGGATTACCAAGGCTTCGTTGTCCACCGACAGCTTTATCTCGGCGGCTTCTTTCCAGGAAACCACCAAGGTGCTGACCAACGCCGCCATGGCCGGCAAGGTCGATCAGCTCAACGGCTTGAAGGAAAATGTCATCATGGGCCGCTTGATCCCCGCCGGCACCGGGGTGGAACGCTACGCCATCGGCGAGGAATAGCCCAAGATTTGCTTGACAAGGGAGATGGCTTCGGTTACATATGCCGTTTTCCCGCGTCCGGCAGGGTGCGGGGCGGAATAAAGAAATCAAGAATTGCAGGAGTTCTCTTAGATGCCGACGATCAATCAGCTGGTTCGCCAGGGGCGTAAAGCGCGGGTCAAAAAGACCAACACCCCGGCCATCAAAGGTTGTCCCCAAAAGCGGGGCGTATGTGTGCGGGTATATACCACCACTCCCAAGAAGCCCAACTCGGCGCTGCGCAAGGTCGCCAGGGTGCGGCTGACCAACGGCATCGAGGTGACCTCCTATATCCCGGGTATCGGTCATAACCTGCAGGAGCACTCGGTGGTTCTGATCCGGGGCGGCCGGGTCAAGGACCTGCCCGGGGTGCGCTATCATGTGGTGCGGGGCACCCTGGATACGCTGGGAGTGGCCAACCGTAAGCAGGGGCGCTCCAAGTACGGCGCCAAGCGGCCCAAATAATTTTATCGTCCTGCCAAGGAGAAGCCAATAATGCCGAGACGGAGAGTAGCTGCCAAGAAGTCGATAATTCCCGACCCGCGCTTCAACAGCGTGGTGGTTTCGAAGTTTGTCAACCGGATCATGCTTGACGGCAAGAAGAGTACCGCCCGTGGTATTTTTTACAACGCCATGGAGCTGCTTGAGAGCAAAGTCAAGGAGGCCAGCCCCATCGAGGTGTTCGACGGGGCCATCGACAAGGTTCGTCCCAAAGTGGAAGTCAAATCACGCCGGGTGGGTGGTGCTACCTATCAGGTGCCGGTGGAGGTCCGTAACGAGCGCCGCAACGCCCTGGCCATTCGTTGGCTGGTGAATTACGCCCGTCAACGGCCGGGTAAGACCATGGCCGAAAAGCTGGCGGCGGAATTGGCCGATGCCTTCCAGAATCGGGGCTCGGCGGTGAAAAAGAAAGAAGATACCCATCGGATGGCCGAAGCCAACAAGGCCTTTGCCCATTATCGCTGGTAGAGGCCGCGGGCTGCGGTTGACGATGTTGCCGGTTGACAAACAGAGAAGGGCGGGTTAAAAAGCCACACTTTTACGCCGGGCCGGTGGTGGTGGTAAGCGATTGGCGATTGGCGAGGGAGATTGGACGTGGCTCAGGGCGAGGACGATTTATCGTATTTGCGTAACATCGGCATCATGGCCCATATTGATGCCGGTAAGACTACCACCACCGAGCGGATCCTGTTTTATTCCGGCCGCTCCCATAAAATCGGTGAGGTCCACGACGGCAACGCCATCATGGACTGGATGGAGCAGGAGCAGGAGCGGGGGATCACCATTACCTCCGCCGCCACCACTTGCCAGTGGCAGGGGTATCGGATCAATATCATCGATACTCCAGGGCATGTCGATTTTACCGTCGAGGTGGAACGTTGCCTGCGGGTGCTGGATGGTGCCATCGCTGTTTTCTGCGCCGTTGGCGGGGTGGAGCCGCAGTCGGAGACAGTCTGGCGGCAGGCCGATAAATACGGAGTGCCACGGATTGCCTACATCAACAAAATGGACCGCACCGGCGCCGATTTTCAACGCTGCCTGCGGATGATGGAGCAACGGCTTAACGCCGATCCCCTGGTTTTGCAGTTGCCAGTGGGCAGTGAAAGTGATTTTCAGGGCATCATCGATCTCGTGGGTGAGAAGATGCTGCTCTTTGATGAAGGCTCGCAGGGGGCCACGGTCAGTGAAGAGCCAATCCCTGCCGAACACCTGGAAGATTCTACGGCCGCACGTATGGCCCTCATCGAGAAGTTGGCCGACTTCGATGATGGGGTCATGGAGAAATTCCTGAACGAAGAGACGTTCACGGCAGCCGAATTGCATCGGACGATCCGTCAGGCCACCCTTGCTTTGCAAGCGGTGCCGGTATTGTGCGGCAGCTCCTTCAAGAACAAGGGAGTGCAGCCGTTGCTTGACGGTGTGTTGGCCTATTTGCCATCGCCCTTGGATGTGCGCCCGGTAAGGGGAGTGGGACCGGAAGGGGAGGAATTGACCCGCCGTCCCGGTGACCAGCAGCTTTGCGCCCTGGTTTTTAAACTTACCTCCGATCCGTTTGTCGATAACCTGGCTTATGTCCGGGTTTACTCGGGGGTTTTGAAGGTCGGTGGCAAGGTATATAATCCGCTCAAGCGCAAGCAGGAAAAGATCGGGCGGATGCTGCGCATGCATTCCAACAAGCGCGAAGAGATCAAGCAGTTGGCGGCCGGCGAGATCGGGGCCGTGGTGGGGCTCAAATTCACCACCACCGGTGACACCCTTTGTGAGTCCGGTGACTACATAGTCCTGGACACCATGGTCTTTCCCGAGCCGGTGATCAGCGTGGCCATTGAGCCCAAGGGCAAGGCTGATGAAGAAAAGCTGGCCGCTACTTTGGCGAGGATTGCCATAGAGGACCCGTCTTTCAAGGTAAAGACCGATCCTGATACCGGGCAGACCATTATCGCCGGTATGGGCGAGTTGCACCTGGAAATCATTGTTGATCGCCTGTTGCGGGAATTCAAGGTCGGGGCCAATGTCGGCCGCCCCCAGGTGGCCTATAAAGAGAGCATCGGGCGCTCGGCTAAAGCCGAGATTAAGTTTGATTATCCCACCAGTGCTGGCAAGGCCCAGTACGCCCATCTGGTGTTGGAGGTGGCGCCCCGCCAACGGGGAGCCGGTTTTGAATTTGTCAGCCGGGTCGCCGAGGAGCAGATTCCCGGGGCCTTAGTTGAGGCCGTCGCCAAATCGGTGGAAGACAGTATGACCTCCGGGGTTTTGCTCGGTTTTCCGGTGATAGACCTGGAAGTCGCTTTGGTGGACGGTTCGTGGCATGAAGATGACTCAACCCCGCAAGCTTTCGGGGTGGCGGCCAATATGGCCTGCCGGCAGGCCCAGTTGGAGGCCGAGCCGTTACTGTTGGAGCCGGTGATGGAAGTCGAAGTTACGGTGCCGGAAGGCTTTATGGGGGAAGTGATCGGCGACCTCAATGGCCGACGGGCGGCGATCAGCGGCAACGATGCCGCAGGCGGCGATTTAAGGAGTTTGCAGGCCCAGGTGCCGCTGGCTGAGATGTTTGGTTATTCCACCGATCTGCGCTCGGCCAGCCAGGGGCGGGCCAATTTCACGATGCAGTTTTATCGTTACGAAGTGGTCCCGGAACATATCGCCCAAAAGATAATCAAACGGGTCCGCGGGATATAAAGCGGTGGCGGCCAGAGCGCCGCATTAAAAAAAAAGCTTTACAGCTAATTTGCGATAATTAAGGAGAGAGATCATGGCCAAGGAGAAATTCGAACGTAGTAAGCCGCATGTTAACGTGGGCACCATAGGTCATATTGACCATGGCAAGACGACGCTGACGGCGGCGATCACGCGGGTGCTGTCGAACAAGGGCTATGCCAGCGCGACGGCCTTTGATCAGATTGACAAGGCTCCGGAGGAGAAGGAGCGTGGGGTAACGATCTCGACGGCGCACGTGGAGTACGAGTCGGACAATCGCCATTACGCCCACGTGGATTGCCCGGGCCATGCCGACTATATCAAGAACATGATCACCGGGGCGGCCCAGATGGACGGGGCGATTCTGGTGGTAGGTGCCGATGACGGCCCGATGCCGCAGACCCGTGAGCATATTCTGTTGGCCCGCCAGGTAGGGGTGCCCTCCATCGTGGTCTTTTTGAACAAGTGCGACATGGTGGATGACCCGGAGCTGATCGAGCTGGTGGAGATGGAGTTGCGGGAATTGCTGAGCAAGTATGATTTTCCCGGCGACGACACCCCGATAGTCCACGGCAGTGCCCTGCAGGCGCTGGAGAATCCGGATGACGAGGCGTTGACCAAGCCGATCTGGGATTTGATGGCGGCGCTGGACGATTTTATTCCGGCCCCGGAGCGCGACGTGGACAAGCCGTTTTTGATGCCGGTGGAGGATGTCTTTTCGATTTCCGGCCGCGGCACGGTGGCCACCGGCCGGGTCGAGCGCGGGGTGGTCAAGGTGGGCGACGAGATCGAGATCGTGGGTGTTCGCCCGACGCAGAAGACGACGGTTACCGGTGTGGAGATGTTCCGCAAGATCCTGGACCAAGGTCAGGCCGGCGACAACGTGGGTATTCTGCTGCGTGGTACCAAGCGCGAAGAGATCGAGCGTGGTCAGGTGTTGGCCAAGCCCAAGAGCATTACGCCGCATACCAAGTTTCAGGCCGAGTGTTATATTCTGAGCAAGGAAGAGGGTGGTCGGCACACGCCGTTTTTTAACGGTTACCGGCCGCAGTTTTATTTTCGGACCACCGACGTAACGGGTGTTGTCAGCCTGGGCGAGGGTGTAGAGATGGTAATGCCGGGCGACAACGTAACCATCGACGCGGAGTTGATCACGCCGATCGCCATGGACGAGGGTCTGCGTTTCGCGATCCGCGAAGGCGGCCGGACGGTGGGCGCCGGCGTTATCAATAAGATCATTTCGTAAGGCGGCAGCCTCGGCGCCGCGACCATAAATTGGGATTAACAGACCATGATTAATACGCAGAAGATCCGGATCCGCCTTAAGGGCTATGACCACAAGCTGATCGATCAATCCACCGGGGAGATCGTCGAGACCGCCAAGCGGACCGGCGCCACGGTGGCCGGTCCGATCCCGTTGCCGACCTCGGTAAACAAGTACTGTGTGCTGCGCGGCCCCCATGTTGACAAGAAAAGCCGGGAGCAGTTTGAGATGCGGACCCATCGGCGTCTGCTGGATATCCTGGAGCCGACCCAGCAGACCATCGATGCCTTGATGAAGCTGGAGCTTTCGGCCGGGGTCGATGTCGAGATCAAGCTTTAAGCCGGACCATATTATAGAATCTGGAAGGTGTTGAGATGCCAAAAAAAATGGGTTTGCTGGGCAAGAAAATGGGGATGACCAGGATGTTCACTGAAACCGGTACGGCTGTGCCGGTGACGGTGATAGAAGCCGGTCCCTGTGTAGTCCTGCAGAAGAAAACGGTTGCCAAGGAAGGCTACAATGCCATCCAGGTGGGTTTCGGCCCGCGCCGGGAGTCGCGCCTTAACAAGCCGGCAGCGGGGCACGTCAAAGCAGCCGGGAAGGGCGGCTTTGAATTTATCCGCGAATTTCGGGTGAGCGACCCGGAGGGGTATGAACTGGGCCAGGAGGTCAGCATTGGCGATCTGTTCAATGTCGGCGATCTGGTTGATATCCGGGGGCAGAGCAAAGGGTGCGGTTTCCAGGGTGTGGTCAAACGTTATGGCTTCAAGGGCGGTCGGGCCACCCACGGTTCGATGTTTCATCGGGCGCCCGGGGCTATTGGTTGCAGCGCCTGGCCTAGCCGGGTGATCAAGGGTAAGAAAATGCCGGGTCGGATGGGTGGCAAGTATATCACCAAGAAGAACTGCACCATTGTAGATATTCGTCCCGACGCCAATGCTCTGGTACTTAAAGGCGGAGTCCCCGGCTCCAGTCAGGGAGTGCTGCAGATATTCAAGAAGTAGTTAAAAATGGGTCGAATGCCGCGGCCTTGCCCGGTGTTCTGGGACTGTGCCCAAGGGGGTTACGATAATGGCGGTAACGGAAATATATAACACCAAGAAGGAAAGGGTTGGTGAGATTGAGCTCAACGACGAGTTGGTCAAGCTCGAAGTCAATCCCCACCTGCTTCATGATATCGTGCGGATGCAGCGCGCCAATCGGCGGGCCGGCACCGCGGCCACCAAGACCCGTAAAGAGGTCAGCGGCAGCGGCAAGAAGCCTTGGCGCCAAAAGGGAACCGGCCGGGCCCGTTCCGGTAGTCGCAAGTCGCCGGTTTGGCGTGGCGGCGGCACGGTGTTTGGGCCCCAGCCGCGGGACTACGGCTTCAAGATGCCGCGCAAGGCCAGGAAGCTTGGTCTGCGGATGGCCCTCAGCGCCCGTTACCAGGAGGATATGTTGCTGGTGCTGGAGGACTTTCAACTTGATGAAATCAAGACCAGGAGGTTTGTCGAAGTGATGGCTGGTTTTGCCATTGACAACGCCCTGATCGTGGTTCCCGAACGGTTGGCGGATCTGGAGCGTTCCTCGCGTAACGTCCCGGGGTTCAAGGTGTTGCCCACTGAAGGCCTTAACGTATACGACATCCTGCTGCATAAGCATATAATCCTGCTTAAACCCAGCATCGGTCAGTTGGAAGAGAGGTTGCTGTCATGAAAGATATTTACCAGGTGGTCAAGCGTCCACGTTTGACGGAAAAGAGTATTGGTCTGCAGGAGCAGCATAATCAGATTGTGTTGCGGGTGGATCGCCACGCCAATAAGGGAGAGATCAAAAAGGCGGTGGAAAGCCTGTTTGATGTCAGGGTGGAGAAAGTGCGGACCGCCAATATGGCGGGCCGAAGCCGCCGGATGGGCCGCCATAGTGGCCGAACCGCCAGCTGGAAAAAGGCCTTTGTCTCCCTGAGTAGTGACAGCAAGCTGGATTTCCTCGAGGATCTGTAGGGGTTAAGGAAAAAACAACGCGGAGCAACCGATGGCACTTAAGAAATATAAACCGACATCAGCGGGACGACGTACTCTGGTCAGCGTGGTCAACAGCGAGCTTTCCAAAGAGCGTCCGGCCAAGGGTCTGGTTAAACCGATGACCAGCAGTGGCGGCCGCAACAACTATGGGCGGGTCACCGCTCGGCATCAGGGTGGCGGTCACAAACGCAAATACCGGGTTATCGATTTCAAGCGTGACAAAGTGGATATTCCGGCCAAAGTAGCGGCAATCGAATACGATCCCAATCGCACGGCCAATATCGCCCTGCTGCACTATGTCGACGGGGAAAAGCGTTATATCCTCTCCCCGGGTGGGATCAAGGTCGGGGATATGGTGGAGGCCGGTGAGCAGGTCGATATCAAACCCGGGAATTGTATGCCCATGGGCAATATGCCGCTTGGTAGTACTATTCACAATATTGAAATGAAGATCGGCAAGGGTGGCCAGTTGGTGCGTAGCGCCGGTGGTTCGGCCCAGTTGATGGCCAAAGAGGGCAATCAGGTACTGGTCAAGTTGCCTTCCGGTGAGGTGCGCCGTTTTAACCGGTCTTGCCGGGCCAGTATCGGCCAGGTGGGCAATATCGAGAGTGAAAGCCGCAGTTTGGGTAAAGCCGGCCGTAACCGCTGGCAGGGACACCGCCCCAAGGTACGCGGGGTGGCCATGAATCCCATCGACCATCCCATGGGCGGTGGTGAAGGCAAGAGCTCCGGTGGTCGTCACCCTTGTACTCCCTGGGGTAAACCCACCAAGGGTTACAGGACCCGGGGGCGTAAGCGTAGTGACAAGGATATTGTCAAGAAAAGATCCTAAGATAAGGGGGAGCTGAAGTGGCACGCTCGATTAAGAAAGGACCGTTTATTGATGACCACCTGTTGAAGAAGGTGGAAAAGGCCAGGGAAGATGGTTCCCGCCGGGTGATTCAGACCTGGTCGAGGCGTTCGGATATTATTCCCGAGATGATCGGCTTGACCTTTGCCGTCCATAACGGCAAGAAATTTATCCCGGTCTTTGTGACCGAGAACATGGTCGGCCATAAATTTGGTGAATTCTCCCCGACCCGCACCTACTACGGACACGCGGCGGATAAAAAGAAGAAATAACTTGCCGCTGTTAATGGCAAGAGCGAGAGGAGCGGATGGCGATGGAAGCAAAAGCGCTGGCCCGGAATATCCGGATTTCTCCCCAGAAGGCGCGGCTGGTAGCCGACCTGGTCAGGGGCAAACAGGTAGAGACCGCGCTGAGTACCCTGCGGTTCATGCCCAAGAAAGGGGCACGTATTTTGCGCAAGGTCATTGAATCGGCGGTGGCCAATGCCAGTCAAAACGAGTCCGTCGATGTCGACAGCCTTTATGTCAAGACGATTTATATCGACGGCGGCCCGATGCTCAAGAGAATTCGCCCCATGGCCATGGGCCGGGCCGGACGTATCTTGAAGCGCAGCAGCCACATTACCGTGGTTTTGGATGAACAGTAAACGCCGGGGCGGCAACAACGCCATTAACCGCCAAGCCTGAATAAAGGCTTGATCGCAACCAGTCAACGGAGGAGAGTTTTGGGCCAGAAAGTCAATCCAATTGGTTTACGGCTGAATATCGTGCGGACCTGGGATTCCACTTGGTACGCCGATCGGGATTACGCCAGGAATTTTCTCGAGGATCAAAGCCTGAGGAAATATCTTAAAAAACGCCTTTATCACGCCGGGGTTTCCCGCATTCAGATCGCCAGAACCGGTGACAAGATCAGGGTGCGCCTGCATACTGCCCGACCCGGGGTGGTGATCGGCAAAAAAGGCTCTGAGATCGATGTCTTGAAAAATGATCTCGAGCGGCGTACCGGTCGCACCTGCGCCCTTGATATCCAGGAAGTGCGGCGGCCCGAAGCCGACGCCCAACTGGTTGCCGAAAATGTCGCCCAACAGCTGGAGCGCCGGGTGGCATTTCGGCGGGCCATGAAAAAGGCTGTTAATATGGCCTTGAAGTTTGGCGCCAAAGGGGTTAGGATAGCCTGTTCCGGTCGCCTGGGAGGGGCCGAGATGTCCCGCCGGGAATGGTACCGTGAGGGGCGGGTTCCCCTGCATACCCTGCGGGCCGATATCGACTACGGGATGGCCGAGGCCAAAACCACCTACGGAGTTATCGGGGTCAAGGTCTGGATCTTCAAAGGTGAGGTGTTGACCGAGGAAGATCTTCGCCCCGAGGAACAGGCAGCATAGCCTTTGATAATCGTCAACTTAAGCAGGTAAGAAAATGCTCAGTCCCAAGAAGGTAAAACATAGAAAGACATTCAAGGGTCGGACCAGGGGGGCTTCCTATCGAGGTTCTTCCATTGCTTTTGGTGAATATGCTTTGAAGGCCGTCGGTTGTGGACGGATGAGCGCCCGCCAGATCGAGGCCGCCCGTATTGCCATTAATCGCAAGGTCAAGCGTGGCGGCAAGCTTTGGATTCGGATTTTTCCTGATCGTTCGTACACCAAAAAGCCGGCCGAGACCCGGATGGGTAAAGGAAAGGGCAGCCCCGAGGGTTGGGAGGCCATTATCAAGCCCGGCCGTATCCTGTACGAACTGGCCGGAGTCAATGGCCCATTGGCTTGCGAAGCCCTGCAGCTGGCGGCTAACAAGCTGCCGTTTCCCACCAAAATCATTGATGTGGACAGTACCTTATGAAGACCAAGGATATACGCGATATAAGTCTTGAAGACCTGGTTAGTAAGGAGCGGGAACTGGGTGAGGAGCTATGCCGGCTCAGGTTCCAGCATGGTATACGGCCGTTGGACAATACAGCCAAGATTCGTCAGACCCGCAAGGCGATCAGCCGGATCAAAACCGTACGCCGGGAGGCGGCTCGGGGCTAGGGGACGGTTCTTCAGGACAGTGGCAGTTGACCCTATAAATCAACATTGGGAATTTGACAGATGAGTGCAGGACAAGGCAGCAAGAAGACCCAGGAAGGCCTGGTGGTCGGCAACAAGATGGATAAGACCATTGTTATTGAAACCACCCGCTTTACTTCCCATAAGCTTTACGGCAAGTATATCCGTCGCCATGTCAAATACCTGGCCGATGACCCGGAAAATGTATGCCAGGTCGGGGATCGGGTGTTGATTGAAGAGTGTCGTCCCTTGAGCCGACGGAAGCGCTGGCGTTTGCGTTCGGTGCTGGAGCAGGCCGTCTAAGCGTAAGGGCATGGGTAAGGGTTCACCGGCTTGCCGTTGGGTGAGGTGTTGCTGAACGCTAACGATCGTGGCGGCTTTTTTTGGGGCGTCGTGGCCCTGGCGATTGGGACAAGGAAATAAATGTCTATCCCGTGGGTATTAGGCCCATGGGGATTAGGCGGCGGCGACAAGCCGCTACTTAGGTGAGATCATGATACAGACACAAACGGTATTGAACGTGGCCGATAATTCCGGGGCCAAAAAGGTGATGTGCATTCGGGTGCTCGGTGGTACCGGCCGGCGTTATGCCAGTATTGGTGATGTGGTGGTGGTTTCGGTCAAGGAAGCCATTCCCAACGCCAAGGTCAAGAAAGGTGACGTGGTCAAGGCCGTGGTGGTGCGCACCAGTAAGGAGATTCGCCGCCAGGACGATACCTCGGTGCGCTTTGACGAAAACTCGGCGGTACTGGTTAATAACGCCGGGGATCCGGTCGGCACCCGTATTTTTGGGCCAGTAGCCCGCGAATTGCGCCCCACCGGCTTTATGAAGATCGTTTCCTTGGCCCCCGAGGTACTTTAGGTTGGTACGCAACGCTGTCGGCGGCGGCAGCGCCGAAAGCGTTCGGCAAGCCTGAACTCTTACAGCCCGTTAAATTAACGGTTGCCGGCTTTGGTGAACGCTTACCTGGACTGTCATTAGTTGGGCAGCCTGATTTTGCCAACTTCGCTAATAATATCGAGGCGATGATGAACAAGCATAACAAAAAGACACATTTGAAGGTCAACGACCAGGTCGAAGTAATCTCCGGCAGTGAGAAGGGCCGGGTGGGCAAAGTGATCAGGGTGGATCGTGCCCGGGAGCGGGCGGTGGTGGAAAAGATCAAGATGGTCAAGCGCCATACCAAGCCCAGCGCCATGAATCAGCAGGGTGGGATTATTGAAAAGGAGGCGCCGCTGGCTTTGAGCAACCTCAAGTTGATCTGCCCCAAATGCGCCCAGACTGTCCGTACCGGCCGCAAGTCTTATGATGACGGCAGCAAGGTCCGGATCTGTAAGAAATGTAACGAATCGGTGGAAACGGCGGCTTAAAGCCGGTTGACCACCCCAGAACACACCGTAAACAGGGGGTCTGCCCTTCTGGAGGCGTTAGAGCATGGCTGAAATGAAACAGTTTTATTACCAGGAATGTGTACCCCAGCTGATGCAGGAGTTTGGCTATAGTAACCAAATGGAAGTGCCGCGGCTGGAAAAGGTCACCCTTAATATGGGATTGGGCGAGGCGGTACAGAATCCCAAAATCATCGACAGCGCCACCCAGGAGTTGACTCAGCTGGCCGGTCAAAAGGCGGTGGTGACCCGGGCCAAACGGTCGGTGGCCACCTTCAAGTTGCGGGAGGGAATGCCCATCGGCTGTCGGGTGACCTTGCGGGGCGGTCGGATGTATGATTTTCTGGCCAAGCTGGTACACGTGGCCTTGCCCCGGGTTCGGGACTTCCGTGGTGTTTCGTTCAAGGCCTTTGACGGACGTGGCAACTATTCGCTGGGAATCAAGGAGCACATTATTTTTCCGGAAATCGAATACGATAAAATCGACAAAATCAAAGGTTTGAACATCGCCATTACAACCACGGCCAAGAGTGATCAGGAAGGCCGTTATTTGCTCAAGGCGTTGGGCATGCCTTTTAGAAAGTAAGACGCGGGAGGCGGCAAGTTGGCTAAGAAATCGATGATCGCTAAGTGTAACCGGAAGTCAAAGTTCAAGGTGCGGGACTACAACCGTTGCGGCCTTTGCGGTCGCCCCCGGTCTTATTATCGTAAGTTCGGGGTTTGTCGGATCTGCTTGCGGAACCTGGCATCCCGGGGTGAGTTGGCCGGAGTGACCAAGTCCAGCTGGTAACATTCTTTATTTACTTAATTACGGGAGTATGAAGCGATGGCGATGAGTGATCCGCTGGCCGATATGCTGACCAGAATACGCAATGCCGCAATGGTCGGCCACGAGAGTGTCGAGATTCCAAATTCCAAGGTCAAATATGGTCTTGCCTCGATTCTGAAGCAGGAGGGCTATATTGAAGATTATCAGCTTGTCGAGGACGCCAAGCAGGGGCTGATCAAAGTCCGCCTCCGCTACGACGATCACCGCCAGCGGGCCATTACCGGGATCAGGCGGCGCAGCCGGCCCGGCCGTCGGCTCTACGTCAAACATGACCGGATCCCCAAGGTGATGAGCGGCCTCGGAGTGGCGGTGCTTTCCACCTCCCACGGGATTATGTCCGACCGCCAGGCCCGGGAGCGCAAGGTTGGCGGCGAGTTGCTCTGTGAGGTCTGGTAAAGGCGGCCGGATGCAAATGCTAAGGGCTGGATTACCAGGTCGGCGGCCTTGAGACTGCCGACCTTCTTATGATTGCAAAGGTGATGAAATGTCGAGAATAGGCAGTATGCCCATAGAGGTGCCCGGCGGTGTCAAGGTGGATATCAAGGGTTCCGAGGTCACCGTGACCGGCCCCAAGGGCAGTTTGGAGCGTCGGATTCGGCCGGAGATTGCCCTGGAACAGGACGATACGCAGATTACCGTCAAGGCCCGTGACAACAGCCAGCGAACCCGGGCCTTTACCGGCCTTACCCGCAGTCTGCTCAATAACATGGTGATCGGCGTTGAGAAGGGCTTTCAGAAGAAGCTGCTGGTGGAAGGCGTTGGTTTTCGGGCCGAGGTTCAGGGCGACAAGTTGAATCTCAACGTCGGTTATTCCAATCCCGTGGCATTCGCCTTGCCTGCCGGGGTTAAGGCCGGGGTGGTAAAGAACATGGTTACTCTGGAAGCCATCGACAAGGAACTACTTGGTGAGACGGCGGCCCGGATTCGGGCGGTGCGTAAGCCCGAGCCCTATAAGGGCAAGGGGATTCGTTACGAGGATGAACACGTGGTGCGCAAGGCCGGTAAGACCAAGTCCAAGTAGCGGCGTCGACCATGGCCATTAAGCTCCCGTCTGGTTAGTGGCGGCGGGATACGTATTAACCATATGTGGTATAGGCAAAATCATGGCAAAGCAAAAAAGCCGGGCTCTGGCCCGCAGTAAGCGGGTTAAGCGAATCCGTAAAAAAATTAGCGGCACGGCGGAGCGACCCCGTTTGCGGGTGTTTAAGAGTGCCCGCCATATCTATGGACAACTGATCGACGACACCGCCGGCCATACCATCGCGGCTTATTCCACCTGCGGTAAGGATTTTGCCGCCGGCCAGGAAGGTGGTAAAACCGTCCAGGCCCGGCAAGTCGGTTCGAAATTGGCGGAATTGGCCAAAACCAAAGGGGTTGAGCGGGTGGTCTTTGACCGTGGCGGCTATATCTATCATGGGCGGGTAAAGGCCCTCTCGGAAGGGGCCCGCGAAGGTGGCCTGGTATTTTAATAAATAATCTAATTCAATTTGCTCAGGGGGTGTACCTTGGCGGAATTTAAGCGTGATAACGGCGACGATCAACTGATCGAAAAGATTGTGTTTATCAATCGGACAGCCAAGGTGGTCAAAGGTGGCCGCCGCTTTAACTTCAGTGCCATCGTGGTAGTCGGCGACGGTAAAGGCCAGGTCGGTTTCGGTCTGGGAAAAGCCAATCAGGTGCCGGAAGCGATTCGCAAAGGGGTCGAGAAGGCGCGCAAGGATATGCAGCAGGTGGCGGTCAGTGAGGTCTCCATTCCCCATGAAATCATAGGTAAATTTGGCGCCGGGCAAGTTCTGCTGAAGCCCGCCGCCGCCGGTACCGGGGTTATCGCCGGTGGTCCGGTGCGGGCGGTGCTGGAGGCGGCCGGGGTTCACAATATCCTGACCAAGTGCCTGGGTTCTCATAACCCCCATAACATGGTCAAGGCCACCCTCGACGGTTTGCGCCGTTTGCGCAGTCCGCGTCGGATTGCCGCCACGCGTGGCCGGCCGGTCGAGGAAATCACCGTTTAAGTTTTATAGCAAGGTTTAAGGAATACCATGGCTGACAACGAACTCAAGCTGACCCTGCGCAAAAGCGCCATCGGCAGCCCCGCGAAGATGCGCCAGACCCTGACCGGTCTGGGCCTGACCCGAACCAACAAGACCATAACCCGTCGGGATACTCCGGAGATCCGGGGGATGGTCGCCAAGGTACGTCATCTGGTGGACGTGGAGGAAATATCATGTTGAATTTAAGCAATCTCTCCCCCCATCCCGGTTCCCGTAAGCCTAAAAAAAGGCTGGGCCGCGGGCCCGGCTCCGGTCGTGGCAAGACCGCCGGTCGCGGTCATAAAGGTTACAAGGCCCGTTCCGGCAGCGGCGTTAAGCCCGGTTTTGAGGGCGGCCAGATGCCGTTGCAGCGCCGCATCCCCAAGCGCGGCTTTCGCAATCCGTTCCGCAAACAGTTTACGGTGGTCAACGTCAAGGAGCTCAACCGTTTTGCGGCCGGCAGCGTTATTGACAAAGTTGCGCTGCAGGCCGCCGGCTTGATTTCCAGCTCCGATAAGGCGGTTAAGGTACTGGCCACCGGGGAGCTGGCAGTTGCCCTGACCGTCAGCGTCGACCAGGTTAGCGAGGCCGCCCGTGGCAAGATCGAAGCTGCCGGCGGCAGCGTCCAGGCCGCGGCTTAAGGGCATATAGATGCAAGCAGGCGTAGGCAATATTGCCAATATCCCTGAGCTGCGGCGCCGGATTTTGTTTGTCCTGGCCATGCTGGCGGTGTACCGGGCCGGGGTCCAGGTACCGACGCCGGGGATCAACGGTGAGGCGATCAGCGATTTCTTTGCCCAGGTCGGTGGCCTGTTTGACATGTTCAATATGTTTTCCGGCGGCGCTTTGGAGAATTTTTCCATCTTCGCGCTGGGTATCATGCCCTATATCAGCGCCTCGATTATCTTTCAGTTGCTCACCGTGGTGGTTCCTTCCCTGGAAGCCCTGAAGAAGGAGGGGGAGAGCGGACGCCAGAAGATAACCCAGTACACCCGTTACGCCACCATCGGCCTGGCCCTGGTCCAGGGGATGTTTATCAGTATGGGTTTAGAAGAGATGACGGCCCCCGGCGGCACCGCCGTGGTGATTGATCCGGGCTGGGGTTTCAGATTGATGACCATGCTGACTTTGACCAGCGGCACTGCTTTTCTGATGTGGCTGGGCGAGCAGATGACCGAACGGGGCATCGGCAACGGTATTTCCTTGATTATTTATGCCGGGATCGTGGCCAGCATGCCGGCGGCCCTGGTCAATACTTTTCGGATGGCGACCACCGGTGAATTGCCCCTGATCTTTCTGCCGTTGCTGCTGGTTATGGTGCTGGCGGTAGTTGGCTTTATCGTTTTCGTGGAAACCGCCCAGCGCCGGGTGCCGGTGCAATACGCCAAGCGGATGGTGGGGCGCCAGATGTATGGTGGTCAACAATCCCACCTGCCGTTGAAAATCAATATGGCCGGGGTTATCCCGGCGATTTTCGCCTCGTCGATCATGATGTTTCCGGAGACCATCGGCAACTTTGTGCAGGTCGACTGGGTACAGCGGGCCAGCGCCCTGATGGCCTGGGGCAGCCTGCCCCATACCGTGGTCTTTGTCGCCTTTTTGGTCTTCTTTTGTTTCTTTTACGTCGCCGTTACCTTTAATCCGGTGGATGTCGCCGAGAACCTCAAGCGTAACGGCGGTTATATTCCCGGGGTGCGGCCGGGTAAGAAAACCGCCGATTTTCTGGATAAGATCATAACTCGGCTGACGGTGATTGGCGCCATTTACATGAGTGCCATTTGTGTTTTACCGACGGTGCTGATTAAGCAGTTTAATGTTCCCTTTTATTTCGGCGGGACCGCCTTGTTGATTGTGGTCGTGGTGTCTCTGGATACCATCGGGCAGATTGAATCCCATGCGATGATGCGCAATTACGATGGCTTTCTGAAGCAGGGGCGTTCAGGGAAAAGCCGGCGGTAACGGGGCGATTGCTATGGGCTCCAAAGCCGTGGTGCTGAAAACAGCAGCCGAAATAGAGATTATGGCCGAGGCCAACGAGTTGGTGGCGGCGACTTTGAGTATGCTTAGCAGTCGGCTGGCTCCCGGGGTCAGTACCGCCGAACTTGATACCTGGGCCGAGGATTTTGCCCGCCAGCGGGGCGGCGTGCCGGCTTTCAAAGGCTACCGTGGGTTTCCCGGCAGTCTTTGCGTGTCGGTTAACGAGCAGGTGGTGCATGGCATTCCCTCTCGCAAAGTGGTGTTGCGGGAGGGTGATATTATCAGTATCGATTTTGGCGTTCAGTGGCAGGGCTTTTTTGGTGATGCCGCAGTCACCTTGCCGGTGGGAAAAATCTCTTCCCAGACGGCGCGTTTGTTGGAGGTGACCCGTGGCTCGCTGCAGCGGGGTATCGAGCAAGTCCGGGTGGGCAAGCGGATCAACGATATTTCGCGGGCGGTGCAGAACCATGTTGAGCAGCACGGTTTTGCGGTGGTACGACAGTTTGTCGGCCATGGGATCGGCAGCCGGTTGCATGAGCCGCCGGAGATTCCCAATTATGTGCGCGGCGAGGAGGCTTCCCCGCGCCTGCAGGCCGGAATGGTGTTGGCCATCGAGCCGATGGTCAACGCCGGTAGCCATGAGGTCAAAATTTTGAAGGACGGTTGGACGGTGTTAACCAGGGATCGTCTCCCGTCGGCCCATTTTGAACATTCGGTGGCGGTGACCGAGGATGGTCCCCGGGTGCTCAGCGGCCTGGCGGATACGATAGCAATCTGATTTGGCGTTATTGGTCGACGGTTATAAAAAAAAGGTCGGCAAAAATAAAATTTAAGTTATAATCACCGATTTTCCAACCGCAGGGCCAGCAACTGTGGCCCGGGATACGACAACAGGCTTATGGCGAAAGAAGAACCGATTACAGTGGAAGGGACCATTATCGAGCCGTTGCCCAACGCCATGTTTCGCGTGGAGTTGGAGAACGGTCATCGGGTATTGGCCCATATATCCGGTAAAATGCGGATGCATTTCATCAAGATTCTGCCCGGCGACCGGGTCACCGTGGAGTTGTCTCCCTATGACCTTACGCGCGGCCGGGTCACTTTCCGGTCCAAGAACAAGCGTTGAGACCGGCTGGGACAAAAGAGGTGAAGTCATGAAGGTACAGGCATCGGTAAAGAAGATCTGCAGCGGCTGCCGCGTTATTAAACGTAACGGCATCGTTCGCGTCTCCTGTAAAGTGAAGAAGCATAAACAACGACAGGGCTGAAGGCCCGGTCCGCCGTACTAAACAGGGTCGGGACTCTGGTTGACGGTGGTAAGCAATTGCCCGATGGAGGAAAACCTTGGCACGTTTAGCTGGTGTTGATATTCCCAAAAACAAACATATGGAAGTGGCCCTGACCTACATTCACGGGATTGGCCGCTCTTCCGCCCGAAAGATTCTGGACCTGGCCCAGTTGCCTTATAATCGCAACAGCGATGAATTGACCGATGGCGAACTCGCCGAGATCCGCAAGATTCTCGAGGATCAGTTTGTGGTTGAGGGTGATCGCCGCCGTGAGGTCGGTATGGACATCAAACGGTTGATGGATCTTGGCTGTTATCGTGGTTTGCGACATCGGCGCGGCTTGCCTTGTCGGGGCCAGCGAACCCACACCAACGCCAGGACCCGTAAAGGTCCGCGCCGGGCCGCGGTGAAAACGAAGAAATAGTGTAGGGCTTCGATTAACAATCAGCGAGCGACTCAGGAGAAACAATGGCCAAGCCAACCAAGAGCGTGCGTCCCCGTAAGAAGGATCGTAAAAACATTCCCGAGGGGGTCTGCTTTATCAAGTCGACCTTCAACAACACCATTGTCACCTTTGCAGATCCCATCGGCAATGTGATTTCCTGGTGCAGTTCCGGTTGTCTCGGATTCAAGGGCTCCCGCAAAAGCACTCCCTTTGCCGCCCAGAATGCCGTGGAAACCGCGGTTAAGAAGGCACAGGACCACGGTCTGCGCAAGGTTGAGGTACGGGTCAACGGTCCCGGCCCCGGTCGGGAATCGGCTATTCGGGCCCTGCAAGCAGCGGGGATCGAGGTTAACTTGATCCGCGATATGACGCCGCTGCCCCACAACGGCTGTAAACCTCCCAAGCGGCGGCGGGTATAAATATTTGGTCGTGGCGCTTGGCTGCTTGCCGCTGTCAATCGTCGGCGCTCGACGCCGACAATCTGCGGCACTGCTGAACGGTTATCTGTTAAGTAACGGCGAAAAACCGATGATGGTCGGCGCCGGAAGTCGACAAACTGCGGTATGGTCGAGGGCGTGCGGCCCGTTTAAGTAAAGCGTCATCGTTTACGGTGAGCGTTAAAGAGAAGAGAAATTCAGTAGTTTGCAAGGAGATTAACGGTGGCCAGATATACAGGTGCGGTTTGCCGGCAATGCCGGCGGGAAAAGCTCAAGCTCTTTTTGAAGGGTGATCGTTGTTATTCCGATAAGTGCTCGTTTGAACGACGCTCCTACGCGCCGGGCCAGCATGGCCAGGCGCGCTTGCGCAAGGTGTCGGATTACGCCTTGCAGTTGCGGGAAAAGCAGAAAGTCAGGCGGATGTACGGGATGCTGGAAAACCAGTTTCACCGTTATTTCGTCGAGGCCGAGCGCCAGCGTGGGGTCACCGGCGACAATCTGTTGCGGCTGCTGGAGTGTCGCCTTGATAACGTGATCTACCGGCTGGGTTTGGCCTCTTCGCGAAATCAGGCCCGGCATCTGGTGCGGCACAACCATTTTCTGCTCAACGGTCACAAGGTCAATATCCCCTCTTTACAGGTCAAGGTTGGCGACGTGCTTACGGTGCGGGAGAAGTCACGTCAACTCGCGGTAATCCAGGAAAGTCTGGCCGCTATGGCCCGGCGGGGAGTACCCACTTGGCTGGAATTGGATCAGACGGCGTTAAGCGGTACGGTCAAGAGTGCTCCGGAGCGTCAGGAGTTGACCATGCCGATTCAGGAACAGTTGATCATCGAGCTGTATTCCAAGTAGTTCGTATAGCGCTTGCCGCCCATGCCCAGGCCCTTTACCGCTGGTATCGGGTCTGCACCCCTAAATACAGAACAGGGAAGAGCAGGACATTATGACCAAAGAAACCGACACATTTTATCGCAACTGGCACGACTTGATCAGCCCCGAACGCCTGGAAGTCGATCAGGACACCCATAGTGCAAGTTTTGGGAAGTTCACCTGCCAGCCTCTGGAGCGCGGTTTCGCCACCACCATCGGCAACTCTCTGCGCCGTATCCTGTTATCATCGATCCAGGGGGCGGCGATTACTTCGGCCAAGATCGACGGCGTCCTGCATGAATTGTCGACCATTCCGGGAGTCAAGGAGGATGCCACCGAGATTATTCTTAATCTAAAGGAAGTGCGGCTGCGGCTGCACTCCGACAAGCCCCGGACGGTGCGGGTGGAGAAGAAGAAAAAAGGGGTGGTGACCGCCGCCGACCTGGTCGGCGATCAAGTGGAAATAATGAACCCGGAACAGCATATCTG
Organism: Desulfurivibrio sp.; assembly: GCA_034522365.1. GTDB lineage: Bacteria > Desulfobacterota > Desulfobulbia > Desulfobulbales > Desulfurivibrionaceae > Desulfurivibrio. The sequence continues at coordinate 238,950 of JAXHLI010000014.1, read as the reverse complement.
CACTATTACCGGTGCTGGTAGCTTTGTGGCCGAACTTGAGGCCCGCTGGGGCAAGGGCTACGTCTCGGCCGAGCGTAACAAAAGCGAGGAACAGGCCATCGGCGTGATCCCCATTGATGCCATTTTTACGCCGGTGCGCAATGTCAGGGTGATTACCAGCCAGGCCCGGGTCGGTCAGCAGACCGACTACGACAAGCTTATTCTGGAGATTACCACCGACGGCAGTATCCGTCCCGAAGACGCCCTGGCATACGCCGCCAAGATTCTCAAAGAGCAGATGAAGGTATTTATCAACTTTGATGAGGATTCGGTGGTGCCGGTCCAGGGTGGTGAGTTTGAGAACGGCGAAATGCCCCAGTTAAACGAAAATCTTTACCGCAGCGTGGAAGATCTGGAACTGTCGGTACGTTCGGCCAATTGTCTACGCAATGCCGAGATCAATTATATCGGTGAGCTGGTCCAGAAAAGCGAGCCTGAGATGCTCAAGACCAAAAATTTCGGCCGTAAATCACTTAACGAGATTAAGCAACTGCTGTCCGAGATGGATCTTTCTTTAGGTATGAAAATCGATGGCTGGGAGCCGCCGCCACCCCCGGAGCCGGAAGCCGAAGAATAACGTAATTGACCGGTAGGGCATTTTGCGGCGGAGCGGAACATTGAAGGTTCAAGGGTTACCTGGCGAAGCAAGTGTGGAGAGTTAAGAATAACGGTTGATATAGTAGATTGAGGATTAGATCATGCGACACAATAAGAGCGGCAATCGCCTGTCCCGTACCACTCCCCATCGCAAGGCGATGATTCGCAACATGGTGACTTCCCTGCTTGAGCACGAGCGGATTGTAACCACCACCGCCAAGGCCAAGGAAGTGCGCAAGGTGGCCGATAAGATGATCACCTTGGCTAAACGCGGAGATCTCCACGCCCGGCGTCAGGCCCTGGAAGTGGTTCGTGACAAGAAGGTGGTGGCCAAGCTTTTTGAAACCCTGGGCCATGAGTATATGGAACGCCCCGGCGGTTACACCCGGATTATTCGTACCGGTGACCGCCTGGGGGATGCCGCTTCCATGGCCATTCTGGAGTTGGTGAATTATTCGGAGAAGGAAGCACAGGAGGCGGCGGTAGCGACCGAGTAGGCCCAGGGATGTTAACGGGTCGGCGTGGCCGCAGCGGCTGTACCTTACCGATGTGGCCCTTTTTTATTACATGTTATGTTTTGCAAAATAGCCGGCTGCCTGCCGGCTATTTTGCTTTCAAGCCGGGGCTGATTAATCTAGTATAAGGTCAAAGTTTTCGCAGTAGCCGCCGGGCCCTTGCACCCGTTTATCCGGCGGCCCGCGCTGGGACGCTGTTGCGCCGCCGATTGAACTCTGTGACTGGATTTGTTGTCCCGGTGCTTATGATGAAGGATATTCTGATGCCGACGACCGACGCTGAGATTCAACCAGTGGCGATCATTTGCAATGGTGAAACCCGCCAGGTGGAGCCGGGTACCACGGTGGCCGGTTTGCTCATTGCTCTGGGCCTGGAGCCGGAGATGATGGCGGTGGAGCTTGATGGCCGAATCCTGGCCCGGCAGGACTATGAAAGCACCACCCTGGCCGCCGGGGCGCGTCTGGAGTTGATTCGTTTTGTAGGAGGTGGCAGCGATGCTTGAAATTGCCGGACGCCAATTCCGCTCGCGGCTCTTTACCGGTACCGGCAAGTTCGCCTCGGCGGCGGTTATGCGGGAAGCGCTCAACGCCGCCGACAGTGAAATGGTGACCGTCGCCCTGCGCCGTATCGACCTGGGAGACCCCGCCGACGATATCATGAGTCATCTTGATCGTCAGCGGTTCTTCTTTCTGCCCAACACCTCCGGGGCCCGGGACGCCGCCGAGGCCGTCCGCCTGGCCCGTCTGGCTCGGGCGGCGGGCGGTACCAACTGGCTTAAGCTGGAGGTCACTCCCGATCCCCGCACCCTGTTGCCCGACCCGGTGGAGACCCTGCAAGCCACCGTCGAGCTGGTCAAGGATGGTTTTGTGGTGCTGCCCTATATCAACGCCGATCCCATCCTGGCCCTGCGCCTGCAGGATGCCGGGGCGGCGGCGGTGATGCCGCTGGGTTCACCCATCGGCACCAACCAGGGAATCCTGAGCCGTTTCCAGGTGGCGATTATTATTGAGCAAGCCCGGGTGCCGGTGGTGGTGGACGCCGGCCTGGGCGCTCCCTCCCATGCCGTGGAAGCCATGGAGATGGGGGCCGATGCGGTATTGGTCAATACCGCCATCGCGGTGGCCGCCGACCCGGTACGGATGGCCCGGGCCTTTGCCAGGGCGGTGGAGGCCGGCCGCGAAGCCTACGAAGCAGGCCTGGGGGGCAAGAGTAGCAGAGCGGCAGCCTCCTCTCCCGAGGTCGGTCTCGATTTTCTGTAAGCGCTGGTGAAAACTGTAACCGTTTAGCCGTGCCGCAGACTGTCGGCGCTGGACGCCGATAATGTGCGGTGCGGCTGTTCGGTTACTGAAAACTTCAGTTGGAGAGGCAACGCCGACAGCCATGACCGCCCCGGTTACCACCGCCAATTTCAGCCTGCCTGCTTTCGATGCCCTGGGCGCCGAGATCCGGGCCTGTGGCCCCGCCGAGGTTGAAGCCGCCCTGCGGGCGCCGCGACCCGATAGGCATGATCTGGCCGCCCTGTTGTCACCGGCCGCCGAGGAGTGCTTGCCGGAGCTGGCCCGGCAAGCGGCAACGCTCACCAGCCGACGCTTCGGGCGGGTGATCCAGCTCTACGCCCCCCTTTATCTTTCCAGCTATTGCGCCAATCGTTGCAGCTATTGCGGTTTTTCGGTGGATAATGAAATCCCCCGGCGGGTGCTTAGCCTGGCCGAGGCCGAGGCCGAAGCCCGGATCTTAAGCCAACGCGGCTTTGAGCATATCCTGCTGGTCTCCGGCGAGGCCCCGGCCCGGCTGGGAGTTGACTATCTGGCGGAGCTGGCCCATCGCCTGCGCGCGGACTTCGCCGCCATCTCCATCGAGGTTCAGCCTTTAACGGAACTGGAGTACGCCCGGCTGTTCGCCGCCGGCATCACCGGGGTGGCGATCTACCAGGAAACCTATGAGCCGCGGACCTACGCCGAGGTCCACCTGGGCGGCATCAAGGCCGACTACCGGCGGCGCCTGGAGATCCCCCGGCGGGCGGCTTTGGCCGGGATGCGCGAGGTGGGGTTGGGAGTCCTGCTGGGGCTGGCCGATTGGCGGGCCGAAGGGTTGGCCCTGGGGCTGCATCTGGCCTGGTTGCGCAAGGTGGCCTGGCGCAGCGCGCTGACCGTCTCCTTCCCCCGTCTGCGCCCCGCTGCCGGCGGTTTCAAACCCCTGGTGCCGACCAGTGAAAAGAATCTCGCCCAATTGCTTTTTGCCTTAAGGCTTTTTGATCCCGATGTCGGGCTGGTGCTCTCCACCCGGGAAGAAGCGCGTTTCCGCGACGGCATGATCGGCCTGGCTCCCACCCGCTACTCCGCCGGTTCCTGTACCATTCCCGGCGGTTATGGCGATCAGGAAGCGGCCGGCGAACAGTTCGCCATTGGTGACCAGCGCGAGTTGCCGGAGGTGGCGGCGGCCATTCGGGCCAAGGGCTATGATCCGGTGCGCAAGGATTGGGATGCGGTTTTTCAGACCGGTCGCCCGGCAGAATGATGACAGCCGTGGCCATTTGTAGTAATATTTGAGGCCAATTAAGCATGGACTGGGACAGGAGGATAACCAGCGGTAAACGGGATCTCCCCGTGTCGCCTCTTTCTTTACCCCGCTAACAAAACCCAATTATACTGGATAAAGGAGCAGATAATGGCCGACTTGAAAAAAATGTACACCACCATCCTGGGCGATCATTTTCCCATGGAGATGACCATCACCTTCGGCGACCAGACCCTGCAGTATCGCAAACGGACCTGGAAGCTGACCCAGGAGGACGGCAGCGTCGAGGAACGCGGCATCCGTTACGGGGAAAACCCCGACCAAGAAGCGGCCCTCTATGAACTGGTCAATGGCAACCTGGTGCTGGGTGATTGCCGCTTTATCGAGCCGGGTCATGGCCTGGTCAGCGGGATTACGGCCGACGATATGCTGCAGGTGGGCAAGCACCCCGGCAAGATCAACCTCACCGATATCGACAACGGTCTGAATATCATCAAATACCTGATGGACCGACCGGCGGCGGTGATTCTCAAGCATAACAACCCCTGTGGTGCCGCCTACGGCAGCGACCTGGCCGAGGCCTTCGATAAGGCCAACCGGGCCGACCGGATTGCCGCCTTCGGTGGCGCGGTGGTGCTGAACCGCCCCTGTGATACGGCCACTGCCGAGTTGCTGAGCGGCAACTACCTGGAAGTGGTCTGTGCGCCGGAATTCGAGGCCGGCACCCTGGAGATCCTGGCCAAGCGTAAAAATCTGCGGGTGGTGCGGATCAACCGCATCGACCGACTGGCCGAATTTGAGAATTTTCGCTTTGTCGATTTCAAGAGTCTGATCGACGGCGGGTTGATCGTCCAGCAGTCGGCCCTCAACTCCATTCGTCAGGCGGCCGATCTCAAGCCGGCGGCGAGCACCTATAAAGGCCAGGAGTACAAAGTGGAACGTGAGCCCGACAGCCGCGAGATCGACGATATGCTTTTTGGCTGGGCGGTGGAACACGGGGTGACTTCCAATTCGGTGATCTACGTCAAGGATGGTTGCACGGTGGGGATCGGCACCGGTGAACAGGACCGGGTGGGGGTGGCCGAAATCGCGGTGCACAAGGCCTATATCAAATATGCCGATCAGCTTTGTTTTGACACCTATAATATGTCATACGCCGAACTGGCGCTGGAGGTCGAGCAGGGCAAGCGCGACAAGGCCGAACAGGAGGCCATCGATGTCAAGACCCGGGCCGACCGGGCCGGTCTGCCCGGGGCGGTGATGATCTCCGATGCCTTCTTTCCGTTTCGCGACGGCGCCGATGTCGGGATCCGCCAGGGCGTCACCGCCATTCTGCAGGCCGGCGGCTCGGCCCGTGACTTTGAAACCATTAACGCCTGCAACGAGGCTAGTCCCCAGGTGGCGATGAAGTTTACCGGCCAGCGCTCCTTCAAGCATTAAGGGGTGCTGGCGCTGTCAGCCATATTGACGCGGGGGGTATTGATGACGACTACCACTTCCGAACCTGTTGCCACACCCTTGGCCGAGCCGCCGCAAAATCCCGGCCAGCAGACCTGTTGAGGGCCGCAGACCCGGCCCCGGGAGGGCCGCTCACCGTTTGCTCAACATTTTGTCAGCGGCCGGCTGGCCACCGTGCTGGGGCCGCTGCCCCGGGTAAGCGCCGACCTCTCCTGGCGGGATTGGCTGGAGACCGCGATGGTGCGTTGCGGCATCAAGCGGATGAGCTATCTGGTCGAGCCGGGACTCTACGGTCTGCATGACCCCGGCCCCGAGTCCCCGGTCCTGGTCACCGCCAATTACAAACTCAGCTTTGACCACCTGCGCCGCGAACTGGCCGGGCTTGACGCCTGGCTGCTGGTTTTGGACAGCGACGGGATCAACGTCTGGTGCGCGGCCGGCAAGGGTTCTTTCGGCAGCGCCGAGCTGGTGCGACGCCTGGCCGATAGCGGCTTGGCAAACCTGGTCAAGCACCGCCGGGTGGTGGTGCCGCAGCTTGGCGCCCCGGGGATCAGCGCCCGGCTGGTGGAGAAGGCCAGTGGCTTCAAGGTGCTTTTTGGCCCGGTGATGGCCGCCGATCTGCCCGCTTATCTGGCCGCCGGCTGCCAGGCCACCGCCGCCATGCGGCGCAAGTTTTTCCCCCTGCTGGAACGGGCGGTTCTGATCCCCGTGGAGTTGGCGCAAAGTCTGAAATGGCTGCTGCCGCTGGCCGCCGTGCTGGTGGCCCTGGGCTTTTGGGCCGGTCTGGCCCACTGGCTACTGGCCGGGGTGTTGGCCGGGGTGTTGGCCGGGCAGGCGCTGACCCCGCTGCTGCTGCCCTGGCTGCCGGGACGGGCCTTCGCCGGTAAGGGCCTGGCGGCGGGGCTGTTGGTGGCGGCCGTTTTTCTGCTGGTACGAGGGGGTGTGGCGGGTGGCACAGCCGGGCTGGCGGCCTGGGAATTGCTGGCCTGGCCGTTGCTGATCGGTTCCCTGGCATCCTATCTGGGCCTGCAGTTTACCGGTTGTTCCACCTATACTTCCCTTACAGGGGTTAAAAAGGAGATCAGGCTGGCCCTGCCCTGGCAGCTTGCCGCCGGCCTGGGCGGTTTGTTGCTGTTGTTGACCGGCTGGTTTTTTTAAGAGGATGGTCCCATGAAACTCGCGTATCTGCGCCAGGCCAATACCCTGGAATTCTTTCCCGAACGTTGCGTGGGTTGCGGCAGCTGCCTGGAGGTCTGTCCCCACGGCGTCTTTGCGCCGACCGCCGCCGGGAGGCCGGTGACCCTGCAAGATCGCGACGCCTGCATGGAGTGCGGGGCCTGCCGCCATAATTGCCCCACCGGCGCCATCGCGGTGGAGATCGGGGTTGGTTGCGCCCAGGCCCTTCTGGGCGGGGGTAAAAGCGCCGATACCTGCTGCTGAGCGGAGCAGGGTCGCTGCCGGTTTCCTGCTTAAGGGATTGACCGGCGCCCCAGATAGTCGCGCATGCTCGGCGGCACCCGAACCAGGTGGGAAGAGCTCTTGAGTTGCTGCGGGTCGGTTTCGCCGTTCAGATTGATCAGCAGCAGGCGGCCGGCCCCGGTTCCGTAAGTATTGGCCAGATCGACCACCGCGCCCACCACCACCAGGCGTCCCGTTTCTACCCGTTGCCGATAACGCTCCATGGCCCGTTTTACCTGGTAGTCCACATTGGCTTCCACCGCCCGCAGCTGTTGTTTTGCCGCGGCTCGCTCGTCCCGGGCCTCTTTATCGGCTAGTTGCAAATGGCTCAAGGCCGGATGGAGGTGGTTGAGGGCGCGACGGGTAGCCTCCGCGAGATGGCCGTACTCTTTTTGAAAGAGGCGGATGGCGTCGTTATCGGTATTGCCGGTGATCAGCAGGATGGGGGCGTGAAGTTGGTGAATGCCGTAATCCAGGGCGGCGGCGGCGGTTGCCAGTTGGTTGCCCAGGGTGCGGACCGAGTAGATCCCGCCTTGTTGGCTGTCCCAGACCATTGCCGGCCGCAGCCGGGGGTCGGGATCGGCCAGCCAGATAAGATGGGGCGCTTCTTCCAGGGCCAGCCCGGCAGCGGTGGGATCGACATCCCCCAGGGCCTGTTGATTGGTGGTCATCACATTACCGATCACCGAATGGGGCGGAACCCCGCCCCGCAATTTGGGCAGCGGTTCCATGGCCGCCAGGTTGACCGTCGGCCAGCCCAGGACGAGAAGAAAAACAACGGTGATGATCGGTTTTGTCGCCATCGGGCTTCTCCTTATAACGATGCTTATACTCGCTCACCGCGGACGATGACGTATTGCTTTAACGGTTACCGTTGCTTCATGGCGGGGCCGCGTCACCGGCGGATTTCGTGCCATCGACTCTACGCTTTTATAAAAAAAATGTCAAAAAATTCACTTCTCCGCCGCCTTGACAAGGTTTGGCGGCATACTTACTGTTCCCCGCGATGCCGGGCAATTAAGCAGGTTGCCGGCGCCGGTTCCACGTTGACAGTCGGTGTGGCGAGCGATTTCAGGTAAGGAGGATGTTGTGAGCGTTAGCAAAGATGAACAGCAAAACCATGCACCAGCCGCCGACCGGGAGGAAGAGGCCGAGGTGACGGCGGCAGCCGACGAGTCGGAGCAGTTGCTGGCCGAAGAAGAGACGGTCGACGGCGAGGATGGCGGCGAGGGAGCCTTGGCGCGTCAGTTGGCGGAGGCCCGGGAGGAACTCCGGGCCAAGGAGGAGCAGACAATGCGGATGGCCGCCGAATTTGAGAATTATAAAAAGAGGATGCAACGGGAGCGCGAGGCCATCCTCAAGTATGCCGAAGAAGATTTGCTCAAGGAGTTGCTGCCCACCCTCGACAACCTTGAACGGGCCACCGAGCAGGGCCGTAGTACCGAGGATGTCACCGCCCTGCTGGAAGGGGTGGAGATGACCCATAACGGTTTTGTGGCCACCCTGGAGAAATTCGGTCTTAAGTCCCTGGCCGGCCGAGGGGAACCCTTCGATCCCAATTTCCACGAGGCCATGGCCCTGGAAAGCAGTGACGAAGTGCCGGCCAACACGGTCCTCAACGAATACCAGAAAGGTTATATGTACAAGGACAGACTGCTGCGGGCCGCCAAGGTGGTGGTCGCCGGAGATGGCTGATTAATGGCCGTGGCCGGTGCGGTCTGTTGGGGATATAAGTTGTAGAAAAAATTGAATTAACCATTACAGGAGATTGAACATGGGTAAAATAATTGGAATTGACCTGGGAACTACCAACTCTTGCGTATCGGTCATGGAAGGCGGTGAAGCCAAAGTGATCACCAACGCCGAAGGTAATCGCACCACCCCGTCGGTGGTGGCCTTCAACGACGCCGGGGAGCGGCTGGTCGGCCAGGTGGCCAAGCGCCAGGCGGTGACCAACTCCACCCGGACGCTGTATGCCATCAAGCGGTTGATCGGCCGTAAATACACCGATGACGCGGTTAAAAAGAGCCTGGAGATCAGCCCCTTCAAGATTGTCGAGGGCAAGGATGGCGACGCCGTGGTGGAAGTGGACGGCAAGCAGTACGCGCCGGCCGAAATCTCGGCCATGACCTTGGGCAAGATGAAGCAGACCGCCGAGGAGTACCTGGGCGAGACGGTCACCGACGCGGTGATCACGGTGCCGGCCTACTTCAACGACTCCCAGCGCCAGGCCACCAAGGACGCCGGTCAGATCGCCGGCCTGAACGTCCAGCGGATCATCAACGAGCCCACCGCCGCCTCCCTGGCCTACGGTCTGGACAAGAAGAGCGAAGAGAAGATCGCGGTGTTCGACCTTGGCGGCGGTACCTTCGATGTTTCCATCCTGGAGATCGGCGACGGGGTCTTTGAAGTAAAGTCCACCAACGGCGATACCTTCCTGGGTGGTGAAGACTTCGATATGCGGATCGTCAACTGGCTGGCCGACGAATTCAAGCGCGAGCAGGGGATCGATCTGCGCAACGACAAGATGGCCCTGCAGCGGCTCCGGGAAGAGGGCGAAAAGGCCAAGCAGGAACTCTCCTCCACCGTGGAGACCGAAATCAACCTGCCCTTTATCACCGCCGACGCTTCCGGGCCCAAGCACCTCAATATTAAACTGAGCCGCTCCAAGCTGGAATCGCTGGTCGAGGACCTGATCGAGCGCACCCTCGGCCCCTGCCAGACCGCCCTCAAGGATGCCGGCGTCAGCGCATCCGAAATTGACGAGGTGATCCTGGTCGGCGGTATGACCCGGATGCCCAAGGTTCAGGAGAAGGTCAAGGAGATCTTCGGCAAGGAGCCCCACCGCGGGGTCAACCCCGACGAGGTGGTGGCCATCGGCGCCGCCATCCAGGGCGGGGTCCTGCAGGGCGATGTCAAGGATGTGCTGTTGCTGGACGTGACGCCGCTTTCCCTGGGCATTGAGACCCTGGGTGGGGTGATGACCAAGCTGATCGAGAAGAATACCACCATCCCCACCAAGAAGAGCCAGGTCTTCTCGACGGCGGCCGACAACCAGCCGGCGGTTTCCATCCACGTGCTCCAGGGTGAGCGGGAGATGGCTGCCGATAACAAGACCATCGGCCGTTTCGATCTGGCCGACCTGCCGCCGGCCCCCCGCGGGGTGCCCCAGGTCGAGGTGACCTTCGATCTCGATGCCAACGGTATTCTCCACGTCTCGGCCAAGGATATGGGCACCGGCAAGGAGCAGTCCATCAAGATCCAGGCTTCCAGCGGGCTTTCCGAGGAAGAGATCGAGCGGATGCAAAAGGACGCCGAGAGCCACGCCGATGAAGACCGTAAGCGTAAGGCCTTGGTCGAGGCCCGTAATCAGGCCGATTCGCTGATCTACTCCACCGAGAAGTCCTTGAAAGACCTGGGCGACAAGGTGGATGCCGATACCAAGGGTAAGGTGGAAAGCGAAATCGCTTCCCTGCGCCAGGTAATGGAGAATGACGACCCCGAGGCGATCCAGAAAGGAATCGAATCCCTGACCCAGGCCTCCCACAAGCTGGCCGAGATGATGTACGCCCAGAGCGGCGGCCAGGGTGGAGCCGGGGCCGGTGGCGGCCCGGAGGCCGGTGGCGGCACCGGTGATAGCGGCCAGGGCCAGGGCGGTGGTCAGGATGACGACGTGGTCGATGCCGACTACGAAGAAGTAAAATAATACCGCTTCGGCGTTTACTTCCCTCCTCGTAAACGGGGGCGCTGGCAGAAAGTTATTGCCGGCGTCCCCGTTTTTTTTTACTTTTGCGGCTTACTTTTATTTTTCCTGGGAGAAATTATTATGCGTGTTCTTTCCGGCATTCAGCCTTCGGGGCAGTTGCATATCGGTAACTATTTCGGCATGATGAAGCCGATGATCGCCAATATGGCTGAACATGACCTTTACGCCTTTATCGTCGATCTCCATGCCCTCACTTCGGTCCATGACGCCGAGCGTCTGGCCGCCGGCACCCTGGAGGCGGCGGCCGATTTCCTGGCCCTGGGGCTCGATCCCCAGCGCTGCACCTTCTGGGTCCAGTCCGATGTCCCCGAGGTCACCGAGCTGACCTGGATACTCTCCTGTGTCACCCCCATGGGGTTGTTGGAGCGCTGCCACTCCTACAAGGATAAAACCGCCCGGGGGTTGGCCGCCAGCCACGGCCTGTTCGCCTACCCGGTACTGATGGCCGCCGATATTCTGCTCTACCAGGGGCAGCGGGTGCCGGTGGGCAGGGATCAGCAGCAGCATCTGGAGGTGGCCCGGGATATCGCCAGTAAATTCAACCACACCTTCGGCGAGACCTTCGCCTTGCCGGAAGCGGCCATTGAGGACCAACTGGCCACCATTCCCGGCCTGGACGGGCAGAAAATGTCCAAGTCTTACGACAATACCATCCCCATCTTTCTGGAGGCCAAGGCTTTGAAAAAACGGGTGATGGCCATCGTCACCGATTCCACCCCGGTGGAGCAGCCCAAGGATCCGGATAATTGCAATCTCTACAATATTTACAAACTCTTCGCGCCCCCCGCGCGCCTGGCCGAAGTCCGCGAGCTTTATCTCAACGGCGGCGCCATGTATGGTAAGATCAAGCTGGAGTTGGTGGATATCCTGTGGGAGTATTTTCGCCCGGCCCGCCAGCGCCGGCAGGAGCTGCTGGCCGACCCCGCCCAACTGCGGGAAATCCTCCGTCACGGAGCTCTGAAAGCCCGCCAGGAGGCCGGCGCCACCCTGGATCTGGTGCGGCGACGGGTGGGGCTTGGCTATTGAAGCATGGTAAAGGAGCCTCTCCATGAAAATGATTAACCGGGTCAAGATCAAATTGGCCGCCGCTTTAGGGTTGGCGGTGCTGGCCATTGTCGTCATCGCCCAGAATGTGGAACCGGTGACGGTGCAACTGCTTTTTGTCGCCGTGACCATGCCACGGGCCGCCCTGCTGGCCATTGCCCTGTTGGTGGGGGTGGTGATCGGCATTCTGATTGCCCTGGGAAGCGCCAGCCGCCGGGCCGGCAAGATCGACATCCTGGAGTTTAATAAATCATCCCGGTAAAAAATTCCTATCTGCTTTGCCGCTCCCTGCAAAATGCTCCTTGGTCCTCCCCGTTCCCGCGGGCTGCGCGGTGGCGGCCGGTTGTCGCCGTAGTTTGTCCTGTTTGCCCAATTGTACTGAAATTTGCTGTTTTAGCGGCGTTCTACTTGCCCGTAAAGCGGTGGCGGGCTCTTTCTTGGTTTTTTGTTTAAGATTGGCATGAAAATAGCATTAAGCGGGGGCAACGAACCAACAATCTTTGCCCACGAGGAAATTGCCATGAATGCCGCAGTCGCCCTCCGCCCCCAACGCTGGTCCACGCCAGCCGCCCCCGTCGAGCCCGGTACCGTCAACAGCGTCAACAGCCTGTTGCTCCAACTGGATCACTATCGGCGGCAAACCTCCTGGTTGGCCCTGGTCAACAAGCTCCAGGCCCGGCTGGCCGGGGCCACCGATCTGGCCGGCATGCTGGAGGCCTATTCGGTCTGGTTGATGCCCCAGTTGGAGCATGATCTGGTGGCTTTCCGCAATACCGGGCAAAATCATCAACATCTTCTGTGTTCCTGCCATGGCCCGGAACGGCGGGATATTATCGACGCGGCCCACACTATGCTGGAGCAGGGAATGCCCGACAGGGCCGCCCCCTGCAGCTGGGAGGGGGATTTCTTCGGCTGCCGCTGGGGGTTGCAGTTGGGGGAGGATAGCGGCCTACTGCTGATTCTGCGTCGGCAGCGGGAGTTTACCGCCGACGAGATCGAGTTGCTGGCCCGTACCGTCGAGATTATGAGCGAACCCTTGCAGCGGGCCCTGGCCTATGAAGACCTCTTTGAGCAGGCCCGGCGTGATTTTCTCACCGGCTTGGATAACCGTCGGGTTTTTGACGAACGGATCGGCCCCCTGTTGGAAAACGCTCGTCGCTACCAACATCCCTTGACCCTGCTCAGCATGGATCTTGATCGCTTTAAGGAATTAAATGATACCCACGGGCATGCCGAGGGCGATCGCGCCCTGCGGCGGGTTGCCACCACCCTCTCCGCCATGGTCCGTACCAGCGACCTGCTGGTGCGGATGGGGGGTGATGAATTCCTGCTGGTGTTGCCGGACAGCGACAGTCGGGCCGCCAAGATTCTGGCGCATCGGATCTGTCGGGCGGTCAACGCCCTCCATTTCGGCGAGGGTGGCAGTAGCGAACGTTTGGGTATCAGTATCGGTATAGTTCCCTGGACGGCCGACCTGGCCCTTAATGACTGGCTGGGGCGGGCCGACGAGGCCCTCTATCGGGCCAAGTCGGTGGGCTGCTGCTGGGTCTGCCTGAACTCTGAAGACAACCAGGAGAGCGTTGGCAAGTGATCTCCCTGATCGCCTGATTTTCTCCTGATCTCCTCACCAACCTACCTCGTATCATTCCCCCTTGGGCATGCCGGGTCAACTCCCGAAGACCCGGCATGCCTCCCTCCTTCAGTTGCAAACAAGCTACGATCCATGGCAACGTCAAAGTTTTGTAGCCGGCAGGGGGCTGTTTATCCGGTAGTGTGCGTATTTTTGCTCAATTTAGCCGATATCTTACCGGTGTTGCAGTTTTATTGGGATTCATTGATAAGCCTCCGCAATTGACAAACTGATTGGCGGGTGCTATGGGCAGAAATCGACTTGAAATGGTGGCATAATATTGATTTTTCCTGGGGCCTTTACTGTGAAGCGAGTGGTGGTGGTGAAAACGCAGATTGAGACCGCCCTCGGCGACGATGAGGCCAACTGGGATGCCCTGCAGGCCGGTCGCTCTGGTCTTAGTAAACAGGCCATTGAAGGGTTTGCCGAGCCTTGGACAATGTGCCGGCTCGCCGATCTTTCCGCCCCTCCCGGCACATTTGCAGGACTGCAGACCCTCCTGGCCCGGTTGCTGGCCGGGGTCCCGTCCCTGCCCACCAGAACCGCGCTGCTTTGCGCTACCACCAAGGGTGCCGTCGACGAACTGCTGGCCTCTCCGGCCGGTGCCTGGCCGGGGCAGCCCTTTGAACTGGCGGCGATCATTGCTAGGCAATTGGGTATAAATCATGAGCAGCATACAGTAAGCGCCGCCTGCGCTTCCGGGACGGTGGCGATCATGGAAGCGGTAATGCGGTTGACCAGGGAAGAATGTGAGGCCGCCTTGGTGGTTGGAGTTGATCTGGTGAGCCGGTTCGTGTTGGCTGGCTTTGCCAGCTTGCAAGCTTTGGCCCCCGATGGTTGCCGACCTTTTGACGCAGCCAGGGACGGACTTTCCCTGGGCGAGGGAGGTGGCTGGCTGTTGCTAACCACCGCTGAACAGGCCGCCGCCCGGCAATGGCCGGTTATGGCCGAAATCGCGGGTTATGGCATATCCTGCGACGCCACCCATATCACGGCCCCCTGTCGGCAGGCCAGTGGCCTGATCAGGGCCCTGCAGCAGGCTACGGCCCATGGCAGTCTGCCGGTGGGTGGGGTGAATGCTCACGGTACCGGTACCATCTACAACGATGCCATGGAAATACTGGCCTTCACCAGGGTCTGGCAACAACCTCCTCCTGCGCATTCGGTGAAGGGCGCTATCGGCCATTGCCTGGGGGCCGCCGGGGTGATTGAAGCGGCCCTGGCCATTCGCAGTCTGCAGGCAGGGGTGCTACCGCCAACCGTCGGTCTGCGGGAAGCGGAAAGTGTCCAGGTTCCCCTAAGCGGCTCGGAGCCTCTGCCTTTAAGGCATCCTTCGGTGTTGAGTTGCAATTCCGGTTTCGGCGGCATCAACGCCGCTATCCTTTTTGCCTGCCCCTGAAAGGCCATTTTGATGCCGTTACTTCTTTTCGAGAATCTTGGTCAGAGTTTCGTCGATCATCTCCGGATTGTTCGTATGGTAAAAAAGGTCATGCCTGAAATCAGGGTGGTGTTAGGTGGAGTGCATGTTTCCGCCCTTAAAGAAAAAATCCTGATACAATACCCTGAGGTCGATTGTGCGGTGGTAGGGGAGGGAGAATTGCCGCTTTTGCGATTGTTGCAGGGGGCGCCTTTTAAAAGCATCCAAGGGCTGGTGTACCGGGATGCGTCCGGAGTTCGTTTCACCGGCCTGCAGGGCCGGGGTGTTGAACTGGATTCCTTGCCCATCGATGATTTCAACCTGGCTAAATTTACCCCTTTCCCCGGCTCCCCCATTTATGAGAAAATCCATGAACTGGGCGAGTTCGAGGAAGATTACCGGAAGATGGACTGCATGAATTTTGTTTTTGTCACCAAGGGAATGACCAGGGAACGATTAGATGAACTTTTTCTCGAATTTTACCGCAGCCATTTCATGCGGCCGCGGGTATTGCTGGGTTACCTGACCATGCTCTGGAAATCGCCCCACAGCTGGTGGCGGTTTATGGTTAATCTCTCTAGTTTTCTGCGTTTTGCCCGCTCCAACCGGCGGATTGAAGGGGGATCCCGATGAGTAGTAGGTCGGTCCAGCAGCGGCGTGTGGTAGTGACCGGGATGGGGATTGTTTCCTGCCTGGGGTTATCGCGCCGGGAGGTGCGGGCGTCCTTGCAGGCAGGCACTCCCGGTATTGCACTGCTGTCGGAACGTAAGGAGCTGGGCTTTCAAAGTGGCTTGAGCGGGGTGATCGATGGTTTTATGGCACGGTATCCCCTAGAGCGTAAATACCGCAGCAAGTTGCCGGAGTTTGGCTGGTGGGCTTGGGATGCCCTGTGCCAGGCCCTGGAACAGGCCGGGGTGGAGCCAGCCAGCTTGGCCGGCGATATTCGGACCGGCTTTCTCTTTGGCAATGACTCGTCGGTGGTCACCGGGGTTGAGCAGTGTGAGATGCTGCGGGCGGCGGGCGAGACCCACGGGATCGGCAGCGGGCATATCTTTCGTTTGCTTACCAGTACCGTAACCTTAAATTTGTGCACCAAGCTGCAATTGCGTGGCGCTTCCTGGACGGTAAGCGGGGCCTGTGCCAGCGGTGCCATGGCCATCGGTCAGGCCGCCGAACTGATCGCCCGGGGGCGGCAGGACCGTATGCTTTGCGGCGGTGGGCAGGAGATTTCCTGGCAGTCCATGTGCAGTTTTGATGCTGTGGGCGCTTTTGCCCGGCGGGAAGAGGCGCCGCAGCAGGCATCCCGCCCCTTTGATCGAAGTCGCGATGGCCTGGTTCCCGGCGGGGGGGCGGCCATTCTGTTGCTGGAGGCTGAAGAGGTGGCCCGGTCCCGGGGTGCGGTGCGGGTCACCTGGCCGAAATCTGCGGTTATGATTTTGCCGCCGACGGTTATCATATTTCCGTACCCAGTGGCGAAGGGATGGAGCGGGCCATGGTCGGAGCCATTGCCCGCACGGCCGGTCTGGAGCCGGGGCAGATCGAATTGGTGATGGCCCATGCCACCTCCACCCCGGTGGGCGACGAGAAGGAAGCCCAGGCTCTGTGCCGGCTTTTCGGGATCGACCGGGGCAACCCGGGACCGCTGGTGGCGGCGACCAAGGCCCTTACCGGGCACGAATTCTGGATGGCCGGGGCCTCCCAGGTTATTTATGCCCTGTTGATGAGCCGGGCGGGGTTTGTCGGTCGTCATCCCAATCTTGTCGAGCCAGCCCCGGCGGCGGCGGCACTGCGAATTCCCACGGAAACTTTAACCGTGGCGCCTCGCTTTATCCTGTGCAATGCGGCTGGGTTCGGCGGGGTTAATGCCAGCCTGGTAGTACAGGCTTTATGAGTGACGGCAGCCGCTAAGGTGAGAGGTCCCTGAGCTTGACAAACGGTGATCTGAAAGCGGATGCGGTGGTGATCGGCAGTGGTATCAGCGGCTTGACCGCCGCCGCCCTGCTGGCCCGCAAGGGCCGGGAGGTGGTAGTCCTGGAGCGCACCTCCCGGCCCGGCGGGGCCTTGAAGCGCTTCAAACGGCAGGGTATTTCTTTTGATGTCGGTTTCCACTATACCGGTTGCCTGGGAGACGGGGAGATCCTGGCCGTGCTGTGGGATTATCTGGGGGTGCGTTCCAGGCTTAAAATCCGCCAGTTTCCGCCGCACGGATACGATGAACTGAGCATCGCCGGCTGTGAGCAGCCCGTTCGCTCCTACTTTAATTATGCGCAACTGGCCGAGGAGCTGCAGCGGTTATTCCCCGCCGAGCGGATGGCGGTTACGGCTTATTTGGACAAGGTGAAACAGCTCTGCCGGGATGTTCCATTTTATAATCTCGAGCTGCCGTTGGCGCCATTTTTACGGTCCTTTAAAGAACGGCCGTTGGGCCTGGCGGAATACTTGCGGTCCATCACCGCCAATCCGCAACTGCAAGCCGCTCTCGCCGCTCCGGTCTTCCTTTATGGAGTGCCGCCGGAGGCTGCCCCTTCGCCGGTGCATGCCGCCGTGGCCCATGGTTTTTACCAGGGGGCATATACCATCGACGGCGGTGGCCAGGCGGTGGTTGATGCCTACCTGCAGGTGCTGGAGCAAGCGGGAGCGCAGGTGTTGACCGGCAACCGGGCGGTGAAAGTGCTGGTGGAACATGACCGGGTGGCCGGAGTGGTTACCGATGGGGAAAAGGTGATTACCTGCCGGGAGGTTATCTACACCGGGCATCCAGCGGCGGTGCCGGCCATGGTCCCCGCTTCTATGTTCAGGCCGATCTACCGGAAAAGATTGCAGGAACTGCAGAATACCTGCTCCATGTTCGCCGTTTTTGCGGTGCCGGAAGGTCCGGAAGTACCACCGCCGGATTGGATTAACTATTATAAGCTGCCAGCCGGCCTGGACATCATTGCGCAATCTCCGCGGCGAACTTTGCGTCAGCGGGCACTGATGATGACCAGCCCGGAAAGGCGGGCGGCTGGAAGCTTGCGAGAAGACAATCGGGGGATTATATTGCTGAGTCCTGCGTTTTGGTGCGAGGGTAAACGGTTTTGGGACAGCACCTCCCGTAATCGCCCGGCCGACTATGAGGCTTGGAAAGAGGAGGTGGCTGGTGAGCTGATCACGGCCGCCCGGCATCAATGGGGCGCGAAATACGGTGCCTTACGCCCGCTGGCGGTGGGAACACCGTTGACTTTCCGCGACGAACTGGCCTCACCCGAGGGAGGGGCTTATGGGGCCCAGCACTCTCTTTTACAGCATAATCCGGTAGCCCGGACCAGGTTGCCTGGTTTTTGGCTGAGCGGCCAGAGCACCCTGATGACCGGGGTGGTTGGGGCCGCCCTGGCCGGCCTGGTCAGTGCCGGAGAAATCCTGGAACTTGAAAAGACTTGGGAAGAGGTCAGGCAGTGTCGCTAGACAGAGTGGTGATTACCGGCTGTGGGGCTGTATCCCCTTATGGGCAGGGAGTTGAGGCCCTGGTGGAGGGAATCTGGGCTGCCCGCTCCACCGTGCAATTAATGCCGGAATGGGGGAGAATCGGTGGTTTGAACAGCCTGTTGGCAGCCCCGGTCCCGGAATTGCCGGTCAAAAAAATGCTGTCGCGCAACCTGCGCCGGACCATGGGGCCCATGGCGGTTTATGCCGCCCTGGCGGCCCGGGAGGCGGTGGCGCGGGCCGCCTTCAGCGAAGAATATCTGGCCTCCGGCGAGGTTGGTGTTTCGGTGGGTTCCACCACCGGCAGCCCCTCGGCCTATGAGGATTTTTATCGGAGCTATCTGCCGGATGAAGCCATTGACGGGATCAAGTCAGGTGAGTTTTTCAAGATTATGGGGCACAGTTGTGCGGCCAATATTTGTCTGACCTTGGGGATTCGTGGTGAGCAGTGGGCCCCGGTGAGCGCTTGTGCTTCGGCTTGCCAGGCCATCGGGTTGGGGTATCTGCTGGTCAAGACCGGCCGCCAGCAGGCGGTACTGTGTGGCGGGGCCGACGAGGTCCACCCTTCGGTGACCGGGGTTTTTGATGTGGTGCGGGCGGCTTCGCAGTGCAATACGCAACCTGCCGCCGCACCCCGGCCCTTTGATCGGGACCGGGACGGCGTGGTCTGCGGCGGCGGCAGCGGGATCCTGGTGCTGGAAAACTACCGGACAGCGCGCGCGCGCGGGGCGGAAATTCTGGGGGAAATCATCGGTTTTGGCAATGTCTGCGACAGCGAACATATTGCTAACCCCCATGAAGATGCCATGGCCGGGGCCATGCGCAAAGCCCTGGAGGAAGCCGGGATCGACCGGAGCCAGGTGGATTATGTCAATGCCCACGCCACCGGGACTCTGCAGGGTGACCGGGCGGAGGCCCAGGCCATCGGCATGGTCGTGGGCCCGGAGACGGCGGTGAGCTCTTGCAAGGGGCACATCGGGCATACCTTGGGGGCGGCAGCGGCTCTGGAAAGTATAGTGGTGCTGGAGATGCTCCGTCGGCAGGAAATTGTGCCCACCCTCAATCTGGTCAATCCAGATCCAGCCTGTGCGGTGGTTGATTTGATCGATAAATTGGAGAAAAGAAACTTGAAGACGGTACTGAAGAATAATTTTGCTCTTGGTGGCGTTAATTCAGCTCTGGTGATTAGGAGGCTGGAACCATGATGACCGATGACGAGTTGCGCCGCAAGGTGGTTGAGACCCTGGCTGAAGAGTTCGAGCTGGATCCGGAAGCAATGCAGCCCGAGGCAACCCTGTTTGACGACCTTGACTTGGACAGCCTTGATGCGGTCGACATGGTGGTGGCCCTGGAAAAAACCTTCGGCATGAAGTTGACTGACAAAGAAAGCCTGCAAGCGGTACGTACCATGAACGACCTTTTTGAACTCCTGATCAGCTTGAAAGGAGCCCAGGGTGGTCAGCAGACTTGAGAAACTGTGGGTCAATCTTTATGCCTGGCCGTTGTTTGTTCTGATTACCGTGCTGTTCGGGCTGTCCCTGCCGTTAATTTTGGCCGGAGTAAAAGTCGTGGGGGAAAAATCTCCGGGACGGACTTTGCGGCTGGCCATTCGGCAGTATGGCGGTATTCTGTTGCGGCTGTTCAAACCGGTCGTCCAGGTTACCTTGGAAAATCGGGCCGGGGAGTTGCCCTTGCCGGTGATTTTTGTGGCTAACCACAATTCAGCTATCGACCCCTATTTGTTCGGTTTGCTGCCGGTGGAGAATGCCTTTATTACCAGTTGGCCCTTTAGAGTGCCATTTTATCGCCAGGTTATGCAAAGAGCCAGGTACATTGATGCCCGATTCGGCTGGTCGGAGGTGGAAAGTCAAGGACGAGAGCTGCTGGCCGCCGGTAGTTCGATTATCGTCTGGCCGGAGGGGCACCGCTCCCGTACCGGCAAAATGAAACGCTTTCGGAAAGGGGCTTTTGAGTTGGCCGTGGCCGCCGGCCGACCGGTGGTGCCGGTCTGCATTCTGGGATCGGGCCGGGTGCTGCCGCCGGGTTACCTCCTTTTTAATCCTGGCCGGATCAGGGTGGTTATTCTGCCGCCGGTGCCTTGGCCGGCGGCAGATCAGGGAGAGCCAACGCCGGGATATTTGCTGGCCGAAGCTCGCCGGTCAATCAGTAAAGAGTGCGGTAATTGAACAGTCCATTGTATTTGCAGGCCATTTATTTGGTTTGGCGAACTGTTAAGAAAGGTCATTTGTAGTCCAGGTTATTGAGGCTGGTGAACGATTTTTATGCGGCGAGGGGAACCCCAGATACAACCGGCAACGGAACGCTTTAGCCTGGAAAAAGGGCTGCGGCTGCGGCAGGCGCCTCTCTCCGAGCGAAAAGAAGCGCAATTACCGATATTGCGCCGACATTTGGCCCTGGCGCAGCAAGCGCCATACTATCGGGAGCTATTTGCCTCGGTTGGGTTTTCCCCGGCTGAGCTTGGCTCCCTGGCCGAACTGCAGGCCCTGCCTTTGACCTCCCGGGCGGATATTGACCGGGAACCGGCCGCTTTTCTGCCGGTCACCGATTTGCGGCCGGTGGATCTGGCCCTGACCTCCGGTACCACCGGTCGGCCGGTAACCATTCCCTATACCGCCCACGATCTGGAACGACTGGCCTACAACGAGATGATAGCCTTTTATAGTGCCGGGGTGAGGCCCGGTGACCGGGCGTTGCTGTTCGTTACGCTGGACCGCTGTTTTATTGCCGGCCTGGCCTACTATTCCGGTTTGGTACGGTTGGAGGCCACCGCTCTTCGGGGCGGCCCGGGTAATCCTCAGCAACACTGGGAATTGATCGATAATCTGCGGCCCACGGTGCTGGTGGGGGTGCCCTCTTTTCTGCTGAAACTGGCGCGTTGGAGGGAGGAAAACGGGCCAGCCCCGGCCCGCTCTGGCGTTACTACTCTGGTCACCATCGGTGAGCCGGTGCGGCGCCCCGATATGGCTTTTACTCCCCTGGGGGCGCTGCTGCAGGAAGCCTGGGGGGCGCGTTTGCATGCCTCATACGGAGCCACCGAGATGGCAACCGCTTTTGGCGAGTGTACTGCCGGCTGTGGCGGGCATGTGCATCCTGAACTGATGATGGTGGAAATTATCGATGAACACGGTGGGCCGGCCGCCCCCGGAACCCCCGGGGAAGTGGTGGTGACTCCCTTGGGGGTGGAGGGCTTTCCCCTGGTTCGGCTCCGTACCGGTGATGTCTCTCGTTTGCACCTTGATCCTTGTGCCTGCGGTTGGCAGACCCCGCGTCTCGGGCCCATTGAAGGGCGCCTGGCCCAGCGTTTGAAATACAAGGGTACCACCCTCTATCCCGAAAGTGTTTTTCAGATCCTGGAAGAAGTGCCGGGGGTGCTTGACTTTTACCTGGAGGTAAGGGCTTCTTACGATCTCTCGGATGAGCTTAAAGTGGTGGTTGGCGGAGAAAATATTCATTTAGATAAGATCAGGTATATGTTACAAGCCCGTTTACGGGTGATGCCGGAAGTTGTTATCAGGCCGGTGGCGGAAATACTGTCGGTCACCGAAGGTGCAGGGAACCGTAAGGCGAAGAGATTTTTTGATTTGCGCGAGGTTGAACGATAATGTCATGCTTAAGTGAGTACTGGGGGCAGGAGTTCACCCTCCGGGAGGTTGCCGAGGCCAGGGCAAGAAACGGTTTGCTTTCCCTGGAGTTGGAACTGTCTTTGGCATGTAATATTCGTTGTATTTATTGTTATGCCGAATCTGGCTTGCCGCTGGAGCAAGAACTCACCCTGTCCGAAATAAAGCAGGTGGTGGATCAGGCGGCGGGCTTGGGAGCCAGGAAAATCATCGTTCTTGGTGGAGGTGAGCCTCTGCTGTACCCGGATATTTTTACGGTGCTTGATTACATCCTGAGCAAGGGGATGAAGGCGGATATCTTTACCAATGGTACCCTTATCACCCCCGCAATCGCGCGCTGCCTGAAGGAGCGTGAAGTGGCGGTGGTGGTCAAGATGAACAGCCGCGACGCCGCTATTCAGGATCTGCTGGCTGGCTGCCGGGGAACTTTTGCCGCCATCGAAAAAGGGCTGGCGGCCCTGCGGGAAGTCGGTTATCCCGGGGAGAATCTGCTGCTGGGGGTGCAGACCATAGTATGCAGTCATAATTACCGGGAGCTTCCCGATCTTTGGCGCTGGGCGCGGCGCCAGAACATTATCCCTTATGTGGAGATGATGACCTTGCAGGGACGGGCCGCGAAGTACCCGGAACTGGTGGTTTCCAGCCCCGATATCCAAAGCCTGTTTGAACGTTTGGCCTTAATCGACGGTGAAGAGTTCGGTTTCAACTGGTCTCCCCGCCCGCCCCTGGCCGCTTCCCAGTGTGCCCGTCATGAATATTCCTGTACCGTAACCTCCATTGGCGACGTAACTCCCTGCCCCGGGGTCAACGTGAGAGCGGGCAATATTCGTCGGCAATCCCTGGCCGAGATTCTGGCTGGCAGCCAGGTCATTCAGGAATTACGCGATATCCGGCACACCATCAAAGGCAAATGTGCGGACTGTGACCATAATGCCACCTGCTATGGTTGTCGTGGACACGCCTATCAGGTTACCGGTGATTACCTGGCAGAGGATCCCCTATGTTGGCTGTAGTAAACGGAAAACAGCAGGCAATTAACAGTGTTTACCGGCGTTGGCTCCAGCGGTTGAGCATCGTCGGACTTTTTTGCTTGTTGTTGCTGAGCGGTACGGCTGGTGGTCCCTTGGTGAGCATGGTGGAGGCCGGCGACCGGGAAGACTCTCATAGTCCCTGGTCTTTTTTGGCTGGCTATGGGACCAGCCATCCGGGGTGGGGGGAAACCAGAACCCGGGTGCAAACCGTTGAGCTGATTCCCCGCTATGAAAGGATTGTCCTGGATGATCTGGGTTCCTCCTGGTACCGGGGGCAGCATTCGCTGTTGCTCGAATTGCCGATACACCTGATCACCAATTACGACCTGGCACCCATGATGGGGGTCAATTTCTTGGCTTGTTGGACCATGACCGGGCTGGGGCAGACTAGCCCCTACCTGTTCGCCGGCGGTGGACCGCTTTATACGGCCACGGATATTGAGGGAATGGGGGCCAGGGTTAACGGTAATTACCAGGTCGGCGCCGGCGTGCGTTATCGGCTCGATAGTGGAGATTATTTGCTCTTTGAGTTACGTTTCCATCATGTGTCCAACGGTGGCCGCAAGAAGCCAAATGAATCTTTGAACTCCAGCAAGTTGTTGATTGGAGTTACTTTTTAAATACAATGATTCGGGATCGGGACCGCTTAACGTATTCCCCTTTTTGATTTTGGGGCGCCGCTTCGGTCCCTTAAGTGGCACAATTGAACTTGGTTACCGCCGATGCCGGATAATGTCTCTGCAGATCCTGATTACGGTTACGCCTTTTCCGCCAGTACGGAGGAGTGGGTGCGGGAAGTGCTTGGGGAAATTCCCGGTCGCTGGGAGCGGATGCCGCCCTTAAGCCGGGCCCTGGTGGTGGAAACCGGCCGAGTGCTCACCGCCGCCGGTCTGCTGAGCGGGGGGCGAAGTTTGTATGCTTTGGGGAAAAATGCGGGTTTGATTGGGGCGACCACCACCGGTTCGCTTGGTGTCGACCTGGATTTTGCGAGCACCCTGGCTGCCGGCTTTTATTTGGCCAGCCCGGCTCTTTTTGGTTACACTCTGCCCAATATTGCACTTTCTGAAGCCGCCAGCCATTATGGTCTGGTGGGGCCGGTTTATGCGATTTTCCCCGATCAACAAACACCGTTGACGGTAGCCGTTGTCGAGGCCGAGAGGTGGCTGGCCTGTCGCCCCGAACTTGACCTGATTATAGCCGGCGCCTTTGACGCCTGGCCGGGTTCCGAGACCACCGCTTCACTCTCCATAACCCTTAGCGTCGTGAGTTGATGAAAATGCGTATTGCCCTGGTATATCCCAAATGGGACAAGATTCCGGAACAGACCGAATTTCATCTGCCGCCCCACGGTCCGGTTTGTGTGGCCGCCGCCATTCCCGAGCAGTATGAAGTCCGCTTTACCGACGAAAATGCCGATTCGTTGGATTTTGACTGGCGCCCCGACGTGGTGCTGCTGTCGATGATGCTGACCTGTCAAGTCCCTCGAGGCAAGGAAATCGCTGCCGAATATCGGCGGCGCGGGGTACCGGTAGTCAGCGGCGGGATTGCCACCATGCTACATGCCGAAGAACTCGCCGAGCATGTGGACAGCGTTTTTCTGGGCGAGGTGGAAGATGGGCGCTTGGCCAGGGTGCTTGCCGACTGCCACCAGGGCCGGCTGCAGGCACAGTACAACTACTTCCATGATTTTCCCCCCATCGAAAGTGTCGGCCCGGCCCGGCGAGAGATTCTTAATCGATCCCGGTACGTTTACCGGGGAGTGAAAATGGTAGATTTGGTCCATGCTTCCCGGGGGTGCCGCTTCAACTGCTTTCCATGTGCCACCGCTTACCTGGGCGGCCGCCAATTTAGGCCGCGCCCCCTGGACCGGGTGGTGGAAGAACTGGCCGGGATTGATAACAGCCGCCTGTTTATGGTGGACAACTCGTTGGCCCAGGACAAGAACTGGGTGTTGGAGCTTTTTTCGGCTATAAAGCCCCTCAAAAAGAAATGGATATCTCACCCTGTCTTGGATGACGATGAGGTGCTGGCCGCAGCGGCGGACGCCGGTTGCTGGTACGTCTACCAAGCGGTTTTTGACACCTCGGAGGTGATCCGTAACCGGATCCGGCGCTTGAAAGAACATGGTATCGGGGTCGAGGCGGCCGTGCTGCTGGGACCTGACAATCAGGATAGCGACTATATCAAACGACTGGTGGATTTTCTGTTGGAAATTGATGTGGATATGGCGGAGTTTTCCATTCTGACGCCCTTTCCCCACACCCCGGTTACCACGAAGTTCGAGCAGGAAGGGCGTATCCTGCACCGCGACTGGCGGCGCTATACCACCGCCGAAGTCTGCTTTCAGCCCAAGCAGATGACCCCTGACGAGTTGCAGGAAATGTATGCCTACGCCTGGCGCACTTTTTACCAGGATTTGTCGCAGCCGCTGCGGATGGCCCGGCTGTTAAGTGCAGTGGTGAAAAAGGAAATGCAGGACGGGACCTATATCCCCCATCGGCAGTCGGCCGAACGTCGTTGGCAAGCGACCCAGGCTTGACGGGATGACCATGAACTGTCTGCTGGTGTCCGTTAATCAGGCGAAAGTGCCTTATCCCGTCTACCCTTTGGGGGTGGCGTATCTTTGTGGAGCCATGCAACAGGCGGGGCATGCTGTCGTCCATTTCGATTTGCTGGCCGATGGCGGCGCCGAAGGTTTGAGGCGGTTGTTGAACAGCCGCCGGTATGACCTGATCGGGCTCTCCATCCGCAATCTGGACACCGTCGACAGTTGTGATCCCAACGATTTTGTGCCGGAGGTGGCCGAGGTCGTGCGCTTGATCCGAGGAAACTCGATGGCGCCGGTGGTGCTCGGCGGGCCGGCCTTTTCCTTGATGCCTCAGCAGTTGCTGGAGTTTCTGGAAGCCGATTACGGGGTGGTTGGGGAGGGGGAGGTGCTGCTGCCCTGGCTGGTTGATGAACTGGCCGCCGGCCGCCCGCCACGCGACAGAATTCTGCGCAATGAACGCCGGGTGGAGTTCTGGCCCCGGCCGGTATACAAGGAAAGTCCGCTGCGATATTATCTGGCCCACGGTGGTATGCTGGGGGTGCAGACCAAGCGTGGTTGCCCCTATCACTGTGCTTATTGCTCCTATCCTACCATCGAAGGCCATACTCTGCGTTACCGGGATCCGGAGGAGGCGGCGGCGGAGGTGGCTTGGTTGGTGGCCGAGTACCGGGCCAGGTTTATCTTTTTCACCGACTCGGTGTTTAACGATGGGGCCGGGCATTTTCGGCGCCTGGCGGAGGCCCTGATTAGAAATGGCAACACCACTCCCTGGTGCGCTTTTTTTCGCCCCCAGCATCTGGAGCGGGAAGATCTGCGGCTGCTCAAAAGGGCCGGCCTGGCGGCCATGGAAATCGGCACCGATGCCGCCTGTGACCGGACCCTGGCAGGCCTGCAAAAAGGCTTTGATTTTGCCCAGGTGCTGCACGTCAACCGCCTGGCGGCGGAAGAGGGAATTGCCTGCGCCCACTTCGTGATGTTTGGCGGCCCGGATGAAGACCGGCAGACCCTGGCCGAGGGGTTGGATAACTTGTCTTGGCTGGAAAAAAGCGTCGTTTTTGCCTTTTCCGGCATCCGGGTGCTGCCGGGTACCGCTTTGGCCACCCGGGCGGTGGCGGACGGGGTAATTGCTGCCGATCAGTCCCTGTTGACCCCGACGTTTTATTTTTCTCCCAAGTTGCAGGAAGCGGAGCTTAACCGGCAATTGGCAGCCGCTTTCGCCCCTCGGGAAGATCGGATTTTTCCGGTTTCCCAGATCCTTGATCGGCTGGCCATGTTGCATCAGATGGGACATACCGGGCCGCTCTGGGATTTCCTGCTGCGTCCCCCCCGGGTAAGAAATGCGTGTAAAACATGAGCGACAAACCATTATCGTGGTGCCGGTTTACAACCATGGGGCCACCCTGCGGGACGTGGTTCAGCGGGCCCTGGCAGCGGGCTGGCCGGTGCTGGTTGTTGATGACGGCAGTACCGATGACGGCTGGCAACAGATTGCCGATCTGAACTGCCATAAGCTCCGCCTGCCGGTGAACCGCGGTAAGGGTGCCGCCATCATGGCCGGGGCCCAGGAGGCGTCGAAGCTGGGTTATGGGCAAATCGTCACCGTCGATGCCGATGGCCAGCATGATCCGGCCGAGGCCGGGCTGCTGGCGGAAAAGGCGGCTACCCTCGGTCGGCCGGCCATCGTTATCGGGGCGCGGCGCATGGTGCAGGAGACGGTGCCCAAGGCCAGCCTTTTTGGCCGCTCTTTTTCCAACTTCTGGGTCAGACTTGAAACCGGCCGGGAACTGCCGGATACTCAGAGCGGCATGCGCCTTTATCCGCTGCGGGTGTTGTTGCTCTTGAAGCCCAGAAGCAGCCGTTACGATTTTGAAATCGAAGTGCTGGTACGGGCGGCCTGGGCCGGGGTGATTCTCGCTTCCGTTGCTATTTCCGTCCATTATCCACCCAGTGGTGAGCGGGTAAGCCATTTCAGCCAGTTACAAGACAACCTGCGGCTGACTGTTTTGCATACTCGCCTGTTGTTGCGGCGTTTGCTGCCCCTGTCCCAGCCGCGGCTCGGTGATCAGCCCCAGCCGAATGCAGAAAGACTGGCGATACGGCGGCCTTGGCAGACCTTGAAAAGAATCTGCTCCGAGCACACCTCCCCGCTTTGGTTGGCCACGGCGGTATGGATTGGTCTGTTCATGGGGGCCTTGCCCTTGATAGCCTGCCATACGGTGGCGATCATCTATGTTACCCACCGCTTGCATCTCAACAAACTGGCCGCGGTGGCAGCCAGCCAGTTCTGTATGCCGCCGGTGGTGCCGGTACTTTGTATTCAGGTCGGTTATTTTATGCGTGGGGAGGGGCTGCTGCTGAATCTCTCCTGGGAAAAATGGCTATTAGAGATTCATCTGCGCCTTTGGGACTGGCTGCTGGGCTCCCTGGTGGTTGGGCCGGTGCTGGGGATGATCGGTGCGATGCTGGTCTACTGGGGCCGGTCCCGGATGCTGCGCTGATCGTTCAAGGGCGCCGTCTGGCCATATGATGGTTTCTAGCTTATTGAAAAAACGTGTTATCCAGGAAGCCATGCGAGATTTTGGTAAAAAACAGGTAAAGGACGGCGCCCGGCCGTCGGCGTCTGGCCGGTGGCAGCAACTGGAGGCCTTGGGGCATTCCTGTTTTTATCTTACCATGCGCCTGTTTGGTCTGACCGGCGCTTATCTACTGCTGGTTCCTGTGGTGGTCGTTTATTTGTTGGGCAGTCGGGAGATTTATCGTCGGACCAGGCCTTACCTGCGGCGCCGGTTCCCCGGTCGGGGCCGTTGGGGATTGTGGCAGGCTACCTTTAAAAATGTCCACTCCTTCGGCCGGGTGTTGGTGGATCGAGCTTGGCTGGGCATTGGCCGGAAGCGGGCTTTCCAGGGTGAAACCATAGGTTACGAGCGGCTGCTCAAGCTGGTGGCCGAAGGCAAGGGGGTGGTATTGTTGACCGCCCATGTGGGCAACTGGCAGACCGCCCTGGCCCACCTTGAGCAGCTGCCGGTGCCGGTGCATGCCTTGATGCATTACGACCAGGAGGCGGTGGCCAAGCATTACTTCGATTTGAGCCCGGGGCGGCGTCCCTTTCATATTATCAGCACCGATGGACCTCTCGGGGGAATGGTGGAAGCCACAGCGGCTTTGCAGCGGGGGGAGGTGGTTACCATCATGGGTGACCGGTTGGTCAAGGGGGCCTCGGTAACGGCCGATTTTCTGGGGGAGCCAGCCCGTTTTCCCGCTGCGGCTTACGTGCTGGCGGGTTGCGTGGGCGCCCCGGTGGCGGCCATGTTTGCCGCCAAGACCGGTCGCCGCAGTTATCGGTTGTGGATCCGGGATGTCTGGTATCCCCGTTGGCAGGACCGGGAGCAGCGGGCAGCTGCCTGCCAGGCAAGTGGTGCCCGCTTTGCCTGTAACCTGCAGGAGCACGTTGACGAGTACCCCTATCAGTGGTACAACTTTTACGATTTTTGGCAGCAGTAATCAAACTTCTACGGACGCCACCCTACAACTACTGCGAGGAAGACCTGAAAAATTATGGAAAACCTGAAAGAGAGGCTTAAACATATTTTGATTGACGAAATCAAACTCCAGGGGGTTACCCCCGCCGACATCAAAGATGATCAGCCAATGTTCGGTGAAGGGCTCGGTCTTGATTCGTTGGATGCGGTGGAACTGGTGGTGCTGATCCAGAAACATTTCGGGGTCCAGATTGCCGACATGGATGAGGGTAAAAAGGCCTTTGCCTCCATTGCCAGTTTGGCCGATTATATCCAGGAGCATCGGGGTTAGGGCGTTGAATTGTCTGCTTGCGGTGCATGGTGGCCGGGAGGAGGCCGATGGGTGATTCGGCCGCGGCAATTGCCGTCAGTGGAATGGGGTGCGTGTCTGCCGCCGGTTTGAATCTTGCGGAGCATGGTGCGGCTCTGGCCGGCGGGGAAGTGTTCTGCGGGCCGGTGCCCGCCGAGATTTATGCCACTTCTTTGCCTTTCCCGGTCTTCAGTGTGGCCGGTGACCCCCTGGCACTGACCGGCCGGCTGTCGGAAGTGACAGCAATTGCAGCGGAGTCAAGCACCTTGGATGCAAGTGATCGCTTACCCTTGAGTCGCACCGGCCGGTTGGCATTGGCGGCGGCGCTGGAGGCTATCAAGCAGGCCGGCTTTGCCCCGGCTGCCTTGCGGGGCAAGAAGGTAGGCGTCTGTCTGGGGACCACGGTGGGATGCGCTTTTAACGATGAGGATTACTATCGGGCCTGGCGGCAGGGAGGGCGGCCGCCGCTGGAGCCGGTACAGCGTTATCTGCAGGGCAATGTCAGTACCGCCCTGCAGGCCATCCTGCAGCTTGCCGGGCCCGCCCTGGTAATCACCAATGCCTGCGCCTCCGGTACCGATGCCATCGGGGTGGCCGCCGACTGGTTGCGCCGGGGACGCTGCGATCTGGCCATTGCCGGCGGGGGCGATGCACTGTCCCGCATTGCCGGCAACGGTTTCACCTCCCTGCAACTCACCGATTCCGCCCCCTGCCGCCCCTTTGATGAAAGCCGGCAGGGCTTAAACCTGGGTGAGGGGGCCGGGGTGCTGCTGTTGGAAAGGCGGGCAACCGCCGAGCGGGAAGGGCGGCGGCCACGGGGTTGGGTCCGGGGTTTTGGGACGGCCAGCGATGCCTGGCATCCCACCGCGCCCCATCCGGAAGGGATCGGCATGCAACGGGCCATCGGGGTGGCCCTGGCGGGGAGCGGCTTGCGCCGCCAGGATATCGCCCTGATTAACGGGCATGGCACCGGTACGCCCGCCAATGACCTGGCGGAGACCACTGCCACCGCTGAAGTGTTCGGTGAAGATGGGCGGGTTCCGCTGGTGTCAACCAAGGCCCTGACCGGCCACACCCTGGGTGCGGCGGGTGCCATCGAGGCCATCTTTACTTTGCTGGCGCTGCAGGCCGGGGAAACCGCCGGTTCACGCCGCTGCCGGCGGCCCGACCCGGCTTTCCGTTATCGTCCCCTGGCGGAGGGTGAAGAAAAGGCCTTGGCCGGTCCCATCGGGATCTCCCAATCCCTGGCCTTTGGCGGCGGCAACAGTTGTCTGGTACTTGAGGCGGCAGGATGAAGCGTGAGGTGCAAATCAGAGCAGTGCGGTTAGAGAGCACCGATGCCGAAATTCCGGCGCACTGGCAACGGTCTCTGCGCCGGGCCGATGATTTTTCCCGACTGGCGGTGCTGGCCGGGGTCGGGGCCATGGGGATGGAAGCCGGCGCTGAGGTTTCGTTGGGAAAAGGGCGTTCGGAAATCGGAGTTTTTGGGCACCAGCACCGGGCCCTTGGAGACTAACTTCCGTTTTCTGGATACCCTCTTTGACAACGGAGAGGGGCAGGCCTCACCCACGCTGTTTTCTCATTCGGTCCATAATGCCGCGGTGGGCTATCTGACCCGGCTGCTGAACCTGCAGGGGCCGGCCCTGACTTTTACCGCTCCCGGCTGGCCATTTCTGGCCGCCCTGGCGGAAGCCAAGGCGGCTCTGGAGCACCCGGGGCTGGCCGCCGCCCTGGTGGTGGCGGCGGAAGAAGAATCGCCGCTGCTGGCCGAGGCCCGTGAGCGGTTGGCGGCGGAAGCCGGAGGGAAGCAAGGAGTGGAAAATTCGGCAACACAGCCAGTGGCAACCGCCTGCCGTTTGGGGGCGGTTGCCTGGTTGCTGGAGGCCGTCGAGCCGGGAGCGGCGGCCGCTTTGCCCCGGCTGCGCGAGATTGTGCTGGAGGAAGAACCCGCTGACGCGGCTTTCTATTTGTCGCGCTCTGGAGAACAATTTTGGCCGTCGGAATTTCCCGGCGGCTGGCTGGCGGAGGTCCCGCGTAGCCTGGCGGCGGCGCTGTCCTTAAGCCACGCCCTGGAGGAATTCACCCACCGGGCGGAGTCGGCATTGCATTGGCAGGCGAGTGCCCCCTGTGGGCGCGCCGAAGTGTTGATTGAACGGTAGTGGAAACCAAAAACAAGGTGGATAAACCCATGTCTGATGCCCCCGTAGTTTTTATATCCGGAGCCAGCCGTGGCATCGGGGCCGGTATTGCCCGCCGGTTGGCGGGCAGCGGTTACGATCTCTGGCTGAACTACCATTCGGCCCACGATGAGGCTCGCGCCCTGCAGGCGGAGATCGAACGGCAAGGCCGCCGCTGTCGGTTGCTGCCCTTTGACGTTGCCGATGAAGAGGCGGTCAACGCCGCCCTGGAACCGCTGTTGGCCGAAGAAACACCTTACGGTTTTATTCATAACGCCGGGATTACCCGCGATACTTTGCTGCCCATGATGAGCCGCCAGGACTGGGATCGAGTGCTTGCCACCCATTTGACAGGGTTTTTCCTGCTGGGGCGGCTGTTTTCCAAAGCCATGCTGAGTAAAAGAAAGGGGCGGATCATTGCCATTGCTTCCGTTGCCGGGGAAACCGGTCAGGCCGGCCAGGTCAATTACGCTGCAGCCAAGGGGGGGATGGTTGCCGCCTGCAAGTCGCTGGCTCGGGAAGTGGCTCGGCGTAACATCCTGGTCAACGTGGTGTCGCCCGGCCTGATCGATACCGAGATGATCAAAGACCTGCCGCTGGATAGGATTCTGCCCATGGTTCCGATGAACCGGGTCGGGACGGTGGAGGAGGTGGCGGGGGTGGTCGATTTTCTGCTCGGTCCTGAGGCGGGCTATATCACCGGCCAGGTTATCGGGGTTAACGGTGGCCTTTACATGTAATCGAGCCGTTTGACAGCCCGCTGCCTATGGCTCGTTAAGTGATTCCTGCGTAAAAAAGGGAAAATATGAGTGTTGTTACATTACCCTGCCCGGCGGTGGAACTGGTGCCGCAACGGCCGCCGATGTTGCTGGTGAGTGAGCTGCTGGAGTGGCAGCCCGGGCGGGCTCTGGTGCGGGCGGGGGTGCCGGCGGCGGGGATCTGGTTTGATGCCAAGACCGGGATACCGGCGGAGTACTGGATTGAGCTGGTGGCCCAGGCCGTGGCCGCCTCCAACGGTTATGCTGCCCGGCAGGCCGGTGCTGCCCCCGGCGGGGGCATGCTGGTGGGGGTGGACGCCTTTCGTTCGTTCCGGGCCCCCCAGCCCGGCGCCACCGTGCTGGTCGATTTGGAAAAGACCTTTGAATTTGGCGCGGTGAAAATCATCCGGGGGTGGGTGCGCAACGCCGAGGTCGACAAGGCTGACGAGGCCGGCGGGGCCGCCGGCCTGGCGGAAGTCGAAATCAAGGTTTGGGAAGGGGAAATGGCCGAGGCAGGCCCATGATGAGAGTCTGGTGGATATTGCAAAAAATCGGCTTGCTGTTGCTGCTGCTGCTTCTGCCGATTACCGGCAAAGCGGCAGCAGAAACTGGGGAGCTGGCGGCGTTCTTGCGGGAGGTTGAGCGGGCCGCGGCCGAGATGCGTAGTATGAGCTGTGCTTTTACCCAGGAAAAGGAACTGGCCATGTTTGACCAGCCGGTGGTTTTTCGCGGCAAGCTGGATCTGCTAAGGCCCGATCGCCTGCGTTGGGAATTTGTCAGTCCCGTCAGTTCGATACTGATTTTTAAGGGAGACAGCGGCTTGCGCTGCGACGGCAATTCACCACCGGCCCGTTTTGATCTGCAAAAAGATCCGGTCATGCGGCTGGTGGCCCGCCAACTCTGGCTGTGGCTGGGCGGTGAATATGACCGCCTGGCGGAAGATTATCATCTGACCCTGGCCGGCGACGCTACCTTGTTAATTGAGCCCAAAGATCCCGGTATGGCCGAGTTTATCAGCTCCCTGACCATTTCTTTCAATCCGGAGACCCATCAGCCCCGGCAGGTTGAAATCAAGGAAGCTGGAGGTGACCTGACCAGGCTTACCTTCCATGATTGCCAGCTTGATTCGGACCCGGACGAGGCACTGTTTAGCCGGTGCGATGGCGGTGAGTGAACCGCCAGTTCCTTCCCGGAGCGAGCTTCACCCGCCGGTCGGCCGGCCGCGAGCAACCCTGTTGCGCTGGCTGTTGGTGCTGCTGCTGGTGCTGCTCGGCCTGTTCCAGGCGCTGCAACTGCAACTTAGCGATGATGCCCTGGATCTGCTGCCAGGAGAAGCGGTGCGGGGTGACCTGGCGCTGCTGCAGCGCCTGGGCCTGGTGGATCGCCTTTTTCTCACCCTGACCGTTGATCCCGCTTACTACCCTTCCACCGCGGAAGCTCGCACGGCTCTGCAGCAAGGGGTGGAACAGGCCGGCCGCGCCATGGCGGCCAGCGAACTGCTGGTGGAGGTGTTTTATCGTCTGCCGCCGGATTTGGCTCGCAACCTGCCCCGTGAACTGCAACCATATCTGCCGGTACTGCTTGAGCGGCAGGATCTGGCCGAGCTGGCCTCCAGGCTGGACGAAGAGGGCTTGGCCCGGATCATGGAGGACAATTTCAACCTGCTCAACAGTCCCGCCGGGATGGTGGTAAAAAGGCAGGTACAGCACGATCCTTTGGGGTTGCTTCCCCTGGTGCTGCCAAAATTCTCCCGCCTGCAGCAGGAACATGACGGTGCCATGGTGGACGGTTTTTTCCTCAGTGAAGATCGCCGTAGTGCCCTTATTCTGGCCGAGAGTACCCGATCACTGACCAACTCCCAGGGAGCCGCCGAAGTCGCCGGGCTGCTGCAAGCAATCATGGCCGACCATTTGCCATCCGGGGTGGATTGGGGGGTCGTCGGCTCGTTGCCGCATACCCTGGCCAATTATCAGGCCGTCCAGCGCGACCTGCGGTTGCTGTTGCCCGTGGCCTCGGTGTTGTTGCTCACCATGCTGCTGCTAACCCTGCGGGATGCCCGGGTACTGCTGGTTCTGGCTATCCCGTTTTTGGCGGCTCCGGTGGCCATTGCCGTCATGGGGCTGGTGCATGGCCGGGTCAGCGCTCTGGCCCTGGGGTTTGGTATTGTGCTCATCGGCGTTGCGGTGGATTTCGCGGTGCATATCTATCTCTTCCTGGCCCGAGAAGAGGGTGAACCCCACGCCATGCTGCGCCGCCTGTTACGCCCGGTCTCATTAGCCACCCTTACCACCGCCGGGGTTTTTGTGGTGCTGCTTTTTTCTCAGGTTCCTTCCCATCGGCAGATGGCCACCCTGGCGTTTACCGGCATCCTGTTGGCGGTGGTTTTTTCCTGGCTGCTGCTGCCGACCCTGATCGACCGCCGCCCGCGCCAACCAGCGAAATGGTTTACTCCTCCGGTGGTATCCGCATGGACACACCGGCTGCTGGTGCTGGGTCTCTGGGGAGCTTTGCTGGTCGGCGGTCTGCTATCCTGGCCGGCGCTCCAGTATACCGGGAATCTGCGGGTACTGGATGCGCCTGATGACCAGGTGCTGGCCGCTGAGAAGCATTTTAGGGCCACCTGGGGGCGGGAAGGGGAGCTGGCCTTTGTGGTGGCGGCGGGTGCCACCCTGGCCGAGGCCCAGGAGCATAATTTTACAGTTTATCGCTATTTGCAGCAGCACGATTGGCCGCGCTGGCAGAGTGTCGCGCCGCTTTTGCCCGGTCCCGCCGTCCAGCGGCAACGGCTGGCGGATTGGCAGGCCTTTTGGGCGGCCCGCGGCGAAGATTTTCCAGAGCGCTTTCGGCAAGCCGCCGGGCAGGCCGGTTTTGCCCCCGGAGTTTTTGATTCTTTCCTGGAGTGGCTGACTACCCAGCCGGGGCTGCTGGAAGCGGGAACAATGCTTGCCGGCCCGCTGCGTCCTTTGGTGAGCATGATGGTGCGCAAGCCGGAACAGCAGGGAAACGACCGCCAGACAGCCGAATTTCTGCTGCTGACCACGGTGGAATTGACCGAATCCCACCGTTTGCCGGAACTGCTGGCCTTGGCCGACGGGCACTCGGCGATTACCGTGCTGGCCAACCAGAAATGGCGGCAGCAGGTAGAGCGGTTGCTGCGCCATGACCTGGCGGTGTTGACCTCGGCGGCGGCGCTGCTGCTGCTCCTGCTGGCGGTTCTTTTTTTTCGCCGACCACGAACGGTGCTGGCGGTGCTGGCCCCGGTGCTGTCGGCCTTGGCGGCCATGGTCCTGTTCAGCCGGTTGACCGGCGGTGAATTGAACATGATGCATCTGCTGATGGGGATCATGGTGATCGGCTTGAGTGTGGATTACGGTATTTTTGTGGTCTGCGCCCGGGGGGAAAGGCGTTCGTCGACCACCCTGCTGGCGGTTTCCATCTGTGCGGCCAGCTCCATGATCAGTTTCGGGGTGCTGGCCTTTGCCCAGCATCCAGCCCTCCACTCCCTGGGCATTACCGTGCTTTGGGGGATCGGAGCGGCCTGGCCGACGGCCTTGCTGGTCTCCCCGGTGCTGGCTGGTAATGCGTTACCCGCTGGGGTTGCTGCCAGGCAGCCAAAGGAGGAATTATGAAAAAGCACGGGTTGGTTGTTCTGGTCTTGCTGCTGGCGGCCGGTTGCGCCCTGCCTGCAAGGCCGCCGGGTGCAACCTGGCAGGAGCCGGCCGTCATGACCAGCTCCCTGTGGCGCCTCAAAATCAGCCAGTGGGAAGAACAGAAGTTTGCCGGGCTGTTGGGGACCAAGTTCGAAAATGATGGCCTGCATTATGTCTTGCTGGATGGTACCGGGGTCACCCTGCTGGAAGCCCGGCTGGATGCCACCGGTGAACGGCAGACCCTGCGGGAATTGGGGATTTTGGAGGGGCACCGCTTACCGGCCTTTCTCGGCACTTCTCTGTACCGTATTTTTTTGCTGGAACCGGCCACCAGACCTTGTGGGCGAAATTTTCTGATGCGCCTCTGTAGGCGGAAAACCGATGGGGGGGAGAGAAAATACGCCCAGGCCGGCTTACTGCCGCTGTGGTCGGTGGATTATGTGACGGTTGACCAGGAGTTGCCAACGGTGAGAATAACTTTTACAAATCCCTGGCTCGGGGTAACATTGCAGTTGGTTGCAGATTGAACGAGGTCATGCACAGAGTCCCCGCAAACGCGCGCGGTTGCGTAGCATATGGAGTGGAAAGCGGTCATGTTATCTCTTGAGGAAGCATTGAAGCAATCCCTGCAGTCCTGGCGACTGCTAAAGCGGGATGAGGAAGGGGCAGTGCTGGTTGGTGACTACTTCTTTGCTCCTGATTTTCCAGGCTTTGCCGGGCATTTCCCCGAGTCGCCGATCCTGCCGGCAGTGGTGCAGTTGGCTGCCGTCCGTTATCTGGCGGAACTGGCCGTGGCCAGTAATTTGCGGACGGTTGGGTGTCAAGGCGCCAAGTTCCGGGTCATGGTGCGACCACGGGAGTTACTGACAGTATCGCTCAATCTGGCGGCGCGAGCCGAACTTCCTGGCTGGCAGGCGAAATTTAAATTGACCGGGGCAGACGGTTTGGTGGCCAGGGGCAAACTGGACTTTGCGTCGCCCAGCGATTTTGTGACTTAATTACGAGGTGGTCAATTTTATGGGTATTACCGAATATTTTCCGCCATCCCCCGGGGATCCTTCGCCTCTGACGGTCACCGTCAGCCGCCGGGTCCGATTTGAAGAGATCGACCTGATGGGAATTGTCTGGCATGGCCGGTATGTAAGTTACTTCGAGGACGGCCGGGTGGCCCTTGGTGACCGCTATGGTCTGGGATATAGTGATTTTATCCGGCACGGGATCAGCGCGCCCATTGTCCGGTTGCATATCGATTACCATGCTCCGCTCTACTTCGACGAGACCATGGAGATTATTACCAGCATGCAT
Organism: Desulfurivibrio sp.; assembly: GCA_034522365.1. Lineage (GTDB taxonomy): Bacteria > Desulfobacterota > Desulfobulbia > Desulfobulbales > Desulfurivibrionaceae > Desulfurivibrio. Next base: position 202,108 of record JAXHLI010000014.1, on the reverse strand, counting down.
TGGAACGAGGCCATGCGGCTGGATTATTCCTTTCAGATTCGGGGGCCGGAAGCCCGATTGGTGGCCCGGGGATATTCCCTGCAGTTGTTGGCCGACCGGGAGAATAATCTGTTGCTTTCCCCGCCAGACTGGATCGAGGAGTTCAAGGAACAGTGGCGCCGGGGAGATTTGTATTGAATAACTACAGGGTTAGAGCTATCAATCCGCTGCTGTACCAGTAAATCTCCAGCCCGGGAGTAACTCAGGGGTTGGAAGCCCTTGAGTTGCAATCAAGCTACCTTGACAGGCAACCGGGGCGTCCTTACATTCTTGTCAGTTTTGTAGAGTTTTGTAGAATCATGTCTCCGCTGTTTAGAGATATAATCGTGGCCATGGCCGGCCAATAAGACGAGAACGCAGGAGTAAGAACCATGCAATTTGACAAATTTACCATGAAATCGCAGGAGGCGGTGCAGCAGGCGCAAAGCCTGGCCCAGGAGCTGCAGCACCAGGAATTGCAGCCCGAGCATCTGCTCAAGGTACTGTTGGACCAGACCGACGGCGTGATTGCCCCGGCTTTGCAGAAAATGGGGGTCAGCCGGGAAAAGCTGGCCACGGAACTCGGCAACCGCCTGCAGCGGCTGCCCAAAGTCGGCGGCGCCGGGGCCGGCCGCCTGTATGCCGCGCCGGCTCTGCAGCGGCTTTTTGACCGGGCCTTCAAAGTGGCCGCCGAGATGCAGGACGATTACGTCAGCCAGGAACACCTGGTGCTGGCCCTGCTGGACGATAAGGACCACGAACTCGCCCGGCTGTTGACCCAGGAAGGGCTCACTCGGGACGCCTTTTTGCAGGCGCTGACAACGGTGCGGGGCAGCCAGCGGGTCACCGACCCCAATCCCGAGGACAAGTACCAGGCCCTGGAGAAATACGCCCGCAATCTCACCGATGTCGCCCGGCAGGGCAAGCTCGATCCGGTGATCGGCCGCGATGACGAGGTACGGCGGGTGATCCAGGTGCTCTCCCGGCGGACCAAGAACAATCCGGTGCTGATCGGCGAGCCGGGGGTGGGTAAGACCGCCATCGTCGAAGGGCTGGCCCAGCGGATCGTCAACGGTGATGTCTCCGACACCCTGCGCGACAAGCAGGTGATCGCCCTGGATATGGGTGCCCTGGTGGCCGGCGCCAAATACCGCGGCGAGTTCGAGGATCGGCTCAAGGCGGTATTGCAGGAGATCCAGCAGCGCCAGGGCGAGGTGATCCTCTTCATCGACGAGATCCACACCCTGGTCGGGGCCGGGGCCGCCGAAGGCTCGATGGACGCCTCCAACATGCTGAAACCGGCCCTGGCCCGGGGCGAGTTGCACTGCGTCGGGGCGACCACCCTTAAGGAATATCGTAAGTATATCGAAAAGGATGCCGCCCTGGAGCGCCGCTTCCAGCAGGTGCTGGTCCAGGAGCCCAGCATCGAGGATGCCATCGCCATCCTGCGCGGCATCAAAGAGAAATACGAGGTCCATCACGGGGTGCGGATCCAGGATTCGGCGACGGTGGCCGCCGTCACTCTCTCCACCCGTTACATTACCGACCGCTTCCTGCCCGACAAGGCCATTGACCTGATCGACGAGGCCGCCAGCCGGTTGCGTATCGAAATCGATTCGATGCCCACCGAGATCGACGAGATCGAGCGCAAGAAGATCATGCTGGAGATCGAACGTGAGGCTTTGAAAAAGGAAAGCGACAAATCCTCCCGGGAGCGGTTGGCCAAGCTCGAGGCCGAACTGGCCGACTGCAACGAGAGCTTGAACGCCATGAAGGGCCACTGGAGCCTGGAGAAGGAAGTTATTCAGAAACTGCGGGAGATCAAGGCCAAAATCGATGAAGCCCGGATCGAATCCCAGCAGGCCGAGCGCCAGGGCGATTTGAGCAAGGTGGCCGAGATCCGCTACGGCCGGATCGTCGAGCTGGAAAAAGAGCTGGCGGCCCAGAACGAGCGGCTGGCGGAAGTCCAGCAGGATCGCAAGATGCTCAAGGAGGAGGTCGACGAGGAGGATGTCGCCAAAGTGGTCGCCAAGTGGACCGGCATCCCCATGGACAAGCTGCTGGAAGGCGAAAAGGAAAAACTGGTGGCCGCCGATAGCGAATTAAGCAAGCGGGTGATCGGCCAGCGGGAAGCGATCACCGCGGTGGCCAATGCCGTGCGCCGGGCCAGGGCCGGCTTGCAGGACCCCAACCGACCGCTGGGCTCCTTTATCTTCATGGGCCCCACCGGGGTGGGCAAGACCGAGCTGGCCCGCTCCCTGGCCGCCTTTCTGTTCGATACCGAAAAAGCGATGATCCGGCTGGATATGTCGGAGTTTATGGAAAAGCACTCGGTGGCCCGGCTGATCGGGGCGCCCCCTGGCTATGTGGGCTACGAGGAAGGGGGCTATCTTACCGAGGCGGTGCGCCGTCGGCCCTATTCGGTGATTTTATTCGATGAAATCGAAAAGGCCCACCCCGATGTCTTCAACGTCCTGCTGCAGATCCTCGATGACGGCCGGATGACCGACGGCCAGGGGCGGACGGTGGATTTCAAGAACACCATCCTGATTATGACCTCCAACCTGGGCAGCCAGTTGATCATGGAGCTGGGGGAAGAGCGGCGCGAGGAGATCAAGAGCCGGGTGGACGAGATTCTCCACGCCCAGTTTCGGCCGGAGTTCTTGAACCGCCTGGATGAAATCATCATCTTCCATTCCTTGAGCCGGGATGATTTGCGGCAGATCGTCGATCTCCAGGTGGAGTTGCTTACTCAGCGGCTGGCCGAACGCCATTACCGGATCGAGCTGACCCCGGCGGCCAAGGAGTTCCTGATCGAGGTGGGCTACGACCCCAACTACGGGGCCCGGCCGCTCAAGCGGGCGATCCAGCGCCATGTCCAGGATGCCCTGGCCATGAAGATTCTGGAAGGGGCCTTCGCCGAGGGCGATACCATCGTGGTGGACCGGCCCGCCGACCAGCCGGAGCTGGTGTTCAGCCGCCAATAAGTAACCGTTCAGCAGCACCGCATGTTCTGTTCGTCATTGTCGTTGTCGTAATCGTAATCGAGAAGGCGAAACAATAGGCGATTACGACAACGACAACGACAACGATACGGCCCGTTAAAACGACAGTTGTCGGCCTTTGGTGAACGGTTACGCGATTGACAGCGGTGAGCGGCCAACGGCTCAGGTGTGGTGGTTTTGCTCATCGGTCAGTGGCGAGCAGGCTTTGGCGGGGTCCTGGTGGATGGTGACATCGGCGTTGGGGAAGGCTTGGCTTATATGTTCCCGGATGCGCCGGGAGATGGCGTGGGCTTGCCAGAGCGGCAGGCGGGCTTCGAGGTCGAGATGGAACTGGATAAAGTGGGTGCGGCCCGCCTGCCGGGTCCGCAGGTCGTGGAAGCCCAGCACGCCGGGTTCGGCCAGGGCGATGGCCCGGATCTCTTCCTTGATCGTGGCGTCCAGCTCATGGTCCATCAGATGGGCCAGTGCTTCCCGGACAATCTTGTAGGCGCTGTAGAGGATGTAGAGGGCGATGGCCAGGGCCAGCAGCGGATCGGCCCGCAGCCAGCCCTGCTGGCTCAGCAGCAGGGCGCTGATGGTGACCAGGCTGGCCAGAATGTCGGTGAGGTAATGGAGCGAGTCGGCCTTGATCGCCAGCGAGTTGGTGCGGCGGACCACGTAACGTTGAAAAACGACCAGGGCGATGGTCATCGCCAGGGCGAAGATCATTACTCCCAGGCCGCTGTCCAGGTTCCCCAGTGGCTGTGGGTTGAGCAGCCGGTTAATGGTATAGAAGATCAGAAAAACAGCGCTGCCGGCGATAAACGAGGCCTGGGCCAGGCCCGCCAGGGATTCGGCCTTGCCGTGGCCGAAACGGTGATGGCGGTCGGCCCCTTTCAGGGAATAGCGGATGGCCATGCAATTGATCCCCGAGGCGGCCAGATCCATCAGCGAATCGACCAGCGAAGCCAGCAGGCTGGCCGAGCCGGTGAGATACCAGGCCGCCAGCTTGACGGTGATCAAGGTGGCGGCGGTACTCACCGAGGCGGCGGCGGCCAGGCGCAGCAGGCGTTGTTGTTGGGCGGTGGCGGTGCTCATGGCCGGCTCGTCCGGCGGCGGTTTTTGGTGCTGCGGCGGTGAGGTGGCCGGTAATCGGGGCCGGGCGGGTTGAAGTAACCCAGGCCCAGTTTGGGGAAACGAGCCGTTAGCTGTTCCCGCCAGGCCAGCATCCCCAGGGGAGGGCCGGTGGGTTGGAAGGCAAGGGCGTCCAGGTACCAGTCCATATCCATGTTGAGATTACGCAGCTGCACAAAATCCGGCCGGTATTCGGCGATCAGTTCGCTCAGGGCGGCGAATTCCGCCGGGTCGTCGGTAAAACCCGGCAGGATGAAATAATTAAGGGAGACAAAACCCCCGGCCGCTTTCATCAGCCGAATCGACTCCCGGACCTGCTCCAGAGTGAAATCCAACGGCCGGTAATAGCGTTGATGGTAATGCTCCTGGGCGCTGTTGAGGCTGACCCGGATGGCGTCCAGGCCGGCGTGGCGCAACTCGGCCACCGCCGCCGGGTGGCCGGCGTTGGTGTTGCAGTTGAGCCGCCCCTGGTTGGTTTGCCGGCGGATCAGGCCGATGGCCTGGGCCAGGGTAGCGGCCTGCAGCAGGGGCTCCCCCTCGCAGCCCTGGCCGAAGCTGGCCACATGGCCGGTTTTGGCCAGATGTTCCACCGCCACTTCGGCGATTTCCGCCGCCGTGGGGACAAACTCGAGCCGCTGCTGGGTGGCCGGGCAGCAGCCCGACGGTTGCAGGGAAATACAGCCCAGGCAGCGGGCGTTGCAGGTGGGCGAGGTGGGCAGCGGCGCCTCCCATTGCCCCATGAAATAGTTGACCGCCGCCGGACAGCCGTAGGTCAGCGAACATTTACCCAGATGCTGGAGTAGGCGGTTGGCGGGCGAGCGGCGCAGCCGCCGGCGGGTTTGTTGTTCAATGGCCGGGGAGTGGTAGCGGTCCGGTTCCTGGCGGCGGTCGTCATCGCTGCGCCAGGCGCAGACCCAGAAACGATCCTGGTGCCAGCCCACCGCGGTGTAGGCAAACAGCGGCAGCGGCGGAGCGTGGTCATCCTGGCGCTGGTAGGCGGTCCAAAGTGTGGCGGTATGGGCCGGGGCCATAAAGGCGGCCACCGCCTGGACCGGTTCGCCGGTGGCCGGGTCTTCGGCCAACAGCAGCGGCTCGCCGCTGGCCGGATCAATCCCCACCGGCTGCCGGCCGGGCAGCACAAACAACTCGCTGCCCGGCGGCAGGGGGATCAGGGCCTCCAGGGTGGGGGCCTGAAAATCGCGGCCACTGCGTCCGGCCATCTGCAACTCCGGCAGATCCCGGATTTCCCCATGGCAGTCGGCGTAAACCAGATGGGGAATGGTGGTGGGCCGGGGCTTTGAAGGCATGGTGGGTGGCTTAGAAGGGGACGTCATCTCCCATGCCGGGTTCCGGGAAGGGGGGCTCATCGCTGCCCGCCGAACCGTAATCACCGCCCCCGCCACCGCCGCCGCCCTTGGGCGTCAGCATTTTCATATCCCGGGCCACGATCTCGGTGGTGTAACGGTCATTGCCGTCCCGATCCTGCCATTTGCGGGTCTGCAGGCGCCCTTCGACATAGACCCGCGAACCCTTGCCCAGGTATTCGCCGCAGATCTCCGCCAGCCGTTTAAAGGCGACAATCCGGTGCCATTCGGTTTGCTCCTGTTTGTTGCCGTCCTGGCCGCGCCAAACCTCGGTGGTGGCGATTCGGAAAGTGGTTACCGCGTCGCCGGCCTGGGAGTAACGTACCTCCGGGTCGGCCCCCAGGTTGCCGATAAGAATAACTTTGTTGATCATGGCTGCTCCTTTGGTAGGTTTGGATGAGTCCGGGTTATTGTAAGGAAGGTCGGGGCGGCTGTCAATCGCAAAAGTTGTGGGCCGCGGCGTCGAGCATGGCCGGCAGGCCACCCCTCTCCTCCGGGCTGAAGCCGAAAACCTGGCGCCAGAGGGTGTCGTTTTCCATGCAGAAATAGACGCAGGTCTGGTCGGCGACGTGCCGGGCTAGTTCGGCGACCAGCACTTGGTACATCTCGGCCCGCAGGGTGCGAAAATAGCGATATTTATGGTCCAGACCCGGAACAAACTCCTGGTGGATGAAGTCGGCGCCGGGGAAGCGCTGCCGGATAATATCGCCCAGGGCCGGCAGAAAACGAAAAGCCCCCAGGCTGATCCAGGCGATGCGGTCGGCCGGGACGGTGGCGAAAAGTTGGCGGATGGTCTGGCGGTAACCCTCCTCCCAGCCGGGATGATAAATAATGGGGTCGAAATGGAAGGCCAGCGGATACCCCCAGTCGGCGCAGTGGGCGGCGGCGGCCAGGCGGGTCTCCAGGGCGGCGGTGTGTGGCTCCAGCCGGGCCATCACCTCCGGGCTGTTGAGCGACCAGGCCATGATGGTCCGGCCCCGGTGCTCAAGCCCGGCCAGCTGATCCAGGACCACCGCCTTGGATTTAAGCTCCAGCACCGCGTTGTCCCGCCGGGCCATATCCTCGATCAGCAGGGCATTAAGACCGGTGAGCCGCTCCAGGGCCATGCTGTCGGTGAATTCGCCGGTGCCGATCCGATGAAAGGGACGCCGGGGCGGGGTATCGACCTGATCGTCGGCGGAGTCACTTGCCGGTGGCGCCACCGGGGCGGCCAGGGCCTGGTCCAGTTCCCGCCGCAGGTCATCGGTATTGACGTAAAAGGAGAGCCAGGGGTTGTTGAGGTAGGCCTGCAGGATGCAGTAGGCGCAATCCATGGGGCAGCCGGCCCCGATATTGAGCACCTGGTAATCGCAGCAGCGGTATTGGCGGGTGGCCGGGCAGGGTTTCAAAAACCGTCCCCGGTTGCGCCCCAGATAAAGAAGCCGTTTGCCGCCGCTCAGGTTAGCGGAGAAGGGGCCCGTCTCCGGGGTCGGTGCCGCCGCCGGTCGATCCGGAACCACCCGCACCGGCAGCCCGGCCCGTTCGATGATCCGGCGGGTCATGGGCAGTTGGCGGCAGGATTCCTCGACCCGGATTTCCGCCAGCCGGCGGCTGGGGTCGGCGCTGGGGAGTTTTGCCGGTCCCGGCGGGGTGGTTTTTAAGCGGCTCACTGATAACCCCGGGCTTCCCGGATCAGGCTTTCCAGGTCGGGCTCCCGGCCGGCGGGTTTGAGCAGTCGCTGACAGATGGCGTCGATGCCCCGGCGATAAGGGGTATCGGGATTATCGGCCAGAAAAACCCGGTTCTTGCGGACCGCCTTGCGCACCTGGTCGTCGTAGAACAGCAGGCCCAGGGTGGAACTCTCCAGCGACAGGTTCTTTTTCAGGGTGCCCTTGATCCGTTCGGCCACCCGCAGATCTTCGGCCTGGTCGGCCATGTTGTAGACCAGGCGGGGGGTGAAACGGCTCAGACGTTGTCGGATCTGGCGGGCCAGCAGCCGGTCGTGCCGGTCGATCAACTCGTAGACCTCCTCGGCGGTGAGATTGGCGCCGTCGGCCGAACGCCGGTAGGCGTCGAGCAGCAGTCGGCGCAACTCGCCTTCCTTGGAAGCCAGGCTCAGGACATTGGCGAACATGAAATTGCGTAGAAAGACCAGGGCGTTCATTAAAGCCGGGGTGTCCAGGGTGGTGATCACGATCCCGTCGGCGGCCAGGCCGAAATGGTTCATGGTGTTGATCGCCGAACCGGCCCCGAGATCGACGACCACGTTTTGAGCCGGCAGATTCTGCAATTCGGTCAGCAACAGGCGGCGCTGCTGGCTGGAGATATTGGCCATGAAGGGGGTCTTGCCGTCGCCGGGCAGAAAACGCAGCCGCGCGAAGGGGGTCTCCACCAGCAGCGGTTGCAGGCCGTCGAGCCGGCGTTTGAGGTAATCGCCGATGCCGGGGTTGGTGTTGGGCAGTCCCAGATAGGTGTGGAGGTTGGAGCCCCCCAGGTCGAGATCGACGGCCACCGTCGCTTCGCCCTTGCGGGCCAGGGCGATGGCCAGGCTGGCGGCAAAAACGCTTTTGCCGACCCCGCCCTTGCCGCTGGCGATGGGGATTATGCGGGCTTTGCTGGTGGTCATCGTTGATCACTCAATGGGTGGAGCCGGTGCCAAAGACCTTGCCCTCGATCAATTCCCGGCGCTCGGCGCTGGGGGCGGAGTCAAGCCAGTGGATGAAGGATTCCTCAACCCGCATAAAGGCCCCGTTATCCTCCTGGCACAGGTCGCAAATATTAAGGGAGTTGTCGCGGTAGATCACCACCTTGCTGGCCGGTTCCCCCTCCCGGTCCACCGCCGCCATCTTGCGGCAGCCGCAGCTCAGCCGCAGTACCGCCACCCCGACCGCCTCGGGGCTGCCCTCGATAATGCCGCCGATCATCGCTTCTTCCGATTTTTCGGCACTGGGGCCGCTTTGGACCCGGCCCTTAGTCGCCGCCTTTCTTGTTTTGTTTCATGTGCGCTGATCCCCGCAATGGTAGTATGCAATCGGCCGAATGGCCAGTAACCCACGGAATCTACTCTATCCGCGCCAGGCGGTCAATAACACCCCCTTTTCTTGTTGACAAAAAAATGTCGGTGCATTAGAGGAGGATGGATATTTAACGGTACCGGAGAGAACTGGCTGGGAGTGGAGCATTCAGTGCGGCTTCCTGATGATCTGCTCCGGTTTCAGGAACGATAATATTAAATTCACTATGGAGGAAAGAAAATGTGGCAAGTAGATGTTGACAAAGACAAGTGCAGCGGTGATGAAGAGTGCGTAAACGCCTGCCCGGCGCAGGTTTTTGAGATGGTCGACGGCAAGGCCGACCCGGTTAACATGGATGAGTGCCTGGGTTGTGAGACCTGCGTTGAGGTCTGCCCGGAAGGCGCCATCACCGTGACCGAGGTTTAGATGTAACCTTGCTTGCGCGCTTTTCGATGTTTATGCAGGCATGCCTCTCAAGGGGGGTATGCCTGTTCTTGTTTGTAAAGCCGGGAACGTAGACTGTGTCCTTTGCTCAAGTTGTGCAAAGATGGAAACCGGGGGCTTCCAGCGCCACCCATCTGCTGGTTGCCGCCCTGTTGTGGAGTTTTATCGGCATCTACCTGCTGGCACGCGGAGTATTGCTCTATGACGGCCCCTGGTGGCCGGTGCCGCTGGCCCTGGCGGCGGGCGCCGGCAAGGCCCACTGGCTGCTGGCCCCCGCCGCCGCCCGGAATATTACCCGGATTCTGGCGCTGCAAGAGAATTCCTGCCTGGGCGCGGTCTATTCCCTGAAGATGTGGGGGCTGGTGGTGCTGATGATGCTGGCCGGCCGGTTCCTGCGGGAGTTCGGGATGGCCGAGCAAGTGGTGGCGCTGGCCTATTTAATGGTGGGCTGCGCCCTGTTTCTGGCCAGCCGACTCTACTGGCAGCAGTGGCGGCCCTGAAATGACGCCGGTGCCCGCCCTCAATCTGGTGGAAGTCGATCTGGCCGCCCTGCGCCACAATTATCGCTTGTTGCGCCGTTTGCTGCCCCCGGAGGTCGGGATTATGGCGGTGGTCAAGGCCGACGCTTACGGGCACGGGCTGGCGCCGGCGGCCGGCGCCTTTGCCGCCGCCGGGGCCGACTGTTTCGGGGTGGCCACGGCGACAGAAGGAGTGGCCCTGCGGGATGCCGGGCTGGATGGGGAAATCGTGGTCCTGCTGGGCCTGGAGCCGGAAGCGGTGGCCGCGGCGGTGGCCCGGGAGTTGAGCCCGGTGGTTTTCGATGACGCCCTGCCCGCGGCGCTTTCCCGCCGGGCGGTGGCCGACGGCCGGGAGGTCGGGGTGCATCTCAAGGTCGATCTCGGGATGGGACGCTTCGGCCTGGAGCCCGCCGCCGCGGTCAAACTGGCGGCGACCATCGGTAAACTGCCGGGGCTGCGGCTTACCGGGCTGCTCTCCCACTTCCCTTTGGCCGATAGTGAGCCGGCGGCGGCGACTTGTCGACAACAGTGGCGGCAACTGGCCACCCTGGGCGAGGAAGTGGCCGCCGCCAGCGGCTGCCGGCCCCGGCTGCATATGGCCAACTCCGCCGGTCTGTTGCGTTTTGCCGAGGCCCGGGGCCAGATGGTCCGCCCCGGGCTTAGCCTTTATGGCTATACCCCGCTTGATTTCGCCGTCTCCGGACTGGATACCGCCGGTCTGCGACCGGCCATGGCCCTGAAGAGCCGGATTATGCAGATCAAGGAGTTGCCGGCTGGCAGCGGGGTCAGTTACGGCCACCGTTTTGTCACCTCCCGGGCCACCCGCCTGGCGGTGCTCCCCCTGGGCTATGCCGACGGTTACCCGCGGGGCGTCAGCGGCAGGGCGCAAGTGCTGATCGGTGGCCGGCGGGTGCCGGTGCGCGGCACCATTTGCATGAACGCCTGCATGGCCGAAATTGACACGGTACCCGCGGCCCGGGTGGGTGACGAAGTGGTTTTTATGGGGCGCCAGGGGGAGGAATTTATCGGGGCCGACGAGATTGCCGACTGGCACCGGACCATCCCCTACGAGATCCTCTGCCGTCTGGGGGGCGCCAATGAACGTAGGTATCATGATTCCTAATAATTAACTTAAAAAGGTAAACAACTTATGATCAAGGCGCGGGTGAAGGCGGTAATCGATCAATGTTTCGCCCGAGGAGTGGAGGCAGGCCTGTGGAGCGAAGCCGCCGGCGGGGATTACGCGGTGGAGGAGCCCAAGCGGGCCGGGCAGGGTGATTTCGCCACCAACCTGGCGATGGTGGTGGCGGGCCGGGAGAAACGCAAGCCCCGCGAGGTCGCTGAGCAACTGGTGGAATTGCTCAACGGCGCGGAAAATGTCCGGCAACTGGTTGCCAGAATCGAGGTGGCCGGGCCGGGCTTTGTTAATCTTTTTCTGCATCCCGCGGTTTGGCAGCAGGTGGTGCCGGAAATTCGCCGCCGGGGTAAGGATTTTGCCCGTCTCGACCTGGGCGGCGGCCGCCGGGTGCTGGTGGAGTTTGTCAGCGCCAATCCCACCGGGCCGCTCAGTGTCGGCCATGGCCGCCAGGCGGTGCTGGGGGATGCCATCGCCCGGCTGCTGGAGGCCACCGGCCACGCGGTGACCCGGGAATATTACTACAACGACGCCGGCCGCCAGATGCGGGTGCTGGGCGACTCGACCCGGGCCCGCTACCGGGAGGAACTGGGCCTGCCCTGCGAGTTCCCCGAGGATGGCTACCAGGGCGAGTATATCCGCGAGATCGCCCGGCAACTGGTGGTCCGGCAGGGTGATGCCTTAAAGGATGAAAGCGATACCGCGCCATTTACCGCCGCCGCCGAGGAGGCGATCTTCGCCGATATCAACAACACCCTGAACCGGCTGGATATCAAGTTTGACAGCTTTTACAACGAGCGCTCCCTGTATGAAAAAGGCTTGATCGACGACGTGGTCGCCACCCTGCGCCAGCAGGGGCTGGTCTATGAGCAGGAGGGGGCGGTCTGGTTCAAAACCAGCGCCCTGGGCCTGGAACAGGACCGAGTGATCATCAAATCCAGCGGCGAGCCCACTTATCGTTTGCCGGACATCGCCTACCACCGGGAGAAATTCCGTCGCGGTTTTGACTGGATGGTTAATGTCTTCGGCGCCGACCATATCGCCACCGTGCCGGATGTCCTGGCCGGGGTGCGGGCCCTGGGGTATGACAGTGAGCGGGTCACCCCGGTGATTCACCAGTTTGTCACCCTGCTGCGGGATGGCCAGCAGGTCAAGATGTCTACCCGCAAGGCGACCTTTGTCACCGTCGACGAATTGCTCGACGAGGTGGGTGCCGATGTGACCCGCTTTTTCTTCCTGCTGCGCAAGGCCGACAGCCAACTGGAATTTGATCTTGATCTGGCCGCCAGCCAGAGCCAGGAAAACCCGGTCTATTATGTTCAGTACGCCCACGCCCGGCTCTGCAGTATCGCCCGCCAGGGTGCCGCCAAGGGGTTGGAGTTGCCGGCGCCGGCAGAGAGCCCGCAACCCGATTATGCCCTGTTGGTGGAAGCCGAAGAGCTGGAGTTGTTGCGGGGGATGGCCGGGCTGCCCTCGCTGCTGGAGGGCGCCGCCCTGGCCCTGGAGCCCCACCGGCTGGTTTTCTATCTCCAGGATCTGGCGGCCGGCTTCCATGGTTATTACAATCGGCACCGGATCGTCGGCGATGATCCGGCCCTGAGTCTGGCGCGGCTGGCCCTGGCCGACGCCCTGCGCCGGGTCATCGCCGGCGGCCTGGAACTGATCGGGGTCAACGCCCCGGAAAGCATGTAGAGTTGGAGGAGCAATGGCGGCCAAACGGGGCAAAAAGAAGGTGGTGGTGAGAATCGAGCTGGGCTGGGGCGGCATTTTCAGCCTGCTGGTGGTCTCCTTTTGTATTTTCTTGTGGATGTTTCTGCTGGGGTTGTGGACCGGCCAGAATATTCTGGCCTGATGCGGATAACCTTTGGGGACGGGACGATAAATGACCAGCGATGGCGCTTTTAAGATCCGCCGGGCGCGGATGGAGGATATCCGCCAAATCTACGCCCTGCTGCAGTTCTTCGCCGGCCGCAATCTGCTGCTGGGTCGGCCGCTGAGTTCCCTCTACGATCACCTGCGGGACTTCAAGGTGGCGGTGGCCGCCGCCGAGCCCGGCCAGGTGGTGGGGGTTTGCGCCCTGCATATCTGCTGGGAGAATCTGGCCGAGATCCGCTCGTTGGCCATTGCCGAAAGTTTCCAGGCCCGGGGCCTGGGCCGCGAACTGGTCCACGCCTGCCTGGCCGAGGCCCGGGAACTGGGGATCAGCCGGGTCTTTACCCTTACCTACCAGCCGGCCTTCTTTAGTAAGCTGGGCTTTAAGTCCATCGATAAAAACGAGCTGCCCCACAAGGTCTGGAGCGACTGCATCAATTGCCCGATGTTCCCCGACTGTAACGAGGAAGCCCTGATCCGGGACGAGGAGAAGCGCTGATGTTGAGTAACATGTTGAAAAAAGTATTTGGCACTCAGAACGAGCGGCTGCTCAAGGCGATGCAGCCGACGGTGGCACAGATCAACGCCCTGGAGCCGCAGATGCAGGCCCTGGATGACGCCGCCCTGCAGGCCAAGACCGGTGAATTCAAGGAGCGGCTGGCCGCCGGTCAGAGCCTGGAAGAACTGTTGCCCGAGGCCTTCGCCGTGGTCCGCGAGGCCTCCTGGCGGGTGCTGGAGCTGCGCCCTTTCGATGTTCAGTTGATCGGCGGCATCGTCCTCCACCAGGGCAAGATCGCCGAGATGAAGACCGGCGAGGGCAAGACCCTGGTCGGCACCCTGGCGGTCTACTTAAACGCCCTTACCGGCCGTGGCGCCCACGTGGTCACGGTCAACGACTATCTAGCCCGCCGGGACGCGGAGTGGATGGGCCAACTCTACAACTTCCTGGGGTTGTCGGTGGGGGTGGTCGGCCAGGGGCTGGACGACCAGCAGCGCAAGGCGGCCTACGCGGCCGATGTCACCTACGGTACCAACAACGAATTCGGCTTTGATTACCTGCGTGACAATATGAAGTTCCGTTTCGAGGATTTCTGCCAGCGGGAGTACAACTTCGCCATTGTCGACGAGGTCGATTCGATTCTGGTCGACGAGGCCCGAACCCCGTTGATCATCTCCGGGCCGGCCGAAGTCTCCACCGAACTTTATGTCAAGGTCAACGTTTTGATCCCCCGTTTTGAAGCGGAAACCCATTACACCGTTGACGAAAAGGCCCGTTCGGTGGCCCTCACCGAGGAAGGGGTGGCCCTGGGCGAGGAGTTGCTGGGGGTGGAAAACCTCTATGATCCGCGTAGTATCGAACAGTTGCACCATCTCAACCAGGCCTTGAAGGCCCATGTGCTGTTCAAGCGGGATGTCGATTACCTGGTCCGCGACGGCCAGGTGGTGATCGTCGATGAATTCACCGGCCGGGCCATGACCGGCCGCCGCTTCAGCGATGGCCTTCACCAGGCCCTGGAAGCCAAGGAAGGGGTCAAGGTGGAGCAGGAAAACCAGACCATGGCCTCGATCACTTTCCAGAATTTTTTTCGGATGTACGAGAAGCTGGCCGGTATGACCGGTACCGCCGACACCGAGGCCGCCGAATTCAAAAAGATCTACAACCTCGATGTGATGGTGATCCCCACCCATCACCCCATGGTTCGCCTCGATCACCCCGACGCCATCTACAAGACCCTGGCCGCCAAGTACCGGGCCATCGTCCGCGAGATCAAGGAGTTGCACGAAAAGGGCCAGCCGGTGCTGGTGGGTACCATCAGTATCGATGTCTCGGAAAAACTCTCGGCGCAGCTCAAAAAGGAGAAAATCCCCCACGCCGTGCTCAACGCCAAGCAGCATGACAAGGAGGCGGAAATCGTCGCCGAGGCCGGGCACCGGGGCAGGGTGACCATCGCCACCAACATGGCCGGCCGCGGAACCGATATCAAGCTCGGGGAAGGGGTGCCCGAACTGGGCGGGCTCCATATCCTGGGGACCGGCCGCCACGAATCGCGCCGCATCGACAACCAGTTGCGGGGCCGTTCCGGCCGCCAGGGCGATCCCGGCTCCTCCCGCTTTTTTCTCTCCCTGGAGGACGATCTGCTGCGGGTCTTCGGCTCCGACCGGATCTCCGGCGTCATGGATCGGCTGGGCATGGAGGAGGATGAGCCCATCGAGCACAAGATGATCAGCCGGGCCATCGAAAACGCCCAGCGCAAGGTGGAAGGCCACAACTTCGAAATCCGTAAGCACCTGCTGGAATATGACGATGTCATGAACAAGCAGCGGGAGGTGATCTACCAACAGCGGCGGGAAGTGCTCTCCAGCGATAATTTGAAGGAAGTGGTCATGGAGATGCTGGCCGATGAGATCGGCAACCTGGCCGCTGAATTCGCCGACGAGTCCATCCCGTCGGCGGATTGGGATTGGGAAGGGCTGGCCGAGCGCACTTTCGCCCTGTTCGGGGCCAGCCCCGAGTGGGACGAGGCCCAGCGGGCCGACATCAAGCCGGCGGAGTTCGAGCGGTACCTGCTGGAGTTCTTCACCACCCGCTACGAGGAGCGGGAGGCCCAGGTGGGGGCGGAAAACATGCGCCAGCTGGAGCGGATCATCCTGTTGCAGATGGTGGATTCCCACTGGAAAGAGCACCTGCTCAACATGGATCATCTCAAGGAGGGTATCGGCCTGCGGGGTTACGGCCAGAAGAACCCGCTCAACGAGTACAAGCGGGAAGGCTTTAATATGTTCACGGAGATGATCGAGCGCATGCGCCAGAAGACCATCAGCACCCTCTTCCGAGTCCGGCTGGTGCGCGAGGAGGAAGCGGAGGCGCTGGAGGCGCTGGAGGCCCAGCAGCGCCGGCAACAACCGGCCCTGCGCTTGAGCCGGCAGGAAGGAGAGGGCGCCGACCAGCCGCGCCAGCCGGTGACCCGTCAGGGCGACAAGGTCGGTCGCAACGCCCCTTGTCCCTGTGGTAGCGGCAAGAAATATAAACATTGCTGCGGCCGTAACTAGGAAAGCGTTTTGTTATTCCAAAAACAATCAATCAGTAGTAGCAGAGGCAGCGATGATACCGATGGCGCGGGGTTTTAAGGCGGCGGCGGTCAAGGCCGGTATCCGGGGCAAGGAGCGCCTGGATCTGGGGTTGCTGGTCAGCGAGGTGCCGGCGGCGGCGGCCGGGGTCTTTACCACCAATCGGGTCAAGGCGGCGCCGGTGCTGCTGGGGGCCGAGCGTCTCAAGGCGGGCAAGGCCCAGGCGATTCTGGTCAACTCCGGGATTGCCAATGCCTGCACCGGCCCGGCCGGTATGCGTCAAGCCCGACTCTGCGCGGCCATGGCCGCCGATGCCCTGGGTATTGAGGAGGAACTGGTGCAGGTTGCCTCCACCGGGGTGATTGGTATGGAGCTTGATGCCGATTGCTTCCGCCGGGGTATCCCCCGGCTGGTCGCCGGGTTGCGCGGCGAAAGCGGCAGCGCCGCCACCGGGGAGGTCGCCGAAAGCGAGGGCGACGGCCTGGAAGCGGTGGCCCGGGCGATGATGACCACCGACACGGTGCCCAAACTGGCCGCCCGAAGTTGCTCAAGCGACGGCCTGGAAACCAGGCTGGTCGGCCTGGCCAAGGGGGCCGGCATGATCATGCCCGATATGGCCACCATGCTCGCCTTCATCCTCACCGACGCCGCCGTGGAACCCGCGCTGCTGCGCCGCATGCTGCGCCGGGCGGTGGATAAATCATTCAATCGGATCACCGTGGACGGTGATACCAGTACCAACGACACCGTGCTGCTGCTGGCCAACGGCCGGGCCGGGGCGCCGCCGCTGGTGGAGGGTAGTGCGGAGCAGCAGGAGTTCCAGACCAAACTTGAGGAGCTTTGCCAGGATTTGGCCCGGCAGTTGGTGCGGGACGGGGAGGGGGCCAACAAGCTGGTCACCATCCGTATCAGCGGCGCCGCCGATCAGCAGCAGGCGGTGGCGGCGGCCCGCACCGTCGCCAATTCCAATCTGGTCAAGACCGCCTTTTTTGGCGAGGACGCCAACTGGGGCCGGATTATCGCCGCCCTGGGCCGCTCCGGCGCCGAGTTTGCCCAGGACGCGGTAAACATCTCTTTCAACGAAGTAATGCTGGTCAAGGATGGCCTCGGCCTGGGGGCGGAGGCGGAAGCCGCCGCCACCGCCGTCCTCCGGCAAAAGGAATTCACGGTCACCATCGACCTGGCGGCCGGCCCCGCCGGCACCGATTACCTCACCTGCGACTTCTCCCTCGACTACGTAAAAATCAACGCCGACTACCGCACCTAATCGTTGTATTTCTCGGCGCAGGCCAGGAAGAATTCCTTCTCGGCGGCGGCCAGCACTTGGCGGGCTTCGGTGGCGTCTTTGGCGATTTGGGCGGCCAGCTCTTCGGGGCCGGTGAAGCGGCGCTCAGCGCGCAGGTGTTTGAGCAGGTTGAGTTTGATCGGCTTGCCGTAGATATCCTGGTTGAAATCGAAGATATGGGTCTCGGCGGCCAGCTTGCCGTCGGCGAAGGTGGGGTTGTAGCCGATATTGAGCACCCCGCCGTAGCACTTGCCGTCGTAGACCACCTGGGTGACGTACACCCCGTGTTTGGGGCAGAGATCGTTTTCGTTCAAGGCCAGATTGGCGGTGGGAAATCCCAGGGTGCTGCCGCCCCGCCGTTTGCCTTCCTGAACCACCCCCCGTAACTGGTAATAGCGGCCCAGCAGGCAGGTGACCTCCTCCATGTGGCCGGCGGTCACCAGTTCCCGCACCTTGCTGCTGCTGACGATGGTCTCGCCGACCCGGAAAGGGGGGATCACCCGGACCCTGAATCCCTTTTGCTTACCCTGCTCCCGTAGAAAGTCGGCGTCCCCCCGGCGGCCCCGCCCGAAGGCGTAGTCGTAACCCACCACCAGTTCCCGCACCCCCAGGGTGGTCACCAGGATCCGGTCGACGAAGTCCTCGGCGGCCATGGCGGCCAATTCCCGGGTGAAGGGGAGGATCAGCAGTTCCTCGACGCCGGCCTGTTCGATCAGTTCCACCTTCTGCTCGGCGGTGGAGATCAGTTTGATGCCCTGTTCGGGGCGGACCACCTGCAAGGGATGGGGTTCGAAGGTGATGGCCACGGCGGTCCCCTGGTGCTGCCGGGCCAGTTGGCTGACGGTTTGGAAAAGCTGCTGGTGGCCCCGATGGACGCCGTCAAAATTGCCGATGGTGACGCAGGCGTAGGGAAACGGGGCGGTTATCTGTTCAAGGCTGGTGTGAATTCGCATAAACTAAATGCCTGTTTCCGAGGTTAGAGGTTGAAAAGGTTGCTCCGCGCCGGGATTTTATCTTGACAATGCTGGCGTGAGGTCTATATTGTCGCCTTTCACTTGCAGGGCCGAAGTGGCGGAATTGGTAGACGCGCTAGGTTCAGGGTCTAGTGGGGGTATCCCCGTGGGAGTTCGAGTCTCCCCTTCGGCACCAGCAACTGATAGCAGGCTATACTTATGATAAGCGCGATCATCGGTGATTGCGCTTTTTTTTATGGTTAAACGCTTGACCGCCCTGCCGCATTGGCCAGTTTTCTACAGAGCTTTCCCGCAAAAGTCAAGCCCGGCGCTTGTTTCCGGCTAAGCGACGCCGTTTTGTCGGTTGCCGCCGGCAGGACTTTGTTATGGCCCGGCGGCGGCCAATTAGCCCTTGAATCTGGCGGGCAAATAAGGCAGAGTGCGGCAATTGTATTTCGTTGCTTTAAGCGACTCTGAAAAACACCACACGAGGACAATCCATGGCCTGGGATGATCAACAACCCCCTTGGGGGCAGCGCAAGCGGCCGTCGCCGGAGGAACAACTGGCGGCGATGCTCAAGAAATTCAAGAATTTTTTCGAAGGCGGCGGCTCTGGGGACGGCGGGCAGCGCAGCGACGAACCCGGCGGCTCCGGCATCAACCCCGGCACCGTGGCCGTGGTGATCGCGGTGGTACTGGCGGCGGTGCTGCTCTTTTCCTCCTTTTACACCATCCGCCCCGGCGAGCAGGGCGTGGTGCTGCGGCTGGGCAAATACCACCACACGGCGATGCCGGGTTTAAACTACAAAATTCCGCTGGTGGACGTGGCCCACAAGGTGGATATGGAGACGGTCCGCAAGGAGCAATTCGGCTTCCGGAGCCGGCAAGTGGGGGATCGCAACCAATACGAAAAACAGGGTTATACCCGGGAATCGTTGATCCTGACCAGCGACCGCAATGTGATCGACATTGAATGGGTGGTCCAGTACCGGGTCGGCGACCCCTACCGCTTTCTTTTCAGGATACGCAATATTCCCCAAGCGGTGCGGGATCTCAGCGAGATGATCATGCGCCGGCGGGTGGGCAACATGAACTTCGACGAGGTCCTGGAACGACGGGCGGTCCTGGCCGATGCCGTGGGCCGCGAGTTGCAGGATACCCTGCAAAAATATGAAAGCGGGGTGGAAATCATCACCGTCCAGTTGCAGGACGTCAACCCGCCGGGCCCGGTCAAGCCGGCCTTCAACGAGGTCAACGAGGCCGATCAGGACAGGGCCAGGCTGGTCAACGAGGCCGAAGAGGCATATAACAAAGAGGTCCCCAAGGCCCGGGGCACCGCCCGCCGGACGGTCGAGGAAGCCCGGGGGTATGCCATCGCACGGGTAAATGAGGCGCAGGGGGAAACCTCCCGCTTCACGGCCCTGCTGAAAGAGTATCAACAGGAGCCGGAGGTTACCCGCCGCCGCCTCTACCTGGAGACCATGCGGCAGGTGTTGCCCAAGGTCGAGGAAGTAGTGGTGATCGACAGAGAGCAGCAGCAATCGATGTTGCCGCTGCTTAATCTTGGTAAAGGCGCAATTAAGGCTCAATAAGCCAACGGAGGTTGGTCGTGAAAAATATTATTCGTATTATTCTGCTGGTGGTTATTGTCGGCCTGGGGTTTGTGGTGGCCAACGGGATTTATGTCCTGCCGGAGGGCCGCCAGGCGGTGGTTACCCAGTTCGGCCGGCCGGTGGGTGAGCCGGTCCGGGAGGCCGGGCTTCAATTCAAGACCCCCTTTGTCCAGGATGTCACCTACTTCGATAAACGGATCCAGGTCTGGGATGGTGATCCCAACCAGGTCCCCACCCGGGACAAGACCTTTGTCCATATCGACGCTACCGCTCGCTGGCGGATTGCTGATCCCCTGCAATTCCTGCAGTCGGTCCATACCGAAAGCCGGGCCCATGGGATTCTCGATTCGATCATCGACGGTACGGTGCGGGATTTTGTCAACCAGAACAACTTGATCGAGTTTATTCGCAGCTCCGATTGGCAGCCGCGGCCGCAGCAGATCAGTATGCTGCAGGCGGACGCCATCGAAAAGGTCGAGTTGGGCCGGGACAAGATCACCGAGAAGATCCACGCCAAGGCCGCCGGAGTGGTCGATCAGTACGGGATCGAGTTGGTGGACGTGATGCTGCGCCGGGTCAATTATATCGATTCGGTCCAGCGCCGGGTGTTCGACCGGATGATCTCCGAGCGCAAAAGGATCGCCGCCGATCTGCGCTCCCAGGGTGAGGGCGACAAGGCCGAGATCCTGGGTAAGATGGAGCGTGAGTTGCGGGAGATTCGCTCCGAGGCCTCCCGTAAGGCCCAGACCCTGCGGGGCGAGGCCGACGCCGAGGCGGCCCGGATTTACGCCGATGCCTACAGCCGCGATGCCGAATTCTACAATTTTTATAAAACCCTGGAAACCTACCAGCACACCCTGGGTGACAACACCCGGCTGGTGCTGAGCAGCGACGCGCAGCTCTACCGTTACCTGCAGAACATCAAGTAGCTTCGATTCCTAAGCGGTAACCGTTCAGCAGTGTCACAATCTGCGGCACTGCTGAACGGTTACCGCCCGTTAAGTCCGCGGTTATCGGCCCTGGTGAACGAACACCCTAAGCGGCGCTGTGCCGGCGAATGGTGGCGATCATCCCGGCGGTGGCCGCCGCCATGTCGGCGGCCTGGGTGATGGCGGTGACCACCGCCGCGCCGGCGGGCGCCGGCGGCCAGCAGTTGCGGCAGGTGTTCCTCCTTGATCCCTCCCATTACCGTGAAAGGCAAGTCGCAGTGGCGGGAGAAACGGGCGATGGCCTCGACGCCCAGCACCTCCCGCGCCTCTTCCTTGGTGGCGGTGGCGAACAGCGGGCCGATGTTGTAGTAGGAAGCGCCGCGCTGCCGGGCGCTTTGGGCCTGCTCCTCGGTGTTGCAGGAAACGCCGATCAGCAGCTCGGGGGCATAACGGCGCACTTCCTCGGCCGGCAGGTCGTCGTTGCCCAGGTGGACGCCGTCGGCCTCACTGAGCAGGGCGATATCCAGCCGGTCGTTGACGATGAACAGGGCCCCGGCTTCCCTGGTCCGGTGGCGGAAGGCGTGGGCCTTGGCCAGCAGGGTGCGGGCGTCGGCTTCCTTGTCGCGCAGTTGCACGATGCGGGCACCGCCGGCCAGTACCGCCTCCAGCCATTCCAGATCATCACGGCCGCGGGCCAGTTTCTGGCAGGAGACCGGATAGAGGGTTACTTCTTCCTGAAATTTTCGCAGTCTTTCCCGATGGCTAGCCATGGCGAATCCCCCTTGCCGTTGTTTTTATGGTCTTGAAAATCTTGGGCCACGGCGGTAAATTAGCCGATTCTGCCGCGCTTTGCACCACACTTACGTACAAACAGGCCCCCGCGGGCCGTTGCCCCAAGGAGTATATCTATGCCCCATAACTATTATACCGGTGAAAAGGCGGAATTGAAGCTGGGGGACCAGGTTTATGAGTTGCCGGTGGTGGTCGGCAACGAAGGCGAGAAAGCCATCGATATTCGTACCCTGCGGGGGTTGACCGGCTATATCACCCTGGATAGCGGTTTTGCCAACACCGGCTCCTGTATCAGCAATATTACTTTCCTCGATGGCGAAAAGGGTGTTTTGAACTATCGCGGCTATGATATCGCCGACCTGGCAGAGAATTGCACTTTTGTCGAGGTGGCCTACCTGCTGGACCACGGTTGCCTGCCCAACCGGGAGCAACTTAACGATTTCAGCCAGATGCTCAACGATTTCGCCATGGTCCACGAGGACATGCTGCATTTCTTTGACGGCTACCCGCCCAAAAGCCCGCCCATGGCCATTCTCTCCTCGATGGTCAACGCCCTGTGCAGCTTCTATCCGGAGATGAGCGATAACCCCCTGGAGAATATCGACAAGATGTCCGCCCGGCTGCTCTCCAAGATGCGGACCATCGCCGCCTTTTCCTATAAGAAATCGATGGGCCACCCGCTGGTCTATCCCCGGCACGATCTTTCTTACTGCGCCAACTTCCTGAACATGATGTTTGATTCGCCGGTCAAGCCCTACGAGATCAACCACAAGGTGGTTCCCGCCTTGAACAAACTGCTGATCCTCCACGGCGACCACGAACAGAACTGTTCGACCTCGACGGTGCGGATGGTGGGCAGCGCCCGGGTCAACCTCTACGCCTCGGTGTCGGCCGGTATCAGCGCCCTGTGGGGGCCGCTGCACGGCGGCGCCAACGAGGCGGTGATGGAGATGCTGCAGAGCATCCATAAAAACGGCGGTGATCATCGCAAATTCGTCGAGCGGGCCAAGGACCCCAAGGACCCCTTCCGCCTGGTGGGCTTCGGCCATCGGGTCTACAGGACCCATGATCCCCGCTGCCGGATCATCAAGCAGGCCTGCGACGAGGTGCTGGCGGATCTTGATTACTCCGATCCGCTGCTCGATATCGCCAAGGAACTGGAAGAGGTGGCCCTCAAGGACGATTACTTTGTCGAGCGTAACCTCTACCCCAATGTCGATTTCTATTCCGGCATCATTTACCGGGCCATCGGTATTCCCACCAGCATGTTCACGGTGATGTTCGCCCTGGGCCGGCTGCCCGGCTGGATCGCCCACTGGAAAGAAATGTGGGACGACCCGGCCTGGCGGATCAGCCGCCCCCGGCAGATTTATGTCGGCCCCCTCAGCCGCCCCTTCGTGCCCATCGACGAGCGCTGAACGAAACTATTTGCTTGACTTAACAGAGTGTTGCGTGGTTATTAAAGCTCGCTGAGCCTGAATAAACAGTCAATCATTTATTGCCCAAGGAATCTTATGCGTACCGACATTGTCCATATCGGCGCCGGCGAGTTGACCTACGAAATCCGCAACATCGTCAACGTCGGGGAAAAACTGCAGAAACTGGGGATCAAGACCTACTGGGAAAATATCGGCGATCCGGTGGCCAAAGGCGAGGAGATCCCCGCCTGGATGAAGAAGGTGGTGGCCGATTACGTCATGGAGGACGCCAGCTACGGCTATTGTCCCACCCGGGGGATACTGACCACCCGCGAATTTCTGGCCGCCGAAGTCAACCGCCGCGGCGGGGTCCAGATCGGCCCCGACGATATCCTCTTTTTCAACGGCCTGGGCGATGCCATCAGCAAAGTTTACGGGATGCTGCGTCGCAACGCCCGGGTGGTGATGCCCTCGCCGAGTTACACCACTCACTCCTCGGGTGAGGCCTCCCACGCCGGTGACCGGCCGGTCTGCTACCGGCTCGATCCCCATAACCACTGGTATCCCGACCTGGACGATCTGGAGAAACGGATCAAGTACAACCCGGCGGTGGCCGGTATCCTGCTGATCAACCCCGACAACCCCACCGGCGCCGTCTACCCCGAAGAAATCCTGCGGGGCTTTGTGGCCCTGGCCCGCAAGTACGATCTCTTTATCATCTGTGACGAGGTCTACCAGCGCATCGTCTACAACGGCCGCCAGACCAAGGCCCTGGCCGAAGTGATCGGCGATGTCCCGGCCATCAATATGCGCGGCATTTCCAAGGAGATGCCCTGGCCCGGCTCACGCTGCGGCTGGATTGAGGTCTACAACGCCGACAAGGACGAGATGTTCGCCAAATACGTGGCCTCGATCCTCAATTCCAAGATGGTCGAGGTCTGCTCGACCACCCTGCCGCAGATGGTGCTGCCGGCCATTATCACCCACCCCGAATACAATTCCCATTTGGCCGAGCGGGTCAAGCGCTACGAACGGGCCTCCAATGTCGCCTACGATATCCTCAAAGAGGTCGACGGCCTGGTTGTCAACCGTACCGACGGTGCCTTCTACATGAGCGTCGCCTTCGAGCCCGGCATCCTGCATGACCGCCAGAGCCTGCCCATCGCCAACCGCGAGGTACGTGAACACGTCGAGCAGTTGGTCAACCAGCCCGGCACCTCGCCGGACAAGCGCTTTGTCTACTACCTGCTGGGCTCCACCGGCATCTGCGTGGTACCGCTTAGTTCCTTTGCCACCGAGATCCAGGGCTTCCGCACCACCCTGCTGGAACGCGACGAAGACCGCTTCCGGCGCATCTGCCAGACCATGGCCGACGCCATCCGCCAGTACCTGGCCAGCAGCGACTAGCCGGACAACCCCGGGTTCTACCGCCAAGAAGAAATTTGAGGAGCTGGGGTGGGGAGATGAGTATCACCGAACTGCTCAAAGCCGACGAAGGCAAGACCCTGGAGTTCAAGCAGGACCTCTCTTCCCCGCGTAATCTTCTCAAGACGCTGGTGGCCTTCGCCAACACCGCCGGCGGCAAGATCATCATCGGGGTGGTGGACAAAACTCGGGAACCGGTGGGGATCGATAATCCGCTGGATGAGGAGGAACGGCTCTGCAACCTGATCGCCGATTCCATCGCTCCCCGCCTGGTCCCCAATCTCGAGCTGGCCACGGTCAGGGGCAAAACCCTGCTCTTAATCGAGGTCTTCCTGAGTAATTCCCGGCCCCATTATCTCTGCTCCGAGGGGCCGGAAACCGGCGTCTACGTCCGGCTTGGTACTACCAGTCGCCAGGCCGACCGGCAATTGATCGCCGAACTGCGCCGCTCGGTCGAGGGGGTGAGCTTCGATGAGATGCCCATGCCGGGGCTGTCTGTTGATGACCTGGACATCAAAACAGCACAAAAGGCATTCGGCACCACTGCGAAGCTGAATGAGCAAGCCCTGTTGACCTTGAAATTGCTGGCCCGCCATCAAAGCAAAGCGGTACCGACCAAAGGCGGGGTTCTGCTTTTTGGCCGACAGCGCACCCAGCACTTTCCTGATGCCTGGATTCAATGCGGTCGTTTCTTCGGCACCGAGAAAATCGACATTTTCGACCATATCGATATCGACGTGCCGCTGCCCGAGGCCGTTGACGAGGTCATGCTCTTTCTGAAAAAACACGCCTACCGCGGCGCCGACCTCTCCGAGGTACGCCGTAAGGATGTCTGGAGCATCCCCTTGGGGATTTTGCGCGAGATGATCATCAACGCCCTGGTGCATAGCGATTACTCGCAGCGCGGCGCTCCCATCCGGGTCGTCTTTCTCGATGACCGCATTGAGGTGGAAAGCATGGGCATTCTCCTGCCCGGTCTGACCATTGAGGAGATGAAACAAGGCGCTTCCCGTATTCGTAATCCAGTCATAGCTCGCGTTTTCAAGGAACTCAGCCTGATCGAACAATGGGGCACCGGTGTGCGCCGCATATTTACCGAAGCACGGGAACTGGGCTTGCCTGAACCAAAAATCGAAGAGATCGGCCTGCGCCTGCGCTTCACCGTCTATCTGGCTAAACTGCATCGCATCCAGGCCGGCGAGCAAAAGGCCCGGCCAAGGGTAGAGTCAGGGGTAGAGTCAGGGGTAGGGTCAGGGGTAGAGTCGAAGATGCCTGCACAGGTTCTTTCGTTTGTGAAAGAAAAATCCCTTTCCAAGTCTGAAATAGCAAAGCGGCTTGGCAAAGCCAAGCCAACCCGTTATCTCAATGACCTGATTGCCAGACTGTTGCGCGAAGGGTATGTGGAGTACACCATCCCCGACAAACCAAACAGCCGCCTGCAGAAGTATCGGCTGACTGAAAAAGGGGAACACGCGCTTGAGGCAGGGTATGAAAAATAGTGAAACAGGAGAATTTCACTGGCGGCAAACTGATGACTTCTCATTTGCCGCCAGCCGCACCACTCTGTTGGAACGCGACGAAGACCGCTTCCGGCGCATCCGCCAGTACCTGGCCAGCAGCGACTAGCCGGACAACCCCGCCTTCTACCGCCCTCCCCTGGGGTAATTTTAAGGCTTGCCGCCCAACCGTTTGTCTGTTTAACTGCGCCCAGTAGCGGCTGTAGCAGCCAACCATGGCGGCGGGGGAGGAATGGTCAGAGAGGCGGATATTCCAGTTTTGCGGCCGGGGGCGCGATGTCCGACCGGCTGAAGTTCGAACGGTTCTTCTGGTTTCACCGGCAGGTCAAGGCCGGCCGGTATCCCAACGCCTCGGCTCTGGTTGCCGGCTTTGAGGTATCGCCCCGCACCGCCCAGCGGGATATCGAGTTTATGCGGGAGCGCCTGGAAGCACCGCTGCGCTACGACCATTCCCGCCGGGGTTATTGCTACACCGACCATACCTACGAGTTGCCCGCCGCCTGGATCGACGAGACCAACGTCCTGGCCCTGGCCCTGGCGGTGCGCCTGGCCTCCACGGTGCCGGATGCCGCGATCAAGGATGAGCTTTGCCGCTTGATCGAGCGCCTGACGCCCCTGGCCGGCAAGGCCGGCTCCTGCCTGGAGACGGTGGGAGAAAAGATATCGGTCAAGAATATTGAGTATTCCCGGGTCGATGAACAGTGTTTCCGGCGGCTGGTTCAAGCCCTTTTCGAGGAACACTCCCTGACCATCACCTACCATTCCCCCCATAGCGGTATTACCTCCCAACGGAACATCCACCCCCTGCACCTGATGCACTACATGGGCAGTTGGCACCTGCTGGCCTGGTGCGCCAAGCGCCGGGAGATCAGGGATTTCGCCCTGTCGCGGATTGGCGATATGCGCCCCGCCGGGCAGCGGCTCGAACTTCCCCGGCGGCTGCCGCCGCTCAAGGAATACAGCCGCAAACTGTTCGGCATCATGCAGGGTGCTGAGAGTATCGAGGTGGTGCTCCGTTTTACCCCCGAGATCGCCCCCTGGGTAGCCGAACAGGTCTGGCACCCGGAGCAGCGGATAAGCCACGAGCCGGACGGCAGCCTGCTGCTGTGCTTCGCGGTGGCCGATTTCCGCGAGGTCAGCAGAAAAATCCTGAGTTACGGCCCCCGGGTGCGGGTTATCGAACCGGCCGCCCTGCGCGACTTGGTAAAACGGGAGATCGCGGGCATGGCCGGGTTGTATGATGAATAAGCGGCATAAAAATAAATTGGCCATTTTTTTGTGGCTGCGTCATTGGTTGACATAGTGGGGCGAGTAAGGTGGACAGGCGGTGTGACAGGCCGGGTTTAAAATGCTGATCGAATTTTGGCGGTGCTGCGGAGGGGCAAGGGCTGATGGAAAATGATTTTGATGATGCCAAAGCGGTTCGGGAGATTGTCAACCGCTATACCGCAACCTGGCGGCTACTTTGGCAATACGACGAGAGTAATCTGCCGCCGCCCGGCAAAAAGCCTGGTGTCGGGGTGGCATTAGAAGTCGCTGAAGCCCGAAATGCGATTGCCGTTCTGAAAAAGGAGTTGCTGACCAAAGGTGAAGCTACCGCCATCTTCGGCCAAGAGCGGGGTGATGGATTGGCCGGCATCATTGGCGCCCTGCAGCAGACCTTTGGCGGCCAGGAGTTGTACCCGAGCGCCGAGGAAAAGGCGGCTCATCTGCTCTATTTCATCATCAAGGATCACCCCTTTACCGATGGCAACAAAAGAATCGGCGCGTTCTTATTCCTGCTTTTTCTTGAAAAAAACGGCCTGTTGCCGGCTATTGGTGGGTTTGACAACCGCGCATTGGTAGCCATGACCCTGCTGGTTGCCGTTAGTAACCCGGGGCAAAAGGATTTGCATGTACGGCTGATCGTGAATTTGATCGGTATGAAGTAGGAATTTTATCAGAGAAAAGGGTTCTGGATGGAGAAGGATATTCAATCGCGGTTCAATGAAAAAGAGCTATCTTCGACCTCCTTGTCGACAGGAAGGCCGATGCGGAAAGCAAGTCGGCCATTTTTTGCGGCTGCGTTACTATCTTATACAGTGTGGTAAGTAAAGTGAGCAGGCGGCATAATAGACCGGGCTTTAATTTTTGATCAGATTTAGGCGGTGCTATTGGTGACCTCCCCAGCAAATTGATCTAAGGAGTTAAATTTGGTATTTCGTGCCCCTTGGGGTAAAACTAAAGACGATAAAATTCATCATTTAGCCCACCACTGCGCTGATGTGGCGGCTTGTTTTGAGGCGCTAGTAGCTTTGCCGGTGGTGCGTGCCAGGCTAAATTACGTGGCAGGCAGTCCGTTATCGAGTGCTTGCTGGATGCGACTTTCCGTGCTTGCCTTCTTGCACGATGTCGGAAAGTTGCACCCTGGCTTCCAGGCAAAAGGGTGGCCGCCAACGGTTCGTCATGGGGCGTTACATGGCCACGTTAAGGAAGGGGCGGCAATTTTTGCGGGTGGCTTTCTTGATGAGATGGCCCGCAAGCTCTGCGTTGAAGATTTGATGAACTGGGGTACGGATGGCCACCTGTTGTTCTCTGTTTTAGCCCACCATGGCCGCCCCTTCTTACCTGACCATACTGCCGGTGATGGATGGGAGGCGGTTTCGGCCCTATCCTATGATCCTTCTGCTGCCGCCGGAGAGATGGGGGCCATGATGCGTCGCTGGTTCCCGGCGGCCTTCAACGGAGAGAAAGATCAATTGCCGTCAAATCCTGAATTTCAACATTTTCTCTGTGGGCTGGTATCCCTTGCTGATTGGCTGGGTTCGGATGCGCGCATGTTTCCTTTTGTCGGCGACCTTGACCATGATTACATGGCTTTGGCTCACGACCAGGCACGTGCAGCTGTGGCAAAAGTGGGCCTTGATGTTGAAGGATTACGCCCATTGCTTAAGGAAAAAGTTGGTTTTGATTACCTGACCGGGTTTGCCCATCCTCGGCCGCAACAACGGTTGGTTGGCGAGGCACCTCTGGAAGAACGTCTAATTATTCTCGAGGCTGAAACCGGCTCAGGTAAGACCGAAGCGGCCCTTTGGCGCTTTATCCGTTTGTTTGAAGCCGGGCAGGTGGACAGCCTCTATTTTGCCCTTCCTACCCGCGCCGCCGCTTTGCAGCTTCATGGCAGGGTTAACCAGACCCTGGTGCGACTTTTTGGTGACCGGGCACCGGAAGCGGTACTGGCGGTGCCCGGATACTTAAAAATTGGTGAAGTGGAAGGTAGGGCCTTGCCTGGATGGCGGGTTCAGTGGGATGACGAAGCTGATGAGCCAAGGCTGTTGGCTCGTTGGGCGGCCGAAAATGCCCGGCGTTATCTGGCCGCCACTGTATCGGTCGGCACCGTTGATCAAGCCATGCTGGCCGCTTTGCAGGTGAAACATGCCCATTTGCGGGCTGCCGCGCTTTCCCGCAGTCTCCTGGTCGTTGATGAGGTTCATGCCTCCGATAGTTATATGGCTAAGGTGCAGGAGCATTTACTGCGTCAACATTTGAGGCGGGGTGGACATGCCATGCTGATGTCGGCAACCCTGGGTTCGGTGGCCCGGACTGTATGGCTGGGTCATACAACTCCGTCGTTCGAGGAAGCTGTGGCGGCTCCCTATCCAGCACTTTGGTTGCAGGGAAAAGAGCGGCCGACTGGAGTTTCTCAGGAAAAACAAAAAAAGGTAAACGTGGAAGCAATTGCTACCATGGCACCGGAAAAGGCGGCGGAACTGGCTCTTCGGGCGGCTGAAAATGGAGCCAGAGTGCTGTTGATTCGCAACACCGTGACCATGGCGGTTGCAACCTGGAGGAAGATATTTGGGTTGGGTGGCGAATCGTTGTTGCTCTCGGTCGATGGTGGTGCCGCTTTGCATCATGGTCGATTTGCCCCGGAAGACAGGAAATTGTTGGATGAGGCGGTGGAAGGGGCGCTTGCGCCCAAAGCAGATCGTGAACGGGGAATTATTGTAGTTGGTAGCCAAACTTTGGAGCAAAGCCTTGATATAGACGCAGATCTTTTGATTACCGACCTCTGTCCGGTTGATGTGCTGTTGCAGCGCATTGGTCGTCTGCACCGCCATTCACTCAACCGACCAAGCGGGTTCGAGCAGCCACGGTGTTATGTTATGGTGCCGGAAAATGGCTTGGAGCCATTGTTGAAACCGGCCTTTGTGAATGGTCTTGGCGGTTGGTTGGATAATGGCGTCTTATGTGGAATTTATCGCGATTTGTCTGGTCTTGAGCTTGCCCGGCGGCTGATTGTTGAGCATCCGCTTTGGGTTATCCCGGAGATGAACCGGTTGCTGGTGGAAAGCGCCACCCACCAGGAACGGATTGATGCTCTGCACAATGAACTCGGCGCCGAGTGGGTGGACTATTGGAACAACGTGTACGGCAAAGATTTGGCTGATATGAGTGCGGCTCGCCACGTGGTGGTGCCGATGGACACCCCTTTTGCCGAGGCGGGCAACCGTTTTGTTTCCGATGAAGAGAAAGTTCGCACCCGCCTTGGCGCCGAAGGGGCGATGGTGCAATTTGTTCAACCGGTTCCCGGCCCTTATGGGGCCATGATAAGCGGGATTACATTGCCGACCCATTATTCACGCGGCATTGATACCAGTGAGGCGGTTAGTCCTAGGATTGAAAACGGGTTGCTTCGCTTTGAAATCGGGAAACAAAAGTTTTGCTACGACCGTTCCGGATTAAGTCGAGAGTCTTTTGACAATTTAGATAATAACGGGTAGTCTCTTTGCCGATGTACTTTTCTGCTAGGTATAGCTTGTCGTGAGTTTCAGCCGGGTGATGAATTTCACCTGATTTTGGCGCCATCGTAAAATACGGGGATGTCGGATGGCCAATCTTCTCACCGATCCTTTGGTGCAAACGGCTCCAGGCGGTTTTTTAACTTTGCCAGGGGTATTTGCCGCTCTTGTTCGTGCCGAGGTGGATAGTTTTCCCGCTTTGCGCCCCCACCAGCAACCTGCTTGGCACATGTTTCTGGTTCAGTTGGCGGGGCTGGCTCTTCATGGTGCAGGCTGCCGGAAGATTCCGGACAGCGAGGCGGACTGGCTTGTTGCTCTGCGTGGTTTAACCCCCGATTTTCTCAATGATGAACCCTGGCGTCTGGTCGTCGATGACTGGTCGCAGCCCGCTTTTCTGCAACCTCCGGTTCCCGCTGGTGTTGAACTTGCCAATCATGTCTCCACCCCTGACTATCTCGATTTGCTGATCACCTCCCGTAATCACGATCTGAAAAGAGCCGTGGCCCGCCACGGCCAGCCGCAAGACTGGCTGTTCTCGTTGGTGTCTTTGCAAACCATGGAAGGTTTCGGGGGCCGGGGGAATTATGGCATCGCCAGGATGAACGGCGGTTCCTCTTCCCGTCCGTTACTGGGTCTTGCCCCGTTGTCGTCAGGTGTGAGCGGCAAAAATTTTTCGCCACGTCCCGGTGAGTGGTTTTACCGGGATTTGTCGGTGCTGTTGGAAAGCAGGGCCAAGGTGTTGGCAGATTGCGGCCTTTTCTCGGAAAAAGGCGGGATCGGCCTGCTTTGGGTAGTTCCTTGGCCGGAGGGACATCAGCTGCAGGTTCGTGAACTGGATCTTTGGTTTATCGAAGTGTGTCGGCGAGTGCGCTTACGGTCGGAGGATGATCGTTGGTCGGCCATGAAGGGTAATTCACAAAAAGAGAGAATAGCCGCCAAAAATTGCAAAGGTGTACTGGCCGATCCTTGGGCGCCAAGCCATAAAAGTGATAACAAAAGTTTTACTCTGGGCGAAGGCGACTTTGACTATCGTCGTTTGAGTGATCTCCTGTTCTCCGGGGACTGGATATTACCATTACTTGCCCAACCGTCCTCGTTTGAATCGGGTAACGAGACCATGGCCTTGGTGGCGGCGGCTCTTTCCCGAGGCAACAGCAAGACCGACGGTTTCAAAATGCGCATCCTGCCGATCGGGGGAAAGGTTACTTATGCCCTGATGAATAGGCGCAAGGAACTTCATCTGCTGGCCCAGGCGCAGATGGACGAGATCAAGATATTTGACAAAGCATTGTCCGGAGCTTTGGCTCTGGTCGCCGTTGGTGGGGATTGGGAAAAGCGGAAAAAGGAGCATTACGAATATGCTCGGAGTGCCCAAATTAGTTTCAGCCGGGATGTTGATGCCGCCTTCTTTCCCTCGTTGTGGAGACGCTTCGCAGCCCAAGAGCAGGGCGATGCGGCAAAGCGGGAGGAAGAGCAGCGCTTCGCCCGCTTATTGCTGGATAAGTCCCAGTTGGTTTTTGCGGCGGCCTTACCATCCGTCCCCTGTGCTTCCGTTTTTCGGCCACGGGCCGAGGCTCGGGCGAGACGGGCCTTTACCGGCGCAATTTATAAACACTACTCCTATCTGTTTTCGCAACCGGAACCGGAGGATACCGATCATGCCCCCGCTTAAAGAGACTATTCCGGAGTTATCCCGACAGATGCTGGCGCTTGACCCCGGCTCACTTGCCCAGCTTCGCCGCATGGAGGTGGATGGTCCGGGGATGCCGGCCTATTGGCGCTTGGCCACCGAGTGCGGCTTTCTCGACAGTCAGCCGGAGATCTGGATGAGGGTTGTAAAAATCATGGCGATTCTGATTCCCCGAGGTAAACGCCGCCCCGATGACCGGCTCCATGACGGTAAGCGTCGCTTTGGCGCCGTCTTGTGTGATGGCGGTGACCCCGATTGGGCCGGTCGGGGGGGCGAGGTGGCCCCGATTTTTTCAGAAACCCGTTTGGCGCGCTTTTTGACCCTGTCCCCTTCCCGGCGGGGCGAAGCCCTGGAACGTCTGGCCAGGATGCTGGCGGCAAGGCGCAATCCTGCCAGCGGTCTTAACTGTATCGAGCTGGCAGCGCTGCTTATCTCCAACCCTAATGCAGCTCCTTTGCAAAAAATAGCTCGCGATTATTATCAACGTCTTGATGCTCATACCCGCCAAGAACAAAAATAAGGAGATTGTCCCATGAGCAAGCCTCGCTTTTTGCAAATCCATACCCTGCATTCCTATACGGCTGCGCTTTTGAACCGTGACGATTCCGGTCTGGCCAAACGTTTGGCCTATGGCGGGGCGATTCGTACCCGTATCTCTTCGCAGTGTTTGAAACGTCACTGGCGCATGGCTGATACCGACCCCCATGCTCTTGGGACTTTGGCCGGTTTTGTCGAATCTTTCCGCTCCCGCGAGTTAGTTACCAAAAAAATTATCGACCCCCTCAGGGAACAATTTCCGGTCGAAGTATTGGCGGAATTAGAGCCGGAGTTCCAAAAGGCGGTCTATGGTGACAAAGCCGATAAGGGGAAAAAGAACCGCCAGACACTGTTACTGGGCGAACCGGAGTTGGTGTGGCTTGCCGCCGAAGCGGAAAGACTGGCCGGCGAGGCGGAAAATGCTGAATCAGCCAAGAAGTTGGCGACCGAATGGGGCAAATCGTTTAAGGACAACATTAAGGTTTTGCGTGAAAACACTCTGCTCCCCGGGGGAGTCTCTGCTGCCCTGTTTGGTCGAATGGTTACCTCCGATCCGGCGGCTAACATTGACGCTCCGGTCCATGTCGGTCACGCCTTCACCGTTCACGCCGAGGAAAGCGAGGGTGATTATTTTACCGCCGTTGACGATCTGCGGATTGAATCCGAGGATAGCGGGGCCGATACGATTCAGGAAACCGAATTAACATCCGGTATTTTTTACGGCTATGTGGTTGTAGATTTGCCGGGGCTGATCAGAAATTGCGGTGGTGATCGACAACTTGCCGCCAAAATTATTCACAATCTCATCTATCTGGTCGCTGAAGTGTCACCCGGGGCCAAGTTGGGCTCCACTGCGCCATACGGTCGGGCTGATTTGATGCTGGCGGAAGTCGGTGACCGTCAACCCCGTAGCCTGGCCGCAGCTTGGCGCAAGCCGGTTGCTCCCGATCTTGATGAGGCGATTGCTGCCCTGTCTCATCACTTGGGCAAACTTGACGAAGTTTATGCCACCGGGGAGGAGCGGGCCTGTTTCTCCATGTGTGACTCCGTGTTGCCGGGGTCTGCCCCGCAATCTTTGGCTAATTTGGCAGAATGGGCCGAGCAGAAATTGGAGGCTGCCCCCGATGCCTGATCAACGCTGGCTTGTTTTGCGATTGGAGGCCCCGATGGCGGCCTTCGGCGGGGTGGTCATCGATCATGTCGGAATTACCCGTGATTTCCCAGCTGCTTCAATGTTGACCGGTCTTTTTGCCAATGCACTGGGCTGGGAACGTACTGATCGCGAGGTTCATCAGGCGCTGCAGGATAGACTTGTTTTCGCCGCTCGGTGGGAGCGGGAAGGGGATGATGTTTTTACAGATACCCAAAACGCTCAACTTGCCAAGATTGACCGTGGCTGGACAACATATGGGAAACCGGAGGGTCGTGATGGTGCCAGTTATGGCGCGCCTCATCGGCGACGACGAGACTACCATGCGGATGCCTGCATGACTGTGGTGCTCCGATTGCGGACGCCGGGGATGGCCCCTGATCTTGATGATCTGGCTACGGCCCTTGATTGTCC
Organism: Desulfurivibrio sp.; assembly: GCA_034522365.1. GTDB lineage: Bacteria > Desulfobacterota > Desulfobulbia > Desulfobulbales > Desulfurivibrionaceae > Desulfurivibrio. The sequence continues at coordinate 168,073 of JAXHLI010000014.1, read as the reverse complement.
GGCCCGTCCACTTTTTATCGGACGTAAACCTTGTTTGCCTACCACTCCTCTGCGATATGGCGAAATTGAGGCTCCGTCGGCCTATGAAGCGCTTTGTCGTCTTCCTTGTGAGGGTTTTTCCGGTGGCTGGTTACGAGCTCTTTGGCCCACAGATGAGGGGCCGGTTGACGGTGAGATCGTCCATCGGGTGGTTGATCTGGCTGATTTGCGTAACTGGCGAACAGGCCTCCATGGCGGTGCGCGCAGGGTGGTCGAAGGTGCCGTTATACCGGAAAAGGTGGCGCCATGAGCACATTGCAACTGGTCTACCTGCCACTAAAAATACCGGCTCTTCATCGCTGGGCTGCCCAACGTGGCTGCGGTTGGTCAAAGGGAAAAGGGGTAGATGGTCATTGGCGCGACATCGTTTTTGACGAAGGGCGGGCGTTGCACCATTTGCTGGTGGAACTCTTTGGCCAGGGGGCGTTGAAACCGTTCCGCCTGTTGGTTGCTTCCGGTGGCCGCAACGGAACCATTTATGCCTATAGCTCCCGTGATGCCGCCGATCTTCTAGAAATGGCACAGGACTTTGCCACTCCCGATCTTTTGAATATTTGTAATTTGGAAAATTTGGCCACCAAGCCCATGCCGGAAGAGTGGCGAGTGGGGCGTCGTCTTGGCTTTGATCTGCGAATACGCCCGGTCCGACGTCTTGCCAACGATTGTGGCGGCATTGGCCGAGGGGCGGAAGTTGATGCCTTTTTGGCAGAGGCCCTGCGCAGGTTTCCTTTTGGAGCCGGAGCCGAAGAAAATATGGAGAGGGCTGGTCGAACCCGTGAGGCGGTATATGCCGATTGGTTGGCTGAGCGTTTGGGCGGGGCGGCTGAGATAAGAAAAGTGCACATGGTTCGTTTTTCGAGAACGAGGGCCGTTCGGGGCGCAAAATCATTGGAGGGTCCGGATGCGACCCTTCACGGTGAGCTTATTGTGGCGGATTCGACCATGCTTAACGAGTTGTTGTGCAAAGGTGTCGGCCGACACGGTGCCTATGGGTACGGTATGATGCTTTTGCGGCCACCGGTGGGCGGGTAAATGTTGCTTGGTCGTCTTGGCCTTGAAAAGGCGCGCGTTCCCCATGCTGATCGGCATGGCTTGCTTTGGCTTGATCGTGGACAGTTGGAAGTTGAAAATGGTTGCTTGCGTTTTGTGACCGTGGGCAACGGCGAACTGGCCGCTGGCGATTATCAAATTCCCCATCAAACTGTTTCTATTGTTTTGCTCGGTCCCGGTTCCAGTGTCACCCATGATGCCTTACGTATTCTAGCTCGCCATGGTTGTGCTCTGGCTGCCATTGGTGAGGGGGCGGTACGTTTTTATACGGCTCAGCCGTTGATGCCTGATTCATCTGCGGTGGCACGTGCCCAAGTGCGTCTTTGGAGCAACCAGAAAAGCAGGATGGAAGTGGCTCGGGCCATGTATGCCATCCGATTCGGGGAGATTGTTCGCACTCGTGAAATTGAGGTGTTGCGGGGGCAGGAGGGGGCCAGAATCAAGCGCAGTTACCAACTGGCTGCCGAACGGTATGGTATAGCATGGCGCGGGCGGTGTTATGATCGTGCCGACCCTGAGGCCACCGATTTGGCCAACCAAGCACTTAATCACGCCGCTACGGCGATGTCTGCTGCCGCTTCCGTTGCTGTCGCAGCAGTGGGTGCCATCCCGCAATTAGGTTTTATTCACGAGGATTCCGGTCAGTCTTTTGTTCTTGATATAGCTGATCTTTATCGCCATGACGTGGTTCTTGATATTGCGTTTGGTGCGGTAAAAGAGGAGGTTGCGGGAGGTGAGTCAATCGAAAGGCTGGTGCGTAAACGTGCGGCCAAACTTTTTCGACAACGTGCCGTGATCCCTTCAATGATCGATAAAATAAAGATGTTGCTTGGCGTCGGGCAAGATGGTGGCGACGGGAGCATGGCAGCCTGATATGCCGATGGTGGTGATTGTTACACGCGATGTCGAAGGGCGATATCGAGGATTTCTGGGGTCGGCAATGTTAGAATTATCTCCTGGAGTTTACGCCCATCCCAAAATGAATGCCGGTGTGCGTAAACGGATATGGGAAGTTCTGGAGGATTGGTACGGCGGATTGGGGCGTGGCAGTATTGTGATGACGTGGGCGGATGGTAGCGCGGATGGTGGTTTGGGTCTTTTGAGCCTTGGAGAGCCTCCCAAAGATATTATTGCACACGATGCCATGCTGTTGGTAAGACGGTGTCTTACTATTCCCCCAAAAGACTCGTGAGTTTTTGACGATTTTGTTCTTTGACAATTTATTTCACAATGACAATATGTTACCATCCAGAGGTTTCCCCGCGCCTGCGGGGATAGGCCCGTCAGGCAGCTAAGCAGGTCGGCATATTCCCTGGTTTCCCCGCGCCTGCGGGGATAGGCCCTCTGATTCCTCTACCGATAGCGTGGAGTCCACGGTTTCCCCGCGCCTGCGGGGATAGGCCCCGGCGACGGCCTGGCCCCGCATCTGGAATCCAGGTTTCCCCGCGCCTGCGGGGATAGGCCCCGCCGGGAAGATGCCGACCGGCGCTATACTGCGGTTTCCCCGCGCCTGCGGGGATAGGCCCAAAAGGGACCACTTACCAGCCACTCGAACGGGGGTTTCCCCGCGCCTGCGGGGATAGGCCCTCTGATCCCGATTTTCAGTACCCCGATTGAATGGTTTCCCCGCGCCTGCGGGGATAGGCCCTTCGTGGCCAGCATTTCAGCCGCGAGTTTATAGGTTTCCCCGCGCCTGCGGGGATAGGCCCTTGATCAGGGCCTCGAGGGCTTGGTCCCAGGTGGTTTCCCCGCGCCTGCGGGGATAGGCCCACCCAGGGCATGGAACTGTACTCCAAGATGGAGGTTTCCCCGCGCCTGCGGGGATAGGCCCTGTTGTAAGCTGCCGTTGCGGCATCACCCGAAGGTTTCCCCGCGCCTGCGGGGATAGGCCCTGCTGGTGGACGGCATAGGGCGCACTCTTTTAGGTTTCCCCGCGCCTGCGGGGATAGGCCCACACCCTACGCCAGATTAAAAAATGGTCTGTAGGTTTCCCCGCGCCTGCGGGGATAGGCCCTCAGACCAGACCTCTTCCCCTACGGAAGACTGGGTTTCCCCGCGCCTGCGGGGATAGGCCCTGTCACCACCTTGGCAATGGTAGCAGTGTGCAGGTTTCCCCGCGCCTGCGGGGATAGGCCCACACAAAAAATAATCACAAAAATACTTGCATTGGTTTCCCCGCGCCTGCGGGGATAGGCCCATCAACGACACCACGCTGTTATTGATTATTGCGGTTTCCCCGCGCCTGCGGGGATAGGCCCATTGGCTGGTTCAGTGTGTGGAGCTCCGGTGAGGTTTCCCCGCGCCTGCGGGGATAGGCCCCCGACATTGAATCAGAAATCTAAAAAAGGAGGGGTTTCCCCGCGCCTGCGGGGATAGGCCCTTTCCCGAGTAAGCGGGATTGTGGCAGATGTTGGTTTCCCCGCGCCTGCGGGGATAGGCCCCGTGCCATCATCTGCTTGGGAAAATGTACGTTGGTTTCCCCGCGCCTGCGGGGATAGGCCTTGAGCAGGAGCGGTTAGGCGCAATTTCCGAGGGGTTTCCCCGCGCCTGCGGGGATAGGCCCGGTGATTGTATAGACTGTGTCATTTACCTCAGGGTTTCCCCGCGCCTGCGGGGATAGGCCCCGGATCCGGATCGCTTATAACGCCGGGTATGGGGTTTCCCCGCGCCTGCGGGGATAGGCCCCGAGCGGCCCGCCGCAAACTCAATGGGCAAAAGGTTTCCCCGCGCCTGCGGGGATAGGCCCGCAATAAAAATCAGCTTCATATATGTAGTACGGGTTTCCCCGCGCCTGCGGGGATAGGCCCCCTCGTAAATTCGACGTCGCCAGCTTGGATGAGGTTTCCCCGCGCCTGCGGGGATAGGCCCACGGCAGGACGTGGCACAACTTGCCGAAGAGGGGTTTCCCGCGCCTGCGGGATAGGCCCCAAGAAAGAGCGGCGGGAGCACTTAAAGGCGTGGTTTCCCCGCGCCTGCGGGGATAGGCCCTTGCGGGCGCGGGAGATAGCGTCATCTGCGAAGGTTTCCCCGCGCCTGCGGGGATAGGCCCATGGGACCGTGAAGCGGTAATGGATTACCTGTGGTTTCCCCGCGCCTGCGGGGATAGGCCCGTCGAGGACCGCACAGCCATTAGCGTGCGAGAGGTTTCCCCGCGCCTGCGGGGATAGGCCCATTACGCCGCCGTCCTCCAGGCCAACATGGATGGTTTCCCCGCGCCTGCGGGGATAGGCCCTGGCCGCCGGCCACCACCACGCGCCCCACAACGGTTTCCCCGCGCCTGCGGGGATAGGCCCCAGAAAGGGTTGTTCCGGTGTTTCCGGCCTGAGGTTTCCCCGCGCCTGCGGGGATAGGCCCTTCGGCTGGTCCACCACTGCTGCTGCCAAGACGGTTTCCCCGCGCCTGCGGGGATAGGCCTTTACCTGCAAAAGAGCCGTTTGGCTGACCGGAGGTTTCCCCGCGCCTGCGGGGATAGGCCCTGTAATTGTCATCAATACCATTGCCCTGAAGCGGTTTCCCCGCGCCTGCGGGGATAGGCCCGCCTGGCAAAGAAGACAGCGGAAAAGGTCAAGGGTTTCCCCGCGCCTGCGGGGATAGGCCCGCTGATGGAGGAGGTACAATGAAAGCGTTGATGGTTTCCCCGCGCCTGCGGGGATAGGCCCAAGCAAGGAGGTGAAAAGCCATTGTCGGAAAAGGTTTCCCCGCGCCTGCGGGGATAGGCCCTCTTCGGTGCGGGTCAGCTGATATTTATACCCGGTTTCCCCGCGCCTGCGGGGATAGGCCGTTCAATATTGAGCCGGAGTTCTACAAATGAATGGTTTCCCCGCGCCTGCGGGGATAGGCCCCGCTACGCCACCGCCGCCGAGTTCGACGTAGAGGTTTCCCCGCGCCTGCGGGGATAGGCCCCAAAATGGTATTCGGCGCCGCCGCCGCCATGGGGTTTCCCCGCGCCTGCGGGGATAGGCCGCTTCGGCGGCCTCACCTACGAGAAATTCACCGGGTTTCCCCGCGCCTGCGGGGATAGGCCCAGGCTACGAGCCCCTGGCCGCCATCCTGACCGGGTTTCCCCGCGCCTGCGGGGATAGGCCCTACCAGCCACTGGCTAGCGGCCCAAATTTTGGGGTTTCCCCGCGCCTGCGGGGATAGGCCCTCCCACCTGGCCGAGCCCTGGTTCCCTCACCAGGTTTCCCCGCGCCTGCGGGGATAGGCCCTGGTACCTGAATCGCGGAGGCAGATAATGCAAGGTTTCCCCGCGCCTGCGGGGATAGGCCCCTGGCCCTGGTCTATGAAGCCCCCGCCATCAAGGTTTCCCCGCGCCTGCGGGGATAGGCCCAGATCCTGGCCGTGGCGTGTGAGCGATAAACCGGTTTCCCCGCGCCTGCGGGGATAGGCCCCCGCCAGGGCTGGAGCGTGGACGGCGTGGAATGGTTTCCCCGCGCCTGCGGGGATAGGCCCCAGGAGGACGCATCATGATGAAGCCAAACGAAGGTTTCCCCGCGCCTGCGGGGATAGGCCCGAAGATTTGAACCCCACCACCGACCTGATGGAGGTTTCCCCGCGCCTGCGGGGATAGGCCCGAAGATTTGAACCCCACCACCGACCTGATGGAGGTTTCCCCGCGCCTGCGGGGATAGGCCCGAAGATTTGAACCCCACCACCGACCTGATGGAGGTTTCCCCGCGCCTGCGGGGATAGGCCCGAAGATTTGAACCCCACCACCGACCTGATGGAGGTTTCCCCGCGCCTGCGGGGATAGGCCCGAAGATTTGAACCCCACCACCGACCTGATGGAGGTTTCCCCGCGCCTGCGGGGATAGGCCCACCCTCACCGGCGGCGAGCAAGCCCCCAAGCGGGTTTCCCCGCGCCTGCGGGGATAGGCCCCAGCCCCACCCCTACTACCTGGGCCAGCTCGAGGTTTCCCCGCGCCTGCGGGGATAGGCCCAGCACCGGACCATGGAAGTGATGGAACAGGATGTCAAAAGGTTTCCCCGCGCCTGCGGGGATAGGCCCCTTATGAGCCAGGCCGCAAAAGGCGGTGTCCAGGTTTCCCCGCGCCTGCGGGGATAGGCCCTCGGCCCGGGAGCTGCGCGAGGCCATTGACCAGGTTTCCCCGCGCCTGCGGGGATAGGCCCCAGAAAAGGAGATGACGGCACCGGCCACGGCTGGTTTCCCCGCGCCTGCGGGGATAGGCCCTTGACCTGCGGGGGGCCATGCAGACCTACGACGGTTTCCCCGCGCCTGCGGGGATAGGCCCCCGCGACGGCCACCTTACCGATTTCTCCATTGGGTTTCCCCGCGCCTGCGGGGATAGGCCCGCCCGGCGGCGGAATACCAAGGTCACGGGCAAGGTTTCCCCGCGCCTGCGGGGATAGGCCCAGCCGGAGCCGTGGCCGATCTGGCTGATGAGCGGTTTCCCCGCGCCTGCGGGGATAGGCCCCGGACAACACTATAAGCGGGGCGCTCCATAACGGTTTCCCCGCGCCTGCGGGGATAGGCCCTAAAGACGGGTGGGTTAGAAAGCACGTGCACGGGTTTCCCCGCGCCTGCGGGGATAGGCCCCAGACGTGGAAGTCCAGGTACGGCGAAGATATGGTTTCCCCGCGCCTGCGGGGATAGGCCCAAAAAGACATGGTTCATTTGATTGCTCATGTTGGTTTCCCCGCGCCTGCGGGGATAGGCCCTGCAAAACAAATTGACGGTAAAAGGAGTAGTCGGTTTCCCCGCGCCTGCGGGGATAGGCCCCAGCTATATTTCGCCACCACCGCCGAGGCCACGGTTTCCCCGCGCCTGCGGGGATAGGCCCGCAGTAGAAGGCGAGGCGGCAACGGAAAGTGCGGTTTCCCCGCGCCTGCGGGGATAGGCCTTACGCCGGGGGTGCCCGGGTTGCCGTGGGTGGGGTTTCCCCGCGCCTACGGGGATAGGCCCGCAAGTTTGGGGGCGCAGATTTTGGCTTGGAAGGTTTCCCCGCGCCTGCGGGGATAGGCCCCATATGAAGCAGACCGAAGACCTGCTCCAGTTGGTTTCCCCGCGCCTGCGGGGATAGGCCCGCGTTGCCCTTGATGCCGCTGGCCACGGTTTGGGTTTCCCCGCGCCTGCGGGGATAGGCCCGCTGGTGCGACGAAGCCGACGCCGCCGGCCGCGGTTTCCCCGCGCCTGCGGGGATAGGCCCACGCTAAGGGGCCGGACGGTTCCCCGAAGTTGGGTTTCCCCGCGCCTGCGGGGATAGGCCCATCCCGATTTTGGATTGTGCTTGCTGATCGTTGGTTTCCCCGCGCCTGCGGGGATAGGCCCATGACTCCCAAAATCACACAAGCCGAAGTTAAGGTTTCCCCGCGCCTGCGGGGATAGGCCCCAATGAAGCCCAGGCGGATCACTGGCTTGATAGGTTTCCCCGCGCCTGCGGGGATAGGCCTTTTGGACGTGTCCGATCAAATGCGGGTTAACAGGTTTCCCCGCGCCTGCGGGGATAGGCCCCGAAGACCTGGCCTGGACCGGGGAATTTGACGGGTTTCCCCGCGCCTGCGGGGATAGGCCCGTATCGCACGTGAGAAGGCAGAGGCCGAGGAGGGTTCCCCCGCGCCTGCGGGGATAGGCCCTGCTTTATGATCCATTCAATATGTGTATTCATGGTTTCCCCGCGCCTGCGGGGATAGGCCCGTCGCTATGTGTGTGGGTAGCAAAAGCCACCCGGTTTCCCCGCGCCTGCGGGGATAGGCCCGATGGGCATGATCGCAGCAGCAGTGGTCGGGGGGTTTCCCCGCGCCTGCGGGGATAGGCCCACTGGGTGGATTGAAAACAAGATAAGCTATTCGGTTTCCCCACGCCTGCGGGGATAGGCCCATTGACGACGAAGATATGGCGATGATATACTTGGTTTCCCCGCGCCTGCGGGGATAGGCCCCGTGCCATGGATAAAACGCGGCGGCAGTTTAAGGTTTCCCCGCGCCTGCGGGGATAGGCCCCATCAACACGTCAAAAATCACCGTTCGCATCAGGTTTCCCCGCGCCTGCGGGGATAGGCCCCAGACCGGCATGGGTTATCACAAGGTAATGTCGGTTTCCCCGCGCCTGCGGGGATAGGCCCGGCTGGCATCAGATGGCATATACCATGGGGTTGGTTTCCCCGCGCCTGCGGGGATAGGCCCCTCGACCTTCGGATTCGTGGACCATGCTGACGGGTTTCCCCGCGCCTGCGGGGATAGGCCCAATTGTCTATTGTGATACCGATTCCGTCCACCGGTTTCCCCGCGCCTGCGGGGATAGGCCCTTTTGATTGTGAGTCATCGGCCCATATCGTGGGTTTCCCCGCGCCTGCGGGGATAGGCCCCAGGATCGTGTCGTGTGTTGATATTCTTACCAGGTTTCCCCGCGCCTGCGGGGATAGGCCCCAAGCCAGCCAGTAATTCCTTAATCAATTCTGGGTTTCCCCGCGCCTGCGGGGATAGGCCCATAGTGTAGCGCCCGCAGTCAGAGGAAAGTTCGGTTTCCCCGCGCCTGCGGGGATAGGCCCCAAAGGACGTGGCACCGTGGTATTGGTGTATAGGTTTCCCCGCGCCTGCGGGGATAGGCCCGTGACCACGCAAAGCTGGCCCGAGCGGTTGAGGGTTTCCCCGCGCCTGCGGGGATAGGCCAGATGGCGATGAACTTGCCCGGCAATCCGCATGGGTTTCCCCGCGCCTGCGGGGATAGGCCCAACACGGGGCTCCGGGGCATGATCCGGCAGTAGGTTTCCCCGCGCCTGCGGGGATAGGCCGTTCATGCGGGCGGCGTCGTCGATGATGGCCCGGGTTTCCCCGCGCCTGCGGGGATAGGCCCTTACCGGCCTTGGCAACGAGACAATATACCGGGGTTTCCCCGCGCCTGCGGGGATAGGCCCATCGCCAAGATCATCGCCGAGGCGCGGCGGTTGGTTTCCCCGCGCCTGCGGGGATAGGCCCCCTGAAAACCTGCTTGAGGTGCAAATACGGAAGGTTTCCCCGCGCCTGCGGGGATAGGCCCACGTCGGCCACAATCCCGCTTATCCGGGAGAGGGTTTCCCCGCGCCTGCGGGGATAGGCCCCGAAGCGGAGCCACCAGGGCCATCCCAGTCGAGGTTTCCCCGCGCCTGCGGGGATAGGCCCTCGTACACCAGGGCGGTCTGTAGTCCACCCGTGGTTTCCCCGCGCCTGCGGGGATAGGCCCTCGTACACCAGGGCGGTCTGTAGTCCACCCGTGGTTTCCCCGCGCCTGCGGGGATAGGCCCACCGCTCGGTTAAGCAGGGCTTCGTGATGTTCGGTTTCCCCGCGCCTGCGGAGATAGGTGTGTATTCCAGTGATCCCGGACACTGATTTCTGCGGGAAGGCGGACGATGGCCTGGTTTCCTGTGCGTTGCATTCTACATTAACTGATCAGACTTTCTCAAATTATTTTAAAATCTGAACAGAGAATACTACCCTGATAGCTCGGAAAACCGTGGCAATTATGCTAAAAATATCGACTTCAAGGTTGATCAATTTAGCCAAAATTGACTACCTGCAGGTATATCAATTTCGTTTTTGTGTTGTTACCTTTCTTCCGCCGCCGCAGCCGGAAACTTGCAATTAGCCGCCCCTCCGTGCTACAGCGGTAAATATGCATACTTTCGCCGCCATCGATTTCGAGACCGCCAATTACCGGCGGGAGAGCGCCTGCGCGGTGGGGGTGGTGCGAGTGGAAGAAGGGCGCATCGCCCGCCGGATTTATCATCTGATCCGGCCGCCTTCCTCCTGGTTCGCCTTTACCCATATCCATGGCTTGCGCTGGCAGGACGTGCGCCGGGCCCCGGTGTTTGGCGAGATCTGGCCGGAGATCGCCGCCGAGCTTGCCGGGGTGGAGTTCCTGGCGGCCCACAACGCCTCCTTTGATCGGGGTGTGCTCAACGCCTGCTGTGCCGCCCACCGCTTGCCACCCCCGGCCCAACCCTTCCTCTGCACCGTGCAACTGGCGCGGGGCCATTGGCATATCCGCCCCACCAAACTATCCGATGTCTGCCACCGCCTGGGGATCGCCCTGCGCCATCACCAGGCCGATTCCGACGCCGAGGCCTGCGCCCGCATCGTCATCGCCGCCGCCGACCAGGGCTGGCGTTTCCACCCGGCGGTATAAACCCATTTCCCCACTCTTTTTCTTGACTTCATCATGACGATTTCTTACAGTTTCATGAAATCGATCGGGTGTCTGTGCACAAGGAGGGTATTATGGCGAATATGCAAGTGAAAGGAATCGATGATGGACTCTACGAACAACTTAAAAGAGTGGCGACAACTGAAAATAGATCGGTGAGCCAGGAGATAATCTTTCTGATTAAGGCGCATCTTTCTTCACAGAAGGTACTTCGTTCCACGCCGTCCCCGGCCGAGGTGCTTCTGCAACTGTCCGGCTCATGGGAAGACTCCCGCCGGGGCGAGGAGATTGTCACCGAAATCAAGAACGCCCGCGAGAACAGTAAACGACTTGTCGGTGGGTTATAATGTTTCTTCTCGACACAGATACGGTGATTTATGCCCTGAAAGGGGAGGCCGTCGTAGGGGGAAATCTCCGCGCTCACCTGCACGACCCCCTTTATCTCAGCACCATCAGCATGATGGAACTCTATTACGGCGCTTACAAATCGCAGAATATAGATGCTAATCTGGCTAAACTCAAAACCTTGGAAGGTTCCTTTACCCTTTTGTCTCCCGGCCCGGAAACGGTTGAAACATTTGGCAGAATGAAGGCCACATTGGAGACTCAGGGCCTGCGGCTAGCCGACTTAGACCTGATTATCGCCGCCACGGCGCTTGCCCGCAATCTCACGCTGGTTACCAATAATCAAAAGCATTTCGACAGAATACCGGGTTTGAAGTTGACAAATTGGGCCTGATACCGCACTGAAACTGCCTTCTTATCCTGCACTGCACCCTGCAGCTTATGCGGTATAATGGGCACTGATCTGTTTTTGCATTGACAAGCTTATTGATCAGATGCTATCCGTTTTGGGTCGGGCCTTGGCTGGACACGTTACCTCAACTCTCCATGATCTTGGCTACAAAGTGGTGGCTCTTAATCTGACACAAACACTACAAATGCGGCAAACTGGGGAATTGGCATTGTCACGAGACGTTCAGGAACTACTGAAAGCTGATGTGACGGCTGATGCGTTGATCACCGGCACTTATTATCTGACCAAAAGTCGTGTGTATGTCACGAGTCGCCTAATTGCACCGGCTAGTGGTGAGATTATGAGTGTGCACGAGGCCAGTATGCCACTCAGTGATGATATTTCCAAACTCACTTCCTCTCGGCGTAATGGACTGCTGTATTGATCTGTTGTTCCGCCTTCCTCCTGGTTCGCCTTTACCCATATCCACGGCCTGCGCTGGCAGGACGTGCGCCGGGCCCCGGTGTTTGGCGAGATTTGGCCGGAGATCGCCGCCGAGTTGGCCGGGGTGGAGTTCCTGGCGGCCCACAACGCCTCCTTTGATCGGGGCGTGCTCAACGCCTGCTGTGCCGCCCACCGCTTGCCGCCCCCGGCCCAACCCTTCCTCTGCACCGTGCAACTGGCGCGAGGCCATTGGCATATCCGCCCCACCAAACTATCCGATGTCTGCCACCGCCTGGGGATCGCCCTACGCCATCACCAGGCCGATTCCGACGCCGAGGCCTGCGCCCGCATCGTCATCGCCGCCGCCGACCAGGGCTGGCGTTTCCACCCGGTGGTATAAACCCATTTGGTGACGGTTTAGTCTCTAAATTTGCGCCGCCACCAGCCGAAGGCGTGCTGGCCCAGGTCGAACTCCCGGCAACGTTGTTGCATTTATTGTGTTAATTCTGTTACATTCATTGGCATAAAACTATTGCGATCATTGATCTGAACAGTTTGGGGATAACGAGGCTGGATGCACTATCATTCAAGAGTGGTGGACAACGAATTGCGGCAGCGCCTGTCATCCACCGGTGCTGTGGTGATCGAAGGGCCGAAAGCTTGCGGCAAGACGGCAACAGCCCGGAATCTGGCTGCCAGTGAAGTGTTGCTTGATGTCGATGAGAACGCCCGTCAGGCGGTTGCGGTTGATCCCCGCCTGGTATTGGCGGGCGATATCCCGCGTCTTATCGATGAGTGGCAAATTGAACCCGCCATCTGGAATCATATCCGGCGCACGGTTGACGAGCGCGGCGCGCCGGGCCAGTTCATCCTGACCGGTTCCGCGGCGCCCGCCGATGATATTACCAGGCATACCGGGGCCGGGCGTTTGACGCGGCTACGACTGCGTCCCATGACGTTGTTTGAGCTTGAGCGCAGCGCAGGAACCGTGTCGCTGGCGGAGTTACTGAATGGCGATCGCCCCGCCTGCCCCGATCCCGGCCTGAATATTCCGGAATTGGCGGAGCTGATTGCGGTCGGTGGTTGGCCGGGGCATCTGCGCCTGAGCCCTCAACAAGCCCTGCGGGCCAATCGGGACTATCTGGAGGAGATCAGGCGGGTGGACATCAGCCGGGTGGACGAGGTCCGCCGTGATCCCGATAAAGTCGGCCGGTTGCTGCGCTCGCTGGCTCGCAATGCCGGCACCTATGCCTCGGCAACCGGCATGGCGGAGGATATCGGCGGCATTACGGTGCAGACCGTGCTGGAATATCTGGCGAGCCTGGAACGTCTGATGATAGTGGAGGATCAGCCGGCCTGGGCGCCGCATTTACGGTCACGCTCCCGGCTCAGAAGCGCCGCCAAGCGCCATTTCGTGGATCCATCTCTGGCGCTTGCGGCATTGCGGGCAACCCCGGAGGGATTGCTTAAGGATATGAATCTGCTGGGCTTTCTCTTTGAATCGCTGGTCGTTCGTGACCTGCGGGTTTACGCCCAGGTCGTGGATGCCGAAGTGCTGCAATATCGGGATAATACCGGGCTGGAGGTGGATGCCGTGATTCAGTGCGCCGATGGCCGCTGGGGGGCATTTGAAATAAAACTGGGGGTGGGGATGGTGGAGCAGGGTGCCGCTTCTTTATTGAAATTTGTCGACCGTGTGGATACCGACAAGTGCGGCTCCCCATCACTGCTGGCAGTAATCACCGGCACTAGTTATGGCTACCTGCGGGACGACGGCGTTGCGGTGATCCCCATCGCCGCCCTTAAACCGTAGAGAGTAACGGATCTTGCAACATACTGAAAGAGAGTTGGGTGTGCCGATAATCAACCGCGTGGGAATCTTTACCTGGCTGAACAGCGTTTAATCGACAATTGCGCTGGCCGCAGCGGGACGTTCACGCTGGATGAAGTGGAGCGGGATCTTGGCCTGGCGGATTGAGTTCGACGAGGCGGCCAAGAAGGACTTGGCCAAGCTGGACAAGCAGGTGGCAAAGCGGATTACTTCAGAAACTGCCTTCTTATCCTGCATCCTGCAGCATATACAGGGTCAGCATGCACGTGGACCACAGGACGTCCACGGCCATGTGCTCCCGGCAATTGGAATCAACCAGCAGGGTGGCCTGGGGCGGAAACTCTTCATCGCTGAACCAGAGTATAATTTGCACGGGGATACGGGGGAAGGGGAACAGTTCTAGGGAAACATCCCCATGATCGGTTGCCTCACCTCCCAGAGCCTTGCCCCGGCGTATAAACTCCGGCCCGTGTCCATCGAATCTGTGGGCCAGGGCGGGTAGGGGCAGGACATGGGTTCCGACAACAAAGAAGTTCCCGCCCGGCAGCTGGGCGGGCTTGATCAGTTCCCCGCTTAAGGCCCTGTTTTCAGCGTGGGCCAGGTATCGTAGAATGGACAGCTTAGCGTATTCCGGATAGCGATGCAGGAGCATCCGCCCCAAGTCGGAGTCACTGTGCAGGGTTCTGTCCGGCACCTGCACGGCGATGTCCTGGCCCAAACAAGGGACCCAGTATGTACCGCTCCGGGGATCATAATTCACCAAAGCCGCCGCCTGCACCGCTTCCGGAGCCCTGCCGCGCAGTATCTGCCATGATTCATTGATCCCGGCAGCGGCGGTACTTTCCGGCAACCCTTGTTCCATGGCAACCTTCTTTTGCTGGCAGGGGGGTACGTGTTTATGGCTTGCCTTTGGAGCGGCCGGGGCCGCTGGATTTGGCCGGGTAGGGGCGTTTGCCGGGGCCTTTGCCTTTGCGGGGCGGCGATTCCCGCCGGCCCGGATATTGTCCACGGGGGCGGTTTGGCGGTCCCGTTTTTCGTCCCCCTTTTTCCTGGGGGCGCTGCTGTGGCTCTGGTTCGGGGGTAGCGGGCTCCTCCTCGGGCAGCAGCGGCCGCTGTTGTTGCAGCAGGTAAGCCAGCCCGGCGGCCAGTTGCTGGGAGTCGATCTCGGCTTCCGCCGCTGCCTGGGCGACCAGCTCTTCGAAGAACTCCAGGCCCGGCTGGCGGCTGGCGGTGATGATCTTCTCCTTGAACTGGTCGATCCGACGCTGGTTGACCTCCCGGCGGGATGGTAACTGCAGGCGGGCGATCTGCTGGCGGGTGGCTTTTTCGATGGCGTGGAGCATCCGCATTTCCCGGGGGGCCACGAAGATGATCGCCTGGCCCTGGCGGCCGGCCCGGCCGGTGCGGCCGATGCGGTGAACGTAGGATTCGGTGTCGTAGGGGATATCGTAGTTGACCACGTGGCTGATCCGCTGGACATCCAACCCCCGGGCCGCGACATCGGTGGCCACCACGATATCCAGGTTGCCGTCCTTGAGCTGCTCGACGGTCTTTTCCCGCAGCCCCTGGGTCATGTCGCCGTTTAAGGCGGCGCTGGCAAAGCCCCGGGCCGCCAGCTTCTCGGCCAGCTCGACGGTGGCCACCTTGGTGCGGACGAAAATCAGCATCGCCTCCACCGCTTCGGCTTCCAGAATCCGGGTCAGGGCGTCTAGTTTTTGCAGGCCCTGGACCAGCCAGTAATGCTGGGTGATGGTTTCCACCGTGGTGGTCCGGGTTTTCAGCCGGATCTCCTCGGGGTCTTTAAGGTGGCGCCGGGCGATCCGCATGATCTCCTGGGTCATGGTGGCGGAAAACAGGGCGACCTGGCGCTGGGGCGGGGTTTGCGCCAGGATCTTTTCCACCTCGTCGACAAAGCCCATCTTGAGCATCTCGTCGGCTTCGTCGATGACCACGGCGGTCAGGCGGTCCAGTTTCAGGGTGCCCCGGCGGAGATGGTCCTGGATCCGGCCGGGGGTGCCGACCACCGCCTGGACCCCGCGTTGCAGGGCGCGCAACTGCTGGGCCATGTTCTGGCCGCCGTAAAGGGGCAGCACCTGGAAACCGGGCAGGTGGCGGCTGTAGGCCTGGATCTCGTCGGCCACCTGCAGGGCCAGCTCCCGGGTGGGCGCCAGGACCAGCAGTTGGGGGTGTTTATGGCTGGTATCCAGGCGGCTCAGCAGGGGCAGCGCGAAGGCGGCGGTCTTGCCGGTGCCGGTCTGGGCCTGGCCCAGCAGGTCGCGGCCGGCCAGTAGCGGGCCGATGGCGGCGACCTGGATGGGGGTCGGGGTCTCGTAGCCGATCTCGGCCACCGCCTGGCTGACCGCCGGGGCCAGGGGCAGTTGGGAAAAATGTACTATATCGTCGGTGCTCATCTAATCAGTTCTCCTTTTGTTCCAACTCTTGCCAGCGCTGATAGGCCTGGTTGAGCTTGGCTTCGGTATCTTCTATTTGGGCCTGGTGGGCGGTTATTTCCGTGGCCGGTCGGCGGTGGAATTCGGGGTCGCCGACCACCGCCAGCAGTTCCTGTTGTTGGGCTTCCAGCTTTTCGATAAGGCCGGGCAGTTCTTTTAATTCGTGGGCTTCGGTGAAGGTCAGCCGGTTTTGCTTGCCGGCCGGCGCGGGTTGGGGTTGTCGCCGCTCGTTCTTGCCGCCCCCTTTATGCTTTTTCGGGGCGGAGTTGCCGGTGCTGGCTTCCCGGCCGCCGTCCCGCTGGCGCAGCCAGTCGTCGTAGCCGCCGGCGTATTCCACCACCCGGCCATGGCCTTCGCAAACCAGGGTGCTGGTGACCACGTTGTTCAAAAAATCACGGTCATGGCTGACCAGCAGCAGGGTGCCGCGAAAATCCAGCAGCAGTTCCTCGAGCAATTCCAGGGTTTCGATATCGAGGTCGTTGGTGGGCTCGTCCATGACCAGGACATTGCAGGGCCGGGCAAAGAGCCGGGCCAGCAGCAGCCGGTTCTTTTCGCCGCCGGAGAGGATCTTGACCGGCGAGCGGGCCCGCTGGGGGGTAAAAAGAAAATCCTGCAGGTAACCCATGATATGCCGCGACTGGCCGTTGATCTGCACGGTGTCCTGGCCGTCGGCCAGATTGTCGGCCACGCTGCGCTCCGGGTCCAGCTGCTCGCGGTGTTGATCGAAATAGCAGATCTCCAGGTTGGTGCCCAGCCGGACGTCGCCGCTCAGTGGCGCGAGTTGGCCCAGCAGCAGCTTCAGCAGGGTGGTCTTGCCGATCCCGTTGGGGCCGATGATGCCCACCTTGTCGCCGCGCATGATGGTGGTGCTGAGCTGCTCCACCACCGGAAAACCGTCGGGCCAGTGGAAGGAGACATCCCGGGCCTTGGCCACCAGCCGGCCGGAAGCGGCGCCATCCTGCAGCCGCATCCGGGCCTTGCCGCTTTGTTCCCGGCGGGTCGCCCGTTGCTGCCGCATTTGTTGTAAAGCCTCGACCCGCCCCTGGTTGCGGGTGCGCCGGGCCTTGACCCCTTGCCGGATCCAGGCTTCCTCGGCGGCCAGTTTGCGGTCGAAACGGGCGTTGGCGTTTTCCTCGGCGGCCAGTTGTTCCTCCCGGCGCCGCAGGTAGTTGTCGTAATTTCCCGGCCAGCTGCTCAACTGCCCCCGGTCCAGCTCGATGATCCGGGTGGCCAGGCGGCGCACCAGGCGGCGGTCATGGGTGACAAACAGCAGCGCCCCCTTGAAGCCCAGCAGCAGTTCCTCCAGGTCGTGGATCGCCGCCAGATCGAGATGGTTGGTGGGCTCGTCGAGCAGCAGCAGTTGCGGTTCATTGGCCAGCGCCCGGGCCAGTAGTACCCGTCTTTTAAGGCCGCCGGAAAGCGTGTTGAAATCGGCCTCCGGCGGCAGCTTAAGCCGGTTCAGCACCTGGGCCAGGTGTTGCGGTTCAGGCGGGGTGGCCTGGCCGGCGGCCGCCACTGCCGCCACCGTCCCCGTGAGCCCGGCCGGCACTTCCTGCTCCAAGCGGGCGGAGCGTAAACCCCGGGCGCGGATCACTTCGCCCGCGTCGGGTTCGATCTCGTCGTTGAGCAGCCGCATCAGGGTGGACTTACCCTCGCCGTTGCGGCCCAGCAGACAGAGCCGTTCGCCGTTTTCGATCTGCAGGTTGAGTTGGTCAAACAGCGGGTGGCCGCCGTAAGCCAGGGAAATTTGTTGTAAACTGACCAAAGCCATGGGTTATTTCAGCAAGGGAGATTTGGTGGGGGAGGGCAAAGCCATTTTGTCTGAACTGGCGTTACCGAATCAGGCCATATTAACATAATACTACCCTGCCGCCAAGGACGAGTTGACCGAGCGCGACTTTGCCGGGGTGGGGTGGTAGATCGGCGGTGCGGGGCCTGTATAGGGAGGAACGAAAAAAAACAGTTTAAGTGGTTACGGGGCTGTGATTTTTTTTCAAACCTGTTAAGGTGGCTGAAATGTCCGGCCCTTTGGCAAGGACAATGGGTCGGCATTAAATGCCAGTTTCCGCGGCTTGACGGCCTTTGCCACCGCGGGGAGAAATTTTCAGCTAAAGGAGTATGTTATGAGTCAGGCAAAAGCAGGTGACAAAGTCAGCATCCATTACACCGGTCGGCTGACCGACGGCACCGTCTTCGATTCTTCGGAAGGGCGCGAGCCTCTGGTTTTCACCATTGGCGAAGGCGAGGTCATTCCCGGTTTTGATGACGCCGTGGAAGGGATGGCGGTGGGGGACTCCAAAAACGTGGATATTCCCATGGATCGTGCTTACGGCCCCCGGATGGACCAGTTGATCCTCGATATCCCCCGCAGCCAGGTGCCGGAGGATATCAACCCCGAGGTTGACCAGCGCTTGCAGATGAGCGGTCCCAACGGCGAGATGGTGGTGGTCCGGGTCGTGGAAGTGGCCGATGAGACCATCAAGCTCGACGCCAATCCGCCGCTGGCCGGCGAGGACCTGAACTTCGATATCGAACTGGTCACCATCGCTTAAAACCCAAAAATGGTCAGCAGTACCACACGTTGTCGGCTTTTCGCCGACGCTTGACAGTGGCAAGCGGCTCGGCTTGCGTACCTGGAGTGCTTTTCGCTGACGCTTGCCACCATTTGCGGCTCTGCTGGCCGTTTTGGTTTCCCGATTTGGCCCGTTCTGCTTGTTGTGCTAAGATTACGACAAGTGGAACGGGCTTTTTTTTGTGTTGGCGTTATATACCGGAGGTGCCGCAATGGAGCATCAAGCGTGCCGGCAGATCGATGACTATCTCTGGCGGATCGCCCCTCGGGGACGGATGCGGGTGCCGGCCTTTATCTACGGCGACCGGGAACTGCTGCGGGGGATGGAGGACAAGGTGCTGGAACAGCTCTGCAATGTCGCTTCCCTGCCCGGCATTGTGGCCGGCGCTTACGCCATGCCCGACGCCCATCAGGGTTATGGTTTTCCCATCGGCGGGGTGGCCGCCTTCGATCCCGCTGCCGGTGGGGTGGTCTCCGCCGGCGGGGTGGGCTTTGATATCTCCTGCGGGGTTCGAACCTTGCTCACCGGCGTGCCGGCCGCCGCGGTGCTCGATTGCCGGCAGGAGCTGGCCGACGCGCTGCTGGCGGCGGTCCCGGCGGGGGTCGGCAGTGGTGGCGGCGTGCGTTTAAAGGAAGCGGAGCTGGACGCGCTCTTTGCCGGGGGCGCCCGTTGGGCGGTGGCCGCCGGTTACGGGCGGCGGCGCGATCTGGAGCGGATCGAGGAAGGCGGCCAGATGACCGGGGCCGACCCGGAGGAAGTCTCCGCCCAGGCCCGCAAGCGCCAGCGTGACCAGTTGGGCACCCTGGGGGCGGGTAATCATTACCTGGAAGTTCAGCGGGTAGAGGAGATTTACAGCCCGGAAAGCGCCGCGGTTTACGGCCTGCGGGTCGGCGAGGCGGTGGTTTCCATCCATTGCGGCTCACGGGGGCTGGGCCACCAGGTGGGCAGCGAGTTCATGAAGCGGATGAACCGGGCCGCCGCCACTCATAAATTGGAATTGCCCGATCGGGAACTGGCCTGCGCGCCGCTGGCCTCGGCCTTGGGGCAGAGCTACCTGGGGGCGATGGGGGCGGCGATCAACTGCGCGCTGGCCAATCGGCAGTTGATAACTCATTATATTCGCGGGGTCTTTGAACGTTTCTTTGCGGGGGCGGAGTTGCCCCTGCTCTACGATGTCTCCCATAATACCTGCAAGGAAGAGGAGCATTGGGTGGAGGGCGTCCTCAAACGGCTGTTCGTGCACCGCAAGGGCGCCACCCGCGCCCTGGGGCCGGGAATGGAGGGCTATTGCGCGGATTTCCAGGCGGTCGGCCAGCCGGTGCTAATCGGCGGCAGCATGGGGACTTCTTCCTACGTGCTGGCGGGGGCGGCCTCCCCGGGGGCGGCGGCTTTCGGCTCCAGTTGCCATGGCGCCGGCCGGGCCTTGAGCCGGCGCCAGGCCCAGAAACGCTGGCGGGGGCGGCAGCTGGTGGATGAACTGGCCGACCGGGGGATTCTGATTCGCACCCCCAGCCTGCGCGGGGTGGCGGAAGAGGCGCCGGGGGCCTACAAGGATATCGACGCGGTGGTGGCCGCGGCCTGCGGCGCCGGCTTGACCACCAGGGTGGCCCGGCTGGCGCCGCTGCTTTGCGTCAAGGGTTAGTGGAGTAACCGTTAAGTCCACGGTTATCGGCCCTGGTGAACGAGATTACTCAGTGGCGGTCGTAGTCCAACCGCCGCTGGTCGTCGTCACTGTAGTCGTAGTCATCCTGCTGACCGTGCTGTTGCCGGGAGCCTTGCCGTTGCCGGCTCGACCCGCCTGGCTGCCGCCAAAGACCAGCTTCTCCAGTTCGGTCACCACGGTTTTCAACTCGTCGGATTGGGCGCTTAATTCCTCGGATGCGGCAGCGGCCTGTTCGGCGGCGGCGGCGATCTGCTGGGTGGCGTCGGAATTCTCGTTGGTGGCCTCGGTGATCTGCTGGACTCCCTTGGACTGCTGGTTGGTGGCCTCGGTGATGGAGGAGTTCTTGTCGCCGATGACGGTGGCGGTCTCGACGATATCATCGAAATCGCTGTTGATCTCTTTCAAGGAACTGGCGCAGGAGGTGATCCTCGTTACCGTAGTGTCCAGCAGTTGCTGGATCTGGTTGGCTTCCTTGGCGGTCTTGCTGGCCAGGTTCTTGACCTCGTCGGCGACCACCGCGAAACCGGCCCCGGCCTCGCCGGCCCGGGCCGCTTCCACCGCTGCGTTCAAGGCCAGCAGGTTGGTCTGGAAGGCGATGGAATCGATGGTCGAAATGATATGGCTGATCTGGTCGCTGTCCTTCTCGATCTGGGTCATGCTCTGGGTCAGTTCGGCCAGGGCCTTCAACGACTGGCCGGATTTCCTGATATTCTCCTGCATCAGTTTTTCCGAGCCTTCGGTGAGTTCCACGGTGTGCGCGCTTTGCGATGAAATCTCCTCCAGGGCCGCCGAGGTCTCCTCGACGTTGCTGGCCTGGTTGGAGGCGGTATCGGACAGCGACTGGCTACTGGAAGAGATTTCATGGGCGGCGGAGGCCACTTGCTCGGAGCTGTTTCCTACTTCCCGGGCGGCCCGCTCCAAGATTCGCGACAGGCGGATGGTCAGCGGCCAGGTAATCGCCATGCCCAGCGCCGCGCCGCCCAGCACCACCAAGGCCACCCGCCATTTAAGGCCCCAGGCGGTGGCCAGCAGCCCTTCGTCGTTGACCAGGTTGGCGCTGACGTGATCCCGGGCCCGGTGCATGATGTCCTGTACTTCCTCCAGGGTGGGCAGGGTTTCCTCGCTATAGACCCGGCGGGCGTTTTGCAAGGCCCGCTGGCTCTGCTCCATTCCCATCAGTACGTCGCCCTTGCTGTCCCTCGCCTTGCTGGCGATCTCGTTGATCCGGATGGCGCTTTGGTGGAGCCGTTGGTGGGGGCCTTCCAGTTGCCGCAGGTAGGGGGCCAGGCTGGGCAGCAGTTCCTCGGCCTGCTGGCGGCCGTCTCCGTAAAGCCATTTGCCCAGGCCACAATTATGGTCGTCGGTTTCCACCGTGACGCTGGTGACCGAGTCGTCGGTGAAGAGTTTGGCCAATTGGTTGGCCCACAACAGGTGATCGACTTCGCGCTGGGCCAGTTCGGCGTCCAGTTGGTTGCTGGCCGCCATCTCCTTGGCGTCGCGGATCACGAAATTGACCCCGATGTAACTGGCCACGCCGCTGAGCAGCAGCAGGCCGATCATCAGAATAAAACCGGCGGAAATCTGCTGCTTGACCGTCAGGTTACCAATCAGGGCGTCGACAATTTCATTGAATTTCTTCAGCATGGCGGAGCCTCTTTAAGCTTTCCGGGAGACGGTGAACAGGGATTCCATTTTTAATTCGATAAAGAGATCATAAAGCGGGCCGGGCAGGTTGACCACTTTCAAAGTGCCACCCTTGCTGGCCAGCTTTTTGTATAGTAACAGTAACTTGCCGATCCCGGAGCTGCCGATATGCTCCACCTGGCCGCAGTCGATCTCCACCTCGCTGATGGAATCCAGCCGCAGCTGATTGAAACGACTCTTTAACTCCTCGGCTCCCTGTTCATTCAGGATCCCCTGGAGGGAAAAACGGGCCTGGTCGCCGCTCTGGCTGACTTCGATCTGCATGGGGGGCTCCATATTATGGTTTGTTCGCTAGATTTTTCATACACTACAGCATGGTATAACGAACGGCAAATATAATTTAATATTTATGCCCGGTAAAGAGTTTTGCCAAAGCTTCGTGACAATGGCGACAAAATGCTGAATAATGGTAACCGTCCAGCAGTACCGCACGTTATCGGCGTCCAGCGCCGACGATTATCGGCTTTTTACCGATGATTGACCGGCAACGGCGAGCAGCCGAGCTTACGCACGTGGGGTTGTGACTAAGAAACCATAGGGAGTAGAGGATGATTGGCAAAAAGAGTCTGGTGGTCTTGACCCTGGGTTGCTGGCTGCTTATTACCCCGGTTGGTCGGGCGGCGGCCGAAACGGTGCCGGGGCCGAATGACGGTTTTACCGTGCACCTGCGGGCCACGGCCGGCAAAGAGGTGGCCAACGACCTGCTTACCGCCACCCTGGGGTTGGAGCGCCGCGGCGAGGACAGCGGCCGCCTGGCCACGGCGGTGGCCAAGCGCATGCAGCGGGCCCTGGGCGAGGCCCAGGGTTATCCCGAGGTGAAGGTGGAAACCGGCGCTTATCGGACTTTGCCGGTTTATCAGCGCCGGGATGGCGTCGGTGAACTGGTGGGCTGGCGGGTGCGACAGCAGTTGCGGCTGGAGAGCACCGATATCGAGGCGGCCACCGCCCTGATCGGCCGGCTCCAGGGGTTCGAGCTGCAGTTGCAGAACCTTGACTTCACCATTTCCAAGGAGCAAAAGGAACAACACCGGGCCGAGTTGACCACCGCCGCCCTGGCCGCCTGGCGGGAAAAGGCGCAAGTGGCGGTGCAAGGGCTGGGAGGCGAGAGTTGGCGGCCCCACGAAGTGCGGATCGAGGCGCAACATCCCGGATCGCCAAGAGCCTTGGCGGCTCGGGTGGATAACACCCCGGCCGAGTCGTTGCCACCGGCGCTGGAGGCCGGCATCTCGGAGCTTCGAATAACCGTCAGCGGTACGGCCTGGGGGCGTTAAGCGGGCAGAATTGCGGCAGCCGGAGCGGCTCGACGGCCGGATGTGGGCAATAATAGGCCCTCGCCGCGTCAGTACAGTACATGTTAGGCTTTGTAAGCTAGCCTGGGTTGAGGGCCCGCGATTCCACGACTGGCGCCACGAGGGCTTTCGGTCGCTTCTTTGAAAAGAAATTTAAGGGGTTTTCTCTTTGTTTTCAGGTGGTGCCCCCGGCAGGAATCGAACCTGCGACACCAGGATTAGGAATCCTGTGCTCTATCCCCTGAGCTACGGAGGCGCTTTGGGCGTTCGGGAAAGCGCAATTTTCTAGCATAACGGTGAATAAAAGACAAGGATAGTGATGAAACTGGCCACGGCTCAACAGATGCGGGAGTGTGATCGGCTTGCCATGGAAGAGTGGGGGATCGCCGGTCTGGTGCTGATGGAAAACGCCGGCCGGCGGGCGGCGGAATTTATCGCCCGGCGTTTCGGTTCCCCGGTCGGGCGAGAGATCGCCCTGGTGGCCGGACCCGGCAACAACGGTGGGGACGCCCTGGTGGCGGCCCGTTATCTGCATCTGGCCGGCGCCTGCCCCTGGCTGGTGCTGCTGGTGGACCCGGCCAAGCTGGCCGGGGACGCGGCGGCCAATCTGGTGCCCTTGCGGGCCCTGGAGATCCCGCTGTCGGTCGCTGCCGACGAGCAGGCCCTGGCCGCCCTGGAGCCCCGTTTGCGGCAGAGTTGGCTGGCGGTGGACGGCATTTTTGGCACCGGCCTGAGCCGGCCGCCGGAGGGGCGTTTTCGGGCGGCCATCCAGCTGCTTAATGATTTTCCGGCCCGGTGCTGGCTTTGGACGCCCCCAGCGGGGTTAACGGCGACGATGGCGCGATTCTGGGGGAGGCGGTACAAGCCACCGCCACCGTCACCTTTGCCCTGGCCAAGCCCGGCCTGTTGTTTTCGCCGGGCCGGGAAGCGACGGGCGAACTGGAGGTGGCGGATATCGGGATGCCGCCGGAGGTTTACCGCCGGGTCGATATCCGCTGGGAACAGTTGGCGGCGCCCGGCCTGGCCCCCTGGCTGCCCCGGCGGCGGCGGGCCAGCCACAAGGGTGATTTCGGCCATCTGCTGCTGCTGGCCGGTTCCCTGGGCAAGACCGGCGCCGCCCTGCTGGCGGCTCGCGGTGCCCTGCGGGGCGGCGTCGGGTTGCTTTCCGCCGCGGTGCCGTTGCCGCTGCTCCCTGTTTTCGCCACCGCCCTGCCGGAGTTGATGACCATTCCCCTGCCGGAGGCCGAGCAGGCCGCCGGGATGGCCGATCTGGAGTTGCTGCGCGCCGCCCTGACTGATAAGACCGCCCTGGTAATGGGACCGGGCCTGGGTACCGGCCCAGCGACCGGCGAGTTGGTCCTGACTCTCTACCGGGAGCTGAGGCAACCGGTGGTGGTGGACGCCGATGCCCTCAATATCCTGGCCTCCCGGCCGGCGGCGTTGGGCGAGGCCGCCGGTTGCCGGATCTTGACCCCCCATCCCGGCGAAATGGCCCGCCTGCTTAATTTGAGTAGCGGCGAGGTGCAGAAGGACCGGCTTGCCTGGGCCGCCAAACTGGCCGCCCGGTATCAGGTCTGGGTGGTGCTGAAAGGGGCCGATACGGTGGTCGCCGCCCCCGATGGCCGGCTGGCCCTGAATCCCACCGGCAATCCCGGGATGGCCACCGGCGGCATGGGTGATGTGCTGGCCGGTCTGCTGGGGGCTCTCCTTTGCCAGGGTTTGGAGCCCTGGCGGGCGGCCTGCCTGGGGGTTTATCTGCACGGCTTGGCCGCCGATCTGCTGGCGGCCGAATATGAAATCAATTTCGGTTTTACCGCTTCGGAGGTGGCCGATGCCATTCCCGCCGCCTGTCGTCGCTTGTTGGCCGAAGCCGAAGCCTCTGAAAACTTGTTAAAGGAGTGCAAAACGCATGAAAACCGCACGTGAAATCATGAGTCGGGAGATTGTCAGCGTCCCTCCGGAGATGCCGGTGGAGGAGCTGGCGTCGCTGTTGTGGGAGAAAAGGATCAGCGGTGCCCCGGTGGTGGATGGGGATGGTCGCTTGGTCGGCGTGGTCACCGAAAGTGATCTGATCGATCAGGCCAAAAAATTTCATATTCCCACCGCCATTACCATCCTGGAAGCGGTGATCTTTCTGGATCGGGGCAAAAAGGTGGAACAGGAGGTCAGCAAGATGGCCGGCAGCCGGGTCAAGGATATTTGTGCCAGCGAGCCCGTCACCGTGAACCCGGAAACGCCGCTGGATGAGGTGGCCACCATCATGGCCGAAAAACATCTGCATACCCTGCCGGTGCTGGAAGAGGGGAAAGTGGTGGGGGTGATCGGCAAGACCGATATTATCCGCACCTTGAGCGCCGGGGGCTGATCACCGTAAATTGCGGCAAGCAGCCAAGCGCCTCGTACCCCGTGTACTTAAGCTTGGCTGATCCCGCTGTCAATCATCGGCGCTAGACGCCGATAACGTGCGGTGCTGCTGAACGTTTACCCTGATTACAGTCGTACCCGGGTCAGACCGCGCAGGGCATTGCCGATGTAGATCGCCTCGGCGGTGGCCAGTTCGGTGGGGTGGAGTTGCTCTTCGTGCAGGGGTGGCTCCCCTTGGGCCAGCAGATGGCGGCGCAGCACCCCGTTGAGCAGGCCGGCGTGCAGCGGCGGGGTCAGCAGCCGCCCCGCCCTGCGGATAAAGAGATTACTGATCGCCCCTTCGGTCAGCTCTCCCCGGGTATTGGTGAAGAGCACCTCACAACAGCCCGCCGCCAGGGCCGCCTGGCGTTCGCGGTCGTAGAGCTGCCGGTGGCTGGTCTTGTGGTAGAGCAGCGGCTGGTCGGGGTCGATGCTTTGTTGGCTGAGCCGGATGCGGGGTAACTCGCCGGTGGTGGCCGGCAGTTCCCGCCAGTCAAAGGGGCCGGCCGCCTGGAACTCGGTGGCCTCGAGGTTCAATTCGCCATCCTTGGCCAGGGTCAGGCGTACCCGTTGCGGCTGTTGGAAGGCGGTTTGCCGGCTTGCCAGCAGTTGGCGGATTTCCCTTTCCTCGGCGTAAAATCCCAGCGTGGCCGCCGAGGCCAGCAACCGCTCCAGGTGCAATTCCAGCAGGCGATAACCGCGTCCCGGTTGCCAGAGCAGGGTCTCGATCAGGAGCATGGGCGGGGTCGGGCGGCTTAAGAAATCGCCTTTCAAGATACATTCCCGCCATTCCTGTTCCGGCTTTGAATCATAGACAATCCCCGAGCCGATGCCCAGCACGGCTTGCCCGGGCGCCTCCAGGGTCACGGTGCGGATCGGCACGTTGAAGACCATCTCGCCGTCGGGGGCCATGAAACCCAGGGCCCCGGTATAGACTCCCCGGGGTTCCGTTTCCAATTCACGGATGATCTCCATGGTGCGGATCTTGGGGGCGCCGGTCACCGAGCCGCAGGGAAACAGGGCCTGGAAGATCGCCGCCGTGGACAGGCCCGGCCGCAACTCGCCGTGGATGGTCGAGGTCATCTGGTGCAGGGTCTCGTAGCTTTCGATATCAAACAGCGAGCTGGTCTGTACCGAGCCGGGTTGGCAGAGCCGGCCCAGATCGTTGCGCAAGAGATCGACGATCATCACGTTTTCGCTGCGATTCTTGCTGTCCTGTTGCAGGGCGGTGGCCCGCCGGCTGTCCTCTTCCGGGGTGAGCCCCCGGCGGCTGGTGCCCTTCATCGGCCGCACCCGGCACTGCTTGCCCTGTTTACGAAAAAAAAGCTCCGGTGAGAAGGAAAGCACCGTATTACCGGCCAGTTTAAGCAGGCCGGCGTAGCAGACCCGCTGGTTGCGGCGCAGACTCCGGTAGAGGGTGGCGGCGTCCTGTTGGCAGGGCAGGTACTGTTTCAGGGTGTAGTTGACCTGGTAGGTGTCGCCGGCGGCGATATAACGCCGGATCTTTTCGATATGGCGGCAATATTGTTGCCGCTGGACGCTGCTCCGGGAGGGTAGGCGGTCCCCCTGCTCACCGCTTTGGGGGCTTGTCGGCTGTTCCGTTGCGGCGTCGGCCATCCCGGGGGCATGGGGTGCTGTCGCCGCTGGCGCCGGGGGCGGTGCCGAATGGGGAGTGTGCCCCGCTCCTTCCCATTCACCTCGCAGGTGGTTATAGATCAACGGCCGGCTAAAGATTCCCAGTACCGCCAAAGGGCCGGCGTTAGCCGGCAGCAGCGGCCGCAGGCGGGGTTCCAGGAGATAGCCCAGTTCATAGGCGAACCAGCCGGCCAGGTAGTGGCCCCGGTTCAACTCCCGGTCGGTGGCGGCGAAAAAATCGGCGGGCTCGGCGTCGCTTTCCAGCCGCAATAGTCCGCGGGGATTTAGAAAAAGCAGGGAACGATGATCCTCCGGGGTGATCCGGCCGCTTTCCAGCAGCACAAAGCTCTCTTCCCGGGACAACAGGGTTAAAAGCTCGGTTAATTGGCGGTCACTGAAAGGGCGGCCCGGTTTGCCCGGTCCGGTCGGTTGCTGATCCATAGGGGTAATTTTTAAGGGGTTGGTTGGTGATTGGCAAGGGAAAAGGTAGCTTGCGGCGGGGAGATTGTCGCGGTGAGTTGCAAAAGAGATTGACTAAATGTTGCGACCCCGGAGCGAATCCTTTATATACAGGGTGATAAAGGAAATGACATAACCGTTGGCGGCGGCCGTTGGCGTCAGCACGGTTGGTCCCAGCGAACGGTTACCGGCAAAAAAAGCGACCCCGGAGCGAGCCCAAAGGAGATGAGATTATGCTGATTGAAGACTGGATGGCCAAGAATGTTTGGACCGTTGACGAAAACACCTCCCTGATGCGGGCGACCCGGATCATGAAGGAGAACAGTATCCGGCGCCTGCCGGTGGTCTCCCACGGCAAGCTGATCGGTATTGTCACCGACCGCGATGTCAAGGATGCTTCCCCTTCCAAGACCGCTTCCCTCGATATCCATGAGCTTTATTACTTGCTCTCCGAGATGAAGGTCAATGATGTGATGACCGCCTCGCCGTTGACCCTGCGGGGCAAGGACAGCCTGGAATTGGCGGCGGTGATCATGTTGGAGGACAAAATTTCCGGCCTGCCGGTGGTGGATGATTCCTCCCATCTGATCGGTCTGCTCAGCGAAACCGATGTCCTGCGGGCCTTTGTCCGCAGCACCGGCATCAAGGACGGGGCCCGCCGTTACACCTTCGATCTTCCCGACGCCCCCGGCTCGGTAACCAAGGTGACCGAAGTGTTGCGCCGTTTCGACGGCCGCCTGATCAGCATCCTGACCGCCTTCGAGGATGCTCCCGAAGGGATGAAACGGGTGTCGGTGCGGGTCGCCACCGAGGATCCGGCCAAGGCCGAGGAGTTGCACCAGGAACTGCTGGCCGGCTTCACGGTGGTTGACTTCGGGATCGACGATATCAAGAACCGTCCCCGCAAGCAATAATCCAGCCTAGCCTGCGGCCGGCATGGCCCGCTGTTCTTCGGTGGGTTCTGCCGGCAGGGGAGCCGGGAGGGTGGGCAGATTGTCGGTGCGGAAGGCCTCCTGCGAAATCCGGGGAACGTCTTCTTCATCCCGGCGGCCGACGGCGTTGTCCAGGGGCATCAGCACCACCCCCGGTGGCCGCTGGAACTCGGCACCGCTTAGGCGCGGCTTGTTTTTTTGCATAAAGTTCAGCCAGATCGGCGCCGCGGCGCGGGCCCCGGTTTCGCGCTTGCCAAGGGTCTTCATCTGGTCGTGGCCGACCCAGACGCCGACGGCCAATTCCGGGGTGTAGCCGACAAACCAGGCGTCCATGTAACGGTCGGTGGTCCCGGTCTTGCCGGCGGCCGGTAGCTCCAGGCTGCTTACCCGACGACCGGTACCTTCCTGAATAACGCTGGTCAGCAAGTGGGTGATCTGGTAGGCGGTGCGGCGGTCCAGGGCCCGCCCACCGCCGGTGGGCGCCTTCTCCAGAAGATTGCCGGCGGCATCCCGGACGCTGGTGATAAAGACCGGTTGGCGGCTGATCCCGCCGTTGCCCAGGGCGGCGTAGGCGGTGGTCAATTCCATAACCGAGACCTCCGAGGACCCCAGCGCCAGGGAGAGATCGCGCCTCAGCGGGCTGTTGATCCCCACACCGGCGGCCAGTTTGAGCACCGGTGGCAGCCCGGTTTCCTGCAGAATCCTGATACTGACGATATTACGGGAAAAGACCAGGCCGTCGCGCAGGGTGGTGGGGCCGTGGAACTGGTTGTCGAAATTTTGCGGTCGCCAGCTGCGGTTGCCGTCGGCCCCCCGCAGTCGTAGCGGTTCGTCCTCGATGACGGTGGCCGGGGTCATTCCCTGTTGCAGGGCGGTGGCGTAGATGATCGGCTTAAAGGCGCTGCCGGGCTGGCGGCGGGCTTGAATCGCCCGGTTGAATTGACTTTGTTGGAAATCAATCCCGCCGCTGACCGCCCGTACCAGGCCGTTGGCCGTCTCCATGGCGAGCAGGGCGGCCTGGGGAGTTGGCTGGCCGTTGCTGGTCCGGTGGCGCTGCCGCCAGCTTTCTATCCCCCGGCGTACCGCCGCCGCCGCCTTTTTCTGCATCTTCTGGTCCAGGCTGGTATGGATCCG
The DNA here is from genome assembly GCA_034522365.1 of Desulfurivibrio sp. GTDB lineage: Bacteria > Desulfobacterota > Desulfobulbia > Desulfobulbales > Desulfurivibrionaceae > Desulfurivibrio. The sequence goes on along the minus strand of JAXHLI010000014.1, from coordinate 138,591 downwards.
TAATCCTCCTTCATAGAGGGCCTGGCGACCGTAACGCTGTTCGATCTCGCTTTTTACCTGCTGTAGAAAATAACCGTTTTCCGGGTTATTGGGTTGCGGTGGCGCCCACAGCAGGGGATGCAGATAGCCCCGGCGGGCGGTGGTGGGGGTGATATAGCCTTCGTCGGCCATCCGGTTTAGGACATAGGCCTGGCGTTTTTTGGCGGCATTGTAGTTGCGGAAGGGGGTGTAGCGGCTCGGAGCCTGGGGCAGGCCGGCCAGCAGTGCCATCTCGGCCAGCTTGAGCTCGGTGGCCGGTTTGCCGAAATAGGTGCGGGCTGCCGCTTCCACCCCGTAGGCGCCGCTGCCGAGGTAGATATGGTTCAAATAAATATGAAGAATCTCGTCCTTGCTCAAGCGCCGGTCGATGCGGTAGGCCAGAATGGCTTCCCGCAGCTTGCGGATATAGGTCTTCTCCCGGCTGAGCAGCAACGCCCGGGCCACCTGCTGAGTAATGGTGCTGCCTCCCTGGCTGCGTTCCCCGGAGCGCAGATTATGGATCAGGGCCCGGAAAATGGACCAACCGTCGACCCCGCCATGTTCGTAGAAACGGGCGTCCTCGGCGGCCACGAAGGCCGCCGGCAGCAGTTCGGGCATCTGGGCAAGGGGGATGACTTCCCGGTTCTTGCTGAAGACCCGTTCCACCACCTGTCCCTGGCGGTCATAAATCAGGGTGGCCTGGGCCGGCTGGTAGTGCCGCAGTGACCTGATATCGGGCAGCTCCAGGGTGATATAGAGAAAGATGATCAGCCCCAGCAGCGCGGTCAGCAAGCCGGCCACCGTGATCAGCAACAGCGACAGCTGGGTGTGACGCCAGACGGGTTTGCGGGTTGCGGCGCGGCGAGTGGTCACGATAATGGCGACTCAAAAAGGTATGGCGGTAAAAGAGGCATTGGAAACGTAAAAGGCCGCCCTGGCAGGCGGCCTTTTATCTTCAACAACTGACTGTCCGGCGCTCGGGTTTAGCGCCGAATAATTATCTTACTTCTGGTGGCAACGCGTGCAGTTGCCTGAACTGGCAAAGGCCTTGCCGCCATCCTGGTGGCAGGTGAAGCAGTAGTTACCCTGGTTGTGATCGCCCATGCCGATTTCCACTTCCCGGGCCATCTGAAAAATCTCGGTATGGCAGGCATCGCAGCTCAGCCCGGCGTCGGCGTGAACCTGGCCGCTGAAGACGACCTTACCCATGGAGCCGCCGTCAAATTCGACTTCCTGGCCGGGCATGGCGGCAATGGCGCTGCCGACAAAGGCCAGGGCGGCAATGACGGTGATAATACTGGCGGTTAGTTTCATTTCTTTCTCCTCCTTTTTTGTTTCTCTTAATTATCGTTGGACAAACTTTAAAAGCTACTTGCGCGACCCTTGATGATCGCTCACCAGTTTCCTATGTATACCAGAGTCGCCGTCCAGCGTCAACCAAATTATGGGTTTGCCAGGCCCTGTTTTAGGCGTAGCTGTGCAGTCCGGCCAGCAGGAAGTTGACGCCGTAATAGGTGCAAATGGTCGAGATAAAGCCCAGAATCGCCAGCCAGGCGATCTTTTTGCCGCTCCAGCCGCGGGTGTAACGGACATGCAGGGTGCCGGCATAGATAAACCAGGTGATCAGCGACCAGGTCTCCTTGGGGTCCCAACTCCAGTAAGTGCCCCAGGCTGAGTTGGCCCAGATCGCTCCGAAAATCAGGCCACCCACCGTAAACCAGATAAAGCCGAAAAAGATGGTTTTGTAGATGACATCGTCGATCACTTTCAGGTGGGGCAGGGCGGCGAAGATGCCGGTGCCCGCCGGTTGGCCGCTTTTTTCCACGTTGTGGTTCTTGGCCAGATAGACCACGGCCATGCCGAAGGCCACGGCAAAACAGGCGTAGCCAACGAAGCTGGCGATCACGTGGGCGATCAGCCAGTTGCTCTGCAGGGCCGGCATCAGCGGGGTCAGATCCTGGTCCCATTGGGGCCAGTGTTCGGCGAAGGCCTGGGCCAGGAAGGCCAGCGGCATGGCAAAGGCCCCCAGGGCCTGGTTCTTGTAGATATATTCCAGCCCCAGGTAGATCAGGGCGACACACCAGGCGAAGAAGACCAGCGATTCATACATGTTGGAAAACGGGGCGTAGTAGCCAAAGCCCAGTTCGAAGGCCTCGTACCAGCGCAGCAGGATTCCCGAGGTGCTGAGCAGCAGGGCGCCCGCGGTAACCAGGGTGGCGGTAAGACCGATGGTCCGGTTGGTGCTGCCGAAGACCAGAATCGCCACGTAGATCAGAGCCGAAGCCAGGTAGGCGAAGGTGGTGAGATTGAGTAAGAGCGCGCTTTCCATGGTCGTTCCTCTTTAGCTGATAGCGGGGTCGCGGCGCAGCTTTTCGGCCAGTTCCGCGAAACGTTGATCAAACGATATCTTGTTGCGGTTGCTGCCGCCACACAGGAGCAGTTTGGCTTTGCCGTCGCCATCCGGGGTGATGTAGGCCCAGAGCCGGCGATGGCTGACCATGAAGGTGGTGCCGAGCCCCAGGCACATCAGGGCAAAACCGGTATAAACCACCCAGACGCCGGGGTCTTTGACCACCTGCAAACCGGTGGCGTAGCGTTGTTCGATCTGGAAATCGTAATCGTGGGCGGGGCGTTGGACGGTCACGCCCTGCTGGTCGCGGACCGTGAAGGTCGACGGCTCGGCGCCGGGGCTGTTGAGCCAGACCTGATATTGATGGATCCGGCCGCTACGGTCGGCCCTGATGTTGGTCACCCCGAAAACCAGTTCCTCGTCTTGCCATTGGATGCGGCGGCTCGGGGCCGCCAGGGCCTGGTGTTGGCGGCCGGTGTCCTGGTTGCGGAGCTGGATCAGGAACTCTTCAAGCGGCTGGTAGCTCGATTGGTAAAAGGTGATTCCCCGGTGCTGCAGGGGCTGGTTGACTATAATAGAGGTACTTAACGGTTGCTGCAACTTTCCGGGATCGGTGAGTACCACATCGGAGCGATACTCCCGGACCATGCCGGTGGGATAATAGTTGATCTCGAAATTATCCAGTTTGAGTTTGAAATCGAGCCCTATGCGTTGCCGGCTTTTGCGGTCGAAGACGTAATCGATGGTTTCCCCCTCGGGGAACATGATACTGGCCTTGAAGCCGAACACCTCGCCGACCAGGGCCCCCAGCAGGATTAACAGAATACTGAGATGGATCATATAGGCCCCCAGCCGTGACCAGGCGCCTTTTTGGGCAAACAGCATGCTGCCGCCTTCCTTGTCCCGGCTCTGGGCCGACCAGCCGGCGGCGTCCAGCAGTTGACGAACCCGTTCGGAAGCGGCGTCCGCCCCTTCATTGATCCGCATTTCCGCCTTAAGCGGCATTTTCTTGAGCCGTTCGGGGCTGCTTTCCAGGTTGTCCAGGGCCACCATCCGCCAGGCGGTGGGTATGCGGTCAAGGCTGCAGATAATCAGATTAAGAGTAAAGATAAGCAGCAGGGTGACAAACCACCAGGAGCCGTACATGTTGGGGACAATGTCCAGCAGTTGCAGCACCCGGGCCATTTCGGCGCCATAGGATTGGGCGTAGAATTCCGGAGGGCGGCCCTGCTGCACAATGGTGCCGAGAATCGAAGTTCCCGCCAGGACGAAAATCATCACCAGGGCAAGCTTCACCGAGGCAAAAAAACGCCATATCTGATTCTGTTCCTTGGTCATGGTAAGCCTGTGTTTTTCTGATTAAACTTGGAGTTAAAGCCGCCCCGTGGCCGAGGGCGATTGCATGGTGGTTGGCAAGCGGCAGGATTTTATTATAGGTGGGCTCTTTACTTTAATCATTAAGGTAGTGTCAATAGAAAAGAGCGGCACTGGAAGTGCTAAAAATGCTTGTCAAAAGAAGGCCGGTGGGTTATACATCCCGCTTTTCCCGTTGTTGCGGACTCTGCTGGCGAGATTTTGCCGTCGGCTGGGGGTGGCAGCGGTGGTCGGTTTATTTATTATACCCATGGTTTTGCGGGAGTAACTATTATGTCTAAGATATGCGAAGTTTGCGGTAAGAAACCCGAGGTTGGCAACAACGTCAGCCATGCCCACAACAAGACCCGGCGCCGCTGGCTGCCCAATCTGCAACAGATTCGGGTTGCCGACACCGGCGGCAACCGCCGGCGGCTCAAGGTCTGCACCCGCTGTCTACGTTCGGGAGCCGTGACTAAAACCGCGTAACGCTAGCGGCGGTGGGCCTCCTAGCGGCGGTGGGCCTCATCGATGCCGTCGATTTGGCGGATATGCTGGAGGATGCGGTTTAAGTGGTCGATCCCGTCTACTTCCAGAATCATGTCGAAATGGGCCTCATTTTTACCGGTGTGGGCCTCCATGCTGGTGATATTGGCGTCGTCGCCGGTGACGGCGTTACTGAGGGCCGCCAGTAGCCCTTGCGGTTGGCACCGACGGCCTGAATGGAGGCCCGGTAGGGCGCTTGACCCTCGGTGGCCCAACTGACCCCGATGCGGCGGTCCGCTTCGCCGGCCAGCAGGTTGGGGCAGTTGCTTTTATGGACCGTGATGCCCCGGCCGGTGGTAATAAAACCGATGATTTCATCGCCGGGTACCGGCAGGCAGCAATTGGCGATTTTGATGGGAATATCGCTGCCGCCTTCCACCTTGACCAGCTCGTCGGCGGTGCCGCTGCGCCGTCTTGCTTTCCGTGCGCCGGCTTTTTGTTGGCGCTCCTGCGCCGCCGCCTCTTCCTCTCTCCTCAGTTCCGCCGGTTGTAACTGGCGGGCAATGGCCGCGATACCGAGCTTGCCATCCCCCACTTTGTGCAGCAGGTCATCCAGGGAATTACAGCCAAGGTTTTGCAGCACCTCCTTGAGATGACCGGTACGCAGCATTTTCTTGAAGCTGATCTGCTGCTTGCGTAACTCCCGTTCGCAGATTTCCCGCCCCCGTTCCAGATTGCGCTGCCGCTCCTCCTGGTTGAGCCACTGCCGGATCCGGTTGCGGGCCCGGCTGGTCTTGACGATATTAAGCCAGTTGCGATTGGGTTTCTGCTGGGGATTGGTGATGATCTCGACCACGTCGCCATTCTTAAGCGGGGTCCGCAGCGGGGTGATCTGGCCGTTGACCCGGGCGCCGGTGCAGTGATGACCTACTTCGGTATGGATGCAGTAGGCGAAATCCAGCGGGCCGCTGCCCTGGGGCAGCCCCTTGACCTCGCCGGCCGGGGTCAGGACATAGATATCATCCTCGTATAACTCGCCCTTGACCGTATCCAGCAGCTCCCTGGGGTCTTCCAGGTCCTGGAGCATGGCCACCAGCTGTTTAAGCCACTTGAAGAGTTTGACATCCCGGCTGCTGGCATCCTGCCCTTCCTTGTAGGCCCAGTGGGCGGCGATCCCTTCCGAGGCGATATGGTCCATCTCTTCGGTGCGGATCTGGATCTCCATGAAATCGCCGTCGGGGCCGATCACCGAAGTATGTACCGAGCGGTAACCGTTGGCCTTGGGGTGGCTGATAAAATCCTTGAAACGGCCGTCGATGGGGGTCCACAGGGAATGAATGATCCCCAGGGCGGTGTAGCACTCTTTGATGTCGCCGACGATGATCCGAAAGGCGACCTTGTCGTAGACTTTGTCGAGGGTGATATTCTGGACCAGCAGCTTTTTGTGGATGCTGTAGAGGTGCTTGGGACGGCCCAGGATCCGAAAATCGGTAAGGTCGTTTTGCCGCAGGTGATGGGAAAGCAACTCCTTGATCCGCTCGACATAGGCCTCCCGGTCGGGCAGCGAGGTTTTTATTTTGGCAATCAGTTGGTTGTAGGCTTCGGGTTGGAGCTGGGCAAAGGCCAGGTCTTCCAGTTCCCGTTTGATCCAGTCGATTCCCAGACGGCTGGCCAACGGCGCATAGAGGTCCATGGTTTCCTGGGCGATCTCCACGGCCAGTTCCCGATCTTTGACCTGCAGGTTCTGCATGTCGTGCAGGCGGTCGGCCAGGCGTAGCAGCAGCACCCGGATATCGGCGGCCATGGCCAGCAGCATCTTGCGGATATTCTCCGCCTGGTAGGCCAGATGGCTGTTGAACTGGACGGCGGTGATGCGGGTGGCGCCGGCCACGATATTGGCCACGTCCACCCCGAACTGTTCGGCCAGCTTGGCCTGGCTCAGCGGTTCTTCTTTCTGTTTGAGCACCCCGTGCAGCAGGCCGGCGGTGATGGTGGCCAGATCCAGCCGCATGCTGACCAGGATATTGGTCACCCCCAGCACGTGCCGCAGGTAGGGCAGGCCGGAGATGTGATGGTGGCCATGCCGATGGACCCTGGCGGCCAACTCGTAGGCCCGCCGCAGCGGGGTTAGATCCTCGTCGGGCAGGTATTCCTGGACCTGGCGGATAATATCGTCGATACCGTTTTTCATCTGGTGAGGTCTGCTATTTATGGTTGCGGCGGCAGCTGCTGGGCGACCATTTCCTCGATCACCGCCACGGCGGCGGCCGGGGTTGCCTCGCTGCTGCGGCCGTCGGCCCGGTTGCGGATTTCCAGCAGCCCTTCCTGGGTAAAACGCTTGCCCACCATCAGCCGGATGGGGATACCGATTAAGTCGGCGTCCTTGAACTTGCCGCCGGGCCGCTCGTCGCGGTCGTCCAGCAGAACCTCCAGGCCGGCCGCCGTCAACTCCCGGTAAAGACGTTCGGCTTCGGCGCTGATCTCCGGGTCTTTGGGGGTCAGGTTGAGCAGGATCACCTGGAAAGGGGCGATGGGCAGCGGGAAAATAATGCCGTCGCGGTCGTGGTTCTGCTCGATGGCCGCCGCCACCGTGCGGCTGACCCCAATACCGAAACAGCCCATCAGGAAATGGCGGCTTTGGCCTGCCTTATCCAGGAAGGTGGCGTTCAAGGCCCGGCTGTATTCGCCGCCGAGCTTGAAGATATGGCCCACCTCGATCCCCCGGGTCATGGCCAGTCTGCCGTCGCAGCGGGGGCAGTTGTCATCCTCGGTGACCATCCGGATATCGCCGCTGTAAGCAGGGCTGAAATCACGGCCGCTGTTGACGTTGAGCAGATGGTAATCCTGCCGGTTGGCGCCGGTGACGAAATTGACCAGTTGGGCCACCTCGTTGTCCATCACCAGCGGGATCTCAAGCCCCACCGGCCCCAGAAAGCCGCTGGGGGCGCCGGTGGCCTCGGCGATCTCCCGCCCCTCCGCCAGTCGTACTTCTTGGGCCTTGAGCAGGTTTTGTAATTTAACCGGCTGGGCCTCGTGATCGCCGCGCAGCAGTACCGCCACCGGTTTACCGTCGGCGATGTAGACCATGGTCTTGACCAGGCGTTGTTGGGGAATCTGCAGAAAATCGCAAACTTCGGCCACCGTTTTGCAACCCGGGGTGGCGATTTCACTGCTGGGCAGGGGATCGTCCTGCTCCGGGCTATCCTGCTGGCGGGCGGTGGCCTTTTCCAGATTGGCGGCGTAATCGCAGTGCTGGCAGGTCACCACCACGTCCTCGCCGGTGGCGGCCAGTACCATGAATTCATGGGAAAAACTGCCGCCGATGCTGCCGGTGTCGGCCTCCACCGCGCGGAAGGCCAGGCCGCAGCGGGTAAAGATCCGCTGGTAGGCGGCGTGCATCTTCTGGTAGGTCTCATCGGCGGCGGCTTCGTCGGCGTCGAAGCTGTAGCCGTCCTTCATGATGAATTCCCGGCCCCGCATCAGGCCAAAGCGCGGCCGGATCTCGTCGCGGAACTTGGTCTGGATCTGGTAGAGGTTAAGCGGCAGATCGCGGTAGGAGTGGACATTGAGCCGCACCAGATCGGTGATCACCTCTTCATGGGTGGGTCCCAGGCAGGAGTCGCGCTGGTGGCGATCCTTGAAGCGCAGCAGCTCGGGGCCGTATTTCTCCCAGCGGCCCGATTCGCGCCAGAGATCGGCGGGCTGCACCATGGGCAGCAGCAACTCCTGGGCCCCAGCCCGGTTCATTTCCTGGCGGACGATCTCTTCCACCTTGCGAATGGCCGCCAGCCCCAGCGGCAGATAGGAATAAACGCCGCTGGTCAGCTTGCGGATCATGCCGGCCCGCAGCATCAGTTTATGGCTGATCACCTCGGCCTCGGCCGGGTCTTCCTTGAGGGTGGGCAGTAGAAGTTGAGAAAAACGCATGATTTTAATCCCTTATCGTCATTTTGGGTTTTTGTTATGCACTTGGAGCTCTTCTTTTGGTCGCAATCGTCATCTTATCGATTTCGGCCAGGAATAGCGGTAACAGTTCCGCTTCCGGCACCTTTTTGAAAATTTCACCCTTTTTGAAAATAATCCCCACCCCGTGGCCGCCGGCCACCCCGATATCGGCCTCGCGGGCCTCGCCGGGGCCGTTGACCACACAACCCATGACGGCGATCTTAAGCGGGGTTGCGATCTTCTGGATATGTTTTTCCACTTCTTCGGCCAGGCGAAAGAGGTTGACCTGGCAGCGGCCGCAGGTGGGGCAGGAGATCAACTCCGGGCCGCGCTGGCGCAGTTGCAGACTGCGCAGCAGTTCGTAGGCCACCCGGATTTCCTCCACCGGATCGCGGGTCAGCGAGATCCGCAGGGTGTCGCCGATCCCTTCATAAAGCAGGATTCCCAAGCCGACGCTGGATTTGACGGTGCCGGCGATCAGCCCCCCGGCTTCGGTGACCCCCAGATGGAGGGGATAGTCGCAGGCGGCGGCCAGGCCGCGGTAGGCCTCGATGGTGGTCAGCACATCGGATGATTTAAGCGAGATTTTAAGCTCGTCAAATCCCAGTTCCTCCAGCAGCGCCACCTGGCGCAGGGCGCTTTCCACCAGGGCGGCGGCGGTGGGATGCCCATGGCGGGCCAGGATATCCCGCTCCAGCGAGCCGGCGTTGATGCCCACCCGGATCGCCACCTGGTGGGCGCGGGCGGCCGCCGCCACCCGCGCCAATTTCTCCCGGCCGCCCAGGTTGCCGGGGTTGATCCGGATCCCCTGGGCGCCGTGTTCGATGGCCGCCAGGGCCAGGCGGTGGTCAAAATGGATATCGGCGATCAGGGGAATGACAATCCGCTCACGGATAGCGCCGATGGCGGCGGCCGCCGCCAGGTCCAGCACCGCCACCCGGACCAGCTCACAACCGGCTTCGGTCAGCTGCTCAATCTGGGCAACGGTGGCGGCAACATCCCGGGTGTCGGTGTTGGTCATCGACTGCACCACCACCGGCGCCCCGCCGCCGATGGGCACGTCGCCGATCCTGATTTGCCTGGTCATCTTCCGGGTCTGCATAGCGGCCGCCATTATACCCGGCCGGGCCACTTTGTGCACCCGGAAAGCAGGGAAAAGCTTGGCAAAATCCCGGAGCATCCAGGTTTAAGGCAGGGAAACGAACTACTTAGCCAGGAGGGCTTACGCTTGCCGATCAATTCGTCGGCAAGCAGGGACTGATAGGCGGGGAAAACATTGTCGCAAGAGATTAGCCAAGCCTCGTGCTCGATAGCCGTGGCGAGATAAGCGGTCGGCCGGATCGCGGTGATGCTCCGGCACGGTCGCCGCCCGGATCGCGATCCGGGTATCGATCGGTATGGCAGATGACGCCGGAGCCGTTCAGGGCCTGCTCCAGCCACTCCGTAAGCGGAATTGCAAACTGCAAACGTTCACGCCGCGCCAGCCAGGCGACTTCCCAACAGCTCACCGCACTGGCGGCCAGTTGATCGGCGCTTGCAATATGCTGACTGATAGTGGCCGGAAGCGGGTTGATCAGCTGATCCAGCCACCGTACCCAAATATGGGTATCCAGAACAATCAACGTAAGACCTCCCACTCTTCTGCGGGAATTGCCGGCGCGATCAAGTCATCCTTCATGGTTACCGTGCCGGCAAGATTGGGGGAAGGTTGGCGTTTTTTTGCCAAGGTTGGCGGGGTATCTTCCAGCAACAACAGTACCCGCAGTTTGGCGCCATCGGGAACAGTATCGGGTATTCGCAACATCCGCTGTTTGGCAACCGCTTCAAATTCGATGGCCTGCATCCCTTTACCTCCTGATTCTGAGGTGATTTTACCATACAATGTACTTATCTTACCACATGTTTGCAGAAATTGTCAGTATGGTTTTGGTGATTTGATCCGACTGATTGGGAGTTGCTGGGGCATATATCGTTAAGGATGGGGATCATGTACCCCATTTTCGTCTCTTGCGGGAAGACATCTTGAAGAGAAGCTGTCTTCGGTGTAAAGATAGAATTGGATATGGATACTCTGATCGAACAGATAATCGGCGACTTTCAGGAGCGTGAACTGCCGCGACCCACGCCGAGGGATGTGCCGCTGCCGCACCCGGTGGGCTGGAGAATTAGGCCTTGACCTTCGGCGGGAAGCCTTCTATTGTCCTGTCGCTGGCTGTCAACCATCGGTGAAAGGCCGATAATCGTTGGCGGGTGGCGTCAACAAGCCGCAAGCCCGCGGCCGTTTGCCAATAAGGAATGACTGGTAGGTGCCATGGAATTGCTGATCACCCTGATCGGGTTGATTCTGATAGTCGAGGGGTTGCCTTATGCCGCCTTCCCCGAATCGATGCAGCGCTGGCTGGAGCAGATCCGCCAGCTTGATCCGGAGTTGTTGCGCAAATTCGGCCTGTTTTGCCTTGGTTTTGGGCTTTTTTTATGCTACCTGGCCCAGCGTACCGCTCTCTTTTCCTGAGTTTGTCAGGTAGTTAGCCAGCTTGCGCCACCGGGCGGGTTTAGAAAACCGGCCTGTTCCCGCCGAATCTTTTTACTATGCCGCTAAACGCTTACAAAACGCAAGAACTGCGCGCAATCTGGGGTTGCCCGGTGGAGTGATATGGTCGTGAGTGATGATTCCCCTTATTCTTTGAGCGACTACGACTACCATCTGCCGCCGGAGTTGATCGCCCAGCAACCCGCCGCGCGGCGGGATGCTTCCCGGTTGCTGGTCTGCGATTGCCGGAGTGCCGGTTTCGCCGATCGTCATTTCCCGGAGTTGCTGGATTTATTGAGCCACGGCGATCTGCTGGTCTTTAACGATACCCGGGTTTTTCCGGCCCGGTTGCTGGGGCGCAAGGCCAGTGGCGGTCGTGGCGAGTTGCTGCTGCTGGAGTACCCGGTGGCGCTGGCGGCCGCCGCCGGAGCCGGCAACGCCGACGGCGGGGCAGTTACTTTCCAGGCCTGGGCCCTTTTCAAGAGTTCCAAGGGTCCTAAAGAGGGGCTTAATCTGCTGTTCGGCGACGACCTGCAGGCCGAGATCCTCGAACTGGGGGAGGGGGGTAAGGTGCGGGTGCGGCTGCAGGTGGCCGCCGGCGACACCCTGGATGACTGTCTGGCCCGCCATGGTCGGATGCCTCTGCCGCCTTATATCCAGCGGCCGGAGGCGGAGAGCCCGGAGGATCGGCAACGCTATCAGACCGTTTACGCGGCGGTGACCGGGGCGGTGGCGGCGCCCACCGCCGGACTGCACTTCACTCCCGAACTGCTGGCGGCCATCGCCGCCAAAGGGGTGCGGCAGGCCCGGGTTACCCTCCATGTCGGCTACGGCACCTTCGCCCCGGTGCGGACCAGCGATATCCGGGAACACGCCATTCATGGCGAATATTATGCCATCACTCCGGAGAATGTGGCCCTGGTTGAGCAGACCCGGGCGGCTGGCGGCCGGATCTGGGCGGTGGGCACCACCGCGGTACGGGCGTTGGAAACCGCCGCTGGCGCCGATGGCTATCTCACGCCGGGTAGTGGGGTCTGTGAGTTATATATCTATCCCGGCTATCGATTCAAAGTGGTGGACAACCTGTTGACCAACTTCCATCTGCCCAAATCATCGTTGCTCTTTCTGGTCAGCGCCCTGGCCGGCCGCCGGCGCATTATGGCCGCTTACAACCACGCCGTGGCTCGGGGCTACCGCTTCTTCAGCTATGGCGACGCCATGGCGATCATCACCCGATGAACAGATGGCTAATTCGGACCGTTCAGCAGTGCCGCTGGCGCCGTCCACGGCACTGATGAACGTTTAATATCCGGGGTATCAACGTAGTTGGCGGTGCTGTTGCACGCTTACGCGGCCCCGCCGGCCGCCGGTGCACTGGCCGCCGGCGGCGAAGGCGCCTGGCACTCGTCGCTGGCGCGGCCTTTGCTGAGCGGTGGTGGCTTCTGGGGTCGGCGGCGGGGCTGCTGTAACCGTCGGCGTACCAGCCGCCGCCCTTGAGTGTAAAGGAGGTCTGGGAGATGATTTTGGTCAACTCGCCGTCGCATTCGGGGCAGGCGCTCAGCGGAGCCTCCCGCAGACTCTGACGGGCCTCGGTGATTTTCCGGCAGGATTGGCATTCGTATTCATAGATCGGCATTTTATTGAACCCTCGCTACTGTTTTTGGCTGGTACATAATGGACCGTGCTGGTCATTTTCGGGATGACCGGAATAGAAAAATCAGTTATGGGTAAACTGTGTTTCTGGACGGAACCGGGATATTCGCGTTAAAGTCTACCGGGGTGCGCCCTTAAGCGGGGGATACTCTAATGCCGCCGGTGTGATCTGTCAATTCGGGACGATGGCGAAATTTCGCCCGGGGTGAGCACGGCGCTATGATGCGGCGGCGGCGTTCAGCCAGGCTTGCGTACACGGGTGAACGCTTAGACCAGAGGCGATGTGCAACAGATAGCGATAGCGCAAGCGACCGCGGGCATGGTGCTGGCCAAGGATGTCGAAATCGAAGGCAACCGGGTGCTTTGCGGCAAGGGCACGGAATTGACCCCGGCCATCATCGAACGCTTCCAACGGATGGATGTCAGCCATGTAACCGTCGCCGGGCGGCCGGTTCCCGAGGAAGGGGGTAAGACCCTCAAGGAGCAGGTGCACGATGTCGAGCAGCGTTTTGCCAAGGTGCGCCATATCAAGCCGCTGATGTATCTCAAGAAAAGAATCCAGCAGCGGTTGATCGACTCCCGGGCGGCGGGGTCCCAGAAGGCGGAAGATGCCGATGCCGGCTCGGCCGGCCAAGAAGCAGGGGGCGATCATGGTTGAGCCGGAGTTGACCGCCGAACAGCAGAAAAAACGGGATAATATTCGTAAGGCCCTGCGTGAGGTCAAGAATCTGCCGACCCTGCCGGGGATCGTCAGCAAACTGACCCGGATGGCCGACGACCCCGATACCTCCACTGACCAGATGGGCAAGTTGATCAGCAAGGACCATATCCTGGCCGCCAAATTGCTCAAGCTGGTCAATTCCGCCTTTTACGGTTTCCCCCAGCGCATCAGTTCCTTGAACAGCGCCATTATCCTGCTGGGTTTCAACGTTATCAAGAGCCTGATCATCAGCGCTTCGATCTTTGAATTGATGGAAGAGCAGGATGTCGAGCTTTGGGAACACTCCCTGGGTTGCGCCGTGATCTGCAACGTGGTGGCCAAACGCCTGGAGATCAATGACCCCGAAGAGGTCAGCACCGCCGGGTTGATCCACGATTTGGGCAAGGTGGCGATCAAAATGGAACTGCCCCGGGAGAGTGCCGAGGTTGCGGCCCTGGTGGAAAGCGCCGAGATCAACCGCTTTGAGGCCGAACAGCGGGTGCTGGGGCTTGAGCACGCCGAGGTGGGCGGCTGGCTGGCCAAAAGCTGGAATCTGCCGGCCAAGCTGGTGGAGCCCATCAGGTGCCACCACGACCCGGCCAGTGCCGACAACGAGCCACTGGTCTCCGCCATTGTCCATTTCGCCGATATCATGATCCGTGGCCTGGGCTACGGCCATGGCCGGGATATCTGGGTACCGCCGCTGCAGCCCCGGGCCTGGGAGCTGTTGCGGTTCAAGGCGGCGGATATCGACGAGATCCTGGACGAGGTGGAGGAAAAACTCTGGGACGTCAAGGGCTTTAGCCTGGATATCAAGGCCGAAGCCGCCACTACCGCCACCAAAGGATAAGCCATGAATCGTTTGTTGGTTGCCGGCAACGCCGATTTCCTCGGGGCTGAAAGTAGGATGCTGCTGGAGGCCAAGGGGTATCAGCTCAACAGTTGCGAGCGTCCCCAGGATGCCGTGGCCCTGGTTCTGGAGGACCCCCCCGATCTGCTGCTGGTGGAGAAGGGGTTTGCCGAGGGTGGGGATCGGCAGTTGATCAAGGCGGTGGTTTCCTGCCTGCAGAAGTCCAATATCCCCATCCTGCTGGCCTTAAGCGCCGACGAATTGGCCAACGAGCCGGACTGGCAGGATGCTTATCCGGTCGATGATATCGTCATCAAGCCGCTGGTGCCGGTGGATCTGCTGGCCCGTTTGCGGCTGGCTGAGGCCCGGATGCTGCGGGTTTTTGATAACAACCCGTTAAGTCGGCTGCCGGGCAACACCTCGATTCTGCGGGCGATACGGCGGGTGCTGGCCAAGGAAGAACCATTTGCAGTCTGCTACGTCGATATCGATAATTTCAAGCCCTATAATGACCGTTATGGCTTTTCCCGGGGGGATGAGGTGATCCTGATGGTGGCCCGGATCATCGTCAACGTCATCGAGGAGTTGGCCCGGGAGGAGAGCTTTGTCGGCCATGTCGGCGGCGATGATTACGTCTTTATCGTCCATGAGGAGAAGGCCGAGGAGGTCTGCCGGCGGATTCTGCATAATTTCAATATGGTCCGTAATCTTTTTTTAAGCGCCGAGGATGTCGCCGCCGGCGAGTTTGTCGGTCTGGATCGCCAGGAGCGGGAGACCCGCTATCCGTTGCTGAGCCTCTCCATCGCCGTAGTCGGCACCGGTGGGGGCCGTTATCGCCATTCCGGTGAGATCGCCACCGCCGCCTCCGAACTTAAACACTATGTCAAAAAGCTTGAGGGCAGCAATTATCTACTGGAACGCCGGGAGCCCGATTCCGCCGGTGGCGCCGCTACTAACGGCGGCGATGAGGTGGCGGAGGTTGAGACAGGTAAAAAATGAAAAGTTGTGGTCTGCTTTTAGCCATACTGTTACTGCTGGTCGGGGGGGTGGCCGTCGCCGGCGAGCCCTTCCCGGTCTACGACGAGATCCGCCCCAACATCGCTTTCTGGCAGGATATCTACGGCCGTTATCCTTCCACCGCAGGGGTGCTCCATGACCGCCGGGATCTGGAGATAATCTATACCCAGCTGGAGGTGGAGAACACTTGGGACTCCCCGGCCCGGCGCCGCAATCGGGCCACAATCAACCAGGCCCGCCAGCGTTATCGCCGGATCCTGCTGGAGCTGGCCAAGGACGGCCAGCCCGAAAATGCCGAGCAACGGCGGGTGCTGGCCCTGTTTGGCGATAAGCCCACGGCGGCCCGCCTGCGCCGGGCGGCGGACAACATCCGTTTCCAGCGGGGGCTCAAGGATCGTTTTCGGGAAGGGGTTAGCCGCTCCGGGGCCTATCTGGCGCGAATCAAGGAGATCATGCGGGAAAACGGCCTGCCCGAGGATCTGGCCTACCTGCCCCATGTCGAGTCGTCATTCAATTATGAGGCGTACAGTCGCCTGGGGGCGGCTGGGATCTGGCAGTTTATGCGGGCCACCGGCCGGCAGTACATGACCGTTGATTACGTGCTGGACGAGCGTCGGGATCCGATCCGCGCCAGCCATGCCGCCGCCCGGCTGCTGCGGGATAATTACCAGCGGCTGGGCAGTTGGCCGCTGGCGATCACTGCCTATAACCACGGCGCCAACGGCATGGCCCGGGCGGTGGCCCGTTATGGCGATTATCCCACTATTTTTCGGCAATATAACAGCAATCTTTTCGGTTTTGCCTCGCGCAATTTCTATGCCGAATTCCTGGCCGCCCGGCAGGTGGCCAAGAACGCCGAGGATTATTTCGGCCCTTTGCAGCGAGCGCCGGTCCGGCGCAGTCACGAAGTCGTGCTGCCCGGTTATGTCCCTTTTGCCGAGCTGGTCCGGCAATTGAAAATTGATGCCGCTACCCTGCGGCGTTATAACCCGGGCTTGCGGCCGCCGGTGTTCCGGGGTGAAAAGTATCTTCCCAAGGGCTATCATTTGCGCGTTCCTGCCAAGCCGGAGGTGATCCGCCGGGCCGCCGAGCTGCCGCCGGGCATTATGCTGGCCAAGCAGAAACGCAGCGCCTTTTACACCGTGCGCCGGGGCGATACCGCCTGGGAAATCGCCCGCCGCCATGGGGTGGGCTTGCATGAATTGATCGCCATCAATCAGCTTGATGGGCGCGCTACGATTTATGCCGGCCAGAATTTGCGGATTCCCGGCGAGGAAGAGGAGACCACCCGGCTGGCCGCCGCCCGGCCGGTTCCGGCCGCCGAAGGGCGTCAGGCGGCGGAGTCTCCGGCTGATACGCCGGCGGTTGTGACCCCCGGCGAGGGGCTTGAACTCCCGACAACCGGCGAGGTGCCGGAACCGGCAGCCGAGGAGCCAGCGGTGGCGGCCGTGGAGCAAGTCGGGGAGCCGACGGCGGTGGTTAAGTCGGAGACGGCGACTGCGGATGAAGCGGCGCCGACCGTGCCGGAGAGCCGTCTGGCCGCCCTCGGCAGTATGGTGCTGGCTTCGGCCCGCGATTCCCTGGCCCCCGGCGACGCGGTGGCGGGTGCCGACGGCGAGTTGCTTAATTCTAGGCAGGCGCTTGCCCTCTCCGGCGATGCCGGTCGTCTGCCGGCTCAGGCCCAGGTGGCGGCCACGGCGGAGCCGGAAGTGATTAATCCGGCGGTGGTGGCCGGCCATATCCGAGTGGAGCGCACCTGGCGCGAAGATGGTCGGCTTTATGGCGAAATCCGGGTGGAAGTGGAGGAGACCCTGGGGCATTACGCCGACTGGTTGGGCATCGCCACCCAGCGGTTGCGGCGGCTTAACGGTTTTGCCTTCGGGCGGCCCATCCGGCTCGATCAACGCCTGCGGCTTCCCTTGGATAGCACCGGCCAGGACGTTTTCGAGGAGCAACGTTATGAATTCCACAAGGCCCTGATCGAGGATTTTTATGCCGCCTACCAGGTGGAAGGGGTGGATAACTACCGTATCCGAACCGGTGACAGTATCTGGAGCTTAAGCCGGGAACGCTTTGAATTGCCGCTGTGGCTGTTGCGCCAGTATAACCCCGGGCTTGCTCTTGACGATCTTAAACCCGGCCAGGAAATTAAGGTGCCCCAAGTGGTCGCCATCAACAAGGTTACAAGTGGAGAATAAGAGCGACAGCGCCGAGGTGCGACCGGTACGACTGGCCGACTACCGGCCGCCGCCCTATCTGGTGGCCGAGGTGGAGCTGGTGGTTGACCTTTACGATGACCAGGCCCTGGTCCATTGCCGGCAGCGCCTTTACCGTAACCCGGCGGCCGACTGGCCAGCGGCCGGAGTCGAGCCAGGGACGGTCGCCGGTGAATCGGGCGCGGCCCCGGCGGAGCAAACAGCCGGTGGGGAAGCCTTGCTGCTGCCCGGCGAACAACTGGAACTGGTGGCCATCGCCCAAGACGGGGTCGCTCTGCCGGCGGCGGCTTATCGCCTCAATCCCCAGGGTTTGCTTCTGTACGCGCCGCCGGAGCGTTTCACCCTGGAGACCACGGCTCGCATCTATCCCCAGGAGAACCACGCCCTGGAGGGCCTTTACCGTTCCGGCGGGATTTTTTGCAGCCAGTGCGAGCCCGAGGGGTTCCGGCGGCTGACCTGGTATCTTGACCGGCCCGATGTCTCGGCTCCCTTTACGGTCACCATCAGCGCCGAGGCGCAAAAATATCCGGTGCTGCTGGCCGGCGGTAATCCGGCGGGGCGGGGCCAACTCCCCGGCGGTCGCCACTGGGCCACTTTCCGCGACCCTTTCCCTAAACCCTCCTATCTTTTCGCCCTGGTGGCCGGCGATCTGGCCGGGCTCCATGACCGGTTTTTCACCGCCTCGGGGCGGGAGGTGGCCCTGGCGATCTATGTCGAGCACCATAACCGGGAGCAGTGCGACCACGCCATGGAGGCCCTCAAAAAGGCGATGCGCTGGGACGAGGAGACCTTCGGCCTGGAATATGATCTCGATCACTACCTGATCGTGGCGGTGGATGATTTCAATATGGGGGCCATGGAGAACAAGGGGCTCAATATCTTCAACGCCGCCTGCGTGCTGGCCCGGCCCGAGACCGCCACCGACCACGATTTGGAGCGGATCGAGGCGGTGATCGCCCACGAGTATTTCCATAACTGGACCGGTAACCGGGTCACCTGCCGTGACTGGTTCCAGCTCAGCCTCAAAGAGGGCCTGACCGTCTTCCGGGATCAACTCTTCAGCCAGAGTGTTCATTCGGCGGGGGTTAAACGGATCGAGGATATCAAACTGCTGCGGGATCGCCAGTTTGCCGAGGATGCCGGGCCGCTGGCCCATCCGGTGCGGCCGTCTTCCTATATCGAGATCAACAATTTCTATACCCTGACCGTCTACGAAAAAGGGGCCGAACTGGTGCGGATGCTTTATACCCTGCTGGGGGCGGCGGCGTTCCGGGCCGGGCTGCGGCTTTATCTGGCGCGCCATGACGGTGGTGCCGCCACCATCGAGGATTTCCTGGCGGCCATGGCCGAGGCCGGCGGCCGTGATCTGGCGCAGTTTGAGCGCTGGTACACCACCGTCGGCACGCCCTGTTTGCGGATTGAAGATGATTTTGAACCAGCCGGCGGTCGTTACCGGCTGCGGGTCAAGCAGCAGTTACCGGAATCCGGCCGGGCGGCCGACCCGGCGGCGGCCGGAGCGGCGCAGCAAGCCCCGGCTTCGGCGCCGGAGCCCCTGCATATCCCGCTGGCCGTCGGCCTGTTGGCCGGTAATGGCGAGCAGCAGGGTGAGGAACTCTTGGAAGTGAGGCAAGCCCGGCAGGAATTTGTCTTTAACGGCCTGGCCGAGCGCCCCACCCCCTCTTTGTTGCGCGGCTTTTCCGCCCCGGTACGGCTGCAGTACGCCTATGGCGATGAGCAGTTGCAGTTGCTGCTGGCCCATGACCGTGATCCGTTCAGTCGCTGGGAGGCCGGCCAGTTGTTGAGCAGCCGGTTGCTGCTGGCTCGCGTCGCCGCCCATTCCGGGGCCGCCGCTGGGGAGCCCCCACCGTTGCCGGCACCCTACCGGGAAACCTACCGTCATCTTATCACCACCGCCACCCGGTTAAGCGATGGCGGCGAGTGCTCCTTTTTCGCCCTGTTGCTGGCCCTGCCGGCCGAGGATTATCTGGCCGAGCAACTGGATGTTATCGAGGTCGACGCCCTGCACGGGGTCCGGCAGACGGTGCGGCGCCAGTTGGCCACGGCGCTGGGCGCGCAGTGGCACGCCCTCTACCGGGCCGCCTCGCCGGTCGGCCCCTATCAATATGAAGCCGGTCAGGTGGGCGGCCGCCGCTTGCGCAACCTGGCGCTTGATTTTCTGCTGGCCAGCGGCGAGGAGGAGTTTTACCAATTGGCCTGGCAACAGTTCCAACAGGCCGATAATATGACCGACTCCCTGGCCGCCCTGCGGGGGCTGGTCCATGCCGGCGCCCCCCGGGCTACTGCCGCCCTGGCCGATTTCGCCCGGCGCTGGCAGCAGGAACCGCTGGTCATGGACAAATGGCTGGCGGTCCAGGCCACCGCCCCCTTTACCGCCACCCTGGCGGCGGTTAACCAGCTGCTGGACCACCCGGCCTTCCGGCTTGACAATCCCAACCGGGTGCGGGCCCTGATCGGCGCCTTCGGCAGCAATCCGGTGGCCTTCCACGCCGCCGACGGCTCCGGTTACCGCTTCCTGGCCGACCGCATCCTGGAGCTTGATAAGCGCAACCCCCAGCTTGCCGCCCGCCTGGCCCCCAACCTGAGCCGCTGGCGCCGCTACGCCGAACCCCGTCGCGCCCTGATGCGCCGTGAGCTGGAACGGCTGGCCGCCGGCGCCCGCTCCCGCGACCTGCGGGAAGTGACCACCAAAAGCCTCTGAGGGGAAGGTTGCTTTGGGCTTGTCAACAGGGCGGTTTTGGGTTAGAAAGGGCGATTTGCTGGCGGCTGGGCCATTCTGGGGGCCGTCGTCGGATAAAAGCCAACACCGTTAAACCGGGAGATCAGCAATGTACACCGCCTCCGATTTGCGCAAGGGCCTGAAGATCAAGCTCGACGGCGACCCTTACATCATCACCGATTTCGATTTTTCCAAACCGGGTAAGGGTCAGTCCCTGTACCGTTGTAAATTACGCAATATGATCAACGGCAACTCCTTTGACCGCACCTTCCGCTCCAATGACAAGTTTGAAAAGGCGCCGCTGGAGGAGCGGACTATGCAGTTTCTCTACGCCCAGGGCGACGAATACCACTTCATGGACAACAAGACCTACGAGCAACTGGAGATTGCCGGCTCCATGCTGGGCGATGACCGTTACTTGCTGGTCGACAACATGGAAGTGGAGGTGCTGCTCTATGAAGGGCGGGCCATCGGGGTTACCCTGCCCAATTTCGTGGCTCTCACGGTGACCCGGGCCGAACCCTGGGCCAAGGGTGATACCAGCGGCAGCGACACCAAGCCGGTGACCGTGGAGACCGGTTATGAACTGCAGGTGCCGCCTTTTATCAACGAAGGAGACCGCATCCAGATCGACACCCGTACCGGGGCTTATGTAACCCGGGTCAAGGAGTAAGAGCGCCGCCGATGCGCAATCTTTGGCTCCGGGCCGCGATGCTCCGGGCCATCCGCCAGTTTTTCGAGCAGCGCGATTATCTTGAGGTGGACACTCCGCTGCTGATTCCGGCCCCGGCCCCGGAACCCCACCTGCTGCCCCAGCGGGCCGGTAAGTGGTTTCTGCAGACTTCTCCTGAACTCGGCATGAAACGGCTGCTGGCCCGGGGTATTCCCAGAATTTACCAGATCTGCAAATGTTTCCGCCGCCAGGAACGGGGACGGCGCCATTTGCCGGAATTCACCATGCTCGAATGGTACCGGGTCGGGGCCGATTACCGTGACCTGATGGCGGAATGCGAGGCACTGCTGCCGGCGGTGGCCGCCGCCCTGGCGGGGGCGGTAAAGGATGATCCCGCCGACGCTGCGGGCCACGGGGCTAAAGAGGCGGGGTCAACCTTGGCCGGGCCGGACGGCGTTTCTCTGGAGCCGCCCTGGCAGCGGCTTACGGTGGCCGAGGCGTTTCGGCGTTATGCCGGTCTCGAAGTGCAGGAGGCCCTGCGGCGGGAGCAGTTTGAGCAGCTTTTAGTGGAAAAGATCGAACCCCGGCTGGGCCGACAACGGCCCACCTTCCTTTATGACTACCCCGCCGAGTTGGGCGCCCTGGCCCGGCTCAGCCCGCAAAACCCGGCGGTGGCCGAACGTTTTGAACTCTATATCGCCGGGATCGAGCTGGCCAACGGCTTTTCCGAGTTGATCGACCCAAGCGAGCAGCGCCGTCGCTTTGCCCGCGACCGGGCCGCGATCCGGGCCGCCGGCCGGCGGCCGTCGCCGCTGCCCCGCCGCTTCCTGGAAGAGTTGCACGCCATGCCGCCGGCCGCCGGCATCGCCCTGGGTATCGACCGGCTGGCCATGTTTTTTACCGGGGCGGAGAGTATCGACCAGGTCCAGGCCTTGACCCCGGAACAATTGTAAACGTTCAGCGGCACTGCTGAACGGTTATGAGTTGGGCTTGCCGCTCAAGCTACGTTCTTTGGACTTTCGCCAATACGAATATTCAGGGCCGTTTGGCCAACCGTTTGGCGATCAGTTGCAGGTCGTGCCAGGCGGCCTTTTTCATTTCCGGGTTGTGCAGTAGAAATTCCGGGGCCAGGGTGGGCATCAGGGTAAATCCCTGGCAGTCGTGGAAACGGCCCCGCAGTTGCAGCAGGTTGCGGGAGCTTTTAAGCAGGCTTTGGGCCGCTTCCTGGCCCAGGGTACAGAGCAGGGTCGGCTGGATGGCGGCGAGTTGTTCCACCAGCCAGGGTCGGCATTGGCGGCTCTCTTCCGGCGTGGGGGGCCGTGCGCCGGGGGGGGCGCATTTGACCACGGTGGTCAGGTACACCGTTGAGCGAGCAAGCCCGATGGCGGCCAGCATTTTGTCCAGCAGGGCCCCGGCCTCGCCCTGGCAGGGCAGCCCGGCTGCTTCCTCGGCCGGGCCGGGAGGCGGCGCGATGATCAGCAGCCGGGCCTCGGGGTCGCCCTGGCCGCCGATGATCCGGGGGCGTTGCAGGGGGCAGCGGTCACAGGCCTGGAGACGCTCGGCAACCGCCGCCAGCTCCGGCCGGGGTTGCCGGGGAGTCGCCGGCTGTTCGGCGGTGGCGGGCTGCTCGGCCCGGTCCGGCGGCGGTCCGGCGGCGGGGGCTGCCCGATGGCTCTTTTGAACAGCTGGCCCCGGGTGGCCGCCACCCGGCGCGGCGGCGGTTAACAAGGGCCGGGCGCTCGGCGGATAGGCATCTACCCCCAGTTCCTGGTGCAGGGCCACCAGACCGCGCAACTCCCGCAACAGGCGTCGCAGTTGGGGGCGATTCCCGCCTGCTGGGGCTTGGTCGGTGGGGTCTGGGGTCGGGTGCTGCCGCTCGTTCGTCATTGTTGTCGTTGCCTTCTGGTATGGGGCCGGGACCGCCGACTGGCCCTTGGGGCCGTTATCAGTTATACTGAATAGCAGTACCCAGCCGGGGTGGTGACTGTCAAGCCTCATCACCTCTTTCCCCCATTATGTTCAGGAGGAGATATTATGGACACCATCAAGGCCATTGAAAGTCGGCGGGCCATTAAACAATATGATCCCAGCCACCGGATGAGCGAAGCCGACGAGCAGCGTTTGCTCTCCCTGGCCCTGCTCTCGCCCACCGCCTTTAATATCCAGAACTGGCGGTTCGTGGTGGTCAAGGATCCCATCCTGCGGCAGTTGATCCGGGCCGAGGCCTGGGACCAGGCTCCGGTCACCGACGCCTCGCTGCTGGTTATCCTCTGCGCCGATCTCAAAAGCTGGGAGAAGGAACCGCAGCGCTACTGGCGCAACGCGCCGGAGGAGGTGCAGGACTTCATCATTCCGGCCATCGATCTCTATTATCGGGACAAGCCCCAGGTCCAGCGGGACGAAGCCATGCGCTCCTGCGGCCTTGCCGCCCAGACCCTGATGCTGGCGGCCCAGGCCATGGGTTATGATTCCTGCCCCATGGACGGCTTTGATTTTGAGGCGGTGGCCCGGCTGATCAACTTACCCGAGGATCATGCGGTGGCGATGTTCGTGGCCATCGGCAAGGGAACCAAACCGGCCTGGCCCCGGAGCGGGCAGCTGGACCTGGAGGAAGTGGTGATTATTGATCGTTTTGTTTGAACCCCGGGAAAATTCTTGCACTCCCGGCCGCCATCGACTAATCATGCCTTGGTTTGTCTTGACAACGGAATATGCTGGCATGGTCGAAATGTAAGCATTCACCGGGCCCGACAATCGCAGGTATTATGGGCTGCAGCCGTTCAGCAGTGCCGTAAGGTGCGGTGCTGCTGAACGGGTTACCTTAAAATCGATGGAGGAAGATCATGAGTAAGACTTTGGTTGAGTTGGCGGCGGAACTGGTTCAGTCCCAGTGTGCAACCACCAGTATGACGGCCGATGAGGTCGCCCAGTCCTTGCAGGCGACCTACAATGTTCTGCTTAATCTGCAACGGGATGAAGCCCGGGGCGCGGCGGCCGATGCCGGTGGCTCACCCTATGCCGAGCAACCGGGAAAATCGATCCAGAAACACAAGATCGTTTGTCTGGAATGTGGCGAGGAATTCAAGATGATCTCGCCCAAGCACTTGCGCTCCCATGGCCTGACCGGCCGTGAGTATCGCCGCAAATGGGGCCTGCCCCTGCGCCAGGCGCTCTGCGCCCGGGAGCTTTCCGAGCGGCGCAAGAAGGCCGGCAAGGAGCGGGGCTTGCCCGCCAATCTGCGCAAGGCTATCGATCAGCGCTCCCGCAAAAGCAAGAGTGCCGCCAAAACGGCGGCCGGTGCCAAGAAGGTTGCCGCCAAGGGCAAGACCGCGGCCAAATCCTGATTTTTTATGATCGGTATCTTCGACTCCGGGGTGGGGGGGATGACGGTGGCCCGGGCCATTGAACAGGCCCTGCCCGACCACCGGCTGATCTATTTCGGCGATCTGGCCCGGACTCCGTACGGCTCCAAGAGCGCCGAGACCATCACCGGTTACTCCCGTCAGAATGTTGATTTCCTGTTGCGGCAGGGTGCCAAATTGCTGGTGGTGGCCTGCAATTCGGCGGCCAGCGTGGCCACCGCCGCCCTGCGGGCCACCTATGAGCTGCCCCTTTTCGAGGTGATTTCCCCGGCGGTGCGGGAGGCGGTTCACTACAGCAGCGGCGGCCGGGTGGGGGTTATCGGTACCCGGGCCACCATCAGAAGCGGCGTCTACGAGGAATTATTGCAGCAACAGCAGCCGGCCTGCCGGGTCTTTGCCGCCGCCTGTCCGCTGTTGGTGCCGCTGGTGGAGGAGGGGTGGCTGGACAAGCGGGAAACCAGGATGATCCTGCGCCGCTATCTGGCGCCCCTCAAACGCCACCAGGTGGATACCCTGGTGCTGGGCTGTACCCATTACCCGCTGCTTAAAGAGATGATTCAACGACGGATCGGCCGGCGGGTCAGGGTGATCGACTCTTCGGCGGCCCTGGCCGGCGAGTTGCAAAGATTTTTGGCCACTCATCCGGCGATTGATCAAAGTTTGGGCCGGCGCCGGGAAGGCGAGAACCTTTATTACGTTTCCGATGTCACCGAAGCAGCGACCGCCACCGCCCGCCGGATTTTCGGTCGTACTGTGGAATTGCGACAGCCCTGAGTGGTCCGCCGGCGCTTTGCTTGATTTTTAATTGGGGGTAACTGCATGAATTTTACCGACTACGCTCCACCCTCCCCGGCGGGGGCTTTACGGTGGTGGCCGTTGCTGTGGCTGGCCTTGCTGGCGGCGGCTTTGCTCTGTCCCCCGGCGATTTTCGCGGATTCCTCCGCGCCGACGGCCGACGATCCCGCCGAGGTGGCCTTAAGGTTGCAGCAAACCTACGATGCCACCAGCAGCTTCCGGGCCGATTTCCGGCAGCGCACCGTGGTTCCCATGAGCCGGCGGCAGCGTGCGGGTGAGGGCAGCGTGATCTTTAAAAAGCCCCATCTGATGCGCTGGGAATATGAAAAGCCCGAGCGCCAGGTGCTGGTGGGTGATGGTGAACAGGTCAAGATGTACTTCGCCGGCAGCAACCAGATGATGGTCCAGGAGGTGGAAGATTATCTGGAAAGCGATATCACCTACGCCTTTTTCTCCGGCAGTGGTGATCTGTTGCGGGATTTCGAAGTAAAGGAGGTACCCGACCGGGAGGCCCTGGCCGAGCCGGGCTATCAGTTGCGGCTGCTGCCCCGCGAGCCCCATCCCCAGGTGGAACACCTTGATTTGCTGGTCGAGCCGGAGAGTTACCTGATCCGGCGTTTAAAGATCGTCGATCACTTCGGCAGCGTTACCACCCTGATTTTCCGCAATATCGAACTGGACCCCGAGCTGGCGGCCGATTTTTACCGTTTCGAGCCCCCCGCCGGCACCGAAATCCTCGGCCGCTGAACGCTTACCGTCACCGTTGGCGGTCAACGCTGGTTTGTAATCAACTTCCGGTTTTTGAAAGGTTTTTTGATGAGAATTGCCATTATCTCCGATACCCACGATCATATCGCCCACCTGCGGGCGGCGGTGACCTATTGTAACTCCTACCAGGTGGAGATGATCATCCATTGCGGCGATCTAATCTCCCCTTTTATGCTCGCTGAACTGGCCAGTTTTGGTGGCGCGGTGCACCTGGTCTACGGCAACAACCCCGGCGACAAGCATCTGATCGCGCAGTTCTGCGGCACCAAATTCCCCAGTTTGAGCCATCACGGCGATTTCGGGGCGGTGGAGGCCGCCGGCCTTAAGTTTGCCTTTACCCATTACCCGCAACTGGCCCGCGGCCTGGCCACCCAAGGCAATTTCGACGTGGTCTGCTGTGGCCACAACCATCGCTATCAGGTGGAGGAAATAGCCGCCACCCTGCTGATCAACCCCGGTGAACTGCTGGGCAAGGACGACCAGCCCGGTTTTGCCATCCTCGATACCACCGATCGGCGGGTGGAACGGGTGGAGATCGGCGCCCCCTTTGCCGCCGCGTAACCGTTCAGCAAGGCCGACAACCGTCGATTTAACGGGCCGTAAGCGACTAAGCCGGGCCGGCGGCCGGGCGGCGAATTTCTGCCAGCATGATGCCGGCGGCCACCGAGACGTTTAGGGATTCGACGCCGGCGGCCAGGGGGATGGCGAGCAGGAAGTCGCAGTGGCTTTTCAGTAGCGGTCGGATGCCTTTCTGTTCATTGCCCAGCACCAGGCAGGTGGGGCCGCTAAAGTCGGTCTCGTAAAGGCTGTTGCCGGCCTCGCCGCTGGCGCCATAGATCCAGAAACCCTGTTGCTTGAGGGTGCTCAGGGCGGCGGCCAGGTTGGTGGTCCGGCAGATATCGAGCAGGGCCGCGGTGCCGGCGGCGGCCTTGAGTACCGTGCCGGAGAGCGGGGCGCTGCGATCCTTGGGTAGAATCACCCCATTCACCCCGAAGGCGGCGGCGGAGCGCAGCACCGCCCCCAGATTGTGGGGGTCCTGCAGGGAGTCCAGGACCAGCAGCAGGGGAGGGGGGCTGGCGGCGGGAGATGGTGTTGAGGCCGGTTCCGGGTCGATGGCGGGCAGGCGCTGGAGCAGTTCCGCCAGGCTCAGCGGGCTTGGGGGCGCCACCCGGGCGGCCACCCCCTGGTGGCCCGGCAGTTCCGCCGCCGCCGGTGGCAGCCCGGACCGCTCCAGGGGGATCCGGTGGGCGGCGGCCAGTTCGGCGATGGCCGCCACGCGCTCATCATCCCGCCCGCCGGCGAGATAAAGCTCCTGGACCAGGCCGGGGCGGCGGCGCAGCACCTCGGTTACCGGATGGATTCCCCATATCAGGGAGGCCTCGGGTTGGTCGGCCGGTGGCCGCTGTCTGGCCCCTTTTGGGGAAGTTGCCCCTTTTCTCATGGCAAGCCTGTCACAACCGTGAATTCAGCGGCCCGTTTCCTGATAGGGCGGCAGCGGGGTACCGTCGGACCACCGCCGCCGGCGGCAGCGTTCGGCGATAATGATTGCCCGCAGCAACTCTTCGGCTGCTGGCAGTTGGTCGTTGATCACCAGGTAATCATACCAGCTAGCCTCCTCCATTTCCCGGCGGGCGTTGTCCAGGCGTCGGGAAATGGTGTCCTCGTCGTCGGTGCCACGGCCCCGCAGGCGCTGCTCAAGAACGGCCGGGGAGGGTGGGGCGATAAAGAGAAAGACTGTGGAGATCTCCTTGAGATCCCGAATCTGGCGGGCTCCCTGGACATCGATATCAAGAAAGATATCTTCGCCCTGTTTAAGGGCGGCCTCGATGGCCGCCCGGCTGGTACCGTAAAAATTGCCGTGCACCTCGGCGGCTTCCAGAAAATCTCCCCGCCGCCGCATTTCTGTAAAACTGTCCTGGTCGATAAAATGGTAATCCACCCCTTCCCGTTCCCCGGCCCGGGGCGACCGGGTGGTGTGGGAGATGGAGAAACCAAGCCGGGCAGTGGCGGCCAGGATCCTTTTTAACAGAGTGGTCTTGCCGGCCCCCGAGGGCGCGGAGACCACAAAAAGGCAGCCGTGGCTCATATTTTGATCTCCCTGGTCGGTTGGTCGTCATCACCGCGGCCCCGTGCTTCACCGGTGGCGGTTAAACGCTGGTTGATGGTTTCCGGCTGCACCGAGGAGAGTACCACGTGGTTGCTGTCCAGGATGATAATCGAACGGGTCCGCCGGCCTTCGGTGACGTCGATCAATTTTTTCTGCTCCCGGGCGTCCTCGCGCAATTTTTTCATCGGCGAAGACTTGGGGTTGACCACCGCCAGTACCCGGCCGATGGGAATCGCGTTGCCGAAGCCGACATTGATCATTTTCCGGTTCATCTGCTCACTCCAGATTCTGTACCTGCTCGCGCAGTTTTTCCACCTCGTTTTTCAGCTCAACGCTAAGGTGGGCCACTTCCGAGTCGTTAATTTTCGAGGCGATGGTGTTGATCTCCCGGAAGAATTCCTGGAGCAGAAAATCCAGCCGCCGCCCGCTGGGCTCATCGCCGGCCAGATAAGCGGTGAATTGCGCGAAGTGACTGTCAAGCCTGGCCAGTTCTTCGCTGACATCGCTCTTGTCGGCCAGGATCGCCGCCTCTTGGGCCAGGCGCCAGGGATCCGGTTCGACTTCCTGCAGTAGCTCCTGCAATCTTTGTCGGAGGCGCTGCTGGCGGCGGCTTACCAGTTCCGGGGCCGCCGCCGTCAACCGTTGGACATTGGTCCGGATGCCGGCCAGGCGCTCCCGTAGTTCCCGGCCGGTGGCCTCCCCTTCCCGGCAACGCATCTCCAGGGTATCGGCCAGGGCGTGGTGCAAGGCCTCGCTGAGCAACGGCCATTCGGCCTCGGGGGATTCCGGGGCGGCTTCCTCGAAGCGGAAAACCTCGGGCAGGTCCCGGAGCATGGCCAGGCCGGGCTTATCGGCCAGGCTCAACTCGTCGCGCAACCGCTCCAGCCCCTGCAGATATTGCCGGGCCAGCGGCAGGTTGACCGCCAGCGCGGGCCCGCCGTTGCCCCCGCTCAAGGTCAGGTTGACCTCGATATGGCCCCGGCTGTAGGCGTCGGCGACCTCTTTTTTGACCGCCTCCTCCAGCGGCGCGTACTGCCTCGGCAACCGCACCTTGATATCGCGGTAGCGATGATTGACGGAACGGATCTCGACATTCCAGGTGCGCTCACCGGCGGTGGCGGTGCCGCGGCCGAAGGCGGTCATGCTGCGGGGGTAGCTCATCGGCGCCACTATAAACCCCGGGCTCGGCAAAGGCAAGGATGTTCCCGGTGGGGAATTATCTTATTGTTGAGATTGATTTTTATGCTGTTTTATAGGATCCTGAAAAAACATGTCATCCGCCCACGGGGGCGAACATTAAGGGGGAGCCATGCGGGTATTGATCCTCGAAGACTACGATAGCGATGCCGACCTGATTGAAAGGGAAACCCAGGAGGTGTTACCGCAGGCCCAGTGTAAGAGGGCCATCTATCGGGAAGAATTTATCGCCGCCCTGGATAATTGGCGCCCCGAGTTGATCCTGGCCGACTACACCCTGCCGGATTTCGATGGCATGGAGGCCCTGGGACTGGCTCGGGCCCGCTGTCCGGATATCCCTTTGCTGATCGTCACCGGCAGCATCGACGAAGAGACGGCGGTGGCCTGCATGCGGGGCGGGGCCTGGAATTATATTTTGAAGGACCGGCTGTCGCGGCTGGGGCCGGCCATTGTCGACGCCCTCAAGCGGCGCGAACTGGAGGCCGCCAATCGCCGTAACCTGGAAGCCCTGCGGGAGCGTGAAGCCCGTTACCGCAGCCTGTTCACCAATAACCACGCGGTGATGCTGATCATCGATCCGCAAAGCGCCCTGATCGTCGACGCCAACCCGGCCGCCGTGGCCTACTACGGCTGGAGCCGGGACGAACTCAAGGGCAAGAAGATCACCGAGCTCAACACCCTGCCGCTGGCCGAGGTCAAGGCCGAAATGGCCCGGGCCCACAGCGAGCAGCGCCGCCATTTCTGCTTTAAGCACCGCCGGGCCGACGGTTCCACCCGCGCAGTCGAGGTCTTTGCCGGCCCCATCACCCTGGAAGGGCGCTCCCTGCTTTACTCCATCGTCCATGATATCGGCGAGCGGGCCCGGGTGGAGGAGGAACTGCAACAGGCCTACGACGAGCTCAAGGCCGCCCAGTCGCAATTGGTGCAAAACGAAAAAATGGCCGCCATCGGTTTGCTGGCCGCCGGGGTGGCCCATGAGATCAACAACCCGGTGGGTTTTGTTACCAGCAATCTGGGGAGCCTGGCCAAATATGGTCGTCGTTTGCAGCAGTTTATCAAGCGCCAGGATGAGGTACTCAAGCGTTGTGCCGAGCCGGAAAGCCACCGGGAGCTGGCGGCACTGGCCCGGGAACTGAGGATCGACGAGATCCTGAACGATATGCCGGCGTTGATTGAAGAGTCCCTGGAAGGGACCGAGCGGGTCAAGACCATTGTCCAGAGCCTGAAGAACTTTTCCCGCAGTGACCGCCAGCACGAGGATTGGGTGGATATCCACCAGTGCCTGGAGGATACCCTGCGGGTCGTCTGGAACGAATTGAAATACAAGGCGACCGTGGTCAAAGAATACGGTCAATTGCCGCCCATTCGCGGTTTTCCCCATGAACTCAACCAGGTGCTGGTCAATCTGTTGATCAATGCCGGCCAGGCCATCAGTGAGCAGGGCGAGATCCGGATCAACACCTGGAGCGCTGGCAACAATATCCATATCGCCATCGCCGACACCGGCAGCGGGATTGCCGCCGAGCATCTCCCCCGGGTTTTTGAACCATTCTTTACCACCAAGGAGGTAGGTAAAGGTACCGGCCTGGGGCTTAGCATCAGCTACGATATCATCACCCGGTTGCATGGCGGGGAGCTTACCGTGGACAGCGAACCGGGCCGGGGCAGCGTTTTTACCATCCGCTTGCCGCTGTCTTTGGCAAAGCGGGATAAGGTGGAGGAGGATGGCTGACAACGATGATGTTCTGGAGGTATGTTTGGCGATGATCGCGGGGGTTGGTAATGGCTGGAAACCAGTTGCGGCGCTTTAAACAACGGGTGGTAACGGTCTTCTCCTGGCTGCGGGGGCCGGGGTCCGGTCCATTATGGCTTTATCCTGATATTTGCCATCGGCGGTGAGATCAGGGCGAGCAACGCCCCCGCCGGCGGGGCCGTTTTTGAGGTCCGGTTACCGGTGAACGGGAAGGAGAGAGGTGGTAGCGATGTCTGAGCAAACCAGCGTGCTGTGCGTAGATGACGAGGTCAACGTGCTGCAGGCCTTAAAACGGGTTTTTATGGACGAGGCACCGCTTGAGCATTGCCCAGGAATTTACCGCCGTGGCGTCGCTGAAAGCCGAACGGATCGACGCTTGGTTGCGGGAAAGCCGGGTCCAGGGAGTGGAGTTGCAGAACAACCTGGGCTTTGCCGCCCGGCTGGAGCAGTGGCTGCGGCACGGTTCGGCCGCCGAAAGGACGGTGATCAAAGAACGTCTTTCCCTTCCTCGCCACCTGGCCCGGCCGCAGCCGCACCGCCGAAACCGCAAGGTCCATGAACAGGCCGGTCGCCAGTTTGATCCCCGGTTGATCGCGGTGGTCGAGAAAGAGGCCCGGGCTTTTTATCGCCACCGCCTGCCCCGGGCAGCTCCCGTGGCTTGCTATTTGGCGGTTTTGCTGGTAGCTTGGGCCGCGTTATGGAGACGGCAAGAAAATTCCCCCAGGATATGGAGCCGCTGGGCCCCGAAGGTTTTCGTTTTACCTGCGGCCCCGAGGTTTCCTGTTTTACCCGCTGCTGCCGCAAGCTGGAACTGGTGCTCTACCCCTACGATATCCTGCGCTTGAAAAAGCGGCTTAAGCTCGGCTCCGAAGAGTTTCTCGAGCGCTACGCCGCCGTGGGGCCGGGGAGCAACCCTTATTTCCCGGCCGTGCTGCTGCGGATGAGCAATAACGCCGAGTATACCTGCCCCTTTCTCGATCTGGAAGCCGGTTGCACGATCTACCAGGATCGGCCGTCGGCCTGCCGCACCTACCCCCTGGAGCGGGCGGTGGAACGGGCTGGCGCTGGCGGCCGCCGGGCCGAATACTACTTCCTGGTCCGTCACGACTATTGCCAGGGGCATGACCAGGGCCGGCGCTGGCAGGTCAAGGAGTGGCTTCGCGACCAGCAGTTGCTGCCCTATAACGCCATGGCCGATCGCTGGGCCGAAATGGATACCATCTTCGCCGCCAATCCCTGGCGCGGTGAAGGGGCGGCCGGCCCCCGCCAGCAACTGGCCTTTATGGTCTGCTACAATATCGACCGCTTCCGCGCCTACGTCCGGGAGCACGACCTGCTGCGCCAGTTGCGCATCGCCAAACCCCGCCGCCGGGCCATCGAGACCGACGACGAGGCCCTGCTCTCCTTCGGTTTCGACTGGCTCAAACACCTGCTGGCCAACCATCCCGCCCCCAGGTAAAGCCACCCGCCAGCGCCACGTCTTTGCTTCCCAAAAAAACATTTAACTATTAGTGGCAAAAACCGATAAGGTGAGTAGGCGCGGCTCTGGATTATTGCTTGGCCGTTCGAGCCGCACCGTTATGGCAACACCAACGTTAGCTAGGGAGGAAAATCATGGCTGTCGGTAGTTTGTCCGCTCTGGGATTGGGTTCCGGCCTGGAACTTCAGAAAATCATTGATGATTTGCGGGCGGCGGATGAACAACAACGTATCCGGCCGATCAAAAACAATATCACCAAGTTGGAAAATCGGCTGGAGGCCTTCAATGGGGTCCAGAATAAGTTATTGGATATCCGTGGTTATGCCCGTGATCTGAACATGGAGTCCACCTATCTTAAACGGGATGTCAGCAGCTCTGATGAAAGTGTCTTTACCGCCACCGTCAGTGACGGGGCGGAGGTGGGACAAACCACGGTCGAGGTTGATCAGATGGCCAGCAAGAGCTCTTGGCTCTCCTCCGGTTTGGCGGACAAGAGTTCCATTGTTTACGTGCCGACCAGCCAGGAATCAACCAGTGGGGTGGCGGACCCGGACGCAAGTGTAGTGTTGGCCGCAGGTGACAGTTTGACCATTGAGTATGGTGAGACTGATAGTTTTACCGTTACTGCCGGGGCGGATCTTACCTTGAATCAGTTGGTCACCGAGATCAACGAGCATGCCGATAATGTCGGTGGCGGTGCCAATGGGCGAATGGTCACCGCTGAAACCTATACCGTGGGCTCTGATACCCACTTGCGGATTAAAACCGATACCACGGGGGGCACCGGCGAGTCTCATCGGGTCGAGGTCAGTGACAATGCTTCCACTCTGGCATTTTCTCCGCCAGACGAGGTGTTTCAATATGAATTCGGTCCGGCTGACAACACCACGGCGGTCTCCCTGGCCGTTGCCGCCGATACCACCCTGTCGGGATTGGTTGACAAGATCAACAGCGATACCGATAATCCCGGGGTAACTGCTTCTATTATCGACACCGGTGATTCGAGTAATCCCTATAAATTATTGTTGCAAGCCGATGACACCGGGGAGGACAATCGGCTCACGATTACCTCCGAGCCGCCGGATATTGCTTTTACCGAGCAGGAAGGCGCGGCCGGCGAGTCCCTTAACGCCAAATTACTTATCGACGGTATCACTTACCAGCGCCAGGATAACACCATTACCGATATTTTCACCGGGGTTACACTTAACCTCCAGGGCGCCGGCACCTCCACCCTGGATGTAAGTGGCCGGACCGAGGATGTTCGGGATACCGTGGTGCAGTTGGTCGAGGATTACAATGAACTGGTCCAGGAAGTGGCCGCCCAAACGAGTTATGACGAGGAGAGCGGCCAACCGGGTGCCCTGGCCCGGACTTCGGTTCAGGGGCTGCGCCATGAACTGGAAGGAGTCATGACCGCCATGTTTGAAGGTGATGAGTCCGGCCAGGTGCAGAGTTTGTTTGATCTGGGCATGGAATTTCAGCGTGACGGCAGCATCACCCTGGATACCACGATTCTAGACCAGCGTTTGGCCGAGGACAGCGAGGCGGTGTACGCCTTTCTCCTGGGTGATGAGGACCGGGAGCAGCAGGGCTTTGCCGAAAATCTCCATGAACGGTTGGGTTCCATTGCCAGCATGGGCGGCTTGCTGGAAAGTGAAAAGGACAGCGCCGAAAGCCGGATCAAGGATCTGGAGGGGCGTATAGAATCCGAGACCATGCGCCTGGATCGGCGCTATGAGGCGATGACCCGGGAGTTTGTGGAGCTTGATAGCTATATGCAGAAAATGCAAAGCATGGGTGATTACCTCAAGGGCCAGTTTGAAAGCCTTAAAGGCGTAACAAGCGAGTAGCAGCAGCAACCGTTATCACATAATCTAGAGAATGGAGAGTTCCTATGTACTCACGCCAGGGAGTTCAGGCTTACCGTCGGAACGAGGTCAGTGCCAATGTGCATCCGGTCAAATTGGTTCATATGATGTATGAACGGGTGCTGACCCACCTGCGTTTTGCCGAGGAAGCCATCGGCGAGGGTGATGTCCGTAAGCGCGGGGAAAACCTGAGCAAGGCCATTGCCTTGATCGCGGAATTGAACGCGGCGGTCAACTCCGAGGATAAATCGGAAGCCGCTTCCTTTCTGCGGGGGCTTTACGGTGCCATTCTGGTGGAATTACCCCAGGCATCGGTAAACAACGATGTCGAGATCCTGCGCCAGGCGGGGCGTTATATCAGCGAACTCAAAAAGGTCTGGGAAGAGACCGCGATGCGGGAAAATGGCCTGGATGAGCGTCAGAGCGAGGCCATGCAACCCTCGTCCGAAGCAGAACGGGTGGCACCGCTGTCGGTGTCGATTTGAAGTCGGAGGTTACCTCGATGAGCACCGGCAATGATTGCTCTGTGGCGCGGGAATTGTGGCGGGCCATGGATGATTACGAGGCCATGCAGGAGGAACACCTGACGGCCCTGCGGGCCGGCCGGGTGGGGAATGTGGTGCAGTGGCAGGCCGAACGGGAGCGCGCCTTCCAGCAACTGCGTTACCAGCTCGACGCCTTCGGTGATCTGGGTGCCTTGACGGATGGTGATTTTGCCGCTTTTTTAAGTGAACGTTTGGGAGGGCTGTTGGCCACCGAGAATCGTTTGCAGAAGGAAGTACGCGAGGGGAAACGGCGGCTTCGGGAGCAGCAGGCGGCCCTGCGTAAGGGTAAAAACGCCATGCGCCGGATTACCCCGCGGGCCGACGCCGGGCCGCGGCCGCGTTTTATCAGCAGTATGGCCTGAAAGCCCGCAAGGGCGGTTTTTGCTGGCGGCGCCGGGGTGCTCCCCTGCCTGTCATATAGATGCCTTTGGGGTATGTTTTGGTGAGAAGTCTGGTGAGGCAGCAGCGGTTGCCCGAGTACCGCAAGACAAGGAGGAATGATCATGGATGTCAATTTGCACAGCGATGTTAAGGGGTATGTCCAGCCCCCCGCCACTGCGGTGGAGCAGGAGGAGAAGAATCGGCCGCCGGTGACCCCGGTGGCGGAGAGCTATGCCACCGAAGGCGGCAAAGCCGATGACCAGTCCCGGGCTGGGTACCGCCAGCGGGAAGGAGGGGCCAAACCGGTCTCCCTTGAAGAGGCCCGGGAGCTCAGTCAGGAGATGCAGGCGCGGTTGGACAGTATCGGCAACACCCGGCTTAACTTCAGTCTGCATGAAGAGCCGGAAGCGGTGGTGGTGCAGATTACCGATCGGGAGAGCGGCGAGGTGATCAAGCAGTTCCCCGCTGAGCAGACCCTGGAGTTGCGCCAGAAGCTCAACGAACTGGTCGGCATGTTATATGACAGCCGGGTTTAGCCGCCGGGCGGCCCGTTTGCCATAATGCCGGTCGCGGCCGGTTGCTTAATTTTATTTTAGCCGGACCTTGCCGGGAGACCAGCCCGGCGGTCGACGGTTTTTTGCGTTCTTTCAACGTCGTTTTCTCCCTCCGTTTTTCCCTTGACAAGTTATCTCTCCTCTCGTATAGGTAAGAGTTATTGAAGGAAAAAATGAATCGTCGTTCATTTATCGCGGCGCGTCTGGTGATTCCTTAGTATCGTCTGTCCGATCCATCAAAGTAACAGAAAAAGGAGAAAATGTATGTCACAATTGGTCCCCCCCCATGGCGGTAAAGGTCTGGTCTGCTGCAAGCTGCATGGCAGTGAACTGGCAGCGGAGCAGGAGAAAGCCAAAGGCCTTAAAAAGATTGAAATCAGCGCCCGGACCAAGGGCGACCTGATCATGCTGGGCATCGGTGGCTTCAGCCCGCTGGATGGTTTTATGAACAAGGCCGACTGGAAAAGTGTTTGCGAGAAGCTTACCCTGGCCGATGGTACTTTCTGGCCGGTGCCGATCACCATGGATGTTTCCAAGGCAGATGCCGATGGTATTAACACCGGTGACGAAATTGCCCTGGAGCGCGACGGCGTGATCTTCGCCACCATGAAGGTCAGCGAAAAGTTTGAGATGACCGAAGAGAACAAGCGCTGGGAAAGCGAGAAGGTCTTCAAGGGCAAAGGCGAAGAGTCCGCCGATGACAAGTTCTGGGAGCTTGCCATGAAAGACCACCCCGGTGTTCAGATGGTTATGAACCAGAAAGAGGTCAACCTGGCCGGCCCGGTCAAGGTACTTTCCGAAGGCGAGTACCCCGATCAGTACAAGGGCGTTTACCTGACCCCGGCCGAAACTCGGGCCATCTTCGAGGAGCGGGGCTGGAAGGAAGTTGCCGCCCTGCAGTTGCGTAACCCCATGCATCGCTCCCACGAGTACCTGGCCAAAATCGCCGTTGAAGTTTGCGACGGGGTCTTGATTCACTCCCTGATCGGTAACCTCAAACCCGGCGATATCCCCGCCAACGTCCGGGTCAAGGCCATCGATACCCTGATTGACGGCTACTTTGTCAAGGACAACGTGGTGCAGGCCGGTTATCCGTTGGATATGCGTTATGCCGGTCCCCGCGAGGCCCTGCTGCATGCCACGTTCCGCCAGAACTACGGGGTCAGCCGGATGATCGTCGGCCGTGACCACGCCGGAGTCGGCGATTTTTACACCCTCTTCGAGGCCCAGGAAGTCTTTGAGGAGATTCCCAAGCCCGCCGATCCCGGCAAGCAGTTGCTCTGCACCCTGCTCAAGATCGACTGGACCTTCTACTGCTTCAAGTGTGACGGCATGGCTTCCCTGCGGACCTGCCCCCACGAGAAGGAAGATCGGGTGATCCTCTCCGGCACCAAGCTGCGCAAGGCCCTTTCCGACGGCGATCCGGTGCCCGATCACTTCGGCCGCGAAGAGGTCCTGAACATCCTGCGCGAGTATTACGGAGGCTTGACCGAGAAGGTTGAGGTGAAGATGCAGGGTGCGGCTTCCGGCGACACCATGAAGTAATAGACGTCCGGACTGGATGTTTGCTTCCCTTGCGGGAAGGAAGTTGCAGACGGGGAGGTGCCTTTGAGGTACCTTCCCGTTTTGTTTTGTGGTAACCGGTAGTAGCGGCTTTCATGGTTGGCTTGGCATGAAAAAGTCCAGCCTGGATTAAGGAGACAATTTTATGGCGGCGGATACCCTGCGGGTGGAAGTAGGGCTTGCAGAGCGGGCCTATGAGATAATTATTGCCGAGGGGCTGCTGGGCGCGGTGGGGGGCGATTTGGCCGCCGCCGGCTTGGCGCGGCGCTGGGTGGTGGTAGCCGATGACCGGGTGGCCGGCCTGTTTGGTGAAGAATTGCGGGCGGGGCTGACCGCCGCCGGGCTAAGCGCCGAGATTCTGACCTTTCCCCATGGTGAGGGCAGCAAGAACCTGGCCACGGTGGCCGAGTTGGCCAGCGGTCTGGCCCGGTTGGGGCTGGAGCGGGGCGATGGTCTGATCGCCCTGGGTGGCGGGGTCAGCGGTGATATCACCGGATTTCTGGCCTCCATTTACATGCGTGGCATACCTTTTGTGCAGGTACCCACCTCACTGCTGGCCCAGGTGGACAGCTCGGTGGGCGGCAAGACCGGGGTCGATATCCCCGAGGGCAAGAATCTGGTGGGCACTTTCTATCAGCCCCGCCGGGTTTATATCGATCCGGGAGTGTTGGCCGCTTTGCCGGCTGCCGAGATGCTCAACGGGTTGGCCGAAATCATCAAGTACGCGGTGATTTATGACGCCGATTTTTTCCGGCTGCTGGAAGAGCAGCGGCCGGCCATCCTGGATTGCCGGCGGGAGGTGCTGGCAACGGTGATCAAGCGCTGCTGCGAGATCAAAGCGGCGGTGGTGGCCGCCGATGAACGGGAGAGCGACTGGCGGCGGATTCTCAATTTTGGTCATACCCTGGGCCATGCCGTCGAGGCCGCCTCCGGCTATACCCTGGCCCACGGTCTGGCGGTGGCCATCGGCATGGCCCTGGTGGCGGAAATTGCCGTTGGCAAACAGCTGTGGAGCCGGGAGGAAGCGGCGCGGCTGCGCCGTTTGCTCACCGACTATGGTCTGCCGGTGACGGTTCCCGCCGGCCTGGAGGCGGCTCGGATCAAATCATACCTCAAGACCGACAAAAAAAGTGTCGCCGGCCGCCCCTTCTTTGTCCTGCCCACCACCATCGGCCGGGTGACGATCACCAGCGAGGTCGAAGAAGAGCTGATCGACCGGGCCCTGGCCGGCTGCTGAACGTTTACCGGGCGCAGCGCAGGCCGATGATATTGGACCAGGTGGCGGCCCGTTCGATTTCCCGGTGGCCGACGGTGATAATCCCCCGGGAACACCAGCAGCCTCCTTTGAGCACCATGATCGGCGCCGCTGCCGGGGCCGTGTTGCCTTGCTCCGGCCGCCGGTAGGGGGTGCTGGTCCATTCATAGACATTGCCCAAGAGATCGATAACGCCGAAAGGACTGCTGTTGAGTTGCCGGTGGGTCTCCACCGGGGCGGTGTCGCCCCGGCAGGCGGTTTCGAAGTTGCCCGCTTCCTGCCGCCATTGCTGGCCCCACGGAAAAGGGCGACCGTCGGGGCCGCGGGCCGCCGCTTCCCACTCCTCTTCGCTGGGCAGCCGGCAACCGGCCCAGGTGGCGAAGGCCAGGGCGTCGTAGTAATCCACCTGGACCACCGGATGATGATGCTTGCCTTCCAGGTCGCTGCCCGGCCCCCGGGGGCGCCGCCAGCAGGCCCCTGGCACCTGGCGGGAAGTGGTGCTGGAATTGAAGGTGATGCTGCCCCGGCCGCTTTCCGGATCGGTCGAACTGACCCAGCGCCCGTCGTGGACCACACCGTAACCGGCCTTTTCGGCCCGGGTCTGATAGCCGGTTTCCCGGACAAAAAGCTCGAACAACTCATTGGTCACCGGGGTGGCGGCCAGTTGGAAGGGCGGCAGTTGCACCTGTCGGCGGGGGGCACTGTTGCCGGCGGCACTGTTGCCGGCGGCCCCCTTAATCCGGTCGGCCCCCACGGGGTAAATACCGCCGGGAATCTCACAAAAGCGGGGTCGCAGGCGCTCAACCAGCCGTTCCTGGTCAACCTCTTCGACTTCCACTAGTTCATCTTCTGAGACTTCTTCGACCTCTTCCAGGTCTTCTTCAACTACTTCGGAGAGCTCAGCTTCGTTAGTTGCCGGTTCGCCATCGGCTTCAGCGTCGCCGGTCCCCTGTCCGGCGCCTTCCGGTTGGCCGTCGGGGCCCTCGGGCAGCACCTCGTCTTCGTCCACCTCCTCGACTTCCGTTAGCTCGCCGGCCTCATCCCCGTCGCCGGTCCCCTGTTCAGCGCCTTCCGGTTGGCCGTCGGCGCATTCTGCCAGCACCTCGTCTTCGTCCACCTCCTCGACTTCCGTTAGCTCGCCGGCGTCATCCCCGTCGCCGGTTCCCTGTCCGGCGTCCTCCGGTTGGCCGTCGGCGCTTTCGGCCAGCACCTCGTCTTCATCCACCTCCTCGACTTCCGTTAGCTCGCCGGCGTCATCCCCGTCGCCGGTCCCCTGTCCGGCGTCCTCCGGTTGGCCGTCGGCGCTTTCTGCCAGCACCTCGTCTTCATCCACCTCCTCGACTTCCGTCAGTTCGCCGGCGTCATCCCCGTCGCCGGTCCCCTGTCCGGCGCCCTCTGGCTCCCCGTCGGCGCCTTCGGGCAGTACCTCGTCTTCATCCACTTCCTCGACTTCCGCCAGTTCGCCGGCGTCATCCCCGTCGCCGGCCCCCTGTCCGGCGCCCTCTGGCTCCCCGTCGGCGCCTTCGGGCAGTACCTCGTCTTCATCCACTTCCTCGACTTCCGTTAGCTCGCCAGCGTCATCCCCGTCGCCGGCCCCCTGTCCAGCGCCTTCCGGTTGGCCGTCGGTGCTTTCCCGGGAAGGGGCTATTTCGTTAAGCTCTTCGAGAATATCGGCCACTTCTGCGGCCCCCCGTTCTTGGATCACCTGGGCCAGGGCCTGTTTGAAATTGGTAAAAATATCCCGTAACTGGTCGACCGAGGCGCCGCTGGCTTCAAAATCCCGCAGCAGGCTGTCCTTGCGCTCTTCGGAGACGATAAAGAGATTATCCTTACCAAGCACCAGCCCTTCGGGGTTGTCCTCAGTGGCCAGTTCCCGCAGATTCTTGTTGAGTGCCGATTTGAGACTGCTCAGATTTTTGCGTTTGGCCTTGATGGCGGCCGGCGTGGTTACCTGGTAGACTTGGCTGGCCAGTTCCGGGGTCTCCAGGGCGGCGGCCTCGGCCGGAGAATCGGCGGCGGCGAGATGCTCACGGATGGTATAAGCCAGGCGGTATTTGAAGGTGTCGGGCTTAAGATCCAAGGCGTTCAGGGCCCGATCAATACCTTCCAGCGTGATCAAAGCTGACATAAAATTAATCCCGAAATTAAGATTAAATTGCAAAAATCATTTCGATATGCTTCCTTTTAGCCTATCCTGCCGACAGCGGGGGTGGTAACAGAGTCAGCGGCAGGGGAACTGCCAGTAGAGTAAAAAAATACCAGAAACAGCAAGATTATGCCGAGTTTTTACCGCTTATGAATAAGACCCTGGTAGTTGTGGAATCGGCTGCCAAAGCCCGGGTTGTTCAGGCCCAGCTGGGCGATGACTACGAGCCGGTGGTGGTCTCCTCGTTACCGGCTCGTCCGGTTTATCGGCCGCCGGCCGACCCCCGGCGGCGTGATCCTCTGACCTTTCAATTTACTCCACTGCCCCCGGGAGAGGAGTTTCTGGCCCGTCCCGAAGTCTTTGCTCCGGAATGGGAAATCCTGCTGGCCTTTGATCCCGACCAGCGCGGCGAATACTGGTCCTGGCTCTTAAACGGTTGTCTGCTACAGGCCAGCAGTGGCCAGCG
Source organism: Desulfurivibrio sp. (assembly GCA_034522365.1). Lineage (GTDB taxonomy): Bacteria > Desulfobacterota > Desulfobulbia > Desulfobulbales > Desulfurivibrionaceae > Desulfurivibrio. The sequence goes on along the minus strand of JAXHLI010000014.1, from coordinate 97,820 downwards.
TGCGGCCCAGCGGCTGCGACCGGCGGGCCTGAGTGCCGGGCCGTTGCAAGCCGCCCGGCGCCTGACCGACCTGGTCGATGAACCGGCGGCCCGGACGTGGGCGATCCGGGAGCTTTTTGATAGCTGTTTCGCCAAACATTGCCGCCGCCTGCTGGGTACCGCCACCGGGCCCGCCGGTTTGCCGCTGAACCTTACTTCCCTGTTGCCGGTGATCCTGCTGGCCGAGCAGGAAAAACAACTCCAGGCCAGCACCCCGGCGCCACGCTGGCGGGTGCGGGTGCGGGCCGCCGGCGCGGGTGGCGAATTTGACCTGTTGTTGGCGGAAGTCTATGGGGGAACCGACGAGGGGATTTTCCATAAGGCCGAGCAGGCCCGGGCGGCGGTGACCATGCTGCGCCATCAGACCCTGCGGGTGACATCCTGCCAGCGCCGGGAGAGTACCATCGCCCCGCCGGCTCCGTTCAATCTGCCACAATTGTTGGCCGCCGCCCACCGCCGGGAGGGGTTTTCTCCTCCCCGTACCCTGGCGGCCCTGCAGCAGCTCTACCAGGGCTGCCGGGTTCAAGGGGCGGAAAGCGGCCTGGTAAGCTCCTGGTCGGCCGGGGTGGATTCCCAGTCCATCGCCGAACTGCTGGCGGCGGTGCGCCGCCGGGCCGCCCAGCGGTGGGGTGAAGACGCCTTGGGCGGGACAGGGGATAATCAGCCCCAGGGTGGAATCCTGCTGCCCCTGTGGCCCGAGTGGGAGCCCGAGCAAGTGGCCGCCGAACTGGATGATGACCAGGCGGTGGTTTACCGCCTGATCTTCCAGCGGGCCCTGGCCTGGCAACTGGCTCCAGCCACCTGCCAGGAGATTACTTTGGAAGTGGCCGGCGGCGAACATTGCCGCTTGCGGGCCTCCGGTCTGCACTTGCTCACCCCTGGCTTTATGGTGGCCGATCCCGGTGATCACCAGCCGCCGCCCCTTGATCCGTCGCCGTTGGCCGCCCTGCAGGAAGGGGAGGAGTTGACCACCCAACGGCTGGTGCCGGAACAGACCGCCGAAGCGGCGGTAGAACCCTTTACCCTGGAGACGCTGGCCACTGAACTGGCGGAATTCTCCTATGATCCGGCCACCGAGATGGCGGCGGCCCTGGAAAACCTGTTGGGCAAAAATTACGCCACCTTGCTGGCCGACGGAACCTTGCGCTGTCGGGACAATTGCGGGCGTTTGCTGAAAGTCCTGGACCGGGCCCTGCCGACCATGACCGGGGTCAACCTGTTGGCCTATTTCGAGCAGACCGTGGAGGAAGTCCTTTCGGGTCGGAAGACCCTGCAGGCGGCGCTGCAGCAGTTTGATCAGACCATGTTGATGCGCGGTCAGGTGCTGGCCAAGAGCAAGAAACCACCTCCACCGGTGACAGATACGGGGCGTTCGTCAAGCTCGGTGATCAAAAAGGCGCCGCCGGCTCCCAATTCTCCGCCAGCCTCGGTGTCGGAGTCTCTTGCCGAAGAAGCGGCCGGCTCGGAGGGTAGTTGCTCGCTTGGAGAAGAGGCGGCTGCACCGGCAGAACCGGCCACGGCAGAGGAGGGTAAGGCAAGACCGGAAACGGTTGACGATTGGTCGGGGGCGGTCAATGGGCTTGCGGCTACAGTTGGGGAGGTGGCTGCCGAGGAAGCCGCAATGGCGGTTGCTGACGAAACGGCGGCGCCGGCGGTACCAGAAAACGATGTCGCGCCGGCAGCGCTACCCGAAAACGGCAGTGCTCCGGGGAAGGAGGTCAGCGTCCCTGGAAATGATCGCAGCGGCGCTGATAAAACCCCAGCGGGCAAGGCCTTTGAGGAGGCCACGCCGGCGGCGGCAACCGACGACCACGCAACCCGGCCCGGGAGCGCCGAGGAGTTGACGAGTTCTCCGGAGGAGGCCGCTGGAGCCGAGGTCTCCCCGGCGGCGGCAATGGCCACCGACGGGGAGGAGTCCGCCCCCGACCGCAAAAAAGTCCTGGTCCGGCGACGCAAAGGCAGTGGCGGCGGCGGTGGCAAACGTAAGCTGGTGCGGGTGGTGAAACGCAAATAAGGTTACAGCCAGTCGACCCCCATCCGCCGGATTAGATTAAAGCCGCCGCCCAGCACCAGATTGTTGGTCAGTCCTACACTGTCGAGCAAAATCTGGATCTCCGAGGAACGGGTGCCGGCGTCACAAATAATTATCATGGTCCGGTCGGCGGGCAGTTCCCGGTAACGTTCCCGGATATCGATATAAGGGATGGTCAGCCAGTGGTCCTGGCCGAATTTGTCGGCCATAAGAGAGGCCTCGTTGGGATGCCGGATATCCAGGGCCACCCAGTCGGGCCGGCTGCTGAAATCCTCCATCCAGGCCAGGAAATCGCCGGTGTCCACACAGCGTAGACGGCCGGCGGCCAGGTTGTCGGCCACGTTGCCAGCGGCGTTCAAGGCATCCAGGGCAGTGGCAAAGGGCGGCGCGTAGGCCATCTCCAACTGGCTGACTTCGTCGATGGTCCCACCCTGCTGCAAGAGCGCGACGGCGGCGTCGATGCGGGCCAGGACCGCGTCGCCCATGGGGCCGAAGCCCTGTACGCCCAGCAGCCGGCGGTTGCTTCGGTCGAAGACCAGTCGTAGCGGGATAATCGTCTGGGTGGGGAAGAAATGGGCCCGGTCGGATTGGGCGGTGGTGACGGCGGCGGCGTCAAAGCCTTCCGCCCGGGCGCTCTCCAGGCTGAGACCGGTGGCGGCGATGCAACGTTCAAAGGCCTTTAAGGTGAAACTGCCGACCCAGCCCTGGTAGCGGGTGGGAATGCCGGCCAGGTTGTCGGCCACGATCCGCCCTTCCCGGTTGGCCAGGCTGCCCATGGGGGCGATGCCGCTCTTGCCGGTGAGCCGGTTTTTGACCGCGATGCAATCCCCGGCCGCGTAAATATTGGGATCGGCGGTCTGCAGCCGGTCGTTGACCAGGATGTTGCCCTGGCCATCCACCGGCAGGCCGGCCTCGGCGGCCAACTCGCCGCGGGCCCGCACCCCCACCGCCATCACCACCAGGTCGGCGTCCAGGGTGCGTTGCGGGGTCACCACCCGGCTTACCTTGCCATCCTCGCCCTCGATGGCCTGGGCCGCCTCGTTGGTATAAATGTTGACCCCCTGCTGGCGCAGGTGGTGGGCCAGCATCCGGGCAAATTCCCAATCCACCAGCCGGGGCAGCAGTTGGGGCATGAACTCCAGCAGATCGGCTTTAAGGCCCCAGAGATCGACAAAGGCCTCGGCCATCTCGATGCCGATGGCGCCGCCGCCGATGACCACCGCCCGGTTGACCCTGCCCCGGGCGATCCGTTCCTTGATCTCGATGGCCTGGTGCAGATCACTGATGGTAAAAACCCCGTCGAGTTCTGCGCCGGGCAGGGGCAGGCGATTGGGCTGGCTGCCGGTGGCGAGTACCAGTTGGTCGTAGGGGATTTCTTCCTGGCTGCCGTCATCCAGGGACTTGACCTGGACCTGCCGATTCTGGCGGTCAATGGCCAGGGCCCGGGTCCGGGTCCGGACCGTCACCCCTTTGGCCTTGAGAAAGAAATCCTCGTTGCGGGTTAGATGAAAGGAGGTGTTGCGTAATTCTTTCTCATCGGAGACGTCACCGCTTATGTAGTAAGGGATGCCGCAGCCGCCGTAGGAGATCAGATTGTCCTGATCGATGATGGTCACTTCAGCATCGGGCAACAGCCGTTTGACCCGACTGGCGGTCTTGGGGCCGGCGGCAACCCCGCCGATGATTACTATTTTTTTGCTCATATCAACTCCTTGTCGAAGGTAAAGTTAAGAAAGCGGATGGTTAATATTATTTAGAATATCGTGGAAAGAACAGTCTGTCAAAGGCCCTGCCGCGGGCCCTAAAAAGGGCTTATTTTTTATTGACAAAGCCAGCAGGGCTGGCTATTCTCCGCAGAATCTGAATGACTGTTCAGGTTTTGTGTCGTTTACCACCCTTTGTGGTCATCGCTGGTCCCAGGTTCAGGAAGAGTTGTGCCTGTGCGGCATTCGACGCAAGGGTAAGGGGGAATGTTTCCGCTTAAATACACTTCAACCAAGGAGGAGAAGACATGCCGAAGCACGATACGCCATTGATGGACGATCTTGAAAAAGGTCCATGGCCAAGCTTTGTCACCGACCTGAAGCGTCAGGCCGAGAAAAATCCGCAGTGCTGGGATATCGTCGGTCAGATGGAACTGTCTTTCAAGGACAAGATGACCCACTGGAAGCACGGCGGCATCGTCGGTGTGTTCGGCTACGGCGGTGGTATTGTCGGCCGCTATTCCGACGCCCCGGAGCAGTTTCCCGGTGTGGCCCATTTCCACACCGTGCGCTTGAACCAGCCGTCCAGTAAATTCTACCGCACCGATCTGCTGCGCAAGCTTTGCGATCTGTGGGAGAGACGCGGCTCCGGCATGACCAACTTCCATGGCTCCACCGGTGACCTGGTACTGCTCGGCACCCGGACCGAAGAGCTCGAGCCCCTCTTCTACGAACTGACCCACGATCTCGAATGGGACCTGGGCGGTTCCGGCTCCAACCTGCGGACCCCAGCCTGCTGCATTGGTAAGGCCCGCTGCGAATGGGCCTGCTACGACACCCAGGCCACCTGCTACAGCATGACCATGAAGTACCAGGACGAGCTTCATCGGCCGGCCTTCCCTTACAAGTTTAAGTTCAAGTTCTCCGGCTGCGCCAACGACTGCGTCTCCGCCCTCGCCCGTTCCGATCTCTCCGCCATCGGTACCTGGCGTGACAATATCCGGATCAACCAGGACGAGGTCAAGAAGTATATCTCCGGCGAAAATCCCCCCAGCGGCAACGGTATTCCCGCCAAGGGCGGCAAATTCAATATGAAGAAGGAAGTACTCGACATCTGCCCCACCAATTGCATGTGGATGGAAGGCGAGACTCTGAAAATTGATGATGCCGAGTGCACCCGCTGCATGCATTGTCTCAACGTTATGCCCAAGGCCCTGCGGCCCGGCGCCGACCAGGGGGCTTCCATCATGATGGGCGCCAAGGCCCCGATCCTCGACGGTGCCCAGCTCGGCACTCTGATTGTCCCCTTTATCAAAATGGACCCGGACAACGAGTTTGAGGAACTGGTGGACGTAATTGAGAAATGCTGGGATTATTGGATGGAGTACGGCAAGAACCGCGAGCGTCTGGGTGAGACCATCCAGCGGATCGGCCTCCCGGCCTTCCTGCGGATCATGGAGATCGATCCTATTCCTCAGCACGTCCAGGAGCCCCGTTCCAACCCCTACGTCTTCTGGCGCGAGGAAGAGGTTGAAGGTGGCTGGCAGCGTGACGTCAAGGAGTTCCGCAAGAAGCACGCGCAATGATAGGTGGCGGGCCGGCGCCATTGGCGTTGGCGACGCTGGTTTAAGCCGCGTTTAAATATTTCAGATTCCAAGAAGGAGGTATCAGATATGGGTTACGATCCACAAAATCCGATGAAAGACAGGATCACAGATATTGGTCCGCCACACTATGAGAAGATGTTTCCCCAGGTGATCAAGGACAACTACGGCAAGTGGCTGTACCATGAGATCCTCAAGCCTGGCATACTCAAGCATGTCAGTGAAAGCGGCGGGGAATGCTATACCGTGCGGGTAGGTAGTGCCCGCCTGATTTCCGTCGAGTTGGTCCGTGAGATCTGCGACATCGCCGATAAGCATTGCGACGGCGTAATGCGCTGGACCACCCGTAACAACATTGAGTTCATGGTCGATGCCGAGAGCAAGGTGCAGCCCCTGCTCGACGATCTGGCCAGCCGTGATGGCCGTTTCCCGGTAGGTGGTACTGGAGCTTCTGTCTCCAACGTGGTCCACACCCAGGGCTGGATCCACTGCCATACCCCGGCCACCGACGCTTCCGGGGTGGTCAAGGCGGTAATGGACGAACTCTACGATCATTTCACCAATATGGATCTGCCGGCCAAGTGCAAGATCGCCCTGGCCTGCTGCCTTAACATGTGCGGCGCCGTGCACTGCTCCGATATCGCCATTCTGGGTGTGCATCGCAAGCCGCCGATGGTCGATCACGACGCCATTACCGGTCTCTGCGAGATTCCGCTGGCTGTTGCTTCCTGCCCGCTGGGGGCCATTAAGCCGGCCACCGTCAAGGATTCGGAAGGCAACGACATCAAGTCGGTTAAGGTCAATGCCGATCGCTGCATGTACTGCGGTAACTGCTACACCATGTGCCCGGCGATGCCGCTGGCCGACCCAGAAGGTTCCGGGATTGCCATTCTGGTTGGTGGTAAGGTTTCCAATACCCGTAAGGGACCGGCTTTCTCCAAGTTGGTAATTCCCTTCCTGCCCAACACCCCGCCGCGTTGGCCGGAAACTGTTTCGGCGATTAAGAATATCCTTGAGACTTGGGCCGCCAACGCCGACAAGTATGAGCGTGTTGGGGAATGGGCTGAGCGGATTGGTTGGGAGAAGTTCTTTGAACAATGTGATATTCCCTTTACCGAGAAATCCATCGATGATTACCGGCTGGCTTACACTACCTGGCGGACCACTACCCAGTTCAAGTTCACCAGCCATATTAAATAAATCCGGTATTCCAAGGAGAACACGGTTATGGCATTGAGTATCGATGAACTCAAAGAGAAGATCATGGAAAAGGCTCTGAAGGGGCCCAAAAGCCAACTTTATGTAAAGGACTTCTTTGCTTGTGATCCCGAGGCCAAGCCGCGGGCGGTGAAGAATGTCGCCAATGACCTGGTTAAGGAAGGTCGGCTGGTATACTGGTCTTCCGGTAGCACTACCATGTACGCCGCCAAAGAGCGGGGCCAGAAAGAACAGGATTAACCTGTAAGCACGGCGTCGCCGGCATGGGACGTCGTCGTAGTTTTCCCGGCCGGGCCGGATTGACCAGGAGGTCGATCCGGCCCGGCCGTTTGCATTTAGACCTTGCGGGATTTAACGGTGCCGGTTATCAATCCCGGCAAGTCAAACTGGCCAATTTTTAGCAGTCGAGGAATTTACGTTGAGCAGTCGTTTGCAAAAAGAAATTAATACCCGGCGGACCTTCGGGATCATCAGCCATCCTGATGCCGGCAAGACCACCCTGACCGAGAAGTTGCTGCTCTTTGGCGGTGCCATCCAGATGGCCGGCTCGGTCAAGGCCCGCAAGGCCGATAGCCACGCCATGAGCGATTGGATGGCCATTGAGCAGGAGCGGGGAATCTCGGTGACCTCGTCGGTGATGCAGTTTGATTATCGGGATTATACCATCAATCTGCTGGATACCCCCGGTCACCAGGATTTCTCCGAAGATACCTACCGGGTGTTGACCGCCGTGGATTCGGCCCTGATGGTGATCGATCATGCCAAGGGGGTTGAACCCCAGACCGAAAAGTTGATGGAGGTCTGCCGGATGCGCAACACTCCGGTGATCACCTTTATCAACAAGCTTGACCGGGAAGGGCTGGACCCCTTGGAGATCCTCTCGCAGATCGAAGAAAAGCTCCAAATCGAATGCGTACCGCTTTCCTGGCCGGTGGGGATGGGCAAACAGTTCAAGGGCGTCTACAATATTTATCGGGGCAGTCTGCATCTTTTTACGCCCGGCCGCGATACCCGCCCCGACGAGGGGGGGACAGTGCTGGATAATCCCGACGATCCCCGCCTGGACGAGCTGCTGGGTGGTAGTGCCGCCGACAAACTGCGTCAGGACCTGGAGTTGTTGGCCGGAGCCGCCAACTCTTACTCCCACCCGGATTTTCTCAAGGCCGGCCAAACGCCGGTTTTTTTCGGCAGCGCCATCAATAATTTCGGCGTTCAGGAACTGCTTGACGCCTTTGTCGAGTTGGCGCCGCCGCCGGGTTGCCGGCCCGCCGAACCCCGGGAGGTCTGTCCCGATGAAGAGGACTTTGCCGGTTTTGCCTTTAAGATCCAGGCCAACATGAACCCCGCCCACCGTGATCGGATCGCCTTTTTTCGGGTTTGCTCAGGGCGTTTCAAGCGGGGGATGAAGGTGCGTCATCAGCGTCTGGGCAAGGAGGTGGCGCTGAGCAACGCCACCATTTTCATGGCCCAGGATCGGGCCAATGTCGAGGAGGCCTGGCCGGGGGATATCATCGGTATCCACAACCATGGTACCATCAAGATCGGTGATACTTTTTCCACCGCCAAACAAGAACTCCGCTTTACCGGGATCCCCAATTTCGCCCCGGAACATTTTCGCCGGGTGATCCTGAAAAACCCGCTGAAAGCCAAGCAATTGGGCAAGGGGTTGGTGCAGCTGGCCGAAGAGGGCGCCATTCAGGTTTTCCGGCCCCTGCAGGGTGGGGACTTTATCCTGGGGGCGGTGGGGGTGCTGCAGTTCGAGGTGACGGTGGCCCGGCTCAAGGCGGAATATGGAGTGGAAGCGATCTATGAACCCACCGGGTTCGGCGCTGCCCGCTGGATCAGTTGTGATGATCGCCGCCGGCTGGCCGAGTTTACCTCCAAAAACCAGGCCAACCTGGCCCTGGATGCCGAGGAACAACTGACTTTTCTTTCCGAAAGTCCCTGGATGTTAAGTCGCACCGTGGAGCTTTATCCCCATATCGTCTTCCATAAAACCCGTGAGCATAACCAGCAGTAGCCGGCGTCCAAGATTATCCCGTTCTCAGAAGGGAAAGAGGGTATAGGTGACAGCCCCGCAGCCATTGCTTCGTGCTGTTGGCTCATCGTCGATGCGCACCGGTCCCAGCTCCAGTCGTTCGGTCGCCTCTGCGGGAGGTAGTCCCAGGGCCATGACCAGGCGCTGTTGTGCCGCCAGTTGTCGCTCCCGGGCCAAAAGACGCAGATCGTCGGGATCAACCGTTACTTTTGCCGGTCGCAGACGCTCCAGTTCCGCCGCGGTCACTGTGACCTCGGCTTCGGCGGCCACCTGGGCGGCCAGCCTGGCCACCACTTGCCGGCGCTGCTGGGCCACCTTTTCCCGTTTGGTGGTCAGCAGCGGCGGTTGATCGCAGGCGGGATCACTGATCCCGGTTAGTTTCAAGCCCAGCAACGATCGTTGGCGTAGAATCCCGGCCAGTTGGTCTAAACGGCGACCGGCGGCGCGACTTAAAGTGCTCTGGCCGGCGGCAAAGCCGATCCCGGCCCGTAATTTGTCCCCACCTCTCGGTAGCAATTGCCAGGGATCGGCGGCCGCCTGGCTGGCTCGGGCCGTGAGCAGTTCCCGCAAGGCGCGCAGGTAGGGGGAATCTTGCCGCCGGGTCTGGATGGACAGGGGCAGCTCCAGGCGGACCATCTCATCCCGGCCACGAAGCAGGGCCAGCAGCAGGGCGATATTTGGTTTTGCCACCGTATCGTCGCCAGGAGCACCCAGGCTTGGTGCGGCAAGTTCCACTTGTTGCTCGATTTGTAATTTGCCACCGGGACCCGGGCGGAATTCGGCCTGCATGGTCAACAGGCCGGCGTTAATGGTGTGGCCCAGTAAAGGTTCCAGATAGGGGGCCAGATTGGTCAGCGGCCAGCGGTTGACCACCAGTTGCAGGTGGTCGTGGTCGGCGGTGGCTCCCGGGGTCAGTTCGCCTTGCAATCGGCAGCCGGCGGCTTGCGGGCCGACACCGCTCAGATCGATCGCCACCCGGTGGTTGGCAGCCCGGGGTGGGGCCGGTTGCAGATGGCCGTTGATTTGCCGGATCTCCACCTGATAACGGCCCTGGTCGGGCAGGCCGTGGTCGCTATAAAAGAAGCGGCCGTCGCGGATTTCTAGCGGATCGGGCAAGCGACTGCCGAATAGAAAAACTTCCGGGGCCAGATTGTAACGGCCCGCCGCATCCCGGTGGATATGAATAAAAGGCTGGGTCAGGTGCAGGGTTTTAAACAGGGGGCCGTCACCCCAGAGGTTGCCGGGGCTTATCCGGGCTCTTAAGGTGCGAAAGGAGAGCAGGGGGTCGATCCGGTCGTCGGGGTCGTCCCGCCGGGGGCCGACGATGCCGTTGTGAAGTGTCAGGATACCATTGAAAGGCTGCCAGCCGGCCCGGGCGATGGTTACAGGCCGCTCCAGGCGGCGGCTGAAATAGTCGGCCAGCAGGCGCGGGGCCAGCAGGGCGATCAGCAGTTGTGAAAGGAGCAGATAAGCCAGCAGCAGCCCGGTCAGAATCAAGACCGGCGGCAATAAACGGTTGGCCAGGGGGCTCCCGGCCACGGCGGCGACGGCCACCGCTGCCGGGCTTTTCGCTGGTTTGCCGGGGACCTTCGGGGGGGGGGCTGGCGGAGTCGTCGTCAACCGCGCCAGCGGTGGTATTATCCCCGTTTTCCGAAGCGGCCACGGGAATGGAGTCAATATCATCGGCTGCCGGTGGGGAGTTTGGCGAATATGGTGACTGATTCATAAAGTAAAACCGATTTCTTGTATAATCAACTGACCGGTAAGTGTTCCGGGTACGGTGGTTTTCATCGCCGCCTGGCAGGTGGTAATGGCTTGTCCGGCGTGCTATAGTACAACCGACCATTACTTTACTCCAGCCCATGGGTTGGCCGCAACAGGGGAGCCCGGTTTAATGAAGGAAGTCGCACGAATTACAGTTTTTTGGCGCGGGGTGCTGACCCTGACGGCGATCCCCCTGCTGACCATTATCATTAGCCTGGCCGCGGCGGGGCTGGCCGTCACCCGTGGCTGCGCCGATGGCCGGTTGCAGTTTCTGGCCCGCTGGTGGGGGCGGATGATCTGCCGCTTGGCCGGGGTGCGACCGCAGGTCAGCGGCCTGGAAAATATCGCCGCCGCACGTCCCTATATCTTTGTCGCCAATCACCAGAGCCAATTCGATATCTTTGTGCTGCAGGGTTATTTCGCCCATGATTTTCGTTGGCTGGCCAAGAAGGAGCTGTTCCGGATTCCCCTGTGGGGTTGGGCGATGCGCCGGGCCGGCCATATTGCGGTGGATCGCGGCCATGGCCGCCAGGCCCTGGTAAGTTTGGGCGAAGCGGCCCAGCGCATCGCCGCCGGCACCTCGGTGGTGATCTTCCCCGAAGGAACCCGTAGCCCCGACGGCCGTCTGCAGCCTTTTAAGGCCGGTGGCATGGTGCTGGCCATCAAGTCCGGCATCGAAGTGGTACCGGTGGCCATCGCCGGGACCAGGGAAGTGTTGCCCAAAGGCAGTTTGTTGCCCCGGCCGGGCCCGGTAGAGATCAAGATCGGCCAACCCGTGGCCACCGCCGATTATCACCTGAAACAGAAACAGGAGTTGGCTGGTTTGCTGGAAGAGCGGGTGCGGCAACTGTTGGCCCCCCCCGCCAACGCTCCCCATGGTCCATAGTAACCGTTGTAAGCGTTCACCAGGGCCAACGACCGTTGATTTAACGGGCCGTAAACGTTCAGCAGCACCGCAACTCCTGCCGCCGGGAGTCCAGCTCGATGGTGGCCCCCAGCGGCAGGGCCAGGTTGCGGCGGCCGTGGCCGGCCGGAAAGTTGGCCCAGACCGGGACATGGTCGCCGGTAAGCTCCAGCACCCGCTGCCAGATTTCCTCGACTTGCCGGCAATCGCTGAATTCACCCAGGATAACAGCCGCCACTCCGGCCAGTCGGCCGCTTAGGGCCAGCTGGGTCAAAGCCCGGTCCAGGCGGTAAGCCGCCTCGCCGATATCTTCCAGCAACAGGATGGCACCGTCGAGTTCGGGTTCCCAGCCGGTACCCAGCAGGTGGCTGAGGCAGGTCAGGTTGCCGCCGGCCAGTGGCCCGGTCGCCCGGCCGGGGCGCAGGATCTCCAGCTCGGCGGGGCGACGGATGCGCAGCCGGCTGCCGTCCAGGGCGCGCTTGCCGGTCAGGGTGGCGAAGAAGTGCTCGAGCGTTGCCGTTTCGGCCCCGGCCAGGGTGGTGATCATCGGGCCATGGAGGCTGATCAGCCGGCATCGGCGATTAAGCGCGGCATGGAGCACGGTGAGATCGGAAAAGCCGATCAGCAGCTTGTCGTAGGTGGCCATTAGCTCCCAATCCAGCAACTCCAGCAGCCGCAGGCAACCATAACCGCCGCGCAGGGCCAGCAGGGCCTTGACTGTGGGATCCCGCCAGAGATCGTGTAATTCCGTCGCCCGCTGCTGGTCATCACCGGCCAGATAGCCCCGGTGCCGGTCAAGGAGACCGGGTTGCAGGCGGAGTTGGAAGCCGGCCTGGCGCAGCAGGCGCAGCCCGGCCTCGGCGGCCTGCCGGTCGCGTACCGGCCCGGCCGGGGCGCAGATGCCGATGGTATCGCCGGCCGCCAGCGGCGGCGGCCAGCGTCGCTCAGCGGTTGAGTTCATAAAGCAGGCGCAGCCCTTCCAGGGTCAGTTGCGGATCGACTTCGTCGATCTGCGGGATATAAGGGGCGAGCACTCCGGCCAGGCCGCCGGTGGCCACTATCCGCGGTTGGGCGGGGGCCATTTCGGCGCCTAGGCGCTGGAGCAGGCCGGTGATCAGGCCGGCGTAGCCGTAGAGGATGCCGGAGCGGATCGCCTCCTCGGTATTGCCGCCGATGGCCCGGGTCGGCGGGGTGGCGATATCCACCCGGGGTAGCTTGGCGGTACGGCCGTGCAGGGCGTCCAGCGAAATCGCCACCCCCGGAGAGATGGTACCGCCCAGGTATTCACCGGCGGCGGAGACGCAATCGAGGGTGATGGCGGTACCGAAGTCGACCACGATCAGGGCGCTCTGATGCCGCCGCCAGGCCGCCGCCGCGTTGACCAGCCGGTCGGCCCCCACTTCGGCCGGGTTGTCGCAGGCTACCTTGATCCCGCAATCCAGTCGGTTGCTGATTACCAGTGGTTGGCTGCCAGGCTTTAGGCCCAGCCAGCGCCGGCTGAATTCTTGCCAGGTAGCGGCCAGCGGCGGCACCACGCAGGCGATGACCACCCCGCTGACCTGGTCGAAGGTGACTTTTTCCATCTCGAAAAGCACCTTGAGCCGGCTGGCCAGCTCGTCCACGGTGGTTCGCCGGTCGGTGCCCAGCCGCCACTGGCGGTGCCAGCGGTTATCGGTGAGAAGACCGATAACCGTATGGGAATTACCGATATCAATGGCCAGCAGCATCTGGCATTCTCCTGAGCGAGTCGGCTTTGTTCCGGGTTTTACCGGCGTTTACCACGCGGTTTGGATGGTGTTCCGGCCAAGGCTTGCCATCCCCGGCCAAGGGTGTTTAGAATGGCCGAATGTACCAGAGAGTCAACTTATTTGTCCAGACAACGTTGCCATGGCTTTGCCTTTAAACAAGAGGAACTAATCAACCAGGAGGTAGAAAAATGGAATATATCCAGGTTATTACCACGGCGGCCAGTCAGCAGGAGGCGGAAAATATCGCCGCCGAGTTGCTGCAGCAACGGCTGGCCGCTTGCGTACAGATCGTCGGCCCCATCACCAGTCTTTATCGCTGGCGCGAGAAGATCGAAAAAGAGCCGGAATACCGTTGCGAGATCAAGAGCCGGAGCGATCTGTTTCCCCAAATCGAAGAATTGCTGGCCCGGATCCACCCCTATGAGGTCCCGGAACTGGTGGCGCTGCCCTACTGCGCCACCAGCGCGGCGTTTGGCCAATGGCTGGGAGAGGAACTGCAGTAGCCAGCGCGATTAATCGGATTTCAAGACCGCCAAAAAGGCGCTCTGGGGGATCTCGACGTTGCCCACCGTCTTCATCTTCTTCTTGCCGGCCTTCTGCTTTTCCAGCAGCTTGCGTTTGCGGGTGATATCGCCGCCGTAGCACTTGGCCAGCACATCCTTGCGCAGCGGGGTGACATTGGTCCGGGCGACAACGGTGCCGCCGATGGCCGCCTGGATGGCGATCTTGAACATCTGCCGGGGGATCTCCTCTTTAAGCTTCTCACAGGCCGCCAAACCCCGGGGGCGGGCGCTGCTCCGGTGGACCAGTTGGGAAAGGGCGTCCACCTTCTCGCCGTTGACCAGCAGATCGAGTTTGACCAGATCGCCCAGGCGGTAATCGAGCATTTCGTAATCAAAGGAGCCGTAGCCCTGGGTCACCGACTTGAGTTTGTCGTAGAAATCGTAGATCACCTCGCTTAACGGCATTTCACAGCTGAATTCGATCCGGCCCGGTATCGGATAATGATGGCGGCTGTTGACGGCGCGTCGCTCCATGCAGAGCTTCATCACCACGCCCATGTAAGACTCGGGGATCAAGATGGTCGCTTTGATGTAGGGCTCTTCCACCCCCGAGATCTGGGTGGGATCTGGGAAATAGTCGGGGTTGTCGACCTCCATCAGGGTGCCATCCAGCAGGTAGACCCGGTAGCAGACCGAGGGTACCGTCAGGATCAGCGACAGGTTGAACTCCCGCTCCAGCCGTTCCTGGACCACTTCCAGATGCAACAGCCCCAGAAAGCCGCAACGGAAACCAAACCCCAGGGCCGCCGAAGAGTCCTTCTGGAAGCTCAGGGCGGCGTCGTTTAAGGTCAGCTTTTCCATGGCCGTCGCCAGATCGTCGTAATCCTCGGTGGAGACCGGGTAGATCGACGAGAAGACCACCTGTTTGACCGGCTGGAAACCGGGCAGGGGGTGGGCGCAAGGGGTCTCTTTCAAGGTGATGGTATCGCCGGCCCGGGCCTGGCTGATGTCCTTGATGCCGGCGATGATATAGCCCACCTCGCCGGCGGCCAGTTGCTGGCTGGCGGTCCGTTTGAGCAGGAAGTGGCCCACTTCCTCGACCTTGTGGCTGCTGCCGTTGGCCATCAGATGGATAACGTCGCCGGCCCGAACCCGCCCTTCCATGACCCGGCAGGAGATGATGGTGCCCCGGAAGGAGTCATACTGGGCGTCGAAGATGCGAGCCTGCAGGGGGTTGTCGGGATTGCCGGTGGGGGGTGGCAGGAACTTGACCACCGCCTCCAGGATCTCTTCAATGCCCACCCCGTTCTTGGCTGAACAGAGCTGGACTTTGTCGGCTTCCAGGCCCAGCTCGTCGACAATCTCGGCCATCACCGTTTCGGGGTCGGCGGCCGGCAGGTCGATTTTGTTGATCACCGGGATGATCTCCAGATCGTTCTCCATGGCCAGATAGAGATTGGCCAGGGTCTGGGCCTCGACTCCCTGGGCGGCGTCCACCAGCAGCAGCGCCCCCTCACAGGAAGCCAGGGCCCGGGAGACCTCGTAGCTGAAATCGACATGGCCGGGGGTGTCCACCAGATTGAGCACATAACGCCGCCCGTCGGCGGCCTGGTAGGGCAGGCAGATGGTCTGGCTTTTGATGGTGATTCCCCGTTCCCGTTCGATATCCATGTTGTCCAACAACTGGTCCTTGAACTCCCGGGCGCTGACCAGGCCGCTGTGCTGAATAAAGCGATCGGCCAGGGTCGATTTACCGTGGTCGATATGGGCAATGATACTGAAGTTTCTGATGTTATCCATTATTTGCTGACCGCTTGCGGTTTTGAGTTCAAGTTGCGGGTTGCCTTTGCGAATTCAAGCCGGTGGGGTTGTGGCCCGGAGTGGAAAAAACCTATATCATTATCATAGTTGCGCGGCAAGGCAAATGGTATTTTGTTGGTCCTTGCCGGTGAGATTGCGGTTATCCATGGCAAAAATCAGCCAAATGAGTTAATAATCGCCCATGTCTAAAGATGTCGAAGTTATTCCTCCCGGTGAGGGTGAAGAGGAGTTGGAAGCCGAGCTTGAGGTGGCCAGCCAGCGTCCGGAATTTCATCCCCTGGTCAGCCTGGATGAGCAGGAGCACCTGCCGGTGGTCGGCAATGCCGCGCTTCATCGCTATCTCCAGGAGATCAGCCAATACCGTCTATTGAGTCGCGAGGAAACCGATGAGTTGGCCCACCGTTTCCGGGAGACCGCCGATCCGGAAGCGGCCTATCAGTTAATTACTGCCAATCTGCGGTTGGTGGTTAAAGTGGCCATGGACTTCCAGAAATTCTGGATGCAGAATTTTCTGGATTTGATCCAGGAAGGCAATACCGGCCTGGTGCAGGCGGTGAAGAAATTCGATCCCTACCGTCAGGTCAAGTTCTCTTATTACGCCGCCTATTGGATTCGGGCTTATATCCTGAAGTTTATCATGGACAACTGGCGGCTGGTCAAGATCGGTACCACCCAGGCCCAGCGCAAGATCTTCTTCAGCCTTAACAAAGAGAAGAAACTGCTGGAGTCCCAGGGCTTCAAGCCCGAGCCCAAACTGCTGGCCCAACGGCTCAATGTCAAGGAGAGCGAGATCATCGAGATGGGGCAGC
Source organism: Desulfurivibrio sp. (assembly GCA_034522365.1). GTDB lineage: Bacteria > Desulfobacterota > Desulfobulbia > Desulfobulbales > Desulfurivibrionaceae > Desulfurivibrio. Next base: position 81,637 of record JAXHLI010000014.1, on the reverse strand, counting down.
GTATGGAGCATGGTGATATGTCCCTGGAGAGTCCGCTGCGCGAGGACTCCGACGAACAGCGCAAGGATTTTCTGCCGGTGGCCGGGCCGGGGGTGGAGCAACGGGTGGCCGAAGACGAAGTCCGGCAATGGATGGCCGGTATTCTCGATAAAATGCGGCTGACCTTAAACGACAAGGAACTGGCCATTCTGGATCAGCGCCTACTAAGCGACGAGCCCCGGACCCTGCAGGAGATCGCCGACCGTTTTTTGATCTCCCGGGAGCGGGTGCGCCAGATCGAAGCCAACCTGCTGAAGAAGATGCGCCTTTATCTGGAAAACGAGGTGCCGGATATCAAGGACTTCCTGGCCGATTTTTTTAATCCCTGGGAGGAGCGCTGATGCGGGTACCGTTGCTTGACCTGCACCCCCAGATGGCGCCCCTGCGGCAGGAGATCCTGGCGGCGGTTACCGAGGTCATAGATTCCGGCGGCTATATTCTGGGCCCCCGGGTGGAAAGTCTGGAAGCGGCGGTGGCCGCCTACTGCGAGGTGCCCCATGCCATCGGGGTCAGCAGCGGCACCGACGCCCTGCTGGTATCGTTGATGGCCCTGGAGATCGGCCCCGGCGATCTGGTGCTGACCACGCCTTACAGCTTTTTCGCCACCATGGGTTGTATCCTCCGGCTGGGGGCCCGGCCACTGTTTGTCGATATCGATCCCGTCAGTTTCAATATTGATCCGGCAGCGGCCCGCCGGACCCTGGAAGGGCTGCCGTCGGCTGAAGCCGCCCGGGTCAAGGCGATGGTGCCGGTGCATCTCTACGGTCAGTGCGCCGCCATGGAACCGTTGCTGGCCCTGGCCCGGGAGTATGGGCTGGCGGTGGTCGAGGACGCGGCCCAGGCCATCGGGGCTCGTTATCCGCTGGCTGCCGACGCCTGGCCCCGGGCCGGCGGCCTGGGCGACGCCGGTTGTTTTTCTTTTTTCCCCAGCAAGAATCTGGGCGGTATCGGTGATGGCGGCATGGTGGTCTGCCATGACGAGGCGTTGGCGGCCAAAATTCGGACCTTAAGGGGCCATGGCGGGGCACCCAAGTATCACCATGAGATGGTGGGCGGCAACTTCCGGCTTGATCCGCTCCAGGCGGTGGTGCTGGAGATCAAGCTGCGACATTTGCCTAAGTGGCATGCCGACCGCCGCCGCAACGCCGAACGTTATCAGCAGTTGCTGGCCGCCACCGGCCTGGTGGAGGCCGGGCTGGTGACCCCGCCGGAGGCCGTTTACCAGCAAGCGGCGGCTGCCGCCGGGGTGGCTGATTATCATATTTATAATCAGTTTGTCTTGCGGGTCAGTCGCCGGGACGCCCTTTTCGCCTTTTTGCAGCAGGCGGGAATCGGTTGTGAGGTCTACTATCCGGTGCCGTTGCATAAGCAGGGCTGTCTGCGCGAGGCGGGGTATCATCGGCAATCTTTCCCCGTGGCTGAACAGGCGGCCGCCGAAACCCTGGCCCTGCCGATCTATCCGGAACTGACCCCCGCCATGCAGAGCCGGGTAGTGGCGGTAATCAGTGAATTCTATCAGTTGGAAGGCCCAATGGTATGAGCCTGGTTCTGCGCTGTTTGCTCGGTCTCCTCTGGCTGCTGCTGGCGATTTGTCCCGCGGTTGCCGCCCCGGATGAGCCCCTGGTGCCCGAGCGTGAGGTTGTCCAGCGGGCTCCGCTCCCGGCCTGGAAGGAGCTCTGGGATGAAGGTCGGCAGGCGGTGCGTCGCCGGCAGCCGGCCGCCGCCGTCGCCCATTACCAGGAGTTGCTGGCCCAGCGGCCCCGGCTCCATGAGGCCCGTTGGGAGTTGGCTCGGATTCTGCTGCACTTGGAACAACCCCGGCAGGCTCTGGAACATTTTGAATTGTTGCGGGAAGCCCGGCCCCGGCAGTGGCGCTATAACCTGGGGTTGGCCGAGACCCTGCTGACCCTGGAGCGTTTTGCCCGGGCCGCCGAGTTGTATGACGAACTGCTCCGCCAGCGGCCCGATGAACCCCGGCTGCTGGCCGGCCGGGCCAAGGCCCTGCTGGGGCGGCAAGAGCCGGCCGCGGCCCTCCCTTATCTGGCAAGGTTGGCGCGGCTCGCCCCGGACTATCCGGGTTTGGGGTTGGCGCCGGCCACCGGCGCCAATGCCCGGGAGAGCCTGGCCCGCCTTTATGTCCAACTGGGTAAACTCGAGCCGGCCCGGCCTTTGCTCCGGGAATTGGCCGCCCCCCCGCAAGCGCCTACCGCCCTGCTGCAACTGGCCGCCGAGGTCCACGAGGCACTGGGCCGGCGGCGCCGCGCCGTTGCTTACTGGCGGCGGATCCTGGCTCGCGATGACGATCATCGGCAAGCCGCCGCTGCCCTGGAGGCCTATATGGTCGAGGAGGGCAAGGGTGAGGAAGCGCTGTCCTACCTGCTGCCCCGTCTGGCCGCCGACCCCGATAATCCCCGGCTTCTCAAACGGGTGGTCGAGGTATACCTGGAGCTGGAGCGATATCCCGCCGCCCGCCTTTACCTGGAGCATTACCTTGCCTTGGAGCCTGCCGATCGTCCGGCCCTGGAGCGTTTACTGGCGCTCTATCGGCAGTTGGGACTTAAAGCCGAAACGTTACTGGTTCAGCAGCGGCTGTTGGCCCTGGATGGCCGGCCGACGCTGGAGAAACTGCTGGCGGCGGCCCGGCTTTTTGCGGAACGCGGCGATTACCGGCAGGCCTTGGCCCTGTACCCCCGGATTTTGCAGCAGCGGCCCGATGACCCGCGTATCATCGCCCGCCAATTGTGGCTGCTGGAGCGGCTGGGCCGGGATGATGAGATCCGGGCGCGGCTGGAAGAGCGGCGGCAGCGCCGGCAGGCGCGGGAGATTCTGGCCGCCTGGCGGCAATTGGCCCCGGACAACCGGCGGGTAACGGTGGCCCTGGCCCTGGTGGAACTGGAACGCGGGGCCACCACCGCCGCCGCTGAGTTGCTGACGTCGCTAGATGAAGAAGCTTTCAGCGAGCCGGAAGCGTTGCGGGCCCGGGCCTGGCTCCATGAACAACGCCGCCGGCCCCACGCCGCCTGGCGGGACTATGAAACCCTGTTGCAACTGGCTCCCCACCGGCATCAGGAACGCCGCCGGGCCCTGGAACTGGCCGCCGATTTGGGAATGCCGGCGGTGGTTGCCCAACATCGGCGGCAATTGCTGGCGGGCGAAGAGGTCGATTTCGAGTTGGCGTTGACCCTGGCGGCGGCTTTGCGCCGGGCCCATGATCTGGACGGGGCTTATAAGGCCCTGGAAGAGTTGGCTTCTCTGGCCACCACCAGCGCCGCCCGGGTAGAGTGGCGGTTGGAACGCTCCCGTCTGTTTGAGGTGGCCGGTCTGGCGGCGGCGGCGGAAGAAGAGCTGCGCCTGGCCTTGTTGGTGGATGCGCGCCGGCCGGCCGTTTTGCTGGCTTTGACGGAACTGGCCCTGGCGCGGCAGCGGCCGGCCGCTGCCGCCAGCTGGTTGACGGCCCTGGAGCGTTGGCAGCGTTTCAATCCCCGCCGCGAGACGGTGATTGATGGTCGCCGCCGCTCCCCCGCCCAGATTAAAGCCCTGGTGGAGCTGGGCCGGTTGCGGCAAGAGCTGGCCAGCGGGGAGAGTCGCGCCGCCCGGCGCCGTCTGCGGTGGCTGTTGGCCCAGGAGCAACTGACGGTCGAGGAGTTTGTGTTACCCGCCGCCGCCGCTCTGCTGGCGGCTCAAGAACCACAAACGGCTATTGATTTATTGATGGCCGGATGGCAAGACCCCGCTGCGTTGCAGCCGGAAAGCCCGGTACTGGCCGCCCGGGCCGCCGAGCAGCAGGGGAGATTCGAGCGGCAACGGGAGTTTTTAGGTCAGGCCCGGCAGTGGGCGGCGGTAGACGCCGGGCGCGGCCTGGAATTGTTGAGCTTGCTGGCGCGTCATGGGCAGACCGCAGCGGCCAAGACGACCTCCGCGGCCATGGCCGAAGCATTGCCGGCTTCCCTGACCCCGCCGCTACGGTTGGCTGCTGCTTTGGAGTCTGCCGGTGAAACCGGAGAAGCCTTGCGTGTTTTGCAAGAGTTGGCCTTCGGCCGGGATATGCTGGCTGTACTCCAGCGACGTTCGCGATTGCTGCTGGCCCGGGGCCAGTTGGAGAGGATGTTGGCCTTGGTGGATCGGCAGACGACCCGTTATCCTTGGAGTAAACCCGCCTTGCTGCTGCCCCGGGTGCACGCCCTGTGGCTGCAGCGGCGCTGGGATGAGGCCCTGGCGGAATTGGCCAAAAGTTGCGAACCCGGCGTGGAAGCCCGTTTTGCCGCCGCCGCCGCCGAGGCCGGGATTCCGGTGCCGGTGGCTGAACCGCCGGTGCTATGGGGGCGGCTTACGGGCGAGGTTGATCCCCGGCGCGCTCTGCTCGACGAGGTCATGGCGCCGGCTTATGCCGCCGCCCTGGAGCCCGGTGATGAACGGCTGCGGCGGCTGGCCGCGCCGCTTTATGCCGATTACCGGCGCCAGCAGCGGCTGGAACTGGAGTTGCGCGCCCGCCGGGCGGTACAGCAGCGGGAGTTTTTTGCCGCCCGCCGGGATTTTGCTAAGCTGGTGGGCGAATATCCCGACGAGTACCCGCTGCTTTATGATCTGGCCGGCCTCTATGGTCGTTTCCAGCGCCTGGAGCCGGAAGCCGCCGTTTATCGGCAATTGGCCGCCGCCGGGATTGCTTATCCCGGCCTGGAAGAGGCGATGCGTCGTAACCAGGGGCGCCGCCGCCCCCGGACCACGGTGGGTTATGGCTACCGCCGGGAAGAGGGGCGGGATGGCCGCAAAGCAATCGTTGACCAGCATTTGCGGGCTGCTCAGCATTGGGTCCCGCGCTTGGGGCATGAGCTTGATTTTGTCGCCGGTCGGCGCTTTTTTGGCGATCCCGACGGCGATGCCAGCCTGACGGCCCGGGAATTCGAGCTTGGCTACCGGCGCGACGCCCTGGCCGGGCTGGAAATCTTTATGGCTTTGGGCGCCCGTTCCCTGCTGAGCGGTGAGCAGGATCTCCTGCTGGGAGAAGCCGGGATCGCCGGTGATTTGGGTGATCGGGCCCGCGGGGAGGTGGTCTATCGGCGTACGGCGGTGGATGATACCCTGGAGGCGATTAGCAGCGGGATTGTCGCCGATTCCCTGAATGTGGCCGGCGGGGTCGATCTGCTCCCCCGCTTGGAGGTCGGCGCCGGTTATGGTTTCCGCTATTTTTCTGATTACAATCAGACCCATGGCTACGATTTTCGGCTTGCTTACAAGATCCTTACCGATCCCACCCTGCTCACCGTGGGGTATCGTTACGATTTTCGTGACTCGCATTATGCCGGCCGGCAACAAGACCAGGCCAGGGCGAGTAGGCCGGCGGAGGATGCCCCGTACTGGGCCCCGGTGGACTACTGGCGCAAGACCTTTGAAGTTTCTTTCCGGCACCGGTTGACCGATGATCCCTACGGCCGCGAGCCAGCCAACTATTATACCCTACGCTACGCCACCATCTATGACTCCGATGGCCGTCCCCACCAGTTGCTGGCCGGCGGCGTCTTTTGGGAATGGAATAAGCGTTGGACCCTGCAAGCGGAGATCGAGCTGAGTGATTCCGCGGAATATCGCCGCCGGGATTTCGGGATTGAATTGAGTTATCGCTGGTAGCGGGGCCGTTATCCGAGCCGGTTTACCCGCCGCCGCAGGGATGTGCAGGAGGCAGCGGGCGCCTGGAGGCGGGCAGTGCCGTAAGTGTCAGTCGTCGGTAAACGACCCCGCCCCACGGTGGCTGATGGCACGACTTTGAAGTTGCCATGGGGGGGGGAACCGGGGGTGGATTTGTGGCGGGTTATCGGCTATGTTGGGCCCCGCTTAATTAATTGTGAGGTTTTTATGACCAACGAAACATGCAAACTGGGGTTTATCGGTGGCGGTCAGATGGCCGGCGCCCTGCTTAAAGGAATTCTGGCGGCCGCTCTTTACCGCCCGGCGGAAATTGTCGTGGCCGAGCCCCAGCAGTCCCGCCGGGAGTTTCTGACTCGGGAATTCGGGGTTACGGTGGTGGGCGGCGCTGCTGATTTTCCCGCCGCTTGTCCGGTGGTGGTGCTGGCCGTCAAGCCCCAGGTGATGGGGAAAGTGCTGGCGCAATACCGGGAGTTGCTGGCTGGCGACCAACTGCTGATCTCCATTGCCGCCGGGATCTCCCTGTCCTTTATGGAAGAGTGTCTGGCTTCCGATACGGCCCGGGTGATTCGGGTGATGCCCAATACGCCGGCTTTGGTCCAGGCCGGGGCTTCGGCTCTGGCACCCGGTCGCCGGGTGGAAAGCGCCGATCTGGAAGTCGCCCGGCAACTCTTGGCGGCCGTGGGTAGCGTTGTGGTGCTGGAGGAAAAACAACTGGACGCAGTTACCGGTCTCAGCGGCAGCGGCCCGGCCTATGTCTTTACCTTTCTGGAGGGTCTGGTGGATGCCGGCGTCAAGGTGGGATTGAGCCGGGAGGTGGCGTGGGAGTTGGCCCGCCAGACCATTTATGGCTCCATGCAACTGGCCGCCGCCGATAAGGCGCAAAACCCCGCCGCCTTGCGGGCCATGGTGACCTCGCCGGGAGGGACCACCATCGCCGGTCTCCATGTCCTGGAGCGGGGCGGTTTTCGTGGTTTGCTGATGGACGCCGTGGAGACGGCGGCTAAACGCAGCGCCGAACTGGGCCGGGGCTGAGATGGATATTCGCCGGGTGGGAATTATCCGTAAGCGCGACTGTGCCGAACCGGCCAGGTTGGGGGAGGAACTGGGCCGCTGGCTGGCGAGTCGGGGGATCGCCGTGGATGCGGATCGGATTGTGCCCGATCAGGATCTGCTGATTGTCCTGGGCGGTGACGGCACCCTGCTCCATGTGGCGGCCGAGGCTTGCACCCACGGGATTCCGGTCTTGGGAATCAATCTTGGAGGCCTGGGATTCCTCACCGAGATCAGCTTGTTGGAGTGCTACCAGGCCCTGGAGCAGGTGTTGGCCGGCGAGTTTGTGATCGAGGAGCGGATGATGCTGAAAATCCGCTTAACTATCCGGGACGGAGAGGGGGATGAGGAGGCAGTTCAATACCCCTGGCTGTACGCCCTCAACGAAGTGGTGATCAGCAAAGGGACGGTGGACCGGATGGCCGAACTGGGGATCTGGGTTGATAGTGAATATTTGGCCACTTATCGGGCCGATGGCCTGATTGTTGCCACTTCCACCGGCTCCACGGCCTACAATCTTTCCGCCGGCGGCCCCATCGTCCATCCCCGGCTGGCCGCCATGGTGGTCACCCCGATTTGTCCGTTCATGTTGGAGAGTCGCCCGGTATTGCTGGCCGGCAGCGCCACGGTACGCGCCCGGCTGGCCAATCACCAGGACGGCGAGCGCCCCGGTGAAAGACTGCAGATCATCGTCGACGGACGTTTCTACGAGCAACTCACGGCCGACACCACCCTGGAGATCAAGGCGGCCGAGCGGAGTCTGCAGCTGGTCTGTTCACCCAGCAAGGGCTACTTTGAGATCCTGCGCAACAAACTCAACTGGGCCGCCGGTCATCAGAAGTAAGTCGATATTATACTACTTTTCCTCTCCTTCCAGGGCACGGTCCAGGGCCTCTTTCTCCTCGGCCATGGTTTGGCGACCGGCCTCGACGGCGGCACTCAAGGTCTTCTTCTTCTGTTCGAAATAGTCCTTGCCCTGGCTGGCCAGATCGTTGCCACGTTCGATCAGCTTCTTGCCCTGATCGATCATCGCCCGGCCGCGCTCGGCGGCTTCCCCGGCCTGCCCTTTAAAGTCCTCGGGCAGACTCCGGCAGCGCTCCCGCAGCTCATCGCCGTAATTGCTCAAAAGCTCCCGGGTTTCGCGGCCCGATTTGGGAGCTACCAGCAGGGCCACGGCGGCGCCGGTTACGGCGCCGGCGAAGAAGGAAAGTACGGTCAGGCCAGTGTTGTCGTTGTCGTGATGGTGGGTCATGGTGGAGCCTCCTTATAAGAGTTGTTTATAGTTTTTTGCCACCGCGCAGTACGCGGCCAAAGGTTAATAGACCGGCGCTCAGGCCGCCGATACCGCTGATCACCGGCCGTACCGAATCCTTCAGGGCCTGGGAAGTCAGCAGCAGGGTCTCACTGGCTTGGCGGGCGGTGCGCAGGATCACATCGGCCTCTTCACACTTGGCGTTACAGGTGGCGGCCAGCAATTCCACCTCGCCGGCGGCGGCGGCCACTTTGCGGCAGGCCGGTACCAGTTCCCGCTCCAGTATCTCCAGGGAGTTTTCCATCCGGTGAGAGGTCTTTTTTAACTGTAGCAGGGCCGGCACTAGGACGGCGGTTAAAATGGCTATGGCGGCGGCGGCGAAAATAAGAAAAATATCTAGCGGGGTCACGGTCTTCCTCCAGTTCTTTTGAATTTGCTGACTAACAATTATACCATGGGAGTGAACCGTTATAAATAGCTAATTTTAGATTGCCGGGGGGTCATTTTTTCTGCAGGCCGAATTTCTTCATCTTGTATTGTAAAAGGCTTTTGGTGATCCCCAGGTTTTCCGCCGCCCGGATCTGCACCTGATCCGCCTGCTTTAAAGCGCTGTCGACCAGTCTCTTCTCGATGGCGTTGAGCACTTCCGGCAACGGTGTGCCGGCGGGAATCAACTGTTCCAGTTCGAGGTTTTCTCCCCAGTCGGCGGTATCGGTGCTACCGCCCGATTCGGGTTGCACGTCTTCGGGAGTGATAAGCTCGTCGGCGCAGAGTACCGCCGCCCGCTCGATGGTGTTTTCCAATTCGCGGACGTTGCCATCCCAGGGCAGGGTGGCCAGCAGGCGCATGGTCTCCGGTTCGATCCGCAGTTCGGGGCGTTGCAGGGAGGCGGCGAATTTGTTCACGAAATGGGCGGCCAGCATGGGGATATCGTCCAGCCGTTCCCGCAGCGGCGGCAGGTGGATATGGACGACGTTGAGCCGGTAGTAAAGATCCTCCCGGAAATTACCCCGTTCCACCTCTTCCTTGAGTTCCTTGTTGGTGGCGGCGATCAACCGGACATCGACGTTAAGGGTGGCGTTGCCGCCCACCCGTTCGAAATTGCGCTCCTGGATCACCCTGAGCAGCTTGGCCTGCAGGGTCAGCGGCATTTCGCCGACCTCGTCCAGAAACAGGGTGCCGCCGTCGGCCAGCTCAAAGCGTCCTTTGCGCAGGGCCACCGCCCCGGTGAAGGCCCCCTTTTCGTGGCCGAAAAGCTCCGATTCCAGCAGGTTCTCCGGCAGGCCGGCGCAGTTCAAGGTGATAAAAGGGGCTTTCTCCCGGGGGCTCTGGGCATGGATGGCCCGGGCCACCAGTTCCTTGCCGGTGCCCGATTCGCCGGTGATCAGTACCGAGGTCGGGGTCGGGGCCACCTTGTCGATCAGGCTGTAGATCTCCCGCATCCGCCGGCTTTTACCAACCATGCTGGCGTAGGAGTCCTGCTGGCTGATTTCGGCCCGCAGGCGGCTGTTCTCCTTGACCACCCGGTAATGCTCCACCGCCTGCCGGATACTGACCAGCAATTCGTCGTTGTTGAACGGTTTGGTCAGATAATTGAAGGCCCCGGCCCGCATCGCCGCCACCGCCTTCTCCACCTCGCCGAAGGCAGTGATCATCATCACCGGCAGCTCGGGGCGTCGCTCCTTGCTGGCCTTGAGCAGTTCCAGGCCGTCCAGGCCGGGCATCCGCATATCGGTGATTACCAGGTCGAGATCGCTCTGTTCGATGATCTCCAGGGCCTGTCGGCCGCTTTCGGCGCAGAAGACCTCATAGCCCTCCTCGCGCAGCAGCTCTTCCAGGATCACCAGATAATTGGGTTCGTCGTCGACCACCAGGATGGTTTGCATACTTCTCCCTTCAAGAATTGGGGGCCGGAATTGGGGTCTCCGGCCGTGGGGCCAGAAAAGCAGTCAACTCCTGGTAACAGCTCAATGGCACCCTGACCGTCTGGCTGCTGCCCCCCAGCGGTACCCCGTGGGCGGTGGGGCCGTGAAAATCGGTGCCGCCGGTGACGAGCAGTTGCAAATCCGTGGCCAGCTGCCGTAGTTGGCGGAATTGTTTGCGGCTGTGGGCCGGGTAGTAGATCTCCAGGCCCGCCAGGCCGGCGGCGGCCAGTTCGGGCAGCAGGCGGGTCAGGGCGCTGAGACTGTTGTCCAGCACCGCCGGATGGGCCAGCACCGGGGCGCCGCCGGCGGCGGTGAGCAAGCGCACCGCCTCCAGGGCGTGGATCCGGAAACTGTCGACGTAGGCGGCGGCTCCCTTGCGCAGGTAATGGCTGAAGGCGTGGTGCATATCGCCCACCACCCCCAGCCGCACCAGTTCCCGGGCGATATGGGGGCGGCCCACCTGGCCGTCGGTCTCGCCGGTGATCGCTTCGTAAGCTATTTTGATCCCCAGCTCATCGAGTCTGGTCAGGATTTCCAGGTTGCGCCGGTGGCGGGCCTGTTGAATTTCCGCCAGGGCGCTCAGCAGCGGCGGGTGGCGATAATCCAGGCCATAGCCCAGGATATGCAGGGAATCGGGGCCATACCAGGTACTGAGTTCGATGCCGCTTAACAGCTCGAGTTGCCCGTCGGTGGCCTGGGCCAGAAAATCCGGCACCCCGGCCACCGTGTCATGGTCGGTCAGCGCCAGGGCTTTAAGCCCCCGCTGCCGGCCCAGGGCGACCAGTTCGGCCGGGCTCATGGTGCCGTCGGAGTAAGTGGAGTGGATATGAAGATCGACCCAGGACATGTTGTTTATGGTGGTTAAAAATTGACTTGTCGTTAAGGTGATAATTTGCGATATTGGCCCGGAGTGTAACATATCGGGCGGTTAATTGAACCTCTTAATAAGGAGATCCCCAGATGGCCCAGATCGACGCTTTTTTTAAGTTGATGCATGAGCAGGGCGCTTCCGACCTGCACATGGTCTCCGGGCAGCAGCCAATCCTGCGAATTCGCGGCGACATGGAGAAGGTCAAGTACAACGTGCTCGATAACGATACCCTGAAATCCATGCTCTACGAAATAGTCTCCGAGGAGAAGATCAAGGTCTTCGAGGAGACCGGTGATGTCGATTTTGGCTATGAGATTGCCGGCCTGGCCCGTTACCGTGGCAATCTCTTCATGCAGAAAGAGGGGGTCGGGGCGGTTTTCCGGGAGATCCCCAACGACATCCTCTCCTGCGAACAACTGGGACTGCCGACCGTGGTGTCCCGGCTGGCTTCGCTGCCCAAGGGGCTGGTGCTGGTCACCGGACCCACCGGTAGCGGTAAGTCCACCACCCTGGCGGCGATCATCGATCAGGCCAACAAGACCCGCAAGGATCATATCCTCACCGTCGAGGATCCCATCGAATTTGTCCATAAGAGCAACCACAGTATCGTCAACCATCGCGAGGTGGGAACCCACACCAAGAGTTTCGCCGCCGCCCTGCGCGGCGCCCTGCGTGAGGACCCCGATATCATCATGGTCGGTGAGATGCGCGATCTGGAAACCATCACCCTGGCCATGGAGGCGGCGATGACCGGCCACCTGGTCTTTGGCACCCTCCATACCTTGAACGCCAACAAGACCGTGGACCGGATCATCGAGATTTTCCCGGCCGACCAGCAGGCCCAGGTCCGTTCTACCCTGGCCGACGCCCTGAAGGCGGTGGTTTCGCAAACCCTGTTCAAGCGGATTGATAAGAAAGGACGCTGTGCCGCCCTGGAAATCCTGATCTGCACCCCGGCGGTCCGCAACCTGGTCCGCGAAGGCAAGACCTACCAGATTCCCTCCTCCATGCAGACCGGCAAGAAGTACGGCATGCAGACCTTGGACGACGGTATCATGGAGCTGCTCAACAAGGGCTGGATCTCCGGCGAGGATGCCTACATCAACTGCATCGACAAAACCAAGTTTGTTCAGTACCTCAAGAAGCCGCCCTCCGATTTCACCGACGCTTGATGCGACCTGGATGGACCACCGCGCTTATGGTTTGACCAGGGGGCGGCAGTCCAGGCGTTGTTCCTCGACGGTGCAGGCCAGGGAGCCCCGCTCGCCGGTGCTCAGGACCCGCGCTCCGGTGTTTTGCCAGTTGGCCACCCGGCGGGAATCGATTTGGCGGTCGTTATCGGAGATTATGATGTAACGCGGTTCCACCGCCGCCACGAATTCCGGCGCCATGGAGGTGGCCCGGCCGTGGTGGGAGGCGGCCAGTACCTGGTGGGCGCTTTCCTCGCCCAGCCGGTTAACCAGCTCCATTTCCCGCTCCATGCTGATATCCCCCGGTAGCAGAAAATTTTTGTCCTTATGCTGGTAGCCAAGCACCAGACTCTGGTCGTTGGGGTCAAGGGCGGCGGGTTGTTGCCGGTGGAAATCGGCCAGGCTGCGCAGACTGAAACCATTGCCGGCGGCCAGCACCTCGCCGGCCACCGGGACTCTGATCTCGATGCCCAGCTCTTCGGCCTGGGCCAATAACTGCCGGTATTCGGCACCGTTGCCGGCATGACCGTTGATCCACAGGGTCCGGGGTTGAAAATGTCGGAGGATAAAAGCAAGCCCATTGTAATGATCGGCGTGGGGATGGCTGATCACCACCGCCTCCAGACGTCTGATCCGGCGTTGGCGCAGGAAAGGCGCCAGCAGTTGTTGGCCTATATCGGTGCGCAGGGTGGACGGGCCGCCGCCATCCACCAGGATTACGCGATTGCCGGGCATCTCCAGCACCGTGGCGTTACCGTGGCCGACCTCGATAAAGCTTACCAGACTGCCCTGCTGCCGCTGCCGTTGCCACTGGTGCCAGGCCGGAATAGCCAGCAGCAGCGCCACCGCCACCACTATCCCGCTTACCGCGCCCCACCCGCTGGCTTTTAAGCAACAGCAGAGCGGCAAAAAGCAATAGCCAGGCGGCCAGCTCCAACGGGCCCGGCGGTGAAAAATAAAAAAAACTGCCGGGTAGCGCCGCCAGTTGGCCGATCATCGCGGTGGTCAGATCCAGTCCCCGGCCGGCGGCGTTAAGCAGCCAGCCGGCGCCGGGCAGCCCCAGGGCGCCCAGGCCCAGGCCGGCTAGGGCCAGGGGCAGGGTCCAGAAGAAAAGCGGCGGGGTGGCCAGCAGGGTGCTCAGGGGGCTCAGCAGGGAGAGGCGATGAAAATGGTACAGCGACAGCGGCGCGGTCACCAGGGTAGCCACCGCCGAGACCAGCAGGCTGGCGGTAAGCCAGAACCACAGTTGGTAAAGCCGGCGCCGGGAACCTTCCAGTTCGGCCAACCGGGCATAACGGTTCTGCAGGCTCGGCACCAGGGTGATGATCCCGGCGGTGGCGGCGAAGGAGAGCTGGAAGGAGGCGCCGGTCAGGGCCAGGGGCTCGAGGAGCAGGATCAGCAGGGCGGCCAAGGCCAGATTATTGAGGCTGCACCACTGGCGGTTCAGGAGATAGGCGGCCATAAAGACCAGGGTCATGATCAGGGCCCGCTGGGCCGGCGGGTTGAGGCCGGTGATCAGGGCGTAACCGACCACCGGCAGCAGGGCCAGCAGCAGGGCCGGTTTGCGGGCCGGGATCAGCAGTAGCAGCCGGGAGGAGCGGCTCAGCAGCCATTGGCCGGCCACGGTGGCCAGCATGGCGACCATGCCCAGGTGCATGCCGGAGATCGCCAGCAGATGCATGGCGCCGGCGGCTTTGAAGGACTCCAGCACCGCCGGCGCCACTTCGCTGCGCTCACCGATCAGTAGGGCCTTGAGCAGGGGCAGTCGGGGATGGTCGGGCAGGTGCTGTTCCAGCAGTTGGGAGGCGTCCTGGCGCCAGCGTTCGGGCAAATAGCGCCAATTGCTTGCGCTGCCGGCTGTCGCATGCGGGTAAACCTTGATAATCTGGGCGGGGCTGGCCGCCCAACCGCTGAGTTGGATACCCCGGCGGGCCAGAAATTCCTGATAGTCGAAGGCGCCCGGGACCTTGAAAGACCAGACCGGACCGACCCGGGCGCGGACCATCAGGGTATCGCCCGGCTGGATGGTTTTATCCAACTTGCCGTTCACGGTGATCAGCACCAGCCCCTGGCCGCTTATTTGCCGGCTTTGCTGATCACTTACGGTGAGGTGGTGGCCGCTTGGCTGCCGCTCCCCGGGCAGGTGTAATTCATCCGCCGCCAGCAGCAGCCGGGTGCGCTGGTGGGGGGCCGGCCGGGGCAGTTGCTGGAGGCGTCCCACCAGCACCAGATCGTGGCTTTGTTGCAGGGTGGTGGCCGCTTCCCCTTGTTGCCGCGTGAGCAGTTGCTGGTAGAGATGGCTCGGTTTTTGGGGTTCTTGCAGCTGCGAGTGGGCCAGGTTATAGCCGGCGGCGAGAAACAGCAGTGGCAGCAGGTAGAAGAGCGGCAGCCGCCCGGCGGGTTGCCGCAGCAGGCTGTAAAGAAGCGGCAGCGCCACCAGGGGCAGCAGGTTGAATGCCGGGGCGGGCAGGCCGGCATAAGCGGCGCTGATCCCCGCCATCAGGGCCAGGGTCGGGAAGATAAGACGGCCAGGCGGAGTGGTTGGCGGTGGCGGCCCGACCACCATGGTTTCAGTCCAGGAAGTTTTTCAGTTTTTCTCGGCGGCTGGAGTGGCGCAGGCGGTTCAAGGCCTTTTTTTCGATCTGGCGAATCCGCTCCCGGGAGACATTGAAGCGTTTGCCGATCTCCTCCAGGGTATACTCGGCGTTCTCGCCGATGCCGAAACGCAGGCGGACAATCTTTTCCTCCCGGGGGCTCAGGGTCGACAGGATGGTGGTAACCCGCTCGGCCAACTGATTACCCTTGACCGCTTCGTAGGGCGAGACCGACTCCTGGTTTTCCAGGAAATCGCCCAGGGTGGAATCGTCGTCGCCCACCGGGGTTTCCAGGGAGATCGGTTCGCGGGAGGCCTCGAAGATGGCCAGGATCTTCTCCATCGGCAGCCCGGTCTTCTCGGAGATCTCCACCGGGGTCGGCTCCCGGCCCAATTCCTTGAGCAACGAATAAAAGGCCTTGAAGAACTGGCTGCGCAACTCCAGGAAGTGCACCGGCAGGCGGATGGTCCGGGTCTTGTCGAGGATCGCCCGGGTGATCGCCTGGCGAATCCACCAACTGGCGTAGGTGCTGAATTTGTTGCCTTTGGTGTAGTCAAAGCGGAAAACCGCCCGCATCAGCCCCAGGTTGCCTTCCTGGATCAGGTCGGCCAGGGTCAGGCCCTGGTGCATGTAACGCTTGGCGATGCTGACCACCAGTCGCAGGTTGGCCCTGATCATGGCGTCCTTGGCAACCTCGATGGAGCGGGCGTAGAGTTCGATTCGGCAATAATTCTGGCGCAGTTTTTTGTGGTCTGTATATTGCTGGCAGACCTCGCCCACGCTCTGGATCATATGGTTGAGGTGCTGCTTTTTGGGTTTTAGGGTGGGATCACGCTTCTCCCAGAGGTCGATACGTTCGGCCAGTTGTTGCATCTCCGGCAGGCCGGAGCGGTCCTGGCGGACGGTGTTGAGGATGGCGTTAAAGCCTTCGCGGATGGTCTTGGAGTATTTCTCCTCTTCCTTGGGGGTCAGCAGATCGAACTGGCCCATCTCGCGCAGATAGGTGGTGGTGGTCTCTTCCGGCTCGGCCAGCTCATCGCGTACCGCGGTCTTGACGGGCTCTTCTTCCTCGGCCGCGGTGTCGCTGTCCGACTCCGGCTCCGTTTTGACCGCCGGCGTCTGGCCGTCGAGGTTCTTGGGCCCCCCGCTCTTGTCGTGGGTTACCACCTCGATGTTGTTCTCCTGCAGGAAGTCGAAAATGCCATCGATGGCTTCCGGATCCTTGTCATCGGGGATCAGGTCGTTTAGAAAGGAAAGGGTGATACAGCCATCGTCCTTACCGGCTTCAAGCAACCTGGATTTGATATTGGCGGACACGTCGATTTTTCTCCCGGACTTTTTGGGCTTGCTGTGTTAATGGTCGCTTTTTGAAAGGTGTGAAACGCTATACATTAGTATTTTCAAACGGTGAGAGCAAGGTTAAAATTTAAAAGAGGCTGCCGCTTACCGGTTAATTATGGTTTAACGAGGTCTTACGGTGACATTTCTTGCGCGGGGCAGTGGCGTACTGCTCCATCTCAGCTCCCTGCCGGGTGATTTCGGCATCGGCGATATCGGCCCCACCGCCCGGGCGTTTATCGATCAGTTGGCGGCGGCCGGCCAGCGCTACTGGCAGTTTCTGCCCCTGGTGCCGACCAGTCCCGGTTTGGACAATTCTCCCTACATGGGGCTTTCGGCCTTTGCCGGCAATCCGCTGTTGATCAGCCCCGAACAGTTGGTGGCCGACAACTTGCTGAGTGCCGACTGGCTGCGCCCTCCCGGCTTTTCCGAACATCAGGTGGATTATGCCGGGGTGCTCGCCTGGAAGCGGCAATTATTGGAGGCCGCCATCCGGAACCTGGGCGCCGCTCCCTGGCAGGCTGAATATCGCCGCTTTGTGGCCGCCGAGGCCGACTGGCTGGCCGATTACGCCCTTTTTATGGCCCTCCATGAAGAAAACCAGGGGGCGGCCTGGTACGACTGGCCGTCGAAGCTGGCCCGCCGGCAACCGGCCGCCCTGGCCGCGGCCCGCCGGCGGCTGGCGGCCGGGATCGACTTCCATCAGGGCTGCCAGTTTATCTTTTTCCGCCAGTGGGAGCAACTGCGCCAGTATGCCGCCGGCCAGGGGGTGAGTCTGATCGGCGATATGCCGATTTACGTGGCCCCCGACAGCGCCGAGGTCTGGGCTCGGCCGGAAATTTTTATCCTTGATGAGCAGACCCTGCAGCCGACCCTGGTGGCCGGGGTGCCGCCGGATTATTTCAGCGCCACCGGCCAGCGCTGGGGCAACCCCCTGTTTCGCTGGGATGGCGATAAGCGCACCCGCGCCCGGCTGGAGCGCTGGTGGGAGCGCCGTTTGCGGTTACAGTTGCGGCTGGCCGATATCGTACGGATCGACCACTTCCGGGGTTTTGAGGCCTGCTGGCAGATCCCCGCCGCCGAGCCGGACGCGGTCAACGGCCAGTGGGTTAAGGGGCCGGGGGAGCGATTTTTCAGGCAAATGGAAAAGGCCTTGGGTTCCTCGCTGCCGATTATCGCCGAAGACCTGGGGTTGATCACCCCGGAGGTGGAAGAATTACGCGACCAGTTGGGGTTGCCGGGGATGAAGGTGCTGCAGTTTGCCTTCGACAGCGATGAGACCAACGTCTACCTGCCCCATAACTATCCCCACCGCAACTGCGTGGTCTACACCGGCACCCACGACAACGACACCACCATGGGCTGGTTTTTAAGTGAGAAATGCACTCCGGAAGCGCAGCGCCGGCTGCTGCGTTACCTGGGTTGGGAGCGGGAAGGGGCGGTGCACTGGGGTTTGATCCGGCTCGCCCTGGCCTCGGTGGCGGCCCTGGCGATTATTCCCCTGCAGGATGTGCTGGGTTTCGGCGCCGATTGCCGTTTGAACACCCCTGGTACCTCCCAAGGCAACTGGCGCTGGCGGCTGGCCCCCGGCTTTCTCAGCGCCGAAGCCATGGCGCAGTTACGGGAGGAAACTGAGTTCTACAACCGCCTGCCGGGCCAGCAAAAATAAAAAATCTCAAGACGGCCGGCGATGCGGCTTGGTATAGTGGCGCTGTGGGTAAGTATACCGTTCAGCAGCACCGCACTGCGGCGATCAGCCAAGCTTAAGTACACGGGGCACGAGGCGTTGCTGCTTGCCAATTGCGGCACTGCTGAACGGTTACGGCCCGTCAAATAAACGGTTGACGGCCTTGGTGAACGGTTACAGTTATGGAAATTAGAGCATAAGGAGGAGGCTATGGCCCCCGTTAAAGTACTGGCTTTCAATGGCAGTCCCCGAGCCGGCGGCAATACCGCCACCCTGCTGGCCTCGTTGGCCGAAGGGGCGGCGGCGGCCGGGGCGGAGATCGAAATCGTCCGGGTTTGTGAACTCACCATCCAGCCCTGTAACGCTTGCGGCGGCTGCGATGAAAGCGGGGAATGCGTCCTGGTGGATGACATGACCGAGCTTTACCAGGCGATCAAAAACGCCGACCGGCTGGTGCTGGCCTCGCCGATTTATTTCTACGGCCTGACCGCCCAGCTCAAGGCCCTGATCGACCGCACCCAGGCCCTGTGGATGGGCAAACGCCTGGCCCAGCGGGACGGCACCTGGCAGCAGGAGCCGGACCGGCGCGGGGTGCTGCTGGCGACGGCGGCCACCAAGGGCCCCAAGGTCTTTGACGGGGCACTGCTCACCGCCAAGTACGCCTTTGACGCCATGGGGGTGATCCCCGCCGGCGAGTTACTGGTGCGCGACCTGGAAGGCCCCCTGGAGGCCGCCCGCCGCCCCGACGCGCTGGACCAGGCGACGGCCCTGGGCCGCGATCTGGTAGCAGGTGCCGGTACCTGAAGGACGACCTTTTTCCCGCCGTTTGTGGTCGCGCTTTGGCCGTGGTAGTGGGGTGATGATGAAATCAGCTTGACGGCCCTCGTCTAATCAGGTAAAAGGCCCCTTTCCGAATCAGCATGGCCCCTTCGTCTAGCGGTCTAGGACGCCGGCCTCTCACGCCGGTAACACGGGTTCGAGTCCCGTAGGGGTCACCAAGGAATATCAAGGGTTTAGCCATTATCGGTTAAACCCTTTTTTTATCTTAAATCTCTTCCGACAGGGCCATTACCATGGCGCCCTTGGCGGTGGTGTTGAGCGGGTCTTCGGCGACGCGTACCTCAGAGATCTCCACCGGCAGGTTGACGTTGTCCAGGGCCTTTTCGAAGTGGGTTTTGAAGCCGTGGGGCAGGACTGTGCCGCCGGCCAGGGCGATGGGGATCGGCTTGGCGATCTTGGGGATCTTGTCCGAGGAGTGCAGTACATCCTGCAGGCTGTGCAGCAGGCTGTGGATCAGGTCGTCGTAGTAGATATGCAGCGCCGTTTCGATCCGGTTTTTGGGGCTGCGGCCCAGGCTCAGGCCGCTTTCCTTGACGGTCTTGATCTTGGTGGCCGGCTCGCCCACCGAAGAGCCCACCATCTGGTCGATATAGTCGCCGCCTTTCTGGATGCTGTAGGTGATAACCGGCACCGACAGGTAGGAGAGGCAGACGTTGCACATGCCGCCACCCATGCTGATGCCGATCCCGGTGAAGTTGTCATCGGACAGCTCCGACATCACGGTGGCCAGCCCCTCGTTGATGGAGATCGGCCGGAAACCCAGCGAGGCCAGATACATCTTGATGATCGACTCGTGGTAGATTACCGAGTTGCCGCTGTCCATGGGCTCGCCGGGCATGCTGAAGCAGATCGCTTCCCCCTCTTTCTGGGGTTTGTTGATCAGGGTGTTGATGATCGCCTGTATTACCGTGATCCCCTCGTCCTCCCGGGAGCTGAGCAGCCCTTTTTCCATGGTCCGGCGGGTGTTGGTGTTGAACATATTGGCGAAATTCTCGGCCGAGTAGCCCAGAATATAGAACATTTCGTTCTTTTCAAAGAAGGTGACCTCGTTTTCCACCAGGATTTTCTTGGTGAACTTGGAGTAGGGGATGGTGAAAAAGGCGTTGAGCTGTTTGACGGTATGAATATTATTGCCCTTGTTCTGGGCCAGGACAATGTGACTGGTGCCGATATCCAGGCCCACCGGGCCACCGGGGCGCTCGGCCTCTTCGCCTATCTCCTTCTCCCGTGAAACCACGGACTTTTGTGAAGCCTTGATGGCGCTGTTGACGTTGTTTAAATCGTCGCTTTTGGGGGCGGTTTTACCGGCGCTGCCCACGTTCCCGCTTTGCTCCGTCATCGTTTTCCTCCTTGACTTGGTCCCCTTAGGTGGTCGAAAATCCCTGGCATTGTACTTGCGCTATGGTAAAAATTCCAGCCAAATTTTGTCATTAATCTCCACCCTTAAAATTATATTGCGTAAATGTCCATGGATAATTTAACCACCGATCCCGCCATTTCCCTGGCCGTGCCACCCGAGTTGCCCATTGCCGCGTGGCAGGAGGAGATCGTGGCGCAAATCAACGCCTCGCCGGTGGTGATCATTGCCGGCGAGCCCGGCAGTGGCAAGACCACCCAGATCCCCAAGTTCTGCCTGCTGGCCGGCCGGGGCCAACACCAGCGGATCGGCTGTACCCAGCCCCGGCGGTTGGCCGCCGTGGCCATGGCCGAGCGGCTGGCGGTGGAACTGGGCGGCGACTCCCCGCCGGTGGGCCACCGGGTGCGTTTCAGTGATCATACCGACCGCGCCACCCGGGTCAAATTCATGACCGACGGGATTCTGCTGGCCGAGGTGCAGCGGGATGGCGAGTTGCGCGAATACGACACCATCATTGTCGACGAGGCCCACGAACGCACCCTCAATATCGACTTTCTGCTGGGAATCCTGAAGGATTTATTGGCCCGGCGGGATGATCTGCGGGTGATCATCACCTCGGCCACCATCGACACCGCCAAATTCTCCCGTCATTTCGACGACGCGCCGGTGATCGAGGTCTCCGGCCGGGCCCACTCGGTGGAGGTCCGCTACCAGCCCTGGGACGAGGCCGCCGGCGAGGACCCGGGCCATGTCGAACGGGCGGCGACGGCGGTGGAGGAGATTCTGACCACCAAAGCCGATGGCGATATCCTGGTCTTTATGCCCACCGAGCGGGATATCCGCGAGACCGTGGAGCTGATCAACAGCCGGCCGACCGCGCCGCGCCGGGGCGGTAAAACGGTGGTGTTGCCCTTGTACGGCCGCCTCTCACCGGCGGAGCAGGCCCGGATCTTCCGGCCGGTCAAGGGGCGCAAGGTGGTGGTGGCCACCAACGTGGCCGAGACCTCGATCACCGTGCCGGGGATCCGCTACGTGGTGGACAGCGGCCTGGCCCGGATCGCCGCCTACAACCCCCGGGCCCGCACCCACAAGCTGCCGGTGGTGCCCGTCGCCCGCTCCAGTTGCGACCAACGGGCCGGCCGCTGCGGCCGGGTCGGCCCCGGTATCTGCATCCGGCTCTACCACGAGGAGGATTACCTCGATCGCCCCCTCTATACGCCGCCGGAGATCGTCCGTTCCAACCTGGCCGAAGTGATTCTGCGGATGGTGTCGCTCAAGCTGGGCCGCCCGGACACCTTCCCCTTTGTCGACCCCCCTTCCAGCCGGGCCATCAGCGATGGTTATCAGTTGCTCACCGAACTGGGGGCGGTGGCGCCGGCTCCCCGCCGGGGGCCACAGAAGGGGCGGCCACCCCTCAAGCTCACCTCCCGGGGACGGCTGATGGCCCGGCTGCCGCTGGACCCCTGTATTTCCCGGATGATCATCGAGGCCCGGGAAAACAACGCCCTAAGCGAGGTCTGCGTGATCGCCGCCGCCCTGAGCATCCAGGACCCCCGCCTGCGGCCGGCGGACAAGGAAAAGGAGGCCGATGAGGTGCACGGCCGTTTTGCGGTGCCCGGCTCCGATTTCCTCTTTTACGTAAAACTCTGGGAGACCAGCCGCGAGGTGCTGGGCCGGACCGGCAGCCTGGGGCGGCTGCGCAAATTTTGCGCCGGCCATTTCCTCTCTTTCCAGCGGCTGCGGGAGTGGCAGGATATCCACGAGCAGATCCGGCGCATCCTCAAGGCCGAGCGCGGTTTCAGCTTCAACCAGACCCCGGCCGAAGCGGCGGCGGTACACCGGGCCCTGCTCAGCGGTAATCTGCGCAATATCGCCATGAAGAAGGAAAAACACTTCTACCAGGGCGGCGGCGGCCGCCAGTTGCTGATCTTTCCCGGCTCCACCCTGTTCAATAAACCGCCGCCCTGGCTCATGGCGGCGGAACTGGTGGAGACCGGCCGCCTTTACGCCCGCACCGTGGCGGCCATCGAGCCAGAATGGGTCGAACCCCTGGCCGGGGAGCTGATGCGCTACAGCTACAGCAACCCCCACTGGGAAAAACGGCGCGGCCAGGCGGTGGCCCTGGAGCGCGGCACCCTGTTCGGGCTGCCGGTGGTGGTCGGCCGCAAGGTGCCGCTGGCCCGGGTGGACGCCGCCGAGGCCCGGCGGCTCTTTATCCAGCAGGCCCTGATCGAGGGCGAACTGCGGGGCGATTATGACTTTCTGCGGGCCAACCAGGAGTTGGTCCGGCAACTGGCAGAGCTGGAGGAGCGCAGCCGCCGGCGGGATCTGCTGGTGGACGAGGAGGAGATTTTCAACTTCTACGACCGGCGGCTGCCCGCCGAGGTTTGCGACCAGGCCGGCTTGAACCGCTTGCTGAAAAAGCAGCGCGGCGATGATTTTCTGCGGCTGCGCCAGGAAGATTTGATCCAGCGGTCGCCCGATGACGATCTACCGGAAAAATTCCCCACCACCCTGCAAATCGGCGAGCTGGAACTGGCCTTGCGTTATCGCTTTGAACCCGGCGCGGCCGATGACGGGGTGACGGTGCAGGTGCCGGTCCGCCTGGCCGGCCATTTGCGGCCGGAGCCCTTTGAATGGCTGGTGCCGGGGATGCTGGAGGAAAAAGTTTTCTTTCTGCTCAAGAATCTGCCCAAAAACCTGCGCCGGCCGCTGGTGCCCATCCCCCAGACCGCCGCCGAGCTGACCCGCGCCCTGTTGCGCCGCCGGGCGGCGGCCACCGGCCCGGTGGAATCGTTGTACCAGGCCCTGGGGCGGGAGATTTACGATTCTTATGGGCTGCGGCTGGCGGGTTCGGCCTGGCCCCGGGCGGCGTTGCCGGAGCATCTGCGTTGCCGTTTCTGCCTGCTGGCCGACGATGGCCGGGAATTGGCGGCCGGGCGCGAGTTGGCGGTTCTCAATCGCGAAACGGGGGCGGCCGGGGCGCCGCCGGAGGCGGCCATTGACGCCATGCGGCAACGTTATGAGCGGCTGATCCCCAATCCGGCGGCGCTGCCGGAGTTGCCGACCCGGCTGCCGTTGAGCGACGACCACGGCCAGTTGCTGGCCTATCTGTTCCCCGGTTTGTGCATGGAGGAAGAACAAATCCGGCTGCGTCTGTACCAGCGGCGGGAAGACGCCCGCCGGGACACCGGCCAGGTCCTGCTGTCGCTCTATCGCCAGGAGTTTCCCCGCCAGCTCAAGATGCTGCGCCAGGATTGCCGGCCGGATCGGCAACAATGGCTGCTCTATGAAGGATTGGGGGCGTGGGCCGAGCTGGAGCGGCGGTTTGATGAATTTATGCTGCGCGAGATTTTCGCCCTCCATGATCCCCAAGTGGTGTCGGCGGCGGCCTTTGCCGCCAACGTGGCGCGGGTGCGGGAGGCGGGGCTGTATAACCAGGGAAGTCAGCTCTTTGCCCGGCTCCAGGAGGTTTGCCGGCAACGCCGGCGGGTGCTGGATACCCTGCAACGGCTGGGCGGCGGCGGTGAGCCGGCGAACAAGCAAGGCTCCCGCAAGATTAAAGGCCTGGCCGCCGGGCTGGCGGCGGCGACCGGAGGAACTGCCGGCGCCGGGGGCAAGGGTGCGGCGGCGGCCCTACCCGCCGAACATCTCGCCAATTTCCGGCGACGGCTGGCCGAACTGGTGGAGCCGGATTTCCCCGCCAATTGCCGGGCCGAGGAGCTGCCCCGGCTGGCGCGTTACCTGCAAGGACTGGCGGTGCGGGTGGAGCGGGCCTACGCGGTACCGGCCCGGGAGAGCGCCAAGGCGGCCCAACTGGCCCCCTTTAGGCAACGGCTCACGGAATTCCCCCAAGCCGCCGCCTCCCCGGCCCAGCAGGAATTGCTGGCGGAATACCGGCGGATGCTGGCCGAGTATGAAATCAGCCTCTTTGCCCAGGAGATCGGCACCGAGTTCCCCATCTCCCCCCAACGGCTGGAAGAAAAATGGCGGGAGATCGAACGGGCCCCCCACGGCCGGTAGTTCTCCGAAAATCGCCCAGTAAGCCCTTTGGGGTGATATGCGAAAAAGTGATAAAAAAAGTACTTGTCAATAATATTTTTTGCAATTAGCCTGCAAAAATAGTCTGATAGGGGTTGCCGCCGGCAAGGCACCCGAAACGGTGGTGGCAGGGGTGAATGGGTTGGCTACCCCAAGCCAGGAAGATATACAGATCTGTAGAATTACCCGATGGCCCCGCTGCGCGGGGCATCGGGTCGCAGATAACCAGCGCGGCTTCGAGCAAGGTGGTGACAAATGCCACAGCCAGGGCCATCAAGCAGATTGAACAAGACACGCAGGCGCGCTGGTCGTCTGCGACCCGTTGGGTGTAAATAAAATGCCCGAAGGAGATGATCTAATGATTAAGCAATTCACATTTTTATTAGCCTCGGTACTACCGGCAACACTTCTCATTTATTTCATGGGCGCGATTTTTCTGAAAAAGCTAAAATTAACAACTGGCGCAATTGTTGTAGGATTTTTTGCAGCTTGTTTTTTTGCTGTTGTTGTTGCACTTCTTATTGCTGACCAACCTACCGTAAATTCGGCTATGCAGTCTGCTGCCATTGCCGCTTTCGTCGGTTCCGTTATTGCCTCAATAGGTATCGCGATGATAGGTAAGCGCAAGACGGTATCGTGAAATAGAGATAACAATATACAGTCTTTGGGAGTCATAATGAAAAAAATTTTAATATTGCTTTTAATATTGCTGGTAATGGCTGAATACACACAAGCAGAAGATGGCATTACCAAGCAAAGTGCCAAATCATTGGCCAAATTTTCAGTAGATGCACTTGAAGAAATATATATAAGCAGAGGAGATTATGCCTCTGTTGAAGTGGTTAGGCAATATCGTAATAAATTAGAAAATTGTTTTTCTGTAGAGTTCTGGGAAAATCGAAAAGTATTGACATATGGATCACCCAAACAACAGAACCAAGCGGCTGTTGAGATAAATACCAAGTGTGCATTTGAGGCAGCTCAAAAAGCACGCGAAGATGGATTATTTGATAAATTTCAAAAAAAATAACTGTGCAAATATCATATTTGGGAGAAAAGGCCCGGACTACCCGCTGCGCAAACAGCGGGCGCCCCGACCTGGAATCCCCGGCGCGGTGGCAACCACGCCGTTAGGTGGCCAATGGTCAAGCCAGGACGTTGTGTTTGCGCACAGCCATCCCGCCTTACCAACCAGTAACCACCAAAGCCAACCCATAAAGTTGGCAGGCCTGCCAGCGTTGATCATAGGACATGACCATGATCGAGCTGACATTCAAAATCCGGTTGAGCTACAAGCAAGTAACGCAGATCATCGCTTTCTTGCTCATGCTCTTCCGGTAGGTACAACACCGGCCCCGAAAGGGGCCGGAACTTATTATAAGGAATCGCCCAACCAGGCGCTTCACTGGAAGCCGGGAAGCTGGGCGGTTTTTTCTGGGCATTCATTGGCGGCTCCAGTGAGCTTGGCGTTAGAGGAGACAAAAAAATGATCGGAAAATTTCTAAGGCATCGAAAGCACAAGAAGATGATAGCAGCGAGTTCCTCTTTCATTTTGGAGGAATTTGAATACATTATAAATGAAGCAATCGATCATTTTGAAAAAGAAGGGAGAATAAAAAATAATCTATATAAAGAAGTGCTTAAGTTTGAATCAATAGCATTCGTTATTTGGCTATTCCAGAAAACTGATATATTCCCTGATTTGTTGCACAAACTAATTCTTGATGAAATACACGACCAATATTATTCAGAGTTAAAAACTAATGGTTACAGTAGTAGCCTGCGTCAAGCTGTTTGCGATGATCTTAATATAAGATATAAAACATATAACGACTCCTTTAGAGGAAGTAAGGACTTGTCTATAGTTGGGACTAACTTTATTAGATTTTTAGCTGAAAAATCGAAAGTTGATTTGGATATACAGGATATTTTCATGCCATTATATTTGGCAGAAAAAGTAACGCCAAAATTTGAGGAATTTCGAGCAATAACTGCGGAAAGTTCATTGGCGTAGTCAGGTTAGCCAGTGGCGATAGGAGGGGGCACGTTGGACCGTACTTATGGCTAGGCCACCAAAACCCGGAAGATGTGTACACTGCCTACGACATCCAGTCGAAAGGAACTGGGATCACGTGTTCCCAGAATCGTGGTACCCGGATACCACGCCGGCCAATCTCGAGAAATGGCAGATTCCGAGTTGTTTATGTTGCAACAGGGAATTGGGTATTATCGAAAATGACTTTTTTGTAAGGGTTGCTCTGTGCCTAGATCCCAATGATCCGGCATCACGAAGCATCGTACAAAAGGCACTCCGCGCTATGAAACCAGAGTATGCGAAGAGTCCCGCAGACAAACGCGCCCGGACGGCACTTGCCAAGCGGATAACTGCTGGCCTCCTTCAAGGCCACCAAATTCCAACGCAGGGCATTTACCCCGCTTTAGGCGAACGATGGAGCAGACCGCATGGCAGTGGTATTGCGCTTTCCATTCCAGCGGAAAGCTTCCGCCGAATCACCGAGAAAGTTGTTAGAGGCATAACGTACCGCGAGAGCGGTCTCTTCATAGAGCCCCCTCACACCGTTCAGTTTTTCGCTTTAAACGATGAAGGGGCAAAACCGCTTCGAGAACTAACAGATTCCGTGGGCATCACTCTGGCGAGAGAGCCTGGAATCGTTGTAAGGCGGGTCGTTGCGCCAGAGAACGACATAAGCGCACTCTACGAAATCGAGTTCTGGAAGCAGTTCAAGACTCATGCTGCGGTACTTAACGATATCCCCTAACGAATAAGGATAGGTCGCGCGAAGCCGCGACCTGATCCGTTTGTTGGACAAGCCCGGTGGTCATACTATAGAAAAGAGCTTTTTGAGCCTGGGGTTGCTGGGTCAGGTATTCGAACGGTTGCGAAGCGATGAGAGATGGCGGGTCGCTCTTGGCTGAAGATTTTGTCGATTCATCGTCCTTTTTCAGCTGTTTTGAAGCGTTTTTCGGGCGCAACTATCCTGTAGCGGCGCCAGCCGGCGGTTGGACAGCAGTGATGTCCGCTGTGGTCTACATGGGCAGGGCCTCCGGTTTTGCTTGCTGCTCCAATATGGCCGGAAGGAGCCGTGGCCGGGCAATCCTGGTCGCGGTGACCACCATGGCGGCCCCACAGGCCGGGCAGATGATCGCCGGCCGTGGTTTCAGGTTGCGAACCAGGGCACGCCAGGGCGCGACCCGCAGCACCAGTTGCAGGAAGCGGATGAGTTTCTTGCTGCATGAATGGAGAAAACCATACGACCTGGCCCGTCTAAACCCTCGGGGCAGCACAGAGAACATGGGGTCAGCTCTTTTCTCTTGCGTGTCCCGCCGGGTCTCGTTCGAGCCTAGTGTTAGGCTTGCAAGGTTGCAAACTTCTGTTCCCGTCTCCGAGATACCTGAACAACCGGAGCCACTTCTGTCAGCTCCTTGTTGTTCTAATGGCGTTGAGCAAAGAGTTCGTCCAGGGTGGTGGCGGTAAGTAGCCTGGTCGGCGCTCATCACCCGTTGACGGATGGGATCGGCATCCGGTTGGGCAGCAATACCCGGTTAATCCCGAGTCATGCGTCGGCCCGTCGTAAGGCGGGCCGCGAAGCGTTGACATTGCGCTCCACGTCAGCAATTGCTGACAGCAGGACGCAATTTAGAAGCTGAAAGGTCAGAGAACGGAAACCGGACCAGCACCACAGAGCCTACTGCAGGTGAGACCATGCTTCATCCTCCTCTGGCCGCTCCCAATCTTTAGCGAGGGATTGTTGGATTAGCAAAGCTGTCTCTGTTATCCTCGGCTCTTCTATAATAGTCACGATAGCCCGACATGCATGGGTAACATGCAAAGGCTCCAAGAGATGGATACTACCGTTCGCCTCGGTAGCTGCCTCTACTGTTTTCAACATAACCAACACCCCATTTATTTATCATTCCACGGCTCTTACACAATGTCACCCGCCGATAGGATAACGAAAAGAGGCGCCAACACAAAGTAAAAACTGCTGGGAAATGGAACAGGGCTATGGTGGGCGATTTCAAAGCGGCGGGTTAGGATCTCGAAGGGGATATCGCCTTGATGACCAGGTTCGTTTTCCGTGAGCAATTCGGGAATCAGCACTTTCAGTTTGGCGACCAACTTTTCCAGGGTTTCATCCTCCGTGGCCAGTCCGGGTATATCGTCGCTGGTGGCAACCCAAGCCTTGGCCTCTTCATCCCATTCGGCGCGGACAAAATAAGGTTTGGCATTCATGCTATCTATGTTCCCATTTTGTAGTCATTATGGCTATCTAATATGCTCACTCTAAGGCATAGCTATAACCAATGCGCATGTCAATTAGAAAACTGAGTTAAAAAGGAGTGGGGTTCTTTACCCCACCCGTGCCAGGAGGTGGTGTAGGCCAGTGATTTCCGGCACTGCCGGTTCTCGAATCTGGCTGGAAGCCGGATTTCCCCAATTGCCGGGCCGAGGTAGCAACCCCGCGCAGGCGCGTTAGTCTGCAAGCATCCCGGTGATGGTGAGTTGGTTTGCGCAGCTAACCTGCCAAAAATAGTCGCATAGGGCTTGCCGCCGGCAACGGCCCCTTTAAGCAACGGCTTGTGGTAGGGGCGAATGGATTGGCTACCCCAAGCCAGGAAGATATACAAATCTGTGGAATTACTTAGAAGGCTAATGTTGACCACGGTTGACACATGACCGCATGTGAACTACAGTTATCATATGATAGAAGTCAGGACGACAGCGAGATTCACGAAGTGGTTCAGATCCCTCAAGGACCGACGAGCAAAGGCTCGAATCCAGGCCCGGATTGATAGAGTCGAAATGGGCCATTTCGGGGATGTGGCACCCGTCGGGGAAGGCGTGAGTGAGTTGCGAATCTTCTACGGCCCCGGATACAGAGTCTATTTTGTACAGAAAGACGCTGTTGTCGTGATACTTCTATCCGGTGGCGACAAAAGTTCTCAGAAAGCTGATATCGCCAAAGCCAAAGAAATTGCCAGGCAGTTGGAGGTATAAGGCTATGGGTATCAAAACTACGCGCTGGGATTCAGCAGAGCACCTTGAAACAGAAGAAGATATTCAACTGTATCTTGAAGCCTGCATCGAGGAAGCCGGTGACGATCCTACGTTCATTGTGCATGCGCTAAGTGTTATCGCGCGCGCCAGGAACATGAGCCAACTTGCACGAGATACTGGACTTACCCGGGAAGGCTTGTACAAAGCCTTATCACCGGAAGGTAACCCTACGTTCAGTACAGTCGCAAAAGTCGCAAAGGCGCTCGGCTTGCAGATCACTGTGCAAACTCCCCGACAACCGCCTTCTAACAATCAATTGCACGCGACCAGCGATGCTGGCGCGTGAATACGGGCGTTATGTGCATGAAGATGTCCAGTATCACCTTTACGTAGTGGAAAAAATTCAAGGTCAAATCCACCATTGGGAGCTAACCCGCGACCAACAATTTAATTCCGCATCCGGTTAGCGCTGACATCCTGCAGATTTACCCCACCACCGGCAATTCGTGCCAGGAGGTGGTGTAGGCCGGTGATTTTCTGCACTGCCGGTTCTTCCAGTCTTTCTGGAAACCGGTGGCGGCGCTGTGCAGGGTTTCCCGGCCCCACTTCTGGTTGATCTTGTCCATGGCCCGCATCAGCGCCTCATCGTGGTCGGGCCGGGGCGGTTGGAACAGGCTGGGTTGTACGTGGTTGGCGGCCGTCAGCTCCAGCAGGATCACCCCGACTTTCTGGTAGGTATAGCCGGCCCTGAACAGCTTTGCCAGTATGCCGCCGGCATAAGCCAGCAGCTCCGGGGTCGAGGAGCTGGGTTGCGGCATGGTCGCCACGGCACTGTTGGCGTATTGCGGTGCATGGTGGTGGAAGCGGTTGGTGGTCAGAAAGACCTGCATCCCGCCGGCCTTCAGCCCTTGTGCGCGCAGTTTTTCGGTGGCGATGCTCACGTAGGTGGCCAGGGCCTCTTGCAGTTCCGTAAGTTCCCGCACCGGTCGGCCAAAGGAGCGCGAGGTGGTAATTGATTTGCTGGGTGGCGGGTTTTCTTCCAGGGGCAGGCAGCAAACCCCGCGCAGTTCGTTGGCGGTGCGCAGCCCGGTGATGGTGAGTTGTTTGCGCAGCCAATCGTCATCGGCGTTTTTCAGCTCCAGGGCGGTGCGGATGCCGCGCAGCGACAATTTGGCGGCCGCTTGCCCGCCGATTCCCCATACCTCCCCGGCGTCAACGGTGCTCAGCAGATCGTCCAGACCATGTTCCGGCGGTGCGAAGACGCCGCCATGTTCGGGCTGCTGTTTGGCGATCCGGTTGGCGATCTTGGCCAGGGTTTTGGTGGCGCCGAAACCGATGGAGACGGGAATGCCGATCTCCTGGCCGATGGTCGCCCGGATTTGCCCTCCCATTGCCCGCAAGGCGGCGGGGCCGGCGGCCGGCAGCCGGATAAAGGCTTCGTCGATGGAATATATCTCCAGCTCCGGCTCCAGTCGGGCCAGGACGCTCATAACCCGGCTGGAAATATCCCCGTACAGGGGGTAGTTGGAGGAGAACACCCGCACCCCGATGGGTTTCAAGCAGTTGCCGGCAGCGGAAGAAGGGCTCGCCCATCCTGATGCCGAGGGCCTTGGCCTCGTTGGAGCGGGCGATGATGCAGCCGTCGTTGTTGGACAGCACCACCACCGGCCGGTTTGCCAGCCCGGGGGCAAAGAGCCGTTCGCAGGAGACGTAAAAATTGTTGCAGTCGAGCAGGGCGAAAACCTTGGCCATGACGCCGGCCCTACAGGGAATGGATGACAAAGGTGACCACGCCCCAGATCTCGCAGGCGCTCTCCTCGGTCAGTTCGAGGGGCGGGTAATTCGGGTTTTCGGCCAGCAGCCGCGCCGTCCCGTTTTTTTGGACCAGTCTTTTGACCGTAAGCTCGCCGTTGAGCACCGCGATCACCACCTTGCCGTTCACCGCTTCCAGTGAACGGTCAACCACCAGGATGTCGTCGTGATGAATGCCGGCGTTAATCATCGAGTCCCCGGCCACCCGTACGAAAAAGGTGGCGGCCGGGTGCGCCACCATGAGCTGGTTGAGGTCGAGGCGGCCTTCTATGTAATCCTCCGCCGGAGACGGGAAGCCGGCGGAGACCCCGCAGGTGAACAGCGGGCAGCGCAAGTCGCCATGGCGCTCGCCGTCGTAAACGGCGAATACGGTGGGGGAGGTATCCATGGCGAGGGGTTTACCAGATTTCGGAGGATGGATAAAGGGTGTTCGTCACCCTGAAAAAGCGTCTTGACGTTATAACGTTATAGCGGTATGCTCGGATAACTGGAATGGAGGAATAAATATGAGTGCACTGACCAAACGCGCGACAGTCTATCTTGAGCCTGCCCTGCATAAGGCGCTTCGCCTGCAGTCCATCGAAACGTCACGGTCGGTTTCGGAGCTCATCAACGAGGCTGTCCGCGATGAACTCGCCGAAGATGCTCGGGATCTCGCCCTGTTCGACGAGCGAGTGAATGAGCCGACCGTTGATTTCGAGGACTTCGTGCAAGGACTACGGCGCGATGGCGCGATATAAACTCGTCGTCCGCGAGTCCGTATCCAAGGACCTTAAGGGCATTCCAAAGAAAGATGTCCGTCGCATTCTGGCGGCAATTGAGGCCTTGGCGGCTGAACCTCGCCCGCCTGGCATAAAGAAACTCTCTGGTCAGGAGCGATACCGCCTCCGATCGGGGAACTACCGGGTTCTGTATGAGATTGAAGATGACAGACTCATTGTTTGTGTCGTTAAGGTCCGTCATCGACGCGATGTTTACAGATAACTACCCTTTCCGCCAAGCCTGCCTTATGTTAACCGTTAAGGGTTGCTTGCGGTGAGGTGGCCGCAAAGATGGTCGGCTGTTGCCCGTCTTCGCCAGCGTATCATTATGAAAAAACGGGATTGAATAATGGGTGCGAGTACGGTTTTTGTGGCGCTGGCGGCCTTTTTCTGGGGGTTGTCGGGCGGGATCGGCGGGATTCTCATGGCCGATGGCTGGGACGCCTTTGTCGTTTCCTTCTACCGGGGCGCCATCGGCCTGCTGTGTGTCCTGGTCTGGCTGGCGTTGCGCCCGCGCGGCAGTGGACTGGCCAATCGCCGGTTATGGTTCTGGTCGGCGATTGCCGGTTTGGGCGTGGCCGGCAATTTCTCGTTCTATTTCGTGAGCATCGGCCAGGGAAGCGTCGCGGTGGCGGCTACCTTGATGTACTGCGCCCCGGTGTTTGTCTATCTCCTGTCATTCGCCTTGAAGCTTGAAAGGCCCACCCCGCTGAAGTGGGCCGCCATCGTGGTGGTGATGCTGGGTATCGTGCTGCTTACCCGGATTTACGATATCGAAGCCAGTGGCGTCACGGCGCTCGGGGTGGGGGCCGGGCTGCTTGCCGGTCTTTCCTATGCGATCTTCATCTTCGGCTTCAAGTACGCGGCGCCGCACGGCAGCCCGCAGGCGATTCTCACCATCGCCTTTACGGTGCTGGCCATCATTCTGATCTGGCCGGGCGACGCCGATCAAGCCGTGGCCGCCCTGAGTACCCCGGACTGGCCGCTGTTCGTGGCCCTGGGGGTGTTCGGCGCGGGCTTGTCGTTCGTTTTCTATATCATCGGCCTGCATCATACGGCGCCGGCCGTGGCCTCCATCGTGGCCATGGTCGAACCGGTCACCGCGTCGCTGTTCGGCGTCGTGGTTTTGCATGAAACCCTGGTGGCCCCGCAACTTCTTGGTATGGCGCTGATATTGGTCACCGTGACCGCATTGAGCGTACGCGCCAGCCCCAAACGGCCACTTCCCGATTTAACAGTGATTCCCCCGAAAACTGAAAGTGTGCAGAAATAGGATTTGCTCGTGTTTTTCACCGAGGCTACAATTGAGGTTCCGGTGATTTCAGCTTGCCTAAGCAGCGAAGGGTATCTTTATGGAGCAGCGCAAAAAAAGCCTCCGGCAGCAGTATGGTTGGTCCCGGCTGTTTCATGATGCTGGCGGCCATGGTTTCAACCCCGTGGCCGGTGAACCTTGGTCGGTGCCCACCGATATTTATGAAACCGACGAGGCCTTTATTATTCAGATGGAATTGGCCGGGGTGGAGCCTCAAACCATCCAGGTGCTGGCCGAAGAGAGCCGCTTGACCATTTCCGGCGAACGTGGCCTGGCGCCGCCGCCGGGGGTGCGGCGGGTGCATCAGCTGGAAATCGAACAGGGCCCCTTTACCCAGCAGATCAAGCTGCCCCGGCCCATCGCCGTGGACGCTGCCGAAACGGTGCAGCGCCAGGGGCTGCTGGTGATCACCCTGCCCAAGCAGCACCGCCGGCGGGTACCGGTTACGGCCCGTTAATTCCACGGTTATCGGCCCTGGTGAACGATTACGTTAGAGCAACGGTTGTCGGCTCTGGTAAATGTTTATAAAAGAGGTACAAGATGAGCGAGAAGACCCAGGATCAGGAAAACTCCCGGCCAAGTGGTGGGACCGGGGGCGGCGGCGGCAATCCCGCCGGCAATAAACGGATCAATCCGGCCGACTTGCCGGTGCCCGAGGAGCTGCCGGTGCTGCCCCTGCACGGTTTTGTCTTCTTCCCCGGCATGGGCTTTCCCATGCAGATCAGCCACCCGGCTTCGATGCAGTTGGTGGATGAAGCAATTCTAAAGGATCGGCTGGTGGCGGTGGTCACCCATCGCCAGTTGCAGAAAGAAGAGACCGCCGGGGAGCAGGAGAGCGGCGACAACGATCCCCAGGCCCTGCTCGATCCCGGCACCCTGCCCCCTTCTCCGGACCACCTGTACCGGGCCGGGGTGGTGGGCTATATCCACAAGCTGGTCAAGTCCGAAGATGGCTCCTATCAGGTGTTGATCAGCGCCGTCAAGAAACTCAGCATCGTCGAATATACCCAGCGCCGGCCCTATCTCAAGGCCCGGGTGGAAGTGGTGCCCATGGTCGAGGAGCACGATCAGGAAATCGAGGCGATGCTGCTCAATATCCGCACCCAGTTCAAGAAAATGGCCGAGTTGGGCGGCACCCCCGAAGAGCTGGTGAAGACGGTCAACGCCCTGACCAACCCCTTTTATATAGCCTACCTGGTGCTCTCCCAAACCGGTTTGAGCCTGGAGCAGGAAGAGGAGATCCTGGAGATCAAGGATCTTAAGGATTTGCTCAACCGGGTCGGCCACGAGTTGAACAAGAAACTCGAAACCGTGGAGATGAGCCACAAGATCCAGCAGGGCATCAAGCAGGACATGGACAAGCGGCAGCGGGAATTTTTTCTCCGTGAGCAGCTAAAGGCGATCAAGAAGGAGTTGGGCGAGGATGACGAAAATCTCGATTTAAAAGAGCTGCGCCAGCGGCTGGAGGCGGCCGAACTGCCCGAGGAGGCCCGCAAGAGCGCCGAAAAGGAGTTGGACCGGCTGGGCCGGATCTCGCCGTCGTCGCCGGAGTACACGGTGTCACGGACCTATCTCGACTGGATTCTCGATCTGCCCTGGCTGACCGCCACCGAGGACCATCTCGAGCTGCAACGGGCCCGCCAGATCCTGGACGAGGATCATTACGGGCTGGACAAGATCAAGAAACGGATCATCGAATTTTTGGCGGTCCGCAAGCTCAAACGGGACATGCGGGGGCCGATCCTCTGTTTTGTCGGCCCGCCGGGGGTGGGCAAGACCTCGCTGGGGCAGTCGATCGCCCGCAGCATGGGGCGCAATTTCGTCCGCCTTTCATTGGGCGGGGTCCGTGACGAGGCCGAAATCCGGGGCCATCGCCGCACCTATATCGGCGCCTTGCCGGGACGGATTATCCAGAGCCTGCGCAAGGCCGGTTCCCACAACCCACTCTTTATGCTCGACGAGGTCGACAAGCTGGGCATGGATTTCCGGGGCGATCCCTCCTCGGCGCTGCTGGAGGTGCTGGACCCGGAGCAGAATTTCTCCTTCTCCGATCATTACCTGGAAATCCCCTTTGATCTTTCCAAGGTGATGTTCATCACCACCGCCAACCTGCTGGACAATATCCCCGGGCCACTCAAGGACCGCATGGAGGTCATCGAACTCACCGGCTACACCGAAGATGAAAAGCTGCATATCGCCCGGCGCCATCTGCTGCCCAAGCAGTTGGAGGCCAACGCCTTAAGCGCCGATGACCTGCAAATCAGCGATGACGGCTTGCGGGGGATTATCCGTTCCTATACCCGCGAGGCCGGGGTGCGTAACCTGGAACGGGAGATCGGCGGGGTCTGCCGGGGAGTGGCCCGCAAGATCGTGGAAGGCCACAGCGGCCTGCTGGAGGTCGGCCCCGACGAGTTGGCGGAATACCTGGGACCGCTCAAGTTCTTTGCCGAAACCAGGGCTCGCACCTGGGGGCCGGGTCTGGCCACCGGTCTGGCCTGGACGCCGGTGGGCGGCGATCTGCTCTTTATTGAAACCGCCCGCATGCAGGGCAAGGGGGAGCTTAATCTCACCGGCAAGCTGGGCGAGGTGATGAAGGAATCGGCATCCGCCGCCCTGACCTATATCCGCTCCCATGCCAAGGAGTTGGGGATCGATGAAAAGATCTTCGCCAAAAGCGATTTCCATGTCCATGTCCCGGAGGGAGCGATCCCCAAGGATGGCCCTTCGGCCGGGGTGGCGATGGTGGTCTCCCTGGTCTCCCAACTCACCGGTCGGCCGGTGAGCCGGGAAGTGGCGATGACCGGCGAGATTACCCTGCGCGGTGATGTGCTGCCGGTGGGCGGGGTCAAGGAGAAGGTGGTGGCGGCGGTGCGGGCCGGGATTCCGCGGGTGATCCTGCCCCGGCTCAACGACAAGGATTTGGATGAACTGCCGGCCGGCGCCCGGGAGCAGCTCCAGGTCCACCTGGTCAACGATATCAACGAGGCCCTGGAAGCGGCCCTGGAGCCGCCGGCCAGCAAGCAACGGCGTTGACCGTCGCCTTTTCCGCCAGCCAACGCTTACCTTGCGGTGGTTGAGCAGACCGGGTAGAGTACGGGACTATTTTTTCCTGGTGGAGCCAATGAAAGTTATACTTGCCAAACATGCCGGTTTCTGCATGGGAGTGCGGCGGGCGGTGGAAACCACCCTGGAGCTGGTGGAGAAGAACCAGGGGCCGATCGCCACCTTCGGGCCGTTGATCCACAACCCCCAGGTGTTGACCATGCTGGGCCAGAAAGGGGTGGCGGTGCTCGAAGAGGTGCCGGAGCAAAGCCGGGGTACGGTGGTGATTCGGGCCCACGGCGTGCCGCCGGCCCGCAAGCAGAGCCTGGAGGCGAGCGGGGCGGTGGTGGAGGACGCCACCTGTCCGCGGGTGGTCAAGGTCCAGGCGATTATCGATAAGTACCGCCACCAGGGCTATACCACGGTGATCGTCGGCGATCGCGATCACGCCGAGGTGGAAGGGTTGATGGGCCATGCCGGCGAGGCGGGGCAGGTGATCAGCAGCATGGCTGATCTCGACGGCCTGGCCTTGTCCTCCCCCTATATTGTGGTCAGCCAGACCACCCAGGACGAGGCGATGTTCCAGTTGATCACCGCCGAAATCCTGGCCCGCTTCCCCGGTGGCAAGGTCTTCAATACCATCTGTGATTCGACCCACAAGCGGCAGGATGAGGTGCGGGAAATGTGCCGCCAGGTGGACGCCCTGGTGGTGGTGGGGGGGCGCAACAGCGCCAATACCAAACGTTTGGCGGAAATCGCCCGGGATCTCGCCTGCCCGGTCTTTCTGGTGGAGACCGAGGCGGAACTGCAACTTGCACAATTGCGCCGTTACCAGTGTGTCGGGGTCACCGCCGGGGCTTCGACTCCGGTTTGGAGCATCCGCCAGGTGGTAGAAGCCCTGGAAACAGTTTAAGATTAAGGATATAAAGCAAAATGCTTGGATGGTTTAAGAAAAAGTTAGGGAGGCAAGCTCCGGAATCCCCGGAAGCGGAAACTTCGGCAGAGCAAGCGCCGGCCCCGGAAGCGGCGGCGGTGGCGGAGGAGTCGGTGGCGAAGCCACCGGTGGCCGCCGAAACCCCGCCACCGGCCGCCCCGGTAACCGCCGAATCAGCGGCAGCCGCCCCCGACCCCGACGATAAAGGGTTCTTTGGCCGCTTGAAAGAACAGCTGGGCCGCACCCGGGAAGGCTTTATCCATCGGCTGGACGAACTCTTTCTGGGTCGCAAGGATATCGACGACGAGCTGTTCGAGGAACTGGAAGAGTTGTTGATCACCGCCGATCTCGGGGCTGCCACCACCATGGAACTGCTGGACCGGGCCCGGGCCCGGATCAAGCGGGATGATTTAAGCGAGCCCGCGGCCCTGCGGGAGATTTTGCAGCAACTGTTGCTGGAATACCTGGTCAAGGCCGAGCGGCCGGCGGAGCTGGTGATGCCGCCCTCCGGCCCCTTTGTGATCATGGTGCTGGGGGTCAACGGGGTGGGCAAGACCACCACCATCGGCAAGCTGGCCTGGAAATTCAAGAATTCCGGTCAGCAGGTGTTGCTGGTGGCCGCCGACACCTTTCGGGCGGCGGCCATCGAACAGCTCCAGGCCTGGGCCGAGCGGGTCGGGGTGGAAGTGGTGGCCCAACAGCAGGGGGCCGATCCTTCCTCGGTGATCTACGACGCCTTCGATTACGCCCGGCCCCGGAATTTCGATGTCATTATCGTCGATACCGCCGGTCGGCTGCATACCAAGGTCAACCTGATGGAAGAGTTGCGCAAGGTTAAACGGGTGATGAGCAAGAAAATCCC
This sequence comes from Desulfurivibrio sp., assembly GCA_034522365.1. Taxonomy (GTDB): domain Bacteria; phylum Desulfobacterota; class Desulfobulbia; order Desulfobulbales; family Desulfurivibrionaceae; genus Desulfurivibrio. Next base: position 44,067 of record JAXHLI010000014.1, on the reverse strand, counting down.
CGAGGCCCCCCACGAGGTGATGTTGGTCATCGACGCCACCACCGGCCAGAACGGCATTTCCCAGGCCAAACTTTTCCACCAGGCGGTGGATGTTTCCGGGATCGCCCTGACCAAGCTCGACGGCACCGCCCGGGGCGGGATCGTGGTTAATATCAGCCGGGAATTCAATATTCCCATTCGTTTTATCGGGATCGGCGAGAAGATGGAGGATCTGCGCGATTTTGATCCCCGTGAGTTTGTCAGCGCCATCTTCGCGTCCGATAACCCCCAATCTTCTTCTTAAGCTCGCGAGTCAAGTAAATGTTTATCTATCAACGCCGGCCGGGAACCTCGGGAGGGCCGGGCTGTTTCGGTTGCCTGCTGATTTGTATTCTCCTGTTGCTGGCCTTTGGTGGCGCGCCGTTGCTGATCAATTTTTTCGGCGCCCTGATGCTGGGGCTGGTGATTTTTGTCCTGCTGGTCATCTCCCTGTTCTGGGGCTTTACCTGGTACGTCCGGCGGCAGATCAGCCGTTACGAACAGTCCCAGAGTGCCACCCATAACCTTTTTGTCCATCTGCTGATCCATATCCTGGTGCGTATTGCCCAGCTTGACGGCACCGTGACCCGGGCTGAAATCGCGGCGATCAGTGAGTTTTTCCGGGTTCATCTGCGCTACGGTCATCAGCAGTTACTCTGGGTGCGGGAGTTGATCAAGCAGGCCATGGCCTCACCGCTGACCCTGGATGACCTGTTAAGCGAGTTCCGCCGCAATTTCGGCTATGAACCCCGGCTGATCCTGCTGGAATTGATCTACCGGGTGGTTTACACCAACGAACAGGTCAGCGACCAGGACCTGGAAGTACTGCAACGGATCGCCGCCTTTCTGGAGATCAACTCCTACGATCATCAGGCGATTCGGGCCAAATACCAGTATGGCGGCGCCGCCGGCGCCGCCGGCGGGGCGCCGGCGGGCGGCGAGGAGCGCTACTATCGGGCCCTGGGGCTGGAACCGGGAGCCGGTTGGGAAGAGATCAGAACCGCTTACCGGGAGTTGAGCAAGCAGTACCATCCGGACAAGGTCAACCACCTGGGCGATGAGTTCAAACGGGTGGCCGAGGAGAAGATGAAGGAGATCAACGAGGCCTATCAGTATCTCAAAAAGAGGCATGGCCAGTGAGCGACAGCCAGATTCTGGCCCTGGAATCCTACCATGGCGGTTCCCACCGCCGTTTCCTGGACGACCTGCGCCGCCATTTGGCCCCCGGCTGCCACTTTGAGTTGCTGAGCCTGCCGGCCCGGGGCTGGAAGTGGCGAATGCGGCTGGCGGCCCTCTTCTTCGCCCGGCAGCTCACGGCCGCCACCGAGGCCGGCCGAATACGCCCCGGCGGTCGGATTCTCTGCTCGTCGCTGCTGGATGTCGCCGCCCTGCGGGGGCTGTTGCCGGCGGCTTGGCAGCGGGTGCCGATTTGTCTCTATTTCCATGAAAACCAGTTTGCCTATCCGGTCCGCCATGCCAGCCACCGCGACCTCCAGTTCGCCCTGACCAATTACACCGCCGCCCTGGCCGCCGACCGGGTGGCTTTTAATTCGGCCCATAACCGGGAGACCTTGCTGTGGGGTTGCCGTAAACTGTTGAAACGGGCTCCGGATATGAAGGAGTTGGTGGGCGGGGTCGAGGAGATCGCCGCCAAGAGCGAAGTGTTGCCGCCGGGACTCGAGCTGGCCGCCGTCGACCAAGCCGCCCCGGAGCAGCCGGAGCCGGTCACGACCGACACCGCCAACCAACCCCCGGTGATCCTCTGGAACCATCGCTGGGAGTATGACAAGCAACCGGAGCTTTTTTTCGCCGCCTTGCGCCAACTGGCCGCCGACAATTTCCCTTTCCGATTGATTATGGCCGGGGAGGGGGGTAATGCCCGGGATGAGCTTTTCACCCGGGCCCGGCGCGATTTGGCCCCATGGATCCGGCACTGGGGGTATGCTCCCCGGCGGCAGGATTATCTGCGGCTGCTGCATCAGGCCGACGTGGTGGTCTCCACCGCCGCCCATGAATTTTTTGGCCTGGCGGTGCTGGAGGCGGTACGGGCCGGCTGCCGGCCGCTGTTGCCGGCCCGGTTGGCCTATCCGGAGATCTACCCCGCTCGGTATCTCTATGGGGATGACAGTAAATTGGTCTCGGCGCTTAAAGCCGCCTGTAGGGCCGGTCGTCTGGAACCGGCGGAGGCCCGGCGGCTGACCGCCGCCTATGATTGGCCCCGGCTGGTTCCCGACTATCAGCGCTGGTTGGGGTGCCTCAGCCCTGGAAATGGCGATTGAGAAATTCGCATTCGGCCGGCGAGAGATCAAAACGGATCTCGGCTTCCTCGAGCAGTCGGCGGCGCTCCTTTAGGGGATTATCCCGCCGGCATTCGGCGATCCAAGCCACGGCCCGCCGCAGCTTCTCCCCCTGTGGCTGCAGGGTCTCTTCTCCGCTCATGTTGCTCCTTTAAGCCCTTTGTTCAACCCGTTTTCTGGAAAATCACGCCGCCCAACGGTGGTACACTTACCTTCAGGTGGTACGGCGCCTCGCCGTAGGGCTCGGCCACGGCCTGCTGGCTGTCCGGGTTGACAATGCCGCTGCCGCCGTTTTCGACAGCGTCGGAGTTGAAGATTTCCCGGTATTCGCCCGGCTCCATGACTCCCAGCCGGTAATGGTGGTGGATCTGGGGGGTGAAGTTGAACAGGCAGCACACCCCCTCGGCCCGTTTCTCACCAAAGCGGGCGAAGCTGATGACGCTGTGGTCGACATCGTTGAAGTCCAGCCATTGAAAACCGCTGGTGCTGAAATCATCCTCCCAGAGGGCCGGGGTTCGGCGGTAGAGCTGGTTTAATTCCTTAACGAAACGGTGCAACTGGGCGTGTTTTGGGTCCTGGTCTAGAAGATGCCAATCCAGGCTGACCTGGCTGTACCATTCCGAGAGCTGACCAAACTCGCCACCCATGAAGAGCAGTTTTTTGCCCGGATGACACCAGAGATAGAGAAAAAGCAGCCGCAGGTTGGCAAATTGCTGCCAGCTGTCGCCGGGCATTTTCTGCAACAGCGAACTTTTACCATGGACCACCTCGTCATGGGACAGCGGCAGGATGAAATTCTCGGTAAAGGCGTAGAGTAGCGAGAAGGTCAGGGAGCTGTGGTGGTATTTGCGAAACAGCGGGTCGTTCTGGAAGTAACTCAAGGTGTCGTTCATCCAGCCCATGTTCCATTTGTAGCCAAAACCCAGGCCGCCCCAAGCCGCCGGCTTGGAGACCCCGAAGAAGCTGGTGGATTCCTCGGCGATCATCATGATATCCGGGTGCTGGTCGTAAATAATGGTGTTGAGGTGTTTTAAGAAAGCGATGGCCTCGATATTCTCCCGGCCGCCATACTCGTTTAATACCCAGCCCCCTTCCTTGCGGCCGTAGTCCAGGTAAAGCATCGAAGCCACGGCGTCCACCCGCAGTCCGTCGATATGGAAGCGCTCGAACCAGAACAGGGCGTTGGCGATCAGGAAATTGGTCACCTCCTGGCGGCCGTAGTTGAAGACCAGGGTGCCCCATTCTTCGTGGGCGCCCTGGCGAGGGTCTTCATGCTCGTAGAGGGCGGTGCCGTCGAAGCGGGCCAGGCCATGGCCGTCGGTGGGGAAGTGGGAGGGCACCCAGTCCATGATCACGCCGATATCGTGCTGGTGACACTGGTCGACCAGGTAGGCGAAGTCGTCGGGGGTGCCAAAACGGCTGGTGGGGGCGAAAAAGCCGATTACCTGATAGCCCCAGGATTCATCCAGGGGGTGTTCCGTCACCGGCATAAATTCCACGTGGGTAAAGCCCATCTCCTTGACGTAGGGGATCAGCGATTCGGCGAGTTCGCGGTAGCTTAAAAAACGGGAAGGATCGGCGGGATCACGGCGCCAGGAGCCCAGGTGGACCTCATAGATCGCCATGGGCTGGTGGTAGGTGGAAGTTTGCCGGCGTTTATCAAGCCATTGCTGATCGTTCCATGCCAGGTTGGTGATATCGTGGACCACCGAAGCGGTCTTGGGGCGGACTTCGCTGAAAAACTGAAAAGGATCGGCCTTTTCCAGGAGATCGCCATGGTAGCCGCGCAACTCGAACTTGTAGGGCTCGCCGGAACCGACGTCGGGTAAAAACAGCTCCCAGATTCCCGAGCCCCCCAGTACCCGCATCTGATGAAGACGTCCGTCCCAGTAGTTGAAGTTGCCGATCACGCTGACCCGCCGGGCGTTGGGGGCCCACACCCGGAAGATGGTGCCGGGGACTTCGTCGATCACCGTGGGGTGGGCGCCCAGTTTGTCATAAAGACGGTAGTGGGTACCGTTGTTGAAGAGGTAGCGGTCATATTCACTGAGCTGGGGCCAGAAGCGGTAAGGGTCGTGGAAACGGTGGCTGCCGCCGTCCTGGTATTGGGCTTCCAGGCGGTAGGGGAAATAATGTTGGCAGCCGGGGATGGTGAGTTCAAAAATCCCTTCCTCGCGGATTTTATACAGCTCCCGCCGTTCGTCCTCATTTTCGCCGCTGATCAAAAAGACCCGTTGGGCGGTGGGCTGGAAACAACGAATGGCCGCCGTCGCCTCGCCCTCCTCGCCCCCGGTCGGGGAGAGTCAGGTGGAATCCGAGGACCACAAAGGGGTCATGGTGGTCGGAATGAATAACCCGGTCGATATCCTGCAGCAGTGAAGTTGTCATAGTCCGGCTCTGTGGGTTGAGGTTAAAGGCTTGCTGGTCTGCTGTCGGTCACGCTAACTGTTGTAGCATAGTCCACCCGGCGCTGACAAGTTTGATCGGGGCAAAATCAAAGTCTTCCTTATCTTGACGATGCCAGCCAAGTGGTGCTAAGGTTACTCCGTCGTGCCGTGGGAGATGGGCGGAGCAATTGAAAAATCAACGGGGAGCGTTGTCGTTGGAGAGCTTACAGGGCCATTTTCTGATTGCCACCCCCCAGATGTCCGACCCCCGTTTCCAGGAGTCGGTGATTTATCTGTGCGCCCATAACCAGGAAGGGGCCATGGGGCTGGTGATCAACCAGCCGCTAAAGGATGTGAGCCTCAATGATATATTTGATAACGCCGGCATCCCGTTGCCTCCCGGTGCCGGCGACCTGGGTGCGGTCTATCTGGGCGGGCCGGTGGAGACCAGCCACGTCTTTATGATCTATTCCGCCGAATATGAGATCGTCAATCAGTTGGCGGTCAGCTCCAGCGTGGCGCTTTCCCGTGATCCCCAACTGCTCTATGACCTGGCCGCCGGCCGCGGTCCCCGGCATTATCTGGTCAGCCTGGGGTACGCCGGCTGGGGAGCGGGCCAGCTGGAAGCCGAACTGAGCGTTGACGGCTGGCTGGTCCTGCCGGCCAAGGATGAAATTATCTTCCGGACCCCCGACCAGCACAAGTGGCGCCGGGCCGCCCAGATTCACGGCATCGATATCGGCCTGTTCGGGGCGGTCAGCGGTTCCGCGTAAACCTTTGATTTAACGGTCTGTAAGCGTTCCGCCATGGGCCGTCATGTCCCTGTCGTTTATGGCGCCGGTTGCCATAGCCGTTCCAGGCGTTCTGGCCAGTCGCCCCCATGGGCGGTGAGTTTGAGGTGGCGGTGGTCTGCCGCCGCAAATTCCAGGCTGATCTCCAGCCGTTTTGCCGGTCGCAGTTCTCCCAGCCGTTCCGGCCATTCGACGACGCAGACTCCCGCACCGTAGAGATAATCTTCCACCCCCAGCTCCAGCAATTCCTCTTCCTCGCCCCCCAGGCGGTAAAGATCAAGGTGATAGAGGGGCAGCCGCCCCCGGTATTCGTGGATAATGCCGAAGGTGGGGCTGGTGACCGGCTCGTTGGGCGGCACTTCCAGGCCGGCGGCGATGGCCTGGGCCAGGGTGGTCTTGCCTCCCCCCAGGGGGCCATGCAGCAGAATAACATCGCCGGGGAGCGTGATCTCTCCCAACCGGTGGCCGAGGGCGTTAAGGGTTGCCAGTCCCGCGGTGGTCTCCCGCTGGGCGGTTGGGGTAACGGCGCTGGTAACTGGTTGCTTCATGGCTGGGAAGCGGGCTCTTCAGGGTTCGCCGGTAAGGGGTCACGCTTGTGGCAGAACAGGCAGCGGAAGGTGGTCGGGTGCTCCTCGCTCAGGGGTTGACTGCCGTCGGGATGGTGGCAGTTGTCGCAATAATTTTCGGCCGCCTTGCGCTCCATGGTGAAAAAAGACAGATGCTCCTCGTCCTGGGGCACCCGGGGGGTGGTTTCCGGTGGCGCGAACCAGAGAAAAAGCAGGATAAGCAGGCAGACGCCGATGAACAGGAAATTGAACATCTTTCTCTTGCCGGCGGGGGGAGGGGTTGCCGTGGTAGAAGAGGTCATGGTGGTTTCTTCCTCAAGTCGGTTTGCTTAATTCCAAGGAGCCGGGCGCCAGCAGCCGGTGGCGCAGGGCCAGGGCCAGGGTTTCCAGCAGCAGGCGGCCGGCGAGCTGGTTCTGGGCGCTGACCACCGCCAGCCGGCGGTGGATGGCGTGCCGGCGGAGCAGCTTGCCTAAGTCCGGTGGTTCTCCTGTTTCGGCCAGGATGGCCGCCGCCGCCTGGCGGCCGGAGTAAATGGCGGCGGCGATACCTTCGCCGGTGAGGCCGGAAGCCAAGCCGGCGGCGTCGCCGGCCAGCAGGATATTGCCGAACCGGGCCCCCCGGTAGTCGAAACTGACCAGCGCCGCCCGGGATTGCAGGCCGGCGAGGTCGATGCCCCGCTTTTGGGCCCATTGCTGCAAGCGTTCATGCAGCAGGTGGGAACGGAGCACCCCGCGATAGGCGTAGACCCCCACCGAGGCGCTGTCGCGGTGGGGGAAAATCCAGGCGTAGCCGTTGCCGAAACAGGAAGGAAGCAAGTGCCATTCCATTTGCGCGAACTGGCCCGGTACCTGATAGGTGATACCCAGGCCGGCATGTTGCAGTCCCAGTCCCAGGTAGCGGCGGACCAGCGAGTTGCTGCCGTCGGCCCCCAGTAGGTAGGAGAAGCGCCATTCGTCCTGGTCGGTCTGTACGTGTTGGCGGTCGAGCCGCAAGGCGCGAGTGCCGGTGATGATCTCCGCGCCGGCCGCCGTGGCTTGCTCACGTTGCCAGGCGCCCAGCTTTTCCCGGTCCACGGTGTGGATCAGCGGGCTCGTGGCGCCGATGGTGAAATCCTGGCGGTCGGTGATCAGCCGCTGCTGCTGGAAGCTGCGTTCCCGCAACGCCGCCGGCAGTTCGGCGCCGATCCCGGCGGCGGGAACACCGCCGGCACAGGGCTTGGCCCCCACCCGGGAGAGGCGTTCCAAGACTGCCACCTCCCGCCCCGCCTGGGCCAGGGCGGTGGCCGCCGCCAGTCCCGCCGGGCCGGCTCCGATAATCAGGGTATGGACTGTTTTTACGGTCATGGCAAAAAACGCAGCCTGGCGCCACGTACCCGGTATACTTAAGCTTGGCTGATCGCCGCTGTCAATCATCGGCGCTAGACGCCGATAACGTGCGGCGGGGCTGAACGGTTACATTACTACCACGATTTGGGGCCGGCGCCAAAGGAAATTGGCCGTTGCCGGGCCTACCTTTTTGGTGTCTTCTATGTTAAAATCACCGCTCATGCCCTTGATCGGGGCAGTTGCGCGTGGCGACACGTCGAACAATCATCTACGAGTTATACGGGAGAGTCTATATGAGTCTTGAGGCATCGGAAAAAAGAGGCAAGAATAACCCTCCCCGCTTGGCGTTGATGCTCGGGATGGGGGCGGTGGTGCTGGTGGTGGTGCTGTTGGTGGTGCTGGTTCGCCTTTATGAAGGCGATCTCCCGCGGGCTGAGTTGGCCACGGAGGTCACCAGGCTGGGGCAGGAGGCCGAGCTTGGGGTAATAGCCGAAGATGAGCAAAGCGGCCTGCGACGGGTAGAGGTCCTGTTGCGCCAGGGGCCGCGGGAGATCGAACTGCTGCGGCGGGAGTTCCCCCGTCGGGGCTGGTTGTCCCAGGCCGGACCAGGTGAGTTCAGCTCCGAGGAGATCGCCATCGCCCCCCGGGAGTTGGAAATCGGGGATGGCCGGGCCGAGTTGATACTGCGGGTGGTTGACTACTCCTGGCGTAACTGGTTGGCCGGCAATCGGGCCGAGGAGGTGATTCCGGTGGTGATTGACACCCGGCCGCCGGCCATCAGCGTCTCCCGGGCCACCCGTTACGTCCGGGCCGGTGGCAGCGGCCTGGTCCGTTACACCGTGGACGAGGAGGTGGAGCGCCACGGAGTCAGGATAAACGGGGTGTTTCATCCCGGTTTCCCGGTTGTCGCCGATCGCCGGGGGGAATATGTGGCCTATATCGGCCTGCCCTACGATACCACCGAACTTGAGGAGACGCTGGTGATCGCCGAAGATCAGGCCGGCAACCGGGGCCGGAGCGGTTTTCGGATCAATCTCCGCAAGGCCAACTGGCAGCATGACAAGCTCACGATTCCCGATTCGTTTCTACGCTCCAAGTTGCCGGAATTTGGCACCCATTATCCGGAGCTGGCCGGCTCCAGCCTGGAGCAGTACCTGTATGTAAACCGTCAGGTGCGGCAACTCAACAATCAGAAGATCAAGGAGGTTTGCCGCGATTCCCATCCCGAACGGCTCTGGGAAGGGGGGTTTTTGCGGATGGCCCGCAGTAGCCGGCGCTCCGATTTCGCCGATCAGCGCACCTATTTCTATGACGGCCGCCAGATTGATGAACAGGTCCATCTCGGCGTCGATCTGGCCTCGGTTCGCCAGGCCGAGATCCAGGCGGCCAACCATGGTATCGTGGCCTTTGCCGATTACCTGGGGATTTACGGAAAAACGGTGATCGTCGACCACGGCCAGGGGGTCTTCAGTCTTTATGCCCATTTGAGCCAACTGGCCAGCGAGGTCGGCCAGGAGGTTGAACGGGGTGAAAAATTGGGGAACAGCGGGGCCACCGGGATGGCCGGTGGCGACCACCTCCATTTCAGTATGCTGATTAACGGTGTTTTCGTCGATCCCGTGGAGTGGTGGGATCGCGACTGGGTCGATAGTCAACTGACCGTGGAGCGGTGAGACTTTGTCGGCCATCCGCATCCTGCCCGAAAACCTGGCCAACCAGATCGCCGCCGGCGAGGTCGTCGAACGGCCGGCCTCGGTGGTCAAGGAGTTGCTGGAAAACGCGGTGGATGCCGGGGCCGGCCGGGTCACCGTCCAGGTGGAGGGCAACGCCACCGGTTTGATCCGGGTGATCGACGACGGCCATGGCATGGATGGCGATGATCTGCTGCTCTCCCTGGAGCGGCACGCCACCAGCAAGATCACCGATCAGGCCTCGCTGGCCGCCATCCGTACCCTGGGTTTTCGCGGCGAGGCCATGCCCAGTATCGCCTCGGTCAGCCGGCTGCGGTTGACCTCCCGACCGACGGGGGCTGAGCTGGGGGCGATGGTGGAAGTGAGTTACGGCACCGTCCGCAAGGTGAGCGAAGCCGGGGCGCCGGTGGGCACCACCGTTGAAATCCGTGATCTTTTCGGCAATGTGCCGGCCCGCCGCAAGTTCCTCAAAAGTGCCCGTACCGAGCTTTATCACGTGGAGGAGTGTATCAGGAATTGCGCCCTGGCCTTTCCTTACCTGGGGGTGGATTATCAGCTCAACGGCCGCAGCGCCTGGCAGTGGCCGGCCGGGGTCGATGATCTGGCCCACCGGCTGGCCCGTCTCTTTGCCGGGGTGGACGCCACCGAGCTGCTGCGGCTGGCCGATGGGGAGTTGGCCGAGCAATTGCTGGCCGCCGCCCGTCCCCTGGAAGTGGTGGAGCGCCAACTGGCGGCCGGGGATCGGGAACTGCCGCCGGTGGTGGCCGGCTTGCTGCCGCTGCCCGAGGCGATGCCAGCCACCGGCGGCAAATTGCGGATTCTGGTCAACGGCCGGCCGGTACGGGATCGGCTGCTGGGCCAGGCGGTGAGCGAGGCCCTGCGTAACGAACTGGCCCGGGGCAGGCGGCCGGCCGGGGCCCTTTTTATCGCCATCGAGCCGGCCCTGGTGGATGTCAATGTCCACCCCACTAAACAGGAAATCCGTTTCCGGGCCCCAGCCGGGGTCCAGGAAGCGGTGCGACAGGCGGTGACGGCGGCCCTTAAAGCGCATGAACGGCAGCGCCGTGATACCTTTTTTGGGCAGCCGGCGGTGGCGGACAAGGCGGCGGTCACTCCCCGCCAGCCTGCCGCGGCGGCGGCAGAGCAGCCCCTCCGGCAGGAAAAGTTGCCGACCACCATGGCCGCGCCGGTTAGCGCCCACTCTGCGGCTGCGCCTACCGCTTTCGTTACCGGGCGGTCGGCGGCCGGGGCGGCTGGTGAGTCGGGGGAGGAGAGCCGGCCGCCGGCGGCCCCGGAAGTCGACAAGACGGGGCCCCAACTCGCCGGGCAAGCGGCGGCCCTCGGCGAGGATCGGCCGCTGTCGGGTGAGTTTGCCGAGCCGCCGGCTGCGACCAGCCCGACGGTGAGCGTTGCCGAAAAAGGAGCGGATTGGCCGGCTGAGGGCGAAGGCCCGGTCGCCGCCCCGGCCGCCGACCCCCGCCCCCGGCTGGTGGGGCAGGTGCTGCGATCCTATATTTTTTGTGAGAGTGGTGGCGCCCTGCTGGCGATTGATCAGCACGCCGCCCATGAACGGCTGCTCTTTGAGAAGTTGCGGCGCCAGTACCAGCAGCAGGGGCTGGCCCGCCAGGGACTGCTCTTTCCGGCGGTGCTGGAATTGAGCCCGGCGGAAGCGGCGGTGCTGGAGCGGCGGGGCGAGGAGATCGCCCGGCTTGGACTGGAAGTGGCCGAATTCGGCGGCCACAGCTACCTGGTCAAGGCGGTGCCGGCCCTGCTGGCCGGGGCCGCGCCCGCCGAGATCGTGGCCGGGGTGCTGGCGCCCTGGCTGGCCGAGGGCGGCCGCTCCGGGGCGGCCACCCTGGAGGAGGTGCTGGCGCAAATGGCCTGCAAGGCGGCGATCAAGGCGGGGCAACATTTGGAAGCGGCGGAGATGGAAAGCCTGCTGGCCGAGATGCAGCAGGCCGGGCTCTTCTCCCGCTGCCCCCACGGGCGGCCGGTGGTGCGACGTCTCGAACCCCATGAATTGGAAAAATGGTTTCACAGGTGAGGCGATGAGTGAGCAAAAGGGTCTTTATGTGATGATGTTCAGCATCCATGGTCTGGTGCGGGGTAGCTCCCCGGAGCTGGGGCGGGATGCCGATACCGGCGGGCAGGTCAAGTATGTACTGGAGTTGGCCCGGGCCCTGGAAGAGCGGCAGGAGGTCGAGCGGGTGGAGTTGGTCACCCGTCTGATCGCCGATAAGATAGTCTCCAAGGATTACGCCAAAACGGTGGAGTCTTTGGGCGATAAGGCGCGGCTTATCCGCATCCAGTGCGGCGGCCGCAAATATATCCGCAAGGAATTGCTCTGGCCCCACCTTGACGAAATGGTCGATAAAACCGTCAAGTATCTGAAAAAAGAGGGGCGCATCCCCGATATCTTCCATGGCCACTACGCCGATGGCGGTTATGTGGCCCGGGAGTTGGCGGCCTTTTTCGGGGTGCCGCTGGTCTTTACCGGCCACTCCATGGGGGCCCATAAAAAGGGCAAGTTGCTGGGCGAGGGGTTGAGCGAGGAGGAGATCAACCGCCGCTACCAAATGGATTACCGGATCGGGGTCGAGGAGCGCATCATTCGCGACTCCGAGCAGATTATCGTCAGCACCAGCCATGAGATCGACAAACAGTACGCCCTTTATGAAAGTTTCACCGCCGGCGCCTATAGCGTGGTGCCGCCGGGGATCGATCTGGAAACCTTTTATCCTTACTATCACAACGATTTCGAGCACGGTCACGGCGGTGATGAAGTGGCCCGCCAGACCCGGGCGATGTTGCTGCAGGAGCTGGACCGCTTCTGGAGCGAGACCCATAAACCTTTTATTCTGGCGCTTTGCCGGCCTGATCAGCGCAAGAATATTTCCGGGTTGATCAAGGCCTATGGTGAGGACAAGGAGTTGCAGGCCATCGCCAACCTGGCGATTTTTGCCGGGATCCGCAAGGATATCACCCAGATGGAGGAAAACGAGCGCCTTGTTTTAACCCAGATGCTGCTGCTGATGGACACCTATGACCTCTACGGCAAGCTGGCGATCCCCAAGAAGCATGACTTCACCCTGGAAGTCCCCGAACTCTACCGGCTGGCCGCCGAGCAGCGCGGGGTTTTTGTCAATCCGGCCCTGGTCGAGCCCTTTGGTCTGACCCTGGTGGAAGCGGCCGCTACCGGCCTGCCCATTGTTGCCACCAAGGATGGCGGGCCGGCGGATATCATCGCCAACTGTGAGAACGGCATCCTGATCGATCCCACCGACAGCAAAACCATCGCCGAGGCCTGCCGCAAAGTCCTGGTGGATCGGGAACTGTGGGATCACTATTCCCGTAACGGCATCATGGGGGTGCGCGACCATTACTCCTGGGAGGCCCATTGCGCCACCACCATGGAGGTCTACCAGCGGGCCCTGGAGGCCATGCCCACGGTTCGTGCCCAGCCCAGCAGCAAGATGCCCCGGGCCATCGGCAAGCGATTGGCCCGGGTGGACCGCCTGTTGATCAGCGATATCGATCACACCCTGGTGGGGGACGAAGCGGCGATGCGGGAGTTGCTGGAGCTGCTGGAGCAGCACCGGCAGCTGGTGGGCTGGGGGGTGGCCACCGGCCGCAGCCTGGAGGTGACCCGGGAGTTGCTGAGCCGTTATCAGATCCCGGAGCCGGATATCATCATCGCCGCGGTGGGCACCGAAATCTATTACGGCCCGGAATTCAACCGCGACAACGGCTGGCGACAGCACCTGCGCCACCAGTGGAAACCGGCGGAGATCCGCAAGGCTTTAGCCGATCTTTCCTTTCTGCAGCCCCAGGAAAGCGAGGATCAGCACCCTTTCAAGGTCAGCTATTTAATGGCCGATGATCGTGATCTGCTGGCCAAGGTCCATTTCACCCTGCAGGAGCGCAAATTGCACTATACCCTTGAGTTTTCCCACGGCCAGTTCCTTGATATCCTGCCCTATCGGGCCTCCAAGGGCAAGGCCCTGCGCTATCTGAGCTATAAATGGAATATCCCCCTGGACAAGGTTATGATCTGCGGGGATTCCGGCTCCGACGCCCAGATGCTGCGGGGCGAGACCTGCGGCGTGGTGGTGGGTAATTACTCCCGGGAGCTTGAACCCATGCGGGGAACGCGTAAGCTCTATTTCAGCAAGGAAGAGTATGCCGCCGGGATTCTGGATGGCATTAAACACTATAAATTTTTGGAGAAAAAGTAGGCTGTTATGCGTGACGATCTGGGCAGTTTTATTGATGAGGCGGAAATTCCGCTGTTGCGGGAATTTTTGCTTAATCTGCCGCCGGCCGAGCCGCCGCTACTGCTGCGCAACGATCTGCTGCTGGCCTTCCAGCAGTTTTGCGACAGCCGCCCCGAGGCTGACGATCCCGCCGGCTGCTGGCGTTTTCTAGGCAAGGTCCAGGAGATCCTGCAGGCCGACGACCTGCTGGTGATCGTTTACCGCCATCGCCGGGCCAAGTGCCGGATTTTCGCCATCAACGGGCAGAGCGACAGCCTGTTGCCGCTTTCCATCGGCGATTTCCTGGCCCTCAAGGAGCGTTTGCTGCGGCCTGAACTGCCCCCCCAGCAGCGTACCTTAAACCTCAATCTGGCCCCTTTTTACGATTACGGCCCGGCCCTTAAGGATCCCCACACCATCGGCCAGGGGATTAAATTTTTAAATCGCCATATGTCCGGCCGCCTGGCCAATCATCCCGAGAAGTGGAACCGCTTTCTCTACGAATTTCTCAAGCTCCATCAACTGCACGGCATCCAGCTGCTGCTGGACGGCGAACGGGTACGCAACCCGGTGGAACTGGAGGACGCCCTGGCGGCCGCCCTGGATTTTCTGGAGCGCTGCCGCTGGCCCGATGACCTGGAGCGGATCCGCCAGCGCCTGCGCCGGCTGGGCTTTCTCGACGGCTGGGGCGATTCCCTGCCGCGGATCATGGAAACCATGCATATGCTGCAGGATATCCTGGAACAGCCCGATGAGGGCAATCTCGAGGAATTCCTGTCGCGTATTCCCATGGTCTCCAAGGTGGCCCTAATCAGCCCCCACGGCTGGTTTGGCCAGGATAACGTGCTGGGGCGGCCCGATACCGGCGGCCAGGTGGTTTATATCCTGGATCAGGCCCGGGCCCTGGAGCAATTCCTGGCCGAGGATCTGCGCAGCGCCGGCCTGGAGATCGAACCCAAAATCCTGATTATCACCCGCCTGATCCCCGAAAATGAGGGGACCACCGCCGATCAGCGGCTGGAACCGGTGCGCGATACCGCCAATGTCACCATTCTGCGGGTGCCCTTCCGCGACGCCGAGTTGGCGGTGGTGCCCCACTGGCTCTCCCGTTTCAAGCTCTGGCCCTATCTCGATCAGTTCGCGGTGGATGTGGAAGAGGAGTTGCGCCAGGAGTTTGGCGGCCAGCCGGATCTGCTGGTGGGCAATTATTCCGACGGCAACCTGGTGGCCACCCGGCTGTCCGCCAGCATGGGGGTGATCCAGTGCAATATCGCCCATGCCCTGGAGAAATCGAAATACCTCTTCAGCGATCTCTACTGGCACCAGTTCGAGGACGATTACCATTTTTCCATCCAGTTCATGGTCGATCTGCTTGCCATGAACCAGGCCAATTTCATTGTCACCAGTACCGCCCAGGAAATTATCGGCACCGAGAACAGCATCGGCCAATATGAATCCTATCAGTTCTTCACCATGCCGGGGCTGTTGAATGTCGCCAGCGGGATTGATCTCTTTCATCCCCGTTTCAACGTGATTCCCCCCGGGGTCAACCAGGATGTTTATTTTCCCTGGAATCGCAAGCGCTCCCGGCCGGCCAAACTGCGCCGCCAGGTTGGCGAACTGCTTTTCACCCAAGAGGATGACGACTGCCTGGGGCGGCTGGCGGAGCCGGACAAGCCGTTGCTCTTTACCATCGCCCGTCTGGACCGGATCAAGAATCTCACCGGCCTGGTGGAGGCCTACGGGCAAAACCCGGAGTTGCGGCGGCGGGTAAACCTGGTGATGGTGGCCAGCGTTATTGATCCCGAGCGCTCCCGGGATCCCGAGGAGGCCGCCGAAATCCGCCGGATGCACGAAATCCTGGAGCAATACCAGCTTTATGAGCAGGTGCGCTGGATCGGCAAGTTTCTGGGCAAGGTGGAAACCGGTGAGGCTTATCGGCAGGTGGCCGACCGGGGCGGGGTATTTGTCCAGCCGGCCCTCTTTGAGGCCTTTGGGCTGACCATCCTCGAGGCCATGCATTCCGGGTTGCCGGTCTTTGCCACCCAGTTTGGCGGTCCCCAGGAGATCATTGAAGATGAACAATCCGGTTTTCTGGTCAACCCCACCGATCCCGAGGCGATGACCGCCCGGCTCAATGAGTTTTTCGCCGCCTGCCAGGGCGAGTCCAGCCACTGGCAGGGCTTTTCCCAACGGGGGCTGGAACGGGCCCGCAGCCGCTTTACCTGGCAGTTGCATTGCCGCAGCCTGACCCGTTTGACCAAGGTCTACGGCTTCTGGCGCTATTCCATCTCCCAGCAGGCCAAAACGCGGCTCAACCAGTACTCCGAGGTGTTGTACCACCTCTATTTCAAGGAACGGGCGAGCCGCTTGTTGTCCGAATAGTGGTTACCAGAAAAAAGGAGCAGTGGGCTATGATTGTCGCCATCGGGGAAGTAGTCTGGGATATTTTCCCCCAGCGACGGGTGCTGGGCGGGGCGCCGGTCAACGTCGCCTACCATCTGGCGGTGTTGGGTGAGCCGGTGCGGGTGATTACCCGGATCGGTTACGATGAGTTGGCCGCCGCCACCGACGAGCGGTTGTCGCAGTTGGGGCTGCCTCTGGAGGGCGTGCAGCGGGATCTGCGGCTGCCCACCGGCCAGGTCCGGGTCAGCTTCGGGGAGGATAATGAGCCTGCCTATGATATCGTGGCCCCGGCCGCCTGGGATCGGATCGAACCGGCCGCCGCCCTGGCCGCAGCGGGGACGGGTGAATTCGACCTGGTTTTCGGCACCCTGGCCCAGCGGGCCGAGACCTCCCGGCGGGCCATTCGGGCGCTGGCAAGCCGGGCGCGGCGCCGTTTTTACGATGTCAACCTGCGGCCCCCCTTTACCACCGCCGAATTGGTGCGGGAATCGCTGGAGCTGGCCGAACTGGTCAAGGTCAACGAGTCGGAGTTGCGGCAGGTGGCCGACTGGCTGGCCCTGGACGACGGCGAACAGGAGAGCGATCTCCAGGGGCTGGCGGCGGCGATCCGCCGACATTGCCAGTTGGAGGCCCTGGTGGTGACCGCCGGCGCGGCCGGTTCCTGGGTGGCCACCGCCGCCGGTATGGTCAGCGCCGCCGGCGAGCCGGTGACGGTGGCGGATACGGTGGGGGCCGGTGACGCCTTTTTCGCCACCCTGATCGCCGATTACCGCCGGGAACTGGATCGGGGCCTGGCGCCGGCGGCGTTGCCCTGGTCGGCGATCCTGGCGCGGGCCAATCGCCGGGGCGCTTACGTGGCCGGCCAGCCGGGGGCCACGCCGGAGATGCCCGCTGAATTGTAGCAACCTCCTGGGGCGCTTTGAGGGCGGCCCGCCGAAGCCCAAAGAGTCCTGGTACCGTGAATAAACACCGCAAGTTGGCGCGCGATCAACAGGCGGCTTGCAAACCTTTAAAGGGGGATATATGAGCGACCCTGTCTATCGGACCGATTTTGCCGATCTTACCCTGGTGCACCGTGGCAAGGTGCGTGATCTCTACCAGGTGGAGGATTATCTGCTGATGGTCGCTGCCGATCGGATCTCGGCCTACGACGTGGTGATGGATGAACCGATTCCCGGCAAGGGCGAAATCCTGACCGCCATGTCGCTGTTCTGGTTCGCTTACCTGGGCGATATCCTGCCCAACCACCTGGTTACCGCCGATCCCGACCGTTATCCGGCACCCTGCGCCCCGTACCGGGAGCAGCTGGCCGGGCGCAGCATGCTGGTTAAAAAGACCCGACCGTTGCCGGTGGAGTGCATCGTGCGGGGCTATCTCTCCGGCTCCTTTTGGGAGGCCTACCGGCGGTCAAGTGTCGGCGCTGGAGCAAATCCCATGGTCTGTGGTTTTGCGCTGCCCGCCGGACTGGAGGAAGCGGCCAGGCTGCCGGAGCCGCTCTTCACCCCCTCCACCAAGGCCGAGCTGGGGGAGCATGACGAAAATATCTCCCTGGCCCGGATGGAGGAGATGCTGGGCCCGGAGTTGACCGCCAGAGCCCGGACCGCCAGCCTGGCCCTGTACCAGCAAGCGGCGGCTTATGCCCGGGAGCGGGGGATTATCATCGCCGATACCAAGTTCGAGCTGGGGTTGACCGAGGAGGGCGAGTTGATCTTAATCGACGAGGTCCTGACCCCGGATTCCTCCCGCTTCTGGCCCGCCGAACAGTACCGCCCCGGCCGCGGCCAGCCCAGTTTCGATAAGCAGTTCCTGCGCGACTATCTATCCTCCCTGGACTGGCCCAAAACACCACCACCGCCGCCGCTGCCGCCGGAGATCATCGACAAAACGGCGGCCCGCTACCGCGAGGCGCTGGCCCGGCTGACCGCTTAATCTCAAGCGGCCTTCAACTCAAAGGTAGCCATGCACGCCTGGGTTTCCAATATGGCCCCCCTATGCAAATCTCATTATTGCCGCCGCCCAGCTCCAGGGATGCAAGCGGTTATTGACCGAAGATCTGCAGAGGGGACAAATGGTTGACGGGCTGGAGACCGTCAATCATTTCCATTCGTAAAAATCCGTCACCAATTTTTTCGCCTTCCGGCGCGGGAAACTTATAATTTTATGTACGTCCCCCCCTTCATGTACTGGCAAGAGACCGACAAAAAAGTCCTTTCCTTCTTGCGAATTCCCGTGTGGCTCATGCTGCTTGCTGTAGCTGACAGGTTTCGTGTAAACGTGCCGGGGAGAGTTCCAGGCCATTGGGCCAACATAGCGCTCCGGCTTCTGTAAAAAAACGGCGGAAATAAGCCTCGTCTCGTAGTGGTTCCAGCAACGAACCTCGGTTCTGCAGCAAAAAATGACCGTTCAATATGCCATTGGCCCCATCTGAGAAATGCAGCCTGATCTGAAAATCGCCAAGGTATCGAGCTTCAAGAATCCTAATCATCATGATCCGCTCCTGGGACACGTTCCAATGGTTCAAAACTCTGGGCTTTTTCCCAATTAGCTAGCAATTCATCGTGGTGTTGCAGGCACCACTCGCGCACGATGGCCGCAGCTTTGCCCGGCAGCCGGCCCTCCACAATTGTGCCAGTACGAATCTCAATCAGCGCCTCGAAACCTTGATACTCGGCATGGATATGTGGTGGAGGATGGTCATCATGCCGCATCCGAATTATTATGCCGAAAAAGACAGAAATAATTGGCATTATTACCCAGATTATTCAGGATAGGATCTATCCCGATTTTGTATTCACAAACTGTTCAGCGCTTAGATCCTAGCGGCGGGACTGAAAAAAGTCAAATTTAGGCAGAATGGGAGAAATTGGTGTCTGACCCCAATTTCCCCAGAACTTGACATCACATATGATGTGCAATAGCATAAGCGTATGCTCAAGTTCGTTCTGGATACTGATGTAATTATAGCTGCCATGCGCAGTCCCAGAGGGGCTTCCGCCGCCTTACTGGTCTCAGCGCTGGGTCAGCGTGTGAGCATCTGGCTAATGTGCCGTTGTTTCAGTATGAAGCCAAATGCAGTATGAAGCTGCACAGGGAGGCGGCAGGGCTATCACCAGAACAGACTCAGACTTTCATCCAGGGCCTTGCGTCGTTGGTAGAGCCGGTAAAAAACCACTATCTATGGCGGCCAACTCTACCGGACCCCAATGACGAAATGGTACTGGAAGTAGCTGTCAACGGCCGCGCGAATGCCATCGTAACTTTTAACATCCGTGACTATGGGTGAATACCTCCATTATTCGGAATCGAAGCAATGTTACCAGCACTGGCACTGAGGAGAGTAAGAAATGAATGAGACTTCCACCTACCCGTTGCGATTACCAAACTCGTTAAAGCAGGAAGTGGCCAGAGTGGCCAAACGTGACGGCACCAGTATGAACCAGTTTATCTCCATCGCGGTGGCGGAAAAGATCACCGCCCTGGAAACCGAGCGGTTCTTTACCGAACGGGCAAAAGGGGTCGATTTGGACGAATTTCGCAAAATTCTAACCCGTCCGAACGGCGAGACCGCCCCGCCCAGGAGACGAAGCTTAGTTCAGCGGAAACCTTCCCAGCCGCAGTCGGCCTGAAATTGGTGAAATTGGTGTCTGACCGTTCGCAGTAACAGCAGTAAATCTAGCGGGTTAAAGTCCCGTCCGGGGAGTTGTCCGTACGCCCCGGTAGCATGAGGAAGCGGCGTCGTGGTAACACGGGGTCGTGAGTTTCCAAACAGCAAGAGCGCAGGCCGTAACGCAAGTGAACCTATGAGTAGCCTCGTAAACAAAGTTGGAGAAGCCGACCCTGTGGTCAGAAGGGGAAGGCCGTTGGATGGGCGCTGGAATAACGGAAGTAGCGCACGTCGACTCCCGGGGTAGCAGGGTCGGCATGTTCTCGAAGATTTACTGCCCAGTGCTGGAGACCCGTCCTGGGAGGTGGGGAGGCCACCACCCGTTGCGTATAAGGAAACGAAAGCGTAACGGCCCGGAACGGGAGTCGGAGGGGTTCATAGTACCGATTGAGTTCGCGGGACAACATAACCCCGGACGAGGGAAGGGACCCTACTTTGTTCATGCAACCGAAGAGTGGAGGATCAGGGGATTGCCATGTTGCTAACCACCCCGACTAAGATCAGGACGCTACAGAGGAAGCTCTATGCCAAGGCCAAGCAAGAACCGGCCTACCGCTTTTACGCGCTCTACGACAAGATCAGCCGTGAAGATGTCCTCAATCACGCATGGCGACTGGTCAAGGCCAACCGAGGCAGTCCCGGCGTTGACGGGATCGGCTTCGAGACCATAGAGCATGGCATTGGGGTAGAAACGTTTCTGCGGGATCTGGCCCGTGATCTGAAGGAAAAGACCTACCGAGCCCAACCGGTGCGCCGGGTTATGATCCCCAAGGCGGATGGCAGTCAGCGCCCGCTGGGGATCCCGACGTTACGCGATCGGGTAGCGCAAATGGCGGTGAAGCTCATCATCGAACCGATTTTCGAAGCCGACTTCTGTGCGCACTCGTACGGATTCCGGCCGAAGAGATCGGCCCACGATGCCGTGGACGACATTGCCAACACGCTATGGGCTGGCTACACCCAAGTCATTGATGCCGATCTGTCGAAGTATTTTGACAGCATTCCGCACGCCAAGCTGATGGCCGTGGTGGCCGAGCGCATTGTTGATGGGGGGATATTGGCCCTCATCAAGCAGTGGCTCAAAGCCCCGGTCATTGGCGAAGACGACAACGGAATGAAGAAGACAGTAGGTGGTGGCAAAGCCAACCGGAAAGGTACGCCGCAGGGCGGCGTGATCTCCCCGCTACTGGCCAACTGCTACCTGCATATTCTCGATCGGATATGGCAACGGCGGCACCTGAAAGGAAAGCTGCAAGCACATCTCGTGCGCTACGCAGACGACTTTGTGGTTCTGTGCCGAAAAGATGTAGAGAAACCGCTGAAAGTGGTGCGCCATGTGCCAGCAATTCCCGGCTTGATGGAGCAGGTCAGCAAAACAGCTCCTTTTTTTAGTTGCTAAGATCGCGAGGCCTACTGTGTCTGTCGCGCCGGAGTTATTGACGCCGAGACCACAGTTGTTTTTAGCAAAAATTGCCGAAAAACGCCTTGAAACGGCTTATTTGGGACATACTAACCCCTTTCGCCCCACGGGACAAGTTTTTCGCGGGGACCCGGCTTGTCGCTATGGCGGGCGGCCGTAGCCGCTGACCGTCACGTTTCGTCGGGCAGGTGCACCTTCACGTCATCGACGATGGCATTCAAAATCGCCGTCATGGAGCCGGCGATAAAGATATCGTAGCAGCTCCTGATCTGCCGCCACAGGTAGCTTTTGCGCTCGCACTTTTGCAGAGCGGCCTGAAACAGCGGGCAGGCGAGTTGCTGGAGCTGATCAACCAGGAAGGCCAGCATCATCAGCTGGGCGAAGACGGCGCAGAGGTGCTTCTCGCCCAGGCCATAGTTGTGGCCAAGATTGTAGCCCTGGTTCTTGAGGGTGTTGAAGGTCTCGTTTTCGATCCGCCACCTGGCCCGGCCGGCACGCATGACCTGGTAGGCATTCTCCGGGGTGAGCTCCCAGTCGGTGACCCAGCTGAAGCGGCGCTCCTGGCCTCTGGCATCGACCTCCCAGTATTCGAGGACGTTGACCGCCAACTCGTCCTGGCTGACCTTGTTGAGCGGCACCCCTTTGATAATGCGAAAGGCGTGGCTCACCCGGGGGTCTTCGGGGTCCGCCATGGTAAACTCCGTGGCCCGTCGCTCCTTAACCGCCAAGTCGATCTGCTTAAAGAGCGAGGGGTGGCCGGTGGGCTTGACCGCCAGGATGAAGCGCAGGTCATTGGCGATCAGATCTTTGATATGGGGCGCGTTGGCGCCCAGGGCGTCTTCGATTACCACCAGCTTCAGGTGGGGATGTTCCTGGCGCAGATGGGGTAACAACCGCCGACTGGCGTTAAGTTCACAGTCGCCTTTATCGCTGCCGTCCTGGTGTCGGATCATCTCCGGACAGATCGGAATCACCTCTGGGTGGTCGGGATGTACGATGGCGCCGGCCAGCATCATCATGTAGTATTCGGTATTACCGTTACGCTTGCGTTTCTGCAGGCAGTAGTTTGAACCGATCTTCTCGGATGAGTAGATCCCGGTGCCGTCCAGCGCCAGCAGATAATGGCCGTCAAGCCAGGCCAACTGCTCCAGGGCCTTGCCCCGCTGGGCTCGGGAAAACAGAGTGCGGAACGGTTGGCGCAGCAACTCGGGAGAAACTTGGTCCAGGGCCTCCCGCATCTGGCTGTCGCTGGGCTTGATGCCCACTCCGTACACCCTGTGCAGGTTGTCGGGCTCCTTCTCATAGTGTTTCTCGAAGGCCAGCAGCGAGGGATGCTTGAGGGAGAAGACCGCAAAACCACTCATCAGGGCATCGGCCAGTGGTATCCGGCTGTTGTTGGCCCGATGATCCGGCAGTTGGGTGAAATCCTGCCGGATGGCGGCGAACATGCTATCGGCGTTGAGCAGTTTGCGCACGGTGGGTTTAGCTTTCCTGGTCAGGCATTTAACGGCTTCGACGAGGTACTTTTTGCGGCGTGTCTTCATGGCGATCTCCTATGTAAGTGGTTGAAATTACATAGAAAATCGCGTCCAGATTTAACAGGCTATGTCAAGCAAAAAATACGCCTCGACATAAATTTATTTTGTTGAAATATCGATATAATTTTAGACTATACTCCTAACAATTATGGCTAAGCGTTTGCGAAACTGTATTTTAGTAAACCACGGTAATTCATGAAGTTAAACAAACGCCGGGAATTGCTGGCCGATGTGCTGGAACGGCTGGACCTCAGCCTCAACGAGGCCAAGACCCACGTCGTGGACGCCACTGAAACGGGCTTCAATTTCCTGGGTTTCACCATTAAGATGAGTCAAGGGGTGAAAACCGGAAAGCCGTACCCGAATGTCCGGCCGTCTGACAAATCGCAGAAGAAGATCAAAGCGAGGTTGACGGAGTTGACACGACGGGAACTGACAGTCCTTCCCTTGAGCGACATCGTGGAAAACGTGAACCGCAGCCTGCGCGGCTGGGTGAACTACTTCCACTACCGGAACTCAAGTATGGCGATGGGCAAAGTCAGAAACCATGCGGAAGACCGGTTGCGAACTCACTTGCGGAAGCGCCACAAGGTGAAGGATAGACGAAGCGGCTGGGTACGTTTCCCGGCTGCGGATCTCTATGGGCGCTACGGGTTATACCAGGCTCCAAAAGTAGCGGGCTGGCGCTCGGTGCATGCCTCGGCATGAAGAACATCGGAAAGCCGTGTGCGGGAGAACCGCATGCACGGTTTGATGAGGGAGGGCAGGCGAAAGCCTGTCCTCTACTCTACCCAATTAATCTAAAGAAGGCCGCCAGGAGGGGGAGTCGTTGGGCATCCAGAAAGGCAAGGCCGAGACCCTGCTTAGCCTGCTGGAAGTAAAATTCGGCCCGGAGATCCCGGCTTCGATCCGCCAACGGGTGATGAGTGCAGACCAGGCATCACTGCAATTGTGGCTGACCAAAGTACTTACCGCCACCACCCTGGATGAAGTCTTTGCTCAACGCCATTAGAACAACAAAGAGCTGACTTTCGGGTTCCCACCCGGGAAAGCGGGAAAGAAGCGGGAAAGGGGTCTGACCGAAAGCGCCGGTGCGGGAAACTTATAATTTTATGTACGTCCCCCTTTTATCCCTCATTGTTGAATAGGGGTTATGGGGTCGCCGTCGTAGTAACCACCACTACCGCTGCCGGCCGCCTCCCTGATCCCGAAATGGTCGAAAAAGACCTTGCCTTCCAGGTTATGCCCCCAAGTGTGCAGCCCCACTTCAAAATCGCCGGGATTGAAAGAGTAATTCGCCGGTCACGGTTTCGATATTGACATAACGGTCAATGCCGCCGATTGGCTCGCTGCCCAGGGTGGCGTTGCCGGGCAGATTGTCTGCCTCCCACTCAATCAGGGTGAAATAATCGTTGGCTTCCTCCCAGTTGTCGATATCTGCGGGGGGCCAGTGGAGCACGGGATCGTCGGTGTCTGCGGTGCGCGCTTTTGCGGGTCTGGTCAAAGGCATCGCTGTTGCCGGAAGAGGGATGCGGCGCGGGTCTCCGTACATCACCTTGATGCGGTTGTATTCCTCTCCCGTTGCGCCCAGTTGCTCGACACCAACCAGCAGGGTCGCCCAGTCCAGTAGCCGGCCCGTCGAGTTGTTGTACATGGAATCGGGAAGTTCGGACCAGGCCAGCAGAGTCACCGGGTCGTTGGACTGCGGATTACCGTCCATGCGCCACAAGGCCACCAGCGGCTGATCCTCCACCGGGATCAGGGCATTGGGAATCAGCCCGAGACTCCCAGGCGGTCCGTTGGTTGGACCCTCCTCATTCCTGATAAATGAGACCCGTAAGCATCCAACTCCCCCGGATTATGCTCGTCCGTCTGTTTGCGGAAGGTGATCCCCGCCAGGTAGTAGGCGGGGTCCAGGTGTCGGCCAGCTTGATCTTCACCTGGACCTCGTAGTCTGCGGTATCTATAATGCCTCCTTGGTACAGCAGGGAGGTATAATTCATGGCCGCGCCGCCGCTGGGGTTCATACCCTGCAGCTGCAGGGCGTCGCCGCCATCCTCGTT
Source organism: Desulfurivibrio sp. (assembly GCA_034522365.1). Lineage (GTDB taxonomy): Bacteria > Desulfobacterota > Desulfobulbia > Desulfobulbales > Desulfurivibrionaceae > Desulfurivibrio. The sequence continues at coordinate 19,647 of JAXHLI010000014.1, read as the reverse complement.
CACCTGCTCGTAACTCCCCAGGGGAACGCCATCTCCCTGCCCCGGCCCTTCTCCGAAAAGTCCCATATCGCTATCCACCAAGTCACCCTCGCCGGTAAATCCTTCCTCCTCTTGGACTGCGATAAAGGTGGTGGCATCATAAAACCAGTACGTAACAGTGCGGGAGACATTCATATTGCCGCTGTCGGGGCCGGGGAATTCTCCGGTTGATTTCACCTAGGTGATTTCCGCGAAGATAAGTTCATCCCCGTCCTCGATGGTGAAGGGAAAAAGGGAGGGGAAGTTAAGTTCTTCGTTGTCGCTTAAGTTCAGGGGAAAGGCGTCGCTGTCTTCGGAGGTGACATCGATCAATTCGTCGTTTTGCAGGTCTTCGTAATTATAAGATTTCTCATTGTATTCAAAAATACCTTCACTTGTCGGTATGGTCGAGCCGTCCAGAATTGCCAGGTTATCTCCCGAGTTAATCGTCTGTGCCTCGTCGACTTTTCTTTGGATATCCGGGGCGCCAATGATATCTATCAGTGTATTGTCTCTGAATTCGCGATAACGGTAAAAACTGCCGCCCTCTCCGGCCTGGAACAGGCCGTTTTTAGGGGCCAAGCTGGCTCCCGTCGCCAGGTCTAGATCATCTCCCGGGTTAATGGTCTGTTCTCCGTTGACCTGGTGCGTCTTGTCGTAGCCTTCATCTTCCGACAGATTGCTCAAGGCAAGGCTGAATCGGCCACCGCCGGGTACTGCGGTGGTGGTGCCATCCAGTTCCTCGAAAGCGTCATCACCTTCATTTCTAAGGGTGGCGGTGGCGTAATGGAAGCCGGACTCCGCCAGATAATAGGCCCTGGCGGCGTGGTTGCCGTGCACGTCGGACATCGACGAAGTGCTCATGGTGGCGACCACCCCGGCGGAGATCGCCCCCATGGCCAGTATGGCGGCGATAACCCCGATCAGGGCGCTGCCGCTTTGCGATTTGCCGATCTTCATTTTTATCGCCTTTAATTGGTGTAGAGGTTTCTGGGTAAAACCGTAGTGGTAAATTTTACGGTATCCCCGGTTATTTTGTATTTCATGGTCAATTCCAGCTTCAGTCGACTGGTGGCGGCATCGTCGGCAAAACGCAGCTCGAATGCCGCTACCTGGTCCACCAGTGGGTCGCCGTTGAGGGTTATGGTATCGCCACCGCCCCATGCCAGTTGCTGGTTCTCATGATCGGGGATGGCATAGGTATAGGGGGAGGTAATGGCTCCCGCGACTTCATCGCTGTTGACACAGTCAAAACATTCCCTTAGCTCCCGGCTGAGGCGGCCCAGCGCCAGTTGCGCCTTCTGGGTGATAACGGCGTTCTCCTGGGCCAGCAGGTAGCCGCGCACACCGCTGACAATCCCCATGCCGGCGATGGCTAGCATAATGCCAAGCAACACCATGGAAGCGATCACTTCGATTAAGGTAAAACCTTGTTGGCTGTCGTTGCTCATTCCGCGATCTCACTGAATAGAATATTGACGCTCTGGCCGTTGGCGCCGAAGGTGCATTCGTAGATCTCAAAGGCGTCGGACAGCCCCACCTGCCCCTTGATATCTTCACAGTCAACGTTACAGTCAACGTTACCGTCATCATCACAGTCAACGTCTTGTAATTGGGCGACAAAATCGTCCCAGATGGTGTTGCCGTCGTAAAGGTGCTTATTGTATTCCAGTTGCACACACTCCAAGCACTGCTGGATGGTGCCCAACTGCTGGGCCATTTTGACCGGCTGGTGGCTTTTGACCAGCGATGATGTCATAAAATTGACAATCATCGCCCCCAGGATGGCAAAGACCACCAGGGTGATAATTACTTCCAGCAGGGTAAAACCGGCTTGCGTTCTGGTCATGGGATCAACCCCGTATTGCGGGTAATGGTTATCGGTTGGGCGGCCCCGGTGCTGATAGTCTGGTTGGCGGTCAGCAGTGAACCGGCCGGGTCGGCGGGGTCACTCAGGGGGCGGCCGTAATAATCGAAGGCGACCAGCCAGGCGCCCAGGCTCAGTACATCGGCTTTAACTTCTTCATCATCCTCATCAACCTCTTCACCGGGCAGCCGGATAATTTCTTCAACGACCCCATCTTCGTTTTATAACGGAACAGCCAGTAACTCCCGCCGTCGCTTTTGATCCCCCAGATGACCGGCTCTGCGGGCCCACCGCTGTTCAGCGCCCGCAGTTGGGCGTAGCGCAGGTGGCTTTTCAGGGTGGCGGTTCTGGTCTGTATTTCGGTGTCGTCGTTGCCGGTGCGGTTGACGGCAACCGCCGCTAGAATCCCCAGGATCACCAGCACGACGATCACCTCCAGCAGGGTGAAGCCGGTCCCGGGATGTCCGGGGCCCGGCTTACCAGGTCGGCGGCGCCATTGGTGCCCGGGTGCTGTCGGGCCGCGTTTATGTTCGGCAGGGGTGGATGGTGGCCGCAACATGGGTATATCTCCGTAGGGGTCGCGGTGCCGTGGTTAAAGACCATGGCACCAGAATCAACAAAGGTGGCAACAATAAACCCAGGGCCACCGGCAGCAAAAGTGGTTCGGGGGCCAATAGCAGGGGCCAGCTAACATCAACCAGCATGATGGTGCTGTAGACGATGATACTTACCGTCGCTTCCCGCTGTCGCCCGCCCCGCAGTTGCCAGGCCGCCAGCAACAGCAGCCAGGCCGTTGTCGCCAGCAGCGAGGGTTGCAGGGTCAACCAGGTGGTGGGCAAAAAGGCGGTGGCGGAAGCGAAAAATGGTATAGGAAGGCGGCCAGCAGCAGCTGAAACAGCGCGGCCGGCAGCAACAAAGAAGCTGAAGCGGCGGCGGGCAACTGCCGGGGACGCAGCAGGTTGTACTGCACAAGACCGATGATCCCCGGCCGGCCGGGTAACCCGGCCATGATCCGGTCGGTCAGCTCCGCCGGCGGTGTCTGTCGCGGCAGTTCGCGCAACAGGTGCGCCAGCTCTTGCGGCTCCGGGGTGTTGGCCTGAATATTGCTTTCCATTCGCTTTGTAGTGACCATACTCTGATATACAGAGCGCAACACCTAAAGGTCACAATTTTTTTGGCGGGCCATGATTTGGCGCAGATTGTCCAGCCCCCGGCGCACCCGCATTTTGGCGGCGCTTTTAGAAATCTCCAGGGTGGCGGCCAGATCGGCAAAGCTGAACTCCTGGAGGTAGCGCAACAACAGGGCTTCACGCTGGTCGTGTGGAAGATGTCGCAGGGCGGTTAACAGGATTTCGTGGCGTTGCTGGTGTTGCAGTGCCACCGTCGGGTCGGCGTTGCTGGCGGCGGTTTCTGGTTGTTCTCCGGCAAGCGGTGACGGGCGCCGCCGGTTTTGGGCCTGGTGGTTGCGGATAACGTTTAAGGCCAGGGTGTAGAGCCAGGTGAAAAAGGGGCGGGAGGGGTCGTAGCTGGGTAGCTTGAGCCAGCAGCGGGTGAAGATTTCCTGGCAGAGGTCGGCGGCCTGCTCGCTGGAACCGCCACTTAAGCGCAGGGCCAGGTTGTAGATGGGGCTCTGGTGGCTGGCCACCAGTTCGGCAAAACACTCCCGCTCGCCGGCCAGTACCCTGGCCACCAGGGCTTGCTCCCGCTCGGAACTGCCGGGTTGCTGGTCGGCGGGCGACGAGTATTGGTTAATTTCTCTTTTCATTGTGCGGATTGGCGATTATTCTGCCCCACAATTTATGATGTAAAATTAGCGAACTTCACCAAGTAACCTGGTGTTTATGAAATACCACGAGTTGTTGGATTTAAAAAGAGAGCCTTTTGCCAATTCGCCCAACCCCGATTTGCTTTATCTCACGGCTCGGCACCGGGAGTGTTTGCAGCAGTTGGAAATGGCAGTCCATTTGCGACGCGGGTTGAGTGTGGTGGTGGGGGAGGTCGGCACCGGTAAGACCACCATTTGCCGCCGTTTGATCCGCTCTCTGGGCAAAGGTCATCACCAGTGCCTGATCCGGCTGCTGCTTGACCCCGACTACCATACCCCCGACAGTTTTCTGCTGGCCATCGCCCGCAGTTTCCGGCTGGTTGGTGAGCCGCCGGAGGACTTAAGCGGCGAGGAGATCAAGGAGCGGTTGAAAAAATTCCTTTTTGAGCAAGGGGTGCGCCAGGGTCGGATTGTGCTGCTGATTATCGATGAAGGGCAAAAGTTACCGGATTCCTGCCTGGAGATTCTACGCGAGTTGCTCAATTATGAGACCAACGAGGAGAAACTGCTGCAAGTGCTGATTTTCGCCCAGGAAGAATTCCAGTCCCAAGTGGCGCGGCACGCCTATTTCCGGGACCGGATCGCCTATTGGGGTCACTTGCGGCCGTTGGATTTCCGGGAAACCCGGGCATTGATCAATTTTCGTTTAAGCCAGTGCCAGGGCCGGCAAAAGCTGACCGCGCTTTTTACCTGGCCGGCTTTGTGGCAGGTGTATCGTCACAGCCGTGGTTACCCGCGACGGATAGTCATGCTTTGTTCCCAGTTGCTGCTAACCTTTGCGGCCCGCCGTTTTTTGGCCGACTCCCCCGGCCCACGGCGGATTCGTACCGCCCTGGTGCGGGAGTGTGGACAACGGGTACTCCCCCGGCACTGGGTATGGCGAGATGAAGAAAAATATCAAGATAAATAGAATTAAGTTATTGACCTTGTTTACCGAGTGTTTTAATCGGTGCACGCGCTGTGCTTTGTTTTTAACAAACAATGAGAGCTGATTCAGGAAATTAGAGAAAATAGTGAGAGACCAGGATAAAAATAACGCCACGGACAGGTTGCTGGACCTTATCCGTGGCCAGGAACCGGCGGCGGCCTCCGATGCATCTCCCGCTTCTTTGAGGGATGATGGCGACGCGGGGAAGGATGAAACGGTGTCCCGCTCCCCGGTTTTCCGCCGTCTGGCCGGCAGGCTGCAGGCTTTACGTTTGGCAAAGGGGCGGGAGATCACCGTAGGAGTCTCGCTGCGGCCGGAAGAGATCGCCGTGGCCGCCGCCGACCAGCGCCGGCAGCCCCCGGTGGTGCTGGCCCACCTGCTTGAACCGGTGGCCGCTGCCCCGGGCGCCGCCGCCTCGTTCCATGATATTGCCTGGCTGGAGAGCGATGCCCAAAAGGAAGCCCTGGGCCGGTCCCTGCAAAAGATCCAGGCAGCGATCGGCGGCGGCCCCTTTCCCCCCATCTGGGTCACTGTGCCGGGCTGGCATGTGGATATCCACCATTTAGATATCCCCGCCGGGGCCGACGATATGACCGGGGCCGTAATGTGGGCCGCCCGCAAAAATATCACCGCTTTTGATCAGCAGAAATTGGTGCTCGATTTTACCCCCTGGCTGCAACATCGCCGGGCCGGTAAGATCCCGGTTACCATCTACCTGACCTCGCGGCGGCTGGTGGAGCACCTGCGAGGCTTGTTCAGTGAGCTGGGTTATCCGCTGGCCGGCTTCACCACCGCCGCTTCCGCCCTGGAAAGCCTCGGGGCGCGGGGCCGGCTGGCGGTGCCGCAAGACACCTTTTCACATCTGCAAATCGAGGAGCATCAATCCTTTATCTCCATTTTTCGGGATCGGCGGCTGGAGTTCAGCCGGGATATCAAGACCGGGCTGCATAGCATCCTGGAAACCGCCGGCGAAACCCCCGGTGCCGCGGCGAGTCCGGCGGTGGGGGAACAAAGCCCGGAAATGGAGGAACCAAGTGTCGAGCTCGCAGCCGTGGAACAAGCTCCGGAGAGCGGGGAAACAGCCGCGGACGAGGAACTGGTGCTGACCCTGGATGAGCAGCCCGAGGAAGAAACAGGCGAGGACCAGGCCGGCGCGACAACAAGCGAGGGGGAAACAGGCGGCGGGGAAGCGGCCGCCGAGCCCGGGGAGGCGGCTTTCGCCCTGGAGCTGGAAATGGCCGAAGAGCCCGCCCCGGCGGTGACGATCTCGACGGTGGAGGATGACGAACCGAGCGCCCCGGCCCCGGAAGGCAGCGTGGAGGATGACAAACCGAGCGCCCCGGCCCCGGAGGATAGCGAGGAGTCCGAGCCGGTGTTCGATTCCCGGGCCTTGACCCGGCTGGTGCGTCAGTTGGAGCGCACTTTTGATTATTGCGCGACCAACCTGGGTATCCCCCGGCCTTCTCATTTGTACCTGGGCAGTCATACCCGCCTGGGACCGGCCCTGCGGGAACATATCAGCACCGAACTGGGAATCCCCTGCAGTTGCCCGGACCCTTTCGCCGAAACAGCAGCCGCCGACCCCGTACCGCCGCCGGCGGACTATCAACAGCGTCGGGCTCTGGTTACCGCCGTTGGCCTGGCCCTGAGCGACCCGGAACAACACCATAATTATCTGCAGACCTACGCCGATAAACAACGCCATCGTCGCTCCCTGCGGCTTAACAATATAATCGTCGCGGTGTTTATCGTGGTGGCGCTGGCGCTGAGCGGCCTCTATTTCTGGCAGCAAAAGGAAATCAGCAAACTGGATTCGACCCTGGCCCAAAAGCAGCGGCAACTGGATTCCCTGGGGGAGGCGGTTTTTGACCAGCAGCACCTCTCCTCCCTGGCGGATAAGGTGATTTCCCGGCGGCAGCTTATCATTAAGCGGGCCAACCGGCTTTATCCCCTGCTGTTGATGGGCCAGATCCAAGATAATTTGCTGCCGGAAACCAAATTGCTGGCCATCAAGGCCTGGCCGTTAACCCCCGCCGGGGAAAACCGGCAAGCGGATTTATGGCTGCGGGGCATGGTGGTGGCCCCGAAATTGGAGCAGGAGCTGTTTCTGGCCCGCTACTTGCGCCGCCTGGCCGATTTGCCGCTGGTCGCCGATCTGGAAATCAGCAACCGGCAAAAGCGCCGGGACCAAACCGGTGAGCATGATCTGTTGCTGTTTGAAATGGAAATCCAGGCCCATCCCCTGGTCGCCGAGGCAACCGATAGCAAGGGTGAAGGCGAATGAAGCTGACGCTGGGAGCTAAGAACATAACCTTAGGGCTGGAGCGGCGCAACCTGGTCACTTTGGCGATCTGCCTGGCGTTGGCTGCCATTATGGGGGGCGGCCTGCTGTGGCCGACTTTTGGGGAAGTGGAGCGGTTGGAAGCAAAGTTGGTTACCCAGGATGAGCGCTTGCAGGCGGGGCGGCAAATCGTGGCCTTAAAAGAGGCCCTGCGGCAACATTTGCAACAGTTGCAGGAGGTGGAATTGCCGACTGCCCCGGAGCTACCCGCCGTTGCCGCCCACCCCCTGGAGGCGGTGCAGAGGTTGAGCGACCGCCATGGCGCCTCTTTGGTGGAGTTGAATACCACCGGCCCTTCCCGAGCGGCGGATGCCGACACCATCAATTTGCAGGCCGCCTTTCTGGGCCAGCCAGAGCCTCTGCATAAGCTGACCATGGGGCTTTTATTGCTGCCTTCCCTGCGGCAGTTGCGGGAAGTGGGTGTAAGTCGGCAGGGTGAGGATTTCATCCTGCGCGTTAAGCTGCAGGTGGCCACCGGGGACGATTCGTGAGGTGATGGGGCGATGAATAAACGGGAAAAAATTATTGTCGCCCTGATGGTGCTGGCGGTGCTCTATTTTGTCTTTGATTTCTTTCTGCTTTCCGGTTCCGGGCCCAAAAAACAAGCGGAAAACCGGGAACAGCAGGAGCAGGCGATCGTGGCTATGGCTCAGAACTTGCAAGAGCAAATGGCCGCCGGCGATTTCAAGCTGCCATCCGGGCTGCGTGCCTCGCTGGCCGAACTGCACCAGGGGTGGCGGCCGGAAAATTTTGCCCCGCCGGAACTGTTGCCGGCAGAAACCGACGAACCGGAGCAGGAAGAAATCGACCGGGAAGAGCGCCGCCGGCAGGTGGAAGCCGACGCCGCCGAGCTGGTCTATTCCGGTTTCCTGGAGGCAGCCGGCCGCCGGTTGGCGGTGGTCAACGGCGAGGAATACCAGGTGGGCGAATATATCGATGACCTGCGGCTGGAGAGTATTACAGCCCGGGCCTTGAATCTCAGCCGCGACGGCATCGTGGTCCGAGTGCCGGTGGTGGAACTCGACGGCGCCAGCGGCGAGTGATCGTAGGTCGTCCTACGCAGGGCCAATAACCGTGGACGCAACGGGCCGCAACCGTTCGAGCAGTGCCGCAGATTGCGGCAAGCAGCCAAGCGCCTAGTACCCCGTGTACTTAAGCTCGGCCGATCGCCGCAAGGTGCGGTGCTGCTGAACGGTTACTGAGGAGACGGAAGAAAGCGAGGTTGCAGGCAATGCAAATGGCAAAAATGATCGGGTCGGGGCTGCTTATGCTCTTGATGTTGCTTGGCGGCTGCGCCACCATGCCCGAGCCCGAGCCGGAAACCAACGAATTTTTTGAGCACTGGCGCGAGCTGGCCGCCGAGTCACCGCCCATTGTGACGCCCCGGCGGGAAATGGAGCTGGTTCCCGAGGCCGAAGCCACTCCGGATGACGACACGGCCCGCGAGCCACCCCTGAGTGTGGCCGAGCGGGCCGCACGGCTCCACGCTGAACTGCCGGCCGAGCCCACCTCCATCCACCTGGTGGATGTCCCCATCGGCACCGCCCTGCGCTCCCTGGCCCGGGTGGCCGAGCTCAATATCATCATCAACCCCAGTGTCGAGGGCAGCGTCAATATCCACGTCAAGAAAGTGCCCTGGAACGACGTCTTCATGGGGATCATCGAAAGCTACGGCCTGATCGCCGCCAGGGAAGGCGGTCTGTTGCGGGTGATGTCGGTGGAGGATCTGCGCCGCCAGGTCGAGCGCAAGGGGCTGCATCTGGAGGCGGAGCAGGTCAGTCAGTTGGCCACCCGGGTGTTGCCGGTGCGCTTTTCCGACCCCAACGAGATCGCCGTCTCGATGGAGCCGATGCTGAGCCGCAACAAAGAAGGCGAGGTCCGCGGCTCGGTCACCGTCGATCGCCATACCCGCTCCCTGGTGGTCCGTGATACCCCCGAGAACCTGCGCCGGCTGGCCCTTTATCTCCGGGAAGTCGATACCGCCACTCCCCAGGTGCTGATCGAGGCCCATATCATCGAAACCACCCAGGAAGTGGCCCGCGAGCTGGGGGTCCAGTGGGGCGAATTCTGGTACGGCAGCCAGCGGCTGAGCACCGCCGACGGCGATTACACTTACCAGGGCGGTGCCCAGTTGGGGCAGCAGTTCGGGCTTGATCTGGAAGAGGGGACGGTGAATTTTGCCACCGCCCGGCTGACCAGCAATATCCTGGAGATGCAACTGCGGGCCCTGCAGAAGAATGGTAAGATCAACATCCTCTCCCGGCCTTCCATCGCCACCCTGGACAACCACGAGGCGGTGCTGGAAAGCGGCACCGAGGTGCCCTACCAGAGCATCGAGGAAGGTGAAACCAGCGTGGAATACAAGGACGCGGTGCTGCGTTTGCTGGTCACCCCCCAGGTGGTTTCCGAGCACAAGGTCAAGCTAAAGATAGAGGCCCAGAAGGACGAGGTGGACACCAGCCGAGAAGTGGCCGGCAACCCCTTTATCATCAAAAAGCTGGCCCAGACCAACCTGATCGTCGAAAACGGTTCCACGGTGGTGATCGCCGGGCTTTCCAAGGAACGTCAGACCAGTAACAAACGCGGGGTGCCGCTGTTGCAGGATATCCCCGGCCTGGGGTTGATGTTCAAAAGCCAGGAACGGGCCGGGGATTTCGAGGAATTGCTGATCTTTATCACCCCCCGGATCCTTAACGAAGAGACCGATTTCGGCAAAGCCTCGGCGCCCGGCCGGCAGCCGGCAGGCGGCGGGGCCGATGGCTCCTAAAGGACGGCGGCCAAACGGTAAGGGATAAAGACCATGCGCAAGACCAGGAAAAGACTGGGCGACATGCTGGTGGAGGGTGGCCTGCTGAGTGACGAGCAACTCAAGCAGGTGCTGGCCGGCCAGAAGCAGGCCGAACTCAAGCTGGGAGACTACCTGATCGAGGAGGAGATCGTCTCGGAAGAGGCGATCATCCAGATGTTAAGCGACCAGCTGCAGATCGGCCGTTACGACAGTGACAAAAATCAGCTCAGCCCCGAAGCCAACAAGATTTTTCCCCGCGAACTGGCGATGAAGCACCAGGTTGCCCCCCTGGGCCGGGATGCCTTCGTAGTCCGGATCGCCATGGTCGACCCCATGGATATCGAGGCCCTGGACGCCGTGGAAGGCCATACCGGGCTCGAGGTGGAACCGCTGATCTGCGCCCGCTCCGAGTTTCCGCTGCTGATCAACGGGATCTACGGGGTCCATTCGGCGGTTCGCGAAGTCCTGAAGGATGTCGAGGATGAAGTGGAGGTCAGCAAGGAGGACGAGGAGGCCGCCGACGCCACCGCCGTCGGCGTCCTGCAGGATATCGCCGGCACCGCCCCGGTGATCCGACTGGTCAACTCGATCCTGCGGCAGGCGGTGCAGGAAGGGGCCAGCGACGTCCATATCAGCCCGGAGAAGAACCGCGCCCAGGTGCGGCTGCGGATCGACGGCAAGCTCCACGAGATCCCGCCGCCACCGCGCAATATGATCCCCGGCATCATCTCCCGGATCAAGGTGCTGGCCAATATGGATATCGCCAATGTGCGGATCCCCCAGGATGGCCGTTTCAATATCCGGGTGGATAATCTGGAGATCAATATCCGGGCCTCGACCCTGCCCACCATCTATGGCGAGAACCTGGTGCTGCGGCTGCTCTTTGTCAGCTCCGGGCCGCTGACCATCAACAAGCTGGGGCTGAGCAAGGCCGATCACGCCAAGATCCGGAAACTGATTAGCCAGCCCTACGGCCTGATTTTAAGCGTCGGCCCCACCGGCAGCGGCAAGTCCAGTACCCTGAGCGCCCTGCTGCTGGAAATCCTCGATCCCGGGATCAATATCGTCACCCTGGAAGACCCGGTGGAGTTTCGCCTCGATGGCGTCCGCCAGGTGCAGCTCAACCACAAGGCGGGGATGACCTTCGCCTCCGGCCTGCGCTCGATCCTGCGCCAGGACCCCGACGTGGTGCTGGTGGGCGAGACCCGTGATACCGAAACCGCCCAGATCACCATCCAGGCGGCGATGACCGGCCACCTGGTCTTTACTTCCCTGCATACCAACGACGCCGTCAGTGCCATTTCGCGTTTGCAGAATATGGAAGTGGAGCCCTTTCTGCTGGCCTCCAGCCTGCTGGGGGTCTGCGCCCAGCGCCTGCTGCGCCGGCTCTGCCCGCAGTGCGCCCAGTCTTACCACCCACCCCGGCCGCTGGTCAAATTCTGGGGCCTGGGGCACCATACCGAAGCGCAATTCAAAAAGCCGGTGGGTTGTTCGCTCTGCATGAACAGCGGCTATCGGGGCCGGGTGGGGATCTATGAGATCCTGGTGGTCGATGAAACGGTGCAGGAGATGATCGTGCAGGGTAAAAGCAACGCCGAGATCGTGAATTACCTGCATGAACAGGGCAGTCTGGTTTTGCTTAAGGAGGCCGCCGCCGCCAAAATCGCCGCCGGCATTACCTCCTTTGAGGAAGCCAACAAGAAAGTGCTGACCTAAAGGGAGAAGGTAGTCCGCGATGCCCAAGTACAATTATACCGCCCGGGGTGAGGATGGCCAGACCCAAGCCGGCACCATCCACGCCGACAGCCGGGAGGAGGCCGAAAAGCTGCTCTGGGAGCAGGACCTAATGCCGCAATCCCTTAAGGAGGCCCGGGAACAGTCGGAGTCCGCCCTGGCGGTGCTGTTGGCCGGCGGCGTTAAACCCCAGGACGTGGTGATGTTCACCAAACAGCTGCGCACCCTGCTCAAGGCCGGGGTGGCGATTACCCGCTCATTGGAGATTCTGCGGGAGCAGACCGAGAACAAATATATCCGGCGTTGCATCGCCCGTATGGTCAGCGATATCGAGGAAGGCTCCTCGTTGACCGCGGCCTTTCGCAAGTTCCCCAAGGTCTTTTCCAAGCTCTACTGTGCCATGGTTCAGGCCGGCGAGGCCAGCGGCACCCTGCCCGAGGTGCTGGATCGCTTAAGCTATATCCTGGAGCATGAAAACAAGGTCAAAAACGATATCAAGTCGGCCCTGGCCTACCCCAAGATCGTCAGCATCGCCCTTTTTGGCGCCTTTATCTTCCTGCTGACCATGGTGATTCCCCAGTTTGTCACCACCTTTGAAAAGGCCGGTATCGACCTGCCGCTGCCCACCGTGATTGCCCTGGTGCTGTATAACGGGCTGACCGCCTACTGGCCGTGGCTGCTGGCCGGGGTGGGAGGGGTGTTTTTCGGTTTGCGGGCCTATTTCAACTCCCCGGTGGGTTATGTGGTCAAGGGGCGTTTGCAGCTTAAGCTGCCGATTATCGGGCCGCTGTTCCAGAAAAGCGCCATGTCCCGCTTTTCCAGCATATTCGCCATCCTGCTGGCCAGTGGCGTAACGGTGATGGAATCCTTGAGCATCATCTCCGAGGTAATCGGCAACGGTGCCATCTCCCGGGAGTTTGATAAGCTCAAGGAAAAGATCGAGGAAGGGAGGGGGATCGGTGAGCCGCTGCGCCAGGCCCACTATTTTCCACCGCTGGTGGTCAATATGGTGGAGATCGGCGAGGAGTCCGGTTCGCTGGATGAAATGCTGCGGGCGGTGTCGGTCCATTATGATTCCGAGGTGGAATACGCCGTCAAACGCCTCTCCGACGCCCTGGGGCCGATCCTGGTGGTCGGTCTGGCGGCGGTGGTGGGCTTTTTCGCCCTGGCCATCTTCCTGCCCATGTGGGATCTGACTAAAATGGTGTAAACGGCGTGATGAATCTGCGACGGCAAGTCGGGATCAGCCTCTATTTGCTGCTCCCGCTGATCTTTACCGGGTTGACCCTGCTGGCGGTGCTGGTCACCGCCCAGGTGGCCCGGGCGGTTTATCTGGGCGGCTCCCCGCCCTGGTTGCTGTGGCTATGGGGTGGCTTACTCGGTTTGTTGGCCCTGGCGGTGAGTTTGCTGGTAAGTTGGCTTTTTTTGCACCCCCTGCGCCGTTTTCTCAGGCAGGTTGCCACCGCCGGCGGGGCCGTCGGCGACAGCGAGGGCCAGCCCACGGAACCGGCCGCCGGGGTGGTGGCCGGCGACGAGCTAAGCAGCTTTCACCGGGTGGTGGAACATTTCACCGCATTGCTGGACTCTTTAGAGGCCCGGCGCCTCTTCCCCGAGATCATCGGCGACAGCCCCGCCCTGCGCGGCCTGCTCCATCTCACCCGGCAGGTGGCGGCCAGTGATGCCACGGTGTTGATCAGCGGCGAAACCGGTACCGGCAAGGAGCTGATCGCCCGGGCCATTGTCCGTTTAAGCCCCCGCCGGGAGCAGCCCTTCGTGGCCGTCAACTGCGCGGCGATTCCCGGCGAGCTGCTGGAAAGCGAACTCTTCGGCCATGAAAAGGGGGCCTTCACCGGCGCCACCGCCACCGTCAAGGGGCGCTTCGAGCAGGCCGCCGGTGGCACCATCCTGCTCGATGAGATCGGTGATTTGCCCCTGGGCTTGCAGGCCAAGCTGTTGCGGGTTATCGAGACCGGGAGTGTCGAGCGGCTTGGCGGCAGCCGCAGTATCGCCCTGGATATCCGGATTATCGCCGCCACCAACCGCGAGCTGGCCGCCCTGGTCGCCCGGGGCGAGTTCCGCCAGGATCTCTATTACCGGCTCAATGTCTTTCACCTGCAAATGCCGCCCCTGCGCCAGCGCCCCGAGGATATCCCGGCCCTGGCCGAATATTTTTTAGCGGCCCAGCCAACGCCTCCGCGGCTTGACCCCGGCGCCCTGGCGGTACTGCTGGCTTATGACTGGCCGGGCAATATCCGGGAGCTGAAAGCCGCGCTACCCGCGCCGCCCTGCCTGGCTGGCGCATGGGCCGGTCTCGGCTGAGCACCTGGCGCTGCCCGGTGCCGGCGGGCAATCGGCCGCCGGGGACGGTGGGGATGATGCCGGGGACGCCGTCGGCGGCCCGTGCCACCCTGGACGATACCCTGGCCGCCATCGAAAAGGAGCTGCTGAGCCAGGCCCTGCGGGCCAGCGACGGCGTCCAGGTAGCGGCCGCCCGGCGACTGGGGATCAAAAAACGCAGCCTGCACCACCGCCTGCAGAAATATGGTATCGACGCCGGGGCCTTCCGCCGGAACCGCCGCCAGCAGGGGGATGACGAGGTAGTAGTTACAAGCAAAGTTGTAAGCCGTTCTGGCGGGGAAGTTACAAAACTTGGAACCCGGTTGGCGGGGTCTGCCGGAGGGAAGACCTGAGGGCGTGGAAATATTGGTTGGCGTAAAGTCGAGGAGTTGGCCACCGTGTTGACGGTGGCGCTCTTTTTGGTTAATGGTGGCATAAAGCATGCACAGTGTTTTTCAGTACAGGTCTGAGACAATCCCGGATGCCAGCCCGTGGCTTGGCCGTGCATCCGCGTTCAGCGGGCAATTTTTTAAATTATGGAGGTAGTAATTATGCAACGGCAAGATGTAAGAAGGTCCCAGGGTGGTTTTACGTTGATCGAGATCATCGCGGTGCTGGTGATCCTCGGGATTCTGGCGGCGGTGGCGGCGCCGATCGTATATGCCGATTCGCAGGGAACAGGCTACGAATCAGCGCACTCGGATGGCGTTGACTGCCGTGCAATACCAGTCGGTATTCAATGGAGTATGGTTCTCGGAGCAGTTGTAAGAGAACTGGCGATGCATCGACGGCCTGGACTAATGCTAAAACTGCGCTCATGGCGCACGATTTGAGTAACAGCGTCCAGACTGATGGATATCCGGACTGGGCTGTGACATTTACTCCAACTATTAATAATGGCCAATGATACTAGTGAAGTGACCATGTCAGCACGGCAACCGCTAACTGGTGCTGCTGCGAGTGACAGGTACAGTCAACTTTTACCTTTAGCCCAAACCATAGGAGCGATGACCAGCGCGGAAGAAGGGGCGGATTTCGGTTCCGCATCCCTTTTTCCTTTCTTCTTAACTCTTCCCCCTTTTGCCTGACTCGGCTGGGTGTCGCTTCCGCCGGTGGGGTTTGTTTGCGCGGTAAACCGGCCAGTCTTCACGGGGAGCTGAACCACCGCATTCAGGCAGGCGAAGGCAGACACCATGCCGAAGGTCAGCACCATCATTTCCCACCACTCCGCCGCCGATTGCAGCCCCCAGTCGACACGCCTGGCCGCTCGCAGCCACTGTCTGGCCGCCGCCGCCGCCGTCGTCGCCGCCGCCAGTTACCTGATGCCAACAGCTTCAACAGCGGCTCAGCGGGTCTTTCGACGACTTCTCGATATCGTCGATAACGCCAATATCCAACTTGCATGAAGCTGGTACTGGGAGAGCATCAAGGGCACCTTTTACGGCTTTCGCCGGGGAGCGCGTCAACCGCCCCCTGGCCTAATCTCAGTCTGTCGGGATCTCAACCGACTCATTTCCACGATTTAGACGTCTGGGGCTACCACCTGGTCAATGTCAGTATCCACTGCCTGGCCGGCTGTTTTTCTCGATCTTTTCATCTTTCAGACCCTCCATTCGCCCATTTTCCGGGGCCGCTACGCCGACCGGGCCGGTTCCATCGCCGGCCGCTGGCCGCCACCCTGTGGGCCACCAGCCCCATCCAGGTAACGGCGGTGACCTACCTGGTCCAGCGCATGACCTCGATGGCGGCGCTCTTCCTCGATCATGGCCATGTTCTTCGACCGGCGGGCCCCGCGACCAGCCCAAGCTGGCAAAGCGGGCTTGGCCTGGGTCGCCGCTTTGCGCCGTAAGCTGGCCGCTGGCCCTGGCCAGCAAGGAAAACGCGGCCATGCTGCCGGTGGTCCTCTGACCCTGTTCGAACTGCTGCTGATCCAGGGCGTGAACCGGCACAACCTCAAGCGCCAGTTGCCGCTCGGCGCCAGTACCGTTGCTGCTGCTGGCGGCCATCGCCTTGATCTTCACCGACCCGCCCCGGATTCTGGCCGGTTACGAAAAAAACCCTGGTGCATCGTACCAGTAACGGTAGCGCCGTCGCCGAACCCTACGGGTGCTGCTCCACTACCTGTCGCTGACCCCTCTACCCGATCACCGGAGCGGAATTCACCCTGATCCACGAAATCCGCCTTTCCACCTCGCTGTTCACCCCCTGGACCACACCTGCCGGCCATCCTGTTCTGGCTGGGCTGGGCCGGCCTGGGCCTCCCCGGGCCCAAGGTGCGCCCCTCGCTGGCCTTCGGCTCGCTTCCTCCTTGGCTTACCCACCTTGTGGAAAAGCAGCGTTATCGCCCTGGAGATGGCTCCTTTTGAGCATTGCATTGGTCTGCCTTCCATGGACCATCTTTACGCCGTCGAGCGTGGCCGTTGTCACCTTTTTAAAGGACACGCGCACAAAAGCAGTTGCTACGCCTTCCGGTGGCCCTGCTTGTCTGGATCACCATCGGCCGGCCGAGGGGCACACGGTAATCAAGCGCAACTCACTTTTCGAGCATCCCGCCGCACACACGGGCCGACAACGTCAAAATGGCGCCGGGGGCTCAGCCGGGCTCATGTCAACTTTGGCGAGGTCCTGCGGCAGTTGCTCTGGGTTTCAGGAAGCGGCCGAAGGAGGAATCGTACCAGGAAGCCCTTAAGGTGCGATCGTTACGCCAGGGTGGGTATCGGAGGCAGTACCGCTGACCAATCTGGGCAACGCTCATTACGATGAAGGCCAACCCGAGAAGGCCCTGGAAATTCAAGGACGTTCAGGCAATCAATGTTAGGTCCCGGCCGACGGGAAAGCCTGAAAAGCAGGCCTGGTCTCGGCGCTGATCACCTTGGATGAACTTGACACCGCCCGGGAAACTTTGGAACGTACGCCGCCGCCGATCTGACCGGATAGGCAAATCGGCCATCCGCATCGACGCCCGGTTCCGCGCCCTCTGACAGCCTGGTGCTGTTGCGCCAGGGCGAATACCAGGCGGCCACCAGCCAGGCCCAACAAGTACTGGCCGGCGCCGGCCACGAGCTGGCCGCAAAAGGTGCTGGGCGAGGCCTTTATCACCAGGGCCGGTACCGGCAGGCCAAGAGCACTGGCAGGAATCGCCCGCGCCAACCCCGACAGCCTGGAAGCCACCCTGGCCCTGCTGCGGCTGGCCCACCGGCAGGACGACGAAAGCCGCTTGCGCCGCCACACCCTGCGGCCCTGACCCTCAAGCAGGAGCGCAGCTGGCAAGAACTCTTCAAGCAACTGCAAAACCAGGAAAAATATGGCCGCCACCTGGCCTTAAGCAGCACCCCCGAAGAGCTGCGGCCAATGATCAGCCGGGGCGTCGATCTGGTGGTCGCGGTAATCACCCCAGACCGATAAAGAAGATGGCAGGTGGAACGGGCGACGCCCTCTTCCTTTTCATTGCGCTTTTTACCCGTATTCTAATATATGGTATATTATGCATAAACGGCGTGTGGAGTTAACCGCAAAAAGGCCGGAAAGCAAAAGCGACGCTCTCACAAATGTCTCAAAAGAGCAACGGCTTTTACTGATGCGGGCCATTGGTCTGATGGCCCGGTACGTGGCGACTGGCCCAATTACAGTAAGCTCGCCCCCGGCCGCCATCATTGCCATATCAAAAAGGAAATCCCACCTATGTGGCGGTATGGGGAAGAACGTGACCGCACAATACGACCATCCAGGTGATTTATGTTGGAACCCACGAGAAAGCGCCATACTGATGATACCGTAGAACTTTGCTTCCGTGGCCCGGCGGCCAGGCAATATGAAACGTCCCGGCTGCTCAAAGACCTGGGTTTTGAAGCCGCCGACGATACCATTTCCTGGCGTGAAGCCTTCCCGGAATATGCTGATGATCAGCTTCCGGGTGTTCGCCTGCGAGCCGCTCGGCGAGAAGGCTTGACCAAGGAAGTGGCCCGGCTTGCCGATATTCCCCAGGCGCATATTTCTCTCATGGAGCGTGGCAAGATGGCTATCGGCGTGACCAGGGCCAAGCGCCTGGCCAAGGCACTTAATATCGGCTACAAGCTCTTTCTTTAGTCTCCCGTATGTAAATGGGACGTACATAAAATTATAAGTTTCCCAGCCCGGTCCCTTAGTTAAACGGCCAAGCTCCGACATCAACGCCCCCGTTCAAAAAGACAAAAAAGACAAGGGGACAGAATGATGGTTCTCCTAACCAAGGCAGAAATCATGAAGCAAAAAATCTATCAAACCTTTGTCATCAGCTATCTGACCGGCTCGACCCGGCAATGATTCAATCAAAAAGGCATGCCAGCAGATTACCCGGCTTTTCGTGGGACGCCGGACGTGTAGCGGTTTCGGTTTTTATTTCACCTTACGTGGTCGAAGAGGCCAGCGCCGGTGATCCGCAAGCTGCCAAGGAGCGCATTGAAGTGTTGCGCATATTTTTGTATTGCCGCATGCCCTCGATGATCCCAGTCGGCCGTACTCCGCTGACTTGGCGGCGGACTACCACCCAAGGCTCGCTCAATGCCCTGCACATCGCCTGCGCGAGCTATCATGAAATCGACGTATTGCTCACTTGGAATTGTACGCATATCGCCATCCTGGAAGTTGCCGGTAGCGGTGTTGCGTGCTGAATAACGACGATTATCCTGAAGCCCTGATCTTTGAATGAATGGCAGGTACGGCAATGACTGCGCAACGTACATGTTGCACGACCCAGTTGTGGCTGAAATTCATGCCACACGCGAACGCCTTGCCGAGCAATATCAAAATGACTTGTCGCTTAATGGAAGCAGCAGAGGTGGATTGCCGCGCATTAGGGCTGAACATGGCGGAAGATCAACGGGGGGTGAATGGGGACGTACATAAAATTAGAACTTTTTTAGCCCGTTCCCAGTTAAACGGCCAAGCTCCGACATTAGCCCCCTGTTCAGTCGCTTTCCGCCCTGGAACGGGGGCTTTTTTTGTTGACCGCCGCCGCAATCCGCATTTCGCGGGCAAACTCCACTGGCTCTTGATGAACCGTGGCCAAAACGCCCTCCGGCATCTGCATAGTCAATTGTGGCATCTTCGTGTGTCTCCCTGTCACGAAAACGCTGTTCCCTTTCAGGCTGGCGATAAATGCGACCGACTGGTCATGTTTTGATATCTCGTCATTTAAGGAGGATGGGCGCAGAATATTTATCGTCTGCGATGAAAACTCTATCGTTCATGGAGTTCTTCACGGGTAAACATCTCTATCTTATCGACACTCAAAGGGTTTTTGAAGCAGGCAGGAACGACTGACAAAGTTTTGGCGCTATCTTCTTCATCCAAAAAAGTCACGAGAACCTTGGCATGTTTCCGCGCCAAATGTTCATTTAGCCTTATTTGACCGTTTTCATAAGTACCAGTTACAGTCTGAAGCATCGTTAATCTCCCTCGAGTCTTAATGTGTACGAGTTCCGGGGTCTGTTCAGCCGCCAGACAGCAGCCGGGAGCGCATACCCTGACCGGGCAGCGGCGAGCGGAACGATAATCGACGTCCGGAGTTACGGGGACATCCATGATAAGTAATGTCAAGGGGAAAACGGAGGTTTCCCATAACCTCACGGAGCTGTCCGGTGGTTTGCGATTACCCTTTGATCTTTGATCTTCGATTACCATAGTGGTCCTCGTAAGACGCATCCGCGACCAGACATCCATTGGCCGTCTCCCTGTTTCTCAACCCTTCACGGAAGATTGAGTTAGGGACGACCCGCCGGCCTCGAGCAATATGTAAAAATCAAGTCAAAAAGGTAACACCTACAAAAAC
>JAXHLI010000013.1:0-25849 GCA_034522365.1 Desulfurivibrio sp. | reverse complement strand
GGCGGCGCTGCTCTGGCTCCGCTTCGCCCTCTGGTAAAGGCCAGTGGTTGCTGCGCTCTCTATACATCAGACATGGCGCCACCGAAGGCGATCGGTCGCCCACTAAGGGCAGTATCGATGTGCCGCTGTCGGCCCTGGGTAAAGAGGCGATCGCCGCCACCGCCGAGCGCTTGCGGGAACACCTGGCCAACCTGGCCGCCGCACCGTTGCCGGTCTCTGCGGGACGTGCATGGTTCCGGAGCAGGCCGGCGACAGCGGCGACCAGCAACCCCGGCGGCGATGCAACCCCCGGCCCGCCGCCGTTGTGCTCACCTTTGGACCGCGCCGGGAAAGCGCCCGACACCGCCTACCGGTCTGACCCCGATGGTCGAAGCGGCCTGCGGGAGCGCCATTCGGGGTCTGGGAGGGCTTGAGCTTACCGAAATCCGCGCCGCCTGGCCCGAGCGCTTCGAGGCCTGGGCCGCCGATCCGGTGGGTTTCGCGCCGCCGGACGGGGAAAACACCCTGGCGGTCGCCGCCAGCCAGGCGGCAATCCACGAAATCCTGGCCGCCCATCCCGGCCGGGAGATCATCGTGGTCGCCGGCGGCATCAACCGGCTTGACGTCTCTGTCATTTTCTGCAACTGCCCTCAAGCACCTGTTCCGGATCGGCGAGCCTCGGCCTTGTTCGACCTTCATCGAGCTGTGGGACCGCTACCCGGTGATCAAACTGCTCAACGGCTGGATTTTGCCTACTGGGCCGGCACAGGTGATGGTGGCTTGATTGCTGATGCTTAGCCTTTCAGGTCGGCCCAGGGCGAGATGAAGGGTGGGCACCAGTATCAGGGTGATCAGGGTGGAGAGCAAGACGCCGAAACCGACAGGCTGATGGCCACTGGGGATCAGGAAACTGGGCCTGGACGCTGGTCTCCAGGATCATCGGAAACAGGCCGAAGAAGGTGGTCAGCGAGGTCAGCATGATGGGCCGGAAACGGCGGCTGCCGGCCTCGATCACCGCCTCCCGGACCGTCGCCACCCCCGCCTCGTCGGCCCTGGGCCAGGGGTCCTTGCCGGGCGCCGTAGGTTGCGGCAAGCGGGACGGCGAACAATCGGTCGGCCAGCTGAGTCGGCCCGCTTGCCGCAAGATGCCGGTGCCCCGGTCCGCGGCTCGGCCCGGTTCGCGGTCGACGCGGTCGATCAGCAGCAGTGAATTGTCGACCACCACCCCGGGATAGCGCGATGATCCCGAAGAGGCTCATCATGCTCAGGGCGTAACCCAGCAGCCCGGTGCCCCAGCAGGGCGCCCACCACCCCGAAGGGGATGGCGACCATGATAATCAGCGGCTGGCTGAAACTGCGCAGGGCAACCGCCAGCAGGGCGTAGATCGCCGAGCAGGGCGAGGATAAAGCCCTGCCGCATGCTGGCCAGGGATTCCCGCCGTTCGCGGGCCTCACCTTCCAGGTCGTAGCTCAGGCCGGGGTAACCGGCGGTCAGTTCGGCCAGGGTCCCGGCTTGCTAGGGCCGCCAGGATCTCGCTGGCGTTGCTCTGGCTCTCGTCGACACTGGCGGTGATATTGACCACCCGTTTGCGGTCGTGGCGGTTGATCTCGGCGTGGCTCTGGCCCTCGATGATCTCCGCCGCCGCCGGCAGCGGAATCTCGTGGCCGTCGGCGGTCCGCAGTCGCAGATTTTCCAGGTCCCGCACGCTGTCGCGGCGCCCTTCGGGGTAGCGGACCATCACCTTGACCTCGTTGCGTCCCCGCTGCAAACGCAGCGCCTCGGCGCCGAAGAAGGCGGCCCGCACCTGGCGCCCCAGATCCTCCGCCTGCAAGCCCAGGCTGCGGGCCTGGGGCCGCAATTTGAGGCGCAGCTCCCGCTTGCCTTCGGGGAAGGTGTCGGCGATATCGCTGACCCCCGGATAATCGGCCAGCACCTCTTTAAGCCGCGCCCGGGCGGCCAGCAGGGTGTCGAAATCCTCGTGGGAGAGCTGGATATCGACCTGGTCGCCGAAATGGACCAGGCTGGTGGTGAAGGTCAGCGATTCGACCCCGGGATTCGCCCACCGCCTGCCGCCAGCGGGCCGCCACCTCGCCGGCGGTGACCTGCCGCCGTTCCACCGGCTGCAGCATCATGGCGACGCTGGCCAGGTTGCCGCCGTCGTCGCCCCCGCCGCTGCCGCCGGGGCCGCCCCGTTTGACGGTGCCCCCGACCACCGAATGGATATGGCGCAGGACACTGCCCGAGGCCCGGCGTTCGGCGTCGATGGTGGACACCACCTGCTGTCCCCGGGCGGTGATCGATTTCTTCGATGGCGGCGGTCCTGGCTCACCAGCGTGCCCTGGGGCATTTCCAGCTCCACCCGGATGATATCCCCTTCCAGGTCGGGCATGAAGCGAAACGGCAACAGGCCGCCGCCCACCGCGCCCACTGCCAGCATCAGCATGACCAGCGCCAGCGCGATGGTCAGCCCCCGCCAGGTAAGGCAAAAATCCAGGCTCCGGCGATAGGGTCCGGCGATCAGCCGGTCCAGCAGCCGGTTGGCCAGCCGTTGCTGCCGATGGCGCGGTCAGTATTGCCCGGCTTATCGGTGCCGTCTCCCTGCCCCTGGTCCTGCCCTGGTCCTGCCCTGGCCCTGCCCTTGGTCCTGCCCCTGGCCCTGCCCTGGTCCTGCCTCTGGTCCTGCCCCTTGCCCGGCAGGTGGCGGCCGGGGACCCGGCCATTACCCGGCGCTTGGTCGGCCGCCGCCGCCGGCCCGCCGCGTCCGGCCCAGGCCAGCAGGGCCGGCAGGGAAAAGAGGGAAATGGCCAGCGAGACCAGCAGGATACTGATCAGCACCACCGGGATATTGCTGATAAACTTGCCCATGGTGCCGCTGATGTAAAACAGCGGCACAAAGGCGGCCACCGTGGTCAGTACCGAAAAGACCACCGGCACCGCCACTTCCCGGGTGCCGGCGATGGCCGCGGCGACGGGGGCGGAAGCCTGGTCGGCCGGGGCCGTCCGGGGTTGCTGCCCAAGGGCTGTGGCCCGTTGCCGCTCGTAGATGCTCTCGCCCACCACCACCGAGTTGTCCACCACGATCCCCAGGGCCATGATAAAGGCGAACAACGAGATCATATTGATGGAAACCCCGAAGGCCGGCATAAAGAAAAAGGCCCCCAGAAAGGCCACCGGCAGCCCCAGCATCACCCACAGCGCCAGCCGGAAACGCATGAAAGCCCCGAGGATGGCAAACACCAGCAGCAACCCGATGGCGGCGTTTTTCAGCAGCAACTGGAAGCGGCTGCGCAGCACCTCGGTATTGTCGTTCCACAGCGCCGTCTGCAGGGAGAGCGGCACTTCCGGCTGCAAGCGGGCCATGTAAGCCCGCACCGTGTCGGCGATCTCGGTGGGCCGCTGATCGCCCACCCGGAATACCTGCACCATGGCCGCCGGCTGGCCGTTGAAGCGGCTGATCAGGTCGATATCCTCGAAGCCGTCCCGTACCGTGGCCAGCTCCCCCAGCCGCAGCAGCATCCCGTCGGGACTGGCGGCGATCACGATATCCTCGTATTCCCGGCCCAGGTAGCGCCGCTCCTGGGTGCGCAGCAGGATCTCACCGCCTTCGCTTTCGATGGTGCCGCCGGGGATATCCTGGGAGGCCCGCTGTACCCCGGTCGCCACCTGCTCCAGGGTCAGCCCGTGGCGGCGCAGCATCTCCTCGCGGACCTCGATGGCGATCTCGTAGGGGCGCACCCCCACCAGCCCGGCCTGGGTGATCTCCGGCAGCTCCAGCAGATCGTCGCGGATCCGTTCGGCCCACTGGCGTCGGGCGCGCTCACCGGCGGAGCCGTAGACCACCGCCGAGATCACCTCGTTTTTGATCAGCGCCTTGCTGACCACCGGCTCTTCGGCCTCCTCGGGAAAGGTGGTAATCCGGTCCACCTCGCTTTGGATATCCTGCAGCACCCGGTCGGCGTCCGCCCCGGTGTCGATCACCGCGTTCACCGTGCCCCGGTCCTCGCCGGCGGTGGCCAGGATCTCGCGGATGCCGTCGACCCCGGCAATCCCTTCCTCGATCTTGAGGATGATCCCTTCCTCGACTTCCTCGGGGCTGGCGCCGGGATAGCTGACCGAGACGGTAACCCGGTCCAGGGCTGATCTCCGGGAAAGACCTCCTGCTTGACCGCCAGGGCCAGCACCAGGCCGCCGATGGCGACCAGGAGCAGCAGCAGGGTGGCGGCCACGTGGTTTTCGGCCATCCAGGCGATCTGCCGGTTCATAACCGCGTCCTTCTTCGCTGGGCTGGTGTCGGCTTATCGGCGGGGCTGGCGGGAATCATCTTCGCTCGTCGCTTGTGGCGGGGATGTTGTGGTATCGGAACTGGTGCTCCAGGCGTAAGGGAGCGCCCGGCGCGGCGCCGTCCAGATCGGTGAGGATGACCAGCTCGCCGGCGGCCAGACCATCCTTGATGAAGACCTGCTCGCCGCTCCCGGCGCACCACTTCCACCGGCCGGATCTCCAGCCGGTGTTCGGCGTCGGCCAGCCAGAGTTTGTCACCCTGGCGCAGGGCCCGGCGGGGCAGGGCGAAGACCCCGGACAACCGCCGCCCGGCGATTTCCACCTCAACAAAGGCGCCGGGCAACCAAAATGGGGTCAGACCCCTTTTTTGCCCTGCCCTCGCCCGTAGGGATCGTCGATCTCGATCACCACCTGCACCATCCTCCCCGCTGCTCCACCTCGCCCAGGGCTGCGGGTCTACCGGCCGCGGCGCTGGCTGCCGGCGGCCGCCGACCTCCAGGCTGACGGTGGCCGATGAACCCTCCGTCCCCGGCGGGATCGCCAGCCAGGGCAGCTCGTGCATGGGCACCGGGGTCACCACTTCGGCGGCGTCGGTGCCGGTGAGTACCGCCACCCGGGCGCCGGCCGGCAGGTACTGGCCGATCTCCAGCTCGCGCTGCCGAATCCGGCCGTTAAACGGGGCGCGGAGGACGGTGCGCTCCAAGTTTAATTGCGCCGCCGCCAGATCGGCCTCGGCGGCGGCCACTGCCGCCCGGGCCTCGTCCAGTTGGGGCTGGTAGAGGGCCAGCGGGCTGGGGGGTGCTGCGCCGTCGCCGAATTGCTGCCATTCGTGGCGGGCGGTGGCGGCCTGTTGGCGGGTGGTGGCCAGTTTTACCTCGGCCTGTTTGACGGCGGCGCGGGTCCGGCGCAGCGCCAGTTGATAATCGGCGGGCTCGATTTTAAACAATAACTCCCCTTGCTCGACAAAGCCCCCGGCGACGAAATTTTCCCCCAATTCCACCACCCGGCCGCTCACTTCCGGCACCACCGCGATCTCCCGCCGGGCCTGGACCGTACCGGTGGTGTGGACCGTCACCCGGTGGTCGGTGGGGCTTACCTCCCGCACCTCCACCAGGGCGCCCACCGTTGCCCGTTCCTCGGGCTGCGGCGGCTGCCGCTGGTTAAGCAAAAAGAGCATCGCCAGCAAGCCCGCCAGCAGCACCAGCAGGGGCACCAGATATTTAAAAAAGCGCATCACGACACTTTCCATAATTTACTTTTGACAACGGGGACAAAAAAAAGTTGCCCGCCCGGCCTGCACCCGGCGTTCTATCACCGGTTTGGAGCCCTTGGCAACTTTTTTTGTGCTTGCCGTGCCGCTTGGCGGGGGTGGATCGGCGGCGCCGCTTGGGGCGCAGCGGGGGCAGGCGGTGCCGTGGCGACCGTAGACCGCCAGTTGTACCTGGAAATAACCGGCCTGGCCGGCGGCGTTGGCGAAATCGGCGATGGTGGTGCCGCCGGCGGCGATGGCCCGGGTGAGAATCTCGCGGGCGGCGGTCACTAGCCGCCCGGCCCGGAGCCGGCCAATCCGCGCCGCCGGGGTAAAGGGGCTGATGCCGGCGGCAAAGAGGATCTCGTTGGCGTAGATATTACCGATCCCCACCACCACCCGGTTATCCATCAGGAGATTCTTGAGCGGCGTTGGCCGCCCCCGGCAACAGCGGTAGAGATAGGCGGCGGTGAACTGCCGCTTATCCAGGGGCTCCGGCCCCAGCCCGGCCAGCAGCGGCGGGGCGGCGGCCTCCTCCGGGCCGTAAACCGCCACCAGCCCGAAGCGGCGGCAATCGTTGAAACGTATTTCTTCCTTTTGGTCTTCCTCCTCGGCGTTGGGAAAAAGCGAGTTCAGCTGCAAGCACAAATGATCGTGCTTGCGCGGTGGCTGGTCGCCGGCGGCGGGGTAGAGCTTGCCGGTCATGCCGAGGTGGATCACCACCAGGGCGGTGTTGTCCAGGTACAGCAGCAGATACTTGGCCCGCCGCCCGACCTCGGTGATTACCGCCCCCACCGCCCAGCGCCGCAAAGCGGCCACCGGCACCGGCCGCCGCAGCGACAAGCCGCTGGCCTCTACACTGTCGATCCGGCGGCCGACCACCAGCGGCTCCAGCCCCCGGCGCACCACCTCCACTTCGGGTAATTCAGGCATAAGCGGCAGGATACCACTACCGGGCGCCCGGCGCCACGTTGAAAATAGGGAATATCTTGACGTTAGGCAGGCAATCCGGTTAAGTAACGGTCGTCATATCCCACTTCCCACTTTCCACAGCAAGGGTTGCCATGGAAACAGACAACGATGCCACCATGGCCTGGTACGCCATTCGTACCAAGCCTCATCAGGAAGAAATGGCCCGGCGGCACTATCTTAATCAGCACTGTACCGTCTACCTGCCCCTGATGCGGGTGGTGCGCAGCCACGCCCGGCAACGCCGGGTGGTGTTCCGGCCGGTGTTCCCCGGCTACCTTTTTCTGCGCTTAAATCCCGATACTTGTGACTGGGCGGCGATCCATTCCACCAGGGGGAGTATCGGGCCGCTGCGTTTCGGTGAGCACTACGTGCCGGTGCCGGACTGGATTATCGATGGCCTGCGGGCCCGGGAGGATGAGGAAGGCAAAATCGCCCCCGGCGCTTTCCAGAAAGAAAAGCTGGCGCCGGGGTGCGAGGTGGAGGTGACCATGGCCGACGGTTCCGCCGCCAAGGGCTTCTTTTGCAGCTTTCGCGGCAAGGAAAACGTGGAGATCCTGATGGATATCCTCAAACGCCAGGTCCGCACCACCGTGCCGCTGGACCGGGTGCGCCGCAGCTGAGTCTTATCCGGTTATGCCCGGTTTCTCTCCGTAGTTAATCAGAGGCCAAAGATATATTTGACGCCTAATTCGAGGTTATCATTGCGGCGCCAGCGCCCGAACTGAGTATCATCGTCACCGTCATAGGATTGTGCCGTCATGGTGAAACTCAAATTGTCATTATATTTGTACTCGACCCCGACTCCTAAAGCATAATCGTTATCTTCAAGATTTCTTGTCCCGTGCAATGAATAACTCCAGGTATCGTTATGAAGAATATTTAAACGAAAAATTAAAGAGTTCTTGCCGGGTCTGGCTTCCTTGGAATTGGTCAGGTAACCGTCCTCTTTTTGTTCCGAAGCAATCCATTCTCCAGCGTATTCAATAACCGGTTGAATTTCGTCAAAGCCAAAAAAACGGTTGGCCAGCTTGGTTTCCCGGTATGAAAAACCGGCGACGTATTTTAAAAAATCCTGATCAGCATCACTCTGGGTTCGTTGATGAATGGCTTCCCCGTAATATTTCCAGGCTCCATGCACCAATGAAATGCCCCCTCCGGCACTCAGGGCCAAGGGGTATTCTTTTGTGTACGAGGCCCCAGTCGGTCCTCGTACAACCGGGTACACGGAGGGGCCGTGGTGAGTAAAAAGAAAAAAATCAGCAAACCCTCCCGCATCCCTTCGTACAAGGCCATGTAACCGGTATTATGAACAGAGTCGGCATCTTGGACTGCAAACCCGGGCGGAATGGCTATTTTGTAAAAGTCGGGATCGCCGTCGCCATACCAGCGAGAACTGGGATGGGGCATCCAGCCGTGCTCCTCGTAAGGGGTAACGATAAAAGAAAGGGTATCTTGCCCCAGGTACCAAGCTAGCCGTGCTAGCCAGGTTCCGTAATTCTGGGGATGTTGAGGATAAGACGCGTTGACGAGGTTGAAACGGTCGGTGGGAGAAAATATTTCCGCCAAGCCGACATCCAGCATGGTTTTGCCCACAGTCAGCGTGTAGTTAACGCCTTCCTGTTTAATGTTGAACAATTTTATATCGCCCCGCGGGGGGCGATCGTGTTTGTCATAATCCGGATGATGAAAATATCCGGCAAATTCGTCGTCATGGGTCGTCCAACCAAGATATGCCTCAAATTCAAGGCTCATGCTTGAACCGACAAATGCCCTACTGGCCAGCGTAAGCATGCTCCATAGTTGTCCGTCGCTATCGTCGATCTCCCGGTCATTGGAGCCGCCATCATCGTCCTTGGCGTCGCGGGGATAAAATGTCCCAAAACCCTCCATCGTAAAAATCGAATTAGCCTTAAGATCATCAATAATGGCCGTTGCCTTCGCGGGCGAAGGGTGGGCCACTGAAAGTCGAAGCCAGTAAAAAAGCCAGCCCAACCCCTCTCATTCAGGCACCTTCCTGGACTCGCGCCAGGCGACGTCCCAGCACCCGGCCAATATTCATATTAAGACAAGCGGCTATGCGGGGATAAAAGCGCATGGAGGCGGCCACCTTTTCCTGGTTGAAAAGCAGGACGGTGACCGGTGTCAGAGTGGTCACCGAAGCGATACGCCGGCTTTCTTCCACAAATCCGATTTCGCCAAAAATTTCGCCGGCCCCCAGTTTGGTCACGCAATTGTCCCGCTCGTTCCACTTTTACTTCCCCGTCAAGAAGCAGGTACATATCCCGTCCCAGGCTGCCCTCGCTGATTATCGCTTCCCCCACCCCGTATTCGCGCATTTGGGACAGCAGAATGGTTTTACGAATTTGAAAGGTGCTCATGTTCTGAAACAGTTCACTCTCCACCAGCACTTCCCGGCCCACTCTCAAGGTGACGATATCCCATAAGCCGACCAGGCGTAGATGGCGTAACAAGATTGGCGTTACTAAAAGATCGGACAGCATGGCGCAAATCATGGTGATGGCGGCCAGGGTTCCGAATTGAGCCACGATATTGAAACTGGAGATAAACAAAATACCAAAGCCGGCGGCTAGGGCGATGGAGGTGGAAATTACCGGCACCGCTTGCGCCAGCACGGCCCGGCGCACGGCCAGCATGTGGTCTGGTTCGGTGCGGCATTCTTCGTTGTAACGGGACAACAAATGGATGGTGTCGTCAATGGCGATCCCCACGGCGATAACCGCCACCGTGGCGGTGCCGGGATTAAGCGGGATGCCGAAAATACCCATGACCCCGAACATTACGAACACGGGGATCAAGTTGGGCACCAGGGACATAAACCCGGCGGTAACGGAGGTGTAAAGCAGCGACATAATCACGAAGATGATCAGGATCAGCAAGGCCAGGGAGTGAATCTGCCCGGAGAACAGACTTTCGGCGGCGCGGTTGATCATTAGATTCTTACCGGTAAGATAATACCGGTTGTCGTTGCCGAAGACCTGCTCCAATTCGGCTTCCAGTTTGCGTAGATGAATACCCAACTCCGAGGAATCGGAGAGATTGTGACGTACCAGTACGTTGACGGCGGTGGCATCGGGGTTCAGATAGCGCTCCAGGTCGCCGCGTTGAAAAAGCAGGAGATACTGCTCGACCATATTGCGGCTATCCGGTAATCGATAATAGTCTTGGTCACCCTGGTTCATCTCCCGGTTAACCAGGGAAAGATGATCGGTTATGCTTATAACCTTGTCGTAAACCCCTTGTTCACGTAAAAAACCGACTACTTCGCCAAGCTTGGCAAGCTCGGCTGGATCCTTGAAGTCGCGGCCGGGAGCGGCCTGGACGGTCAGGTAAAATAGTTGCATGCCGGCCAGCCGTTCATGCAGGGTGTTGGCATCGGCGATAATTTGGTTGTCGTCCTTGAAATAGGAGAGGGGATCGTTGCTGACCCGAATATTGAAAGCCTGGGAACCAAGTAAAAGAAGCAATCCGGCGGTGACCGCCAATACCTTGCCGGCATGGTTTTCCACCAGGTAAAGGAATTTGCCAATCAACCAACCGACGAAACCACCGGGTTCACTTTCATCGGTGGGCAATTTGCTGGTGCGTGGCCCGATTACACTTAACAACAGGGGCAGAACCAGCACCGTGCTGATCAGGTTCATCACCATGGCGATCGAAGTTGACAAAGCAAAATCGCGAATCATGGTGATTTCGCTGATCGCGTTGGTCGAGAAACCAATGGCGGTGGTCAGGGAAGTGATAAAGATCGGCAGCCCGACATGGCGGGCCATGTAGCGAATGGCGACATCCCTGTTACCGTCCCGCAACCCCTTGAGGTAGGAGGACAGCATGTGGGTGTCCTCGGTCGAGCCGATTACAATCACCAAGGAGGGCAGAATGGCCGTCAGCAGGTTAAGCGGCAGGCCCAGGAAACCCATGATGCCAAAGGTCCAGAGCACGCTGGTGCCGGCGGTCGCCATCGGCAGCCCGGCGGCCATGATGGTGCGTAGAAAGAGGATTATCGAAAGAATCAGGATCCCGGTGGAAAGTGGCGATAGGAAGCTCAAATCGGCAAACATGCCCCGCTCGATTTCCACATTCAAGCGCGGGGGGCCGACCTGAAACACCTCGTCAAAATCGTCCCGGAGCGGTGATATCTGTTCTTCAATCTTTTCAAACAGCAATCGGTTGAAATCAGGGTCGCCTTCCCGCATCTCCGTCGTGACATTGATTGCCATGACGGTGCCATCCTCGGCGATAAGATTGTGGATCAGCAGGGGATTATAAATGGCATCCCGGCGCTTGGTGCCGAGTGCTGCCGGGTCATCGGGCACATAATCCATCAGCGGTTCGGTGACCAGGAAGCCGTCTTTGTCGCGGATATTCTGCGAATTGAAGATGCTTTTCACCTTCTCCACCCCGGCGGTATCTTCCAGGGCGTAATGAACATCCTCGAGCCGGCGCAGCTTTTTTACGGTAAAAAGCTCGCTGTCGCGAATAAAGATGACGGAAGTGCTGTCCGAGCCAAACTCTTCGATGGTTTGCCGGTAGAGCGGATAGCCCGGGTCCTTGGGGCTGAATAGGCTGTCATAGCTGGTGTCGATCCGCAAGCTCAGCAAGCCTTTGCCGGCAACCGCGGTAATGAGCAGAATCAACGCCAGCGCCAGCCAGCGGCGGCGGGAGCTGAAGGTAAGGATACGTTCGATCATGGATTTGCCAGTTAGGAATCAGTGCCCCTCAGGGCAGGGAAATCAGCGCAAATGCCGGCCGCTGGTCACAAAACGTCTGGTGAAATTTCTTGCCGGAACCGCGTCTTCAGCAAAATCCCGCTCCCGCACTTCGATCACTGTCTGGTGTTTGGTGCTTTCGTTATCCATAATACTGCGGTTGGCGCGCCAGGTTTTACCTTCCACCTGCACAATATCCTCGTTGGTTTGTCGTTTGAGAAAGCGTCCCCGACGGTCGTAATAATCGGTACGGGTCACGAAGAAGATATCCTGGCGAATCCACAGTTGGCGATACTTATAGCCGCTTTCCTTTTGCAGTTCCTCGTCCTGCGGGGTGCTCTTGACCACGTAGTAAGTTGTGCCGTCGATGGTTTCATCGGCCAGGCGTTCGTAGGTGAACTTTTCTCGCGATTCAAAAACCAGATCCTCAAAGGCGTAGTCGGTCCCCATGAAATAGTTGCGTCGTCCGCCTTTGGCGATGCGCCGCATTTGTCGGCCATGGGCCGGCATATATAGCCATTGGTCATCGTCGCCCTGGCTCTGCTGCCAGGTCAACAGGGACACCCCCCGGATGCCGGACGGGGCGTGAAACACCACCAGATATTTGTATTCATCGTCGTCGCCCTGGCGCACGTAACGCTTAACCTCCCGCTCTTCCCGATTGTCGTTCCGGTCGATCAGAATCATCCGCTGTGATTCCAACTCGTATGGCCGCTCGTGCCGCTCGGCGACCTCATCAAGAATTTGCCGGCCGGTCAAGTTCTCGGCCAGCGCGGGCAGGGCGGTCAGCAACAGCATGGACAGAGCCGCCACGGTTCCCGCAATCCGGGTTATTTTCATAATCTCCTCCCTGGGTTTTAAAAAACAGCGTCAATTGGTGGAAAATGTCTTCAGTTCCGTTTTTCCATTATTTATTTCTACGTAGTAAGGGCGATATATCCATGAGCCCTGGTTGATATAAACTTTATCATCGCCTAAATCGACCACGCCGGGGCGGTGGGTATGGCCAAAAATTATCGTATCAAAGCCACGCTCCGCCAACTCCCGGGCGCTACGTTCATAAACGGGGTCTTCGCCGTGCCAGCCCCCGGTGCCATTGACGTCTGAGCCATAAATTGCCAGCTCGATTTTTTCCCATACCCGGTATAACGAGGGAATCGAAACCATCAGCATACCGGCGAGCCCTACCAGGAAATTATAAATCCCGGGGGAGGAAACATAGACCGAATCATAGATATGGCCATGCTCAATACGGACACGTTTGTCACCGGAATTCAGATTCAGGAAGGGGACTATTTCACACATTTGCCAATCCTGCAGAAAGTGCTCAAAGACCAGATCATGGTTGCCAACCACCAGGTAAACATGAAGCCCGCGTTTACGGGCTCGGCTAAGGCGGGCGAAAACCGGTGGCACTTGTTTGGCGATCTCTTTAAAGCTGCTCTGCATAATGTCCACGCCATCACCATTGATGCAAAGGCTGTAGCCATGGTTGATGGCAAAATCGATGAAATTGTCCAGAACGGAGATATCATGGAAGAGGTGATTCCCCAGATGCAAGTCTGAAATCACCAGCATTCGTTCATGGTGGACATTTACTTGCATGGAGTCACTCCTGGTTTATCTTTTGCTGCTCCATGCGAGCAAAGATCTGGCCGGCGGTTTTCATGTCAATTCCCGACTCTTGCATCAGCAGCATCAGGTGGTCGTTCATGCTGCGGATACGGGAGGAGAGACCGGCAATGACTTCGAAAGCGAAAGTGGGATCACGGCGCAATTTCAATAGAAAACCGCCACTTTGGAGCACCAGGAGGCGGGAGGGTATCAAGGCGACAGCGTCGGCACTGCGGGGCAAGCCTTCCAGCAACGACATTTCCCCAAAAAAGTCACCCTTACCGAGGGTCGCCAGCCGCAGGCTTTCCCCATTCTGCCGCTTCTCGATAGCGACCTGACCTTTCTGGATGATGTACATTTCATGGGTATCATCCCCTTCGGCCACGATACGCTCACCGGCGGCGAATTCCCGGACCAGATTGTCTGATTTTTCGTTTTTTTTCTCCGCGCCGAACACGCACTTACCCCTACAACCGATTGTTGCTTTTATACCCAGAGTTGACGCAATCCAAGGGAAATCAACCGGGTATGATTTTCATAAATATACGTTGCTTTTAATATACAAGTCGGTTTCAGAAGTCAACGAAATAAATTCCAACTACCGGGTACCGCCGAATATGCCGATATAACGGGTGCTATCGCTCGCGGTAGCGTCAAAACTGCCGCCCACTGCCTGGGCCTCGTCGCCGAAGAAAGCGCCGTTGACATTACCACTGCCGCCATTGTTGTTTACGTTGACATTGCTGCTGTTGAAGGTGTTATCGGTGATGGCGTTCGAAGTAACCTCGATGTTGATAGCTACTTCTGCAAAAGTGATGTCGCCCGTTATCTCGTTAGCTCCAAAATCTACATCCAAACTGGTCTGGCCGCTGGTGAGCGGGGTCACGGTGGTGCCGGAAATCTCGTTACCGTAGGCCGGGCCGGTATAGGTGCCGGTGAAACTTTGAGCGTCGATGTAGTCCTGTGGGTTTCGTTGGCCGACGATCCAGTCAGGAATGCACTGGGTTGATATCGTACTGGATATTGGTATCTGTCGGGTGCTCAAAAGCGGCGGCCCAATAACCCCAGGTGACATGTTCGCTGAACTGTTTGTGGTCGGCGGCGGCGCTATAAGTATCCGCCGGTTCGGCGCTGACGAGAAAGTTCTGGTTGTCTTTTAAGTCGCTATAATTGTCAATTTCGTTAGCGTAATTCACCCCGGAGGAATTGGCGGCGTCGGAGTTGAGCAGGGCGATAAAATTATCATCCAGGACATGCGCCGATAGGCGTTGTCATCCTGATGGCCGATCTTGATATTCTCAAGTGACCAGTCCATGTCTCC
This sequence comes from Desulfurivibrio sp., assembly GCA_034522365.1. GTDB lineage: Bacteria > Desulfobacterota > Desulfobulbia > Desulfobulbales > Desulfurivibrionaceae > Desulfurivibrio. The sequence goes on along the minus strand of JAXHLI010000013.1, from coordinate 11,705 downwards.
TTCCGCCGAGGCAGTCCCGTCGAGTCTGCCGGTGTCCCGATCAATGGTGACGGTAAGACCGGTGGAAGCAGAATTGCGAAAGCCGATGGGGGTGGCTTTGGTGCTGTCGGAGGTATCAATGCCGGTGGCGACCCCGGCCAGAAAGCCCTGAAGGTCTACCTGACCGGTGTCAGAACTGGAATGGTCCGCCGGATCCCGGAACATGCCGCCAGCGACATCCCAGTCGCCCTGGGTTTCAAGGCTGAACACGTCACTTTCCGTCCCCGAACCGTAGAATCCCAGACCCTGGTACTCGGAGCCGTAAACCTGGCCGGTTACAGAAGTGCTGTAAATGGTGTCGCTGTCAATTTGCTCACTTTCATAGTAGTCGCGGCCAATAACCGTGATGTTGTCAAAGGTGCTGCGGTCGCTGCCCAGATCACCAAAAAAGAAGACTGCCTCCTGGCGTCCATTATCATATGCGTCCTGGTCATAATCCGTACCGATCACCTTTTTGCTGGCCCAGTTGATCTCCATGGAGACCTCTTCCGTAAATCCTTCATGTTCATCAGCATTGGCATCGGTGGGAGTATGCATGCCGCCAAGCACGCCGATGTAGTTGTCCACCCCGGTGGTGGGCATCTGGCTGTTCGTGGCGGGAGTTCCCGCGTAGATCAGCGAATTGTGTTCGTACAATTGATCTGCCGGGTCGTCAGATAATTCCAAATAGGCAAATTCGCCTAGATTGCCGGCGCTGAGATAACGGCCATAGTTGTCAAAAGTTTCCCCTTCTATATCAAGCTGGTAGTAGGCCCCCGATTCTATATCAACAGAATTTGGCGGGCCGCTGTAGGAAGTGCCGCTGGTGCTCCAGTTGAAGGTGAACGGCAATTGATAGTTGCCCACGGTCGTTGTGGTTACTCCGTCATCCTGCCGTTCCATGGTGGCGCTGCCGTAGCGGGAGAATAATTCGGTCTGGGCGTCGTCATGCAGGGTCATGATGCCGCGCCCGCTTAAGGTGGTAGTTGTATCCGCGGTTTCTTCCGTTTCTTCGGTCAGATCATCCTGGGAGGCGTCGCTGGTAACCTCGTCTATTTCCGTTTCCGTGGTGGTGTCGTCGGTGGTGTCATCAGTGTTGGTATCGTCATCTTCCAGGGTGGTATCATCCCACTCGTCGCCGGTGGATTCCTCGTCCTCGCCGGCTCCCTCATCGGCGTCTTCATCCTCGCCGGTGGTCTCATCCTCGCCGCCGCCTTCCTCCTCTTCGCCGGCCTCTCCTTCGCCTTCGCCCTCTTCTTCGGTAGTCCCCTCGTCCTCGTCCTCCAACTCGGCCAGATCGTTCTCGCCAAAGGGGCTGGGCTCTTCCGGTTCCTCGTCGCTCGACCTTACCCGGGTACCCATGCCAGGGGTGGTGATCTCGACGGTGCCCGCCGAGTTGCTTACCGTGATGCCGGTGCCGCCCTGGAAGACCACGGTCAGGGCGCCGTCGCTTACCCGGCCGGCGTACATGGAGCCGCGGATGCCGATGGTGGCGCTGGGGGTCTCGGTGGTGAAATTCTGTGGCGAGGTGCGGGCGATGGCCCCGCCCATCACCCGGAAGGAACCTTCCTTAACGGTGGTGGTAAGCGCGCCGGTATCACCGTCCCACTGGTAGCGGGAGACCTCCAGCTCGGCGTTAGTCCCGAGGCCGATAATGGTATTATCGGAAAACATCAACTGCAGGCGTCCGCCGGGGCCGGTGCGGATGGTATCGCTGACCGCCAGGGTATCGCCGGGGGCCAGGGGTCGTTCAACGCCGTCGGCGTCAATGGCCACCGCCGGGCCGCGCAGGGCCACGACCTTGGCCGCCTCGCCGGTTTCGGCGGCGGCGAGCAACGGGGCAGCCGCCCAGAGAGTGGTTACCATGCAAAAGGCGATCAACAAAGCGGCAACTGGTTGCGGCTGGCGGTATTGGTACATGGTCATTCTCCTTCGGCTCCCATGGTTAAGGCGTCTTCCCCGGCTCGGGCGAAACTTATAATTTTATGAACGTCCCCTAAAAAGAAAAGCTGACGGCCAGGGTTGAAACATCTTTCCGGTATTCGTAGAGGTCGATATTGGAGTCGGCGACGGTACGGGTATGGGTGGCCTGGCCGGTCAAGCTGCGACGGCTGTTTTTTGATTGCCACAGTACCCGGGAGAGGCCGAGGCTGTATTTTTTGGTTTTGTCTTCACGCTTGTCGGCGAACAGACCGTTGGGATTAACCGCCTGATAATCGGTTTTCTGGTAGCGCAGGGAAACGAAGGCGGCGAAATCCCGGGGCAGCCGGCGATCATAGCGCATGGTCACCCCATGGCGGTCATACGAGTGGTGCTCGGCATCGGCCCTTTCCTTTTCGTGGCTCAATGTGGTGCTCAGGCGATTTTTGCCGAAGCTCAATACCGGCCCCAGATTAAAGGTGAGGTTATGGGAATCCTTCTCACTGTTTTGTATAAAATCTTTTTTCTGATATTTGGCCCCGGCGTTCAAGGCCCAGTTGGAGGTAAGCACCCGGGTCAGGTTGGCGTTAAGGCCGAGGGCCCCGAGATAGCGGTCAAACCCCAGGTTGATCTGGTTGTAGCTGAGCCCCCCTTGCACCAGCAGCTTATCCCGGCGCCAGGAGGGGCCGGTGCTGAGGCCGAAGAGGTTGATGTCCATGTCGTTGGCGGTTTCATGGAAGGCGTTGTAATTGGTAACCGAGGTGCGCCAACTGTGGGGGGAGTTGGGTTGGGCGCGAAACACGTGGTTGATGACCGTGTTGGTGTTGAAGAGGTAGTTGCTGGTGGCCGTGGCGCTGTCGCCGGTCAGCAGGACATCACCGAGCACGGTGCTTACCGTGCTGCTTTCCGGCGAGGTGCGGACATTATCGTCATAGCCGACTCCGACGGTGACCAGCCCGGAGAGGAAATGGCGTTTCTGAGCGGCGTCCAGGGCGGCCAGAAAGCGCTGGATATTCTGCATAACCGCTTCCGGCGGGTTGGTGGCCAGTACTTCCCGAAAATATTGGCGGGCGATCTCGCTGGAACCCAGCCGCACGTAGGCGCGGGCCAGTTCCAGTTTGGTGCGGCCGGAGTCGGGGTTGTACAGCAGCACCCGTTCATAGGCCATCACCGCCTCTTCGTAACGCCCGGTTTCAAAGGCGGCCCGGCCCAGCAGGAAGTTAACGTCCGGGTCGGTGGGGTGTTCTTGGAAAGCGGTAAAAAGAAAATCGTAGGCCGCTTCGTGATCGCCCGCTTCCATGGCCTGGCGGCCGGCGGCCAACGGATCATCGTCAACGGAAGCGGTGGCCAGCCCGGCGCCGAGCAGCAGCACCAAGGCACAGATCAGGACGCTGAATCTGAACATGATTTTCCTCGTATGGATTTAACTTATAGAGACCCCTCTCTAACATTACATCCAATATAATATGCTGCTGCCGGGATCAAGCGTTATTTTGCAGTTCCCGCCGCAAGCGCCGGCCGAATTCGGCAATGAAGACGGCAAACAGCCCGAGCATAACGCCCAGCACCAGCGACAGGGCGATAATCAGCCGGCGCTTGTCGTCGACGGGGACCGGCGATTGCCGGGGTGGCCGCGCCAGTTGGGTTTGGGGCAAGTTGTCCAGGCGATGCCGGTAATCTTCGGTCTCCTGGCGTTGCAGTTCCTGACGGCGGTGGTTGTCCGCCAGTTGGTTTTCCAGTTGCAGCCGTTGGTGGGGCAGCTCCACCAGTAATTGTTCCTCAATCTCGTGGAGCTGGCCCCGGTGGCGTTGCAGTTCGTTGCCCACCGCCAGCAGTGTCACCACCGTGTCGCTGTCGGCCCGGGCTCCGGCAAGGGCCGCCGCCCGCTGTTTTTCGGCCTCGGCAAGATATTCCCGCAAATTCCGCTGACGCTGCTGTAAAAGTTCTTGCCGGGTCGCGAGCCCTTCCAGTTCGGCTTTAATTTCCTGTCCCAGCTCGCCCAGGCGGTCCAGCTCACCGGTTTTTTCGTTCAGTGCCTGTTTTATGTCGCGCTGTCGCGTTTCCCGGAGCTGTCGATGGGCCTCTTGCAGGCGTTGAGCCACCTCCCGCTGGGCCTGGAGATAATGATCCGCCATTGCGGCGGGGGCCTCGCTGTGTAATTTTACCAGACCGGCTTGTTGGGGGATGCTGACACTGATCTCCAGCCGCCGCCCGGAATTCTCGGCGGCCCCCGGGGCGTCGCGATATTTCTGGATAACCTCCGGTATATGGATATTCTCCAGCTTTTCTTTAACCGTCGCCGATTCTTCAAGAGGTTCTTCGATAAAAAGATTAACCGGCTGGTTGGCCGGTTGTTCGGTCAGGGGAGAAGGTTGTTGCTCGAGCGTGGTCCCGATTTCCAGCAGAGTGGTATATTCGTACCGGGGCTCTTGGAGCAGGGCGTAGGCGATACCGCCGGCGGTGACCAAGGCCGCCACCACCAGCGCCAGCCAGCGGTTTTTCCAGATCACCAGGGCCAGATCAATCAGGCTGATTTCGTCGTCGTAATACGGTGCCGGGGGCGGAGTTCGGGAGTTGTCCTGGGTCATAATTTTACCGTTTTCCTGGTTTGGTGGGAGCACTGCCGTGCTGTGTAAACAACGGCGATCATACAAAAATAATATCCCCGGGACAAGCAGAAAAGGATTTAGATTTGTTCTTGCTTCTCCGCCCCGAACCCATTAAATAAGCTGTCTTGCAACTCACTCGAACTGCTGCACAAGCAAACCGAGTTGAGCCACCGCCAGCCTGAACTTAACAACTTGGACCCATAGTGAGAATAAACCATGAAATGCCCCAACACCGTCCCCTACCGGGGAAAAATCACCAGCGACAAACGTCGGCAACTGCTGGGCCAGCAGAACATGGTCCTGTGGTTCACCGGCCTTTCCGGTTCCGGCAAGTCCACCCTTGCCCACGCGGTGGAGGAGCGGCTTTATGAACTGGGTCGGCTGACCTACGTCTTCGACGGCGACAACGTCCGCCAGGGCCTGTGCAGCGACCTCAGCTTCTCGCCGGAAGGGCGCCAGGAGAACCTGCGGCGGATCGCCGAGATGGTCAAACTGTTTCTCGATGCCGGCATCATCTGCCTTACCGCCTTTATCTCGCCGCTGAGGGACGACCGCCAGCACTGTCGGGAGTTGATCGACTGCGGCCGATTCTTTGAAATCTACGTCAAATGTTCGCTGGAAGAGTGTGAACGGCGGGACGTCAAGGGGTTGTACCAAATGGCCCGGGAAGGCAAGATCAAGAACTACACCGGGGTATCGGCCCCCTATGAAGCACCGGAGCAGCCCGATCTCACCCTGGAAACCGACCGGCATACCCTGGAAGAGTGCGTTAACCAAGTGGTCGAGTTTGCAACCGACGTGGCGGCGCAAAAGAGCCGCTAACCCAACACTTAAAACCACGACTACCACAAACCTGGAAAGGAAAATCCATGAACATAACAATCATCGGCACTGGATATGTTGGCCTTGTCACGGGCGCTTGCTTTGCGGAAATGGGCAGCCGGGTCACCTGTGTGGACATTGACCAGGAAAAGATCGCCAAGCTGAAAAAAGGGATTCTGCCTATCTACGAGCCCGGGTTGGAAAAACTGGTCACCGAAAACCTCCAGGAAGGGACCCTGGCCTTCGCTGACAACCTGGCCGACGCCGCCGCCGACTCCCAAATATTCATCATCGCCGTGGGTACGCCATCAGGGGAAGACGGCTCGGCGGACCTGCGGTACGTGCTTGAAGCGGCCCGCCAGATCGGACAGCACTTGAGCGACTATGCCGTGATTGTGGACAAATCCACCGTCCCAGTGGGTACGGCCGAGCAGGTGACCAGCATGGTGCGGCAGGAACTGGACCGCCGGGGAGCTGATCTGACCTTCGATGTGGTCTCCAACCCGGAGTTCCTCAAGGAGGGGGCCGCCATCAACGACTTTCTCAAGCCGGACCGGATTATCGTGGGGGTCAATTCCGAGCGGGCCGCCAAAATCATGACCCGGCTCTACGCCCCGTTTTCCATGAACCGGGACAAGATGATCCTCATGAATGTGCGGGACGCGGAGATGACCAAATACGCGGCCAACGCCATGCTGGCCACCAAAATCTCCTTTATGAACGAGATGGCCAATATCTGCGAGCGGCTGGGGGTGGATGTGGAAAATGTCCGCAAGGGGATCGGCTCGGACTCCCGCATTGGCTATTCTTTTATCTATCCCGGCTGCGGCTATGGCGGCTCCTGTTTTCCCAAGGATGTCAAATCATTGATCAAAACCTCCCTGGACACGGGAATTACCCCGGCAGTGCTGACCGCGGTGGAAGACCGGAACAACCGCCAGAAACAGGTGCTGTCCCAAAAAATCAGCCGGCGGTTCGGCAATGATCTGTCAGGTAAGAGCTTCGGAGTATGGGGCCTCTCTTTCAAACCCGGGACCGATGACCTGCGGGAGGCCGCCTCCCTGGTGCTGCTGAAAGAGCTGATCCAGGCCGGCGCGACCATCCAGACCTTTGACCCGGTGGCCATGCCCCAGGCGGCCAAAGAACTGCCGGCAGAGTGGTTAAAGAGCGGCCGCCTGACCCTGGCGGAAGACCCCTACCAGGCACTGGAAAACGCCGATGCCATGATCCTGGTAACGGAATGGAAAACCTTCCGCCAACCCGATTTCAAGCGCATGGGCCAGCTCATGCAGCAAAAAATCATTTTTGACGGCAGAAACCAGTACAACCCGGAAGAGATGGCCGAATACGGCTTCGAATACCACGGTATCGGCCGGGAAGCGCTTGAATAAGTGTAACTGTTCAGCGGCACCCCTATCTTAAGTTTTAATTGACACATAACGAGGAATTGGGGTCAGACCCCAATTTCGCTACGTCAGGACACGGTATCAAAATTCGAGATCAAGCCCGATAACACGCGCCTGGAGACCCTGTTCCGTCTGTTGGCGGCGCTCGACCTGGAGCTGCATTTGGTGCCCAAAGGATCACCCGGGCATGATCCCGAGCAGCCGGGTTGGACCGAACCGTGGTAATCGGCACGCAAACCCTTGGCGTGTGGATGAACGGGCTGCGTGTCGGGGCGCTGAGCAAGGACGTTGCCGGCGCCCTGGCATTTGGCTATGCCGCCGGGTGGCTGGCTACTCCGGGGGCGTGTCCCGTTTCACTCTCCATGCCCCTTCGCCATCAGCCCTACCCGGGGGAGCCGGATTACTCGGTAACTACCGTAACGCGCCTTAATACTACCTCCCGCCGGAGTCCGGCGGCAATCCCGCTTAGAGAATCTTTGCCAGCCCCAGCAGAAGCTGCACCGGATACAGGCAGAGAACGAGAATGCCCAGGCGGAGGTGCCATTTCCGCCAGTGGTTCTCGCCCGCTCTGATTTTCCGGGAGGTGGCATAGGCGCCGTTTGCAACCAGGACGATGGTCAGCCCCAGGAAAAAATGAATATACCTGGTCCCCACCTGGCCAAGGTTGAGCAGGCCGACAAACAGCCCGCCGCTGAAACCCAGCACCAGGAGGATGACCAGCAGGAAGCCTAGCCGGCGATGCCGGCGAATGACCTTGCCGGAAGGGGACGTGCCGTCCAGCCGTCGCCGCCGAATAAGACGGCCCAGCCAACCCTGGTAGAGGAAAAACGGCAGCAACAGGGCCATGAAAATCCCGTGCCCCAGTCCCAGTTCGTTTACAGCAGACATGGTTCGCAATACTCTTGGTTGTTTATTCCACCACCTTGATGGTGCCGTGCATGCCACGATCTTTGTGGCTTCTGAAAAAGAGAAACCGCTTGGTGCATTCAAGCTGATATTCGCCGACCCGGGTGGGGGTAAAACGGATGGTTACCGGCTCCGAGCCGAAGTCCTCGGCGAAGTCGATTCCCGCCTCCGGGGCCTCGATGGCGATATCATGGGACGCGATGCCGCCGACATCCCGGATGCTCAGTTCCACCGGCACGTCGACTTTGACCACGATAAAATTGGGGTCATAATAATATTCCCCTGCCTCCATCTCCACTCGTTGCACCCCATCCTCATCCACTCTGGCTTCATAGCGTTTCTCGACAAATTCTTCCGCCGAAGCTGCGACGGCGAAAATCAAAGCCAGCAGGAAAACAAAGACAGCTCTGTTGATCGTCAGCATACCAAACCTCTTTCGGGGACGTTTGTAGAAATAAACTTTTTGATTATACTCTGATTTATACTGGGATACCGACAACATTACAAGTTTTCTGGTTACAAAAATATCTCTTGACGATCCTCTCCAAACCCATTAAAAGGGCCGCTCGCAGCCAGTTCAGGCGGTGAACGTTTCGTTCACCCCAATGGCGGTAGCGCGTCTTTTTCTCGAATTCCCATGGACGATTCCACCCGATACCATTTACTCAAACTGCTCCACCAGCAACCCGAGTTGAGCCAGCGCCAGCTGGCCCGGCGGCTGGGGATATCTCTGGGCAAAACCAACTACTGCCTGCAGGCCCTGATCAAGGTGGGCGCGGTCAAGGCCAGGAATTTCCGCACTTCGCAAAACAAGGCCGCCTATCTCTATAAACTGACCCCCGCCGGCCTGGAGGAAAAAACCCAGGTAACCAATAACCAAACGCTTCCTCCAGCGCAAATTGACCGAATACGACGAACTCCAGCAGCAGATCGCCGAACTGCAAGCCGACGTGGCGGCGGAAAAAAGCCGCTAACCCGGCCGCCCGCCGGCCTGAAATCAACAACCTGGAAACCTCACCCCATGGATAACCCAACCCTCAACTCATTAATTAACCGTTTCGCTACCAAACAAGCCACCATCGGCATTGTCGGCCTGGGCTGGAAAAAATGATCAACCTAATCCTCTGCGGCGGTTCCGGCACCCGGCTTTGGCCGCTTAGCCGGACCTTGCTGCCCAAACAATTTGTCCGCCTCTTCGATGGCCAGTCGCTATTTCAGCAAACGGTGCGGCGCAACCAGGCCCTGGGCGGTGATTTCTTTATTGTCTCCAACTGCGAGCAGTATTTCCTGGCCGTGGACCAGCTGGGCGAAGTCGCCGCCGCCAACCCCCGCTTTCTGCTGGAACCCGAGGGCCGCAACACCGCCCCGGCCATCGCCCTGGCCTGCCTGCTGCTCGACCCAGAAGAGGTGGTGCTGGTAACCCCCTCCGAGCAGCAAGCTCTCTTTGCAGAAACATTTCCACCGCAACGAACACTGGATCGTGGTCAGCGGCACCGCCACCGTCACCGTGGGCGAAGAGACCTTCCTGGTGCGCCCCAATGAATCGACCTACATCCGGATGGGCCAACTCCACCGCCTGGAAAACCTGGGCCGGATCGAGCTGGTGATGATCGAGGTGCAGGTGGGGGAATACACCGGCGAAGATGATATCGTGCGCCTTGATGATATCTACGACCGACAACAGGCCTGAAACGACCATGAATACCGAACAATTGCTTAAATCGTCCGAAGGGCGAAGCTTGGAGTTCAAACGAGAGTTGCCGCCCCGGCTTGATAAGGTGCTGCAAACCGTTATCGCCTTTGCCAACGGGTCCGGGGGCGACGTGATCATTGGCATGGACGACAAGCGCGAGGTGCTGGGTATCGATCAAGACCCGCTGGAGGTGGAAGAGCGCCTGGCCAGCGCAATCCACGACAGCATTACTCCGCTGCCCGGAGTTTATTTTCAGACCATTGCCTGCCAGGGGAAAATCCTGTTCAGAATCAAGGTGTTGCCAGGGCCGAACAAGCCATACTATTTACGTGCCAAGGGGCCGGAAGCGGGCAGCTATGTCCGGGTGGGTGCCACCAACCGGCTGGCCGACCGGTGGCTGCTTGATGATCTTCGGCGGCAGGGCCACAACAGAGGCTTTGATGAGGAACTGGAAACCGGCTTTGCCTGCGAAGCCTTGTCCATGCAGGTACTCTCCCGTTACCTTGGCTGGCGGCACCAGGACTTGGTACCAAGTTTGGACTACCTGGTGAAGGAGAAGCTGGCGGTGCGTTTTAACGGCACATGTCATCCGACGGTGGGAGGGCTGCTGCTTTTCTGCGATCTGCTGCCGGAACCTTACGAATACGCCGGCTTCAACGTGGTGCTCTACGGAAGCGGTGACAGGGCCGAACTCCGTCACTCCCAAGCCGTGACCTGCAGCCTGCTGGATATGCCTGAAATGATCATGGACCGGCTGGCCGCTTATCTCGGCAGCAGAGTGGAAATTGAAAGTTTGCGCCGCGAACAGGACCTGGAGATACCATCCCTGGCCCTGCGCGAGGCGGTGGTCAACGCAATCTGCCACCGGGACTATGCCATGCGGGGCGCCAGCAGCAAGGTCGAGATTTTCTCCGATCGCGTCGAAATTATCAGCCCGGGAACGTTGCCGGTGGGAATTTCCCTGGTCGATTTCGGCCTGGGTACTTCGGAGATCCGCAACCGGCAAATAGTCAAGATGTTCCGCAAGGCCGGTTACATCGAACAACTGGGCACCGGGATCATGCGCATGCGTCAGGCCTGCCGTCAAGCCGGGCTACCCGCCCCGGAATTTCAAGAGGTGGGTAATTTCCTGAAGGTAGTTTTCCCGCGACGGCAGATGTCCTTGCCCGAGGAGCTGAAGTCGCTGTATGACCTCTTGAACGTGGAAGGCGAACTGGCCAGCAGCCAGATCGCCGACAGGTTGGGGATTCACCAGAACACCGCCCTCAACCGCCTGAAAAAACTACAGGATCTCCGACTGGTAAGAAAAAAGGGCCGAGGCTCAGAGGTAACCTATGCGTCGGCCTCTCATCCCTGATGTGAGCCAATGTGAGCGTGTGAGGCAAGTTGTGAGCTTCTGCCTTCTAAGCTATATTCCCATGGACGATTCCACCCGATACCATTTACTCAAACTGCTCCACCAGCAGCCCGAGTTGAGCCAGCGCCAGCTGGCCCGGCGGTTGGGGATATCTCTGGGCAAAACCAACTACTGCCTGCAGGCCCTGATCAAGGTGGGCGCGGTCAAGGCCAGGAATTTCCGCACTTCGCAAAACAAGGCCGCCTATCTCTATAAACTGACCCCCGCCGGCCTGGAGGAAAAAACCCGGGTAACCAAACGCTTCCTCCAGCGCAAATTGACCGAATACGACGAACTCCAGCAGCAGATCGCCGAACTGCAAGCCGACGTGGCGGCGCAAAAGAGCCGCTAACCCGGCCGCCCGCCGGCCTGAAATCAACAACCTGGAAACCCCGCCCCATGGATAACCCATCTCTAAACTCATTAATTAACCGCTTCTCCACCAAACAAGCCACCATCGGCATTGTCGGCCTGGGTTATGTCGGCCTACCGCTGATGCTCCGTTACAGCGGGGTTGGTTTCCGGGTGCTGGGCATCGATATCGACTCCGCCAAGGTGGACCAACTTAACGCCGGCCAGAGCTATATCGAACATATCCCGGCGGACAGGGTGCAAGCCGCCCGCCAGGCCGGGTTTGAAGCCACCACCGATTTCAGTCGGGCCGGGGAAGCCGACGCCCTGATCATCTGCGTGCCGACCCCGCTCAACAAGAACCGCGAGCCGGATCTCTCCTACGTTACCGGCACCGTCGATTATCTGGCCCCCCACCTGCGCCCCGGCCAGGTCCTCTCCCTGGAGAGCACCACCTACCCCGGCACCACCGAGGAGGAGCTGCTGCCCAGAATCGAAAAAAGCGGCCGGCAAGTGGGCACTGATTTTTTCCTGGTCTATTCGCCGGAGCGGGAAGACCCGGGCAGCAAGAAGTCGTAGACTGT
>JAXHLI010000012.1:0-238154 GCA_034522365.1 Desulfurivibrio sp. | reverse complement strand
GTTATCTGTCGATGAACGGCCAGTGGCACCAGATGCGAGAGAATTATCTGGTCAAGTTCTTTATTCTGGCCATCACCTTTTACGGCTTGCAGACCCTGCAGGGGCCGATGCAGGCGGTACGCAGCTTTTCGGCCTTTATCCACTACACCGAATGGGTGCCCGGCCATGTCCATATGGGCACCATGGGCTGGATCACCCTGTTGCTTTGCGGCGCCTACTACTACCTGGCGCCCCGCCTTTACGGCCGGGATCTCTACAGCGTGCCGCTGGCCAACCTCCATTTCTGGCTGGTGCTGGTCGGCCAGATGCTCTACTCGGTTAGCCTCTGGGTTGGCGGGGTGGTCCAGGGCTCCATGTGGCACAGCCTCAACGACGACGGTTCCCTGACCTACACCTTTATGGAAGGCGTGCTGGCCATGTACCCCTACTGGTGGATTCGTGGTCTGGGCGGGGTGATTTACCTGCTGGGGATGGTGATTTTCGTCTATAATATCGCGATGACCGCGCGCGGGGCGCAAACCCCGGCCGCGGCACGGGCATAAGGGAGGTTGGCCATGTGGGAAAGAAATACGGTTCTCTTTTTGGTACTGGCAACCGTCGCCATTCTGGTGGGGACCATCGTCACCATGGTGTTGCCCTTTGCCTACGTCAACACCGAGGAAGACGCCATCGAGTCGGTGGAGCCATATACACCGCTGGAATTGGCCGGGCGGGATGTCTACATCAAGGAAGGCTGCAACAACTGCCACACCCAGACGGTGCGGCCGTTGGTGGCCGAGGTGATTCGCTACGGCGATTATTCCAAGTCCGGTGAGTTCGTCTACGACCGGCCCCATCTCTGGGGCTCGCGGCGCACCGGCCCCGATCTGGCCCGGCTGGGGGGCAAGTATCCGGACCAGTGGCACTATCAGCATATGCGCGATCCCGCCGCCATGGCCCCGGGGAGCAATATGCCGCCCTATCCCTTCCTCGCTGACCGCCAAGTCGATCCCCAGTTTACCCGGCGCAAGATGGAGGCCCTGGGTTTTCCTTATGAGGAAGAGGAGATCCGGGATCTGGCCGGCAAGAGCGATATGGACGCCATCATCGCCTATCTGCAGAAGCTGGGCAGCGATATTCCCTGGCGGCAGCAGACCGAAGCCACGGTGGTGGGGGAGCTGGATAATCCTTTCAGCGCTGAACCCGAGGTCATCGCCGCCGGCCGCGAACTTTACGCCCAGAACTGCGCGGCCTGCCACGGCGAGGGTCTGAGCGGCGGTTTCGCCCCCGAGTTGAACGCCCTCCATTACCCGGATGAGGCCCTGTTCGCCATTATCCACGACGGGATCGACTCGCAGGGGATGCCCTCCTTCGCCTCCCTGGGGCAGGAGCGGCTCTGGCAATTGGTGACCTTTATCAACAGCGAGCAGGTGGCGCGATGAAGACGGCGGCGATACTCTATTTGTTGATCACCTTTGGGCTGTTTGCCATCTTTTCCGGGATTGTTTTTTGGGTGTTAAGGGGCAAGCGCAAGAAGCGCCTGGAGGCGCCCAAGCACCGGATGCTGGATGACGACTGAGCGGCTTTCACGCCGCCTCTTCCCCACCCCGGCAAGCCGGGGCGTGGAGCGGTGGCGCCAATGATCGATTGGGACGGAGGATTGCAAAATGAGTGAACAACACGAAGCCCAAGCCGGAGCTCACACCGACGGTATCCGTGAAGGCCACGCGCCGCCGCCGGTCTATTTTAACGTACTCTTCGCCGTGCTGGTGATCTGGGCGCTCTTTTTCATGGGTTATTTCTTGCTCGGCGATTGGAGTTCCAGCGACAAATTCGAGCGGGAGATGGAGGCGCACCAGCAGCGGGTAGAAAACCGCTAAATGGTGGAGATCAATCCCAAACGGCCGCCGGCGCCGGCGCCGGCCCTGTTATACCCCTGGCGGCGGCGGCTGCAACTGCTGGGGGTATTGCTTTTTCTGGCCTTGCCCTGGTGGCGGCTGGGCGGCGAGAGTGTGCTGCGTTTCGATCTGCCCGCCGGTATTTTCTATTTTGCCGGTCGGCCCTGGCGGCTGGAGGAATTTTATTTCCTGGGCCTGGGGCTTCTGATCCTGCTTTTCGCCTTTCTGCTGCTGACCCTGGTACTGGGCCGGGTCTGGTGTGGCTGGCTTTGTCCGCAGACCTGGCTGGCGGAATTCATTGAAGGGGTGGCCCGCCGCTTGGGGTTGGAAGTGGCGCCCCGCCAGCTCCGGGGAACGCGTTTCCGGCTGGTGCTGCTCCATCTGCTCGCCCTGCTGGTGGCCGTGGTGCCGGCCGTCGGGCTGGTTTGTTATTTTATGCCGCCGGAGCTCTACTGGCGCCGGCTGCTGGCCGGCAACCCCGGCCCCTGGCAGGCGGGCGCGACCCTGGTGTTGGTGGTCTTTTTCTACGTCAGCCAGGTCTGGATCCGGCGCCTGGCCTGCCTTGATTTTTGCCCCTACGGCCGGTTCCAGGCCCTGCTGCTCGATGCCGGCACCCTGGTGCTGCGCCTGCCGCCCAAAGAGCGGGGGCTGTGCCTTAATTGCCGGGCCTGTGTGCGGGTTTGCCCGCTGGGGTTGGATATCCGTCAGGGCTACCAGGGGCAGTGCATCAATTGCGCCACTTGTCTGGATGCCTGCCGGCGGGTGATGGCCCGCCGTCGCCAGCCGGGCTTGATCCGCTACACCTTCGGCACCGGGGAGCGGGGTTGGCGGGCGCTGTTTTCCCCCCGGCTGGGGTTGCTGCTGGTGGTGCTGCTGTTGGTCGTGGCGGCGACCTTTTACCTGGGCGGGGAGCGTGACGAGTTAAGCTTGCAGATCAGACGGGTGGTGCCGACTGAGAGCAGGCAACAGGCCGATGGCGGCGAGATTGTGCTGTTCAGCGCCAGCTTGGGGAGTCGGGCGGCGACGGCCGGGGCCTACCGGCTGCGGGCGGTTACCGCCGAGGGGCGCTCTCTGGAACTGCTGGGCCCTGCTGACGATCTGATTGAACTGGAGCCGGGAGAGCGCCGGCAGCTTGATTTTGCCGTTGAATTGCCGGCCGCCGTGGCCGCTGAGTCGCCGGCGGTGTTTTTTCAACTGGTGGATGACGCCGGCCGGGTGCAGGCCAGCCAGCGGTGGCAGCGTTGAGCGGCGGGCCGTGGCTCGGGGCGTCTTAACCTTATGGGGTGAGAAATGAGCCGTAATCGTTGGCAGTTGTTCCTGGGGGCTATTTTATTGGCTTTTCTGGTCTTTTCCGGCTGGACGCTGGAGCGGGCCGCCAGCCGCGTCAGCGCGGTGAGCGATGTCGATTATTACCGGACCGGTCAACGCTATCACCAGCAGGAGCGGGCCTGGCGGGCCGCCGCCGAGGCCGGCTGGCGGGCCCTGTTAAGTCGCGAGGCCCAGCGTTGGCGGTTGCGGCTGCTGGATCGGGACGGCGCGCCGGTAACCGGCGGGGAAGTGGTGCTCAAGGCGGTGTTGCCGGGGAATCGGGACACCGACTGGCGTTTGCTTCTGCCCGAGGTCGCTCCCGGGGTTTATCAGGCAAGCAGCGCCGTGACGCCAAGCGGCACCCTGGAGTTGATTCTGAGCGCCAGCCGCGACGGGATCACCCTGCGCCGGCGCTTCAAGGCCGTGTCCCAGCAGTGGGCCGAGGTGCGGTTATGACCCGCCGGCGTCCAGGGCTTTGGCTGTAGAGCGGGATGAGCGCCGCCAGCCCCGAGTCGGACAATTCCCCGGAGCGCTGTCACCATTGCCGCGATTTACTGCCGGCCGACGGGGATTTTCGGGCCGAGCGCGACGGCGTGGAGTACCGTTTCTGCTGCCGGGGCTGCAAGGGGGCCTGGCAGATCATCACCGGGGCCGGTCTGGATGATTTCTACCGTAAACGCCAGTGGGATGAAAGCGGCGGCATGGCCGAAGCCTTCGAGACCCACTACGACGATACCTTGCTGGCCCGCCATGTCCGCTCCGGTCCCGATGGTGATGAGTTGTCTTTCCTGGTCGAGGGTATCCGCTGTGCCACCTGTATCTGGCTGCTGGAAAAGATCATCGGCGGCCTGGCCGGGGTGCGCCGGGTGCGGGCCAACTATGGCACCCACCGGGTGCTGGTCGGCTACGACCCGGCCCGTCTGAGCCCGGCGGTGATCTTTGCCGCCGTCGCCCGCCTGGGTTACCGCCCCCGGCCGCTGACCCGGGAGAACATCCACCGCGCCGCCGAGGCCGAAAACCGCGATCTGCTGCTGCGTTTCGGCGCCGCCTTCTTCCTGTCGATGCAATTGATGGCCTACGCCTTCGCCCTCTACGCCGGCTATTTTCAGGGGATGGGCCCGCAGGCCCGCCAGTTGATGCACTATCTGGCGGCGGCGGTCACCACGCCAGTGGTCTTTTACTCCGGCTGGCCCTTTCTGATCGGCGCCTGGCGCAGTCTGCAAAGCCGGCTGCCCAATATGGACCTGCTGATCGCCCTGGGCGTGCTGGTTGCCTATTTTTACAGCCTTTTTGCCGTGGTCACCGATCGCGAGGTCTTTTTTGAGACCCCGGCGATGATCGTCACCCTGTTGCTGGCCGGCCGCCTCTTTGAAAGCGGCGCCCGTCGCCGGGCCGCCTCCGGCGTGGACCGGCTGCTGCACCTGACCCCGGACACCGCCATGCTGCTCCAAAAGGCGGCAGAAGGGGGTGGGGAAAGTGAAGTCGTGCAGGTGGAAAGTGCTGTCCTGCAACCCGGTGATCTGATTCTGGTGCGCCCCGGCGAGCGGTTCCCCGTGGATGGCGAGCTGGTGGCCGGTGAGTCGGAGGTGGACGAGGCGGTGGTCAGCGGCGAATCCCGGCCGCAACGGCGGGGAGTAGGGGAGCCGGTGGTGGGCGGCAGCATGAACTTGCAGGGGGCCTTGACAGTGCGGGTGGCCCGTAACGCCGCCGATTCCTTTGTTGCCCGCATGGCCCGCCTGGTGGAGGAGGCCCAGGCCCGCAAGGCCCCGGTACAGGGGCTGGCCGATCGGGTGGCCGCGATTTTCGTGCCGCTGGTGCTGCTCCTGAGCCTGTTGACCCTGCTGGGCTGGCTGGGGCGGGGGGTCGGCAGCGGTCAGGCCATGCTCGCCGCGGTGGCGGTGCTGGTGGTGGCCTGCCCCTGCGCCCTGGGTTTGGCCACCCCCACCGCGGTGCTGGTCGCCACCGGCCGGGCCGCCGGCCGCGGCATCCTGTTTCGGGGCGGCGATATCCTGGAAATGGCGGCCGGCCTGACCCACGTGGCCTTTGACAAGACCGGCACCCTGACTGCCGGCCAGCCCCGCCTGGTGGCGTTGAGCCGTGGTGGCACGGCACGGGAGCTGGTTACCCCGGCAGCCATGGCCGGGGAGCATCGGCAGTTATTGGCCTGGGCGGCCATGGTGGAGAGCGGTTCCAACCATCCCCTGGCCCTGGCCATTGCCGAGGAAGCCCGGCGTCGGGGTCTGGCGCTCAAACTGCCGGCCACGGTCAGTGCCATCCCCGGCCGGGGGATGGTGGCGACGGTCTCCGGCCGGGCCGGCGATGCCTCGGCGGGGCAGCCGGCTGGGATGTCGTCGTTGCCGCCTGGCTGGCCGGCCGCCGGGGAGACGGTGGAAGTTCTGGTGGGCAGTCGGGCGTTGTTGGCCGAACGCGGCGTGGCCACCGGGTCGGATACCTCCCAAGCCACCCCCGCCGCCGAGCAAGAGCAGGAGAACAACCTGACCGAAGTGCACGTGGCGGTGGCCGGCCGCTACCTGGGGCTGCTGCTGCTGGATGATACCCTGCGCCCGGAAGCCTCGGCCCTGGTGGCTGAATTGCGGCGGCGCAAACTGCACCTGCTGTTGCTCAGCGGCGATCATGCCGGGGCCAGTAACCGGGTCGCCGCCGAGCTGGGTCTGGAAACGGTGTACAGCAGCATCGACCCGGCCGGTAAAAAACGGTTGCTCGAAGAGTTGCAGGCCGCCGGCGGCCGGGTGCTGATGGTGGGCGACGGCATCAACGACGCCCCGGCCCTGGCCGCCGCCGATATCGGTTGCGCCCTGGCCGGCGGTACCGATATCGCGGTGGGCACCGCCGACCTGATACTGACCGGCAATCGGTTGCTCGATCTGGCCACAGCCCTGGAGACGGCCCGCCGCACCATGCGGATTATCCGCCAGAATCTTTTCTGGGCTTTCAGCTATAATCTGGTAACCTTACCCTTGGCGGCCGGCGGGCTGCTGGCCCCGATCCACGCCGCCGCCGCCATGGCCGTCAGCTCGGTGCTGGTGGTGGCCAACTCTTTGCGGCTGGCACGTTGAGGACGTTCTTATTCAACGGTGGCTGGCAAGGAGTACATTGGTGGTTGATCATGTTTTGAAAGTAAGCGCTTGCGCTCCATTGCCAGCCGGTCAAGCGAAGAGTTAGCCGTAAAAAAACAAGTATAAATAAATACTTGCAGCAACGAGGAGGCGTCCATGTCTGACATCACCGAGCGTCAGCAGGCTGAAAAAGGGCTGCGGGAGCGCGAAGAAACGCTGCGCGCCACGCTTCACTCCATCGGTGACGCCGTGATTTCAACCGATATGGATGGTCTTGTGGTAGCCATGAATCCGGTGGCGGAATCGCTGACCGGCTGGAGCCAGCAGGAAGCCACCGGGCAGCCGCTGGCAAACGTTTTCCAGATCATTAACGAACAAACCCGGCAGCCGGTCGCAAGTCCGGTTACCAACGTTCTGAAAAGCGGTCAAATTGTCGGAATAGCTAACCATACGCTGCTGCTTGCCCGGGATGGACGGGAAATCCCTATTGCCGACAGCGGCGCGCCGATCCGTAACGATGCCGGCGAGATCACCGGGGTGGTGCTGGTGTTCCGCGATCAGACCAAAGAACGCGCCGCCCAAAAGGCGCTGGAAAAGGAAAAAGCATGGTCTGAAAATATTGTTAACAAGGCACCCAACATCATTGTCGGTTTGGGCGAAAGATCAACGATTAAGGTTTTCAATCGTTATGCGGAAGAATTAACCGGCTATAAAGCGCAAGAGGTCATTGGCAAAGAGTGGATTAATACTTTCATCCCGGAAGAATTGTGGGAAACGATCTATCAGGTATGGGACGACATCGTCAAGAAGCAACGGATTGACCATTATTTTGAAAATGAGATTATTACGCGATCCGGTGAGAAACGCCTTATTGAGTGGCACAATACCGTCCTTACCGAAAACGAAGAATTTCAGATGATACTTTCCATTGGTGCGGATATCACCGAGCGCCGGCGGGCCGAAGCGGAAAAAGAAAAACTCCAGGCGCAGTTGTTACAGGCGCAGAAAATGGAGTCCGTGGGGCGGCTGGCGGGCGGGGTGGCCCACGATTTCAACAATATGTTGAGTGTGATTCAGGGCTACACGGAGCTGGCCCTGCGGCGGATAGATCCCGAGCAGCCACTCTTTGGCGACTTGCAGCAAATCAGCAAGGCGGCCAAGCGTTCAGCGGAGTTGACCCGGCAACTGTTGACCTTTGCCCGTAAGCAGACCATTGCGCCCAAAGTCATCGATTTGAATGAAACTGTGGAGAGGATGTTAAAGATGCTGCGCCGGCTCATCGGCGAAGACATCGATCTGTCCTGGCAGCCCGACCCCAACCCGGCGCCGGTCAAGGTTGACCCCACCCAGATTGATCAAATCCTGGCTAATTTGTGCGTTAACTCCCGTGATGCTATCGCCGATGTGGGTAAAATCACCATCGAAACCGGAGTTGTGGCGTTTGACGAGGCCTACTGTGCCGTTCATGCCGGGTTTTTGCCCGGCGAGTACGTGCTGCTGGCGGTTAGCGACAACGGTTGCGGCATGGACCGGGAGACCGTCGACCACCTCTTCGAGCCTTTCTTCACCACCAAGGAGCAGGGCAAGGGCACTGGCCTGGGGCTGGCCTCGTTGTACGGCGCGGTCAAGCAGAATAACGGCTTTATCAACGTGTACAGTGAGCCGGGGCAGGGGACCACCGTAAAAGTTTATCTGCCGCGGCACCAGGACAGCAAACCGCTTCAGGCTGCTAATAAAACGGCAAAACCGCCGGCCGGCGGCGGTGAGACCATCCTGCTGGTGGAGGACGAGCCAGCCATTTTGCACGTGACTACGACGCTGCTTAAAAGTCTGGGGTATGTGGTGATCGCGGCCGCAACCCCGGGCGAGGCCATCCGCCTGGCCCATGAACACAGCGGTTCCATCGACCTGTTGATGACCGATGTGGTAATGCCGGAGATGAACGGCCGTGACCTGGCCAAAAACCTGCTCTCCATCTATCCCGGCATCAAACGCCTGTTCATGTCCGGCTATACCGCCAACGTCATTGCCCATCACGGCGTGCTGGACGAAGGTGTGCATTTCCTCCAGAAACCGTTTTCGTTGCAGGATTTAGGGGCGAAGCTGGGTGAGGTTCTGGGCGACAAGAATAATGATTAAACAAACAGCTTTTTTTACTTATGGACTTTGTTGAGACACCGGCATTTATCAACAGTATCTGGATAGGCAGCGCCTTCCTGGCGGGTTTTTTGTTCAAACGGTTCAACCTGCCGCCCATGCTAGGCTTCCTGCTCTCCGGCTTTTTGATGAATTTTCTCGGGTTCACCGGCGGCTCCCTGCCTCTTGAGGAGATCGCCGACCTGGGTATCCTCCTCCTTCTGTTCACCATCGGTCTCAAGCTCGACATCAAGGGGTTGGCCAAAGCCGAGATATGGGGCGGCGCCACCATACACGCCATCGTGACCATTTTTCTCCTTGCCGCGTTGCTTATGGGAGGGGCGGCTTGGGGCTTTGGTCCGTTGCTGGGGTTGACCCCTGTTCAGGCGGCCCTGATCGGTTTCGCCTTGAGTTTTTCCAGCACCGTTTTTGCCGTCAAGGTGCTTGAAGAAAAGGGTGAGATGAACGCCCTGCACGGCCGGACAGCCATCGGCATCCTCATTATGCAGGACTTGATGGCCGTATTCTTCCTCACCGTTTCCAAGGGAGAGTTCCCTTCCCTCTGGGCGTTAGCCCTGCCTCTGGGGCTGCTCGCGGTACGGCCGCTTTTGCTGCGTCTTATTGACTATATCGGCCATGGTGAACTGCTGCCCTTTTCGGGATTTTTCCTGGCCCTGGTCATTGGCACCACCAGCTTCTCGCTGGTCGGGCTGAAGCCCGATCTCGGGGCGCTGGTGCTCGGCGTGTTGGTGGGGAGCCATCCCCGGGCGCTTGAACTTTCGCATTCCCTTTACAGCTTCAAGGATCTTTTGCTGGTCGGCTTTTTCTTCCAGGTCGGTCTCACCGGCACGCCCAAGATGGAGCATGTGTTGATCGCTCTTGGTTTAATGGTGGTGCTGATCATCAAGTCGTTTTTCTACTTTCTGGTCCTGGCGCGTTTTCATCGGCGGGCACGCACCAGCCTGCTGGCAGCCCTCACTCTGTCCAATTACTCGGAATTCGGTTTGCTTGTCGCGGCCATTGCCATGCAAAAAGGGTGGCTTGGGCCGGAATGGCTGATCATCTCCGCCCTGGCCCTGACCTTTTCCTTCCTGTTGGCCGCGCCGCTCAACGGCAATGCCAATGCTGTCTACGATCGGTTGGCCGGCTTCCTGCGGCGTTTTGAAACCAGAAGTCAGCATCCCGACGACGTCCCCACCGACCTGGGCAACGCGGACGTGCTCATTTTTGGGATGGGGCCCTTCGGGGCCATGGCCTATGATACCATTAATCAGCGGGTGGCCGACAAGGTGCTGGCCGTTGACCACAATCAAGAGACCGTAGCGGCCCACCAGCAGGCCGGCCGCCGGGTGATCTGGGGAGATGCCACGGATTATGATTTCTGGCACACCATCGATCTGGACAGGATAAAGATCGTCATGCTGGCAATTTCCAACCACCAGGCGAATCTGCTGGCTGTTCAAGAGATCAAGTCCGCCGGTTTTGCCGGCCCGATAACCGCTACGGCTCAATTTGAGGATGAACGGCGCGAGCTTGAGGCAGCCGGAGCCACGGCCGCCTACAATATTTTTTCCGAAGCCGGTGCCGGCTACGCCGACCATGTTTGCCAGGCCACCGGTCTGGTCTGCAAAACCGAGTTCGTGGTTTCCGCCGCCGGAATCCCGACCATGCCCAAATAAACCACTCCAGGTTGGCGATGCCCCGGATTCGTGATGTTATCAATTGACATCTCATCTCCTGTGCATATGATTGCCAAAAGAGGAAACCGTATGCTGCAATCCACTATTGCTTTGATTATCCTTTCCCTGGGCCTGGGGGTGGGCGCTTGGCTGACCTTTGTCTGGGCGGTGAAGAAGGGTGAATTTGATGACGTGGAAGCCCCCAAACACCGGATGCTTTCCGATGATGATGAATAGCGGCGTTTATGTTTGAGCCGCTTTACCTGATGGCCTTTACCACCGCCCTGCTGGGCTCCGGCCATTGCCTGGGGATGTGCGGGCCGGTGGTGGCGGCCTTTGCCCTCAACGAACCGCTGCAGCGGGGCGGCTACCGGGTGGGCTGGGTTTTTCATCTCTTTTACAGTATCGGCCGGTTGCTTACTTACACCGCCATTGGTGGGGTGGTCGGCTGGTTCGGCTCGGTACTGGCCTATACCCAGAACCTGGCCTGGCTGACCGCCCTGGCCCTGATCTTTTCCGATCTCTTTGTGATTGTGGTGGGCCTGGCCACCGCCGGGGCCTTCTCCCGACTCAACGTTATGCGGTTCAACTTCCCGGCCCCCACCGTCCTGCTGACCCGGCTGCTTACCGCGTTGAGGGGTCTGCCGCCGGCCCTGCGGGCCCTGCCCATCGGACTCTTGCTGGGTTTTCTGCCCTGCGGTTTTTTGTATGCCATGTTCATCGCCGCCGGCCAGAGCGCCGATCCTCTGCGCGGCGCCATCACCATGCTCTTCTTCGGCCTGGGTACGGTGCCGGCCCTGCTGCTTTTCGGTACCACCGCCAGCTGGCTCTCCGGCCGGGCCCGGGGGAGGATGCTGCGGGCCGCCGGGATCATGGTGGTGCTGATCGGCCTCTATAACCTCTATGGTCATCTGCAGATGTTTGATTGGGTGCTGGCCGGGATTCCCTTTGTCGGGGAAATCTGTCATTAGAACGGAGTGCGGGCCACCACCGACATGCGCATTGAAAGGGAGATAGCGAACGAGTTGGTCCATCTTCAGCGCTGTTTTCATTATCCGTTGCGGATGCGCCTCCCTTTCAGCTAGTATGCAAATTCTTGGTGTGACACGCCTATTCCTCTCGTCGCGGGTTTTGGTGTGCCCGCCTCGTTGTCGGGAGCGCTGTTCAACTGAATCACGAAAGGAGTTCACATGCCTGATGCTGCGCTGATCCCCACTCCGGACGCTATTCCGGTGGCATGGGGGTGGTTCTATGTGTTGCTGATGCTGACTTTTCTGCTCCATCTGCTTTTGATGAACGCCATGCTCGGGGGCGGCATCATTGCCTTGCTCAGCTCGTTACGTAAGAGCGAACAGAGCCTCCTTGTCAGCAAGGAATTCAGCTACAAATGGCCCTATACCATCGCTTTTGCGGTAAACCTCGGGGTTGCTCCGCTGTTGTTTATTCAGGTGTTGTATGGGCATTTCATCTATACCAGCTCTATTCTGATGGCGGTGTGGTGGTTCTCCATTGTAGTTTTATTGATTTTGGCCTACTACAGCGCCTATGTCTTTGATTTCAGGTTTGATTCTCTGGGGGGTAGGCGCAATGTGCTGGCGGGTTTTTCCGTGGCGGTTCTGCTGTTTATCGCCTTCATGTTCACCAATAATATGACCCTGATGCTGCATCCGGAGAGCTGGTCCGAGTACTTTAACAACGCCGAAGGAACGCTGCTCAACCTCGGCGACCCCACCCTGATCCCACGCTATCTCCACTTTGTGGTGGGAGCTGTGGCCGTGGGAGGGCTTTATCTGGCTTTGATCGGGCGTTTCAACTTTGTCAAAGGCAAGGTGGAACCGGCGGTTTTGCAGGAAACCGGGATGCGCTATTTCACCATCGCCACGGCGATCCAGATGATAATGGGCCTGTGGTTTCTCATCTCCCTGCCCAAAGAGGTGATGTTGCTGTTCATGGGCCAAAGCGCCTGGGGCACGATCCTTCTTCTCCTCGGCCTGTCACTCGCCACTGCGGCTCTCTACCTGGGATTCAAGCGCCAGGTGGTCAAAACCGCGCTCACGGTTCTGCTTCTGATGCTGGTGATGGTACTGATGCGTGATCTGGTGCGGACCGGCTATCTTGCCCCCTACTTCTCCCTTTCTGAGTTGCAGGTAACACCGGAATATTCTCCCCTGATATTCTTCCTCCTGGTGTTTGCTCTCGGTATAGCCCTGGTGGGATATATGCTGAAACTGACCCTCGAGTGCCGTAAGGAGGTGCAATAATGAATTATCCGGTCTGGGAGCTGACCACCTACGGCGGCGGTTTTCTTATTGCCCTGGTGGCGGTGGTCCATGTGCTGGTGGCCCACTTCGCGGTGGGCGGGGGGCTGTTTCTCGTTACCATGGAGAAAAAGGCGTATCGGGAGGGAAATCCCGCCCTGCTTGAGTATGTCAAAAAACACAGCAAATTCTTTCTTCTCCTTACCATGGTGTTCGGCGGACTTACCGGTGTGGGTATCTGGTGGACCATCGCCCTGCTCAATCCGGCGGCTACTTCATCCTTGATTCATACCTTTGTGTTCGGATGGGCGGCCGAGTGGGTGTTCTTTTTCACCGAAATTGTGGCCCTCTTCATCTACTTTTACACCTTTGGCAAAATGGAGCGGCAAAAGCATCTCCTCATCGGGTGGATATACTTTTTCAGTGCCTGGATGTCCCTGTTTTTGATCAACGGCATCATCGCGTACATGCTCACCCCGGGGGCGTGGCTGGAGAACCAGTACTTCTGGTCCGGTTTCTTCAATCCCACCTTCTGGCCCGCCCTGGTGTTCCGCACCGGCCTCTCCCTGGTGCTGTGCGGGGTGTTCGGCTTTGTCACCGCCGCCTTTGTTAAAGATGCAGCCCTGCGTCAGAATTTGATGCGCACCTGTGCCCTGTGGGTTGCGCTGCCCTTTCTACTCATGCTGGCCGGTGGGTGGTGGTACATTGGGGCCTTGCCTGAGCCGATCCACGAGTTTATCTTCAACAAATCCCCGGAGATGGATACCTACCTCCATACCCTGGCCTGGGTGATTCCGGTGCTTTTCGGTTTATCCATGCTCATGGCGCTGAAAATATCTCCTATGCTGCAGAAGGTGCTGGCCTTTGTGGTGGTTGGCATAGCCCTGGTTTACTTCGGGGCATTTGAATTCATCCGCGAAGGGGGCCGCCGTCCCTATATCATCTATGAGCACATGTATTCCAACCAGGTCTATGCCGCCGATGTTCCCGCCATTCAAGAGGCCGGATTTCTTCCCAGCGCCAAGTGGGTAAAACACAAAGAGGTAACGGCGGATAACCTCATGGAGGTGGGTGAAGAGCTGTTCCGCTTCCAGTGCAGCGCCTGTCATTCCGTGGGCGGGTATCTCAACGATATCAAGCCGCAGGTAGCGCGCTATGACAACATCTTCGGCATGGATCGCAAACTTTCCGGTCTCGGCACGGTCAATCCGTATATGCCCCCGTTTATGGGAACTGAAGCGGAGCGCCAGGCCCTTGCCACCTATCTGGTCAAACACTTCAACGGGGTGGATGAGCAAAGCGGGAATAAAAACATCGCGGCACGGGATATGCCGGTGGAGATCCCGGCATTTGATAAAAACAGCGCTGAATATGTCCTCCTGGCCTGGAACACCCTGGGAGTGCAAGGAATTTCCGATTCCACGCAACAGTGGCTGATGCTGCCGCCGGGGAATACCATTTACGCCCAGCTGATTAAACGCGGCGACTCCCCGCGGGTAGTGACGCAAAACGTCGAGTTGCGCTACGCGGTGGAGCCGAATTTCAGCAACCCGCAGGAGCGTATCGCCTTCTGGGACAATGTGGAGAAGCTCCTGGGTAAAAAGCCGGAACCCGGCGTGGGTCTGCAAGGGAAGGGGCTGAGCGGTAACATGGATCTGCAGCCAGAAGACAACGCCTTTGTCGCTGCCGCGATTCCGGTGGTGCCATACCCCCGGGATGGCGGCTTCAATCCGTACCCCGTGGTGGAAATACAGGCACTGGATGCGGCAAGTGGCGAGATTCTGGCACATACCAGGGTGACCGCCCCGGCCACCACGGAAATAGGGTGCAAGAACTGCCATGGCGGTGGTTGGAAGGTGGACGATAGCGCTGGTTTAACTGCTGCCACCGGGGAGGATATCCTGGCGAGCCACGACAAGCTGAGCAATACCAACCTGCTTACGCAGGCACGTAACGGGCAACCGGTGCTGTGTCAGAGCTGCCATGCCGATTCAGCGCTTAATCAGGCGGGCGAGGATGGGCTTCTGAACTTCTCCGCTGCCATCCACGGCTGGCACGCCAACTACCTGCGCGACATGCCGGGTGGCGAGGCGTGTGCCACCTGCCACGCTTCCCGCAGCGACGGGGCGACCCGGTTTTTCCGCAGCCACCATGGCAGGTTTCTCGATTGCAGCAACTGCCACGGCACCATGGAGGAGCACTCCATCGCTCTGCTCAAGCAGGAGCAAAGCGGCGCCACGCAAGAACGCGCTGGGTTGATGATGGAACATCTCTCCACTTCCACGGTGGAGAGTGCGGCGCAGGTGAAGCCGCGTAAGCCATGGGCACAGCAGCCTGACTGCCTTACGTGTCACGAAGATTTCGGCACGGGTATGAGCATGAATGCGTTCAACACCTGGAGCAAAAACGCCGCCGGACTATATCGCAATCGTCACGACCAGATGGGGGCGATAATGTGTGCCGCGTGCCACGGCAGCCCGCATGCCCTCTATCCCGCGAATAAGGGAGCCGCGCTCGATAACATTCAGCCATTGCAGTACCAGGGTAATGACCGCCCCATCGGCAATGACTGCATGGTATGTCATACGGTGCCCAAGGAGTTCGAGGCACACCATCCGAACTCCTTGCGCAACTAATAAAGAAAAAGGAGAATACACCATGGCTACTACCAAACTTGCAGGAAACCCGGTCTCTTTGGCAGGCCAATTCCCGGTAAAGGGGGACACTGTTCCTGATTTTACCGCAGTGAACCAAGACCTTTCTGAGGTTACCCTTGAAAGTTTTAAGGGCAAACGTAAGGTATTGAATGTTTTCCCCAGTATTGACACGGATGTATGTGCCACCTCGGTGCGAAAATTCAATGAAAAAGCAGCCGTCCTGAACAATACGCAGGTGATCTGCCTCTCCCTGGATCTTCCCTTTGCCCATAAACGCTTTTGCGGAGCCGAAGGTATTGACAATGTGGTATCCGCCTCTCTGTTCCGGGACCGGGATTTTGCCGAAAGGGTTGGCGTGTTGATCACCGACGGGCCACTCAAGGGACTGACGGCCCGAGCCGTTATTGTCCTGGATGAGAACAATAAGGTTGTGCATACCCAACTGGTGGATGATATCAAAAATGAACCCGATTATGATGCCGCCCTGGCTGCCTTATAGTCTGGATAGTGATCCGGTTCCTGGACCTTTATCCTTGACCATACCGGCGCTTTTTATTAAGTTTAATTATGCTTAATAAAAATGGAGGGACTTATGGGACACATGCACTCCGTCCAATTGCCGGAGGACCTTTCCGCCCGGCTGGCCAGTTTGGCGAAAGCCACAAAACGTACCAAGAGCTATTTCCTGCGGGAAGCCTTGGAGCGATCCCTTGAAGACCTGGAAGACGCTTATCTTGCCGAAACCGCCTACGAGACGTTCCTGAAGAGCAGCAAAGCCGCTATTCCGCTTGAGGAAGTGGAGAAACGCCTTGATCTGGAGAGTTGAATTTACCCCCGACGCGGAAAAGGAACTGGCCCGACTGGACAAGGAAGCGGTTCGGGAGATTCGACGATTCTTGCGGGAGCGGGTGGAGCCGGACCCAAGGGCTTTTGGCAAGAGCCTTAGAGGGCAACTCCGGGAGTTCTGGCGGTGGCGCGTGGGAGCCTATCGTATTCTGGGCAGGATCGAAGACGATAAATTGCTGGTTTTGGTGGTCAAGCTCGGTCATCGCCGTCACGTTTACGGCAATCATTAAAAAAAAAGACCTTCCTCGTCCCTTGCCGCGCGCTCGCCCATCTCAGGAAAAGGGGTCTGACCCCTCTCACCCCGGGTTTCCGGCTTGATGGAGCGAAGATCAAGGGTGAATTATGCGTGGCATAGAACAGATTCCCTGGTTGTATGACGCCCTTATGGCGGTGGTCGATGCCTGCGGCTTGGGGCGGTGGCGGCGCCGTCTGGTGGGCGGGGTCGGCGGACGGACTTTGGAGGTGGGTTGTGGTACGGGGATCAATCTGCCGCACTATCCGGCCGGACTGGAGGTGATTGGTGTTGACTCTGATCCGCATGCCTTGCGCCGGGCCCGTCGCCGGGGCACGCATATCCCTTTGGTGGCGGCTCGGGCGGAGGCACTGCCTTTTCGCTCCGGAACCTTCGATACCGTGGTCAGCAGTCTGGTTTTTTGCAGTGTGGAAGATCCTGCCCTGGGCCTGGCCGAAATCCGCAGGGTGTTGCGCCCCGAGGGAGAATTGCGGATGATGGAACATGTTCGCCATGCCCGTCCTGGTTGGGCCGCCTTCCAGGATCGGCTTCAGCCGGTCTGGACCCTGCTGACCGGGGGGTGCCATCCCAACCGGGACACCGAAAACATGGTAGAACAGGCCGGTTTCCGAATTCAGGAAAGCGGCCGAATATCCCGGGGCGTAATGCGCCGTTTTGTCGCGCGAGGGCGCTGAGTTGCCGCTAGTTTTTTGGCAAATCGACATTTTTTTGAGCCAGGAGGATGACACCATGAAAAAAATTTCCTTAAAAGACAGCGATCAGTACGACGACAAGACTTTCAAGCGCTTTTTACTGCACGATTCGGCTTACTTCCGGGTTCTCAATTTCAACCTCAAGGCCGGTCAGCTCTTTCCGGTCCACTCCCATCCCGCCGAGGGGCAGTTGACCATTCAGGTGGTGGCTGGCCAGGGTGAGTTCCTGGGGGCTGAAGACAGCAGCATGGCCGCCGAGACCGGCGATATTCTGGTCAGCGACATCAGCGAACCCCATGGAGTACGGGCCACCACCGATATGCGCATCCTGGTGACCATCGCCCCGCCGATTTGAGGCCGTGATGATCGTCGGCCACGAACAGCAGGGAACGGCCCGGTCCTGGTCGTCTCGCCCTTAACGTCCACCACCAGGCCGATCCACGGGCCTTCAGTGTCGATCAGGCTGACCAGCCGCTCGAGCTTGGCCGGGTCGGAGAGCTTGTTCTGCTTTGCCCTCTTTGGTGTCCTTCGTCGCTTGGAGGAAGTCGATGTAATCCTCCATCTCGGCGATGGTTTTGTTCATCCACCAGCGGCCGTTGGCGAAGACGCCATAGTCGGCGCCGGCCATGGCAGAGCTGAAGCGGGTGGAGTTGCCGAAGAAGAGCCAGGACTCGACCCATTTCTTCTCGATGGCCTCGTTGAACAGGCTGTCGTCGTCCGCCAGTCCTTTGGCCAGCTTTTTGTCATAGGCGTCGAGGAGGATGCTGGTGGCGGTGAGGGTTTTGTCGTTCATGACCTGCACCGTGTTTTCCAAGCGCTCGAAGTGGCCGTCGATCCAGGTCTTGCTGTGGCAACCCGAGCAGACCTTCTTCATGGTTGCGCGGCGTTTTTCCTGCTCTTTTTCGTCGATAAGGTACTCGCTGGCAAATTTGCCGTCCAGAGTAGAGGGCAGGGGCAGGCCGTTCTGATTTTTGATCTTGGTGGTGTCGGGGCTGATCGGATGAGGATGCGCGTATGGCAGGCCGAAGAGGCGCCACTTGGAGCGGTCGTTGAACTGGTGGGTCCGTTCGCTGAGGACCTGACCATTTTTTGAGACGACCAGTGAGGCGTGGCACTCGGCGCAGGTCGGAGCGGTGAAGTCCTCGCCGACGACCCAGGGCACCGCGTCGAAGTCCCATTTTCCTTTCTGCGCGCTGAAGATGTTGCCGTGCTTGCTGACCATGTAGACCTTGTAGGCCGGCACGTCGGGTCCTTTGTGGCACTCGCCGCAGGTGTAGGGCTTGCGGGCTTCAGCGATGCTGAACTGGTGCCTGGTGTGGCAGGAGCTACAGCTGCCCTTGCTGCCGTCGGGGTTGATGCGCCCGACGCCCTGATTCGGCCACCCCGTGTACTTCGGCAGCTGCATGGTCCCCATGGCGGTCTTGCGCTCCTCAAGACCCTGAAATTCGACGACGGTTCCGTGGCAGTAGTTGCAGGCATCGGTTTCGGTTAGGGCGTTGGGATCATCCATCGACAGTTCCCCATCCGAATATTTCTGGGTGCCGATGCTGGTGTTGACCAGGTTGTGATATACCGGGTTCTTGTTAAGGTTGGCGTAGGCATGCGACATGATGTTCTTGCCGTACTGGTCGACTTCCACCGGATGACAGACCTGGCAGTCCTGCGGCGAAACGATGGAGTGGACCTTGAAGCCGTTGTGCATGAAGCTGTCCGGGTGGGCGTCGGCGTTGGCCGTATGACACTCGGCGCAGCCGATCACGTTGCCGGAGAGCTCGTCGCTGACTTCGGATGCGGAAATCCGCCGCTCCATCTGCGGCTTTTTCAATCCTTCCGCCGGGGTCACTTTTGAGTGCCGGCTGGCTTCCCAGTCGGCGACGATCCCCGGCGTGACGGAGCGGTGGCAGGCCAGACAGCTCTGGGTGGCCTTGCTGACCGAGGCCGCCAGGGCGGGGGTACAGAGCATAGCGGTGAGAACCGCTGCCGCCGCAAGAACGTGAAACATCCTCCTGAATCGCATTGTCATTCCTCCCTTTTGCTTGGATTATCACCTTGGTTTCTTTATGTCTTTGTCACGCATATTCTATGCGGTTGTCAACAAGAAAAGGAGTCTGCCCCCCTTTTCCCCGTTCACCCCTCGCCGGTCAGTTCCGTGCTGACGCTGCGGAATTGTTCCAGGGCCGCCTCTAGGTTTTCGACGATGGCGGTGGCCAGTACGTCGGGTTCCGGCAGGCTGTCGATATCTTCCAGGCTGTCGTCCTGGAGCCAGAAGAGGTCCAGGTTCAGTTTGTCGCGCCCGGCCAGTTCTTCGTAGCGGAAGCGGCGGAAGCGTTCGGTTTCTTGGCGCTCATGGTAGCAGCGGAGGAAGTCGTCGAAGTCGGCGCGGGTCAGGCGCTTGGTTTTCAGGGTCTTGTGGATATTGGTGCGGAGGTCGTAAACCCACAGCTCTTTGGTCTGCACCTGGCGGGAGGCGGGGCGCTTGTCGAAGAACAGCACGTTGGCCTTGACTCCCGGGCTGTACCAGATGCCGGTGGGCAGGCGCAGCAGGGTGTGGAAGTTGAAGCCTTCCAGCAGCCGTTTGCGGATGCCCTCGCCGGCCCGGCCCGCCTCGAAGAGCACGTTGTCCGGCAGCACCACCCCGGCCCGGCCGTGGCTCTCCAGGATGGTCATGATGTGCTGGAGGAAGTTGAACTGCTTGTTGGAAGTGGTGAACTTGAAGTCCTCGCGCTCGTAGTGTTCCCGCTCGGAGGTCACCGCGCCGTCTTCGCCCACCACCTTGTAGCTGGACTTCTTGCCAAATGGCGGATTGGTCAGCACCACGTTGAAGCGCTGGCCGTTGTCTCCGGCCAGGGCGTCGCGCTGTTCCACCGGGCTGCCGCCGTTGCCGAGCCCGTGCAGGTAGAGGTTCATGGCGCACAGGCGTACCACTTCGGGGACAATATCCAGGCCGGAAAAGGCGGTGTGGCGCAGGGCGCGCAGCTTTTCGCGGTCTTGGCTCTGGTTCTTCAGGTGGTCGTAGGCGGCCAGCAGAAAGCCGCCGGTGCCGCAGGCCGGGTCGCAGACGTTTTCGCCGATTCGTGGGTTGACGCACTTGACGATGGTCTCGATCACCGGCCGCGGGGTGAAGTACTGGCCGGCGCCGGATTTAACCTCCGAGGCGTTGCGCTCCAGCAGGCCCTCGTAGATCTCGCCCTTAACGTCCACCCCCAGGCCGATCCACGGGCCTTCGGTGTCGATCAGGCTGACCACCCGCTTGAGCTTGGCCGGGTCGGAGAGCTTGTTTTGCGACTTGCGGAAGATGGTGCCGATCAAACCCTCTTCGCGGGCCAGGTTTTCCAGGGTATGGCGATACTGCAACTCCAGCTCGT
Organism: Desulfurivibrio sp.; assembly: GCA_034522365.1. GTDB lineage: Bacteria > Desulfobacterota > Desulfobulbia > Desulfobulbales > Desulfurivibrionaceae > Desulfurivibrio. Next base: position 218,006 of record JAXHLI010000012.1, on the reverse strand, counting down.
CGCCGTCGCGGCTGGCCAGTTGCGCCCAGTTCCACTGCGGCGGAATGGCCGAGGTCTCGCCCAGCAACTCCCGGCGCTCCTGGTCCATCTTCAGAAACAGCAGGTAGGTGATCTGCTCGATGTAATCACCGTAGGAAATGCCCTGGTCGCGCAATACATGGGCGTAGTTCCAGACTTTGGAGACAAGTTGTTCATTGGTCATGGGAAGTGGCCTCGCTCATCCTTGGCTTTGGGGTTGTTGATGATTTACTGCCACAGGCTAAACTCCGTTAATAAAATAAGGTGCCGAATTCAACAACTTTTTTATACGAGACACACCCTTGAAGACTTGGAAGACGCTTATCTTGCCGAAACCGCTTACGAGACGTTCCTGAAGAGCGGCAAAGCCGCTATTCCGCTTGAGGAAGTGGAGAGGCGCCTTGACCTGGAGAGTTGAATTCACCAATAATTCGCCGGGAAGGAGCAAGACAATGACGCATGATTCCTACAGGACAACTCTTCTCCTTGAAACAGTTTCGCATGGTTTTTTAGCTCTCAGGAGAAAAACTCGTCAAAATAGTTTGATTTCCAGTAAAAATAATAATAAGAATGACGTGAAAGGGAATGACAGCCGTAAAACGGTCATAAAAAAGCAGAGCGCCGGAGCACGCCACCATGCTTATCCAATTCACTGTCGCTAATTTTCTCTCCTTCAAGGAAGAGAATACCGTCAACATGCTGGCTACCAGCGACCACCAGCACTTGCACCATCTGTTGTCGAACAAGAAGAAGAAACCGCTGCTGCGGACCGCGGCCCTGTATGGTGCCAACGGCTCCGGTAAATCAAACCTGATCCAGGCCATTTGCCTGGCTCAGCAGCTAATCCTTCACGGCACTCGTCCCGACCAACGCCTCGAGATTGTCCCTTTTAAACTGGACAAGAGCTGCTGGCTGGAACCAACCCGCTTCGAATTTGTGATCAACTATCAAGATTCCATCTACACTTACGGATTTGTGGCCGACCAGGAAAAAATCAGGGAGGAGTGGCTGTTTGCGGTTCACAAAACCAAGGAAGTAAAACTTTTCGAAAGACTGACCACAAAAGCTGGCCGGATCAAGTTGGAAACCGGCCCGACCTTGGCCAGGAAAAAGACAAAAAAACACCAGTTCATTGAGTTCGTTGCCCGTGGCACCAGGCCCAACAGCCTGTTTTTGCACGAATTATATCAGAAGAATGTCAGCGAGATCATGCCGTTGATTACTTGGTTTCGCACGGTACTGACCATTATCGGCCCGGAATCAAATTACCGTGACCTTATTTTCGATGCCCACCTTAACGAACAGTTCATCAGTTTCATGGGCGATTTTCTGGCCGCCGCTGATACCGGGATTCAAGGGATTATCACCAATAAAATCCCTTTCGAACCGGAAAAACTTTTTCCCAATCTCCCGGAAACCATTAAAAACAGTCTAACTAACGTCAGCCACCAGGAGCGGGTCATGATTGCCGCCCCGGATGGTCGACGATTCGCTTTGATGCGGGAAGAAAACGGAGAACTGACCCTGCTTAAACTCATGGCCCGGCATTCGCTTGGCACCGGCAAGGAGCATGTGGACTTCGAAATCGAAGATGAATCCGATGGTACCCGCCGCTTGATGGACCTGTTGCCGGCCCTGCTCCACTCACGGCACAGCGAAAAGGTATACATAATCGACGAAATAGATCGTTCCATGCACCCGCTGTTGACCAAAATGCTGGTGCAAACCTATCTGGATAACTACGAATGCGATCGGGGGCAATTGATTTTCACCACCCACGAAAGCCACTTACTGGATCGCGAGCTGTTGCGCCGGGATGAAATCTGGTTTACGGAAAAAGATAAAGCAGGCGCCACTCATTTGTACTCACTGGCCGAATACAAAGTTCGGGGTGATCTTAAACTGAACAAAGGTTATCTCGATGGCCGCTTTGGAGCCATCCCCTTTTTGGGGGATATCGAGATGCTGCCATATTGCGTCATGGAGAAATAAGAAAGATGGCTTTAACTTCCCGCAAAAAACGACCTCTGGATCGGGAAAGCAAACCAAAACCGTTTCGCGACGCCCGCCTGATCGTCATTGCCACCGAGGGCAGAAAGACTGAAAAGCAGTACTTCTCTTTGTTTGGCAACAAGAAATGCCAGGTACACATAATACCCAGCCAAGATGACCGGTCAGCGCCAAAGTATGTCATTGAGCGACTCCGGGAGTTTAAGAAAGAACACCAACTCGACAAAGATGATGAGTTATGGCTGATGATTGATGTTGACCGCTGGAAGGAAACACAACTTGGCATGGTTGCCAGTCAAGCCAAGGGCAGCAAATTCAACCTGGCGGTCAGCAATCCATGCTTTGAGGTCTGGCTTTATCTGCATTACAGCGATCTGAACCCTCAGCCCATTAAGGCAAAAGAGCTAAAGAAAAAGCTAAAAAGCCTTATTGGTGGTTACAACAGCAATAAGCTCGACCCCCAAAAATTTGTCAATCGTATCGACCAGGCCATCGCTCGCGCCAAAAGCCTTGACGACAACCCAGACGAGCGCTGGCCTTCCAGAACCGGCACCCATGTCTACAAAGTAATGGAAAAAGTCAGGGGGTAAAGGCCCAAATAATGACCTGGGATGAAATTTTGCGAGTACTTGCCCTTGCGAAGCGCAAGAAAAGGGTCGCGGTAGTGATGCCGGTTACCCAGCACCCCCCGCGCAGATCCCGGCGTGCGGCACTCCCGCACCTTATGTTGTCGACAACATAAGGTGCGGGAGAACCGCATGCACGGTTTGATGAGGGAGGGCAGGCGAAAGCCTGTCCTCTACTCTACCCTTTTCCCCTTGACAGTGGTCATTTTGACGATATCATCAGTGGATGAGTTCACTGCCTATCGGCTTTGAATCTATCGAGGTTTCGGCCGCTGAACCTGCGTAGCGAATCAGCGGTTCTTTTATGTCTTTATCACGCTATTCTATGCGGTTGTCAACTGGCGCAAGCACTTCTCCTTCACAAGAAAAAAGGGCTGACCCCCTTTTCTGCAATCTGTAAAATCCTTGACTTTTGCGACCATACAACCGATATTACCAACAGCTCATCCACCAAGTGTGGAAGGAGTAACGAAGTCGTCCCTCGGGGCGGCTTCAGCTTTTTGGGGCTTTGTTCCGCCAGTATTCCTCATACTCCCGCTGCAATTTTCGCTGCCGGTGCGGCTGCTCCACCAGGTAGGCAGTTCATGGAAGAATGTGTTTACCCCGATCCGCCAGAATTACCAAGAAAAGCAAGAAAAGGGGTCTGACCCCTTTTCTTTTTGGTGGGTGGCAACAAAAAAATAGATAGAAATTTCATCAAGTTGTTCGCTGGTTATGGGTTGGCCTTCTTGCGGGTGGTTTTATTCGGTGCAGTGTCGCGGGTGGTGCGGATGCGGGCCAGCAGGTCGGCGGCGGGTTCGTCGTTGGGGTCTTGGGGCACCAGGCGACCGGCGAAAGCATCTTTGAGGATGGAGTGGCGCAGGGAGGCAGAGCGGATGAGTTCGGTTTGTGATGCTTCCAAGGATAGCTCGCACCGTTGATGTACGGTTCTGACTTCTTCAAGAATCTTTTGTACTTCCGCTTGCGCCGGGAGTGGTACAGCGAGAGATTTCAATGTGGCACTATTGATCTTGGGCATATTGCCTGCTGTGCCTGTGGCCAGCCGTCGAAAGTGTTTTTTGGCAAACTCGAAATTGATCCACGTTACAGCCCATTGCGCGATCAGTGGGTCGGCGAACCGGATACGCATCATCAGGTCCGGGTAAATGTAGGTGTCGTTTGGACCAGGATAGATAGCTGCGGTGCCGACATACTCAATAGTGTTGCCGCGCTGAACCAACACATCTCCTGTACGAAGCCAGTATTTTGAATCGGCACCAACCTCTACCCCAACATATTTAATTGTTTTTTCGTTAATAACGAAGGAGCCGGATGTGGTCGCCGTGAGTTTGAAAGAAGGCACACCTTTGCCAGAAGACGATTCCTTCGGGGAGAGTCCGTTCGTGGGGCCATCGATAATCAGGGCGTCCAGAGACGCCCACACCCAACCCACGGGCAATTCTGGCAGGTCGGTGGTGTCGGGGATGGCGGGTTCCTGGTATTTGCCGCGGCTTTGCCAGGTTTCGCGGCGGGTTTGCAGGATGCGGGTGAGCAGGTCGCGGCCGGGTTCGAGGCAGTGGGCGTTTTCGGCGCGCCAGTCGGCGGTTAGTTGGCCGGTGACGGCGGCCTTGAGTACGGACTGGCGATAGCGGGCCAGCAGCTTCTGCACCTCGCGGAGCGCCGCTTCGCCCTTGTTCAGCCGGGCAAACAGGGTTTCGATCTTCTCGACGATGCGGCGTTGTTCGTTGAGGGGTGGCAGCGGTACTTCAAGATCACGTATCTGGTTCAGCCTGACACCTTTCACGGTGGTTCCGGTGCCCATCGCCTCAATATTCGATGCAATAGAGATCAACCACTGTTCCAAAAAGGATTTTTCCAATGCTTCAGTGGGAAATAGCGCTTTGAGGTCTTGATTTATGGCAGTCGGCATAACGGGGCGAGCAACCTTGCCAAGTCCCATTCGCGTTGCGATGATTATCGTGTCTGCTGGAACGATTCTTGAGCTACTGTTAGCCAAGGCTTCTTCGGTAATGTTGAATCCGGTCTTGGATGGGCGGGCGTCCTTCATATCCTTGACCGTCATTAAGGGGATAGAGCCCTGAAAATATTCAGGGACGCCTTTTGATGGCGTTCCGCCTCCGACAATTTTTTCCAGTACATCACCAAGTGGCGCGCGAGTCCATCCGTCGGGCAATTCCTTCTCCATCACGCCGCCAACGCCTCCTGCAATTCATCCAGCATTTCGTTCAACCCCGTTCCCAGTACCTGGCGGGCGCGGAGGAGGCCGCCCTTGTCGGCCAGGCTGGGGGCTTCCTGGAAGTCGCGGGGGGTGATTTCGGCGTTGGCGGCGAGGTGGGCGGCGATGGCCCGCAGCCACTCCTCCTGCTCGGGGCTGTACTGGCGGCCGGCCTTTTTTTCGCGGCCCAGCCAGAGGTTGAAGCGGCGCTCCACCACGGTGGCGAAGGGTTCCAGGGTGTCGGTTTGGCCCAGGGCGTAGCGCACCAGGCTGACCACTTCGGTCAGTTGTTCGTCCACCGGGGCGCCGCGTACCCTGGCGGCCTCCAGGCGCTTGTAGGCCTGCCAGACGTTGGCGGTGGCAAGGTAGAGCGGCGGATCGGTGAGGCGCTGCACCAGTTCGCGGATGGCGGCGTAGCTCAGGCGTTGTTTGCCCAGGGGTTGGTTGTAGAGGATTTGCAGGGCGGTCAATTCGTCGCGATGCTCGGCGATGAAGCTCTTGAAGCTGGTGATGATCTGCTCGGCCTTTTGTTTGTCGAAGTCGGCGTGTTCCAGTTGGTCGGTGGTAATCTCGTCGATGACGATATCGGTCTTCTGCTTGATCTCCTGTAGCAGCTTGCGCAGTTCGGGCTTATCGAAGGGTTGGCAGGCGTGGTCGGTAAGGGTTGCGATCACCTGCTGCTGCTGGTCGGGGGTGGCGGCGGCGTCGTGTCGTGTGCTGATGGCAGCCTGCTGCTGGTCGGGGTCGATGGCGTCCAGCAGGGCGTTGGCCAGTTGGCGCGGGGGTTGGCCGCCGGTGGTTTCGGCCACCCGGGCGCGGTCCTCGTCGTTAAGCTTGCGGTCGAGGGTGGCCAGGCGGGCGGCCAGTGACGACAGCGCGTCCTCGTCGCGCCGGCCCATGGCGATCTGCTCCAGCAGGGCCTCGAAGCTGACGCTGCGTTTGCGCTCCAGCGGCTGGCCGGCGCTCTTTTTGGTTTCCGAAACGCCGACGGCGTCGATCAGGATGAAGCGGGTCTTGGTCTTGGCATCCGGGGTTACCGCCTGCAGGTCGGCGGCGGGGATGGTGCGCACTCCCCGGCCCTTCATCTGCTCGTAGTAGCCTTCGGATTTGACGTCCCGCATGAAAATCAGCACCTCCACCGGCTTGATGTCGGTGCCGGTGGCGACCATGTCCACGGTGACCGCCACCCGGGGGAAGGGATCGACCCGGAAGGCCTTGATCAGCGCCTTGGGGTCTTCGCCGGTGTTGCGGTAGGTGATCTTCTTGGCGAAGTCGTTGCCCTCGCCGAAGACCTCGCGCACCGCGTGGACGATCTCTTCGGCGTGGTTGTCGTCCTTGGCGAAGATCAGGGTCTTGGGCAGCCACTGGCCGCTGCGGTCCGGGAACAGTTCGCTGAAGACCCGCTCCCGGTAGGTCTTGAGCACGGTGCGGATCTGGTTGGGGTTGAGCACCGAGCGGTCCAGCTCTTTGGCGCTGTATTCCAGATCGGCATCCAGGGTTTGGTAGCGCAACTGGCGGGTGCGTTTGTCGCGCACCGGCACCTGGAAGCCGGGGGCGTCGGCTTCCACCTTGCCGCCCTGTTCGGTGATGCGGGTGCGGATGCGGTAGATCTCGTAGCCCACGTTGACCCCGTCGGCCACCGAGCGCTCGTAGGGGTATTCGGCCACCAGGTTCTGGTTGAAAAAGCCCAGGGTGTGCTTGGAGGGAGTGGCGGTCAGGCCGATGATGTAGGCGTCGAAGTATTCCAGCACCTGCCGCCAGAGGCCGTAGATGGAGCGGTGGCATTCATCGGTGATGATGAAATCGAAGGTCTCGATGGGGATTTCGGGGTTGTAGGTCAGCGGCAGCGGTTCGCCGTCCTCGTCCGTCCATTGCTCGAAGCCCGAGGTCTCTTCCGCCTCTTCGTCCAGGTCCTTGCCGCGCAGCATGGAGTAGAGCCGCTGGATGGTGGTGATGACCACCTTGGCGTCCGGGTCCAGGCGGTGGCTGTGCAGGTGCTGGACGATGTAGGTGTCGGTGAAGCGGTTGGCGGCGCCGATGGGCTGGAAGTTCTGGAATTCCTTGAGGGTCTGGTCGCCCAGGTTGTTGCGGTCCACCAGGAAGAGGATGCGTTTGGCCCCGGCGTGCTTGATCAGCCGGTAGGAAAAGGAGCAGGCGGTGAAGGTCTTGCCGGCGCCGGTGGCCAGTTGGATCAGGGCGCGGGGCCGGTCTTCGGCCAGGGACTCTTCCAGGCCGTTGATGGCCTCGATCTGGCAATCCCGTAACCCCTTGCTTTCCAGGGGCGGTAGCTGGCGCAGCCGGCCGCGCAGGGTGTCGGGCTGGCGCAGCCATTCATGCAGGGTTTCGGGGCGGTGAAAGGCGAACAGGCGGCGGGAGCGGGGCTTGGGGTCGCGCCGGTTGCGGAAGAAGGTCTCCTCGCCGGTGCTTTCGTAGTCGTAGACCAGCAAGTTGTCCCAGCAGGCCAGGTGCTCGGGCAGGGCGGCCATGTATTTGGCCGACTGCTCGGCGACACTGCTCAGGGTAACCCCGGCCTTCTTGGCCTCGATCACCCCGGCGGCCTTGCCGTCAACAAACAGCAGGTAATCGCAATAACCCGCCGGCAGATGAAATTCCCGCACCGCCACGCCCAGCGCCGCCCCGCGCTCCAAGGCGTCGCGATCCTGCAGCACCCAGCCGGCGGCGAGCAAGAGCTGGTCGATTTTGCTTCTTGCTTGTAGTTCCGGCTGTTGCATGGAGAACTCTCTGCTCATCAGTCCCTGGTCTCGAGTTCCAGGGTCATGACAACCTGCCCGTCTTCGTCTGCTTCCGTTTCTTTTATCTCCGCCGGGCCGGTCTGTGCTTCCAGCTCCGGACGAGACTCCGTGATCACGGCCAGCACCCGTTGGGCCCGCTGTCTGGCCAGTGCCTCCAGCTTGTCCGATGGCACGGACTGTTGTGCCAGCAGAATCGAACGTAGCAAATCCGCGTAGGCCGGCTCATCCAGCTTGATCTCCTCGTTATCCGTGGCCACTTCTTCCACGGCCAGGCCATCCGCGGCCATCATCCGCTCAAGGATGGCCACTCGCCGGGTGCTGGCCGTCATTTCTTCCTCTCCGGATTCCGCCGGGGCGTTCATCCGTTCTTCGATCCGCTGATCCAGCAAGTTTTGCGCCAGCGCCTCCTCATCGAGCTGCCGTGAGTAGACCGGTGGCACCCGCAGCTGCAGTTTTGGGCGCTGCGCCAGGGCTTCGGCCAGACTGGCCAGTTTTTGCCGCTGCGGAGGTGTCACGTCGCTGCGGCCAGGTGAGAATTCGATGACCGCCAGTTCGTCCCCGTCCCCGAAACCGACCAGGCCTGCCAGGAAACGGAACGGCGAGGTCACGATATTGCTCAGAACGTTGGCGATGGCCGCGCGGATCACCTGTCCATAACTGAACTCGGGGTTGTTGATGTCGCCGGACACCGGCACATCCAGGTTGATGGCACCATTGCGATCCTTCAGCAACGCGACGGCAATGCCCAGCGGCAGATCCGCTCGCGTCGGGATGAGCCACCCGATCACCCAGCACCAGGTCGCGCATGACCAGCACATTGTCTCCGGCCATCTGTCCGTCCTCGAGGCGATACGACAGATCCACATCCAGGCGGCCATCATCGATCTTGCGGCCGGCAAAACGGATCACATAGGGCGACATCGCCGACATGTCGATGTTGCGGAACACCAGCTCCACCTGCGTATTCTCTGCGTAGGCCAGCGGCCGCAGTTCGCCGGCGATGGTCACCATACCGAACTCGCCCACCTGACCTTCCAGGTCGATGGCCGCCGGCTGCTGCGACTGCGTCGACAGCGCGGAGATGTCACCACCCAGTTCGCTCATGAAGACGGAGAAGGGCAAGGGCAGGGACCAGTCGGCGAAGTCGACACGGGCCGAGTCAACCACCATGCGGTCCACCGTGATCGCCATTGGCTGCTTTGCAACGTCCGCCTCGTCATCCCCGGCCTCCGCGCCGGGGTCGTTTGTCGCCGCGTTGTCATCCGCGTCCGAGGAGACCAGCACCCTGCCGATGTTGGTACTGCCATCCTCGTCGATCTCCACCCTGGCGTAGGGCGATGCTATCCGGATCTCGTCCACATCCAGACGGGGTTCATCACTTTGCTGCAAGGCGATGCCATTGATCTGCAGAGTGTCGATACTGAACAGCGCTTCGTCTTCGAGCCGGTCGGTCAAGGCCAGCTCGTTGACCGACATGTTACCCCGGTAACTCTGGTTGTCGACGGTCACGGCCACGGTACCATCCATCCCCAGACGCCCCTGATCGATAGAGACCCTGGCAAACGGCTCGAGATAGGGCTGCAATAGCGCCAGCTCCAGATCATCCAGCGCCAACTCGCCATCGAATTGCAGCTGCGGCAGGGCCACCAGGGTGCCCCCCAGCGACAGCGTGCCGCCGCTGGCCACCTCCAAGCTGGAAGCCAGCCGCATCCGCGAATCCGGAACGGTACTGAGGTCCGCCAGCGTGGCATTCAGGCCCAGCTCGATCACGGCGTCCTCTTCGGGTACCCGGTCGTTGAAAGTGATCAGCCAGTCTTCAAGCGCCAGCTCTCCCACGCTGAGCTGCCAGGGTTTGGACCCGTCCGTTGCCTTGTCGGTGTCAACCCCGGTTTCATCCTGAAACTCCGACATGGCCTCCATCAATGTTACAAAATTGAGGGTGCCGTCCTGCTTTCGTACCGGGTGCAAGGCGGACTCGCGCAGGCGCAAGGCATCCAGGCTGACGGTATTGGCGGGCCATCGCAGCTCGCCGTTCTCCAGACTGACTTCCGGCAGACTGACCAGGCGTTCGCCGCTGTCACTGTCCGACAATACAGTGTCCATGATTTTTAACTGCATGTCCGTGATAGCCGCTGACAGCGCCCCATCAGCAGCAGCTCCGGCACGATAAGCCAGCTCCGCGTCGACCTCGCCACCGCCCATGTCGAATGGCAACCGGTCCTGGAAATACTCATAGGCCAGCCCCGGATAGGCCCCCTGCAGGGTGACCCGCCCGGCGGAATGCAGTGGATTCAGCGAGGAGGTGCCCGTCCAGGTAAAAACCGCGTCATTGCCAAATGTTAATGTCAGGTTATGGGCGGTGGTGTCAGCCGGTAGAGTGCTCAGGTTCTGAACCGAGAGATCAAGCGCTTCGACCCGGGTTGCAAAGCGCTTCGCGGGTACGTTGTCCACCAGTGACAGCGCGGCTGAATCCACCAGCAGGTCGGCAATGACCAGGCGCACCGGATCACGCTCTTCCTGTGGAGCGGGTGCTTGCTCCTTGGGTTCCGCTGTGGCCAGCCAGCGCTCGGCGACCGCTTCGATATTGGTGTCGCCATCACGGAAGCGCTCCAGTGCCACCTCCAGGCCCATGAGGTGGAACTCATCGAAACTCCAGGCCCGGCGCACGACGCTGACCAGCTCGAAGTTGATGAACAAACGCTCCAGCGACAGCAACGGCGCGGCCTCGCGGTCGGTGACCTGCAGCCCTTCCATGGTGAAGGTCAGGGTGTAGGGGTTGATGTCGATATTGTCGATCGAGGTGTTCAGGTCCGCCCGTTCGGCGGACATGTTGACCAATTGCCGCTCAACCAGCCATGGAGCCAGGAGAAATCCGCCCAGGGTGTACAACAGCAGCAAGGCAAGCAGTGTCCACAACCAGGGACGCCGCTGACCGAGCCAGTGACGCATGCGCTTCAACATAGTATTGCCTCCCGCTGATCTTGGATGCCCGTGGCCGGCCACAAACGACATCCCGCCCAAATCCCTGATGCACAACAGCCGGTTTGTGATTCGTAGCACCAGCCCATCACCCTGTCAATTTCAAACAGCTCGACTCGATTCTTTTTAGGAAATAATTATTGTCAAAACAGGGCGGGCAGGTTAAGGCGGTAACCCTTACTAAAAAGATTTGCCATTTCTTTATGTGGAACTGTTCGGTTTCTTGGCGCTCTTGGTAGCAGCGGAGGAAGTCGTCGAAGTCGGCGCGGGCCAGGTTTTCCAGGGTATGGCGATACTGCAGTTGCGGAAAATCGGCACGCTTAAGACCGTAGCACCCGGGTGCGCGTATCCTGGTCCGCCCCAATGATCTCGGCCCGCTTTGGAGGAATTTTTCGTTGACACCCCGGTTGGCAGCCGATATTCACTAAAAAGTGCCTTCTTTTTAGGGGCAAACGGCTGATTGTCGTAGGGGAGTGGCTGCATATGGAACCCAATAACCTGATCCCGATTCCGCTGTACTACCAGCATTCCGAGCTGGTCATCACCTTTTTGATCGTTTTACTCGGCATCGCCTTTGGCAATATGACCTTCAAAGGGGTGGGCTTTGGCGCCAGTGGTGTGCTGATCGTGGCGATGGCGGCCGGCTACCTGTACCCGACCCTGGAAGCGGTGGACATCCTGGCCGATCTGGGCATCGTGCTGTTTCTGCTCTGCGTGGGCCTGGAGGCCGGGCCAAGCTTTTTTCGCGCATTCAAGCTGCATGGTCGGCGTTTCATCTCCAATGTCCTGGTCCTGCTGGCGATTTCCGGGGTCAACACGGTAGCCATCATTGTGATCACGGGTATTCCCATCGGCATTGGCCTTGGGCTGTTTGCCGGCTCCTTCACGTCCAGCCCGGCCCTGATTAGCGCGTTGCAGTTCAGCCCGGAAGAAGAGGTGATTTTCGGGTATGGCCTGGGCTATCCCTTCGGTCTGCTGGGCGTAATCCTGTTCATCACCATCGCCATGCGTCTGCTGCGCCCGAAGATGGAGGCGGAACTCGCGGGGCGCAGTAAGCTGCATTCCGCTGTCTATCGGCTGGATAACGATGATCTCCACGGCGCGCTCATCCGTGATGTGTCTCTGTTTCAGGAGCACGATGTCGCCGTCTCGGGGATCCTGCGGGGCCTTTCTGTACGCACGGCGAGTAGCAGCACCGTGCTGCAGCGCGGTGATATCCTGCGCCTTGAGGGTCGGCCGGAGAACGTGGCCAGTGCCGGCGCGGTTGTCGGCGAGGAGGTGCATGAGGAATTCGATAAAAATGTCGAGCTCGACTCACGCTCAATCGTAGTGGAGAACACCGCCGTCCTGAATCGCTCGCTGCGCGATCTCGGAATCCGATTGCGCTTCAATGCCTCGGTGACGCGCGTGATCCGCGGCAATTTCGAGTTCGTGCCCGCCGAGGATGATGCGCTGGCGTATGGCGACTTGGTCGTTGCCGTGGGCAGCGCGCAAGAGCTGGACCAACTCGAATTGTTTATCGGGCACGAACATCACACTGTGCAGCGCCGAGTAGATATCGGCTCGCTTGCCGCGGTGCTGTTCCTCGCTTTTGCGATCGGCGGAGTGGTGATCCCCATCCCCGGGCTCGGGCCTTTCTCGCTGGGCATCGCCGGCGGCGCCCTGGTTGCCGGTCTGCTGTTCGGCCACTTCGGGCGTATCGGCAATTTCATCGGCCGCTTTCCGCGCAATGCCACGGCGGTGCTCAAGGAGCTGGGCCTGGCGCTGTTCTTTGTCCAGGTCGGACTGGAGACCGGCCAGAGTTTCGTCGAATCCCTCGACTTCCAGGCGGTTTACTACGCCTTCTACGCAATGTTGTTCGCGGTCGTGCCCATGGCCGGCAGCTTCCTGATCGGGCACTACTTCCTGCGCATCCCGGTGAGCGAGTGTTTTGGTGTCATCTGCGGCGGTATGACCTTTACGCCAGGGCTCGACGTCATCCGCCAGGTTGACAACTCCGATCGCCCCGTGGTGGCCTATTCGTCGGTGTATCCGGTAGCGTTGATCATGGTGATCGCGCTGGTGCAGGGCATGCATATCGCCCTGGTTAGTCTCGGCGCCGTCGTCTGAGCGAGCCGTAATACGAGCAAATTCTACTTCTCACACCTTGCATGCCAGCACCGCTCGACGATGGCAGCTTCCGGACCATTATTAAATGCCGCCACACCGGCTTTTCCCGGCTAAAGATAGTTCACCGGAACCTGCACGATGCTGTCGCCCAGGTGCTCAACTCTCAATGTCAAACAGGATAGCTATACGATCCAAGGCATTACGGTGCCGATTTACTGGCAGCTGGCGGTCTGATTCTGCTTATGGTAAACACCTGCTATGCAGCCCTTTGAACTGTTCAAGAAAACGCCCCAAAGCAACTGCGGGCGCTGCGGTTATCCCGCTTGCCTGGCCTTTGCCGCCGCGGTCTGCAAGGGGGGTGAGGATCCGGCTAAATGTCCGGATCTCGAGGTCGCCGACCTGGGTTTGGACCGGGGCGGGGAGGTAAGCCTGGAGGCATTGCCCGGCCAGCGGGTTTTGGAGCTGGTGACCCATCTCCAGAGTAAGATCGCCCAGCTTTCCCTGGCTGAACTGGCCGCCCCCCTGGGTTGTGAGTCGGCCGCCGCCGGGGATGGCGAGGTCCTGCGCTTCTCCTACCTGGGCCAACCGGTGGAGCTGGGCCGGGCCGGGATTTTGCTGGCCGGGGCGGAACCCGAGGATCACCGCGACCAGATTCTGCTTTACAACTACATTTGCTGCCGGGGCGGGGCGCCGCCCAGCCACGACTGGGTCGGCCTGGAGAGCCTGCCCAACACGATCTCCAAGGTCAGAACCCTGGCCACTTACTGCGAACAGCCCCTGGCCGCCCTTTTTGCCGACCATCCCCAAAAGGCGGTGCAAGCCGCTTGCCGCGCCATGGGTGGTCAGCCCTGGCCCGAGGCCGCCGCCGATCTGGCCATGATTATTCCGGTGCTGCCCCGCCTGCCCCTGGCCGTCCTCTTCTGGGCCGCTGCCCCCGAGGATGGCTTTGCCGCCCGGGCCAAAGTGCTTTTCGACCGCCGGGTGCTGGATTTCCTCGATGTCGAATCCCTGGTGTTCGCCGCCGAACGAATGGCCGAACGCCTGGGCCAACTGCTGGCCGAAAGCCGGGCAGGTAAGTGAATAAGCTCCGTAAATTTAATTTTCCGGTTGACCCCAACCGGCCGGCATGCTTTATTGTCTGTAATGACCTCAAAAAGGGCTGCTATATGCAAAATTAACCACCTACGGACTTTTATTGGTACGTTATGGATATCTACTCACTGACCGATGCGGCCATTGGCACCGAAATTGGGGCACGCCTCAAGGCGTTTCGGTTGCGCAAGAACCTCACCCAACAGCAGTTGGCGACATCGGCGGCCGTATCGCTCAACGTGATCAAGGCACTGGAGGGTGGTAAAGGTAAGCTCTCTTCCCTGATCGCGGTTCTGCGCGAGCTTGGGGCCCTGGACGGCCTGGATCTCTTTATCCCGGAGCCGGAAATTAGCCCGCTGCAACAGGCAAAGCAGCGGGGTAAGAAACGGCGGCGGGCCTCCGGAGGTGGCAGCAAGCAAGAGTCCGGGGAGCCGTCTGAATGGTAGAGAAAGTCGATACAGCCATTGTCCGACTTTGGGGCAAGGAGGTTGGCGCGGTTTCCTGGCTCAACGAGCGTGGCTACGCGGTGTTTGAATACGATCCAGCCTTTTTGAACGCGGGGCTTGATCTTTCGCCCCTTCACATGGGGCTGGCCTCGGCAGGGCAGGGTGACGGGATCTTCTCCTTTCCCGCCCTCAACCGGGAAACCTTCCACGGCCTGCCAGGCCTCTTGGCCGACGCGCTGCCGGACAAGTTCGGCAACGCCATTATCGACGCTTGGCTTGCACGTATCGGCCGTGATAGCCAGGACTTCAGTCCGGTGGAACGACTCTGTTACACCGGTAACAGGGGCATGGGCGCCCTTGAGTTTCGCCCCGCCCTGATCCGAGGGCTGGACAGCGCTGTGCCGGTCGAGGTGGCCGAACTAACCCAACTGGCCCGGAAAATCACCGACAAGCGTCTTACCCTGGATGCCACTTTGGGCGAAGACAGCAGGGAGAACAACGAAGCGATTATGGATATCCTCAGGGTAGGTACCTCTGCCGGCGGTGCAAGGCCCAAGGCCGTTATCGCCATGAACGACAAGGGCCATGTCATCTCCGGCCAGGCCGAGGTCCCGGCAGGATATGATCACTGGATCCTCAAATTTGACGGGGTCAGCGACCTGGAGCTTGGAGAACCGAAAGGCTATGGCCGCATTGAGTATGCCTATTATCTGATGGCCAGGAGAGCAGGCATTGAGATGACCGAATGCCGCCTTTTGGAAGAACACGGCCGAGCTCACTTTCTGACCCGGCGTTTTGACCGGCGGGATGGCAAAAAGCTTCATTTGCAGTCATTGTGTGGACTGGCCCATTACGACTTCAACCTGGCCGGCGGTTATGGCTATGAACAGGCCTTTGCCGTGATGCGCAAACTCAGGCTCAGTAAGGCTGAGGCCATGCAGCAGTACCGGCGGATGCTTTTTAACGTTTTGGCCCGCAACCAGGATGATCACACGAAAAATATCGCCTTCCTCATGGGCAAAGACGGCAAATGGCGACTCTCGCCTGCTTTTGACGTGACCTATTCCCATAACCCGGCAGGCAAGTGGACCAACCAGCACCAAATGAGCATTAACGGCAAGCGGGATCACTTCACGCTCTCCGACCTCATCGCGGTAGGCGAGAGCATCAGCCTGCCGAGACCCGGAGAAATCGTTAAAGAAGTAACGGAGGCAGTGCGTAACTGGCCGGTGTTTGCTGATGAGGTCGGATTGAATAAAGATAGAACAGAGGAGATTTCCCGATACCATCGGGTTATTGGGCATTGATTGCGGCTGAGAGCTGGTTGCCGGCATCCAGGATTAGCGGTTGACATTTTGCCCTCCGCTGGCTTACATAACAGCCTTACCATAAACGAATCAGCAATCTGCGCCGCCGCTTGTTCTGGGAGATATTCGGCCGGCGCGGCAGCAACCAGGAGGATTACCGATCATGAGCCAAACGGCAGTCAAAACCGAAGAGAAGAAGCAGCATTTCGACGATATCTACGTCGCCAAGGATCCGGTGCCCTTTAAGGAGCGGATCATCGATGCCCTGGAATACATCTCCGATGATTTCAACCGCCAGACCTTTGACCGCCTGATCCTGCCTTGGGCCCAGGAACAGGCGGCCGCCGGCCGGACCCTGAACTATGTCGATCTCTGTTGCTGCTTTGGCAATACCACCATGGCCGCCATCCACGGCATGGATGTGGAGGCCATCCGCCACAACTGGCGCGACTCGGCGGCCGCCGCCAGAATCGACGCCCCCCGGCGGCTGCCGGTGCACAGTACCGGGATCGACATCTCCGGCAACGCCCTGGCCTATGGCAAGAGCGCCGGCCTGTTCGATGAGATATTCGAGGCCGATCTCAACCAGCCGGACCCGGACACCGGCCGTCAGATCGAGGCCGCCATGGCGGCGGCGGATATCGTGATCTCCACCGCTTCCCTGGTCTACCTCGAACCGCCGGCCATCGCCAAGCTGGTGGACGCCTTTGCCGGGACGCCCCGCGAGGGTTACATGCTGGTCAACTTCCTGAATCCCTTCGCCCTGGAAAAGGCCGACGCCACCAAACGGCTGCTGTTGGAGCAACTGGAGTTCGTGGGCAGCACCGCCACCCGCCACCGGCGCTTGTCGGCCTTGGAGCAGGAGAATTATCCCGGCGAGGAGTGGGCCCTGCTGGAGATCTGGGTGCTGCGCCGCCGGGGTCAATAGGCGGCGGCGATGATTGGCCGGTTTCTGCCCTGGAAATATTTCCTGCGGCTGGCGGCGCGGCGTTTTGATTTCCTGGACCCCATCAGCCTTATGGCCCGGGCCCGGAGTTTCGCCCAGCCCTCGGAGGTGCAGGAGCCCATCGAGTTGCTGCGGGCCGGCATGGTCCTGCACGCCCGGGGTTTGCTCAACACCAAGGCCATTCAGCATAATCTCGACTGGGTCTGGCCCTATTGGGTGGTCCGCCAGTTTAACCCCGCCGATTCTTCTTTCGTGCCGCGGGGTTTTGCCATCTCCCATATCAACCTGACCCATCGCAACTGGACGGCGGTGGGGTTGCCCGATCTGCCGCTCTATCCGGTAGTCGATCCCCGTGGGTTGTTGACTCCCATCCAGGATGGCTGGTCGCTGGACTGCTGGTTCTACGATTCCCGGGGCCGGGCCTGTTTCCCCTCTCAGCTCGAGCAGGTCGAACAGCGCCTGGAGGATGACGACAACCGGCGGGTGGTGACCCAATGGGAGAGCGCCGGGGCTAGGGTAAGGGTCCGGGCCGAGGTGCGGGAGAGCGACGGGCGCCCCACGGTGGTCTGGGAATTGACCGCCCGGAGCCAGTCGGGTGGTTGGCTGGTGGTCGCCCTGCGCCCTTATAACCCGGAAGGGATTCAGTTTGTCGAGCGGGTAAGCACCCTGGAGCAACGGACGGGCTGGCTGGTGAACAAAAAACAGCGGGTACGTTTTGCCGAGCCGGCGGACAAAATGTTGTATGCCAATTATCGGCGGGGTGATGTCAGTCATGAGTTGGAGGGCGAGGAGGGGGCCGCCGGGATCGATTGCCGGATCGGCATGGCCACTGCCGCCGCTTTTTTTGCGGTGGACGCCGGTGAGGCGGACAAAAAGCTCACCGTCGAGGTGCCCTTGTCGTTGCCTTCGCCTCGGACCGCCCCGGAGAGCTGGCCCGCCGCCGCCAGCCAGGCCGCTGCCCTACAAGTGCCGGATGCCAGGTTGGCGTTTCTTTACCGGACCGCGGTACGCACCCTGATCCATCTATCCGCCGCCGATATCGTGCCTGGCCCCTACACCTACAATCGTTTCTGGTTCCGGGACGCCTGCCTGATGCTGCATCCGTTGCTGGCCATCGGCTTGCGGCAGCGCTGCCGGGCCCAGCTTGACCGTTTCGAGCGGCGCCAGCATGGCAACGGTTTTTTTCATTCCCAGGCCGGGGAGTGGGATGCCAACGGTCAGGTGCTCTGGCTTTACGAGCGCTACCGGCAACTCACCGGTGGTGACTACAACCCGCAATGGCTCAAGCCGATCGCCAAGGCGGGCCGCTGGCTTGACAAAAAACGGCTCTCCACCGGGGACGATAAATACCGGGGGCTGCTGCCGGCCGGCTTCAGCGCCGAACATTTCGGCCCCAACGATTACTATTACTGGGACGACTTCTGGGCGGTGGCCGGCCTCAAGGGGGCGGCGGCGATGTTGCGGCAGGGCGGGCAGCCCCGGCAAGCCGAGGCCATGCAGAATACGGCCGGGGAACTGACCGCCAGTATCGAGCGCAGTATCGCAGCGGTGATGGCCGAACGGAAGCTGGCGGCGATGCCAGCCTCCCCCAATCGCCGGCTGGATTCGGCGGCCATCGGCTCCTTGGTGGTCGATTATCCCCTGCAGCTCTGGGGCGCCGGCGATGAACGGAGCATGGCCGCCGCCGATTACCTGTTCGCCAACTGTCTGCACGAGGGCGGCTTTTTCCAGGATATGATCCATTCCGGGGTCAATATCTATATGACCTTGATGCTGGCTCAGACCTATCTTCGGGCCGGCGATCCCCGTTTTTCGCCGCTGCTGCGCCGGGCCGTGGAACTGGCCTCCGCCACTGGCCAATGGCCGGAGGCGATCCATCCGCGCACCGGCGGCGGCTGCATGGGGGACGGCCAGCATGGCTGGGCGGCGGCCGAACTATTGATGCTGATCAGGAACATGTTTGTGCTGGAAGAGGAGGGGCGGCTGTTGCTCGGCAAGGGGCTTAATGAGCAATGGCTGCCGCCGGCGACCACGGCGGCCTTTGGCCCCACCCTGACCCCTTACGGCCCGGTGTCGGTAAACTTTGAACACCAGGGGCGGGAACTGGCGGTGCGGCTGACTGGTGACTGGTATGGGGCCCCGCCGGAGATCATGGTGGAAGTGCCGGGTTGGCGTAAACAGCCGCTGACCGCTCCCGATTATTGCCGCCGGCTGGCGGCCGAGGATAATTAATGAAGATCTGCATGTTTACCAATACCTACCTGCCCCATGTGGGCGGGGTGGCCCGTTCGGTCTCGACCTTTGCCGCCGATCTGCGACAAGCGGGCCAGCAGGTGCTGGTGGTGGCTCCCACCTACGAGGGTGAGATCAACGATCCGGCGGACGAAAGCCACGTCCTGCGGGTGCCGGCGATCCAGCATTTCAACGGCAGCGATTTTTCGGTTTACCTGCCGCTGCCCGGCCTGGTCGCCGATAAACTGCGGGAATTCAAGCCCGATATCATCCACAGCCATCATCCCTTCCTGCTGGGGGATGTCGCGCTGCGGGCCGCCCGGCGGCAAGATCTGCCCATCGTCTTCACCCACCACACCCGTTACGAGCAGTACACCCATTATGTCCCCTTTGATTCCGAGCCGTTGAAGCGTTTCGTCATCAATCTCTCCACCGAGTACGCCAATCTCTGCAGCCGGGTGATCGCCCCCAGCGACGGTATTAAACAATTGCTGGCCCAGCGGGGGGTAACCACGCCGGTAACGGTGCTGCCCACCGGTATCGATCTGGAGCTGCTGGGCGGGGGAAACCGGGAGCGCTGGCGCCAGCGGTATGGCATCGCCGCCGATACCAGGGTGATCGGCCATCTTGGCCGCCTGGCCCAGGAAAAGAATCTGCCTTTTTTGGCGGAGGCGGCGGCCGCTTATCTGCAAAAGGACCGGCAGGCGGTTTTCGTGGTGGCCGGCAACGGCGAGGCCGAGCAGGAGATCCGGGAGATCTTTGCCACAGCCGACCTCGGCGAGCGGCTGATCATGCCGGGAATACAGCAAAAAGACGAGTTGGCCGACTGTTACGCCGCCATGGATCTCTTTGTCTTTGCCTCCCGCTCGGAGACCCAGGGGCTGGTGCTGGCGGAAGCGATGGCCGCCGGAGTGCCGGTGGTCGCCATGCAGGCCACCGGGGTCGATGACGTGGTCGAGGAGGGGGGCAACGGCCGTATCTTGCCGGCGACCAGCACTGCCGCCGAGTTTGCCGCCGCCATCGAAGAGGCCCTGTCCCCGGCCAACCTGGCGGCCTGGAGCCGTCGGGCCCGGCAGACGGCCTCCGGTTTTTCCCGCCAACATTGCGCGGCCGAGCTGTTGGCCTTGTATGGTGAGCTGGTTACCGAAAAACCGCCCGCCACCGGCACGGACACCCTGGATGGTGTGCGCCGTAAGCTCAAGACCGAATGGGAGCTTTTGCAGCAAAAAACGGCGGCGGTAAAACACAGCCTGGAGGAACCACCGGGGGAATAATAATCGTTCAGCCGTGCCGACAACCGTGGACTTAACGGGCCGTAGCCGTTCAGCAAACCGTTCCCCCGGCGCTCAGGCGGCGGCTTGCAGGAATACCGCCAGTTCCTCCTCGTCCAAGGGGCGTCCCAGTTGCCGGGCCAGCTTGCGGAGCCGCCCCACCGGCGGTGCGCTGTGGTGCTCAGCGGTCCGACCGGCCAGGGCCTGGCGGCCGGTTTTGGTTCCGTAGAGCAGTCGCCGCCGGTTGCCCACCAGGGCGGGCTCGAAGGGCTCGTAGGTGGCGGGTTCTCGTTGCAGGGCGGCCAGGTGCAGACCGGTTTCACAGGCAAAGATATCGCGCCCCACCACCGGCTGCCGGGGGGCCAGCGGCTGGTCGCAGAAGTCGGCCAGCCGGGCGCAGAGTTCCGGCAGTCCGGCTAGTTGGTAGGCCTTTTGCCGACGCAGGGCCAGGTAGCCCGCCACTTCCTCCAGCCGGGCCAAACCCGCCCGTTCCCCCAGCCCCAGCAGGGTGACATCGGCCCAATCAGCGCCGGCCCCTAGGGCGGCGATGGCGTTGGCGCCGGCCATGCCGAAATCGTTATGGGTGTGGACACCGATGGCAAGTTGCCGGCCGCCAACCTCTCGTACTTGCCGGACCAGTTCGATGATTTCGGCGGGGGTGGCGATCCCCACTGTATCGGCCAGCCGGACGCGGTGGGCCCCCTCTTTCTTGGCCAGGCGCACCATTTCGGCCAGAAAGCGCGGCTCGGCCCGGGTGGCGTCCTCCAGCCCCAGGGAGAGATAGCCCACCCGCCCCCGGGCCCGGCGCAGAGCGGCCACCACCAGTTCTTTAACGGCCGTTTTTCCTTTTTGCAGCTTGACTTGCATCTGCAGGCTGGAGACGGGGATGGAGAGGGCCAGCACCTCGGGCTGCCAGGCCAGGGCCTGCTCAATATCCGCCGCTTGGCAACGGCACCAGATGGCCAGCCGGGCAACCCGGGCCTGGCCCCGGCAGCGATTGATCAACTGCTCGGCCTCGTCGTCGTCGGGCCGCAACGGCCCCACCTCTAGTTCCTCGATGCCCATGGCCGTCAGTTCGCCGGCCAGCTCCACCTGCTGCTCCAGGCTCAGAGCCACCCCCACCGTCTGCATTCCTTCCCGAAGGGTGCTGTCTATCAAACCCTGCATGGTCTCACCTCTCATGACAAATTGTGGTAATCAGCCGCAGCCGGTGCCTGTGCCCTGGCAGCCTCCGGCGCTGCAGCTTTTGGGGGCCCGTCTTTGAAGGGAGTGCAGACCTTCGCCGGTGTAGATCGCCGTGAGTCCGGCCTCGATAAAACCGGACATGGTCACCGGCTGGATTCCCGCCTCGCTTAAAATCTGGCGCGGTGAATCACCCATGTCGCTGACCAGTACGGCCCGGCAGTCGTTGAGCACCCGGGTCAGGGCCTGCCAACGGCCGACGCCGCCGCCGGGCCGGGGGGCCGGTCGCTCTTCTCGCAGCAGGTAGCCATCCTCCACCTGCTCGTAAATCAGCAGGCTGGTGGTCTCCCCCAGGTGCTGGTTGACCAGCATTCCCTCCAGGCTCGCCACCGCCACGTAGGGCCGGGGCTGCTCACTCGGGGGCGGCAGGGTGGCGCAGGCATTCAGGCAACCGGCCAACTCCCCGGAACGATCCTGCTCCAACAGGCCCACGGCGTCGGCCCGGCAGCGTCGGCAGTGGCGCATCTGGGGCAGGTGCTCTTCGCATTGGGCGCGCAACTGCTCCATCAGTGGCCGATCCGGTTCGCCATACGTTGCCAGGGGGGTGTCGGCGTTGGGCAGCATGGCCATGCAGTTGAAGAGATCAACCCCCAACTCCGCCATCACTTTGGCGGTGGCGTCGGCATGCTGGTCGTTGACCCCGGGGATGACGATGAAGTTGACCTTGACGGTGATACCCCGGCTCTTCAGCTTTTCAATGGCCTTGAGCTGGCGGGCCAGCAGGAGTTCGGCACCCTGCAAATCGCGGTAAAAAACCTTGCCTTGGCGGACAAAGCTGTAGATTTGCCGGGTGATCTGGGGATCGATCCCGTTCACCGTCACCGTGACATGGGAAACCCCGATGGAGGCCACCTCGTCGACATGGGGGGCCAGCTCCAGGCCGTTGCTGGAGAGACAGAGGATCAACTCCGGATAGTAATAGCGCAGCAACTGCATGGTGCCCAGGGTCTCGGCGGCGTTGGCGAAGGGGTCGCCTGGTCCGGCGATACCGGCCACCGTGATCCGGGGTTCAGCCACCAGCACTTTTTCCATGTAGGCCAGGGCCTGTTCCGGGGTCAGGATGGTGGAAGTCACTCCGGGCCGGGACTCGTTGACGCAATCATATTTGCGGTTGCAATAATTGCACTTGATGTTGCACTTAGGTGCCACCGGCAGGTGAACCCGACCAAATTGCCCTTTTACCCCGGCGTTAAAGCAGGGATGGCGGCTTAGATCCGGAACGGCGGTATTGATGGTTTGCATAAGAAGGTCTCCATGACTGTTGCTGGTTATTAAGCGACATTCCGGCTTTTACATATAGGCGTAGCCGACCGGTGAGTCGTCCTGTTTTTTGGCGATCATGGCGTTTACCACCAGGTCGAAAAGGTGCTGGGCGCCACGGTACCCCAGGTGCAGGACACGCTGGCCGCCCAAGCGATCATGGATGGGAAAGCCCACCCGCAGCAGGGGAATGGCCAGCCGGCGGGCCAGGGAATAGCCCTTGGAGTGACCCACCACCAGATCCGGCTCCAGGCTGGCGGCCAGTTCGGCGATGTCGAAGAAATCCACGTCTTCAAAGACCTGTGGTGGTTCGGGCAGCAGCTCGGCGGTGGCGGTGGCGATGGCGTCGGCCAGCTGGCCGCTTTTACCGCCGGAGGCGCAGAGCACCGGGAAGACGCCGATTTCGGCCAGCAGGGTGGTGAGGCCCACCACCAGGTCTTCCTCGCCGTAAACAATGGCCTTCTTGCCATAAACATATTTGTGGCCGTCCACGTAGCTGTCCACCAGCCGGCCCCGCTCCAGGGCGTGCTTTGCCGGCAGGGGGCGGCCGCTGAGTTTGCCCAGCTCGGCGAAAAAAAGGTCGCTGGCCGTGATCCCCATGGGCATGGGCAGCCGCCGGCAGGGTACCTGGAAGCGCTCCTGCAGCAGCATGCCGGCGCTGTGCTTGCCCATGCCGTGGCCAAACTCCAGGCTGGCCCGGCTGTGGCCCATGGCCCGGATGGCGTTGATGGGGGTGCCGCCGGGTTGGATCTTTTCGTAGGTTTGGGCGGCCGGCCCATCCATGGTCTCGGAGAGGTCGGGGATGATGGTGGCCGGCAGCTGAAAATCGGCGAAGATTTCCTTGAGATAGCGAATATCGGCCGGTGAGACCAAGCCGGGCATTAGATTGATGGGGGCCTCGGCCCCTGGTGTTGCCGGCTCCGCGGTGTCGGCGGGGGTGGCCGGAGCCTGCTCCTCGGCGGTGGTGAGGGAGGCCACCACCGCCGTCACCGCGTCATGGAAGCCCTCCATATGGGTGCCGCGGTAGCTGGGGGTGGAAACCCGTACCATGATGGGCTTGTCGCCCTTGACCTCGCGGTGGTATTCCTGGAGGAACTGGTGGACATCGTCCCCGATGGTCTCGGTCAGACAGGTGGTGGCGATGCCGATCAGCGTGGGGCGGTACTTCTTGGTGACATTCACCAGGCCCAGCTTGAGGTTGGGACCGCCGCCATAGATCGCGTGTTTTTCGGAAAGCGAGGAGGAGGCGATATCAATCGGCTCGTTGAAATGGCTGATGATATAGCGCCGCATATAGGTGGCGCAGCCCTGTGAACCGTGCAGATAGGGCACCGCCCCGGTGATCCCCTTGAAAGCCAGGCAGGCCCCCAGCGGGGTGCAGAGCTTACAGGCGTTGGTGGTGGCGAGGTAGTTCGGTTTTTTGCTCATGACCATACTCCTTGCCGGGGAGTGAAGCGCCAGACCGGACTCATTACCGAGGCGTGGACCTCCCGGGCGAAATTAAGCATGCCGTGGAAGCCGGCCAGGGCTTCCTTGCGCTCGTGGTTGTGGTCGCAAAAGCCCACCCCCAGCTTGTAGGCGATGGGTCGCTCCTTGACTCCGCCCACCAGAATGTCCACCTGCTTTTCTTCCAGAAAGCTGGAGAGTTCCAGGGGGTTGGTGTCGTCGACGATGATGGTGCCGGGGTCGGTGATCGCCGCCAGCTCTTGGTACTCCTCGGCGGTACCGGTCTGGGAGCCCACCATCACCACCGTCATGCCCAGCAGTCGGAAGGCCTTGACCAGGGAGAAGGCCTTGAAGGATCCCCCCACATAGATGGCGGCCTTTTTGCCGGTCAGCTTCTGCCGGTAAAACTCCAGCTTGGGCAGCAGTTCGGTCAGCTCCTCCTTGACCAGCTCCCGGGTGCGCCGCATGATCTCGGCGTCCTCGAAATGCGCGGCCACGTCGTAGAGGGCCTGGGCCATATCCTCGACCCCGAAATAGGAGACCCGGATCGACGGCACCCCGTACTGCTCTTCCATCAGGTGGGCCAGATCCATGGTCGAGCCGGAACACTGCACCACGTTGAGAGCGGCGCCATGGGCCCGTTGCAGATCGGCCACCCGGCCGTCGCCGGTGACGTTGGCCACCACCTGGACCCCGATCCGGCTGAAGTAGTCGCGGATCAGCCAGATCTCGCCGGCCAGATTGAAATCGCCCAGGATATTGATGGAGTGGGGCGCGATCCCGGTGGTGTCACCGGTGCCGATCAGCCGGGCCATGGCGTTACAGGCGGCGGTGTAGCCGGCTCGCTTGTTGCCCTTGAAGCCCTCGGACTGCACCGGAATCACCGGAATCCCCCGCTCCGCGGTTACCGTGCGGCACACCGATTCCAGATCGTCGCCGATGATGCCGACAATGCAGGTCGCGTAGACAAAGGCGGCGGCGGGCTGGTGGCGGTCGATTAGTTCAAGGAGGGCGGCGTGCAGCTTCTTCTCGCCGCCGAAAACAACGTCCAACTCCTGCAAGTCGGTGGAAAAGGAAAGGCGGTGGAGCTCGGGCCCGGAGGAGAGCGCTCCCCGGATATCCCAGGTATAGACGGCGCACCCGATGGGGCCGTGCACCAGGTGCAGGGCGTCGGCAATGGGGTAGAGCACCACCCGGGAGCCGCAGAACACGCAGGCCCGCTGGCTGACGGCCCCGGCCAGGGAATCCTGGTTGCATACCAGCTCAAAGGGTTGCTGGCCGGTGCGGTGGATCTGGCGTTGTCTTTCGTCGAGTGCGGTTTCCATTTTTATACCCACCACATCTGGCGTTTGGCCGGGTTGCCGATCAAATCAAAAGAGTCCCCAGCCTCTCTGAGCACTTCCTTGAGTTCCTCGATGGTAAAGTCGTAGCCGTCGTCGTTGGCGGCGGCGACGAAATCTTCCATATCCTTGATGGCGTCATAACGGGCCCGCAGAACCCGGTCCTCGCCGCCGGCGACCAACAGATCCTCCACATTTTTCTTGGCCATGGTGTTTCTCCTATGGGGTAATAAGATACCGGGCGGGAGGAGTGCCTTCCTCGATACCGTCCAGGATGGCGTCAATTGCCTCTTCACTTTCCACTCCCTTGAACCACCAGTTGTCGGGCTGGATGACCATGATGGGCCCCGCTTCACACTGCTTGAGGCAGGTGGAGGCGGTGACCAGGCAGTCAAGGCCGCGATCCAGAATTTCTTCTTCCAGATATGGTAAAAAGCCGGTGGTCTGCTTGTGGCAGATCCCTTTTTTGTCACCCGCCACTCGAAAGCTCTGGCAGACCACGATCTGCCGTGCTGGAATTGCCATTTTGCGATCTCCTTGCTGGTTGTTGACAGGCACTTGCCTGCAAAATTCGTTGCCGCTCAGCAGTGCTGCAGATTGTCGGCGTCCAGCGCCGACAATCTGCGGCCCTGAAACTCAGGCGTTGTCTTGCAAAACGCCCCGCTTAGAGCACCAGTTCAAATTTGCTCTCCGAGTCGTCGCGATCCTTGCGGTCCATAAGGACTCCCAGGATCTTCTCCAGCAGCCGCAGGCCGCCCTTGTAACCCACGGTGGGGAAATACTGATGGCCCTGGCGGTCCAGGATGGGAAACCCCCAGCGCACAAAGGGCAAATCTTCGTCGCGGGCGATGTACTTGCCATAGGTGTTGCAGATCAGCAGGTCCACCGGCTCGTTCTTGATCCACTGGTGGAGCAGAAAGAGGTCGCCCTTGGCCTTGACGTTGACCTCATAACCCATTCCCTCGGTCAACTCCTTGATCCGTCTTTCAAACTTCTTGCCCGGAGTGCCGGTGACAATATGGACCGGGCACATGTCCAGTGAGACCAGAAACTCGGTTATGGCAATCAGTTGATCGGGGTCGCCGGCCAGGGCCACCTTCTTTTTGTACAGGTACTGGTGCATATCGGAGATCATGTCCACCAGCTGACCCCGTTCCAGCCCGATTTCCTCGGGCACGTTGACCCCGGCGGTGGTGCGCAGGGCGTCGATGAAGCGGTCGGTGGCCTTGAGCCCGAAGGGCATATCCAGGACCTGGCAGGGCACTTTGTGTGTCTTGTCCAGGTAGCGGGCGGCATCGCCCGAGCACCAGTCGCCCAGGGCCAGGGTGGCCAGGGAGTCGCCGGTGGCTTGCAGTTCCGCCACCGTGGTGCCGCCTTCCGGGAACATCTTGTACTCGCCGGAGAGGGGTCCGTTGAGGACGCCGGAAGTATCGGGAAAAAGGATACTCGAAACTCCCACCAGCTTGACCAGCCGCTTGATCTCCTCCATGTCGGTGGGTTCCACCCAGCCGGGAATAACGTTGATTTTGCCGTTCTTTTTGCCCGTGGGCGCGGCCATGGCAGCCATGGACGTTACCATGTTGCTGAAGCCGGTGACATGCGAGCCGGCATAGCTGGGGGTCGAGGCGCTGATCACATAC
This sequence comes from Desulfurivibrio sp., assembly GCA_034522365.1. Lineage (GTDB taxonomy): Bacteria > Desulfobacterota > Desulfobulbia > Desulfobulbales > Desulfurivibrionaceae > Desulfurivibrio. The sequence continues at coordinate 191,074 of JAXHLI010000012.1, read as the reverse complement.
TTGCCGGCCGGGATTTTGCCCTCATCCAGGGCCTTCTTCTTGATCTGGGGCAGGTCGTCCCCGATGGTTTCCGACAGGCAGGTGGTGTGCACCGCGATAACCTCGGGCTGGTAAACGGTGAAAATGTTGTTGATGGCTTGCAGCATGTTGGCCGAGCCACCAAACACCGAAGCCCCTTCGGTGAACGAACTGGTGGAGGCGGAGATCGGCTCCTTGTAATGCCGGGTCAGGGTGCTGCGATGGTAGGCGCAGCAACCCTGGGAGCCATGGCTGTGGGGCAGGCAGCCGTGGATGCCCAGGGCCGCGTACATGGCCCCGATGGGCTGGCAGGTCTTGGCCGGGTTGATGGTCAAGGCCTGGCGCTCCGTTATTTCTTGCGGTGTGTGTCTTAGCAGCATTTTATTATCCTCAAAGCATGAGTTGTTTCTTATTCCCAGTTATAGGTGGCGGAGAGCTGGGGGTTCTCCTGCCAGGGGGCCTTCATGTAGCTCCAGACCTTGGAATTGACCAGGCGGTCGATCTCCTGATAGAAGTTGATGGCCCCCTGGAAACCCGCGTAAGGGCCGCCGGAGTCGTAGCTGTGGAGCTGCTTCATCGGCACCCCGAGCTTCTGGACGGAATACTTCTCCTTGATGCCGGCGCAGAAAAGGTCGGGTTTCAGCATTTCCACCAGTTTTTCGGCTTCGTGCTGGTTGAGGTCATCGATGATGATTGAACCCTGCTCCATATCCGGCATCAACCCCTCGTAACTGTTGAACGGCACCCCTTTCTTCTGCAGCTCTTCGATCTCCTCAGCGCTTTTGCGTGGCTGATAGCGCGTCGGGTCCGGGTTGACCTCGATCTCTTCGATGTTACGGCTGTCGGCATCCACCTTGAGGTGGGGCAGAATCCGGCGGCCTTCGTAGTCGTCGCGATGGGCGAATTCGTGGCCGGCGGAGATGGTTTTCATGCCCATCTCGCTGAAGAGAAAGCTGTAATGATGGGCCCGGGAGCCGCCGATAAATATCATCGCCGTCTTGCCCTCGGTGCGGGGCCGGACTTCCTGCCGGGCCGCCAGCACCGGCGGCATCTCTTCCTCGATGACTTCCTCCACCCGGTCAATCAGGGCTTGATCGTCGAAGTACTGGGCGATCTTGCGCAATGACTTGGCGGTGGAGTCGGCGCCGATAAAGTTGACCTTGATCCAGGGAATGCCGAACTTGGTCTCCAGCATGTCGGCCACGTAATTGATCGAGCGGTGGCACATCACGGCGTTGAGATCGACGGTATGGGCCGAGGCGAACTGGTCGTAGGTGGAGTTGCCGGAAAAAGTGGAGATACAGGTGATCCCACATTTCTCAAAAATCCGGTCGATCTCAAAACCATCGCCGCCAATATTGTATTCACCCAGCAGGTTGATCTTGTATTTACCCGGTTTTTCGGCATCGTTTTCGCCGACGATATGGCGGAAAACCTGGTTGTTGGCGATATGGTGGCCGGCGGACTGGCTCACTCCCTTATAGCCTTCACAGGAGAAGGCGTAGACGTTGCAGTCGCCGAACTTCTCTTTCATGGTGGCGGCCACGGTGTGGATATCATCACCGATCAAGCCCACCGGGCAGGTGGCGAAGACGGCGATGGAGCGGGGATGAAAAAGATCGTAAGCCTCCTGGATGGCGGCAGCCAGCTTCTTCTCCCCGCCGAAGATGATATCCTGCTCCTGCATGTCGGTGGAAAGACAGTAGGTCATAAAGTTGTCGCCATCGGGGCCGGCATCGGTCTGGTTGCGCCGGGTCAGCCAGGCGTAAAAACTACAGCCGATGGGGCCGTGCACCAGGTTGACGATATCCCGGGTAGGGCCCATGATGACGCCCTTGCAACCGGCATAGGTGCAGCCGCGCATGGTGATAATGCCGGGGATGGTCCGAACGTTGGCCATGATCTCCGGGGTTTCGTTTTCCTGCGCCTCGTTGATGATGATCTGCTTGGCGCGTTTACGGGCTATCTTGGCCGGGTACTTTTTGATCAACTCCGCCTTGATATCGGCGGGTTGCCAGTCTCCCGTGGGTTTTTTCATTGCTGTGGTCATAGCGCTGTTCTCCTTGGAGTTATTCAGGAAAGGGCCTGGAGGCCGCTTTCTTCGGTGCGAACCCGCACGGCGTCGTTGATCGGCATCACGAAGATCTTGCCGTCCCCGGGCTGGCCGGTCTTATTGGTGTTGATGATGGTTTGCACCACGCGCTCCACCATGGGATCGTCCACCACCGCGGTGAGCAGCCGTTTGGGGTAGAGTTTGCCCTTCTCCCCCAACACGGCGGCGGCCTCTTCGTAGCCCTGTTCGACCCCTTCCAGGATCTGGGGATTGACAAATCCCCGGCCCCGGCCCTGGGCTTCGTGGGCAAAGAAGGCGTCCACTCCGCAAGCGGTGAGGGCCTGTTTGGTCTGATTCATCATGTTGATGCGCACAATGGCGATGACCTCTTTCATGCCTTCACCTCCTCCTCCGCCGTTTCCTTGACTCCGGAGCTGATGGTGTAGGACTCCTCCACCGGGCTGACAAAGATCTTGCCGTCTCCGAAGGCGCCCTTGCCCGGGCTGCGGGCGGTGTCCATAACGGTCTGGATCAGGAAATCCTTGTCCGTGTCATTGACCACGGCCATCAGCATGGTCTTGGGCAGTTCGTCATAGGTGACATCACCGATCTTGATGCCCCGTTGTTTACCCCGGCCGGCCACGGCGTATTTGGTGACGGCGGGGTAGCCGGCGTCCATCAGGGCCGCCAGGACGACGTCCGCTTTTTCCGGTCGAATTATGGCGCGAACCATGGTTAGCATAATTATTTCTCCTTATGATGTATGGCGCGGGCCGGGTTGCCCGGCGCCGGTATATTTGGTGGTTGTTACGGTGTTGCTGAACGTTACGGCATGGTCCTTGTTGAACGCTTAGGCGGCTTCCAGGATGCCGTAATCCATGAGCAGTTTTTCCAGATCCTCGATGTCCAAAGGGGTGGGAACCACGAATTCCTTGTTATCATCGATGGCCTTGGCCAGTCCCCGATAGGCCTCGGACTGGGGAGCCTCGGGTTTCCATTCAATCACCGTTTTGCGGTTGATTTCGGCCCGTTGCACATCGTTGTCGCGGGGGACGAAGAAGATCATCCGGGTGCCCAGCTTTTTGGCGAACTCATCGATCATCGACGCTTCGTTGTCCACTGCCCGGGAGTTGCAGATCAGGCCGCCCAGGCGGACCCCGCCGGATTGGGCGAATTTGACGATCCCCTTGCAGATGTTGTTGGCGGCGTACATGGCCATCATCTCGCCGGAGACCACGATATAAATCTCATCCGCCTTGCCGTCGCGGATGGGCATCGCGAACCCGCCGCAGACCACGTCGCCTAAAACATCGTAGAAGGCGTAGTCGAGGCCTTCACTCTCCTCGTAAGCCCCCAGGGATTCCAGCATGTTGACCGAGGTGATGATTCCTCGGCCGGCGCAGCCCACGCCGGGCTCGGGACCGCCGGATTCCACACACCAGGCGTTGCCGAAACCCAGTTTGCGGATGTCCTCGATATCCACGTCCTCACCCTCTTCCCGCAGGGTGTCCAGTACCGATTTCTGGGCCAGGCCGCCCAGCAACAGGCGGGTGGAGTCCGCCTTGGGGTCGCAGCCGACCACCATTACCTTGCGGCCTAACTCCGCCAGCCCGGCCACCGTGTTCTGGGTGGTGGTGGATTTGCCGATTCCGCCTTTGCCGTAGATTGCTACCTTACGCATGGTAAAACCTCCTGAATTTGATTCATCTTATGTGGCGCTGGTACCAAGGCAGCCGCGCCGGCCGCCGTTGCCAGGTTGCTATCGCAAGGGTTGTGCCATGGGGGGCGAATAACTTGTTTGTTTTTGTAACCCTTGGTTTAGCCGTGTTTTATAAATATCGTCGGGCGTCTGCCCAAAAATGGCCCCGGCGTTGACTGCTACCTTTTTGGGGGTTTTCCGACAAAAAGGTAGGTAGTCCTACCAAGACGAAATTGTTTGGTATTGGCAGGCGGTCGCCGGGGTGTATTACAGAATTGTGAGTTTCGGTGGGGCCGAAGTTGCCGCTGGTCTTGGCGGTTGTCGGCAGGTAAGTGAAAGATGGCGATTAAACGGTGAGATGGGTTTTGGTCCAGGGTGCGCTGGCCGCTGGCATATATATTGCTCTGGGTTGTCGGTATGGCTATGCAATCCAATACCGTCCATATGGAATTACAGGCGCTTTATCAGATCAGCCAGTTGATCGGTTCGGCCCTGGACATCTCCAAAACCCTGAATGAGACCCTGTGGGTTCTGCATGAGACCTTGCGCATGGAACGGGCCACCCTGGTGCTGGAGGAGCGTGACAGCGGTCGGTTGAGCATTGTCGCCTCCTACGGCCTGAGCCAGGACGAGATCGCCCGGGGGGTCTATCGCCCCGAGGAGGGGGTGATCGGCCGCATCTTTGCCAGTGCTTATCCTTTCGTGGTGCCGGACGTGCATCGGGAACCGCTGTTTTTGAACCGTACCGGCGCCCGTACCCACTTGCCCAAGGGGGAAATCTCGTTTATCGGGGTGCCGGTGATGCAGGCGGAAAATCCGGTGGGGGTGCTGTCGGTGGACCGCCTGTTTGGGCCGGAAATCTCTTTTGAAGAGGATATCCGTTTCCTTACCGTGGTGGCCACCATGATCGGCCAGTTCCTCAACCTGCAGCACAGCTTTGCCAGCAGCCAACAGGTGCTGCGGGAAGAGAACAGCCAGTTGCGCCGGGAGCTGCAGGGCCGTTTCAACCGTTACAATATCATCGGCCAGTGTAAAAGAATCCAGGAAGTTTATGACTATATCACCAAGGTGGCCCCCAGCCGGGCCACCGCCCTGTTGCTGGGTGAGTCGGGTACCGGCAAGGAGTTGGTGGCCCGAGCGATCCATCAGGCCGGGTCTCGGGCCGGGGAACCGTTCATTAAGCTCAACTGCGCGGCCCTGCCGGAAAATCTGTTGGAGAGTGAGCTGCTGGGCCATGAAAAGGGGGCCTTCACCGGGGCGGTAAGTCAGAAAAAGGGACGTTTTGAACTGGCCGACGGCGGCACCCTGTTTCTTGACGAAATCGGCGAGTTGCCCCTTCCCCTGCAGGTCAAGCTGCTGCGGGTTTTGCAGGAAAGGATGTTTGAGCGGCTGGGAGGCAGCCGCACCATCGAGGTCGATGTCCGGATCATCGCCGCCACCAATCGCCCTCTGGCGACGGCGGTGGAGGACGGAGTATTCCGGGCGGATCTGTACTACCGGCTCAACGTGGTGCCGGTGGTGCTGCCGCCCCTGCGGGAGCGGCGGGAGGATATCCCCTTGCTGCTCGACCATTTCCTGCGGCAAAGCAACCGCCACAACCGGCGCCGAATAAAGCTCGCGGCGGCGGTGATTCGCCGGCTCAACGAATATACCTGGCCGGGCAATGTCCGCGAGTTGCAGAACCTGGTGGAGCGTTTGGTGGTCATGGCCGACGGCGAGACCATCAACCTGGATGATTTGCCGGCCTACCTGCACCTCGACCCCGACCCGGCCGCCGCCGTGGCCGCAACGGCGACCACCCGGCATGGCCCCCGGGGCTTTACCGACCACCAGGCCGCGGAGCCGGCGGCGCCTTCGCAAAGCAGTCAGGGGATGACCGGCGCTGGCAAGTCACTCTGGGAGATGGAAAAAGAGGAAATAATCGCCGCCTTGCAGCGGCATGGCTGGATTCAGGCCCGAGCAGCCCGGGACCTGGGAATGACCCCCCGCCAGATGGGCTACCGGATCAAAAAGTACGCCATCAAGATTCCCGACTTTGCCAATCGGTCCGCCGAGGCGTAGAAGACCGGACACTCGGCTTCCGCGACATATTGCCCGATCAGGGTGGTTTCCTCGACCTGGCGCGACCCGGCCAGAATCAGCTTCAGTGCATTCTTTGTGTTGTCTTTGGCGTCCCGTATGTTTGATAGGGTAGGCAAAGGCGATTTCTTGTAACCACCGCTGAGTGAGCATGTTGTTGCGGCAATCTCTTGACGGACCATCGGCCCTGATGATACCTTGGCATCATGATGACATGCAGGAGGGCATCAAGATGCGTACGACATTGACTATTGACGATCATCTTTCTGTGGCTCTGAGGGAGGCGGCCTTACGCAGTGGTAAACCCTACAGGCAGGTGGTGAACGAGGCGCTGCGCCAGGGGCTGAACGCCTTTGAGCATCCACCGTCCCAGCCATACACGATAAGACCGGCCCATCTGGGCAAGGTTAGAGCGGGGATTGATCTGGACAAGGCGCTGGCCCTGGCTGATGCCATGGAGGATGCGGCCGTCGTAACAGAATTGGAAATGCGCAAATGATTCTGCTGGACGTCAATCTCCTGTTGTATGCCGTCAATCACGACCTGCCCCAGCACGAGCAGGCCCGATCCTGGCTTGAAAAGGCGCTTTCCGGAGAAGAGAGCGTGGGCCTGCCCTGGGTGGTGATTCTCGCGTTCCTGCGTCTTACCACCAATCAGCGGGTATTCGAGCATCCGCAGACCATCAAGGAGGCCGGGGCATATATTGACGAGTGGCTGGCGCAACCAGTGGTCTCGGCGGTGGTTCCCGGCCCCAATCACTGGTCGGTGCTGCGCAACCTGCTGGCCGCTTCGGGCACCGGCGGCAACCTGACCACCGACGCCCATATCGCGGCCCTGGCGATTGAGCATGGTTATACCGTATATTCGACGGACCATGACTTCAAACGGTTTGCCGGACTCAGCCACATAAACCCCTTGCAGTAAAAGCTCTTGGCAAGCAAACGCTTGCCGATTTTTGATGGGCAAGTTGCACAGGGTTGCGGACTTGTGCGGACTGCGCTGCTTTGAAGTCCGCCGGGGATTGTCCGTGGCAACTGCGGTTGCCGCTTACGTGGTGGGGCGGATCAGCCGTTGGTAGTTGTTTAGCAGGCGGTGGAAGTCGGGGCCGATGCTTTTGGCTTTGCTTCGGGCGGTGGCCAGGATGGCGGCCGGGTCCACCCGCTGGTCGCGCAGACCGGCCAGCCACTGGTGATCCTGTTCCAGCCAGAGGGCGACGTCGTGCGGCTCGGCGGCGTGGTTGTCGGCTTGCAGGCCCAGTAGATGCGGCCGGCCGGCCACCGAGAGCGCCTCCACCTGGCAATGCTCCGAGGTCATCAACACCTCAAGGTGGGCGGGCAGGGGCTCCAGTACCGTGTAACTGTGCCATTTAAAGAGGGGGGAGGGTTGTCGGCAGCCGGTGAAGGCCGGATGCTGGCGGCCGGCCTGGGTGAAGTGGCCGTCGATGAAGCCGACGCTGCTGCGGAAATTGACCCCGACCCGGGCCCCCAGGGCCTCGGCCAGCAGCTGATGGCCCAGGCAGATTCCCAGGCAGGGCAGGTCGGCGCCCACCGCCCGCCGGATCGCCGCCTTTTCCGGGACCAGAAAAGGATATTCCGCCTCCTGATCGACGTTGGCCCCGCCCCCTAAAATCAACAGGGCGTCAAAGGTCAGCGGATCGGGCATTTCCTGCTGCCAGACCTTGCAGATTGTCAACTCGATTTTCAGCCGCTGGGCCGACTCGCGTAGAAAACGCCCCGGCCCCTCCCAGGGGGCATGCTGTAAGACTAAAAATTTCAATTTCATGGTCGTTTACCTGTCTGCCTAATCGTTTGCCACGGTTATTCCGTGGCGGCAAGCAGCCCCGGCGATGACAGCAACGCTGTATCGCCGGGGCTGACCGTCCCAAGAAACGTTATGAGGGTTGGTTTACGAAGATGGAGGGGTCATCTCGAAGCCGGAGTAGGCCTCCATGCCATGCTCGCTGATATCCAGCCCCATAAGTTCTTCTTCTTCCTCCACCCGCAGGCCAATGGTAGCCTTGATTGCCAGGAAGATCAGCAACGCGGCGATAAAGGCCACCACGCCGTAAGCGACCACGCCCAGCAACTGGGTGCCCAGGGAGAGCTCGGCGGCAAAGATCCCCACCGCCAGGGTGCCCCAGATGCCGCAGGTCAGGTGGACCGAAATGGCGCCCACCGGATCGTCGAGCTTCAGGCGATCAAGGACCAGGATCGAGACGACCACCAGGGCACCGGCGATAATGCCGATCAGCACCGCCGCTCCGGTTCCGACCACGTCGGCCCCGGCGGTGATCCCCACCAGGCCGGCCAGGGCGCCGTTTAAGGCCATGGTCAGGTCGGGCTTTTTGTTGATCGCCCAGGAGACGAGCATGGCGCTTAGCACGCCGGCGGCGGCGGCCAGGGCGGTGGTGACGAAGACGAAGGAGACCAAGCCCGGGTCGGCGGAGAGCACCGAACCGCCGTTGAAGCCAAACCAGCCCAGCCAGAGCAGGAAGACCCCGATGGTGGCCAGCGGCATGTTATGGCCGGGGATCGCCCGGATCTTGCCGCCGACATACTTGCCCAGCCGGGGGCCCAGCACGATCACGCCGGCCAGGGCCGCCCAGCCGCCCACCGAATGCACCAGGGTGGAGCCGGCGAAATCGTAAAAACCCATGGCGTCGAGCCAGCCGCCGCCCCACTTCCAGCTGCCCAGCCAGGGGTAGATCAGGGCGACATAAATGGTGGTGAACAGCAAAAAGCCGGAGAGCTTGATCCGTTCGGCCACCGCCCCGGAGACGATGGTGGCGGCGGTGGCGGCAAACATCGCCTGGAAGATGAAATCGGTCCAGTAGGTGTAAACCCCGATACCGTCGGCGCTGATCTTCAACGCTTCAGGGTCGGTGCCGATGCCGAAGCCGGCAAAGCCCAGCCAGGAGCCCAGGGCGAAATCGCCTGGGTACATCAGATTAAAGCCGATAACGGCGTAGGTCAGAATACCAATGGCAATGATCGCGGTATTCTTGAACAGGATGTTGACGGTGTTCTTGGCCCGGGTCAGGCCGGCTTCCAGTGAGGCAAAACCCAGGTGCATCAAGAAGACCAGGAAGGTGGCCACCAGCATCCAGGTGTTGTTGGCGGTGTAGAGGCCCTGGCCGTCGCCGGCCAGAACCGCGGTGGGCCAGGCCGCCACCAGCCCGGCGGCGGCGATGATCTTGCATAGCTTGTTAATATCCATGGTTTTCGTTCTCCTTGCTTGTTTCGTTAATTAAACTTCGAATTCCTTGCCGGCGGGGCGTCCTCTTCGTTTTAGAGGGCGGCCTGGTCCAGTTCGCCGGTGCGGATCCGGCAGACCGATTCCACCGGCAGGACAAAGATCTTGCCATCGCCGATTTTGCCGTTGCGGGCCGCTGTGCAGATGGTTTCCACCACCCGCTCGACCTGGTCGCTGTCGACCACGATTTCCAGCTTGATCTTGGGGACGAAATCAACTACATACTCGGCTCCCCGGTAAACTTCGGTGTGTCCTTTCTGGCGCCCGAAGCCCTTGACCTCGCTGACCGTCATGCCGTGGACGCCCAGCGCGGTCACGGCCTCCTTGACCGCGTCGAGCTTGAAGGGCTTGATGATCGCTTCCACCTTTTTCATGGCAACTCCTCCTTTTTTTGATCTTTTCGGTTGGGTGCCGGACCCGTTTGACCAGCCGCCGCAACCCCGTGACGACGGGTGTTTAATCAAGAAGCGTGCCAATCGTGGTTGCTGGTTGGTAATTGCTGGCCATCGGTTTGAAGTTATGAGATAATCAACAGGATCAGTAAAGCGCGTGGCCGGGGCGGCTGGGCGAGTTTGATGACAATTTTGTAATATTAAACAGAGGTGGATGGTCCTCGTTGACCAATTTGTAATATATGCCGGTTTTTGCCCTCGACGACAGACTCTTTTTCCCGCCGCCGGAATTGGCCCGGCCCGACGGCCTGCTGGCCATGGGCGGCGACCTGGAGCCCGAACGGTTGCTGTTGGCCTACAGCCAGGGGATTTTTCCCTGGTATTCGCCGGGGGAGCCCATCCTCTGGTGGGCGCCGGACCCGCGGATGGTTCTGTTTCCCGCTGAATTCCATGGCAGTCGCCGCCTGGCCCGCAAGCTGCGCCAGGGTTACTTCAGTTTCACTATCAACCACGATTTCACGGCGGTGATCCGGGCTTGCGCCGAGATTCCCCGTCCCGGTCAGGAGGGCAGCTGGCTGGACGAGGAGATGATCACCGCCTACCACCGGCTCCATGTCATGGGGCATGCCCATTCGGTGGAGTGCTGGCGGGATGGGGCCTTGGTGGGCGGTTTGTACGGGGTTTCCCTGGGCAGGGTGTTTTTCGGCGAATCGATGTTCAGCCGGGTGGCGGATGCCTCCAAGGCCTCCCTGGCCCATCTGGTGGCCGGCTTGAAAGAGGCCGGTTGCCTGCTGATCGATTGCCAGGTGCCCAGCGACCACCTTTTCCGACTGGGCGGTCGGCTGATTCCCGGTCGGCTCTTCCAGCAGACCCTGGCCCTGGCGAACGATTACGAAAGGTAACCGTCACGGTCCGTTAACTCGATGGTTGTCGGCCTTGGTGAACGGGAATAATCGGGGTCCCGGGCCGGGAAACTCCGTGCAGAGCAAGCAAGATTCAGGTATTTTGGCGCTATTGAAAAAAACATGGCCGGGAGTGCAAATAGATGAGTGATTATATAGTTTTGGTCAAACAGGTGCCGGATGTGGCCCGCCTGCCCGATGACGCCTTCGATCCGGAAAGCGGCAATCTGATCCGCTCCAAGCTGGCCAGCGTCATCAATGAACTCGACGCCCAGGCCCTGGCCTTTGCCTGGCGGATGCGGGAATTGGCCGGCGACCGGGAAGGCCGGTTGATCTGCCTCTCCATGGGGCCGCCCACGGCCGCCGAGGTCTTGCGTTACTGCCTGGCCCGGGAGGCCGACGCGGCGGTGCTGCTCACCGATCGGGTCCTGGGCGGGGCCGACACCCCGGCCACCGCCAATCCCCTGGCCCACGCCATCGCCAAGATCCGTCGGGAAATGCTGGCCGACACCGCTGACTATTACGTGGTCTGCGGTATGCAATCGGTGGATGGCGACACCGCCCAGGTGCCGCCCCAGATCGCCGAGGAGTTGGGAATCGCCTGTATCCCTTATTTGACCGACGTGGAGTACCGGGACGGCCGTTTCCAGTTCCGCCAGATCAGCGCCGGCGGCAGTCAGTTGGTGGCGGGGCGCCGGCAAGCGGCGGTGCTCACCGTCGCCCAGTACGAATTACCCCTTTACCCCTCTTTTGTCGCCAGCCGCCGGGCCAACCGCGCCGAGTTGGTGCAGTGGGGGGCCGATGATATCAAACCCACCGCCATGGGCAATGCCGGCTCCAAGACCCGGGTGATCCGGGTCTTCCCGCCGCCGAAAAGCAGCCGGCTGGGGCGGCAGTTGGAGTCGGTGAGCGAGTTGGCCCGGGTAGTGCGGCAGGCCCTGGTCAGTGGTCAGGAGCAGGGAGAGGACGGCGCCCAAGCCGCTTATCGCTTGCCGGCCCGGCGTTCTTCCTGGTTTGAGCGTTCTTTTGAAGGTACCGCCAAGGAGTGTGAAGACTTTGCTCACCTGGCCCGGTTGCTGGCCGACCGGGGGGTTACCAGCCGCGAGCAACTGAGCGCCGAGGTCAAGGAGGAACTCCTGGCCGCCGCCGATCTTAAATTATCCCCCAAAGTGGCGGCGGAGATGCTGGCCGGTCTGGAGGTCGGCAGTACCGCCTACCAGGGCGAAGTCTGGGTCATGGCCGAATGCGAGGAAGGGGCGGTCAACGACGCCACCTTCGAATTGCTGGGCAAGGCCCGGGAATTGGCCGATTCCCTGGAGGAAGCGGTGGGGGTGGTACTGCTGGGGGCCGAGGTGGAAGGGCTGGCGCCGCAGTTGATCGCCGCCGGGGCCGACCGGGTCTATCTTGCTCAGGATCCGCTGCTGGCCGAGTTTGATCCGCTGAGCTGGCGAAAGGTGGTGGCCGAACTCTTCGCCGCCCGGCAGCCCCAGATTTTGCTCTTTGGTGCCACCCCCCAGGGTCGGGTGCTGGCCCCGCTGGTGGCCTACCGCAGCGGCTGCGGCCTCACCGCCGACTGTACCGAATTGGCCATCCGTGATATCACCCGCAAACAGCAGTTGGCGGTACTGATGCAGACCCGGCCGGCCCTGGGCGGCAACGTCATGGCCACCATTTGCAGCCGCAACTCGCCCTGCCAGATGGCCACCGCCCGCCCCGGTGTGTTCCAGCGGCGACCGGCCGAGCCGGAGCGCTCCGGGGAGGTGGTCACTTTGTCGGTAGAACTGGTTGAAGAGGACCTCAGCCTGCGCGTCCTGGAGAGGGAAACGGGGGGCGGCGGTAAGGTCGATTTCAACTGCGAAGTGGTGGTCGGCGGCGGCAAGGGGTTGGGTAGCCGGGATAATTTTCACCGCCTGCTGGATGAACTGGCCGCCGCCCTGGGCGGTTGCCTGTCGACCAGAGTGGTTAAGGGCGCCTCGCGGGCGGCGGTGGAGCAGGGCTTTGCCGAACGGGCCCGGCAGATCGGCCAGACCGGTACCGCCATCGGCCCGCGACTCTATATCGCGGTGGCGATTTCCGGGGCGATCCAGCATATGATCGGGGTGGCGGCCAGTGGCACCATCGTGGCGATCAACAGCGATCCCCAGGCGCCGATCTGTCAACAGAGCGATTATTATCTGGTGGGTCGGGCCGAAGAAGTGATTCCAGAGTTGATTCACGCCTTGCAGGAGAAATCGTAAACGATCAGCAGCACCGCACCTTGCGGCGATCAGCCAAGCTTAAGTACGCGGGGTACGAGGCGCTTGGCTGCTTGCCACAATCTGCGGCACTGCTGAACGTTTACGGCCCGTTAAAGCAGCAGTCATTGGCCCTGGTGAACGTTTAGGAGAAACCATGAACGAAGAATTTGATAAAGTTGATGTCTTGGTGGTCGGCGCCGGGCCGGCCGGCCTGGCGGCGGCGATTACCGCCAAGCGGCTTAAGCCGGAGCTGGCGGTCTGTGTGCTGGATAAAGGGGCGGCCCCCGGCAATCACGCCCTGTCCGGGGCGGTGCTGGAGGCGGGTTGTCTGGACAAGCTGCTCGATCCCGTCGATCCGGCTTGGCGGCAGAGTAAGGCGGCCGGCGAGGTGCTGGCGGCCCGGGTGGCAATCGACGATATCCTGCTGCTGGGCCGCCACCGCCACCTGCAACTGCGGCCGCTGCTCAAGCTGGCCCGGCGGCTGCAACTGGGCTATGGCCGGATGATCCATGAGGGCGATTATATCTGTTCTCTCAGCCGCTTGACCGCCTGGCTGGCGGAAGTGGCCGCCAGCCTGGGGGTGGAAATGATGCCCGGTTTTGCCGCCGCCGAAATCCTCTGGGATCATAATGCCGAGCGGGCCGCCGGGGTCAAACTGGTCGATCAGGGGCGGGCCCAGGAGGGCGAGCCGCAGGTCAATTTCCGGGCCGGGGAAACGGTGCGGGCCGCTTGTATTCTGCTGGCCGAAGGGGCTGATGGTCTGCTTGGTGAACAGTTTATCGCCGCCGCCGGCTTGGAGCGCCAGGGGAGCCAGCTGTATTCCCTGGGGGTCAAGGAGTTGATCCGGGTAAGCGAGGAGCAGTACCGGGCTTTCACCCCCGAGCGGGCGGTGCACGCCATGGGCTATCCCCTCTGGCGGCCATTGCTGGGCCCCGATATCTTCGGCGGCGGGATCATGTATCCCATGGGCGATAACCGGATCGCGGTGGGGATCATTGCCGGTCTGGATTATCCCTATGCCGATTTCAATCCCCAGGACGCCCTGGCCCGGTTCAAGGAGCAGCCGGCGGTGGCCCGCTATATCAGTGGTGGCACGGTGGTCGAGGCCGGGGCCAAAATGATCCCGGAGGGGGGCTTGCAGGCGGTTCCCCGTTGCCCCCGGGACGGCGCCATCGGCTGGGGCAACGTGGCCCTGCTGGGGGATAGTGCCGGCCTGGTCAATATGTTGAAAATTAAGGGCATCCACAACGCCATCGCCTCCGGGATGGCCGCTGCCGAGGCCCTGGCGGCGGCCGGCAGCGCCCCGGAAAAACTGGCCGCCGACTACACCGCCGCCCTGGAACGGGCCGGAGTCCTGGACGAAATGGCCGAGGCCCGCAATTTCCGCCAGTACATCGGCCGGTTCGGCACCACTGCCGGTCTGCTGCTGGCCGTCGCCAACCGGTTGCTGCCCAGCCTGCAACTGGCTCCCGATTATACCCATTACGGCGCCGCCTCCTATCCCTTCAAACCCTCCCGTCCTTTCGACAAAGACGCCTTCACCGCCAAAAGCGGTACCGGCCACCGTGAGGAGGAGCCATGCCACTTGCTGATCGCCGATCCCGCCATTTGTCGTGACCGATGCCGCGCCCGCTATGGCGCCCCCTGTATCACCTTCTGTCCAGCCGGGGTTTATGAGCAGATCGGCGAGCAGCCCCGGCCGGCCAACCCCTCCAACTGCCTGCACTGCAAGACTTGCCAGCGTAAATGCCCCTACGACAACATCCGCTGGACGGTCCCGGAGGGTGGCGACGGTCCGCGTTATGCTACGATGTAGGCATGGGGATTTTTGAACACCTGGATATCTGGCGGCTGCTGGCCGGGCTGGGCATTTTCCTCTTCGGCATGTTCATGCTGGAGGAGTCCATCAAACTGCTGGCTGGCCGGGCCTTCAAACGCCTGATCCGTCGCTGTACCGGCAGCCGCCTGCGCGGTATTTTTTCCGGGATGATCAGTACCGCCATCCTGCAGAGTTCGACGGCGGTCTCGCTGATGGTGCTGGCCTTTGTCGGGGCCGGGATGATGAGCCTGGTCAACGCGGTGGCGGTGATGAACGGCGCCATGGTCGGCACCACCATGACCGCCTGGATCGTCGCCCTCTTTGGTTTCAAGGTCGAGATCTCCTCGTTTGCCCTGCCGATAATCGCCCTCGGCGGCCTGGGGCTGGTCCTGCTGTCCCGTTCGCCGCGTTATGTCAATATCAGCAAATTGCTGGTGGCCTTCGGCCTGCTCTTTCATGGCCTTGATTTCATGAAGGGCAGCGTCGAGGAGTTGGCCGCCACCATCGATATCGCCGCGCTGCCCGCTCCCGGCCTCTGGGTGTACGCCCTGGCCGGGCTGCTGTTCACCGCCATCATGCAATCCTCGTCGGTCACCATCGCCATCACCCTGACCCTGCTCTACAACGGGGTGGTTGATTTCAACGCCGCCGCCGCCATGGTGGTGGGGGCCAATGTCGGCACCACGGTGACGGTGTTGCTCGGCTCCCTCGGGGGAGCGCCGATCAAGAAGCAGGCGGCCGTCAGCCAGTTGGCCTTCACCGCCGGCACCGCCCTGGTCACCTTTTTGCTGCTGCCGCTGCTGCTGCACCTGGTGCTGGAGATCCTGGGGTTTGCCGCCCGGCCGGTGCTGGGGCTGGCCTTTTTTCATACCATGTTCAACCTGCTGGGGGTCGCGATCTTCTATCATCTGCTGCCGCCCCTCACCGCCGGGGTGCGCCGCCTGATTCCCGACCCCGAGCGGCTGCACCTGGCCCGCTACATCAACAACACCACCCCGGAGGTGCCGGAGGCGGCGGTGGAGGCCCTGCGCAAGGAGACCATCAACCAGGCTAAATGGAGCCTTGATTTTATCCGGCTGCTCTACCGCCTGGACAGTGGCAGCCCTGACCGCCAGCCGCTGGCCTATAGCGATCTGGAACGCTTACACGCCAAGATCTTTACCTTTTATGCCCGGATCCAGGCCTACGAGGTGGAAGAGGCCGAGGCCCGGCGGGCGGAGCCCTATATCCGGGCCTCGCGCAGCATCATGAACGCCGTCAAGAACCTTTATGAACAGAACCACGAACTGGAGGAGTACCACTACGAGGAGAGTAAATTCATGCAGGAGGCCGGGCGGCATTTCCGCCAGCGGCTGCATATTATCGCCGAGGTGGTGGAGCAAATCGCCGTGGAACCCGACCACGATCACCACGAATTACTCAACCGCGTTTTTTCCCGGGTGGAGGAGGCCGACCGCGATTTTATCCGGGCCTGCGCCGAGGCGGTGGCCAGTAGGCGGATTCACCAGCAGGATGTCACCCGGTTGCTGATGAGCAACCGGCTCTTTACCCAGTCCTGCCGGATGATGGCCTTGAGTCTGCAAAGTCTGAATATTGTCCAGCGGGGGGAAGGTAATGGCGATGGCGCGCTATGACTCCGACTGCCGCAAGCTGCCGAGATATTCCTGATCGCTCAGCACGAAGGCCTGGGTAGTGGCGGCCAGCAGGCGGTAGAAATCGGTGTTTGCCTCGCGGTCGACGGTTTCGCAGAAAGTCCCGATCCAGAGCCCGGGGTGCTGATCGATAAAGGCCATCTGGCGGGCCAGGAATTCTTCGGCGCCGCTTTCCAGGTGGCAATGGATCAGAAAGTACATGAATTCCAGTTCGGTGGCGATAAAGTCCGGCGGCTGTTTGAGATCGGCGTTGGCTTTGAGGCCCACCGCCCGGTAATGCTCCAGGGCGTTCATGGTGGTTTCGCCCATGAGGCCGCCTTCGGCTTCCAGGTAGAGCGAGCCGTAGGGGGCGGCCCGCATGGTGTCGGGGCCCAGAAAGAGCCGGGCGTGGTCAACCTCCAGGCTGGCCAGCGTGAGTTGGGGATCGGCGAATTCGGCTCGCAGGTCGTCGGCATAGGCGGCCAGGTCGGGGAAACAGCGCTCCAGGGCGGCGTGCAAACCGTTTAAGATATCGCCCAAGGCGTCATCGGGGGTATAAAAAAGGGCCGTCAGGGCCTTGTAGGCCTCGCCCCGGCCGCGCTGTCTCTCGTCATCGCCGCTGTTTCTAACCCCGGTCATGGAATGTATCCTGCAATATTATTCTGGTGGTCCGCCGATCTTAACCTGGTTCGTTGATAACCGTTTAGCATTATCAGAGCCGGTGACGTTATTGCATGGGGCCGGTGCTGTCAATGACAAAGGTATTCGTTCAGCGGTGCCGCGAGTGGGGTGGTGCCGGCCGAAGGAGGTGGTCGTGTGGCAATGGTTCCATGAATGGCGGCGGCGCCGTTTGCTGCGGCGGGCGGCCCTCTCCGATGAGTTGTGGGGCCAGGCGGTGGCCCGCCCCCGGCAATTGTTCGCCGGCCTTGCTCCTGACGAACAGCGGCGCTTGCGCGAATTGGCTACCCGGCTGCTGGCGCAGAAGCGTTTCTACGGCGGCGGCGGGTTGGTGGTGACCCCTTTTATGCGGGCCAGTATCGCCGCCCAGGCCTGCGTGCCGATCCTCAACCTGGGGCTGGGGTGTTATGCCGGCTGGACTTCGATTGTGGTCTACCGGGAGAGTTTCATGGTCCCCCGGGAGGAGATCGACGAAGTCGGTATTGTCCATAGCGGTAACGAGGTGCTTGCCGGGGAGTCCTGGCCGGCCGGGCCGGTGGTGCTTTCCTGGGCCGAATGCGCCCCCGGTGCTGATTACCCTGGCCCGGCCGGCAATGTGGTGATTCACGAGTTCGCCCACAAACTGGATATGCTAAGCGGCGCCGTTAACGGCACCCCGCCGCTGCCCGGGAAGCTGAGCGCCGCCGCTTGGGCCGCCGCCATGGAAACCGCCTGGCAAAGCTTGCAGGAAGCGGCCGAGCGGGGGGAGAGCTTGCCGGTGGACGTTTATGCCACCCACGATCCCGGCGAGTTTTTCGCGGTGCTCAGCGAACATTTCTTCATGGCCCCGGCCGAGCTGTGTCGCGCTTTTCCGGAGGCTTACCGGCAACTGGCCCTTTATTATCGGCGTGACCCGCTGGTCGCCGGTTGGTGTTGACTTTTCGGCGCTATTCTATTATTAAGGCAGCATCTCTTTATAGGAATGGCCGGGGCCGTCGGCAGGTCCGGCGGTGGGGCTGGCCATCTCCCGCATGAACAATCTTAATTTGTAGGAGTTTTATCGTGTCCCTTTCCAGCGCAGACAAACAGGCCATCATTGCCGAATATGGCGCCAATCCCCAGGATACCGGTTCGCCGGAGGTGCAGATCGCCCTGCTGACCGCCCGTATCACCTACCTGACCGAGCATTTCAAGGTTTTCAAAAAAGACCACCACTCCCGGCGGGGGCTGCTCAAGCTGGTCGGCCAGCGCAAGCGCCTTTTGAGTTATCTCAAAAGCAAGGATGTGGAGCGTTATCGCGGCCTTATCCAGAAGCTTGGCATCAGGAAAGCAATCGACGGTGCCGGTCGCCCATTTTGGCTCTGCCAACGTTCAGCCGCCATCTTTTCCGGGATGGCCGCTGGACGTTCAACTGTTTCAGGCGTGATTGTCCCGCGAATCGAATGTCCGAGGAGAAGTAATGGAAAAGAAGCTCAGTGTTGAAATCGGCGGCCGTACCTTGACCCTGGAAACCGGCCGTTTGGCCAAGCAGGCCAGTGGCGCGGTCCTTGTTACTTATGGTCAGAGCGTGGTTCTGGTAACCGCTACCGCCGCCCGCGAAGCCCGGGCGACGGTGGATTTTCTGCCCCTTACCATCGAATACCAGGAGCGTTTTTACGCCGTGGGCCGCATTCCCGGCAGCTTTTTTCGCCGCGAGATCGGGCGTCCCACCGATAACGAAATCCTGGCCTGCCGGATCATCGATCGCCCTCTGCGGCCGTTGTTCGCCGCCGGTTATCAGAATGAAACCCAGGTGATCGCCACGGTGCTCTCCGCCGACAACGAGAACGATCCCGAACTGATGGCGATGATCGGCGCTTCGGCGGCCCTCACGGTCTCCCATATTCCCTTCAACGGCCCGGTGGCCGGGGTCCGGGTGGGGATGATCGACGGCGAGTACGTGTTGAACCCGCCCATTGACCAGCGCCATAACTCCCGTCTTGATCTGATCGTGGCCGGTACCGCCAACGCGGTGGTGATGGTGGAAGGCGGGGCCGACAGCCTCTCCGAGGACGAGGTCCGGGAGGGCATCTTCTTTGCCCATGAAGCGATGCAGCCGCTGATCGATCTCCAGAAAGAACTTGCCAAGGAGGTGGGACGGCCCAAGATGGAAGTGGCGCCGCCGCCGGTGGACGAGGAACTGCGGGCCCGGATCGAATCCCTGGCCGCCGCCGAGATGACCGAAGTGATCACCACCGCCGACAAACAGGCGCGGGGCGAGGCTTCCCAGCAATTGCAGGAGAAGGTGCTGGAAACCCTGACGGCCGATCTGACCGCCAACACCCCCGAGGCCGATCTGGAGGCCAAGCTCAAGGAGGCCAAGGGGCTGCTCAAGGATCTGCAGAAGAAGATGATGCGGCAGCGCATCGTCAAGGAGCACCAGCGGATCGACAACCGTAAACTGGACGAGATCCGGCCGATCACCAGCGAGGTCGCGGCTCTGCCCCGGGTGCACGGCTCGGCTCTCTTTACCCGGGGCGAGACCCAGGTGCTGGTCAGCGCCACTTTGGGCAGCGGCGACGACGAGCAGCGGATCGAATCGTTAAGCGGTATGAACTTCAAGCCCTTTATGCTGCATTACAACTTTCCGCCCTACTGTGTCGGCGAGGTCCGTTTCCTGCGTGGCCCCAGCCGCCGCGATATCGGCCATGGCGCCCTGGCTGAACGGGCGATCCAGGCGGCACTGCCGGACGCCGACAGTTTTCCCTACACCATCCGGGTGGTCTCCGAGGTGCTGGAGTCCAACGGTTCCTCGTCGATGGCCACGGTCTGCGGCGCCTCCCTGTCGCTGATGGATGCCGGGGTGCCGATGAAAAAGGCGGTTTCCGGGATTGCCATGGGCTTGATCGAGGAAGGCGATGAGATTGCCATCCTTTCCGATATCCTGGGGGATGAGGACCACCTGGGCGATATGGATTTCAAGGTGGCCGGTACCGATGAGGGGATCACCGCCCTGCAGATGGATATCAAGCTCGCCGGGGTTTCCCGGGAGATCATGACCAAGGCCCTGAATCAGGCCAAGGTGGCGCGGCTCCATATCCTGGAGAAGATGCAGCAGGCCCTGGAGGCGCCCCGCCGCGAGGTGCCGGAGCACGCCCCCAAACTCTTCACCATCAACATCAACCCCGACAAGATCCGGGACGTCATCGGCCCCGGCGGCAAGGTTATCCGGGGGATCACCGCCGACTACGGGGTCAAGATCGATGTCGAGGACGACGGCAAGGTCAAGATCTTCGCCCCCAACGGCGAGGTGGCCAACCAGGTGCGGGAGCTGGTGCTCTCGCTGACCGCCGAGGCCGAGATCGGCAAGATCTACGACGGCACCGTCCAGAAGATCATGGACTTCGGCGCCTTTGTGCAGATCCTGCCGGGCACCGACGGTCTGGTGCATATCTCCGAGCTGGAGAACCGCCGGGTGGAGAAGGTTACCGATGTCCTGCAGGAAGGTGACGAGGTGCGGGTCAAGGTGCTGGATATCGATTCCCGGGGCAAGATCCGGCTCAGCCGCAAAGCGGTTCTGGCCGAAGAGTAGCGGCCACCCTGATGTTTCGCCTGAGCGAGCTGGCCAACGGGGTGCGGATCGTCACCGAGGCGGCGCCTTCCAAGGTGGTGGCGGTGGGGATCTGGATAGAGGTCGGGGCTCGGGATGAACATGACCTGACCAGCGGCTGTTCCCATTTTGTCGAGCATATGCTCTTCAAGGGCACCAGCCGTCGCAGCGCCCACCAGATCGCCCGCGAATTCGACGTCATGGGGGGGATGGCCAACGCCTTCACCGCCACCGAAGCCACCTGTGTGCAAGCCACGGTGCTGGCCGACCGGCTGCCCCAGGCGGCCGATCTGCTGGCCGATATCGTGCTGGCGCCGGCCTTCGCGCCGGCCGAGGTGGAAAACGAGCGGGAGGTGATCGGCCAGGAAATCGCCATGGTCGAGGATACCCCCGACGACCTGATCCATGACCTGTTCAACCGCCAGCTCTGGGGCCGTCACCCCCTGGGCAATCCGGTGCTGGGCTCCCCCCGGGTGGTCGGCGCCCTGAACCCCGAGCATCTGCGGGATTTCCACCACCGTCATTACATCCCCAAACGGATTCTGATCGCCGCCGCCGGCCAGCTCGAACATGAGCAGTTCTGTAAGCTCTGGCAGGACTCTTTCGGGGCCCTGACCACCCCGGTCGGGGCCGGGAGTCGGGCCACCGCCGAGCGCCAAGCGCCGCGCTTTGTCGAACCCGAGCGCCGGGTTCATGATCGGGGCCTGGAACAGCTTCATCTGATGCTGGGTACCTACGGCCCGGCGGAAAACGATCCCGAGCGCTACGCCTTCCATTTGCTCAATACCATCCTGGGCGGCAATATGAGTTCCCGGCTGTTCCAGGAGATCCGGGAAAAGCGGGGGTTGGCCTACGCGGTTTTTTCCTATCTCAACAGCCACAGCGACAGCGGCAATTTCGGCCTCTATCTCGGGGTTGACCCGTTGGCGGCCGAGGAAGCCGCCGGCCTGGCGGCCCAGGAGATCCGCCGCCTGCGGCGGGAGCCGGTAACCGCCGGCGAGTTGTCCGAGGCCCGGGATTACGCCCGGGCGCTGATCATGCTGGCCGAGGAAAATATGGAAGCCCGGATGAGCCGCCTGGCCCGCAACACCATCACCTTTGGCCGCGAGGTACCCCTGGCCGAGACCCTGGAAAAGCTGGAGAAGGTGAGCATCGATGACATCATGGCCGTCGCCGAGCAGACCTTTTCCCGGCCCTTGAGCGGGGTGGCCCTGGGGCCGTTGGACGACGAGTTGTTGGACTGGGATGTCATTGATGATTGAGGTAACCGTCAGCAGCCGCACCGCACGTTATCGGCGTCTAGCGCCGACAATCTGCGGCACTGCTGACGGATTCTGATTGAGCAAGCCGTCGCTGCCCCCGCCGGGGCGTGGCGCTGCTAGGAGCGCCATGGCTGAATTGAAATTCGCGGTGCTGGGGGGCGGCAGCAAGGGCAATGCCACTTATGTCGAGGCCGGCTCCACCCGGCTGCTGATCGATGCCGGTTTTTCCGGCCGGGAATTGGGCAGCCGGCTGGCGGCCCTGGGGGTGGATCCCGCCCAGCTGACCGCCATCCTGGTCAGCCACGAACATGGCGACCATATCCGGGGCGCCGGGGTGCTTTCCCGGCGTTACCGCCTGCCGTTGCTGCTCAACCGGGCCACCCTGGCGGCGGCCGGTCAGGAGTTGGGTCGGCCGGCGGCGATTCAGGAATTTACCACCGGCAGTACCCTGGTCTGCGGCAATCTCCAAATCCACCCCTTCGCGCTTTCCCACGATGCCGTCGAACCGGTGGGGTTCCTGCTCCGGGCCGGCGGCCGGATGTTGGGGCACTGTACCGACCTGGGGGTGGTCTCCCGCCTGGTGCGCCATCGCTTGAGCGGTTGTCAGGCCCTGGTCCTGGAGTGTAATCACGATCCGCAGATGCTGCGGAATGGCCCCTATTCCCCGGCCCTGCAACAGCGGGTCCGCTCCCGGCAGGGCCATCTGGCCAACCACGAAACCGCCACCCTGCTGAGCGAGTTGCTCCATGCCGAGCTGCGCCAGGTGGTGCTCTCCCACCTCAGTACCACCAACAACACCCCGGAGCTGGCGCTCAAGGCCGTTAAGCAGGCCTTCAACGGCCGGCCCGCCGCCCGCCTGCCGGAATTGACCGTCGCCTGCCAGCAACAAGGCTGCCGGCCGTTGAGCATTTGATTACGTCTTGTGTAAGTGCTCACCAGAGCCAATGACCGTTGATGGCGAACGATCAGCAGTGCCGTAGATTGCGGCAAGCAGCCAAGCGCTTCGTACCCCGTGTACTTAAGCTTGGCTGATCGCCGCAAGGTGCGGTGCTGCTGATCGTTTACGTTTTATCTATAGGCGGCGGTAAAGGGTGCGGCGGCCGATGCCCAGGACCTGGGCGGCCTGGCGCTTGTTGCCGTCCAGTTGTTCCAGGACCAGTTGGATATAACGGTTGCCCAGCTCTTCCAGGCTGGGCAGTTGGTCGTCGGGCAAGAGGCGGTGCGCCAGGCTGTCGGCGGCCGCCGTGGGCGGCGCCGACTCGGCCGACTGCTCGGCGGCGGTGGCGTTGGGAGTGCCGCCGTGGTGGCGGATGCGGGTCGGCAGGTGGTCGGGGGTGATCTCCCGGCCGGGGCAGAAGGTCACCGCCCGTTCCAGGGCGTTGCGCAACTCCCGGACATTGCCGGGGAAGGGATAGCGGCGCAGGCAAGCCAGGGCGGCCGGGGAGATGCCCCGGGCCGGGCGTCGGCCGGCGGTGGCAAACAGTTCGATGAAACGGGCGGCCAGCAGGTCCAGATCATCCCCCCGTTGGCGCAGGGGCGGGACTTCCAGGCGGAAGGTCTCCAGCCGGTAATAGAGATCCTGCCGGAAGCGGCCGGCCGCCACTTCCTCTTCCAGGTCGCGGTTACTGGCGGCGATGATCCGTACCTCCACCGCCAGTTCCCGGTCGCTGCCCACCGGCCGGATCATGCCCTCTTCCAGCACCCGCAGCAGCTTGGCCTGCATGCCCAGCGGCATTTCGCCGATTTCGTCCAGCAGCAGGGTGGAGCCGTCGGCCTCGACGAAGAGCCCGCGGCGCTCCTTCTGGGCGCCGCTGAAGGCGCCGGCGACGTGCCCGAAAAATTCGCTCTCCACCAGTTCGCCGGGGATCCCGGCGCAGTTGACGGCCACCAGTTGCTGTCGGCCACGGCTGCTTTCCCGGTGCAGGGCGTGGGCCACCAGCTCCTTACCGACCCCCGATTCACCGGTCAGCAGTACCGGGCTGTCAACCCCGGCCACCTGGGTGATGTGGTTGAACAACTGGCGCATGGGGGTGCTGCGGCCGATGATGCCGTGGAAGTCATCTTCGGCCAGTAGTTGCCGGAAGCGCTGAACTTCGGCCCGCAGGCGCCGGTTTTCCAGGGTGCGGTTGACGCAGAGCAGCAGGTGGTCGAGATCCAGCGGTTTGGTCAAGAAGTCGTCGGCTCCCAGTTTCAGGGCCTCCACCGCCTGGGGGACGGTGCCGAAGGCGGTGATGATGATCACCGCCGGCTGGGGTAGTGGCAACTGCCGGATTTGCGCCAGCAACTCCATGCCGTCCAGGCCCGGCAGGCGCAAATCGCTCAGCACCAGATCCGGTTGCCATTGCGGCAACTGTTGCCAGGCCGTGGCGCCGTCGGCGACGGCCTCAACCTCCAGACCGGCGTCGCTCAACTCTTCGGCCAGCAACCGGCGCAGGCCGGCATCGTCCTCGACGATCATGATTTTTTCCCGGGGTTCCGCCGTGTCCTGTTCCATATTCGTTGATAGATCCTAACTTTGATTATTTTCCGGCGGCTGATGGGGCAGGGTGATCACAAAGAGGGCCCCGCCAAACTCCCGGCTGGTGCCTACTTCCAGCCGTCCCTGGTGATCGCTGACCACGCTGTGGGTCACCGCCAGGCCCAGGCCGGTGCCCTTGCCCACTTCCTTGGTGGTGAAGAAGGGTTCAAAAAGGCGGTCCTTTAGTTCCGGGCTGATCCCCGGGCCGTTGTCTTCCACCGTGAACCCGACCTGGTGCCGCTCGTCAAACCATCCCAGGCGTACCCGGCCGGGTTGTGGTCGGTTATCACCGCTTGCCGCCTGCAGGGCGTTGTCCAGCAGGTTGTGCAAGGCCTGTTCCAGGCGTACCGGATCGACTTTTAGCCGGGGCGCCGGGCGGTTGCCGGTCACTTCCAGTTCCACCCCCAGTGCGGCGGCCTTGCCGGCCAGTTGGGCGACGACCTCGTCCACCGCCCGGGCGGCGTCGATCTCCCGGTAATGCAGTTGGTTGTTGCGGCCAAAATCCAGCAGCTGCTGGACGATATGGCTCATGCGGTCCACCGCCTCCCGGATTTCCTTGAAGGCGGCGGCGTTTTCCGGGTCCTGCTCACGGCGCAGCAGACGCTGGGCCTTGCCGGCCACCAGGCTGAGCGGGGTGCCCAGCTCGTGGGCGACGCCGGCGGCCAGGCCGCCGATGGCCGCCATTTTCTCGGCCTGCCGCAGGCGGTTCTCCAGTTGGTGTTTCTCCTCCCGCTGGCGGGCCAGGTTCTTTTCGTGCTCGGCGATGCTGTCCAGCATCGCGTTCATTCCTTCCGCCAGTTGGCGGATTTCACTGGGCCCCCGGGGAACGACCCGGTGCTGGTGCTCACCGCCGCTGATCCGGGCCATGCTCTGCACCAGCTTGCCCAGGGAACTGCCGATGATCCGGTGGTGGGCGTAGAGGACCACCGCCAGCAGGGTGCCGCTCAACAAGGCCAGCAAGATCAGGGCCTGGCGGCGAACCTTGCGGATGTCGTCCCGAAACTGGCTGCCGTCCCGGGTAAGCTGCAAGAGCCCCAGGGTGCGCCCCACCGAGTCACTTAGCGGGACAAAGTAGGAGTAGACCTGCTTTCCTCCCGCCTCGCCGTAATCGCCCTGCCGGTCACCCTCGGCCGCCAGTTCCACCAGCTCCCGGCGCTGGACCTCCGGTTCGGCGGGGCCGCTGGCCGCCACCAGGCGGCCCTCCCGGTCATAAACGTAAACCCCGTAGACCTCGCTGAAACGGAAAGCCGAGGCCAGGGTGCGGTTCAGGGAGCCCTGGCGGTCCCTTTCCAGGGCGTGTTCCAAAGGCCCGCTGACCGCCCGGGCGATCAATTCGATGTCCTTCTGCATTTGCTGTTCCACCCGCTGGCTTACCCCCTGCAGGGAGTACCAGGTAACCAGGGTCAGCAGCAACAGCAGCGGCGCGAACAGAAACAGGGCCAGGGTCAGCCGTAGGCTGATTCCACGGGGAAAGATAGTTTGTGTCATGGTGGTCTGTTTGGGGCTCGGGCTCGGGTACAGGGGCGGAAACGGCAACCGGGGAACTCTATAAAAAACAGCCGGTTATGCCTCTTTGGAATGATTTACCGAGGGGCAGTATCGCATGCAAAAATATCTTGTCAATAAAATTTTTTGCAATTAGTTTGCAGAAAAGCTAGGTTAGCGTTTAGATCCACCAGCAAGACGTGGCACGGTGTGCCGGAAATAACCGATTCGGTCATGCCACGGCCGAGATGATAAACGGATTTGTTGAATTGGTTGTTGGCCCCGCTGCGCGAGGCCATCGGGTCGCAGATAACCAGCGCAGCTTCGAGCAAGGTGGTGACAAATGCCACCGCCAGGGCCATCAAGCAGATTGAACAAGACGCACAGGCGCGCTGGTCATCTGCGACCCGTTAGCTGTAAAAGAGGAGGTCATCATGCTTACTGATGAACAAATTGAGTATGGGAAGGCAAATGTGAAGTACAGCCTTAAAGAAGGCGGTCACCACGAGCATAACGATTCCATTCGTATGGCCTATGAATGGCTTGATGCTCAGAAAAAAATAAAAAACCCTACTACAAAAACATACGCACTAAAACACATTATTGAAAAGTGGGCTGGCCGCTATGTTTCCACGACAGATGTTGATGTGGCGACATTTCTTCATCCTGAAATACATGGTACATATCCACATTTCAACATTAGCGCTCGGCTTACACAAACCTTCATATTCAAGACTAAACGGTATTTCCGAAGCATTTACGCAGGATTACAGGGGTAGTTTTGATTCTTCTGTCTATTCAGCGCATGAATAAAACAGCTAACGATGCCATAAACGCGGACGGTAAAAAGCGCCGCTTCGCTCTGCTTTTCGCGTCTGGTTATGGCCAGCGTTGGAAGTCAAAGTTAATACCCATTAATTAAGTTCATTTGAGGTCAGAGTAATGAATGATTACATAAAGAAGGCTATTGAGAATGGAAGAGTCGCTATCTTGTTTGGGGCAGGTTCCTCTGCATCCTCGAAAAGATCAATGGGGGAACACTATTATTGATGGTAATGGTCTTGCTAAATTATTAGCCAAAGAAGCTGACATGGAATATTCAGAAGAGGAATTGCCAGTTGTCTATGGGGCGGTGAAAAAGAAATTAGGTGAAAGGATTTTTTCCATACTTGAAAACAAATTCAAACATTGCCAACCGTCAGAAGAATATCTCAATATTTCAAAATTTCCATGGGCACGAATTTATACATTGAATATTGACGATGCATTAGATCGAGCCCTTTTGAAAAATTCCCCGCAGAAAGTAAACATCAGAAATCGAACAGATAAAGTTTTTGATCCAGACCAATTATTTCAAAAACTAGACTACATCAAACTAAATGGCTCAGTAGATCGTGTTGACAAAGGATTAATTTTTTCAGTCAAAGATTACGGGAAAACTTTAGCAAATACACCTTTGTGGTACAAGGAACTCGCTGAAGATTATTTCAAATTTGTCTTTTTGTTCATTGGGACAAAACTAAAAGAGTCAGTGTTCTATCACCAAGTCGAAAGGTGCAAAATAGATTCTGAAAGTATTGAACAAAGAAGTTACTTGCTGACACCAGATGCAACACAAATTGAAAAAAGTAATCTTTTATCAGGCCATAATATTGAACATATTCCTTGCACTCTTGGAGAGTTTTCTAAGTGGTTAAAAAAAACATTTCCAACCCCGCCTACTCCAAATGATCTAGCTATTAAAACTAATCCAGCTTTGGAGGTAATGCTTGGATTTGAAACAAGTGGTGATAGAGAGAGATATGTCAAAATTTTTGAGAACGTCATCAATATCTCTCGCAGTAACTTGTCCTCCTCTTTGGTACAATCAACCCCAAAAGGGAAAATTAGGCCGTTTTATAAAGGATTTAAACCAACTTGGTTCGACATCCTCGAAGATGTCCCGGCAGAGTTAAAAGCGACCCAAGAGGTTTTCGAGGTAGCACTAAAAGCACTTAAGGGAGGATGCAAACTGATAGTAGTTTCTGGCCCAGCCGGTTCAGGAAAGACAACTTTGTTAAAACAGGTAGCGCTGAAAATTTCCGAAAACGAAGATATACCAGTTTATTATATAGAGCAACCTGTTGACATATTGAAAGAAATTGTGAATGAACTCGAAAAAATAAATAGTAATAAATATCTTTTAGTCTGCGATAGGCTTGATGTTCTTTCAGATGATGTAGAAAAAATTATAGATGACTCAATTATTAATAAGGGAGTTATCTTAAGTTGTGAAAGCCAAAAAGTTTGGGAGTCGAGGACAAAATATAAACTTGGATCTTTTTGTAAAGAAGCATATTCATTAACTCTCATAGAAAAGACTGATGCCAAGAGTATTTTGCAAAAAATTGAAAAATTTGGGCCATGGACGAGATTAGGGCAATTATCTGAAAGTCAAAGAATTAAAGAATTAGTAGAAAAAGCTAAAAGGCAATTGTTAATTGGTCTATTTGAGGCAACCTCAGGTATAGGTTTCGAGAAAATTATCGAAAATGAATATTCCAGTATTAAAAATGAAGAAGAAAGGGCTTTATTAATACTTGTTGGTTTTGCAACAATGCACAAAGTCTATATCAGCGATTTTTTTATTAAAAGAGCATTGACTGACATGGGTATAGATGTGTCTGTTGCAACACTTGCAAACCAAATGAGTGGGATAATTTCTTACGATAATGGAAAGTTGTTCGCCCGGCATCCTGTGTACATAAGACATCTTTTCGATCAGTTAATTAATTGTCAAAGTCTTCATGATTGTCTTTGCTCACTTCTAACCGCTTATACTGTCTATGAAGCACCAGTTATACGTTTTGTTAATAAAAACGAAGGAATTCTGTTTAAGTCTATAATCAATCATAATTTCATGAAGGATATCCTGAGAGGTGATAGTTCGCAAATTTTAAACATTTATGAATCCTTCGAGAAAATATTTTGAGAATGATGGGTTATTTTGGCTTCAATATGGTCTCGCATTAAGGGACTTCGATCGCCAGATTATGACGCACTTGAGAAAATTTCAACAGCCTTTGACGCTTACAAAAATCCACATACTGAGCATGCATTCAGCGCAACAAGAATTAATAATAGCATTTTTAACTGAATCCCAAAGAAAAAGCTCTTAGTCTTGTTGATACTGCCGAAAGCCGTTTACAATCTTTTGGACATTACACTAAAAAGCGATGACACGTACCCAATAGTTAGCATTGTTCAGAAGGCCATACAAAAGTGGTCATGAAATTTGGAACAGAGAAAGAAGCCCAGGAATTAGCAAAATATTATGCCAACATATTAGATGAACGAATAAGGAAGCATCATCAGTATCGGTTGAAGAAAGCATGGTCAAAACTAACTACTTTTGCAACAACAGGAACATGGAAGAATGAAGACGTAATGTTTTCATATTGAAAACTTCCAACGAATAAGGAAATTCAAAATATTGCATAACAAACTGGTCAACCTGACCGCCGGGAGCAGCGTTTCCTGAATCAAGTTCAGTGGCGGCGTCTGGTTACCCTGGGAGTTCGGCACATAGCCTACTGAAAAAAATAAAAAAGGAACGCGTAAAATGGGATTTTTTATAAAAAATATTGGGTGCTAAAAAATCACAGGAAGATATTTACGCAGAAAAAATATTTAAGATGGTCAGAGTCGTGGTATGGGTCTGATAAATCCTTTGGGCAAACTCTGAACTTCGCTGATAAAGATTTTCTTTCTTTTGAATTAACTTTTTTTTATTACTTTATTTATGACTATAAAATTTATAGCCAACTTGACGGTGAATTAAGAAAAAGAATATTAAATAGATTTTTTGAGAAACTTCAATCAATCAGGTCTGATGATTTTAGAGATTTAAATGAAACCTGAATCAGTGATAATTGACCAATAAAACATGGCCCAAAAACAAATTAAAATATTGAATTATCGCCTGAATATTACTATATTCCGCCTGTTCCCAAAACTCACTTGGCAGGTGAAAATATGCAACGATTCATCCTTGAGCAATCAGGCGATTTCTACTCATCTCACTCTGGCTTGGCCTTGGTGGGGCTGTGCATGAACAAGTACACCAGCTTGGCCAAAATGCTGGGCCGGGAGGTCGGGGTGCTGTCATCGGGCACCACGCACCCTGATCTGTTACGCAGCTACATCGGGCTGCTGAGTATCGGCAAGAGTGACTATGACGCGATCCGCAACCACCAACAAGACACTTACTTCAGGAAGTCCTTGGGGGTAAAGCGGGTGCCATCGGCCGAGATCATGCGCCAGCGGATGGATAAACACGCCGAACCGTTCCGGCGGGTGGTGGAGCATTGCAGCGTGGAAATGCTGTGCAAAAGCAAGGCTCCGGTTTCGGCGGAGTCCACCGGGCATGTGCCGTTGGATATCGACGTTTTTCCGATGGATAACTCCGACACCAAAAAGGAGGGTGTCTCTCGCACTTATCACAAGACCGATGGCTATGCCCCCATCGCCGCCTATCTGGGTCGGGAAGGCTGGTGCCTGGAAATCGAGCTTCGCCCCGGCAGCCAGCACAGCCAGAAGGGTTTTATCCCCTTTTTGGAGCGGGTACTGAGCAAGGCCCGCCAGGTGACCGGCAAAAACAAAAAGTTGCTGGTCCGACTCGACTCGGGCCACGATGCGGTGGAAACCCGAGCAACCTTGCGGGAGCAGCAGCGGGTTTCCTACATCCTGAAATGGAACCCCCGCAAGAAGGATAATTCAGCCTTGGCGGCCAAGGCCTTTGCCGAGGGCCGGGTGACCGAGCCCCGCAAAGGTAAGCGGGTGGCCTTGCTGACCACTTGGCGGGAGCAGGAACACGAAGGGAAAACTTACCGCTTTTCCAAGGTAATCCGGGTTATTGAGCGCACCATCGATAAAAAAGGCCAGATGCTGCTGTTGCCCTATCTGGAGGTGGACGGCTGGTGGACCAATCTCGATCTGCCGGAAGAGCGAGTGATCCGGCTTTACGAAGCCCACGGCCTGAGCGAACAGTTCCACAGCGAGTTCAAAACCGATCTCGATCTGGAGCGTCTGCCCTCCGGTAAGTTCGCCACCAACGCCTTGGTGATGGCCCTGGCGGTAATGGCCTACAATATCCTCCGCTTTATCGGCCAGCTCGGCTTACTGGGCGAGGCGGCACCGATTCGGCATCCGGCTAAACGTCGACGGATCAAGACGGTGATCCAAGAGTTGATCTACCTGGCCGGTCGCCTGATCAGCACTGGCCGCCGCTGGAAGTTACGTTTCGGCCGGCATTGTCCCGGCTTCAGGGCCTTTGCCTTGGTTTACAACCATTTGGCGCGGGCTTAGCCCGCATTGGCCGGATCGGTAATAACCACAACAAGGGGGCAGTGCGCCGAAAAATTGACAAAAATCGCCTGATTTTCAAAGAACTGGGCTGAAAACAGCCTTAATAACCATTTTTTGCTTCAGTTGGCTCGGGCGGACAGTTGCCTAGCCAGAAAAATCAACCAGCGATGGGGCTGGATATGCTTGCGCCAAAACTCTTCACTGATTCAGGTGAAATAGATAACTATTTTGAAAAACGTATTTTTTCTTATTTCACAATAATACAAGAGACAACATCACTCGGTGAGTTTGGTGATAGGTGTGCAAACTATATAAATATTCTTCTTTCATTTTCTGAAAAAAACAATGTATTTACGGCACATAATTTACAACAGGCAAAAAAAGAGCTTAATCCTCAAATTGATCAAAATAAATATACAGAAGAGCTGAAGGCGCTTCTAACAGTTTCGTGCTCTCCGCTGATGATTAATGGAATTGATCCTTCATAATTACTACTAAAAAAAGACATCATCATTGGGAAAATGCCATGTTATATTATTTATATTTTTGGATATTCTTTATTTGTTGTAAAGCAATTTATTGTGGGCATCGTTCATATAAAGAATATAAAGGTGCTGGATATAACATTGACTACTTTAATAGTACAGGGCAGAGGATAGAGTTTCACGGCGGCTTTGGTGAATCTTTTTCATGCACTCTTGCATCTGCGTTTGGTTTAATTTTCTCACCTATTTTCCTTGCGATCGAAACATTGAAATTTTTGCCTGCTGCTTTTGTGCTGTATCTAATCTCATAAATACGGAAAATTTGCCGAACCAGACGGTTCACTTGACGCCGATAACGTCTGCGGCGCTAACGCGTCAATGTTCGGTGGCGGTGCAAGTGACCTTTACGTTAAACTCCAAAACCAATAATCAGAAACATGTACGATGATGACGGCTATAAATGGGAAGAAGCTTTAGATCAAATTTCCAAAGATCTTTATCCTGGGCACAAAGAGCAAGCGATTGAAGAATTTACTACAGAGCGACTTCAATCATTTTATTTAAAACATCCTAATATTCTTACATCTGGCATTCAAATGTACATTGAGGCTCAAGAGTTACAAGAAAATCATCCATCCGCGTCATATGTTTTTGCAACGTCAGCAATCGAGCTATTTTTAAAAGGTTCATTACTAAAACCTGTTATATATGGCCTTGTCCATAACGAATCTTTAGCTGAAATTATAGTTGATACCGCCCTTGGTTCTACGGGTTTTGAAAGGTATAAAAAATTGCTGGCAGGTTTGTTCTCAGAGATCGCTGGTATCGACATAAATAAAAAGAAAAATCATGGGTCAAACAAACCTCTTTTGCAAGAGGCATCAGAAATCCAGAGCATACGAAACAAGATTATTCATCAAGGTTTGGCTCTAAACAATAGCGACGCCACATTTGCTATCGGCGTTGCATACGGGGTGTTACATGGCATTATAAATCCCATGCTTTTAAGTATCGGCTTGTGGATGGATAAAGATGGTACTGTCCTTGAAAGAAAAGAAGGAAGACACAAAGGTTTAACAAAGGGTTGAGCGTCAATAAAACTCGGAGTGGAAATGAACTTTTTCAAAAAATTATTTTCGGGCTCAAAGTCAGAATCAAGCCATTCAATGTCCCAGGAAAGAGTTGAAGAAATTATTCAATTGTACGGAGCGGTCATGGAGGTCAATGCAGCTACGACTGGAATAGCAAAAGATTCATCCACTCTGCCATTTCCAAAACAAGACATTAAACAAGCCATTATCATTGGCATGAAACTAATCGATGACCCACAAATGAAAGATATGCTCAAAATTGGGTACATCCAATTAGCAGACTGGCAAGATGGAGTTAATTCAATAAATAATAATTGGACTCAAATGGTCAGAGACGAAGCAGAATCTCTAAAGCAAGAATTGATCAGCTTGGGTCTTTGGTAATGGAAAAAACTTAAAAAACGGTTTAACCATGTAATTCAGCGGATGGCGTTAACAGTGGCGGCGCTGACGCGGCAAGTTCATTGGCGCCACCGCTGATAACAACGTTCGGCCTCTTAATTCAACTCTATACCGTTGGAGTTATCGACAACGCGCCAGGGATCTTGTCATAATGCCCGACATGAAAGCCGTACAACTTGTCTCGACTCGTATCCCATACTCGGAGTCAGCATTTGCCGAACTTGTGCTGTGGCGGTTGCCCCAACCCGTGGAGGGATCAGTCCATTACTTCAAGTATCGGCTCACCTATGTAGTTCGTGGCGAATGCGTTCTCCGTTACGACAATGAGGTCGGGAAAGGCGATCATCGATATGTTGGCGGAATTGAAAGCGCCTACACCTTCACGACCCCGGAGAAATTGATTGCCGACTTCCAACTTGACATTGAGAGGTGGAACGATGAAAACCGTGACTCTTGACGTTCGATCGCCCTTCGACGCGATGGCGGACTTTACCCAAGCTTGGGAAGCGGGCAAACCGCAACGATCCGCCCGTATTAGCTTTGCCACTCCTGAATTGCTCTGGAAGGTGCTTACCGAAAAGCGGTGGGAGCTTCTGAAAGCATTGTGTGGGGCCGGTCCAGTGTCGATTCGTGAGGCTGCCCGTCGCGTTGGTCGAGACGTGAAGGCTGTTCACGGCGACGTAACAGCGCTGCTAAACGCTGGTGTACTTAATCGCACAGAGGACGGCCAGATCGTCTTTCCGTTTGAGGCCGTGAAGGTCGAGTTCTTTTTGCAGGCAGCATAGAAGGCTCGGGGGCGAGTTAGTGGTCCTGTCGGCTGGAGGCGATAAAAGCAGCCAGTCAAGAGATATCAAAACCGCTCTGCGACTTGCTCGTAATCTGTAGGATGTATCATGAAAAAGACTGTTACGTCCCGTTACGATGTTGCGGAACATCTCCGCACACCTGAAGAAATGGCTGCATATCTGGAAGCCTGTATAAAAGGGGCCGATGGTGATGCCGCATTCATAGCAAAAGCGCTTGGCGATATTGCCCGGGCGAGGGGTATGTCGCAAGTAGCGCATGGCCGCCCGGTTGGACGGGAAGAACTGCATGGAAGAAGGGTAGCCTGAACTATGTTTGAATTGGCCATCATCGCTCTGACCACCTTCTTTGTCACCGTGGGCCCGGTTGACGTGGCGGTGATTTTTGCCATCCTTACCCGGAGCCAGCCGGCGTCCCAGCGCCGCGTCATGGCCCGCCGTGGCACCCTGATGGCCGCCGCCATTTTGCTGATTTTTGCGCTTTTCGGCGAGGCGTCTTTGGCCGTTCTGGGCATTACCCTGCCGGCCCTCTATACCGCGGGTGGCATTCTGCTGCTGCTGATCGGCATCGATATGGTTTTCGCCCGTTCTTCCGGCGGAGTTTCCACCACCGACGCCGAAACCAGGGAGGCCGCAAGCCGTGCCGACCTGGCGGTTTTTCCACTGGCTACCCCGTTGTTGGCCGGGCCCGGGGCCATCAGCGCCGCCATTCTGTTGATGAGCAAAGCCAGCGGCGACTGGCTGGCCCAGGGGATTGTCCTGGGGGCCCTGCTGGTGGTGATGCTGCTGACCTTCCTGTGCCTGCTGCTGGCCACCCATATCCAGCGTTTCCTGGGCGTTACCGGCAGCCATGTCCTGTCCCGAATCCTGGGGATGATGCTCTGCGCCCTGGCCATGCAGTTCATCTTCGACGGCCTGGCCGAAAGCGGCTTGCTGTCCTGAAGCGGCGTTTAACGGTAGCCGGCTTCGCCATCGCCAATGGGGCGGATGAACAATTGACATCTTTTGTATTCGCATGTATTTTTAAAGAAAACAATAGATATGAGGTGTATGATGTCGAAAACCGTTACTCTAAGATTGCCTGAATCGACCTACGAGCGTTTCAGGACACTCGCCCAGCGCGAAAATCGCCCCCTTTCGAATTTCATCGAGACGGCGGCTTCCCGCTATGTCGAGGCGGAGCAATTCGTGGACGAGTTCGAGATGGCGGAAATTGAGTCAAACTCGGAACTAAACCGTAGCCTAAAGCGCGGACTCAAGGACGCCAAGGCCGGACGGGGACGCTTTGTCTGATTTTCGCATATTCGAAACTGACGAGTTTCAGAAGAAGCTTGGCAAGCTCCCCGTCGAGACATCTCGGTTTGTTCAGAAGAAACTGACGGACTATGTGTACCCCCAGCTTCGTAAAGACCCGTTCCTTGGCCCCAACATCAAGAAGCTAAAGGGATACGATCCCGCCACCTGGCGGTATCGCATCGGGAAGTTCCGCGTGTTTTTCATGGTCGACCAAGCGGAGCGCATCATCTTTATTCTTTCAGTTGATGATCGACGCGACGCGTACAGATAGGGAGCGGCCAACAAAGCGTTGCTCAGCGACGCGGAATACCGCGCGCGAAGGATGACGTTAACGATAGCCGGCCATTTTGTCCCGGTGAATATGAAACATGGGTCATTTTGGCACTATAGGTAACGCCGGAACGCTTTGGTGGCGGTGGTAGGCCCTGGCTCCTTTGTCCCTGGCGTGCCGCCTGGTGGGGGATGGAATATAAAAGTCCGGGGGGCGAGCGGCGGGATTGGCATTGTTGTTGCAGTCACCAGTGGGCCACGGATGATTGTGGATTTGTTCCCCGATCAGTTGACAAGAAACACCATGTAAAGGAGGAAACAGAAATGTCTGTACGCGCAACCGTTAACCAGAAGATCTTGGGCGGCGCCCTGATTCTGCTGCTCGGCCTGGCCATTCCCGGTCTGGCCCTGGCCATGCCGGAGCAGGGGCAGCCGCAGCAACAGGATTTTGACCAGGCCACCCTGCAGAATTTCGCCGATGCCTCGGTGGAATTGCAGAGTATCCAGGAAGAGTATGCCGGCCGCCTGGAGGGTGTTCAGGATCAGGACAAGGCCATCGAGATCCAGCAGCAGGCCAACAAGGAGATGGTGGGCGCCGTGAAGGATGTCGGCCTCGATGTCCAGACCTACAACGCCATCGCCAACCAGATGAACACCGATCCCGAGCTCAACGAGCAGGTCCTTGACCTGATCAAGCAGGCCCGCTAAGCGACAACAGCCACAACCGCTAAGCGGTAACAGCCACAACCGCCAAGCCGGGTGCCACCGCGATATCATCGGTGGCCAGGGGCGCGGCGGCGGGATAATCAAAAGCCGGGCATGGGCCAGTAGTAATCTGGTTCATGTCCGGCTTTTTTGGTCGTCCCGAAGGGTTGGCTGTCCGCTGTCCACCAATTGCCATTCTTATACACATTTAGGTTTTTCCAGATTACACTTATTATCCTGTTCGGATGTTTCAATCTGAATTGTCGAATGCTCAATTCCAAAATGATCGTGGAGGTGTTCCTGAATACTTTGTAGGAAATCATTATCCAACGATTCATTATTAACGACGATATGAACGGTCAATGCGGTTTCGGTGGTGCTCATTGGCCAGATATGCAAATCGTGTATGCAAATGACATTTTCAAAACTATGAAAATATTGATTTATTGCATCAATATCAATGTTCTTTGGTACGGCATCGATAGCATAGTTGCTGGAATCACGAAGTAATCCCCACGTTCCGATAAATACAACAGCGACTATCGCTAGACTGACGACAGGATCGATCCACAACCAGCCTTTGTATAGAACAAATATGCCAGCGATCACCACACCCAAGGACACCCCGGCATCAGCAGCCATATGAAGGAAAGCACCTCGGATATTTAGATCCTGCTTTTGTCCTTTGACAAAAAGTAACGCAGTCAAAGTGTTGATCACGACGCCTATTCCAGCCACGATAATAACCGTCATGCCTTCAACGGGCTGTGGGTTGAAAAAGCGCCCGATGGCTTCCCAAGTAATACCTCCAAGTGCGACAAGTAAAAGTATTGCGCTGGCCATAGAAGCCAAAATGGTAAGGTAATCTCCCCGAAAATTAAATGTGTGCAGAAGTAGAATTTTCTCGTATTTTTAACCGAGGAGGTTCTGCATGAAAAGTTCACGTTTTAGCGACAGCCAAATCCTGGCAATTCTGAAGAAAGCCGAAAACGGCACCCCGGTTCCGGAGTTGTGCCGTGAACACGGTATGAGCAGCGCCACTTTTTATAAGTGGCGGGCCAAATTCGGCGGCATGGACGCCTCGATGATGTCCCGGCTGAAAGAGCTGGAGAACGAAAATCGGCGCCTGAAAAAGATGTATGCCGAAGAACGTTTGAAAGCCGAGATCATCCAGGAGGCCATGGCAAAAAAGTGGTAAGGCCATCCGCCCGGCGCGAGATGGCCAAAACCGCGGTTGCCGACAGACAGGTAAGCATCAAGCTGGCCTGTAATGCTTTTATGATCAGCGAGACTTGTTACCGCTACCAACCCAAATTGGCTGACGAGAACTCCCGTGTTGCCGACTGGCTGATCCGGCTGACCGATAATCAAAAGAACTGGGGTTTTGGCTTGTGCTTTTATTATCTGCGCAATGTACAGGGCTTTTCCTGGAACCATAAACGTATCTATCGGATTTATCGTGAGCTGGAATTGAATCTGCGTATCAAGCCAAAAAAACGTATTGTCCGGGAAAAACCAGAGCCCTTGGTAGTACCGACCAGCGTTAATCAAACTTGGTCGATGGATTTTATGCACGACAGCCTGGAAGATGGGCGAACTTTTCGGCTGTTGAATGTGATTGACGACTTCAACCGTGAAGGGCTGGGCATCGAGGTCGATTTCTCTTTGCCAGCGGCAAGGGTAACCAGAGCCCTGGACCAGATCATAGAATGGCGTGGCAAGCCGCAGGCCTTACGCTGCGACAATGGCCCCGAGTATATCGGCGAAGTGCTTAGCTCCTGGGCCAAGCGACAGGGCATCAGGATTGATTACATTCAACCGGGAAAACCTCAGCAAAATGCTTATATCGAACGCTACAATCGAACAGTCCGTTACGACTGGCTGGGGCAGCACCTGTTTTCCTCCATCTCTGAAGTACAAGAATTTGCCACCAGCTGGCTATGGTTGTATAACAATGACCGGCCGAACATGGCCCTCGGGGGAATAACCCCGAAACAAAAATTGGCCTGTAGTGGCCTTGGCTCTACTTCTTGCACCCATTAAAAATGGGGGGGATACCGTAACCTTTCGAAGGCCATAAGTTCTCTTTTCTGTTGCGGCTTTCCCAGCGAGCACGCTCGCCCCCCAGGCAAGCAACAGGCTGACCACATCACTCAAGTTATGTCCTGCGTCCGCTATCAGCGCAAGTGAATCAGCAAATACCCCATAACCGGCTTCAATCGCCACGAAGACGATATTGAGTATAACGCCAATGGCAAATGAGCGATTGTAATTACCCACCTCATGACTGTGATCGTGACTCATGTCATTTCCTTATATGTATTCGATTACTTTTTCTCACAGCTTATCTCCTGTTTGCTGGCTTTCAGTGTCGGCAATTAAACTCCAAAAACCTGAAGTCCCAATTTTAGCGCCAGGAGCAACAGCAACAGGCCGAAAAAGTTCTCCTCCGGCATGTTCAGGACGCTTCTGCATTACCCAGCAGGCGTGAAAACCCATGCGTTGCGCTGTCGATGCTCGAATAAACAACGGGCACCACGATCATGGTCATAAAGGTGCCTATCAACAGACCACTTCCGGCCACGATACCCAGCGGGCTTAAGCGCTCCAGCCCCACCGCCGTTTCGAATATAAGCGGCGAGAGCCCGATTATGGTGGAAAAGGTGGTCATAAGAATGGGCCGGATACGCAGCTTGACCGCCCCGACAATAGCCTCATTTTTATCTGCCCCGTCTTTACGCGCCTGGATGATGAAATCAAGCAACAGCACACTGTTATTGATAATGATGCCGGCGAGAAATATCATTCCCATGGTTCCTGGCATGCACATGGGCTTGTCAAACAAAAGCAGTCCCCACATGGAACCGGCCACAGCCAGTGGGATGGCGGCCATAATAGTCAAGGGATGAGCAAAGGAACGAAACATCGCCAGAAGCAGAAAATAGAGCAGCACAATGCCGATAACCAGAGCCTGGCGCAGTTGGTTTTGCGTGCTTGCCATGTCCGCTGCCGAACCGGCAAATTTGACGCTGTAGCCACTCGGGGTTTGCATACCTTCCAGAGCCTTTTGAGCCATTCCCGCAACCTGGGCGACGCTGATATCGTGATTGACTCCGGTGATGTCAATGGTGGCCTGCAGATCTTCGCGGGTTACGAACGGGCGCTGCCTATTGGTCTCAAGTTCTGCCAGAGCCCGTAAAGGAACCGGTCCGAACCTGGAGTCCACATAGGTATGTCCCAGGGCGGTCTGGCTGTTCCGATCCGCGTGCTTGTAGCGAACCCGGATGGGGATATCGAGGAAATTTTCCAGGCGCATGGATGTGGCCGGCACCCCTTGCAACGCGGCACTTACCTGTCGAGCTACTTGCTCCGGTGAGGTACCATACGTGCGGGCCAGGGCCGCATCCACGCTTACATCCACCTGCTTTTCATCAAAATGCCAGCTTCTGCGCACATCGGTCAGACCACGCACGCCTTCCAGCCGTTGCATGGTTTGTTCAGCCAGGCGGTCTAAAATCAGCGGGTCCGGGCCGCTGATAATGATATCTACAGGCGCCTTGGTGCTGGCCATGGGTGTTGCCCCGTACTCGCTGACCATAAAGCTCTTTATTCCCGGGACCTGACGCAGTTTTTCACGCCAGATTTGCTGGATTTCCCAGATGGATTGTTCGCGCCGGGTACGATCCACCATGTGAATGGTGACTACAGCGGACTGAGCCGTGGCCCCGCCGGTGCCGAAGGAGATAGCCCCGGGCTCCGAGCCGATTACAGAAGACACCGTTTCAATCCCGGGCTGGGCATAGATGATCTCCTCCACTCGGTCCAGGGTCTTTTCCACCTTTTGGATACCGTCTGTAGCCGGCAGGTCGAACTCAATAAGCGCAATGCCGGTGTCCATGGGTGGCATGAGATCACCACCAATAACAGGCGGAATGGTCTTGACGCTGAGGACAAAAAATACTGCGGCTAACACCAGGGTAAACACCCGCCAGCGCAAAGCCCCTTCAAGGATAAACACATAAAAGTTTCTAACTACCGACACAAATGCATCAACCCAGGCGGCTGCGCGTTCAGCGAGATTTTTCTTTTTCGTTTTCCGGTTCAACACCCGTGAAGTCAACAGCGGCACGAGGGTGAGCGCCAGCACCAGTGAGGCCAGCATGGTGAAGGAGATAACCAGGCTGAGGCGGCCGATGGTACGCTGCGCATATCCACCGATAAAAATAATGGGGATCAGAACCGCTATTGTGGTGAGCATACCCGCGGTAATGGCCAGGGATATTTCCCGTGTTCCGGATTCTGCGGCGTCTACGGCACTGGGTTGTTTCTTTTGCTTGTAATGCCGGTAGATATTTTCCAGGGTTACCACAGAGGCATCCACCACCATGCCGGCGGCCACAATCAGACCTGAAAGGGTCACCATGTTCAAGGTGTACGGCGTAAACCAGAGCACGGCGAGGGAAAACAGAAACGAAAGGGGGATGCATATGCCGGCCACCAGAGCTGCGCGGGCTTCTGCCAGAAATATAAAAATGACCGCCACGGTGAAGATCACGGCCTGAATGATGGAAAACAACATCCCTTTCATGTTGATATCGATAAGGGGCTGTTGATCCTGGGTGATTTCAAAGGCGATGTCCGGGTACATGGCGGCAAGTTCGGGCAGAAAGGACTTTACCCGCTCGATGGCTGCCACAGTATCGCCACCGTCGGGTTTGATA
This sequence comes from Desulfurivibrio sp., assembly GCA_034522365.1. GTDB lineage: Bacteria > Desulfobacterota > Desulfobulbia > Desulfobulbales > Desulfurivibrionaceae > Desulfurivibrio. Next base: position 150,362 of record JAXHLI010000012.1, on the reverse strand, counting down.
ACCCCCAAGGCTATGGCGGGTTCTCCATTGCCGTGATAGACAGAGCGTGGCTCCTGCTCGGCTAGTTTAACTTCTGCCACGTCGGATATGCGCAGCAGCCCCAGGCCCGGGCGGCTTATGGGCAGATCACCGATATCCTGCAGGTTTTTGAACTCACCGGCAATTCGTACCAGGTACTCGCTGTCTCCGGCATAGATGTTACCTGCCGGCGCAGAAATATTCTGTCGCGAAAGAACCGCAATAACTTCTTCAATGGATACACTGTGGGCAGCCAGCGCATCACGGTCCACCCGAACTAAGACCTCGGGTCGGTGGCCGCCGAACACGTCCACGTCAGCCACACCTTCCAGGGAGAGAAGCCGATCCTGGATCTGGTTTTCCGCCAGAAGGCGGACTTCAGATAGGTTGCGCCGGCTGTTTTCTTTGGGGCGCAGGGCCAGGGTGAGCAGTGGCCGCGCTGAAGCATCGCTTAAGCGGTAAATTTTAGGTTCCTGCGCTTTTTCGGGCAGATCGGCGCGGACGCGGGCCATGGCGTTCTGCACCTCCAGAATGGCCTGACTGGGGTCCTTGGAATAGGAAAATTCCGCCATGACCGAAGAAACCTGATTCCGGCTGGTGCTGCGGAGATTTTCCAGTCCACCGAGGGTATTGATCTCCTTTTCAATGATTTGTGTAATCTTGTCGCTGATATCATCTGCGCTTGCCCCTGGCTGCACCGTGACTACCACCACCTGGGGCGAAAAGGTGTCCGGAAAGAGATCTGAAGGCGTACGCAGATAACCGATGAAACCCATGGCTGCGACCAGCAGGACTACCGCAGCAACAGCGTATGGATTGTTTAGAGATGCTTTGGTCAGATTCATTTGACCGCCTCTACTTTGTCTCCGGATGAAAGGGTTGCCCAGCCCAGATAGGTGTTTTCAACTACCAAAGTCTCAGAATCAATTCCTTTGACTGCAACTTTGTCCCCGGTTCTACCCAGAATTTCGATCGGTTTTGCCGTCAGGCGACCGTCGATGACGGCAAAGACATTGTCCTGCCCCTCAGGCCCCTCGATCAAAGCAGATGCAGGAATCACAATCACCTTTTCGAGTTCAGTTATGCTTACATTTACCGGAAGATACGCTCCCGGGGTCAGACCAGAGGCGGTATCCGGTTGCGGCCAGGCTTCAACCCGCAGCATCTTTGCCTTATCCAGGCTGGGGTGCATCACTGAAAGGGGCGCGGTTCGCGTATTTCCACCAACTGAAAAAGAAACTGCCTTGGCATTATTCAATTCAGGCAGGTCTTTCTGGGGCACATCAAAGGAAATTTTCAGACGCTTCTGATTCTGGATTACCAGCAGATCCTGGCCGGGGGTGGCCATATCCCCGACATCTGCCATACGTTCACTGACACGCCCGGAAAACGGGCTGGTAAGGGTATAATAGCTACGCATGGAGGCCAGTTCCGCCTTCTGCTGCTCTCGGACCTCAATCTGTTGCAGAATGGAGTTGGACTTCTGCCGGGCGGCAGCCAGCTTTCCTTTAATATCTGCAGCCATTTCCGCTGTTTTTTCAGCCTGTACCGGGGATATCGCACCTTTGTCAGCCAGGGTGCGGTCCCGCTCTTTTTCCGCCTGCCAATAAGCAGAGGAAGTTTCCAGGGCCTGCGTCGTCGCTCTGTTGGCGCGCAAATCAGCTCTAGCCTGCTCGATACCCGCTTTAGCCGATGCAATTCGGTGTTCTATTTCCTCCGCATCGAGTTCTGCCAGCACGCTACCGGCTTTGACCCGGTCGCCTTCATCCACGAGAACCTGTTTGACTTCCGCGGTCACCCGGGCGGAAACCCGGGCCTCCTCGAAGGGCTCCACCACTGCCAGGTACTCATTTTTAATATGCAAATCGCCTTTTGTGGCCTCAACCACGGTGACCGGCCGGGGCCGGCCGCCGTAGGCGTTTGCGGTTTGCAGTTCTTTTTTCTTCTGTTTGATCAGAAACACGCCGCCGCCGATTAGCAAAACAATCACCAGCAGCACAACTCCGATCCGAAACCCGCGTTTCATGTGCGTTTACTCCTTGTCCAGTATTGTTCCCCGGGCCAGCTCCAGCCGGGCCAGATCGGTGTTGTATGCGGCCAGGGCCCGGGCGAGATTGGTCTGAACCCGCAGCAGGGCATCCTGGGCATCCAGGACATCGACAATGGTGCCCTTGCCTAGATTGTACTTGGTCTGTTCGATATCCAGGGCTTCTGCAGCCTCCTCGATGGCCGCCTGGGTGGTCTGCACCCGTTTTTTGCCCGCGATCACGGCATCCCTGGCATTTTGGACTTCCAGGCGGATTTCCAGCTCAAGTTCCCGGCGCCTCGCCTGCAGGGCGGCCTGTTCGGCCCGTGCGCCGGCTGTTCGGGCAGCAATTTCGCCTCCGGCAAACAAGGGCACTTCCAGGCGCAGACCGATGCTGCCTACGTCTTCTCCCTCGGAGGCCCCGGGCTGGACGGTAGTGTCGCCTGCGGCCCACCGGCCGCCGTAGGTGCCGCGCAGATCTATCCGGGGGAAATATTCTCCCCTGGCCGCGGCAAGCGATTTTTCAGCGGCCTGTGCTTCGTTTTTCAGGGCCTGATAGTCCCGGCGCGCTGCATAGATGCCCTGCCACAGGACGTCCCCGGCTACGCCCGAATTTTCAAAAGAGAGATCCCCCTGCACCGGCAGGTGTTTCTGCTCGGTTTCCATGCCCAGCAGGTTTGTCAGCAGCCGGTTGAGGGCATCCAGGCGGTTTTCTTCGGTGATGATCTGTTGTTCAATGTCGGACAGCCGGACTCGGACCCGCAGCAGGTCCACCCGGACCCCTTTTTCCACGGCAATCAAGTCCTGGATTTTTTGTTTCTGGCGGGACACGGCCTTGCGCGAAAACAGCAGTGAATCGATCACTTGCCGCTGTTCCAGGATGGCGTAAAAGGTAGAGGTCACGTTGAATACGGTTTCTTCCCGGGTTCGGCCCAGCCTGTCCATGGAGGCTTCTGCCATTAGCCGGGCGGCCGAGGCCCGGTGGATCAGACTCCCGCCGGAAAATAAGGGCAGTTCCAGAACCAGGTCCGCGCCGTACTGATCTTCGCTATAGGCCCCTGGTCCTCCAGGGGAACTCGCCGGCACCAGGCGCTGGTCGTCCAGGTAACGGTTGGCCGAGGCCGCCGCGCTGAGATGCGGCAGCCGTTTGCCCCGGGCTTCCCACCAGTTGGCGCGCGCTGATTGGGTTTGATGCCTTTGCACCTGAATGCCGGGATTGCGTTGCAAGGCCAGCTCGATGGCTTCGTCCAGGCTCAGATCCTGGCCGTAATCAATGGGCGGATCGGCTTTTTCCGGTGTGTTTCCGGTTGCAGAAAAACCGATGGCATCCTGCAGATCACCGGTTTGCATGTTGTTTTGCATTCCACTGCAGCCCGACAGAAGCAGTGCTACAATGATCATTGTCAGTCGTTTTTGCATGTTTGTCCTCTGAAATATCAAAATGTTTTAGGCTTGAGCGCTTTCAGCCACACTAGACGTAGCCCGCCGGCCCATTGTCAGCCCGTAGGCCGCAGGCAGGAAAAACAAGGTCAGCAGCAGAGAATACAGCAGCCCGCCGATGACCGCAATGGCCATGGGCACCAGCATGTCTGCGCCTTCGCCCAGGTTCAAGGCCAAGGGAAGAAGCCCGACAACGGTTGTTAGCTGGGTCATCAGGATGGGACGGAGACGAATCGGTGCCGCCTTTTTGATCGCCTCTCGGGCGGGGTTGCCCTCCGCGCGGTACTGTTCGGCCAGGGTCAGCAGGACCACACCCTGGGAGGTAATACCACCCATCATGACCACCAGGCCGATAAAAACCGTCACCCCGATCGGCGTTGACGTTAAGAAAAGGGCCAGAAACGATCCGGTCATGGTCAGGGGTACATTGGCTATGATCAGCATGGGCAGAAGAAAGGACTCAAACTGAACAGCCAGGGCGACATAGGCGAACAAAAGGGCAAACCCCAGGATAAGGCCCATGGCCTTGAGGTTGTCGGCCATCATCTGGGCCTGCCCCCCCATTTCCCAGCTCACTCCGTCAGGCGAACTCAGCGTGGCCATGGCCTGCTCTGCCCGGGACACGGCATCGCCCACACTTGTGCCCGGTGAGGAATCAGCCATGACAATGACCTGTTTGGCCAGGTTTTCCCGGACGATTTCCACCGGGCCGGAGGCGCGGCGGACATCGGCCAGATCTCGCAAGTAAATGGATTCCCCGTTTTTTTCAGCCACAACCAGGTTTTCCAGGTCCGCCTTGCCGGCCAGACGTGTTTCCGGGACCACCAGCCGGATATTGTAGTACTCCATGCCTTCTCGGTACCGGGTGGCCATCCGCCCCTGCACCAGGGTCTGGAGTATGTCAGCCACCTGATCCACGGAAACGCCGAGTTCCGAGGCCCTGGCCCGGTCAATATGGACCCGGTATTCCGGCTTGGTCATATCCATGGAGATATTGATATTGTCCAGGCCGGAAACGTCTTCGAGCCTGTTGGCCACTGTTTTGGCAAAATCAAAGATCGGCTCGGTCTCCGGGCCCTGGATCTTGACCTCCACCTCCTGCTCCCCGACTTGCCGGATGCCCTTGACCTTCCTTTGTATGACCAGCACCTTGCCGCCCGGCGCAGACACTTGGTTGACCATCGGTTTGATCTTGGTCATGAACTGCTGAGTCGACACCTCACGTTCGGCCTTGGGCACGAGCTGGATCTTCAGTGCGCCCTCGTTGGCGACTTCGTAGATATACAACCCCCGCTCTTTGCCGCCCGCCAGTGCGAGGATGCTTTCAATCGCGGGTTCGTCATCAATCTTTTTCTCAAGTTCTTTCAGGATGCGGTCAACCTCTTCAACCGCGGTGCCGGTGGGCATTTTGACCTTAACCACGACCCTTCCGTCGTCTACGCTCGGCAGGAACTCGCTGCCAACGCTCCCTGCCAACAGCAGGCCGCCGGCAAATAAGATAAGCGCCGAACCGATAACTATCCACCGGCCCCGCAGGCAATGTTGCAGAAGCTGGGCGTATGCTCTGGTCAGCGCCGAGAGCACGGCATCGAATCCCCGGGCGACCTTTGAACCCTGTCCTTGTTTTTCGTGCCGGAGGAGATACTGGGTGAGCAGGGGAGTCACTGTCAGGCCCACGACCAGGGAAATGAGGACGATCCCGGCCACAACCAGCACCAATTCCTTGAACAACAGCGCCGCCAGGCCGGGCACGAACAGAAAGGGCAGAAAGATAGCCAGAAAGGTGAGGGTGGCGGCCACGATGGCCGAGCCCACCTCCCGGGTCCCTTCAAGGGCATAGTTTTCACGGCCCTCGTCCTTTAATCGGGTGATGTTTTCCAGAACCACTATTGAATTGTCCAGGATCACGCCCAGGGCCACCACCAGTCCGCCCAGGGAAAAAATGTTGATGGAAAACCCGGCTGTTTTCATCAGGAAAAAATTGGCCAGCAAGGTTACCGGCAGGGCGACCATCATGACCGCCACCTGCCGCCAGCGGCCGAGAAACAGGTAGACCACCAAAATGACCAGAATGGCCGCCAAAAAGGCCGAGGTTTCCACGCTGTGAATCGCCCCCAGCACGTACTCGCCCTGGTTTTCCATGTATCCGATGCTCATTCCTTGGGGAATGGATGCTTCCAGCTCTTCCATTCTATCCTGCACCGCGGCGGCCACGGTCACGGTGTTGGCTGTGGACTGCTTGAGCACGCTGAGATAAATGGCCGGCTTGCCGTTAAACCGGGTATTGACCCGCATGTCCTCGTGGGAATCCTCTACATTGGCCACGTCTTTGAGATAAACCTTGCCGCCGTTTTCGCCCTTGGTTAGGACCAGGTTTCTTATCTCTTCCAGGCTTTCGAATTCTCCCATGGTCCGGGCAATAATCTCCCGGTTTTCAACCGTGACCCGGCCGGCAAATGTCTGGCGGTTGCCCTTGGAAAGCGCATCCGCCACCTGTGAGGGAGAGAGCCCCAAATTGGACATGCGCTGCGGATCCAGGTGAACGCGGATTTCCCGCTCCAGGCCGCCGACGATCTCCACTCCGGCCGTACCCGGTACGGTGATCAAACGGTCGGAAAGCCAGTTGTCCGCCCATTCCCGGAGCCAGACCAGATCGTGTCGCTCCGAAGATACTGCAACCTGCATGACCGGGAGCTGTGAGGGATCGGCCTTGATAATCACCGGCGGATCCATGGACTTGGGGAGTTCCTTGGAGACGCGGCCCATGGCAGCGATCACGTCCTGGTAGGCCACATCCACATCCACGCCGTAATCGAAATTCACAGCGAGGTTATACATCCCTTCGATGCTGGAGGAATCCAGGTAGTCGAGATTATCCACCGTGGCCAGCACTTCCTCGATGGGCTCGGCGATCTCGGTTTCGATCTCCTCCGGGGTGGCTCCCTGCCACCAGATATGGACTTTGACCGTGGGATAGTTGACTTCGGGCAGATAGTCCACTTCGAGACGGGTGAGACTGAACAGGCCGGTGATCACAATGGCGATGGTCAAAACGACGGCGGCCACGGGGCGCTTGAGGGTAGTTGCCGTGAGTTTCATGGTTTAGTTATCCAGTCCGTTTGTTTTCTCTGAATCCTGTGCTTCTGCAATGCGCACGGCCGCGCCGTGTTTCAGGTTGTTCATTCCGGCCACCACCACCTTTTCGCCGGGTTTGAGCCCTTCGAGCACCTGGATCCGGCCGTCCTGTTCAAGGCCGAGCTGGATCTCGCGTCGCATCGCTTTGCCGTCGCTGACCACAAAAACCGCCTCCCGGTCGCCCGAGGTGCTCAACAAGGCGCTTGTGGGAATGAGGACCGCTTCATGTTCGGTTTGCACCGGCAGTACAACCCGGGCAAACATACCGGGCATGAGGTCATGTGATGTAGTTAATTCCGCCTCCACCGGCACCGTTCCGGAATCGGGGTTTGATTCCGGAAATATCCGGCTAATTTTTATTTCACAGCCCTGGTTGTAACAGGGTTCATGAAAATCCCGACCGGCATAGGCATCCAGCCGGACCGTTGCATTCATTCCCGGTTCGATGTCGGATATGAGGGTTTCCGAGACGGAAAACCGCACGACCAGGGAGGCGGGATCCAGCATTTCCAGAAGGGGAGCCTGGGGCGTGGCCAAATCTCCGGGATGGACGTAAACTTTTGTAATGATTCCGTCAAAAGGTGCATCAATCCGGGTCTCGGACAGTTTTGCCCGGGCTTTGTCCAGGGTGGCCCGGGCTTTGTCCACTTCTGCTTCCTGAATGGCCAGTTCGGTTTGGGTGGGACCGGTTTTGAGCATGGAGAGTTTCTCCTGGGCCGAAACCAGATTGGTCTGACACTCGATAAAAGACATCCGGGCTTTTTCAAGCTCTTCCCCGCTGACGCCGCCTTTTTCGGCCAGTTCCCGGACCCGCTCCTGGTTTTTGCGGTTAAAATCGGCACACGCCTGCAGATACTCGACGTTTTGCTCAGCCTGGGCAATCTCTTGGGGCCGGGTGCCTGCTTTCAGGTCGGCCAGCTTTGATTTTGCCACTGCCAGGTTTGCTTCGGCCTCCTTGACCTCGGCGCGGTACAATGGCCGGTCAATTTCAATGAGCTTTTCCCCTTTTTTCACCCGGTCGCCTTCCCGCCAGGGCGAGAAACCCACGGGTCCTTCCACGGTGGATTGAATTTTGATTTCCCGTGTGGCGACGATTTCACCGGTTAGCTCTATTTGCCTGGATATTTCTCCTCGCTCGACCGCCGCCAGTTCCACAAGCGGCGCCTTTTGGGAACTCGACTGGGCGGATGTGGCCTCCGAGCCGCAGCCGGCCAGAAACAACGCGGCAGCCAGCATCAGCAGCAAACAGGGCAAGTACTTATACTGAATGTTCATTTAGTTCTTCCTCGCATCAAAATGATGCCGTCAACTGTAATGAGCTGGATAGTTACATGGATTTTAATACCGGCCACCATGGCCGTTTGTTTTCTTGTTAACTCAAAAAGCGTGCCATGGAAAATAGATGGCATCTTTTGTTGTATTATTAATGAGATAAATTTGTTTATGCCGCTTGTCGATCCTTTGATTAAGCTTTTTTCAAGCCCGCGCCTGGATATTTTGTATCCACTATTCTAGAGAGCGGATATTTATTAACCAGTTTGGATCTCTCGGTGTCGTGTAGTACTTCCGCTTGTCTCACAGCTTATCTCCTGTTTGCTGGCTTTCAGTGTCAGCGGTTAAAATCCAAAAGCCTGAAGCCCCAATTTCAGCTGTGCGGGTTTTAGCGACTTCTGTCGCCGAGATTCATACGTACGCGGCTTAAAATATCCATCACTTTGCTGATCTCCGCCGGATCAATTCCTGCGTAGGCTTGTTCCAACAGTTCGCGCGAATGAATTGAGATTTCGTCCCACAGGGAACTGGTGCGGTCAGTCGGCACGATGCGTTTGATCCGTCGATCATCGGCATCCGCGGTGCGCGCTATCCAACCATCACGCTCCATCCGGTCGAGCAGTCGCACCGTTGACGGCGCTGAAATCGCCAGTAGCTCACATAATTCGCTCTGTGCCAGGGGCCCTTCGGCCATCAGGTGGGCCAAAACCCGGTACTGCGCCGGACTGACACCGGTGCCTTCCAGGCGATGGGTAAGGTCTGTTACAAACGCCTTGAGGGTCAGGGCACAGTGGAAGCCGAGACTCTGATGGGGATCAAACCTGTTCATATAGTTTCCTTGTTAAAGGTTAGTATGCTATCTAATATATGTCAACGGTAGCTCACTGTCAATCGGTTGCTGATAAAATATTGCAGGGGTGTCCCGGGAGGAGTATGCCGACCACCGCTAGGTGCGCTGCGGCAGAACGTTTACTGTTTACTGGCAGTCCGGCAAGGGGTTGGGGTGGGGTTTGCCCAGATAAAATCCCTGGGAATAGTCGATCTCCAACTCCTTGACCGTCTCGTAGACGGGGGCGGAATGGACGAATTCGGCCACCGTTTTGATGCCCAGCTTGCGGCAGAAGTCCACGATGGTGTGGACCAGCACCCGGGCCTGGGGATCGTCGTCGATATTGCGGATCAGGGTAGCGTCGATCTTCAGGATATCCACTTTAAGGGTAAGTATATGGGCGAAGTTGGAATAGCCCGAGCCGAAATCGTCCACCGCGATCTGGCAGCCCGCCGCCTTGACCTCGTCGATGAATGCCTGTACCGCCTCGACATTCTCCATCCCTTCGTTTTCCAGGATCTCGAAGGTCAGCCGCCGGGCGGTGGCCGGGTAGGTGGCGAGCATCTGCAGGATATAATCGCGCACCTCGGTATCGAGAATATCGGCCACCGCCAGGTTCAGCGAAAACCCGCAGGCGCAGTTGGCCATATCGGCAAAACTCCGCTTGACCACCCGTTTGGTGAGCTCTGGGTAGAGGGCGGATTCCTTGACCACCTCGAGAAAGCGGCCGGGGGACAGGATGTTGCCATCCTCGTCGCGCAGCCGCACCAGACCCTCATACTTGCTGATCCGGCCGTCGCGGTTGTCGATGATCGGCTGGTAGTAAACGAGGATATCGTCGTTGGCCAGGGCCCGGCGCATAAGCTGAAGAGTCTCCAGATTGGCGGCGATCCGTTCCTGCAGCCGCAACTCGTCGCGGTAAAGCAGGTAGCGGAGGCGGTAGTGTTTCTTGATCTCTTTTAAGGCCAGGTCGGCGGTTTCCAGCAGCGGCCGCTGGCGGGAGATGCCGATGGAAATACTGACCCGCAGGGGTTGCTCATGGTAGACAAAATCCTGCTCATCCAGGACCTGGAGCAAATGGCGGGACAGTTGCTCCGGATCGGTCTCGGGGGAGTCTTCCAGCAGGATGCCGAAATCGTCCCCGCCCAGCCGGTAACATTGGGCGCCGCCGGAGTCGGCCGGAGCCGCCGGCGGCAGGTTGTTGTTGAGCAGTTCGGCGATCCTTTGCAGGACAAAATCGCCGGCCGCGGTGCCGTAGAGATCGTTGATGTGCCGGAAATCATCGATATTGCACAGCAACAGCAGGGGGGATAGCAGCCGCTCCTGGTCGCTATCGAAGGAGAATCGATTGGCCAGCCCCGTCAGGCGATCGGTGGTGGCAGCGGTTTTAAGATCCCCGGACAGCCGGTTTAAGGTCTTGTTTTCACGCTCGGCCCGCAGCAGCAGGACGATAATCAGGGCCACCGAGACCAGGAAGGCGGCGAAGAAGAGATAGGTAAGCAGATTGAGCCGGCCCAGCCAGGAGCGGTTTTCGTTTTCCAGGGCCTTCATCATGTTCTCGATGAGGCGGCCGGCGGCGGGTTCCAAGCCGGCTTGCAGCAGACGGTCATAGCGTGGCAGGGTCTCGCTGAATACCCGGCCGTGGGCCAGCAGTGCCTGGTGCAGGGCCGCCATCGCCGCCGGCGGCTGGTGTTCGGCCAGGGCGGCCAGGGAGGCGTGGAAGGCGGGCAGCAGATCCGGGTCCAGGCTGTTGCGGGCCAGGTAGAGGTTGGAGGTGAGATCGGCCAACAGGGTGTGGTAGGTCCCGGTGGTCTCCTGCTCGTGCAGCATCAGGCGGCGACTGAGCAAGGGAATATACATGGCGGAATTTTTAAGCAAGGAATTGGCGGTGAGAAAACGGTTGACGAGCCTTTCCTGCCGGGCCAGCTGCTGCCGGTAACGCTGCCGGGCGGTGGCCAGCGGGGTGTCGTTGCCGCCGCCGACCCGGTTGTAGAGATCGTCGATATTCTCCAGGGTGGTCCGCAGCCGCCCCAGGGCGGTGTGCAGGCGATCATAGTTATGGTAGAGGAAAAAGCCGCTGCGCAGCAATTCGCCTTGCAGGGTCTTCTGGTGGCGTTCCAGCTCGGTGATTTCGCTGAGCAGGGTCAGGCGGTGGGTGGTCTGCTCCTTGGTTTCCTTCAGGTAATAGACAAAGAGCACCCCCACCAGAAAGGCGAAAATGATGGTCAGATGGATCTTGCCGCGCATCGAGCCCATTATTGAGCTCCGTTCAGGAAGTCCGGCCTGGGGGCGGTCAGGGTATTGAAAAATGATATCAGGTCATGTATCTGCTTGTCTTTCAGTTCAACCCCCAGGCCGTGGCGGGCCATGGTGCTCAGGACTTGCTCGAGATCGGCGGCGGAACCGTCGTGGAGATAGGGGGCGGTAAGGACGATATTGCGTAGGGTCGGCACCTTGAAAACGCCGCGATCGGTGGGTTTGCCGGTGACCGCGTAACGGTCCTCGAGATCTTCATGGTCCAACTCGCGGGGTTTGATGATGTCGATGCGCTGGAAGGAGTTACCCCCCAGATTGACTCCGTTGTGGCAGGTTACGCAGCCCAGCTCCTTGAAGGTCAGGTAACCCTGATATTCATGGGGGGCCAGGGTAATTTCGCCGCGCAGGTATTGATCAAAGCGGCTGCCGGGGGTGATCAGGGCGCGCTGGAACTCGGCCAGGGCGTCGAGGACAGCGGTAAAGCGCACCTCCTCGCCGCCGTAAATGGCGCGGAAACGGCGTCGGTAATCTCCATCGGCGGTGAGTCGCTGTTCCACCTCCTCCCGGCTCATCCCCATCTCCACCGGATTCTGCAAAGGGCCGTCGGCCTGTTCCCGCAGGTCGGCGGCCCGGCCGTTCCAGAACTGGCGGAAATTAAAGACCGCGTTGAAAACGGTGGGGGCATTCATCGAACCCTCGCGCCCCTTGATGCCGAGGGAGACCGGCCGGGGGTCATGGCCGCCGCTGTCGAGATCGTGGCAGGAGGCGCAGGAGATCGTGCGGTCCAGGGAAAGCAGGGGATCGTGGAACAGCTCGCGGCCCAGCTCGGCCTTGGCGCGGTCAAAGTCAATACTCCGGGGAATCGGGGTGATCGGCTCACTGGCCTCCGATTCGAGGGCGCGGTTTTCGAGTTCCGGGCCGCCCGTGGCCCGGATGGTCGGCAGCAGCAGGAACAGCAGTAGCCCCGCCAGCAGAAGATTCTTGCCCGTTGGGGGTAAAAGGCGCCGCCGGCCACTTTTTTTTGCTTGCGTCCGGGATGTAAACGAATAAATTGACGGCATGGTTGATTACGGCTCTCCGGCGGCTTGTAAGCGCCCGTCTGCGTTAGCTTGGCTGATCGTCGCTGTCAATCATCGGCGCTAGATGCCGATAACGTGTGGTGCGGCTGGCGCTTACGGCAGATTGACAACCCCCGGCGCCAGGCCGGCGGTGCAACGGTAAGGACATAAACGATGATACTCGAAAGCAGCCCCCCATGTAAACATAAAGGGAGTGGGCTTCGGTTGGGAGCCCGCTTATGAAGTTGTCGCTGGCCTGGCTGAGACCGTCGCCTTTCAAGATCGGTTGTTTGCTGATCATCGCCGCTGTCCTGCTCTTTTATTCCTTTGGTACCGACAAGCCCCGCCTGCTTAACACCCTGGACAAACGGCTGCTGGATACCATGTTCAGCTGGCGTGGCCCGGTGCCGGTGAGCGGTGAAGTGGTCATCGTCGATATCGACGAGAACTCCCTGCGTGAGTTGGGGCAGTGGCCCTGGCCCCGGGACCTGGTGGCTCGCCTGGTGGCCAATATCACCGCCGGCGGGGCGGCGGCCATCGGTCTGGATATGGTCTTTGCCGAAGCCGACCGGGCCTCGCCGGGGCGCATCCTGGACGAGTTGCGGCAGCAGCACCCCGAGATCTTTGTCGACAAACAGCTTTCCCAACTGCGGGGAGCCGGGGGACTGGACAACGATCGGCTGCTGGGCCAGACCCTGGCCCGGGCGCCGTCGGTCCTGGGTTATGTCTTCCAGACCCGCGATGACGGCCTTAAAGACCCCGCCGCCGTGCCCTTTCCCGCCGCCGCCATCCGACTTGAACCGGCCAGTGCCGATTTTGCCGAACTCAACCTGATGGACGCCTACCGGGCCATTCTCAACGTCGCCGAGATTTCCCTGGCCGCCAGCGAAGGCTTTTTTAATGTCTTCCCCGGCGAGGACGGTATTGTCCGTCGGGTGCCGCTGTTGATGGGCATGGATGGCATGCCCTATCCGTCGCTGGCCCTGGAGGCCGCCCGGCTCGGCATGGGGGAGGAAGGGGTGGTGATCCACGCCGAACGCGCCGCCTACGGTGGGCGGCGGGGCATCCTGGGGGTTTCGTTGGGTGAGCATTTTATCCCCACCGACGAGCGGGGCCAGTTGACCGTCAACTTTCGCGGCCCGGCTTACCAGTTTCCCTATATTTCGGCCTCCGAGGTGGTGGAAGGCCACAAGCTGGAACGTTTCGCCGATAAGATTGTGCTGATCGGCACCTCCGCCGCCGGCCTGCTCGATCTGCGGGCCACCCCCACTGCCGGGGTCTATCCCGGGGTCGAGGTCCACGCCAGTGTTATCGACAACCTGCTGGCCGGCGATCCTTTCACCCAGGATATCTATACCGAGATCGCCGTCACCCTGCTGGTGGTGATTGTCGGCGGCCTGTTGCTCACCGCCCTGCTGGCCTACAGCGGCGCCCTGGCCGGCGGCCTGGCGGCGCTGGCGCTGGCCGGGGGGCTGGTGGGGGGCAATTATTTCTTCTTTTTCAAACAGCAGATCCAGATCGGCCTGGTCTATCCGCTGGCGGTGATCGTCCTGCTCTTCATGGTGGTGACCCTTTTTAATTATTTCTTTGAAGGACGCCAGAAACGCTTTATCAGCAAGGCCTTCAGCCAGTACGTCCCGCCGGAGCTGGTCGACGAGATGGCCGCCAAACCCGATCAGCTGGGGCTTGGCGGTGATAGCCGGGAGATGACCGTGCTCTTTTCCGATGTCCGGGGCTTTACCACCATTTCCGAGGGGTTGGAGGCCGGTGAACTGACCCGGTTGATGAACGAGATGCTCACCCCCATGACCCGGATTATCCATCGCCACCGGGGGACCATCGATAAATATATGGGGGATGCGATCATGGCCTTCTGGGGGGCGCCGCTGGCCGATCCCGAACACGCCCGCCACGCCCTTGAGGCCGGGTTGGAGATGGTGGCGGTGCTCCCCGATCTGCAGCAACGCTTCCAGGCCCGGGGTTGGCCGGCGATCCGTATCGGGGTGGGGCTCAATACCGGCGTGATGAGTGTCGGCAACATGGGCAGCGAATTCCGCATGGCCTATACGGTGCTGGGAGACGCGGTCAATCTGGGGGCCCGCCTGGAGGGACTGACCAAGACCTACGGGGTGGATATCATGGTCAGCGAATATACCCGCCGGCAGGTGCCCGATTTCGCCTACCGGGAACTGGACCGGGTGCGGGTCAAGGGCAAGGATCGGCCGGTGGCGATTTTTGAACCCCTGGGGCCGGCCGCTGAACTGGAACCGGCCCTGTTGCGGAACCTGGAGCGCTATCACCAGGCCCTTGAATTATATCGCCACCGGGATTTCACGGCGGCGGCGGCGATCTTACAGGAACTGCAGCAGCAAGAACCCGAGCGCCGGCTTTACGCCATTTATCTGGAGCGGCTGCAACATTTCCGGGAGCAACCGCCACCGGCGGACTGGGATGGCACTTTTACCCATACCAGCAAGTAACCGCTGCCCATTAATGTAAACGTTCAGCAGCACCGGGCGATTACGGCAGGCACTTAGTTGATTTCGGAGGAGTTGTATGAAAGAAGATGAACAGGTCTTTTGCCTGGCTCGGACCAACCTGGCCGATCTTATGGGCGCCCCGTTACCCCAGGGGGGCTTTGTCGGGCCCCGGCCCGAAGAGCTGCTGGTTCTGCCCCAGTATTTCCTGGCCCGCCGCTGGGTCGAGGATGATCCCGCCTACAAGCAGCTGATCCCCTACCAGCTTTTTTGCAGTGGTCACCGCTACTTTGTCTACCGGCGGGGCGGCGGGGTCGGCGAGGGGCGGCTGGCCGGTCGGCTGTCGGTGGGCATCGGCGGCCATATCAACCGGCATGACGCCGGTGGCGACCGCTTGACCACGGCGGCCTACCAGCAGGCCCTGCTGCGGGAGCGGCAGGAAGAGCTGCAAGATGGCGCCGTGGTGGGCGAGAGCGTTTTTATCGGCTGGCTCAACGACGAGGCCAGCCCGGTGGGGCAGGTCCATCTGGGGGCCGTCCACCTGGGCCGCTTAAGCGAAGCCCAAGCGCGGCAGTTGGCCATCAGGGGCGGTGATGAGGATATCCACCGGGTGGGTTGGTTGAGCGCTGCTGAAATCAGCGCCCAAAAAGAAAATTTCGAACTCTGGTCGCTGCTGGCCGTCGAGTTGGCCGAGCAACAGGACGTGGCAGCCAGGTAGGGCCTGTCGGTGACGATTTCCAAGTAGCGTTCCCGGCGGGTTACTGTTGCCACTGGCGCGGGTTCGGCCCCCGGACGCCTCGGAGGCGAACCGCAGGTTCGCCGAGAATGAGCGCCAGTGGCAACAGTAACCCGCCCGGACGGGCCTGTGTTGCAACCGTTAGTCATCAACGTTTCCGTGGCGGCCCACCCCGCCGTGGTGGGCCGCTGCGCCGTGGTGGGCCGCCGCCCTTGCCGCCGCTTTTGCCTCCACTCCGGTCCCCGGCACCTTTCTCCAGCGGCGGCGCCTTTTTCACCGGGGCCGGCAGTGGCGCCAGCAGTTCTTCCGGCGGGTAGACACAGGAGAGCTTGTTGCCCAGGTATTCCTCGATGGCCGGCAGGTAGAACGATTCATCCTCGTCGGCAAAACTCACCGAAGTCCCGCTCTGGCCGGCCCGGCCGGTGCGGCCGATACGATGGACATAATCCTCGGCATCCTCGGGCAGGTTGTAGTTGACCACGTGGCTGATCCCCTCCACGTGCAACCCCCGCCCGGCCACATCGGTGGCCACCAGGATCCGGATCTTGCCGGCCTTGAAATTGTCCAGGGTGTTCATCCGTTGTTGCTGACCGACCTCGCCGGAGAGCATGGCGCAGGAGATATCGTGGCGGTAGAGGCGATCCCGGATCCGGCGGGTGACATCGCGGCGGTTGCAGAAGACGAGAACCCGCTCCAGGCCCCGGCCGACGATGAGATTGTAGAGGATGGTGAATTTCTCCTCGCTGGTGGCCAGATAAACCAATTGCTCGACACTCTCCGCCGCCACCTGTTCCGGTTCGATCTCCACGGTGACCGGCTTGTGGGTCCATTGATCGGCCAGGCTGCTAATCTGGGTGGTCAGGGTGGCCGAGAAAAACAGGGTCTGGCGCTGGCCCTTTTCCGGGGTCTGCTGGATGATCCGTCGCACGTCGGGAATAAAACCCATATCCAGCAGCCGGTCGGCCTCGTCGATGACCAGCACTTGCACCTCTTTTAAGCTCAGCACTTTCTGGCGGGCGAAATCGAGCAGCCGCCCCGGGGTGGCGATCAGCAGATCCACCACCCCCTGTTCAAAATGCTGGCGCTGTTTTTCGTAGTCCACTCCGCCATAGACGGCGACACAGCGCAAGCCGCTGAAACGGGCCAGATCCTCGGCGTCCCGGTGGATCTGGATGGCCAGCTCGCGGGTGGGGGCCAGGATCAGGGCCCGGGGGAAGCCCTGCTTCCGGGGCTGGTCCGCCCGCTGTCGCAGCAGCCGGGTGATGATGGCGATCAGAAAGGCGGCGCTCTTGCCGGTGCCGGTTTGGGCCTTGCCGAAGGCGTCGTGGCCGGCCAGGGTGGCCGGCAGGATTTCGGCCTGGATGGGGGTGCAGTACTCAAACCCCAGGGCCTGGATGGCCCGCATCACCTCCGGGGCCAGCTCAAAATCGTGGAAACGGCTCTTGCCCTCCACCGGCGGCACCTGGAAATCCTCCAACTGCCAGTCGGGCTTGGCGGCGGCGGTGGGCGCTGCCGGATCATCGGCTTTGGCGCTCGGTGGGGCCTCGGAAGCGGCCTTGCGGGGCTTGCGCCGCCGCCGTTTGCGCTTGGGGGGCGCTTCCGGCTCCGCCGCCGCGCCGGCCTCGGCGGTCGTGTCCGTGGCGGGAGTTTCAGGGTTAGGGGTGGTTGGGGGGCTGGTAACATCCTGGTCTCCGCGCAGGTGGCGGCGGATCCGGTCAATAAAGTTGTTTAGCAAAATGTCCTCGGTTCGGTTGAATTACTGCTGGCAACATCAAAGACTGACGAAAGGCGTGATCTTAGACGATTTGAACTGAAAAATGAAGAGCGATGTGAGCAAAGTGTCAAGTTGAGCGGTTACCAGCGTGCCAGCCATGATTCCAGCCTACTCCAGAATTGCTCCGGTAGGCGTTGATACCAGGGGCGATGGCGCCATTGCCCCGGCAGAATTTCTTCGCTGGCGGCAAAATCTTGTTTGAACAGGGTCTTGATCTGGTCTTCCAAGGCCGGGTCGGTTGCCTCCTGGTTGGCTTCCAGGTTCCAGCGGAAGTTCCAGCGATCGATATTGCTGGAACCAACCGAAACCCAGTGGTCGATGAGCAGCAGTTTGGCGTGGAGGAAGCGGGGCTGGTATTCAAAAATCCGCACTCCGGCGGCCAGCAGCTTGCCGTAATAACGGCGACTGGCATGCCGGATGCTGGGGTGGTCGGTCAGCGGCCCCGGCAGCAGCAAGCGCACGTCGCAGCCCCGGCGGGCCGCCTGATAAAGCGCCCGGCGGACTTTCCAGGAAGGGATAAAGTAGGCGCTGGCGAGCCAGGCCCGTTGTCGGCCGCGGCGTAACCTGGTGAGCAGCGACCGCTTGATCTCCATCCGGGCCGGGTTATTGAGAACGACCCGGCCCGGACCCGGCTGCCGGTTGCCACTGGTCAGGGTTTCACGGGCGGCTGCCGACTTCGCCGCTACCGGATTGTATGGCTTCCCGCCGTCTGCCGGGTGAGATTGAGGTGGTTCGGATGGCAAGGGTGGTTGCCGGCGGCTGCGGCCGCCCCGGGTATGCTTCCAGAGTTGCCCGAAGGCGGTCTGCCAGTCGGCCACGCAGGGCCCTTGCACCTTCAACATCACATCGTGCCAGGGCGGCGGAGCGACCAGCAAGGCAAACGCCGGCGGCGGGGCGGGGGGTGGCACAAAATCATCGGTAAGGCCGGCGCCGCCGGTGTAGGCCAGGGTGCCGTCCACCACCAGCAGTTTGCGGTGGTCGCGCCACAGATTGCGGTGCCACTTGCCGTAGTGCAGGGGATTGTAAAAGACCAGTTGCACCCCGGCGGTTCGCAGACGGTCGCGGTAGGCCTGGTGCAAGCCGTTGGCGCCGAAGTCGTCGGCCAGCACAAAGACCTCCACGCCACGGGCGGTGGCGGCCTCGAAGGCGGCAATAAAACTTTCGGCCACCCGGCCCGAGGTCAGCAGGTACATTTCCAGCAACACAAAATGCCGGGCCGCCGCGATGTCGGCCAGCATCGCCGGGAAAAAACGCTCGCCGTCGACCAGCAACTCAAACCGGTTGCCAGCGCGCCAGGGGAAGCGCTGCCGATAAAGGGGAAAGGGGGTCTGCATCTTACGGTTTATTTTAGTGAACGCGGCTAACACTCGTATGGGGTTGTGGTCAGGTTAATTGGCTGATTGGCTAAAATGTTTGCGGTTCAGGATGGCCAGCAAGCGCATGGTGATCAGCTGGATTACGACCGCCACAATGGCAATGAGCCAGTAGGCTATGGAGAATTTGTCCAGTAACCCGGCATCTACCAGGCCCCGGTTGAGCCAGAAGTGGATCATCACCGCCAGCGCCACTCCGGGGCAGACCAGGGCGTAGGAACCCGCCGAGGCCTCGCGCCCGGTAATGAACCGGGTTACGTAGCCGAGCCGCCGCAGCACCACCCCGGCAAGCAGGGCGAAGAGCAACTGGGCGGAAAGGTATTGGGAGAGCATCAGCAACCGGTCGGCCCCGCTGCCGGCCAAGGCGAAATGGGCGTCGAGCCCGTGATTCTGGCGCAATGAGAGAATGCCGATAATGGTCAGCAGCGGGATAAAGATCGACAGGGTCGGCGCGGTTTCGATATTCGCGCCGTTTTCCATCAGGGAACGCCAGCCCAGAATCAAGGCGATGGCCCCGATCAGGGCGGCGGCAATCAGGAAGAAGGTTGAAAATATCAGCCCGATGCCCGCCGTGGTCGGGGAGGCGGAGAGGCCGGCCGGGGCGGCCAGGCCGACCCCGATCATGGCCAGGGCAAAAGCGGGCAGGGCCTGGGCAAACGGTATGTTGCCGGCACAGTCGAAACCCCCGGAGGTCAAAACTCTACCCAGAAAGGCCCCCAGCATTCTGAAAGCCAGGACCCCGATGGCAAGAAAGAGGATGAGCGCCAGGGGGAAGAGATACTCCACCACTCTCCATAACCCCGGCACAAAGACCATCCCCAGGATAAAGCAGACATTGACCGTCATCGCCAGAGCCAGGGGTATGGCCAGCAGTTGGGTTTCGGTGTTGGTCGTCCGGAGCCGGGCGTAGCTCTCGCTCTGCCTCCACTGGCGAAACTTGACGATATTCCAGGCCAGGTACTTGATGTTGAGCAATGAGTAGAAAGCAATCCCCGCCACCGCGACGGCGATCATCGCTCGGCTCGGAATACCGCCGCCGACAAAGGCGGCGGTGATATCCTCAAAAACCGGCGCCGTCCGGCCGGGATGGGTGATCCAGTGCATAAGCCACATGAAAAAAGTGACCACCAACCCCCCTGAACCCAGAGAGGCCAGAAAGTAGAGTGGTGAATAGTTATCCGCGGACCGCATCGTAGTTTTCTCCATTTTAGTCAAACGCCTTATCCACGGTCCATGCCTGCCAGACATGGCCTACTAGCTCGGGGTTGGGCTCCAGCACCGGCTTGCCCGGTTTCCAGCCGGAAGGGGTTGCCTCTGCCGCCCTCGCTTTCCCGGACCAACTGGAAGGCCTGAATCTGACGCAGGGTTTCGGGAATATTGCGCCCCACCGGAGAGCGACTACCTCGAAGGCCTGGACCACGCCGTCCGGGTCGATCAGAAAGCGACCGCGGACATCCGCCCCTCGGCCTCGTCATAGATGCCGTAAACCTTGCCGATGGCGCCGCCTCCGTCGGCAAGCATGGGAAAAGGGACGGTTTTGGCGCTAATCATTTTGGCCAGCTCGTGGTCCACCCACATTTTGTGGACAAACATGCTGTCAACACTGACCGACAACGCCTGGACGCCCAGGGCCGCGAATTCGGCATTTTTCTCGGCGACCGCCGAGATTTCGGTTGCTCAGACGAAAGTGAAATCACCGGGATAGAAACATAAGACAACCCATTTTCCCAGGTAATCCGACAGACTGACGGAGATGAATTCGTTGTTGAAATAGGCCGGGGCGGTGAAATCCGGGGCTTTTTGTCCGATTTGAAGCATGGCTTGCGCTCCTTGAGTGGTGGCTTCGGTTTGAGGTGTTGCTTGAGGTGGGGCTTGGGAGGGTTGCTGAACTTTGGCCGCGGGGCGCTTGCACCCCACGGCAGGTTTTTCCGTCATTATAGCACCTCCTTCCGGGCATTGATGTTTGTAACATTGCCAATCTCTGTTTCCATCAGTTTCTGGTCTCACGATCAAGGTTAGGGCAAGTTTTCTGCATTTGTCAATTTAAATCAGCCGATGCACCCCGTGCCTGGTGTGGTAGCAGGAAAGGTCATGTGTTGCGGCGTCGGGCAGGATCTACAAAATAATAAAGCCGGCCAGCAACCCCACGATCAGGCCGGCGTTGGCCAGATGGCTGTGCAGGCTGTTGGCCTGTGGGATCAGTTCGTCATTGACGATGTAAACCATGGCGCCGGCGGCAAACGCCAGGGCGCCGCAATTTACAAAGGGGCTGGCTTACTGGCAATGTTGTGCCAGAAAACCCTGGCCATGTCCACCTTTTGCTGAACGGCTGTATCCCGTTAAATTTGTCGACCTTGGTGACCCTTGGAAGTTTACGGCATGGCGCGGGTAACTGGCCGGTGTCGGGATAATTTGCCGCAGGGGCCGAATAGGTGTTGAAATTTCGCCGATAGCCGCTATTCTGCCGGCTTTTGTTTGCCGATCGGAAAATTAGTAAGCCGCCTTTGGCCAACGGGAGCGTGAGTGTGATGGAAAAGAAAGCGGAGCAAGGTTGGGATATTGATCAGGCCCGGGAGCTGTACGGGATCAGGCGCTGGGGTCTGCGTTATTTTGATATCGATCCCGCCGGTCGGGTGACGGTGGCGCCGCTCAAGGAAGAGGGGGTTACCATCGCCATCCTCGACGTGATTGAACAGGCCCGCTCCCAGGGGTTGCATTTCCCGATGCTGATCCGCTTCCAGGACCTGCTGCGCAACCGGGTGGAGCGGATCAACCGGGCCTTTGCCGAAGCCATCGCCGAGGCCGCATACCAAAACCGGTTCAGCGGGGTCTACCCGGTCAAGGTCAACCAGTTGCGGGAGGTGGTCGAGGAGGTCATCGAGGCCGGCCGGCCCTTTCACCACGGCCTGGAAGTGGGCTCCAAGCCGGAGCTGCACGCCGCTCTGGCCCTGCACGAGGACCCCCAGAGCCTGATCGTCTGCAACGGTTACAAGGATCGCGATTATATCCGCATGGCCCTGCTGGGCCGTAAACTGGATAAGCAGGTGATCCTGGTGGTGGAGCGGGTCGAGGAGGTGGAGCGGATCATCGCCGAAGTCGGCAAGATGCAGGTAACGCCGCTGATCGGCTTCCGGGTGCGGCTGATGAGCGGCGGCAAGGGGAAATGGGAGAAAAGCGGCGGTGAAAACGCCAAGTTCGGGCTCTCTTCCATGGATATCATGCGGGCCTCGCGGTTGCTCAAGGAGGCGGGGCTGGCCGCCAGTCTCAAGCTGGTCCATTTCCATATCGGTTCCCAGGTGCCCGATGTCCTGACCATCAAAAAGGCGGTGCGGGAAGGGGCGATGTTCTACGCCAAGCTGGCCAAGATGGGCCACGGCCTGGAATATCTTGATGTCGGCGGCGGCCTGGGGGTCGATTACGACGGCAGCCGCACCACCTTCCATTCCTCGATCAACTATTCCCTAAACGAATACGCCCGTGACGTGATCTACAACATCATGGATGTCTGCGACGCCGAAGGGGTCGCCCATCCGGTGGTGATCAGCGAATCGGGGCGGGCGGTGACGGCCCACCACTCCCTGCTGGTGGTCGAGACCTTCGGCAATATCAAGAAGGCCCAGGTGGAAGAGCAGCCGGTGGCGCCCACCATCGAGCACAAGCTGATCGACGACGCCTGGTACGCCTACGAGAATATCAGCGAACACAACCCGCTGGAGGCCTACCACGACGCCCAGCAGTACAAGCTCGAGGCCCAGAGCCGCTTTGAACTGGGGCTCATTGATCTCGAGGTCAAGGCCGAAGTGGAACGGATTTTCTGGCTGGTGGGGGTCCGGGTGCTGGATTTCTTCCGGGACGCCGATTACGTTCCCGATGAGATCAGCGAATTGGAGAGCAAATACAGCGATCAGTATCTCTGCAATTTCAGTGTCTTTCAATCGCTGCTCGACCATTGGGGCTTTGGCCAGCTCTTTCCCATCATGCCCCTGCACCGTCTGGACGAGGAGCCCCGGCGCCGTGGTACCCTGGCCGATATCACCTGCGATTCCGACGGGGTGGTGAGCCGCTTTATCAATCTCTACGAAGAGGGGGCCGACACCCTGCCGCTCCACGAATTGAACGGCCTGCCCTATTACCTAGGGGTTTTTATGACCGGGGCCTACCAGGATATCATGGGGGATCTGCACAATCTCTTCGGCCGGGTCAACGAGGCCCATGTCTTTCTCGACGAAGACGAGGAGGATGGTTACTATATTGAGGAGACCATTCCCGGCACCACCATGGAACAGGTGTTGGGCATGGTCCAGTACAGCGATGACGATCTGACCCGCAACTTGAAACGCCAGATCGACCGGGCCATCCGCGAGGATCGCCTGCGGCCCAACGAGGCGATGCGGCTGCTCAACGAGTACAACCGTGGTTTAAAGGGATATACCTACCTGAAACTGGACGACGGATAACCGTTTAGCCTAGACCCCGATCACACCCTGCCGAACGATTACGTGGCTTCTGGCTTAAGACGGGGGCTGCAGACCGCCCAGGATCGAATCCACGGCCTGGTAGATTTCCAGGTCGTCGCCGTAGATATCCTGGATTTTGTCGTGCTCCAGCAGGTCTTCGGCGATATACTGGGTAATATAGAGGCTGATGAAATTGGGGTTGTTGACCAGCCCCCGCAGCGGCGCGGTTTTATACTGGATATCGAATTCCTCCATCTCCGGCAGGCGCTGGAAAATGGTGGTGAAGGCCTCGCGGATCGCTTCCGGGGTTGAAGTTTCGATGATATGCCGGTCCAGCAGGCGCTGAACCAGCTTGGTGGCCAACTCCGGGGCGCTGCGGTAGAGCCCCTGGAGCATCTGCTGGCGCTCCCGTTCCCGTTTGCGGTCGACGGCGCCGGCGGTTTTATCGTTGTATGGTCTGCTTTGACTGCCCATTTTTTATACCGTTGGCTGGGGTTTCTATAAATTGCCGCCGCGGACGGCGGGACTATCGCTGGCCGCTAAGCGGGCGGAATGCTCGCCAAGCGGCTGCTGGTTGCAATAGATACCGGAAAAGCGAGCAAAGAGAAAGGGAAAAAAGGTGTTTTGATGATGACAGAATCGCAAAATGAGCAAAAACGTTTAACTATTCTGTTGCCCGCCGGTCGCCTGCCGCGGCCGGTGATGGCCAAGGCTTTGGAGTTGGCCGAACGCTACGATCTGGAGGTCTATCTCTCCACCGCCCAGAATTTGCGCCTGATGGGGCTGGATGACGAGCAACTGGCCGCCGCCCGGGCGGAGTTGGCGCCGTTGGGCGTGGATTTCAAGGGGCCGGGCAAGTTCCCCATCCCCCGGGTCTGTATCGGCCCTCGCGATTGCAACCTCGGAGTCCGGGATCCCGCAGAGCTTTCCGCCCGGCTGCTGGCCCATTTCCAGGATAAAGGGGAGTTCAAACCCAAGCTCAAGATCGCCATTTCCGGCTGCCCCATGTGTTGTCCCGGGGTCAAGACCACCGATATCGGGATCATGGGTACCAAGAAAGGTTTCGAGGTCTACGCCGGCGGCAAGGGTGGCCCCAATCCGGTGGTGGGCCGGCGGATCGCCCGGGAGCTCGACGCCGCCGGGGTGGTCGAGATCGTCGAGCGTCTGATCGCCTACCATGACCGTAAGACCACCAAAAAACAGCGCCTGGCCCGTTTGCTGGCGGAGCCCGATTTCCCTTTCCCGGAAATCTAAGCGGGGTGCCGCCGGGGCGCCCGGCCGGCGGTCGGTGCTCCGTTAACCCCGGCAAATAACTTGTTGAGATGACGGGCCGTAATCGTTCAGCAGTGTCGCTAACCCCGGCGGGCCTTGACGATGGCCCGTTGGGGAGCGGGATAGCCCTCGACGGTCAATTCCGGGTTGTCGGGATCGATAAAGTCGGTGTAGGATTCAAAGGTCATCCAGGCGGTGCGGCGCTGTTCGGTGCTGCTCATCGGTTGCTGGCTGATCACTTCAATCTCCGGGAAGCCGCTTTTTTGTAGCCAGTTGCCCAGACAGGCGGTGGTGGGCACGAAATAGACCCCCGGCGCCTTGCCATAGGTGGCGGCCGGGCAGAGGGCCATCGGCTCGGCGCCGGGGATCACCTGGGATTCGACGATCAATTCACCACCCGGCTTGAGGGCCCGCCACAGTTGTTTGAGCACGCTCAGCGGCTCGGGGCGGTGGTAGATGATCCCCATCAGGAAGATCACATCAAAGGAATCGGGGTAGAGGTCAAAGCGTTCCACCCCCAGCGGCTCGCAGTAAAGCCGGGGCTCGGCGGCCAGGTGCTGCAGGGCCCGGCAACAGTAATAATGTTGCAGTACCGGCTCAAAACCGACCACCGCCGCCGGCTGGTGGGGCAGCATCTTGAACATGTAGTAGCCGTTATTGCAGCCGATATCGGCCACCACTTTGCCGGCCAACTCCGGCAGGCCCGGCAGCAGCCGCTGCCATTTAAGGAAACTCCGCCACTCGGCGTCGATATCAAGGCCAAAAATCGCATACGGCCCCTTGCGCCAGGGCATAAAGGCCCGCAGATCGGCGGCCAATTGTTGCCGTTGCGACTCGCTTAGCTCGTCGGGCCGGCCGATGACCATGGTGTCGCCGCTGAAATCTTGATAGCCGGCCGGCGGTAGCTGACAAAGCCGTTGCCAGGGCTGGCGGTAGCGCAGAAAACCCTTCTTGGGCAACTGCTGCCGCCGTTCATGCTCGGCCCGCAAGCGCCGGATCTCCTCCCCGGCGGCTTGCGGCATCAACTCCAGATAATCCAAACGGTTACGGTTTTCAGGGTTGTTGTTGATTGCCAATTAGTTATTCCTTTTTGATGGCGAGCCAGGAGGCGAAGTTAAACCATTGAGAAAATTGCTCCACCCGCTTAAAACCCGCCTGCTCCAGCAATTGACGGTTTTCGGCGGCCGAAAAGGGAATCAGCACGTTTTCCAGGGCCTCGCGTTTTTTGCTGATCTCGATCTCCGAATAGCCCCGGGCGCGTTTGAAGTCGTGGTGAAACTCGATGTAATGGCGGTTTAGTTCCGGGTCGTGGAGAATGATCTTTTCACTGAGCAGCAATGCCCCGCCGGGGCGCAGAGCGTGGTAAAGATGGGCGGCGAAGTCGGCCCGGGCTGGCGGCCGGAGAAACTGCATGGTGTAGTTGAGGATAATGGCTCCGGCCGGTTGGCAGGGATGGGTGGTGATGTCGGCGGCGATAAATTCCAGGGGATATGGCAGGTGATAATTCTCCGCCTTGCGCCGGGCCTTGGCGATCATCGCCGGCGAGTTGTCGATCCCCTGCAGGGTCAGCTCGGGAATTTGCAGCAGGCGTCCCAGCAACACCAGGGTGTTGCCGGTGGAGCAGCCCAGATCGTAAATGGTGTCGCCGGGTTGCAGCAGCCGGTTGAGCAGTTGGGCGCTCATTTCGATCACCTGCTGATAATTGGGGATCGAACGTTCCAGCATGTCGTCAAAGACCTCGGCGACCTGGGCGGTGAAGCGAAAATCGCGATTGCTGCTCTGCTGTTGAAACAAACGATCCCGGGACATGGTTAGCGGAAGATACTGGAGATTATTTCAACCCCGCCGATCCAGGTGCCGATCATGCTGCCCAGCCCCGGCAGCATAAAGGCCAGGAAGACCCGCAGCAGGCGGTTGCGCCACCAGCCGCGGAAGCTGTTCATATCGTCGAGCACCCGTTCAAACTCCATCACCAGCGGCGGCCGCAGCATGGCCTGGAGAAAGGCGGTGACATAACCGGTGCCGATTACCGGGGTCAGGCTGGTCACCGGCGCGGCGACAAAGGCCGCGGCCACGGTCAGGGGATGGGCCAGGGCCAGCACGGCGCCCAGGGCGGCGGGGATGCCGTTGGCCAGAATCCAGTAAAGCAGGTTATGGCCGGCCACGGCCATGCCCTTGGTCAGGGCGAGATAAGGCCAGGGCGCCCAGGATAACCACCGGTACTATCCAGGCCAGCGTCTTCCAGGCCCGGGAAATGGGGGGGATGGTGTTGATCGCCGCCAGGCGGTGGCGGTCGTCGCGCTTCAGGGCGGCCTTGATGCCGGCCACATGACCGGCCCCGACCACCGCCACCAGGGTCTGGCCGGGGGTCTCCTTGATCTTCTCGGCCAGGTAGGTATCCCGTTCGTCGATCAGGACTTTTTTCAACTCGGGCAGATCCCGGCCCAGGGCGGCCAGCATTTCCGAAAGCAGGTCGGAATCGCGCAACTGCCGCAGATCCTCTTCGCTGATCTTGCTGCGGTCAAAGAAGCCGGCCAGCAGCGCTCCCAGCAGCATGAAGCGGCGGTGCCAGGGGGTGGCCCGCCAGGCCCGGCGCATGGTGACCCGGACATCGCGGTCGCAAAGGGACACCGGAATCCCCAGTTCTTCGGCGCTATTGGCGGCCGCCAGCAACTCGCTGCCCGGCCGGACCCCCAGCTTGTCCCCCAGTCTTTTCTGGTAAGAAGCCAGGGCCAGGTTGATCAGCAGGGTGGCCAGCTGCCGGCGGCGCAGGATTTCCTTCAAGTCCAGCAGTTCCCAGCGCTTGCGGTTGGCCAGCGCTTCGTAGCGCTTTTCATCCAGCTCGATACAGACCCCGTCCGGCCGCTGCTCGTCGATTACCCGCTGCACCAACTCAACGGACTGGCGGGAAATATGGGCGGTGCCCAGCAGCAACAGGCGACGGCCGTCAAGCTCCAGCCAGTGGATATCGGCTTCGGGGTCGGTGGGGGTGGCGTCGGCGAATGGTTCCACTAAAGATTCCGTCAAAATTAACAGCGAGTTGGTAAGATAGTGCCGCGATCCCGGCACCGGACCCCGGCTTTTTACTTGAAACGGCCCGTCTTTTCAATGTTTTTCCTTTCTTGTCAAGCGCGCCGGTTCCGGCTATGGTAACCCGGTAACCGAACAGCAGCACCGCACGTTATCGGCGTCGAGCGCCGATGATTGACAGCGGGATCAGCCAAGCTTAAGTACACGGGGTACGAGGCGCTTGGCTGCTTGCCGTAATCTGCGGCACTGCTGAACGGTTACGGCCCGTTAAGCCCGCGGTTGTCGGCACTGCTGAATGATTACGTAATCCGGTGGTGGCGGTCTGCAGCGGCAAGGTGTTTGCCGTGGTGCCGCGCACGAGCACGATTTGTAAAAGTAACGGGGCGGCGCTGGCGGCATCGCCGCCCCGGCATCCACAAGGCCGCAGGTTGAGAGGCAATTTTGAGCGCGGATGAGCCACAGACGGCGGCCGGCACCCTTTACGTGGTGGCCACCCCCATCGGCAACCTGGAGGATATCACCCTGCGGGCCCTGCGGATTCTGCAACAGGTGGATTTGATCGCCGCCGAGGATACCCGGCACACCCGCAAGCTGCTCAACCACTTCGCCATCACCACCCCCTGCCTGAGTTATTACCGGCAGCGGGAAGCCGCCCGCAGCGCCGAGATTCTGGCCCGGCTGGCGGCCGGGGCGGCGGTGGCCCTGGTGGCCGACGCCGGCACCCCCGGGATTGCCGACCCCGGCGGCCGTTTGGTCGCCGAGGCCCGGCAGGCGGGTTTTCCGGTGCTGGCGGTGCCCGGGCCGTCGGCCCTGGGCGCCCTGTTGAGTGTCGCCGGTCGGCCGGAAGCGGCCCACCTTTTCCTGGGCTTCCTGCCCTCCCGGGCCGCCGAACGGGAGCGGCTGCTACGGGAAGTGCAGGCCGAGCCCCGGGCCCTGATTTTCTACGAAGCCCCCCACCGCTTATTAAAAAGCCTGGCCGCCTGCCGGGAGATCCTGGGTGACCGCCCGGCGGTGGTGGGCCGTGAACTGACCAAGCTCCACGAAGAGATCCTGAGCGGCAACCTGAGTGGGATCGCCGAGCAACTGGCCGCCCGCCCCCGGATCAAGGGAGAGCTGGTGGTGCTGGTGGCCGGCCGCCCCCCAGCGGATCGGGCTTGCCTTGAAGAGCAGGAAGTGGCCGCCGCCTGCGAACAACTGGCGGCCCGCTACCGCGACAGCGAGCAAATGTCGCTCAAGGACGCCGCCCGCCGCATCGCCGCCGAACTAAACCTGCCCAAAACGGCGGTCTACCGCCAACTGCTGCAACGCTGAAGGGGATGAATTGCGTCAGCTCGCAGGGTGGTCGTCTTTGGGCTCGATTGGGGTTGCCAGTGGCCATTAAAAAGGCTAAGCTCCACGGTTCTTATACGCTGCGTGGGCGGCGGGGAAAAGCAAGCGGGGGTGGTCGGCGGCGATGAAGCAGGTTCAGGATCATTATTATCACCGGGCCAAGAAGGAAGGCTATCCGGCCCGTTCGGTCTATAAACTGATCGAGGCGCAGCAGAAGTTTCGCCTTTTGTGCCCCGGCGACCGGGTTCTGGACCTGGGTTGTCAGCCCGGCGGCTGGAGCATGTTTGCCGCCGAACAGGCTCGGGACGCGGGGGCTGGTGGTGGGGGTCGATCTTAACCCCGGCCCCATCCGGCCCCGCAAGGGAGCGCCCTTTCACTTTGTGCTGGGCGATATCAACCGGGAGTCGGTGTTGGCCAAGGTGCGGGAGCTAGCTCCCGACTACACCGTGCTGCTTAGCGACATGGCGCCCCGGACCACCGGCAATCGCTGGGCCGACCAGCAGCAATCGCTGCGTCTGGCCCGGGAGGTGTTGCGGCTGGCCGGGGAGTTGCTGGCGGTCGGCGGCAATTTCTACTGCAAGGTATTTGAAGGCGAGGATTTCCAGGAACTGGTGGCCGAATGCCGGCAACGCTTTGCCAAGGTGAAAATCTTTAAACCCAAAAGCTCCCGCGCCGAGAGCCGGGAGGTTTTTGTATTGGGACTTAAACACAAGAAAGGTGATTGAAAAATGGCGGGACATTCCAAATGGGCCAATATCAAACGACGCAAGGGGGCGGTGGATGCCAAGCGCGGCAAGATCTTCAGCCGCTTGAACAAGGAGATCATGGTGGCGGCCCGGCTCGGCGGCGGCGATCCCACCGGTAATCCCCGGCTGCGCTCGGCGCTGGCCGCCGCCAAGGCCGAGAATATGCCCAAGGAGAACGTCGAGCGGGCCATCAAGAAGGGTACCGGCGAGTTGGAAGGGGCCGCCTACGAGGAGATCACCTACGAAGGCTACGGCCCCGGCGGGGTGGCGGTGCTGGTGGAGGCGATGACCGACAACCGGGTACGGACCGTGGCCGAGGTCCGGCACGCCTTCAGCAAGACCGGCGGCAACCTGGGTGAGACCAACAGCGTCTCCTGGATGTTTGACAAAAAGGGTCAGGTGATCATCGATCGGCAGGGATTGGTCGAGGATGACCTGCTGGAGATGGCCCTGGAGGCCGGTGCCGAGGATATGATCAGCGACGAGCACAGCTTTCAGATCCTCTGCGAGCCCGGCGAATTTGATCAGGTCAGCCAGGCCCTGCGGGAGCGCGGTTTGCCGGTGAGCGAGGCGGCGGTGACCATGATCCCCAAGAATCTGCTGGAGGTCAGTGACGAAAAGACCGCCCGCCAGTTGCTGAAGATGCTTGAAATGCTGGAGGATAACGAAGATGTCCAGCAGGTCCACTCCAACCTGGATATCGCCGACGAACTCATGGAGACGCTCTCCTGAGTCAGCCGGTGCGCATTCTAGGGGTTGATCCCGGTTCCCGGCTCACCGGTTACGGGATCATCGAGCAGCAGGGCAACCTGCTTACCTTTGTCACCTGCGGCGTGATCCGGGCCGATAAGGCCAAAACCATGCCCGAGCGGCTGCTGCTGATCCACCGGGGGCTTGATGAGGTGATCGCTCACTATCAGCCGCAGCAGGCGGCGGTGGAAGATATCTTCACCGCGATCAACCCGCGTTCGGCCCTCAAGTTGGGGCAGGCCCGGGGGGTAATCATCCTGACCCTTTGCCGCCATGGCCTGCCGGTGGCCGAATACACCCCCCGTGTGGTCAAACAGGCGGTGGCCGGCTACGGCCAGGCCGGCAAGGAGCAGGTCCAGCAGATGGTGCGGGCCCTGCTCAAACTTAACGCCAACCCTTCCCAGGACGCCGCCGACGCCCTGGCGGTGGCGATCTGTTGCGCCAACCACCTCTGAGCCCACCGTTTTACTTCTTTGATGATTGTGTTTTTATCGGGTAGAGTGCGCCAATGATTGGTAGCCGTTCAGCAGCACCACACCTTTGGGCGATCAGCCAAGCTTATGTACACGGGGTACGCGGCGCTTGGCTGCTTGCCCAAATCTGCGGCACTGCTGAACGGCTACGGCCCGTTAAATCGACAGTTGTCGGCTTTGGTGAACCCTTACAATGATTGCAACGTTGCGGGGACAACTGACCCAGAAGGGCAGCGACAGCCTGGTCGTCGAGGTTGGCGGGGTGGGGTATGAGGTTTTTTTTTCGGCCGGTCGCCAGGATCGTCTGCCGGCCCGGGGCGAGGAGCTTTTTCTGCATATCCAGACCGTGGTACGGGAGGATTCTTTCTGCCTTTATGGCTTTGTCGACGCCGGTGAAAAACAGTTTTTTCAACTCCTGCTCGGGGTTTCCGGGGTCGGCCCGCGCTTGGCGATGAATATCCTGGCCGCCGCCGCCCCCGATATCTTGAGCCGGGCCATCGCCGCCGACGATGTCGCCGGTTTGAAAAAATTGCCCGGGGTTGGTAAGAAAACCGCCGAACGGCTCTGTCTGGAACTCAAGGACAAGGTCGATTTTTTCCCGGCCGCCGAAACCCTGGCCCGGCCGGCCCAGGCGCCGCCCGCCGAACCGGGGGCGGATTTCAGCGCCCAGCCGCTCTTCCAGGACGCCTATTCGGCGCTGCTCAATCTCGGCTACCCGCCGGCCCGGGCCCGTGGCGCCCTGGAGGAGACGCGCCGCCAGTTGGGCCCCGAACAGGCCGGAGAAACGCCCCTGCCTGAACTGTTACGGCTAACCCTGAGGTCGCTGGCATGAACTGTAACCGAACAGCAGCACCGCACCTTGCGACGATCAGCCAAGCTTACGTACACGGGGTACGCGGCGCTTGGCTGCTTGCGGCTGTCAATCGTCGGCGCTCGACGCCGACAATTTCGCTGAAGCGGTTACGGCCCGTTAAATCGACGATTGTCGACTATGGTGAATGCTTATCATGAATCAGGAAGAACGCCTCGTCAGCTCTGTGGTCCTGGATGACGACTCTCCCGATGCCGAACTGCGGCCCCGGCGGCTGGAGTACTATATCGGTCAGGAGCAACTCAAGGAGAACCTGGAGATCGCCATTGCCGCCGCCAAGGGAAGGGGCGAGGCCCTGGACCATACCCTCTTTCACGGCTTCCCCGGCCTGGGCAAGACCACCCTGGCTCATGTCATCGCCAACGAGATGGGGGCCGCCATCCGGGTCACTTCCGGGCCGGTGATTGAAAAATCCGGTGACCTGGCCGCCATCCTGACCAGCCTGCAGGAAGGCGATGTCCTTTTTATCGACGAAATCCATCGTCTGAACCATGTGGTCGAAGAGATCCTCTACCCGGCCATGGAGGATTATGAGCTGGATCTGGTGATCGGCCAGGGGCCCGGCGCCCGCAGCGTCAAGATGAGCCTGCCCCGTTTCACCCTGGTGGGGGCCACCACCCGGACCGGGCTGCTGACCCCGCCGCTGCGGGACCGCTTCGGGCTGGCCCTGCGGCTGGATTTTTACCGTCCCGAGGAACTGGTAGCCATTGTCCGGCGTTCCGCCAGCCTGCTGGGGGTGCCGCTGGATGAGGCCGGGGCCCTGGAGATCGGCCGCCGTTCCCGAGGCACTCCCCGGATCGCCAACCGCTTGCTGCGCCGCCTGCGGGATTTTGCCGAGGTCAGGGGCCAGGGCCGGATCACTGCTGAAGTGGCCGATGCCGCCCTCAATATGCAGGGGGTCGATCAACTGGGTTTTGACGAAATGGACCGCCGCATCCTGCTGGCCCTGATCGACCGTTTCCAGGGCGGTCCCATCGGCCTGGAAACCCTGGCCACCATGGTTTGCGAGGAAAAGAACACCCTGGAGGATGTCTATGAACCCTTCCTGATCCAGGCCGGGTTCCTGGTCCGCACCCCCCGGGGGAGAATGGCCACCCGCGCCGCCTATCTCCATTTCGGCCGGGAATTCAAGGCCATCGAGGAGTCTCCCCGAGGCTTGTTCGACGAGGTGTCATCCTTGAAGGGAGAGTAAACGTGCGGGCAACGGTGGTGGCGCTGCGGCACGCTGCTCAAAGGGAGGGCTGAAGTGATGGAAAATATCCGCCAGTTGCAGGAAAAAAAGGCCAGCGGCGCCAAGCTCACCATGCTCACCGCCCATGATGCCGCCCTGGCCGGTCTGGTCGACCAGGCCGGCGTTGATCTGGTGCTGGTGGGTGACTCCCTGGGGATGGTGGCCCTGGGCTATGACTCTACGGTGCCGGTGACCATGGATGAGATGATCCACCACGCCCGGGCGGTGCGGCGCGGAGTCAGCAACGCCCTGCTGGTGGGAGACATGCCCTTTTTGTCCTATCAGATCGACCAGCCAAGCGCCATTGCCAACGCCGGTCGCTTTCTTAAAGAGGCCGGTTGCGCGGCGGTCAAGATGGAAGGCGGCGCCGCCCTGGCGGACACCGTGGCGGCGGTGGTCGCCGCCGGGATTCCGGTGCTGGGCCATATCGGTTTGACCCCCCAGACCGCCGGCCAGTTGGGCGGTTTCAAAGTCCAGGGGCGGGACGCCGCCTCGGCGGCCCGGCTGCGGCACGACGCCGAGGCCCTGGCCGCCGCCGGGGTCAGCGCCTTGGTGCTGGAATGCGTGCCGGCCCTGCTGGCCCGGGAGATCAGCGCCAGCCTGGCGGTGCCCACCATCGGTATCGGGGCCGGGCCGTATTGTGATGGTCAGGTCCTGGTGAGCCACGATCTGCTGGGTCTTTTTGCCGGCTTCACGCCCAGATTCGCCAAGCGCTACGCCGAGTTGGGCCGACAGGCGGTGGCGGCCCTGGCCGCCTTTAAAGAAGAGGTGGAGAAGGGGGAATTTCCCGCCGCCGCCCATTCTTTTGGCCCGTTGACTGATGAAAAAGAACAACCGTCCGATAAGTAGGCCTGAATAAGGATGGATTAAAGGCATCAATACGGCGACCGGCAAAAAAACAGGGAGTTTATGGATAAAGCAACTTTAATCGGCATCGTACTGGGCAGTGTTCTGCTGGTCGGAGCCATTCTGCTTGGCCAGAGCCCGGGGATTTTTGTCAACCCGCCGGGGTTGTTGATCGTGGTGGGCGGTACCATCGCCACCGCCCTGATCCGTTTCAGCATCGCCGATGTGATCAATTCGATGAAGGTTGTCCACAACGCCTTTACCATGCGTTTGAGCAATCCCCAGGAGATCATCGCCGAAGTCGTCAGCCTGGCCCATGTGGCCCGTAAAAACGGCTTGATCGTGCTGGAGCAGCAGCCGATCACCGATCCCTTTCTGAAAAAGTCCATCATGTACTGCGTCGATGGCCATGAGGCCGAATTCATCGAAGAGGTGCTGCAAAAGGAGGTGGATCTGACCTTGGCGCGGCACCAGGTGGGGCAGCAGGTTTTTAAAGGGATGGGGGAATCGGCGCCGGCCTTCGGGATGATCGGCACCCTGGTGGGGCTGGTGCAGATGCTGTCGAACATGGACGATCCGGCCTCCATCGGGCCGGGGATGGCGGTGGCCCTGCTCACCACGCTTTATGGCGCGGTGCTGGCCAACTTTATCTGTATCCCGCTGGCCGACAAGCTGGCCCTGCGCAGTCAGGAAGAGGAGCGTAACCGGCAGTTGATTATTGAAGGGGTGCTGGGGATTCTCAAGGGACTTAATCCCAAGGTCATGGAAGAGTTTCTGGAGACCTTTTTGCCGCCCAAGGTACGCAAGGGCGCAATGGCCAAGAGATAGGTCGAAAAGATGGCCAAAAAGCGCGAAAAAAAAGCAGCACCACCACCACCGGGCGCTCCCCTGTGGATGGCTACATTTGCTGATATCGCCCTGCTGTTGCTCTGTTTTCTGGTCTTGATCCTCTCTTTTTCGACCATGGATGAGCCCAGTTTTGTCAAGATTGCCGGCTCCCTGAAGGACGCTTTCGGGGTACAAACCAAGGACAAAAATGTGCAGATCCCCCAGGCCGAGACGGTGGTGACGTTGTTTGAAACCGTGCCTTTCGAGGTCCGGGAACCGGTGCAGGAGGCCGTGCAAGAGCTGGTGGAGGCCGGCCTGGTGACGGTCGAGGAGGATGAACGGGAGATCCTGCTGCGGATTCAGAATTCGGTGGCCTTTGCTTCCGGCCGGGCGGCGATCAAGGATGATTTCAAGAAGTTGCTGGATGAGCTGGGAGAAATCATCGCCGAGACCCAGTCCTCGCTGGTGGTCGAGGGGCATACCGATAACGTGCCCCTCCGGGCCGGGGCGCCTTTTGCTTCCAACTGGGAGCTCTCGTCGTCCCGGGCGGTGGCGGTGGTGGAATATCTGGCCACCGAGCACCACATTCCCCGGGATCGGCTGGCGGCGGTGGCCCACGCCGACGGCAAGCCGGTGGCTCCCAACGATACCGCCGAGGGGCGGGCCGCCAACCGGCGGGTGGAATTCCGGATCCGGCCCGGTGAGGATCTGCAGGTGGTGGAAGATCTGGGAGAGACGATAGAGTTGGATATCGAAGCCGAGGGGATGCCATGAGCGACGGACGCGAGCGCCGCCAAGCGGTGCGGGCCACAGATCGGGTGATGCTGGCCTATAAAAAAATAAGCCCGGAGAAATTCGAGGGGATCAGCGAGGATTACCGCCAGGGGATCTCCATCTATACCCAGGAGGGAATGAGCGATGTGCAGATGTATATCGGCGCCCATACCGCCCTGGACCGGCTGCGCGGCCGTGATCCCGATCTGGCCGATTTCCTGCGCCACCTCGATAATAAGCTCAACATCCTGATGAAACGCGTCAAGGGCGAGCGCAGCATCTTTGACGCCCTGAAGATGCAGAAGATCAGCTTAAGCGGAGTCGGCATCGCCTTCTATACCTTCGAGGAGTTCACCCCCGGGGAGTTGCTGGAGATCCACCTGGCCCTGTTGCCGGCCTACCAGTATCTTTTTTTCTATGTCCGGGTGACCCATTGTGACCAGGAAGGGGAGCACCAGGGGAGGCCCATTTATCTGGTGGGCACGGAGTTTGCCCTGATTATGGACGATGACCGGGAAAAACTGGTCCAGCACAACTTTAAAAAACAGAGCCGGGCCCTGCGCAGCCAACGCCAGCCCGACGAATAAACGGGCAGCAGCACCGCACCTTTGGGCGATCGGCCCGGCTTGCGTGCCTGGGGCACGCGGCGCCGGTCCGCTTGCCCAAATCTGCGGCACTGCTGCCCGTTTATTGGCCGGTGGTCGGCCTGGTGGGTTTTAAGTAAGCGTTTGTCAGGGCTAATGACCGCTGATTTAACGGTGTTAACAGTTTTCTTACAGTTTTTTCTTATGGTGGTGTCATGCGGGTAATTGAGGCGGCGGCGGTTACCGCCGCGGTGCGGGAGTTGGCCATGGCGGCGGCTTGTGATCTGGAGCCCGATATCCTGGAGGCCCTGGTGGCGGCCCGGGACCGGGAGCGCTCGGAGCTGGCCCGCAATGTGCTGGAACTGTTGTTGGCCAACAGCGATATCGCCAGCCGGCAGCGCTTGCCGGTGTGCCAGGATACCGGGATCGCCGTGGTATTCGCTGAACTGGGCAGCGAGGCGTGGGTCGCCGGCGACCTGGAGGTGGCCGTGCAGCAAGGCGTGCGGCAGGGCTACCAGGACGGCTACCTGCGCAATTCGGTTTGTGATCCGTTGACCCGGGTTAATACCGGTGATAATACCCCGGCGGTGCTGCATCTGGAGATGGTACCCGGCCAGCGGCTTACTCTGCGTTTCTTGCCCAAGGGCTGCGGCAGCGAGAATATGAGCGCCCTGGCCATGCTGCCGCCTTCGGCCGGTCAGGCCGGGATTATTCGTTACGTGGTCGAACAGGTGGTGGCGGCCGGTTCCAACCCCTGCCCGCCGGTGCTGGTGGGGGTGGGGCTGGGGGGCAGCTTCGAGAAGGCGGCCCTGCTGGCCAAGAAGTCCCTCTGCCGACCTCTGGGGCAAGCCCATGGACGGCCTGATGTCGCCGAGCTGGAACAGGAGATGCTGCTGGAGATCAACGAACGTGGCGCCGGGGTTCAGGGATTGGGGGGCAACAACACCGCCCTGGCGGTCCATCTCGAGCCCTTCCCCTCCCATATCGCCAGCCTGCCGGTGGCGGTCAATATTCAGTGCCACGCCCATCGGCACAAGGAGGTCGTACTGTGATGGCGCCTCGCTTCTTGCAAAATCTACGTTCGTTGCGGCTGCCTTTCAGCGCCGAGGAGTTGGCGGGACTGGCGGCCGGCGAACTGGTCAGCTTGAGCGGCACCCTGTACACCGGCCGGGATCAGACCCATCGCCGGCTCTGCGCCCTGCTGGAGGCCGGCAAGCCGCTGCCGGTGGATCTGGCGGGGCAACTGCTCTACTACGTGGGGCCGACTCCGGCCCCGCCGGGGCGGGTGATCGGCGCGGCGGGGCCGACCACCAGCTATCGGATGGATGCCTATACCCCGCGCTTGCTGGCCCAGGGGTTGGTGGCCAGCATGGGCAAGGGGCCGCGTTCGGCCCCGGTGCGGGAGGCGATGCGGCGCCACGGCGCCGTTTATCTCGCCACCATCGGCGGCGCCGGGGCCCTGCTGGGCGGCTGTATCAAGCAGAGCGAGGTGGTGGCCTTCGCCGACGCCGGGGCCGAGGCGATGTTCCGCTTCGAGATCGAAGCCTTCCCGGCGGTGGTGATCAACGATGCGGCCGGCCGTGACTTCTACGAAGAAGTCGCCGGCCGCTGAACGCTTACCCCCCTACTGCTGGTTAAACACCTCCAGACCCTTGAGCAGCAGCAGGCCGGTTTGCAGTTGGCGATCCCGGGCCAGTTGTTGCCGCAGTTGCTGCTCTTTTTCGTCGTTGCTGGTATCTTCCTGATTGTTTTCCAGGTGCCGGGGCAGATCCTCCTCCCGCATGATCGGCGGTGGCGTTTGCTGGTCGCCGTCCTGCTCACCGACCTCGCGGGGGTCATTTTTGACCTCGAGATCGGGGGTGATCCCCTTGGCCTGGATCGATGCCCCGCTGGGGGTGTAGTAACGGGCGGTGGTCAGTCGTAGTCCGGAACCATTGTCCAGCGGGATAATGGTCTGCACCGAGCCTTTGCCGAAGGTGGGGGTGCCGATTACCATCGCCCGCTGGTGATCCTGCAGGGCTCCGGCGACGATCTCCGAGGCGCTGGCGCTGCCTTCGTTGACCAGCACCACCACCGGAAAACCGTTCTTAAAGGTATCCTCTTCGGCTTCAAAAACCATGTTCTGTTCCTTGATCCGCCCTTTGGTGGAGACGATCACCCCCTCTTCCAGAAAGACATCGCTTAACTGCACCGCCTGGTCCAGCAGGCCGCCAGGGTTGTTACGCAGATCCAGCACCAACCCTTTGATTTGCTGTTCCTGCTGCAAATCCTCCAGGGCCTGCCGGAAATCGCCGGTGGTCTTGGCCTGGAAGTTACTGATCCGGATATGGGCATAACCCGGCTCCAGCCACTGGCTCTTGACGCTGTGGATGGGAATAACATCCCGAACGATCTTGATGTCACGGAATTCCGACCAGCCTTCCCGGATGATGGAAATTTCCACTTCACTGCCTTTGGGGCCGCGTAACTTGCGAACCGCCTCCATCAGTGAGATATCCTTGGTGGTTTCGCCGTCGATCCGGACAATTTTGTCACCCGCCTGCAACCCCTGTTCAAAGGCCGGGGTGCCTTCGATGGGAGAGACCACGGTTAGTACCTCGTCACGCATGGTGATCTCAATGCCGATCCCGGTGAAGGAGCCCTGGGTTTCCATCTGGAGGTCACGGAAATCCTCGGCCTCCATGAAGGAGGAGTGGGGGTCCAGGGTTTTAAGCATGCCGCGGATGGCCCCTTCCATGGCCTCTGCGGCGTCGACCTCGTCGACGTAATTCTGCTCGACGAGATGGAGGATATTGGCGAAGGTCTCCAGTTGCTCGTAGTAGGCGTCGGGTGGCGAACTGTCGGCGGCTACCCCGTTGGGCAGTTGCCAGGCCGCGACGGCGGCGAATAAGAGAACCCCCAGTAGAGGCAGAGTGAGCCGGGATGACGACAGTTTGTTGATGATTTGCATGGAAAATCTCCATGGTTTTATATTGGTGGAAATGACCATAACCGAACCGGGTGGCATGCTAGCACGTTGTCGCTATGTCGACAACGTTTTATCACCCCTCCCCCTACCTGCCATTGGCGGTTAACTCGCTGATGGCCGCTTTGAGCCGCTGCCGGGCCCGTTGATAAAGCAATTCCTCGTTGGCTGCCCGGCGTCGCAGCTCCTGTTGGCGCTCGGCGGCGGCGGCCAATTGCTGCCGGCGGCGGCCCAATTGCGCGGCGGTGGCGGACTGTTGCACCTGCTTGCGGCTCAAATCCCGGGCGGCCGTTTTTAACTCGTCTATTTGCTGGTGATAGTCCGCCAGTAGTTGGCGGTCGTGCTCCAGCAGGCGTTCCAGGCCGTCCTGCAGGGTCAGCAACTCCGGCAGGGTTTCGGCCCGAAAGAGGATATCAAGCCGTACCGCGGGGTCCAGGCGGTAGGTGGCCACCAAGCGCCGTTGCAGCCGTTGGCGGGCCTGCTGGTGCTGACGGCGCAGGGTCGCCAGTTGCTGGCCGCTTTGTTTGACCAGTAGTTGTCGTTGCCGGTTTTGCTCGTTTAGTTCGGCCAGTTCCCGTTGCAACTGTTGCTGTTGCTTGGCCAGCTTGGCCAGTTCCTGTTGCAGCCTGGTCAGCCGTTGCCGACTTTCGGCGGTCAGTTGTTCGTGACGGGCCAGTTCCCGGCGCAGGCTCTGCAGTTGCTGTTGTCGCTGCTTGGTGCTGGTCGGCAGCGGGGTTTCGGCCGTGGTCGATGGTGGTGGTCTCTCGCTGTTCGCGGCCGGGTCGGCAGGGGTGCTCGGTAGCCCGCAGGTCAACGTCTCTGGCCGAGCCGGCCGGCCACAGCCAAGGCCGGATCGGTCGAGCCAGGCGGGTAACCATGGCCAAGACCAGCTGCCACCCGGTGCTCCCGGTGCTCATCGGTCGGCCTCATCATAACTCCCGCAGGACTTTGTTGACCACCAACAGGCTGCTGACGGTGCCCAGCAGCAGGGCGCCGGCGATGATGGCGCTAATAATTTCCGGCCCCAGAAAGGATGGGCTCAAAAGCCCCGGCAGCATGGTTTCCAGGGCCAGGGTTTGGCCGCCGCGGCTAAAGAGCAGGTAAAGGCCGCCCAGCCCTAACCCCGCCCCCAAGCCGCTTTGGAGCAGGGCTTCGGTGGCAAAGGGCAGGGTGATATAGCTGCGGTCGGCCCCCAGCAGCCGCATAAGTTCGATTTCATCCCGGCGGGTCGCCAGGGTCAGACGGGTGGTATAGGCGATGGTAAAAATCAGGTTGAGTAGCAGCAGGACGCCGCTGACCAATACCACCGCCTGCAGCAGTCGGTTGAAGGCGGTGAAGTTACGCAGCCATTGCTGGCCGTAACGTACCCGGTCGCTGTCCGGCAGGGTCAGCAGAAATTCGGCCAGCCGTTCCAGGTCGGCGGCCCCTCGCAGCCCGGGGGCCGGTACCACTTCCAGGGAGGGCGGAAGAATGCCGGGTTCCAGTTCGGCCAGCAGTTCGCTTTCCGCCCCCAATTGGCGGCGGAAGCGCTCGAAGGCCTGCCGGCTGGAGACGTAACGCACTTCCTCGATCTCGCCGAATTGGTGGATGCGCTCTTGCAGGCGCCGGCGCAGAGGTTCTTCGATTTCCTGCTCCAAATAAAGGGTCAGTTGGATATTCTGGCCCAGCCGTTCGCCGATCTCCTGGGCGTTGATATAAAGCAGCAGAAAGAAGGCGAAGACCAGTACCGCCAGCATTACCGTGATCAGCCCCAGCAGTTGGGTCAGCCAGCCGCGGGCCAGGTTGCGGCCGATTTGCCGCCCGATGCCCCTAAGCAGCGCGAACATGGGGGTCCTCCGTCAGGATGCCGGCGTCCAGGTGCAGGATCCGGTGCTCCCCGCCGCCATAGAGTTTTTCGTCGTGGGTGGCGGCGATGATGGTGGTGCCGCCGGCGGCCAGCTCGCGAAAGAGCTCCAGCACCAGGCGGCCGGCGGCGGCGTCGAGATTACCGGTGGGCTCGTCGGCCAGCAGCAGGTCGGGGTGGTTGGCCGCCGCCCGGGCGATGGCCAGCCGTTGTTGTTCGCCCAGCGAGAGGTCGGCCGCCGGTCGTTGCTCCTTGCCGGTCAACTCCAGCCGCGTCAACAATTCCCCCACCCGCCGGCGGATAAAGTCGCCGGGACGGTAGGCTACTTCCAGGGCCAGGGCCACGTTGGCGGCGGCGGAGAGCCGGGGCAGCAGCTTGAAATCCTGGTAGGCCACGCCGATGCGGCGGCGCAGGGCCTGGAGTTCAGCCCCTTTGCAACGGGCCGGATCACGCCCGTCGAGCATCACCACTCCCTGGTCCGGGAGTTCCCGGCGGCCGATCAGCTTCAACAGGGTGCTTTTGCCGGCCCCGCTGGGCCCGGTGATAAACACCAATTCACCGGCGGCGGCGGCCAGGGAGACCTCGCGCAGGGCGGCTACGTCGGGGGGGTAGGTTTTGCCCAGTTTCAAGCATTCAACGCGGTAGCGGGCGGCGCGTGGGTCGAGCATGGCGATAACCGAGGTCATGGGTGGCGGCCGGAGTCTTGCAAGCAACTTCCTGAATTTTGGGGAAATTGCTTTTAAGAAAGGGGCCGCTTGGGTTTGCTTCACAGTTTTCCAAAGATTGTCCCGGGACTATAACGGATAATTCGAAAAATTACAGGGATAATTAAGGTGAAAAAAAATTGACACCCCTTCCGGCGATATTGTATAGACCTACTCAGATTTTATTTTATAAATATTGATAAGCATTTTTACTGCTGGAGGGGCCATGTCTGGCACGGAGAAGAAGGGGGCGGAGAGCGCGGCCGGGGTGGCCATGATCGGCCGCAGCGGTAAAATTCAGCAGGTTTTCGAGTTGATCAGTAAAGTGGCCGATGCCGACACCACCGTGCTGGTGCGCGGCGAATCGGGGACCGGCAAGGAATTGGTGGCCCAGGCCCTGCATCGGGAAGGTGTTCGGGGTTCGGGGCCGTTTGTCGCCGTCAACTGCGGGGCCATCCCCTCGGAATTGCTGGAGAGTGAACTCTTTTCGGCCGTGGACGGGGGCCTTTGCCGATGCCAGGGTCGTTCGGGGCCGGCCGTTTCGAACTGGCCGACGGCGGTACCGTCTTTTTGGACGAAATCGCCGAGATGAGCCCGATGCTGCAAGTCAAACTGCTGCGGGTACTGCAGGAGAAGCAGTTTGAACGGATCGGCGGCACCCGGACCATCAGTTCTGATTTCCGGGTGGTGGCCGCCACCAACCGCGATCTGGAAGAAGAGGTCAAAGCCGGCCGCTTCCGGGAAGATCTTTATTACCGCCTCAACGTCATTCCCATTGATACCCCGCCGTTGCGGGAGCGGACCAGCGATATTCCGTTGCTGGTCGACCATTTTATCGCCCGTTGCAGAGCAGGCGGGGGCGGATCAAGGGGGTCCGGCCCGAGGCCATGGAGCAGCTGAGTCGCTATCCCTGGCCCGGCAATGTCCGTGAGTTGGAAAACATGGTGGAGCGGATGGTGACCCTGGCCGCCGGCCGGGAGTTGACTGTTGAGGATATTCCCGAGCGTCTGCGGCAGGAGGCGGCGGTGGCGCCGGTGGCTCGGGAGCCGGCGGAGAGTGGCGCCGCTACCTCTACCTCCGTCCCGCCGCCGTTGCCGTCGGCAGAGTCTTCGTTGAGCGAAATGGTGGCCGAGTTTGAAAAAGGGTTGATCATCCAGGCCATGGAAGAGACCGGCTGGGTCAAGAACCGGGCCGCCAAGCTGCTCAGGGTCAATCGGACCACCCTCCTGGAGAAAATGAAGAGGTATCAGTTAAGCGGGCCGGAAGATGTGTCAAACGTTTGACCAGCGGCAAAAGACGCTCCGGCGATCAGCGCTTGCCGAGCTACCGTTCGCCCGGCTCGAATCGCCGGGATGCTGTTGAGCTCTGCTGGCCGTGGCCCTGGTGCTGGAGTTGGCCTTTGGTAGATCGCTCGCCGAGCCCAGCGGAAGCGCCCGGAGTTGTGGCAACGGGCCCAGGCCGCCGAAGAAGAGGAACCCCGCCGGGCGGCCCGGGACTATGAACGGCTCTACCGACAGTTCGGCCAGTCCGAACACGCCGAGGAGGCCCTCTGGCGGGCCGCCGAGTTGCACTGGCAATTGGCCGCCGCCGAGCGGGACCCGGACTGGCGGCGGGTACGTAATCTTTACCGGCGTTACACCGCGGAATACCCCGACTCCCACCGCCAGGACCAGGCCTACCTGAAGCTGGGGCTGGCCCATTTCCAGATGCGTTTTCTGCGGGAGGCGTTGAGCCTGGGCTTTTGTCCAGCGCTATCCCGATCGCCGCTGTCCCGGGCCGTACTGGCAGGCCCGCCGCCTGGTGAAGCCGACGATAGAGGCGGCCATCGCCATTTTTGAGGACTTGCTTGAGGAGCCCGATGAGCAACTGGTTTTCGATGCCCTGGTCGGTATGGCCCGGGCCCAGGCCACAAACGGCGAACATCGCCGGGCGGTTGACAGTTTCCAGGAACTGCTGCGGCGTTTCCCGCTGGCCCGTTTCAGCCATCCGGCGGCGCTACTGGATCTCGGCCGGAGCTATTTCGTCATGGGCCGGGAAGAGGAAGGGCGCGATCAGGTCTTTGCTTTCCTCAACCTGGCCCCGGACTCTCCCCGCCGTTGGGAGGCCCTGTTTGCGGCGGCCGAAAGCTGGCTACCGCCAAGGCCACCACCAGACCCGCCGCCGACCTCTATCGAGGCACATCCTGGAAGAAGCCCCGGCGAGGCAGCGGGAGGCGGTGCTGGCCGAGCGCGGCTGGCCGGTCGAGGACCGGCAGGCCCGGCGGCAGCCCGAGAGCGCGACCCGGCGTGATCCCGCCGACCCGGCCGGTGATCGTGAATACCGGGCGGTGATCGACGGCTACCGCCACCAGCCCATCGCCCAGAGGCGTTGCACCACCTCTCTGCGGCAGCGCTTTCGCGAGGATACCGCCGCGGCGGTGAGCACGGCCCGCGGTTATGTCCGCCACGCTCCGGACCCCGGACGCCGAGCAGCAACGCCCAGCGCACCGGTAAGCTGGCTTGTTTCTCTTCGACGTTACTTCGAGGGCGAATACCAGCGGATCTATCACATCTATGTCAACGAGCATCGCCATATCGATGCTTACCGGCCGGGGCGGCTGAAATTCATCGTGGGCCGTGCCCTGCAGGAACTGGCCTTGTACCGGCAGGCGGCGGTGGTTTATTATCGGGCCCTGGCCGGGACCATGAACGAGGAGGAGTTGCCCAAGATCTACCGACGCCGGGCCGAGGTCTATTTCGCCCTGGAAGATTACGAGTCCGCCCAGCGGCTATTGAGCCATTTGCGCCAGCTCTACGCCGAGAACGAAGATTTCCTGGCCGAGGTGTTGTATCTCAGCGGCCGTTTGCGGGAGTTGCAGCGGCGTTATGACGAGGCCCGGGAATATCTGCGCCGCTGCCTGGAATACCCGGCGGAACTGCCCAGGCGGCAGGTACACGTGCAGAGCCTGCTGCGGGTGTTGGCGGCCATCGGCAATTATCAGGAGATGGCGGAATTGCTGGGCCGCAGTCAAAAACAGCAGTGGCTGCCGCCGGCCATCGCCCAGGGCTGGTACCGCCGCACCGGCGATGGCCTGCGCCGGGCCGGCGATGAGGAGCCGGCTCGGCAAATGTA
This sequence comes from Desulfurivibrio sp., assembly GCA_034522365.1. Classification (GTDB taxonomy): domain Bacteria; phylum Desulfobacterota; class Desulfobulbia; order Desulfobulbales; family Desulfurivibrionaceae; genus Desulfurivibrio. Next base: position 106,154 of record JAXHLI010000012.1, on the reverse strand, counting down.
CACGCTGGCGTTGGCCGAGGAGCTGCCGACCGATAACGAGGATTACCAGGCGGCCGCCCTGCGGCTGGGGGAACTGCTGGCCACCGGTGATGAAGAGCAGCGTCGGCAGGCGGCGGATTATTTGCAGAGCGCCGCCGACGGGGCCGACGAACTGCTGGCCCGGCGCGCCCGGGCCAGCCGCAATAGCCTGCGGATCAAGGAGTTGCAGAGTGAAATGGAGAGCCTTTTTGCCACCGAAGATGATTAGCCGGGGGCGTCAGCGGCAGCTGGCGCCGGCCTGAGGAATGGGTATGGGCAGGAAAATACTGGTAGTCGATGATGAACAAAATATGCGTATCGCCCTTTACGAGGCCTTGAGCCGCAGCGGCCATCAGGTGACCCTGGCCGAGAACGGGCAGATGGCCCTGGAGCTGATCGAGCAGCAGCCGCCGGATCTGGTGGTCACCGATATCCGGATGCCGGAAATGGACGGCATCGAGATGCTGCAACAGATCAAGGCCCGGGCGCCGGAGTTGCCGGTGGTCATCGTCACCGGTTACGCCACCGTGGAAACGGCGGTGGAAGCGATGAAACAGGGGGCGGTGGATTATATCTTAAAACCCTTCCCGGTGGAGGTGATCGACGAGACGGTGGCCAAGATCTTTCGGCAGCGGGAAGAAGAGGCGGTGGCGGCTGGCGACGGCGGGGTGTCACCGGCGGCCGCGCCCTCCACGGAAGGCGACCAGCGGACGGTGATCGGCCGCGACACCCATTTCCTGCGGCTGCTGGAACGGGCCCGGGCGGTGGCCTCCAGCAAGGCCACGGTGTTGATCCTGGGGGAATCCGGCACCGGCAAGGAGGTCTTTGCCCGCTTTATCCACCACGTCAGCGACCGCAAGGCCGGTCCCTTTGTCGCCCTGAATTGCGCCGCCCTGCCCGAGGGGCTGCTGGAGAGTGAGCTTTTCGGCCATGAGAAGGGGGCCTTCACCGGGGCGGTGATGAGCAAGAAAGGCAAATTCGAGCAGGCCCATGGCGGCACCCTGCTGCTTGATGAGATCGGCGAGGTGCCGCTGCATCTCCAGGCCAAGCTGTTGCGGGTGCTGCAGGAAGAAGAGGTGGATCGCCTGGGCGGTAAGGAGCCGGTGAAGGTCGATGTCCATGTCCTGGCCACCACCAACCGCGACCTGGCCGAAGCGGTGCGGGAAGGGCAATTCCGCGAGGATCTTGTTGCGGCTGGACGTCGATCCCCATTGCCGCCTCCAGGCCTCCGGGAACGGCCCGAGGATATCCCGCTGCTGACCGAGTTCTTTGTCGAAAAGTATACCGCCCGCTATCGCAAGCCGGTCAGGAAGCTTTCAGAGGGCGCCCGCCAGCGTTTTCTGGAATATCAGTGGCCGGGTAACGTGCGGGAGATGGAGAATATGGTGGAAAGGGCGGTGCTGCTTGCCACCGGCGCCGAGTTGGAGCCCTGGGACTTGTGGGATGACGAGCTACCTCCGGCCGGGGCCGCAACCCCCGACCCCGCGCCGCCCGCCGCAGAACCGGCCCCGCCGTCGCCGGCCGCCCCTGATGAGCAGGTGCTGGCCGGCTCCAATACCGCCGCCGCCGCCAGCGCCGCCGAGTTCGCCCTGGATCCTTCCCAGCACAACCTGCGTGATGTGGAGCGCCAGATGATCATGCGGGCCCTGCACCAGACCGCCGATAACCGGACCCATGCCGCCAAGATGCTGGGGATCAGCGTCCGCACCCTGCGTACGGCTGGACGAGGTACCGCCGCGAGGGGGCGTTGTGGCCGAGATATTTTTTGCGGAGCTGGCATTGTGTTTGCATGGAGAAGCGGGCAACTCGTAAATTCAGTGTTCGGAGGAGCTCATGCCCATTAACAAGATGTTCAGCGGCGGTATCGAAGTGATGCACCAGGCCCTGAACCTGCGCAATGAACGCCAGGGATTGATCCAGTCCAATATCGCCAACCTGGAGACCCCCGGCTACAAGGTTCAGGATTTTCCTTTTGCCCAGGCGATGGAGCGGGCCATGGGCGGCCGGGGCCAATTGGCCCAGACCGATCCCCGCCATATCGGCACCGGCCCCGGCGCGGCGGCCCGTCCCGGGCAGTATCAGCAATGACGGCGATGAATCTGAAGAAGATGCTCAAGCTCTCGGAAAACCAACTAATGTACCAGGCCACCAGCCAGTTGATCGCCAAGAAGTTTGAAGGATTGCGTCAGGTAATTGACGAAGGAGGTAAGTAAGCGTGGATATTTTGACAGCTATGAAGATCAGTGGTTCGGCGCTGCAGGCCGAACGTAGCCGGCTTAACATCGCCTCGATGAACATGGCCAACGCCAACACCACCCGCACCGTGGAAGGCGGCCCCTATAAGGCCAAGTCGGTGGTTTTTGAGGCCCGCCCCCTGGAACGGGATTTCCAAAGCGCCCTGCAGGGTGCCTCTTCCCGGCTGCGCAAAGTGGAAGTGGCGGAGGTGGTGGAGGATAAGGCCCCCTTCCGGGAGGTCTATGAACCCCACCATCCCGACGCCGATGAAAACGGCATCGTTCGTTATCCCAACGTCAACACCGCCGAGCAGATGGCCGACATGATGAACGCCCGCCGCTCCTACGAGGCCAATGTCGCGGCCCTGGACGCGGTCAAGCAAATGGCGATGCGGGCCCTGGAAATCAGTCGTTAAAGGAGGTTTGAGAGATGCTTAACAATCCCACCGGTATCCACCCGATGCTGCCCACCGGCATCAACGGTGTCCAGCAGCAGCCCCGCAGCAACGATGTGGTCAGCGGTTTTGGCGAGGTCCTGGGCCGGGCCGTCGAGGCGGTTAACGAGAAACAGAGTGTGGCGGCGGACCTGGCGGAGGGGTTGGCCAGCGGCCAGCACGCCAATATCCACGAAACCATGATCGCGGCGGAAAAATCCGGTATCTCCTTTAAACTGATGACCAAGATGCAGCAGAAGGGTCTGGATGCCTACCAGACGGTCATGCGGATACAACTGTAAAGTAATCATAGTTGATTTGATAGTCAGTTATTTGACATAAGGTGAAGGTCATGGCCGGTCCCCGGGAAATATTTGAACAGCTGCTCTCCATCTTTCGGAGTTTGAGCACCCTGCAGAAGATCACCGCCGGCGTGGTGGTGGCCGTGGTCTTTGGCGGGCTGGTGGCGATGACCACCATATCCCCCAAAGTTGATGAGCAGGTGCTGTTCGCCAACCTGACCCAGGAGGACGCCGCCGAGGTCGTGGAGCGCCTTAAGGAGATGAATGTCAACTACCGGCTGAGCGATACCGGCAACGCCATCCTGGTGCCCGCCGGTCAGGTCCACGAGATCCGGCTGTCACTTGCCGGCGAGGGGCTGCCCCGGGGCGGTGGGGTCGGTTTCGAGATTTTTGATGAGGTGGGGCTGGGGACCACCGATTTTGTCAACCGCTTGAACCATCAGCGGGCCCTGCAGGGGGAGCTTTCCCGGACCATCCGGCAGTTCGAGCAGGTCCAGCAGGCCCGGGTCCATATCGCCACCCCCCGGGAATCGGTCTTTATCGAGGATGCAAAACCGGTGACCGCTTCCGTCAGTTTGCGGATGCGGGGCCGGGACCAGCTCAGCCAGCACCAGATCCAGAGCATTGTCAACCTGGTGGGTACCGCGGTGCCGGGCTTGAGTGATGAGAATATCACCCTGGTGGATACCGCCGGGCGGCTGCTTTACCGTAAGAAGGGCAATCTCAATCCGCTCCTTTCCGGTACCCAGCTGGAATACCAGCAGAGCATTGAAGAGGCCGCCCGCCGCAAAGTGGAGAGGATGCTGGAAGAGGTGGTGGGGGTCAACCGGGTGCGGGCCAGTGTCACCGCCGATATCGATTTTGATCGGGTCAAACTCACCGAGGAGAGTTTTGATCCCGAAGAGCAGGTGATCCGCAGCGAGCAGGTGATCACCGAATCCGACCAGCAAGGGGCGGATGGCGGGGGGATTCCCGGTCCCAAGGGGGAATTGGCTACTTTTGCCGAAGATGGCGGCGGTGAAGGTAATTCTTTTAAGCGCAGCGATGTTACCCGCAATTACGAGATCAGCCGCCAGACCCGGCAGGTGCAGGAAATGGGGGGCGGCGTGCAGCGGTTGTCGGTGGCGGTGATGGTGGATGGCACCTACGAGCGGGTAACCGACGAGGAAGGGCGGACCACCAGGGAATACCGGCCGCGCTCGGAAGAGGAAATGGCCCGTTTCGAGCGGTTGGTGCGCAACGCCATCGGCTACAGCCGGGATCGCGGCGACCAGGTGGAAGTGGCCTCGATGCCCTTCGCTTTGTCGAGCATCGAGGAGCCGGAGGAGGACCCCATGGAGCGCTGGCGGGAAATGGCCCAATGGGCGGCCATGCCGCTGGTCTATCTTTTGGTGGCCTTTGGTGTTATGCTCTTGGTGATTCGGCCCTTTTTGCGGCTGTTGGCGACCAAGGATCTGGAGGCCAAGCGGGCCGGCCGGTTGACCACCGCTGGTGCGGCGGGAGGTGAGGCCGGGGCCGAGGGTGAAGAAGAATTGAGCATGGGCGCCCGGGGCTTGTCCGACCAGGAGCGGATCTACCGGCTGGCCCAGAGTGATCCCGAGCGGGCCGCCGATCTGGTGCGACGCTGGTTGCGGGAAGAGGATTAAACGATGGCGATGGCCGGCAAGGGTAAAAAGGATGGCGGCAGCGGTTTGAGCGGGCCGGAGAAGGCGGCGGTCTTCCTGCTCACCGTGGGCGAGGAGTTCACCTCCCAGGTCTTCCAGCGTCTGGCCCCCGAGGAGATCAAGCTGGTGGGCCGGCAGATGGCCAAGATCGACAAGATCGACAAGGAAGAGCTGGAAGCCCTGCTCAACGAATTCAAGAGTGACGCCGGCCAGGCCGATCTCTTCCTCTCCGGCAACGACCTGCTGGAACACGCCCTGAATAAGGGGCTGTCCAGTGACAAGGCCCAGGAGATCCTGGAGGATATCCGCTCCGACTGGAAGCTGACCCTCTTTCAGAAGGCCCGCAAGCTGGAACCCAAGATCCTGGTCAATTTCCTGCGTAATGAACACCCCCAGACCGTGGCCCTGGTGATGTCGGTGCTTGACCCGACCCAGGCCGCCCAGATCCTGGCGGAACTGCCCGAGGCCACCCAGGTAGAGGTGATAATGCGGATGGCCGAGCTCGACAAGGTCAGCCCCGAGATTCTGGTGGATGTCGACCGGGTGCTGCAGGATGAGCTGCTGGCCGTCGAGGGCATGGAAGGTCAGCGGCTGGGCGGCGTCGAGGCGGTGGCCGAGCTGCTCAACAACGCCGAGCGCGCCACCGAGGCCTCGGTGCTGGAAGGCGTCGAGGAGCAGCAGGAGTCCCTGGCCGAGGAGATCCGTCGCTTGATGTTTGTCTTCGAGGATCTGCTCAACGTCGACGATCGCGGGGTCCAGTTGATCTTAAAAGAGGTCAGCACCGACGATCTCAAAATTGCCTTGAAGATCGCCTCCGAAGAGTTGCAGCAAAAGGTCTTCAACAGCATGTCCTCGCGGGCGGTGGAGATGCTCAAGGACGACATGGAAATCATGGGCCCGACCCGGGTGCGGGATGTCGAGGCGGCCCAGCAGAATATCATCAAGGTCGCCAAGCGCCTGGAGCAGGAAGGCAAGATCCAGCTGGCGGTAGGCGGCGGCGGCGAGGACGAATTTGTCTAAGAAAGGTCCTGGAAAAAACCGCAAGACGGCGGCTGCGGCGGCCACCGAGTCGATGGCCGGGGAGTTCCACGAACTGGCGGCGGTGCGTGAGCAGGCCGAGCCCCGGGCCGAGGAGTTTCTCTCCTTTGTCGATTTCTGGCAACGTTCCGCCGGGCAGGCGGCCAGCAAGGCTGCCGCCGGGCAGGATCATGCCACCGGGCAGGATGGCTCCGCCGGGCAGGATAATGCTGCCGGAGCAGAGGCCGCCGCCGGCGATGCTCGGCAGATGGGGGAACCGGACCCGCGGGAGACGGCCCGCCGGGAGGCCGCGGAGATCATCGAGCAGGCCCAAAGCGAGGCCGCCCAACTAAAGGAAACGGCCCGCCAGGAAGGGCGGGCCGAAGGCGAGCGGCAGGGGCGCAAGGAGGGCAAGAAAGAGTACGCCCAGCGGCTCGCCAAGCTCGACCAGGTTTTGAAAACCCTGGATGGCCAGCGGGGGGCGATCATCGAGCGTTACCGCCAGGAGTTGTTGACCCTGGTGACCACCCTGAGCGACCGTCTGGTCCACCACGAGGTGTCCACCAACCCGGCGGTGATCGAACGCTGTTTCCGGGACGCCATGGCCTATGTGGTGGAAAACTCGCTGGTCAAGGTCCATCTCAACCCCGATGATTTTCATCGCCTCAAGGAGGCCGGCCTGGCCGATCCCACCCTGTTTGGCGGCAAGAACCGGATTCAACTGTTGGAAGACCCGGCCATCGCCGCCGGCGGTTGCCTGCTGAAAAGCGATTTCGGCGAGGTCGACGCCACCCTGGACAGCGCCCGGGATAAACTCTACCAGGCCGTGGATCAGGCCTTCCAGGCCGCCCTGGGCCAGGTGGACGCCGCCGCCGAGGAGCCGGTGGAAGTCTCGCCGCCGCCGGTGACGCCGGAAGAGGTGGATGCTGAGCCGCAGGAGGACCAGCCTCAGCAAGAGCCGGAGATTCAGGCCGCAGCCGAGGCGACGGAACCGGAAGCCCCGGCCGAGCCGGAGACCCAAGCGACGGTGGCGAGTCAAGCCGAACCAGCAACGGCGGCCGGTGAACCGCCGGTCGCGGAGAATTTCCCGGCCACCGCCGAAGAGCGGGATGAGCCGCAGTCCCGGCCCGAAGCCGCCGTCAACGGTTAGGTCAGGACATGGATTTCACCCCGATTTTCGAGATTGCCCGTAATCAGTCCCTGGTCACCGTCGGCGGCCGGGTCAGCCAGGTGATCGGCATGGTCATCGAAAGTGATGGCCCGGGGATCCCGGTGGGCAGTATCTGTGAAGTGGAAGTACGGCGGGGGCAGGCGACGGTGCCCGCCGAAGTGGTGGGTTTCCGCGAGGGGCGGGTGCTGCTGATGCCGCTGGGGGAGATGCGCGGCGTGGAGCCGGGCAGCGCCATCCGGCTGGCCGAGGGCCAGGCCCGGGTGCCGGTTTCCCAGGCCCTGTTGGGGCGGATCATCGACGGCCTGGGCCAGCCCATGGATGACGGCCCGCCGCTGCCCAACGAGGCCTTCTACCCGCTCTACGCCGAACCCCTCAACCCCATGTCGCGGGAACGGATCCTGGAGCCGGTGGATGTCGGGGTACGTTCCATCAACGGCCTGCTGACCCTGGGTAAGGGCCAGCGGATCGGCATCATGGCCGGCAGCGGGGTGGGTAAGAGCACCCTGATGGGGATGATCGCCCGCCACACCGCCGCCGATATCAGCGTCATCGCCCTGGTCGGCGAGCGGGGCCGGGAACTCAAGGACTTTATCGAGCGCGATCTGGGGCCCGAAGGGCTGGCCCGCTCGGTGGTTATCGTCGCCACTTCCGATCAACCGCCGCTGGTGCGGATGCGGGGGGCCTATCTGGCGATGTCGGTGGCCGAATACTTCCGCGACCAGGACCGCGACGTGGTACTGATGATGGATTCGGTCACCCGTTACGCCATGAGCAGCCGCGAGGTCGGCCTGGCCATCGGCGAGCCCCCCACCTCCCGGGGCTATACCCCGTCGGTGTTCGGCCAGTTGCCCAAGCTGCTGGAGCGGGCCGGTACCTGCGAAGGCAAGGGCAGCATCACCGGGATCTTCACGGTGCTGGTGGAAGGCGATGATATGAACGAACCGATTGCCGACGCGGTACGTTCCATCGTCGACGGCCATATCGTCCTAAGCCGCGATCTGGCCGGCCAGGGCCATTATCCGGCGATCGAGGTCAGTGGCAGCGTCAGCCGCTGCATGAGCGATGTCGCCACCCCGGAGCAGATCGAGGCGGCCCATCGTTTCCTGGAAATTATCTCCCTCTACCGCCGCTCCGAGGATCTGATCAATATCGGTGCCTACGCCAAGGGCAGCAACCCCAAGATCGACAACGCCATCGCCATGATCGACCAGCTCAACGGTTATCTGCAGCAGCAGGTGGAGCAGCAGGTTTCATATAAGGACAGTGTCGCCCAACTGCTGGCCCTGTTCAAAAAGAAACGATAAGAAGCCCGCCGGGGTGATGAAAAAAAATGGCATATCGGTTCCGTCTTGAAAGCGTGCTGGGCTACCGGCGCAACCTGGAGGATCAGGCCCGCCAGAAACTGACCATGGCCCAGGCCCAGCTGGAGCGCCAGCAGGAGCGGTTGAGCGAGCTGGAAGCGGCCCTGGAGCAGGCGTTGGCTGCTTTTGAGGAGCGCAAACTCCAGCCGCTGGCCGCCCCCTTCTATATTATGTTCATCGAGGGCATCGAGCGCCGGGAACGGGATCTTGCCAGCCAGCGGCGGGCGGTGGCCGACCAGCAGCAGGTGGTGGAAGAGACGCGGACGGAGCTGGTGGAAAAGATGCGGCAGCGTAAGACCATGGAAAAGGCCAGGCAGCGCGATTATGAACGTTATCTGCATGAAGAGACGCAAAAAGAACAGGCCGAACTCGACGAGCAGATGATCCTGCGCTTTAACCGGCAGTAAGGGCTTGGCGGTGCTGCTGAACGGTTACGAGACCGCAAGAGGGAACTATGGGCATGACAAAATGGCGAAATAAATTTTCAGTGGCGGGGTTGGTGTTGCTCATGCTGGCCACCGCACCGTCTGCCACCATGCTCCGGGCGGCCGAGAGCGAGCCGGTGCGGGCCACCCCGGAAGAACTGGATAAAGCCGCCACCCTGCGGGACAAGGAAGATGAGTTGGAGCAACGGGAGGCAAAAATTGCCCGCCGGGAGCAGGAGTTGGCGGAAATGGAGCAGCGGCTCAAGGAGGAATTGGCCGAGCTGCTGGCGCAGCAGGAGAAGGCCCGGGCCACCCTGGAGGAGCTCACCGCCGCCAAGGGCCAGGCCTATCGTGAGTTGATCAAGATCTACAGCGCCATGCGCAACTCACGGGTGGCGGAACTGCTGGGCGAGATGAGCGACCGGGACGCCCTGGAGATCCTGCGGGGGCTGGACGCCGAGGCGGTGGCCGATATCATTCCCCGCCTGGAGCGGGACAAGGCGGTGCGGCTCAGCCGCCAGTTGGGCCTCTTGTAGGCGTAAGCGTCCAGCAGCACCGCATGTTATCGGCTTTTCGCCGATGATTGACAGCGGGATCAGGACAGCTCACGTACTGAAGTACGCTTCGCTGTCCTGCTTGCCACAACCTGCGGCACTGCTGGCGTTACGCCCGTTCATCAGCGATCCAAAAAGGCATGGGCTTCCCCCGCCGAACGCTTACACTCGTGGCGGCACCATGTGGCCGCTTATTCTCCCTCTGTTTCTTTGTTGTGGGGCGTTTAGTTGCCGGTTGGACCCGGCAAAAATATCCCCCATCTTGCCATACAGATCCCGGGTAGGGCCGCGAAATGGTCCGCCGCCTTATTCGTTCTCATATGTTTTCCTGAGTAAAAACCAGAACTTAGCAATATTATAAAAAATATCTTAGCGCTTGGCACAACTGTTGCTAGAAGGGCTGGTTACGAAGTTGTTTTGAGGTTACCGAACAACCTTTTAAAACTTAGGAGCCAGCTAACAGTGAAATCCTTAATGATGCCCATGCAGGCGGCCCCGGGGCCGGAGATCGGAGGGCGGCCGCTTAACGGCCGTGCCGGCGGCAAGGCCGATTTTGCCGGCCACCTGGAAGATCGTATCGCCCAGCGGCGCGAGGAAAGCGATTTGCTCGGCCTGCGGCGGCAAGAGTTGCCGGCGGCGGTGGGTCGCGAGGAGGGCAAGCTGGCCGGCGAGGCCCAGGAAGCCCTCAAGGAGCGGCAGGTGGCCGCGGAGAAGGAATTGACCGCCCTGCTTGGCCAGTTCCTGGAGTTGATCCAGCAGGAGGCCGAAGACCCGCAAAGCGGTGCCGGCCAGTGGCAATTCACCATTGAAGACGCGGATCAGCTGAGCGCCCTGGCCGCCGCCGCCGGCATGGGTGAAGCCGAAACCCAGGCCCTGCTGGAGAGTTTCGCGCAGAACGACGGGGTCTTTGAGATGGGCCAGTTCCTGGCCCGCTTCTCCCGCCACTTCCAGAACCTGGAAAACGACCAGCCAGTGCCGGTGCCGGAGACCGATCTGCCCTATCTGCAGATGTTGCTCTCCAAACTGGGGGTGCCCCCCGAGCAGCTTGAAAAAATCGGCGAAGCGGCGGTCCAGGGCAATAACACCTTGGATCTGGCTACTTTTCTCCAGGAGTTGGAAAAGCTGGGGCTGGGTTCCGGGGAGCTGGCTGACAATGCCGCCTCGGCCAACGGCGAGCTAAGCAAGCTGGATAGCGAAATTACCCTCACCGGTTGGAACGCCGAACAGTTGCAGAAGGTGCTGGAGGCCGCCGGGGTTTCCAAGGCCCTGCAGCGGGAGTTGCTGCCCGAGTTGCACGCCCCCTGGGAGCAGCCCCAGCGCCCCGATCAGCCGCTTAAACTCGATCTTCAACGCTTTTACGAAGTGTTGCAGCGCGGCGTGGCGGAGGTTAAGGCCGCCCAGCCCCGGCCCGAGGTGCCGGAATTTCTGGCCCAGCTAAAGGAGATTTTCAGCCGGGCCGGTTTTGCCGAGCAGCGCCAGGGCTGGGAGCCGGCCGTTCAGCAGTCGGTGGACAAGGTCTACGGCAAGCTGCTGGAAAGCGTTGATCTGGCCACCGTCCGGCTGGAGCGGGGCGAGCGTTTTGCCACCCTCAAGGATGAACTCGACCTCGAGAAATTTACCGAACTACAACTGCCGCCAACGGAAAGCCGTCGTCGATTGGAAAACTGGTCTGGATAGTGGGGAGCTGAATGGCAAGGCCGGCTCGGTCAACGGCGAAGTAAACAAGCTCAATAACGAAATCACCCTTGCCGGCGGGGACGCCGCACGACTGCAGAAGGTGCTGGAGAATGCCGGGGTTTTCAGGCCCTGCAGCGGGAATTGTTGCCTGAGCTGCCAAACCCTCAGGAGCAGCCCCAGCGCCCCGATAAGTCGCTTAAACTCAATTCAACGGTTTACTGAAATATGTCAGCGCGGTATGGCGGAGGTCAGGGCCGCCCGTTCCCAGGCCGAAGTGCCGGAGTTTCTGGCCCAGTTAAAGGAGATCTTCAGCGGGCCAATTTGCCGAGCGGCCAGAGCTGGGAGCCGACCATCAGCATAGGTGGAAAAAATCAGCGAAGCGGCAGTGCATGGTAATAATACCATGAATCTGGCGGCCTTTATTCGTGGTGGAAAGTTTTGGTATCGATAGTGGGGAGCTGGCTGGCAAGGCCGCCTCGGCCAACGGCGAAGCTGAGCGAGCTGGATAGCGAAATCACCCTCGCCGGCGGGGAACGCCGCCGCGAGCTGCAGAAGGTGCTGGAGAATGCCGCCGGGGTTTCCAAGGCCCTGCAGCGGGAGTTGCTGCCCGAGTTGCACGCCCCCTGGGAGCAGCCCCAGCGCCCCGATCAGCCGCTTAAACTCGATCTTCAACGCTTTTACGAAGTGTTGCAGCGCGGGGTGGCGGAGGTTAAGGCCGCCCAGCCCCGGCCCGAGGTGCCGGAGTTCCTGGCCCAGCTAAAGGAGATTTTCAGCCGGGCCGGTTTTGCCGAGCAGCGCCAGAACTGGGAGCCGGCCGTTCAGCAGTCGGTGGACAAGGTCTACGGTAAGCTGCTGGAAAGCGTTGATCTGGCCACCGTCCGGCTGGAGCGGGGCGAGCGTTTTGCCACCCTCAAGGATGAATTAGACCTCGAGAAATTTACCGAACTGCACAAGGATTTTGCCGCCAATCGCCAGGCCGTCCGTCAGGCCATGGCCGAGGCCGGCCTGAGTGGCGGTGGTGGTGGCGGTGATGATTTAAGCCAGGAGGAAACTTTTTCCGGTCGTTTCTTCTTGCAGGAGTTGCGGGAAGACCAGAGTAAGGCTGGCGAACGGGCCGACCTGGCGGCTTTTAAGGCCGAACTCCACAACGCCGAGCAGCAGCAGCGCTACGATTCTCTCCGCGCCCTGAATTCCCCCGCCCGTGGCCAGAGCCAAATGGAACAGCAGGTCTTCAACCGGATCAGCAACGGCGTGGTGGCCGGCCTGCAGCGCAACGAGCACCACCTGGTGCTCCACCTCCAGCCCCGGGAACTGGGCAACGTCAAGGTGGAGATGCTGGTCCGCGACAACCAGGTCTCGCTCTCCTTTAATATGGAGAGCAGCCGGGTGCGGGAGATCGTCGAGAAGAACATGGATATGTTCAAAGAGAACCTGGAGCGGCGGGGCTTCCAGCTCGGTGAAGTCATGGTCTCCGTCGATCAGCAGGACCAGCAGGAGTCCGACGAGGCCTGGCAGCGTTTTGTCGCCGACTGGACCAATCAACGTGGCAGCGGCGATCTGAACCGCCGCGAAACCCTGGCCGAAGTGCTGGATAAAACGCCCTATCAACGTGCCGCCGGCCGGGATAACGGCATCGACCTTTTCGCCTGAAGGAGAGACGACCATGGCAACTATTGATTCCGCACTGGGGCCGAATGTACCGATGGCCGAGCCCTCCAATTCCAACGAGGCGGTGGGCGACGACTCCCTGGATCGGCAGGATTTTATGACGCTCTTTATGACCCAGCTCCAGCACCAGGACCCCATGAAGCCCATGGACAGTCACGAGATGGCCGCTCAATTGGCGCAGTTCTCCAATATGGAAGCCACCATGAAGATGAGCGACAACATGGAAAAATTGCTCGATTACCAGAAATCCCAGAACAACCTGCAATTGCTGGGTCTGATCGGCGAGAATATCGAGACCGAGGGCAACGAGCTCAGCATGGTGGACGGCGCGGCCGACAAGACCAGCTATGTGCTGGAAGAACCGGCGGCTTCCAGTGTGGTTTACATCTATGGCCCCGGCGGCCAACTGGCCCGGAGCATGGATATGGGTTACCAGGAGGCCGGCGAGCATACCCTGGCCTGGGATGGCCAGGACAACAACGGCGAGTTGGCCCCCGACGGGCCCTATACTTACAAGGTCGAGGCGCTGACCCCCGAGGGTCAGGAAGTGGGAGTCGAACGCCGGGCCTCGGGCAAGGTGACCGGCTTGGATTTCAATACCGGCCAGGCCACCATCACAGTCAATGACCACGCCCAGAAGGGCGTTGGCGATATTATCCGGGTTCATTAAAAACAGCGGCAGTTAATTTATAAGGAGGAGCCATCATGAGTCTGTCAAATTCACTCTACGCCGGGATCAGCGGTCTTTCCACCATGGGTAATTCCATGAACGTGCTGGGCGATAACATCGCCAACGTCAACACCACGGCCTATAAATCCAGCCGGGCCACCTTCCAGGATGTGCTCTCCCAGTCGGTGGCCACCTCATCCGGCACCGCCCAGGTGGGGCGCGGCGTGACCCTGACCACGGTGGACGGCCTTTTCGCCCAGGGCTCCTTTGAGTCCACTTCCAACCCCACCGATATGGCCATCGGCGGCGAGGGTTTCTTTATGCTGCGGGGTTCCGAAAGTGCCGAGGCGGATATGTTCACCCGGGCCGGTGAATTCCGTTTCGATTCCCAGGGTAATCTAACCAGCCCGGCGGGTCATTTTGTCCAGGGCTGGGATGTGGACAAGGACAGCGGCCAGATCGAGGGGACCATCGGTGATATCAACCTGCAGCGTTCCACCCCGCCGGTGCCCACTGAAAAGGTCGAGATGATCGTCAACCTCGACTCCCGAAAGCCCAATGAGGACAACGAGCAGCGGCTCTTTGACTCATGGGACGCCACCAACCTGGCCAAAGCCAACCCCACCGAGCCGATCAACGAGGAAAATTTTGAATACACCACCTCGGTCAAAGTTTACGATTCCAAGGGGGCGGCCCACGATATCACGGTCTATTTTGATCGCACCACCGAGGATAATAAGTGGGAGTACCTGGTAACCTGCGACCCCACCGCCGATAAGCGCAATCTTGACGACAAGCAGCAACGGATCTACGCCCCCAACGAGCAGATTAACTATGAGGAGCATAAAGGGGCCGGGGCCCTGATGTACGGCGAGATCGATTTCAGTCCCGCCGGGGCCATCGAAGAGATCGCCGCCTGGGACGTACCGCCGGACGGCATTGTCGATCCGGCCCAGAGCACCAACCGTAAAGAGCTTGCTAGTACCGATAGTTATTACTCCTTTGCCGCCAACTTTACCGGCGCCCCGGAGGCCCAGGATATCGACTTGAATTTCGGGGCCCGTTATTCGCCGCCCCAGGAACCGCAGAGCCAGGTCCTGGTAAGCAACAACCGGGCTTTTAGCGATGAGACCCTGGAGAACCCGATCAACAGCGAGACCCCGTTGACTTTGGTTTACGACGCCTCGGCCCAGCCGCTGCAGGATGGCGATCTTTTTACCTGGAGCGGTTACAAGCCGGATGGCACCCAGGTGTCGGGAAATTACGAAGTGGCCGGCGATGAACGGGTCAGCGATCTGCTGGCTGAGCTGGAAAATACCTTCGGCCCCAACAGCAGCGCCAGTATCGACGCCGATGGCCGCCTCCAGTTGACCGATACCACGGGGGGCGAGTCGGCGCTGCATGTCACCTCTTTTAATACCTACGCCAAGAATGAAGCCGATCCCTTTGGCGGCAACGAGACTTCAACGGACCGTATAATGGCCGTCAGCACCGGCCAGATCAGTGATGAGAACGGGAACGCGATTGGTGATGGAACTACTTTTTTGACGAAAGTTTCTGATGAAACCGGTAGCGGTACATTGCAAAGCGGTGATAGTTTTACGTTCAGCGGTACCACTATTAGCGGTGGTACCGTATCTGGAACTTTTAATGTAACTGCTAGTGGCACACAGGATTTGCAGGATTTAATGACCTGGATGGAGAATCTTTATACCGATGGTGATTCCACTACCGCTTCCAATGGAGCCGTGGAAGCCATCCTCGACAATGACGGGCAAATTCGATTGGTGGACCATACCGGTAGTACTAATTTGGAGGTTGTTCTTAATAGCACAAATAATACTGCTCTCAGGCCACTTGGTGATGATGGTAGTACGTTTACTTCGGTTGCCGCCAATTTAAACGGCCAGGTCGATATCAGCACCTCTAAAAAGCAGGTGGTGGCCGATCACCACGCCCGGACCCCCGGTGGCTCCATCGTAACCGAAGATACCGCCTGGACCAATATTTCCGTTGATGGTGATTCCGATACCACCTTCGAAAAGGGTGATACAATCACCTTCGAAGGCTTCAAGGGCGGCAGTGGTACGCAAATCGAGGTGGATGCGAATTTTACCGTGGGTACCGATCATGGTGAAAGCCTGAGTGAAGCCACCGGTTCGGTGCAGGACCTGCTTACCTGGCTCGAGGATGAGTTCGACGCCACGGCCATGATGGACGGCGCCGGCCGCCTGGTGTTGACCGACTGGCGCGGCGGCGAGAGCAACCTGGACATTACTGGCGTGGCTTATACAGATGATGCCGCTGGTCCTGGTGATCCTCTAGTTGACGAGTGGAACGCCTTTGGCGACGGGACTTTCAAGGTTATCACCGCCGGTGACGAGGATGGCAGCCAGCGCGGCAAGATGGTCAGCAGCAATTTCGAAACCGAGGCCATGAACTCCACCCAGTACGCCAACAGCTCCACCACCATTTTCCAGGACCAGGACGGTTTCGCCGCCGGCTTCCTGCAGTCGGTGTCGGTGGATACCGAGGGCATTATCACCGGCAACTTTTCCAACGGCCAGGTATTGATGCGGGCCCAGGTGGCCCTGGCCAACTTCGCCAACCTCCAGGGGCTGCACAAGGTGGGCGGCAATATTTTCCGGGCCACCACCGAATCGGGAGCCCCGGTGACCGGCCAGCCCGGCACCAACGGCCTGGGTGAGATCGCCCCCAACTCCCTGGAGCAGTCCAACGTCGATCTCGGCAACGAGTTCGTCAAGATGATCACCACCCAGCGGGGTTTCCAGGCCAACTCCAAGATGATCACCACCACCGACGAGATGCTCAACGAGTTGATCAACATCAAGCGCTAAACCCTCTTATTAGCAATAAAGCAAGCCTGAAAACCAACGGGCCGGCCGGGGCACCAACCCCGCCCGGCCCGTTCTGCGTTTGGCCCACATCTTGGCCGCTCACCAGAATTAGCCCCTCTTTCGCCTAAAAACGGACCCCCCTGGTTTTATCTTCCCAGCATTCGCTCACGAATTAACCCTTTTCAATCATAACGAATCGATATAGCTCAAGGTCTTCAATCCATTTCAGGAGGAGATCATGGGCAAGCTCTGTCTCTGCTGCGGGGAATTTTTTTGTCCGTATCCCGGCAGGCCGCATCAAGAGTTTTGCAGCAAGGCTGGTTGCCAGCGCGAACGGCGACGGCGTTGGCACCGGGAGAAGATGGCAAATGATGAGGTCTATCGGAAAGGTCAGTCGGATTGCCAACATAACTGGCTGGAACGTCATCCCGATTATTGGCAACTGGTAGTAACGGGTGATGGTCCCGTTGCGATTTTTTCGGCTTGTGGTTCGCAGGTACATGGCTGCCGCAACACTATCGAATAAACCTAATTAAATCAAGCAGAAAAACTCTATGCGTGTGCCCACAGGTTTTGCGACCCGGAACCGAATCAAATTGACAGTGCGCTTGAAATCATTAGAAAAATTTGCCGGCATTGCATTGTTTTTGCCTACCAAACCGAAAACTCAAGTTGGGAACCGTTCATCTTTGACTTTTGAAAAGCTCTTTGTTAGACTCCGTGGGTTCCGTAGTCCTATGACGATGACTGAACGCGTGTGGAGATGAAAGATGGCAATGATAACGATCGATGGTAAACAATACGATTTCAACAACTTTTCCCAAAGATGCCAAAAAGCAGTTGGGCTCCATTCAATTTGTGAAACGTCGGATAAATGAACTACAAGCGGAATTGGCAGCTATGCAGACCGCTCGCAACGCATACGCTCGCGCTTTGGGCAAGGCAATGGAAACCGGCCAGCGATACGTATCCAATAAGTAACTCCCATGGCAATTGCCCCATTCCGTGACCTTGACTTGGCGGCGGTCACCCGGGTGCCATCGTTCCTGCGGCGCCGCCTTGGTGGCGGTTCTGGAGGCCGGAGATTGCCGGGTGCGGCCCCTGGGGCGGCGTGGTGATGGGGGCGTGACGGCGGTGGGGGAGATCGGCCCGCAAACCAATTGGACTACGGCCCTGGCCGGGGTGAGGGTGCTTTTCCATGCCGCCGCCCTCAAGCAGCCGCAGGGGCGGGCGGTTGACGGGATGGCAGCCTTGCGCCGGGTCAATGTCGCCGGCAGCCGGCGTTTGGCTGAGCAGGCTGCGGCGGCCAGGGTGCGGCGGTTGGTTTTCGTCAGCTCTCTTAAAGTATTAGGTGAGCGAACGGCACCGGGGGCGCCGTTGACGGCGGCGGCGGCGCCCAAGACCCGCAGGATGCTTACGCCCGCAGTAAATGGGAAGCCGAGCAGGCCCTCTGGTGGCGGCTGATACCGGGCTGGAAGTGGTGATCGTCCGCCCGCCCCTGGTTTATGGTCCCGGGGTGGGCGGTAATTTCCGGCGTCTGTTGCGCTTGGTGCCCGGCAGGGCTGGCCGCTGCCCCTGGCAATGGTGGACGACGCCGTTCACTGGTGGGGCTGGCCAATCTGCTTGAGATCTGCTGAAGTGTTGCGCGACGCATCCCGCCGCCGCCGGCGGCACCTTCCTGGTCTCCGATGGCCGAAGGATCTTGCCACTCCGGAACTGCTCCACCGCCTGGCCGCGTCCCTGGGTTGCAAAGCCCGTTTGCTGCCGGTGCCGCCGCCTTGCGCCTGGCCGGGCGCAGTCTGGGGCACTGGGAAGAGGTAGAGCGACTGCTGGCTTCCCTGCAGGTCGATATCGGCCATACCAGCGCGCCAGTTCGGCTGGACACCGCCGCAAACGGTGGCGCTGGGCTTGTGGCAAACGGCCCGCGCTTTTCTGGAGGCGGGGGTGTGAGCTTTTGGTGGCTGTATCCGGCGGCCCTGTTGGCGGTGTTACTGCTCACCGCGCAGTTGCGCCGCTATGCCCTGTCCCGACGGTTGCTTGATATCCCCAATCGGCGCAGTTCCCATACGGTGCCCACCCCCGCGCGGCGGCGGGGTGGCGGTGGTGCTGGTGGTGTTGGGCGGATTATCGTTGTTGGCGTGGCGTGGGATATTGCCAAGCACCATATTTGGGGCCCTGCTTGGTGGCGGGGCCCTCGTCACCCTGGTCGGCTGGCTGGATGATCTGGGCCACTTGGCCGCCGGTTGGCGGTTGCTGGCCCATTTCGCGGCGGCGGTCTGGGTCCTGTTGTGCCTGGGTGGTCTGCCGCCCCTGGAGTTGTGGTCTGGCTTTGGCCCCGGGTTGGTCCGGCCAACTGCTGGCGGTGCTTTACCTGGTCTGGCTGCTGATGTATAATTTTATGGACGGTATCGACGGCCTGGCCGGGCTGGAGACCCTCACCGTCTGTTGGGCGCCATGCTGCTGGCCTGGCTGGTGGTGCCGCAGGTTGCCCTTTGGCCGCCGTTGCTGCTTCTGGCGGCGGCGGTGAGCGGTTTTCTGGCCTGGATCCCGCGCCCTGATCTTTATGGGGGATGCCGGCAGCGGTTTTATCGGCCTGCTGCTGGGGGCGTTGTCGCTAGGCGCCGGCTGGTTGGCGGCGGAGTTGGGGGTGGTTGATCCTGCTGGGGGCCTTTATCGTTGACTCCACTTTTACCCTGTTACGCCGGCTGGTTGGCGGCAAGCGCCCCCACCAGGCCCATCGTAGTCACGCCTATCAAGGTCGCCGCCCGTCGCCTGGGTTCCCATATCCCGGTCTCCCTGGCGGTGGCCGCCATTAACCTCGGCTTGGCTGTTGCCCCTGGCCGTTCTGGTGGTACAAGGTGCCATGCCGCCAGCCGTTGGCTTGCTGAGCGCTTATCTCCCTGTGTTTATAGCTTGGCGCCTGGGGGCGGGTCTTGAAAAATAAATTCTTGCCGCTATACTGTCCGCCCTCCGGCATGACTGGGCGGGGTGCTGGTGTGAGAGTTTTAACCGATAATTCCGGACCCCACGGTGATGCTGAAAAATTCCGCGTTGAAATTACATGATTGGATTGACGCCCTGGATCGCGGTTACAAAACGGTTGCTGATGGTGCTGGCGGATCTGGTTGCTTTACCTTTGGCGCTGTGGTCCGGCTTTGCTTTACGTCTTTCCGATTGGTGGCCCATCGAGACCATGGCCCCTTTCTGGGGGCTTTTTATCATTACCCCCGTGGTGGGGGTGGTGGTTTTTGCCCGGCTGGGGCTTTACCGGGCGGTGGTGCGCTTTATGGGCAGCCAGGCGCTGCTGGCCGTGGTCAAGGGAGCGGTGCTGCTGGGGCTGATGATGCTGGCCGGGATGTACTTTTACGGCCTGCAGGGTTTTCCCCGTTCGGTGGCGATCAACTTTTCCCTGGTTACCCTGATCTATGTCGGCGGTACCCGGGTGCTGGTGCGTAGCTATTACCACTGGCTGCTCAAGCACCATGTCGCCAAGGAGCCGGTGCTGATTTACGGGTCCGGCAGCTCCGGGGCCCAGTTGGCGGCGGCCCTGGTCAAGGGGCGGGAGTTTTATCCGGCCGCCTTTGTCGATGATGACCCCGGCCTGTGGAACAGCATCGTGCAGGGAGTCAACATCTATGCCCCCGAGCGGCTGCCGGAGATTTTGCGAAGCCACCGGATTTCCCGGGTGTTGCTGGCCATTCCCAACGCCAGTAAGCGGCAGCGCAAGCAGGTGCTGGATCGTTTTGCCGAGCTGGCGGTGCGGGTGCAGACCGTGCCCAGCATGCCGGAGATTGTTTCCGGTGAGGCCAGTGTCGATCAGTTGCGGGAGATCGAGCTGGAGGATCTGCTGGGGCGCGATCCGGTGCCGACCCGGCCGGAGTTGCTGGCCGCCAGTGTCGAGGGCAAGGTGGTGCTGGTCACCGGGGCCGGCGGCTCCATCGGTTCGGAGTTGTGCCGGCAGATCGCGGCCCTGCGGCCGGCGGCCCTGGTCCTGTTCGAGGCCAGCGAATTCGCCCTCTACGCCATTGACCAGGAACTGCGCCAGTGGCAGCGGGAGCGGGAAGCCGATTTCCCGATTTACGCCATTTTGGGCACCGTTTGTCATCGGGGGCGGGTGGAGGCGGCGCTGCGCTGCTACCGGGTGCAGACCATCTACCATGCCGCCGCCTACAAGCATGTGCCGCTGGTGGAATACAACGTTTGCGAGGGGATCCGCAACAACGTCTTCGGCAGCAAGGTGGTGGCCGAAGCCGCCCTGGCGCTGGGGGTGGAACGCTGTGTGCTGATCTCCACCGACAAGGCGGTGCGGCCCACCAATGTGATGGGCGCCAGCAAGCGCCTGGCCGAGTTGATTCTGCAGGGGCTGGCGCAGAGTTCCCCGGCTACCATCTTTTCCATGGTGCGTTTCGGTAATGTGCTGGGTTCTTCCGGTTCGGTGGTGCCGCTGTTTCGGCGCCAGATCGAAACCGGCGGTCCGCTTACCGTTACCCATCCGGAGATAACCCGTTATTTTATGACCATCTCCGAGGCCGCCTCGCTGGTCATCCAGGCCGGTTCCATGGCCCGGGGCGGCGATGTTTTTGTGCTGGATATGGGGGATTCAGTGAAGATTGCCGATCTGGCCCGGCGGATGGTGCAGCTCTCCGGCCTGGAGGTCAAGGACGAGCGGCATCCCCAGGGGGATATCGAGATCACCTTTACCGGCCTGCGGCCCGGCGAGAAACTCTACGAGGAACTGCTGATCGGCGCCAACGTCACCGGCACCGGGCATCCCAAGATCATGCGGGCCCACGAGGAGAGCTTGACTAGCCGACAACTGGAAGAATGCCTGGCCGGCCTGCGGCAGGCTGAAGCCGCCGGCGACTGCCGCCAGTGCCGGGAGATTCTGGAGCAGGCCGTGCAAGGCTTTGCACCCGCCGGCCCGCTGGTGGATTACCTGGAGCGTGAATCAGCAACCGGGGCGCCTTTTACCGTGGTGGCCGGCGGTTGTGTGTAGAAAAAAAAAGGTCCTGATACCATTGGAAGGAGATATAAATGAAGGTACTGGTCACCGGCGCCGCCGGCTTTATCGGTTCCGCCCTGAGTTTGCGGCTGCTGGCCCGCGGCGATGAGGTGGTGGGGATCGACAACCACAACGATTATTACGATCCGGCTTTGAAAGAGGCCCGGCTGGCCCGGCAGGCCGAGCAGCCCGGCTACACCCACTATCGTATCGACCTGGCCGACAAGGCGGCGGTGGAACGGGTCTTTGCCGAGCAGCAGCCGCAGCGGGTGGTCAACCTGGCGGCCCAGGCCGGGGTACGGCATTCCATCGACCACCCGCTGGCCTTCATCGACAGCAACATCGTCGGCTTTGCCCAGGTGCTGGAGAATTGCCGGCATTACGGGGTGGAGCACCTGGTCTACGCCTCGTCCAGCTCGGTCTACGGCGCCAACACCGCCATGCCCTATTCCATTCACCACAACGTCGATCATCCCCTGTCGGTGTACGCCGCCAGCAAGAAGGCCAACGAGTTGATGGCCCACACCTACAGCCATCTTTTCGGGCTGCCCACCACCGGCCTGCGCTTCTTCACCGTCTATGGCCCCTGGGGCCGACCGGACATGGCCCTGGCCCTGCTTCGCCCGGGCGATCATGGCCGATGAGCCGCTCAAGGTGTTCAACTACGGCAAGCATCGTCGGGATTTCACCTATATCGACGATATCGTCGAGGGGGTGGTGCGGGTGCTGGACAAGCCGGCGCGCCCCAACCCGGACTGGTCCGGTGACGACCCCGATCCGGGCAGCAGCAGCGCCCCCTGGCGGCTGTACAACATCGGTAACAACCGCCTGGTGGAGCTGCTGGACTATATCGCCCACCTGGAACGGGCCCTGGGTAAGACGGCCAAAAAGGAGTTTCTACCCCTGCAGCCCGGCGACGTGCCGGACACCTGGGCCGAGGTCAGCGACCTGGTCCGCGATTTCGACTACCAGCCCACCACCACGGTGGAAGAGGGCATCGCCAACTTCGCCGCCTGGTACCGCGACTATTACCGGGTGTAAGTGGTGTCAAGCCGCAAAGCCCAAAGTTTAACTTTGCAACTTTGCAAGCCTGACACCACTTGATTCAGCGTTTGTCGCCCAGGCAGTCGGCAAAGAGGGCGTCGGCGTTTTTGGCCGCGCAGAATTCGCCGCACATGGTGCAGGTGGCCTGGTCGGCGGGGCTGCGCTCCTCGCGGATCTTTTGCGCCTGGGGGCCGAAAAGACCCAGTTCGTACTGGCGCTGCCACTGCATGTCGCGCCGCGCCTTGCCCATCGCCAGGTCGCGCTCCCGGCCCCTTGCCCCCAGCTTCACGATATCGCCCATATGGACCGCCAGCCTGGCCACCCGCACCCCTTCCCGGACATCGGCCTCGTTGGGCAGGGCCAGGTGCTCGGCCGGGGTGATATAGCAGACCAGGTCGGCCCCGTAGCGTGACGAGGAGGCGGCCCCCACCGCCGCGGTGACATGGTCGTAACCGGCCCCCACATCGCAGGGCAGCGGCCCCAGCACGTAGTAGGGCGCCTCCCCGGACATCCGTTTCTGCAACTGGATATTGCCCTCGATCTCATCCAGCGGCACATGGCCCGGCCCCTCCACCATCATCTGGCAGCCCATCTGCCGGCCGAGCTCGGTCAGTTCGCAGTTGATCACCAGCTCCGCCACCTGGGCCCGGTCGGAGGAGTCGTGGCATGGCCCCGGCCCGGATGCCGTTGCCCAGGCTTAACACCGCGTCGTGGCGGCGCAGGATTTCCACCACCCGGTCGAACTGGGTGTAGAGGGGGTTGTCGCGGTTGTTGGCCAGCATCCAGGCGATCATCTGGGTGCCGCCCTTGGAGACCAGACCGCCGTAGCGGTAGCCCTGCTTGCGCAGCCGCTCCAGGGTGTAGAGGTTGATGCCGCAGTGAATGGCCATAAAGCTGATACCGTCGGCGCATTGCTGCTCGATCAGCTCGAACAGCAGTTCCTCGTCGAGCTTGTTGGGATCGCCGTAGCGGCGGGAGGCTTCGCAGAAGGCCTGGTAGAGCGGCACGTTGCCCACCGGCAGGTCGGTGGCGGCCAGCACCCGGCGCCGTACTTCATCGAGATCGCCGCCCACCGACAGCTCCATCAGGGTGTCGGCCCCTTCCTCGGCGGCGGCTCGGGCCTTGGCGACTTCGGCGTCATAGTCGATGATATCGCTGGAGGTGCCGATGCTGGCGTTGACCTTGGTTTTCAGGCCCCGGCCGATACCCACCGCCCGTTGCTGCCGGTGGTGGTTGCCGGGGATGACAATGGTGCCGGCGGCTACCCCCTCCCGGATCAGTTCCTCTGCCAGGCCCTCGTCGCGGGCCACCTGCTGCATTTCGGGGCTGATTTTGCCGTCCCGGGCCAGTTCAAGCTGGGTTGCCGGTCGGTGGTCCAGTGGTCTCTTCCTCCTTTTCGTCGGATTAGTCGATGGCCAGGGGGCGGGCAACTCGGAAAAAAAAAGCCCCCAGCCGCTGTCCGAGCCACCGGGACCATCCCGGTAACTCGTGCATCAGCTGGAGACTTTGCCATCATCCCCAGGTCGCCCCCGTCACCGCGCGGGAGCTCAGCGTTCGTAAACACCGCAATCGGCGGGCTTTCGCGATCGCTCTTCGCGTGGCCCCTGGGAGTCAGCTTACAGGGTTGCTCCACGGCCGCCGAATTGGTGTTGTTACGGCTGGACTCACAGGTAGCAGGCCTTCCGCCAAATCAAAACGTTGCTCAATTTGCCGATTCATCGTTCCGGGCCGTCCCGTAAAGCATTCAGATGGTTTTCGGCGTTGGCCACACTTCGCCATTTCACTCCACACAATCGATACCATCACCCAACTCACCCGTTCACAGCGGTTACGGGACCGCGTCGGTGGACATCCCACCGATTTCCTCTTCAAATTCTCCCAACTGATCGCGCAGGGTCGCTTTGATCTCTTGGTAAATCGGCTCCCGCCGGATTACCTTGTTGATGGCCATCAGTTGTTGAACCATTGGTTTTGTCGGTCAAGGCGAGTACGTCGTTTTCCAGTTTGCGAACTTTCTCAAGGGTGGTCATGTTTCTCCCCTGCTTTTAAGATGTAGGCTTGGTGAGCATATTACCCAAAAAGAGCTCATCCAATCATCCCGGACAGAGCCGCATCACCCCGTCCACGCAGCGGCAATCTGCCGGATATCGCTCACGGGAGGCAAGCGCTTGGACGGGGTGAGCATGGCAAGGCACGCTTTTGCTGTGGCCGCCGCGGGGTTATGGGCCGGCCTGCTCCAGGGCCGCAAGCAGGCGCCCCCGGTCTTCTTCCTCGGTGCGGACGGCGACGCGGATCGAAGTTTCGTTCAAGCCCCGGAAGTTGGCGCAGTGGCGCACCGCGATTCCTTGGTGCAGCAGGTTGTTGACCAGTTGCGGGGCCCTGGGGGTCTCCAGCAGCAGGTAGTTGGCGGCGGCGGGGTAGACTTTTAGGTCGGGCAGCTCGGCCAGCCGGCTGGTCAGCCAGGGCCGCTCGGTGGCCATAAAGTCGCGGCTCCTTTGGGGGTAATCGGGGTCGGCCAGGGCGGCGCCGCCGGCGGTTGCGGCCAGGCTGTTGACGCTCCACGGCTCCTTGTAAGCCAGCAAACGGCGCTGCAGGGTGGCGGGCAGCTCGATAAAACCCAGGCGCAGGCCGGGCATACCGTAAAACTTGGTCAGTGAGCGCAGAATCAGCAGCCGGGAGTTGCGGGTTCGGCCCAGCAGCGCGTTTGCCGGCGCGAAATCGGCAAAGGCTTCATCCACCAGCAGATAACAGCGCCCGGGCTGCGGCCGCGGCGGCGATTTTAGTCATCTGATGGTAATCCAGGGCGTGGCCGGTAGGATTGTTGGGGTTGCGAAGCAGGGCCAGGTCGCAGCCCTCCATGGCGGCGATAAAACGGTGGGGTTCAATCTGAAACCCCGTTTTGGCGCGCAGGGTAAGGTATTTGATTTTGGCGCCCGCCAGCGTGGCGGCCCGTTGGTATTCGCTGAAGCCGGGCGCGGTCAGCAGTACCCGCCGGGGGCGCAGCACCCGCAGGGCCAGGTAGAGCAACTCGGTGCTGCCGTTGCCGGCCAGCAAACGCCGGGCATCCAGCCGGTAAGCCTGGGCGATGGCCGCCACCAGTTCTTCGGCCAGGGGGTCCGGGTAATGGGCTACCCCTTCGAGACCGGCGATAATCGCTTCCCGGGCCGCCGGCGGCATCCCCAGGGGGTTGATCGAGGCGCTGAAATCGAGCAACGCCTCCCGCTGGCTGCCGATCTCGGCGGCCAGGCGGCTAAGATCGCCGCCATGGGTAAATGGTGCTGAGCGCTTACTAATGGATTGTCCGGTCATCGCTGGTCAACTCCGTTTTATTAAGTTCGCGCCGGCGTTCAGCAGATCGTATCATTGCTGAACCCTTACGAGTCTACCAGAAGGTGGTGGGCAGCAAATACGGCAGGCCCCATTGTGCCAGCAGCAGGCTTATGGCCACCATCACCGCCAGGGCCAGGATGGCGCTCAGGCGGATAATCCGCCTGGCCTGGTCGGCCACTTCCGGGGCAATGGCGGTGGGGCCGTCGCCGATATATGGTTTGTCCTGTAAATGGCCGAAATAGCTGGCGGGGCCGCCCAGCCTGACCCCCAAAGCCCCGGCCAGGGCCGCCTCCGGTACCCCGCTGTTGGGGCTGGCGTGGTGGCGCCGATCCCGGCGCATTATCCGCCAGGCCCCGCTTACCCGTTGCCACCGCCGGTCGGCCCCGTGCCGGTCGGTCCCGTTGTGGCCGGCCTCGTTGTGGCCGGCTCCGTTGCGGTCGGTCTCGTTGTGGCTAGCCCCGTTGTGGCCGCCCCTTTGTCGGTTGGCTTGTTCTCCGCCGGTTTCCTGGGTGGCCCGGCCCTCTGCCGGGGATGCTCGGCTGTTTACCAGCCCGGCGGCGAGGACGATCAGCACCCCGGTAAGCCGGGCCGGCAGGTAATTGGCCAGGTCGTCGAGCCGGGCCGCGGCCCAGCCCAGTTGCCGGTACTTTTCGTGGCGATAGCCCACCATGGAATCAAGCGTATTGACCGCCTTGTAGGCCAAAGCCAGGGGCAGGCCGCCCAGGGCCAGGTAGAAGAGGGGAGCCACGATGCCGTCGGCGGCGTTTTCGGCCAGGGTCTCCAGGGCCGCCCGCCGCACTCCGGCGGCGTCCAGTTGGGCGGTATCCCGGCCCACCAGTTGGCCGACCAGCCGGCGGGCCTCGGTCAACTCCCGGCAGCGCAACACCTCCTGCACCCGGCGCAGCAGTTCACGGTTGGCGAGGGTGGTGGCGGCCAGGTAAATCATTACGCCGGCGGCCAGCCAGGCCGGCCAGCCGGGGGGCGCGGCGGCCGCCAGTTGGCAGAGCGCCGCGCCGGCCAGCCAACTGCCGCCCACCACCAGCGTGGTCAGGATAATCCCGGCCAGCCGCAGACGGTGGGCCAGCACCACCCGCAACACCTTTTCCAGGCGATTGATCAGCCAGCCCATCAGCCGTACCGGGTGGGGCAGGTGGGGCGGATCGCCAAGGGCGGCATCCAGTAAAAAGGCAGCGATAAGCAGGAAAACGGGATCAAGCACGGCTATAACCCCAAAAGCCGGTAGATTTGTTTCATATCCAGGCAGTCGCGGACGGTGGCGGCCAGGCGGGCAAAGGCCGTGTTCCAGGTCGTAGGGGGCCACGACGCGCCCCAGCGGCGGCAGCCCCCGGCGGCGGCGCAAATTGTCGATAAACCAGCGCCGGAAGGGATCGGCGTCGAAGATGCCATGCAGGTAGCTACCCCAGATCAGGCCGTCGGGGGTGGCGGCCCCGTGCTCGGGGCCATCATTGGGGGCAGAACTTGGGCTCTGACCCGGAGAAATTGGGGTCTGACCCCAATTCTCGGCTGCACTGTTACCTTCGGCCGGCTCTGGGCAAAAAATTGGTGTCTGACCCCAATTTCCCTCGGTGCGGCCGTGATGGATCTCGTAGCCGTGCACCGGCAAACCGGAGGGCAGGTGGGTAAAGTGGCGGCGCACCAGGGTCTTGTCCGGTGCCAGCCGGGTGCTCAGGGGTAGTAGCCCCAGTCCGGCGACGGTGTCGCCGGCCGATTCCAGGCCGTGGGGGTCGGCCACCGTCTCCCCCAGCATCTGGAAGCCGCCGCAGATGCCGACGATTTCGCAATTACCCGCCGCTTGCCGGATGGCCGCCGCCAGCTCGCTTTGCTGCAGGAAAGCGAGATCGGCGATCACGTTCTTGCTGCCCGGCAGGATAATGGCGTCCGGGTTGCCCAGCTCGGCGCCCCGGCGCACCAGCCGCAGGCCGATATCCGGTTCGGCCAGCAGGGGTTCAAGATCGGTGAAGTTGGAGATATGGGGCAGGTCGATCAGGGCCAGGTCGAGCTGCGCGGCGCCGGTGGCCTTTTTTTTATAAAGCCCCTTTTTGAAACTCACCGAATCCTCCTGGGGCAGGCCGAGATCGGCCAGATAGGGCAGCACCCCGAAAACCGGGCGGCCGGTGCGGTTGGCGATAAACTCCAGGCCCGAGTCCAGCAGTGAAGCATCCCCCCGGAAACGGTTGATTACATAACCGGCCAGCAGCTCCCGCTCCCAGGGTTCCATCAACTCAAAATGACCCAGCAGCGAGGCGAAAATCCCGCCCCGTTCGATATCCCCCACCAGCAGCACCGAGGCCCGGGCGTGGCGGGCCATGGCCATATTGACGAAATCGTGGGCCTTCAGGTTGATCTCGCCGGGGCTGCCGGCGCCTTCCAGGACGATCACCTCGTATTCCGCCGCCAGCTCGTTGTAGGCCCGGTGCGCGGCGGCCTGGGCCTGGGCCTTGTAGGCGTGGTATTCCGCCACCTTCATATTGGCCACCGGCCGGCCCATGACGATCACCTGGCTGCCCACCTCGCTGGAGGGTTTGAGCAGCACCGGATTCATCCGCACCTCGGGGTCGAGCCGCGCCGCCTGGGCCTGCACCACCTGGGCCCGCCCCATCTCCAGCCCGTCCCGGGTGACAAAGGAGTTAAGCGACATATTCTGGGCCTTAAACGGCGCCACCCGCAGCCCGTCATCAAGCAGAATCCGGCAGAGGGCGGCGGTGAGCACCGATTTGCCGGCATCGGAGCCGGTTCCCTGCAACATTAACGCCTTGGCCATTGGTTAACTTCCCCGCTGGTTTTCAAAAAAGTTTCAAGCCCTGTTGCACGGTAGTGCTGAATAGTTACCTGGGCATTGGGGGCTGGATGGTTGACAGGAAACGGATAATTCAAGCCCCGTTTGATTCCAGGTTATATTTATTGCCGTAGCCCCGGGGGGTGATCAGCAGGTTGTTCCAGCAATAGCTTTGCGAATTGCCGATGATCACCGTCGATTGCATGCCGACTTCCTGCCCCTCCAGGTCGGCCAGGGTGGTCAGGGTGATCTTTTCGTCGGGGCGGCTGGCGGCGGTGACGATACCCACCGGGGTCTCAGGGGCGCGTTCTTCCAGAAAAATCTCCCGGGCCCGCGCCAGCTGCCAGGTGCGGCGCTTGGATTGGGGGTTGTAGATCACGGTGACGAAATCGGCGACGGCAGCGGCCTGCAGCCGTTTTTCGATCAGCTCCCAGGGGGTCAGCAGGTCCGAGAGGCTGACCGCCGCGAAATCGTGCATCAGCGGGGCGCCCAGGCGGGCGGCGCAGGCGTTTAAGGCGGCGATTCCCGGTACCACCTCGATGATTGCCGGGCTGCCGCGCTCCCGGGCCAGTTCAAAGACCAGCCCGGCCATGGCGTAGATGCCGGGATCGCCGCCGGAGATCAGGGCCACCACCCGGCCCTGTTCGGCCAGTTCCAGGGCCTGGCGGCCGCGTGCCACCTCCTTCATCATCTCCGAGGCGATGATTTCTTTGCCTCCCCGCAGTTCCGGGGGCAGCAGCTCCAGGTAGGTGCGGTAGCCGATCAGGCAGTCGGCGCTCTCGATGGCCGTCCGGGCCGCCGGGGTCAGGTGTTCGGCAGCGCCCGGACCCGTGCCGACAAGGTAAAGTCGGCCAGGGCCAGGGCCAGGGTTACGTTTTGCCATTTGCGTTTCCTTATCAGTAATTGAGCGGCGCCGCTGCTGAGCAGGGCCGCCGGTTCCGCCACCCCGCCGGCCCCGGTGGCTCGATGCACCGCCGCGGAAAAGGGGGAATAATTTGCTTTTGGCCGGCCGATTTCCCCTTTCTCCCGGCCGGCAGATTGCTCGTTTGCTGCTAAGAGGCAGTCCGCAGCCGGAAGTTGAGTTGCCATTATTCCCTGATTGAGTTGCCCGGCGGCATAAAATGTCAGCGGCCAGCCGTGCTGCTCGGCCAGGGCCAGCAGGCCGGGTTCATCCCGTTTGAGATCGATGGTGGCCAGGTTGCGGATCGCTTTATGGGCCAGCCGTTGTTCGGCCAGCAGTTCGTCCAGGGCCGCCGCTAGTTCCGCCGCCGGAGTTCCCCGGTTGCAGCCGATACCCACCACCAGTTGCCGGGGGTGAAAAATAAATTTTTTGCTCAGCCAGTCGGTGCGGCAGGAGATGATCAGCTCGGCGGCCGCCGCCTGTTCCACCTGTTCCAGGCCGGCGGGCAGCTCGGCCACCGCCGTTTCGCTGTAAACCTTGAGCCGCCCCTGGTTGACCAGCCGGGCGCTGGCGGCGGTCATGGTCCGTTTATCGGTGGCGACCAGATGCTGGGCCGCCGCCCAGAGATCCAGCGGGGTCAATTCCCGCACCTCGGAGGCGGTGGTGATCACCGCCCGGCCGCCGCTAAAGCGCGCCACCCGCCGGGCCAGCTCGTTGCCGCCCCCCAGGTGGCCGGAGAGCAGGCTGATGGCGTGCCAGCCCCGTTCATCGACCACCACCACCGCCGGGTCACGTTCCTTGGCGACCAGCAGTGGCGCCAGGGAGCGCACCACAATGCCGGTGGCCATAATACAGACCAGGCCGTCATAGCGCCCCCAGGCGGTTTGCAGGGCGGCAGCGATGCCGCTGGCGGTGCCGCCGGCGGGGCCGCTGGCGGCTACCGGCACCACCTCCGCTGCCAGCGGCCTTGTTTCTTCCTCCGCCGCCAAGCCCGCCGCCAGCCGGGCCGCCAACTCCCGCCCCCCCGCCGTGATTGCCAGGATACCGATTTTCATTCCACTCGCTTTTTCCGTCCGTGGCGCTTACTCTGTGCCATTGCGGTAGCCATGGCTGAATTGCGCGTCGTAAAGCCGGGAGAGCACCGGCGGCGGGGCGGCGGCCAGTACCCGGCCCACCGCGATGATCGCCGTTTTGGTGATCCCGGCCGCCGTGGTTTGGGCGGCGATATCCTCCAGGGTGCCCCGCACGATTCGTTCCTCGGGCCAGCTGGCCTTCTCCACCACCGCCGCCGGGGTAACGGGTGGGTAGCCGCCGGCGATCAATTCGGCGATTACCTGCTCGATCATGCCGGCGCTGAGCAGGATCAGCATGGTGGCCTGGTGGGCGGCCAGCCCGGTAAGGTCTTCCGCCGCCGGCACCGGGGTGCGGCCGCCCCGGCGGGTGATGATCACCGTCTGGGAGATCTCCGGCAGGGTCAACTCGGCGTCCAGCGCCGCGGCGGCGGCGGTGGCCGAGCTGACCCCCGGCACCACCCGCCAGGGGATGCCGAGTTCGGCCAGCCGCGCCAGCTGTTCGCCGATCGCCCCGTAAATGGTGGGATCGCCGGTATGGAGCCGGACCACTTGCTGGCCCGCCCGCCAGCCGGCGGCCAGCAACTCGATCACCTCTTCCAGGGTCAGAGCGGCGGAGTCGTGGATGGCACCCGGTACGCCCCGCAGCAGCTCCCGGGGTACCAGGCTGCCGGTATAAACCACCAGATCGGCGGCGGCCAGCAGCTTGCCCCCCTTGACCGTGATCAGCTCGGGATCGCCGGGGCCGGCGCCGACGAAATGGATTACATTTGGTGGCTGGTTCATGCGCGCTTCCTGACGATAATGGTGGAAAAATAGTGGGGTTCGCCGTCCAGCGCCCGCAGATCGTGGCTGATGCGTTCCCCAACCTGGCCGGTTTTTTCCACCAGCACCGCCTGCCCCAGCAGATCCAGCTCCGCCAGCAGGGCGATCAGCCGGTCCATCACCCGGTGGACCTTCATCAGCACCACGGTATCGTAGTTGAGCAGGGTTTCCCGCAGGCGGCCGTTTTCGAAGGTGGCGGGAATCAGTACCAGCCGTTCGTTGCCCAGGCAGAGCGGTTGCCCCAGGGAGGCCGCCGCGGCGCCCATGGCCGAAATGCCGGGAATGATCTCCAGCCGCAGTTCGGGGTGGCTGGCCAGCAGGGTTTGGCAAAGGTAAAAACCGGTGCTGTAGATGGCCGGATCGCCCAGGGTGGGGAAGGCCACGTCGCGCCCGGCGCGCAGGTGGACCAGGGCCAGTTCGGCCGCCGCCTGCCAGGCCTGGACCACCTCCGGCGGCGGGTTCTGCTCCCTGGCGACCTTGTGCATCGGAAAGTAGTGGGGGATGATCTCCTTGTCGCCGCCGTCCACCACCGACCGCAGAATTTCCAGGGCGGTGCTCCGGCCGTCAACCTTACCCTTGGGCACCAGCCAGACCGGGCTGCTTTGTAGCCGGCGCACCGCCTTCAGGGTCAAGAGTTCGGGGTCGCCGGGGCCTACCCCGATAATGGCAAGACGGCCGCTGGCGGGTTGTTGCTCAGTTAGTTTCATCTGCTTCCCGTGATAATGGTGATTGGATTGAAATTGTCGTCCCGGCCGGCGGTGTTCCGCCGCCGGATTGCCACTTCGCTGATCTCCACCCGCAAACCCGCCGCCTCCAGCAGGGGCGGGGCCTGTTCCCGGGTGGCGGCGGTGACCCCGTTGACCACCAGGCGACCGCCGGTGGCCAGGCGTTCGGCCCCGGCGGCGATAATGGCGGCCAACCGGCCGCCGGAGCCGCCGATAAAGATCCGCTCCGGGTCGGGCAGCTCACTTAAAACCGCCGGCGCGACACCCGCCACCGGCAGTACCGCAAAGGCGCCCAACCTGACGATATTGGCCTTGAGATCAGCCAGCCGCGACTCCTCTTGCTCGATGGCGCAGGCCAGCAGGCCGGGGGCCAGGCGGACCGCCTCCAGGCTGATCGAACCGCTGGCCGCGCCGATATCCCAGAGCACGCCGCCGGCCGGCAGGGCCAGCTTGTGCAGGGTTACCGCCCGCACTTCATCCTTGGTGATCATCCCCCGCTGGTGGACGAAATCGCTCTCCCGCAGGCCCAGGGGAACCGGTTCGCCGCCGGCTGGGTCACCCCCGGCCATGGGGTTGAGAATGATCATCACATTCAGCGGCCCGAAATCGCCGCCGGCGGTCGCCGCCAGGTCGCCGCTAAAGAGGCGCTCGTCGGCGCTACCCAGGTTTTCCCCCACCATGATCCGCACCGCCGCCGCCGTCGCCTCGGCCCCGATCATGCTTAAATATTGCCCCAGGGCGGTGGCGATATGGCTCGGCGAATGGCGCTGGTCGGTCAGCACCACGCTTTTGGGGGCGCTCAGCAGGCGGCTGGCCAACCGCGCTCCGGCAATCCGGGGACTTGCCCCGTGACTTTCCCGGCGCCCATGCAGACTGACCAGCCGGGCGTCGTCCCAGGGCAGCCGGAAACGGGCGCAGGCCAGTTGCAACGAACTCAAGGCCGGCTGGAATTCCAGTTGCTCCGGGGCGAAATGCGCCAGCAGCCGGCGGCCGAGCCCGAAAAAGAGGGGATCGCCGCCCACCAGCACCCCCACATCGCCGCCGGGCAACCGGGCGGCGATCTCGGCCAGGGCCGCCGGCAGTGGCGTCAACGGCCGGATGGCCGGGCCGTTATCGCCCGCCAGGGAAGCGGCCAGGGGGCGGTGGCGCTCGGCGCTAAGCAGGCAGCAACAGGCGGCCAGGGTTTGGCGCTGCGTCGCGCCAAGCCCCTCCGGCCCCAGGCCGGCCACCACGATCTTGCCCGTGCTTGTCGGATCGTTCATTTTTTATCCCCTTCCACCGTCAGCACCACCCGGGCGCGGCTGTCCACCAGGTGGACGGTTACCGGCAGTCCGGCGGTGGCGGCGGCATACTCTCCGGCCCGGCCACAGACCGCCCGGATCAGTTCAAGGTGCTTGGCCGCCGGTCGATCTTCGCCGGAGATCTCCCGGCACGCGTGTGGGCGGTGGCCAGTTCGGCCGCCAGCCCGGCGGGCATTTTTTCCCCTCCGGCGGCGGCCAGTTCGGCCAGCAGGGCCACCGCCTGCTCCACGTCCACCACCCCGTGCCGGACGTGGGTCTGGGGCACGCCCCGGGCCGCCTTGACCAGCTTGGCCCACATGCCGGCCAGATGCAGCCGGCTAAAACCGCGCCGGCCCGCCGCCTGCAAGGTAAACTGCAGGTAATCGCCCATCATCACGCCGGCTTCCGGCGGCAGTTGCAGCCGGTTCATCACCCCCTTTTCCGAGGTCCGGCCGGTGGCCAGCACCACTTCCTCCAAGCCGGCGGCCCTGGCCACATCCAGGGCGGCTTCGATGGTGGCGGTCCAGGCTTCGGCCGATACCGGCCGGACGATCCCGGTGGTGCCCAGGATCGACAGGCCGCCCACGATCCCCAGCCGGTGGTTCAGGGTTTTGTTTGCCAGCCGCTGGCCGTCGGCAACGGCGATGGTCACCAACAGCGGCGGCGGCACCGCGCCGGCCCAGACCTCGGCCACCGCCGCGGCGATCATCCGCCGGGGCACCGGATTGATCGCCGCCTCCCCCGGCGCGATCGCCAGCCCGGGCTTGGTCACCACCCCCACCCCGGTACCCCGCGCCAGCCAAAGCCCCGCCGGCTGATCCTCGCCGGTTCCCTCGTAGGGCTGGAAAACAGCACTGGCATCGGAATCGGCCCCGGTGGGAAAATTCGGAAAATCGGGGTCAGACACCAATTTTTTCGCGGCCAATTTCCGCCCCGGCTGATCTTCGCCGGTTCCCTCGTAGGGTTGGAAAACGGCGTCGGGGTCAGCCCCGGTGGGGAAATTGGGGTCTGACCCCAATTTCCATACCGTGGCCTCGATCGCTGCCCCGTTGGTGACATCGGGGTCGTCGCCGGCATCCTTGATTACCGTGGCCGTGAAACCGTGGCCGTCGGCTTCGGGTTCTTCCCGATCCCCGGGGGTATCCATCGCCTCATGCGCCGGGGTCGCGGCTCGCAGCTGGTGGATCGCCAAACGGTGGCGGCTGCCGTCGGGGAAGGGGATCTCCACCGCCGTCGGCGCTGGCTGCCCGGCCACCTGCATGGCCGCCGCCTTGGCCGCCGCCGCGGCGCAGGCCCCGGTGGTATAGCCCTGGCGTAGACGCTTCTGGCGCTTGGCCGCCATTTTTTTCACGCCGCCGAGCGCCGGCCCCGGGGGCTTGCGTCGGCGCTGGCCTTGGCACAGTGGGCCGCCGTCGGTTCCTCGGCCGCCGCCAGGTGCAGCAGGGCGTTGACGATGGCCACCGCCACCGGGCTGCCACCCTTGCGGCCCCGGCAGGTGATAAAGGGGTACTCCTTACCGGCGAGCAACTCCTTGGCCTCGGCGGCGTTGACAAACCCCACCGGCACCCCGACCACCAGATCGGGACGTTGCGCCGGCGGCAACTCGTCGATCAGTTCCATCACCCGCAACAGGGCGGTGGGGGCGTTGCCGATGGCGACAATGCCGATATTCTCCGGCAACAACTCCCGGATCGCCACCTCCGAGCGGGTGCGCCCCTCGGCCCTGGCCCGGGCGGCCACCTCCGGTTCGGCCACCCCGCAGAGCACCCGGCCCTCGCCCCGCACGGCCCATTAAGTTTTTACTGATCCCCACGGCGGTCATATTGACATCGGTGAGGATATTCTTGCCGGCCTTGATGGCGGCCAGCCCGGCGGCGATTCCGCCGGGGCCGTAGCGCAGGGTGTCGGCAAAGGAGAAATCGCCGGTGGCGTGGATCACCCGGCGGACCACCGCCCAGGTGGCACCATCCAGACCATGCTCGCCAAGCTCCGCGGCGATGATCCGGAAGCTCTCCTGTTCAATCAATTCCGGTTTGACCTCTTGCAGGGTGATGCCCATAGCGCGGTTCCTCACTGTTTGTCGCCATAAGTCCATGCGGTCGAATGCCGACCGTAATTGAGAGCATAATGCGATTACGATTACGATTAAGACAATTCAAAAGTTGGGGTCAGGTGGCCGTCGCCTTCCGTTCTTTGCCCGTCGGACGGGCGCCGGCAGGCGGCAACCAGATCGGCGGCGCTTTGCGGCCGATAACCAAAGTGCAGATGACAGTAACCGGCCACCACCCCCCGCCACCGGTAACCGCTGCCGGTACCGTCGTCGGCGGTAAACAGCCGCTCCGCGCCGCCGGCAGCGGCTCGGCCTGCGCGCTGGATGATGAAACTCATGGCCCCGCAGGCGGCTGCCGGCCGGTCCCAGCAGGCTGTCCCGTTGCAGGGTCACCTCCCGGTAACCCAGGGCCACCCGCCGTGGCTCCATCCGGACCCGGCTGGGAAAGACCCCGACCAGGGGATGAAAGACCCCGTCGCCGGCCGCAAGCCCCCGGCAGAGATAGATAAAGCCGCCGCACTCGGCATAAATCACCCCGCCCGCCGCCGCCCACTCATAAATGGCGGTCAGCATACCCCGGTTGGCGGCTAATCGCGCCGCGTGCAATTCGGGATAGCCACCCCCCAGATAGATGCCGTCCAGCCCCGGCGGCAGGGCCGTGTCGGCCAAAGGACCGAGACAGCTTGATCCGCCCCGGCCGCCCTGGCGAGCAGATCCAGGATCGCCTCCCGGTAACAGAAACAAAAAGCCAGGTCCCGGGCCACTCCCAGCCGGATCGGCGCTGCCGCCAAGGCATCTCCCCCGGGCGGCCCTGGTACTCCCGGCAGCCTCCGCGGGCTCATTCGTCTGCCCGGTTCAGCGGGTTTCGGCCGCCGCCGGAAGGGCAGGGATGCCCGGAGGCGGCGGCCGCCTCGGAGGCGGACAGGATGTCCGCCGAGAATGAGCTGTACCGGGCAGATGGATCAGCCCCAACGGGCTTGGTTGGTTCCGCAGTCTCCCCAAGCTGCCCCGCCGCCCCGAAGCTCCCAGCAACCGCGCCCACTTTCGCCAATTCCAGCAACCGCGATAAATCAATATATTCATCTACCGCCGCCGCCAGTTTATCCAACCCTTCAGCCGCCAGCGGTCCCTCTTCCCCCATATACAGCCCCAAATGACGATGGGGAATACTGAACTCAAGCTCCCGGGGCAAATACCCTATAATTTCGGCCCGGCAATGCTCCTCGATGGCCCGGCGTAGCAGCGCCAAGTGGCGCTGGCTGCCCACCCGGTTGAGAATCACCGCCGCCGGCGCCACCGCCGGCTCCAAACTTTCAAAACCCTTGAGCACCGCCGCCGCACTGGCGGCCGCCGCCCGGACATCCAGCACCAGCACCACCGGCACCCCCAGCAGCCGGGCCAGGGCGGCGGCGGAGGAGTCGTCGCCGTCGAACATTCC
Source organism: Desulfurivibrio sp. (assembly GCA_034522365.1). Taxonomy (GTDB): domain Bacteria; phylum Desulfobacterota; class Desulfobulbia; order Desulfobulbales; family Desulfurivibrionaceae; genus Desulfurivibrio. The sequence continues at coordinate 69,639 of JAXHLI010000012.1, read as the reverse complement.
CATCACCCCTTCGATGACGCCCACCTCTCCGGGGCGGCAATGGCCGGCAAAGCTCTGCCGGGTAAAGGCGGCCCCGGCCATCCAGGGGTCGAGATTGCGTGAGCGGCGGCCGGTAACCCACTGGTGCAGGGTGGGGTCGATAAAATCGGGCCCGCATTTGAAGGGCCGCACCGCTATCCCCCGCCGACCAAGGGCGGCCAGCAGCCCCAGGGTAACGGTGGTCTTGCCGCAACCGCTGTGGGTACCGGCAAGCACGAAAGCGCCGTCCGGCGTTGGTTGGCTCATTTGCTTTCTCCGGCCGGGGTTGCGGGGGCGGTGGGGAACCGGTCGGGATAAAGGATCTCCCCCACCCGCCGCATGCCGGTCAGCAGACGCATGGTGGGGCGGGAGACCAACCGCTCGTCGATCAGGTGGACCTCGCCCTGGCGGACCGCCTTGATGGCCTTGAACCCCGGCTCGTTGATGATGGTTTCCCGCTCCACCGGGTTCATTCGCCCCTGCTGGGCCAGAAAGATGTCGATTTCTGTACCCTTGGCCAACAAACGCTCCTTGCCGTAGTCGGCGATATTGGTCTGCCGCACCCGGGGGGCGTCGGCGGCGATATTGCGGCCGCCGGCGCTTTCCAGCACGAAGATGGCGATGCTTTGCGGCGCGAAGGTCTTCATCCGGCGATGGATGGAGGAGAAGAAAACCCGGGGGCGTTGTTCCTCGGGAATCTCGGCCACCTTGGCGGCTATAGCCGCCTTTTGTTGTTGGAATTCGGCGATCATTTCCTCGGCCGCCGCCTGCCGGCCGGTGAGCTTACCCAACTGCCGCCAGTAGCTGAAAATTTCATCCACCGCGGTGGGTTGCAGGGAGACCACCGTTACTCCGGCCTGCTCCAGCTTGGCCAGCAATTGCGGATAGGCCCGGTCGATCATCGGCCGTACCAGCACCAGGTCGGGCCGTTGGGCCAGCAGCCGCTCCGGATCGTCGCGGTAGCCCACCCGGGGGCGGTCCATCAGCCGGGGGGGGAAATCGTCGCTATGGCCGATGGCGACAATTTCCCGGTCCAGGCCCAGGGACGCCAGGTTTTCGGTATGCCCCGGATAAAGGGAGATAATCCGCCTAAAGGGCTGGTCGAAGCGGATGGTGCGGCCGCCCTCATCGGTGAGGGTGACGGTCTCCCCGGCGGCGGCCGCCGGCAGAGCCGCCAACAGGATAATGGCCAGCAACAGTTGCTTGATTGGCATTATTCTACTCCTTGTAAACAAAAGGCCACCCGCTTGCCTTGATTAAATTCATCGTCGACCACCTTGCTTTCCACCTCGAAGACCCGCCGGATATTGTCGGCGGTCAACACCTCGTCGACCGTGCCGAAGGCCGCCGGCCGACCCCGCTTAATAAACAGCAACTGCTGGCAGAAACCGGCCGCCAGGTTGAGATCGTGGAGCACGGCGATCACCGTGTCGCCCCTTTCCCGGACCCGGCGCTGCAGGGCCTGCAGAATGGTCAGGGTGTAGCGGACATCGAGGCTGGCGGTGGCCTCGTCGAGCAGCAATACCGGAGTCTGCTGGGCCAGGGCGCGGGCCACCGCCACCCGCTGCTTTTCACCGCCGGAGAGTTCGTTGACCGGCCGACGCTGCAGATGCTTGATGCCGATCTCCGCCAGGGCCCGGTCCACCTGCCGCCAATCCTCCACTGCCGGCCGGCCGAAACGGGGCAGGTGGGGATGGCGGCCCATCAAGACGATTTCTTCCACCGTGAAGGCAAAATCGATAACGTACTCCTGGGGCACCAGGGCCAACCGGCGGGCCAACTGCCGGCGCCGGTAGGAGTTCACCGGTTGGCCCTGGAAACGGACCTCGCCGCTGCTGGGCGGGTCGGTTGCCGCCCAGCAGGTCGAGCAGGGTGGTCTTGCCACAGCCGTTGGGGCCGACGATGCCGTAAAAACGCCCCGGCGGCAATTCCAGGTTGAAGTCGCGCAGCACCGTCTCCCCCTGGTAGGCGAAGCTCAGATGGCGGATGTCAAAACCCTGTTGTTCCATTTCCTGCTCCCACGCCTTCAGCGAATTTGTTGCCGCAGCCGCCGGCGAAAAATAAGACAGAAAAAGGGGCCGCCCAACAGCGCGGTCAGCACCCCGATGGGCATCTCGGCGGGCAGCAGGGCCCGGGTCACGGTGTCGGCCCCCAGCAGCAGCAGGGCCCCGGCCAGTAACGATACCGGCAGCAGGCCGCGATTGTCCGGCCCCACCACAAAACGCATCAAGTGGGGGACGATCAGACCGACAAAGCCGATCACCCCGGAAATGGCCACGCAGATCGCGGCCAGCAGCGAGGCGGTGACCAGCAGCACGGTCCGCACCCGGCCGGTTTCCACCCCCAGGGCGGCGGCGGTACGGTGGCCCAGGGCCATGATATTGAGATCCCGGCTGTAAAAGGCGAACACCAGCACCGCCGCCGGCAGCACGCTGCCGATCAGCAGCACATCCTGCCAGCTCCGGGAGGCGAAGCTGCCCATCAGCCAGAAGACGATCACCGCCACCTGCTCATCGGCCAGGTACTTGAGAAAACTGATCCCGGCCGACAGGATGGCGCCGACGATGACTCCGGCCAGGATCAGGGTGGTGGTGGAGCTCTGGCCGCCAAAAGAGGCGAGCCGCAGCACCACCGCCAGGGTCAGCACCGCGCCGATAAAGGCAAAGAGCGGCACCGAGAACTGCTCGGCCAGGGTCAGGTTGGCCACCAGGGCCAGCGCCGCCCCGAAGGCGGCCCCCGACGATACCCCCAGGGTGTAGGGATCGGCCAGCGGGTTGAGCAGGATCCCCTGGTAGATCACGCCGCAGGCCGCCAGCGCCGCGCCCACCAGGGCGGCGGTCAGGATCCGGGGCAGGCGTACTTCCCAGACCACGAATTCCGCCGCCGGGTCCAGGCCGGTCAGCAATTCCCGGCTGCCGCCCAGTTTGACCGCCAGCACCTTGAGGATCCCCGCCGCCCCGATCTCCAGGTAACCGGCGGCGGCGGCCAGCAGTATCAGGCCCAGCAGGGCGGCCAGCAGCACTGACGTTACCAGGGGCACCCGGTGACGGCCTGCCAAGCGGCCGCCGGCCGGGGTGTCCGGCGGCCGCCTGGGGGTGCTTGCCGGCTGGTCGCCGGACTGAGCGGCGCGGCCGGCCGTTCTTTCGCCGAAAATGGCCATTTATTGAAGATCGATAGCGGCGCCGGCGGCAGCCTCGCCGAGATGGTCGACGAAGAGCCGGGCAAAGCGGCGTTTTTCGCCCAGTCCCACCAGTTGCGCCCGGCTCTTAATTCCGGCGGCCGTCAGGCGGGATTGCAGGGAATCGTCGGCGCTGCCGGCCAGATCATTACGGGCGTGATCGCCGGCCACGGTCATCAGGGGCACCAGCAGCGCCTGCTCGACCCCGTCGTCCACCAGGCGCTGCACCAGCAGTTCCAAATCCGGAAAGCCGGACTCCTGGGCCAGGTAGGTGTCCACCTCGGGATAAAGTTGCCGCATGAGGTGCTCCAGCTCCATGAACACCCCGGTGGAGAAATATTGGTTGCCGTGGGCCATATAGACCAGGGCGCTGTCCTCGTCCCGGGCCTGCTGGACGTCGTCGGCCAGGGCGGCGGCGGCTTTGGCGAGATCCTCCCGGTAGGGGTGCCCGATCCCCGGCGCTCCCAGGGCCGGCCTCCCCAGCACCAGCTGCCGGAAGGGGCGGTTGCGCTCCTTGATGGTCCTGATGTTGTTCAAGGCGTCGACCACCGCCTTAAGATCGTGAAATTCCTCGGCGGCGGCGATATGGGTGGGCTGGACCACGATCTGGCCGTAGTCCTCGTCCACCAGATTGGCGATGGTCGCCAGCGGCGCCTTGACCTGGTAGATGGTCGCCGGAATTTCGGGGTGTTGCCGGCGAAACCGGGCATCATCGCGGCGCTTGTGCCAGATCCGGCGGATGATATTAGAGGTGAAGGCCAGCCGCACCGTGGTTTCGGGGTAGGCCTCCCTGACCTCGTGGTAGATGGTGAGAATACCGGGCAGGGCTTCGGGATAACTGGTGCCGAAGACCGCCAGCACGATGGCCGGTTCCTCCGGGACTACATTGACCTTGCCGCCGGCCCGGGCGGCCGGTGGCGGCAAAATGGCGACGGCCAGCAACAGCACCATGGCCGCGCCCAGCAGGCGGCGGGTCGGATTGGCAGTCGGGGGGGATGTCTGGTTTAGTCGGGTGTTCATAGCTTCCTCCTGGGTTTGGGGGTCGGTGCCGGGCCTCCCAAAAAAAAAGCCCGGACCGATAAATTAATATCGATCCGGGATTCCCAGTTTTATCGCCGTGATCGTCGTCCAGCCCCGTTCCACGAGGGCTGTTGCGCCGCTTCAGGCAGGTCTTCTGACTCCCGGTTCTTCCTACTCACCGCGCCTTCCCATCCGGCTAATGGCGGACAGTGGCGTAATGCGGCTTTCATCCCCGGTTACAGCGGCGGGACCGTTCCCGATTCACACGGGATTCCCTATTAAGCCCTGGCGGGCGCCTGAACGGTATTTCCCCACAACATTGTCGAGGTGGCAATAAATGTCAAGCCTTTTCATGGTTGCTTTTAGCGCCGCTATCGGTAACCCTTGGGACCATGATCGGGTGCCGGTGGCAGCAGTCAATTTTGCTTTTATGATAAGGAGGTTATATTATGACTAGTTACGGTTTTTTGGGGCTTGGCATCATGGGCCGGGCGATGGCGACCAATCTGCTTAAGGCCGGTTGCGAGGTGGTGGTCTGGAACCGGGATCCGGCCAAGTGTGAACCGCTGCTGGAGCTGGGCGCCCGCCGGGGCGAGAGCCCGCAGGAGGTGGCGGCCCGGTGTGAGCTGACCTTTGCCATCCTGGCCGACCCGGCCGCCTGTCGGGAGGTCTTTTTTGGCAAGCAGGGAGTGCAGGCCGGGATCGGCGGCCGGCGCGGTTATGTCGATATGTCGACGGTGGATGCCGGCACCGCCGGCGAGATTGCCGCGGCGGTGACCGAACGGGGCGGCCGTTTCCTGGAGGCCCCGGTTTCTGGCTCCAAGAAGCCGGCCGAAGACGGCGCCCTGGTGTTTCTGGCCGCCGGCGATAAGAGCCTGTTTGACGACGCCACCCCCGCCTTTGAGGTCATGGGCAAGAAGAATTTCTACCTGGGGGAGGTGGGCAACGGCGCCCGGATGAAGCTGGCGATCAACCAGGTCCTGGCCGGCATGCTGGCGGCCCTGGGCGAGGGCCTGGCCCTGGGGCAGCAAGCCGGCCTGGCCGGCGAGGATATCGTCGCCGTGCTGGCCGAGGGCGCCATGGCCAACCCGATGTTCAAACTCAAGGGGCCGGCCATGCTGGCCGGCGAGTTTGCCGCCCATTTCCCGCTCAAGCATATGCAAAAGGATCTGCGCCTGGCCCAGGCCCTGGGGGAGGAGGTCAATCAGCCCCTGCCGGCCGCCGCCGCGGTCAACGCCATCTTCAAGCGGGCCTGCGTGGCGGGCCATGGCGATGAGGACATGGCGGCGATCTACCGGGTAATGAAGCAATAAGCCAGGGAAATGTCGCCATGAAGGAATTGATCCTGGGCGGAGTGCGCTCGGGGAAAAGCGCTTTGGCCGAGCGGCTGGCCCGGGAAAGCGGCCTGGCGGTGACCTATATCGCCACCGCCGCGGCCGGTGATGCCGAGATGCGGGAACGGATCCGGCACCATCAACAGCGGCGGCCGGCTCATTGGGGGCTGGTGGAAGTCGACTCTGGCCTGGCCGGGGTGCTGGCCGCCCACGCCGCCGCCGAGCGTTGTCTGCTGGTGGATTGCCTGACCCTGTGGCTGACCCGGCTGCTGGCCGATCCCGAGCCGGCCCGGCTGGGAGTGGAGAGTGCCGAGTTGCTGCGGGTGTTGCCCGAATTACCGGGGCGGATCATTATGGTCAGCAACGAGACCGGTCTGGGCGTGGTGCCCATGGGGGAGTTGAGCCGCCGTTTCTGCGATGAGGCCGGCCGCCTGCATCAAAGTCTGGCTCCCCTTTGCCAGCGGGTGATCCTGACCGTGGCCGGCCTGCCCCAGGTCTTGAAGGGGGAAGGATTGGAGTGAATGGCGGCGGCCCGTGGTTGCTGGCGGGTTCCCGGTGGTGCTTAAGCTACTTTAATGAGGATGAGAATGTCGGATAATGGGGAGCTTGCCTGGTTGTATGAGCCGGTTGTAGCTTTGGCAGAAGAGGCCCGGCAGCGGGCCGTCGGTCGCCAGGGACAGTTGACCAAGCCGGCCGGCTCGCTGGGGCGGCTGGAGGAGTTGGCCTTGCGGCTGGCCGCCATGCAGGACCGCGATAAACCCCGCCTGGAGCGGCCGGGGATCGCGGTGTTTGCCGGCGACCACGGGGTGATGGCGGAGCGGATCTCCGCTTTCCCGCAGGAGGTAACCGTCGAGATGGTCCGCAACTTCGCCGCCGGCGGCGCGGCGATCAGTGTCCTGGCCCGGCGGCTGGGGGCCGAACTGGAAGTGGTCAACCTGGGAACGGTGGCCGATCCCGGGCCGTTGCCGGGGGTGGTGGCGGTGGGGCTGGGTCCTGGCACCGCCAATTTTGTCCAGCAACCGGCGATGAGCCGGGCGCAGTTGGCCGGCGCTCTGCGGGCCGGTTATGACAGTGTCGAACGATTACTCAGCCGTGGGGTGGAGCTTTTTATCGGCGGCGAGATGGGGATCGGCAACACTACTGCCGCCGCCGCCCTGGCCTGCGCTTATCTTAATGAGCCGCCGGCCGTGCTGGCCGGCCCCGGCACCGGCCTGGATGTCGCCGGGGTCGGTCGCAAGGTCGTGGTACTGGAGCAGGGTCTGGCCTGCCATCGCCCGGCCCTGGCGGCTCTGGCCGGCGATGAGGAGGAAGTGGCCCGGGAGACCCTGCGCCGCTTGGGGGGCTTTGAGATCGCCGCCCTGGCCGGGGCCTATCTCCGTTGCGGCCAGCGGGGCCTGCCGGTGTTGGTTGACGGCTTTATCAGCTCGGTGGCGGCCCTGGCCGCCCTGCGGCTCAACCCCGGCGTCGGTGATTGGTTTATTTACGCCCACGCCTCGGCCGAACCCGGCCATCGTCGGGTACTGGAGGCCCTGGCGGCCGAACCGTTGCTCGCGCTGGGGATGCGGCTGGGCGAGGGCAGCGGCGCGGCCACCGCCTTCCCCTTGCTGCAGCTGGCCTGCGCCCTGCATTCGGAGATGGCGACCTTCGAGGAGGCCCTGGTTTCCAAGCAACTCGGTTAAAAAAGGAATATTTGTGCCGATATTCAAGTTTAATTACCGTCACGCTCCGGTACTGCTGGCTTTTTTCACCTCGCTGATGATGAGTCTGCTGATGTCCGGGGTGGTTACCTTTCTTAATTTGGGGCTGGTAGACGATTTTCTGCGCCGCTGGCTGATTGCCTTTGTCTCCGCCTTCGTTATCGCCTTTCCCTCTATTCTGTTGGTGTTGCCGGTGGCTCGGAATGTGTTGGGTCGGCTTACCCGGGGTGCCCATGTAAGGGGCTGCCGGCGAGACTGGCGGCGGCGGCGCTGGCCTGGGCCGCCGCCGGAGTCGAGCTAAACGGGATCCATCTGGGCCATCTCGGCAAGAGGGTATTGTCGGGTGAAGTGGTGGTAATGGCGGTGACGGTCGGCGGTTTCAGGGGGAGCGATGACGCTTGCCCGGGGAGGCAATGTGGTGGCTGGACGAGGGTCAAACGGGGCAGGTGCCGGGGACTGCGCAAGCAGCAATGGGGCTGGTAGCCGGGGTTAGCGGGAGAGCGGCCAGACAGACGGCGCCGGCTCCATCGCTGGGAGCCGGCGCCGTTGGGTTTTAGAGGGAAGACTTGTTTGCTGTTTAGGACCTTGCGGGTTTGGCGGTGGGGATATCGCTGCCGTGGCAATCGGTGCAGTTCTGCTGCCCGGTCAAGTTGATCGCACCCGGCGCGAACCACTTGTTGTCGTCGACGTCATACTGCCCATCCTTCCAAGCGTTCAAGGCCTTGACCGTCTCATAGGCCATGGTGGCGGTCACCCGGGCGCAGCGCTCTTTGCGCTCGGGGCTGTGGAAAGGATTGCCGGACTTTTCCGTCCAGCGGCCCACCGAGATATGGCACAGCGGCGAGTCGCTCTGGGTGAGCATGATCTTGCTGGGGTCGATCTTCGGGTTTTTGGGCACGTAAACCGGCAGCTTGGTGTTGGAGTAATAGTGCATCAGGTTGGAACCCATGGTGAAGCTGGCCTTATGGCCGTGCACCTTGGGGCCGATGATCATATTGACCACGGTATTGGCACCCGAGTTGCTGCCGCAGATGGTGCCCCAGTCGGCCACACCGCCGGCCAGGAAGAAGAAGCCATCCACCGGAAACGACTTGTAGGGCTCGCCGACCTTTTCCGCCAACTGGCTGAAAACGGAGCTGATCACCGCGGCGCCCACCGGCGCACCATCCATTCGTCGAGCGATCTCCGCGGTCTCATCGGGATCCAGCTTGACATAGGGCCACGGCCAAGTCTTGAGGTCAGCGGCCTGGGCCTCACCGGCACCCAGCATGCCGCCCGCTTTGCTCAACAGAGCGCCGGCGGCCAAGGCGCCACCACCCACCAGCAGATTACGCCGAGTAACATCCACACCCTGCTCAACTTCCTGATCTTTTTCTGGTGATTCCATTGGTTCCTCCTCCTTAATTTTCTTACGGTACCGAATTCGGCACTTTGACACAGACGCTACTCTGTATCACCTATACCCATTTCTAACCGTTTGCTAATAATTGTCAAGCGGCAAATTGTCGCAGCAGTTAAAAATCGACTGGCTGCCCGGTTGTCCTTTCCCCTCGCCAAAAGCGGCCGTGGCGGTTATAAGGGAGCATGGCTGGCAGGAAGAAATTTTACGCGGTGGCCGTCGGGCGACGGCCGGGGATTTATCATAGTTGGGAACAGGCCCGGCAACAGGTGGAGGGTTTTGCCAAAGCCCGCTTCCAGGGTTTTGCTACCCGGGAAGCGGCCGAGGCCTGGCTGGCCGCCCCGGCGGGCAGCGGAATCGGGGGGGGCGACGCCCGGAAGAAAAAAACGCGCGGGCCGCAGGCCGATGCTGGCCGGGCGGCGAGCGGTCCCCGGCCCACCACGGCTACGGCGGACGGCTCCCCCGCCGCGCCGCCCTGGGCGAGGTGCTGATTTATACCGATGGCGGCGCCCTGGGCAATCCGGGACCGGGGGGCTACGGGGTGGTGCAGCTCTATAACGGCCAGCAGCGGGAGTTGGCCGGCGGCTTTCGCTTGACCACCAATAACCGGATGGAACTGCTGGCCTGTATTGTCGCCCTGCGGGAGCTGGAAGTCCGCCAGCGGCCGGTGCGACTCTACTCCGATTCCAGCTATGTGGTCAACGGAATCACCAAGGGTTGGGCGCGTAACTGGCGGCGGAGCAACTGGCGCAAAAGCGACGGTAAGCCGGCGCTCAATCCCGATCTCTGGGGCGAGTTGCTGGCCCTGGTGGAGGGGTTGCCGGTCACTTTCTACTGGGTCCGGGGCCATGCCGGCAACCCTCTGAACGAACGTTGCGATGAACTGGTCAGAAGCCAGAGCCGCCGGGCTGATCTGCCCGCCGACGAGGTCTACGAAATAAAATATGGCCAAGCAGACCTGAGAAGAGCAGGGAGGGACCATGCGTAAGACGGCGATTATGATGAGTGAGGTTTTCCTTGAGCATGATCCGGGACCCGGTCATGTCGAGGTGCCGGCCCGGCTGGCCGGGTTGTATCGGCGGCTGGGGCAACCGGAGCAGCAGCGCCGCTTTCTGTTTCCCGACTTTGCCGCCGCCAATCAGGATATCCTGGCCCTTAACCACAGCCGGCGCTATATCGAACAGGTGGCGGCCACCGCCGGCCATCCTTTTGCGGTCCTCGATCCCGATACCCATACCTCGCCCCGCTCCTATGAGGCTGCCTGCCTGGCCGCCGGCGCGGCGGTCAAGGCGGTGGAGCTGGTGAGCCGCGGCGAGGCCGATAACGCCTTTGCCCTGGTCCGGCCACCGGGGCATCACGCCGAACATGACCACAGCAGTGGTTTCTGCCTGTTCAACAATATCGCCATCGCCGCCCATTACGCCCAACAGCAACTCGGTTATCAGCGGCTGCTGCTGGTCGACTGGGATCTCCACCACGGCAACGGCACCCAGCACGCCTTTGCCGACAGCGCCCGGCTGCTCTTTTTCTCCACCCACCAGTTTCCCTGCTTTCCCGGCAGCGGGGCGTTCACCGAGGTCGGTCGGGGGGCGGGGGAGGGCTACACCATCAACGTGCCGCTGCCCGGCGGCCAGGATGACGCCGCTTTCGCCCGGCTCTACAACGAACTGCTGGTGCCTTTGGCCCGCCAGTACCAACCGGAGCTGATCATGGTTTCCGCCGGTTTTGACACCTATGCCGGTGACCCCCTGGGGGCCATGATGGTCAGCGAACTGGGTTACGCCTATATGACCCGGGTGCTGACCGAACTGGCGGCGGAGCTTTGCGACCAGCGGCTGGTAATGGTCCTGGAAGGGGGGTATGACCTGGGAATCATGGAGCGGGGCGTTATGACCTGCCTGGGGGAAATGGCCGGCGATCAGGTCAGCTCGGCGGCCGAACTGGCCCCCCTGCGGCAGGCCGCGCCGCCCCTGCGGGCCCTGGAACAGGCCCGGGAGATAGTAAAAAAATACTGGACAATTGCCGGGTGATCTGGCTTTTTTGGTAACCGTTCAGCAGCACCGCACGTTAAATCGACGGTTGTCGATCCTGGTGAACGCTTACCAGAAGGGAAGCGATGGTGGAGTCATTTTCAACAGAGCCGGTTAAAATTCTGATCGCCGATGACGATGCCATGGTCCGGGACGCGGTGGCCCGGATCCTGGCTGCTTTCGGTTACGAAGTGCTTAGTGCCGCCGGTGGCAAGCAGGCCCTGGAGCTGTTGAGTGACGACCTGGAAGTCATCATCCTTGATATCAATATGCCGGATATGGACGGTTTCCAGGTGCTGGAGCGGATCAACGGCCGGGATCTGGGGATTCCGGTGATCTTTCTCACCGGGGCCGGCAGCATGGAGTACGCCGTCAAGGCGGTCAATCTGGGGGCCTACGACTTTATCAGCAAGCCCATCGAGGATCTTGAACTGTTCCATATCAAGATCAAACGGGCGGTGGAAAAGCGGGGCTACGTTCGTCAGCAACGGGCCTACCGGGAAGAACTGGAACGGGAGGTCCGGGAAAAGACCAGCGAGTTGGAGCGCAAGAATTTTCAGCTGGAGCAGTACAGCCACAATCTGGAGGTCACCACCCTGGATACCATGCTGAGTCTGCAGACCGCCCTGGAGGAAAAGGACGTCTACACCGCCGGTCATACCGTGCGGGTTACCCAGTACGCCGAACAAATCGCCGCCGCCATGGGCATGGCCACAGCGGAACAGCAGGTCCTGTCCCGGGCCTGCCAGGTCCATGATATCGGCAAGCTGGTGGTCGATGTCAGCTATATCTGCAAACCCGGGCCGTTGAGCGACGAAGAATGGGAGATGATGCGCAAGCATCCGCAGATCGGCGAGAATATTCTGAAACCGCTGTCTTTCATGGACCGTGAGCTGGCCATTGTCCGCCACCACCATGAACGGCTCGACGGCAAGGGGTATCCCGACGGTATCCAGGGTGATCAGCTCGATTTGCCCACCCGGATCATCATGGTGGCCGATAGTTTCGACGCCATGACCTCCAAACGCAGCTATCGCCGTAATCTGAGCCTCGCCGAGGCCCGGGCCGAGTTGCGGCGCTGCGCCGGCAGCCAGTTCTGCCCCGAGGTGGTGGGGGTCTTTGATGAGTTATTGGCCAACGGCAGTGGCTTGCCGTTCCAGCATTGCTAAGCACAACCGTTCAGCAGCACCGCACGTTATCGGCGTCAAGCGCCGATGATTGACGCGGCTAGCCAAGCTTAAGTACACGGGGTACATGGCGCTTGGCTGCTTGCCACAATCTGCGACACCGAAGGTGACGAGCATTACAACGATCGAACAGGAGGAAGATCAGGCAGGTGGGCCGACTGGCCCGGCTGGAAATCGGTGAAGAAGAGCTGGCGACCTTGACCGGGCAGTTGGCCGTTATTCTGGGCTATGTCGACAAGCTCAACGAGCTGGACACCGCCGGGGTGGAGCCGGTGAGCCACGCCCTGGCGGTGGTCAACGCCTTCCGCGAGGATGAAGTGGCGGCTTCGTTGCCCCGTGACCAGGCCCTGGCCAACGCCCCGGCGGCCACCGCCGAGGCGTTTGTGGTCCCGAAAGTGGTGGGCTAGGGGATGGGTGAGGCCATGGAATTGAGTGCGATGACCATCGGGCAGCTGGCCCGGGGCTTGGCCGCCCGCGAGTTTTCCTCGCTGGAGGCCACCGAGGCGGTGCTGGCCCGGCTGGAGACGGTGGGTAAAAAGGTCAACGCCTATATCACGGTGGATGGCGACGGCGCCCGGCAACAGGCGGCCGCCGCCGACCGGCGGTTGGCGGCCGGCGAGGCGCCGCCGCTGTGCGGGGTACCGCTGGCGCTCAAGGATGTGCTCTGCGCCCAGGGCTTGCCCACCACCAGTGGTTCGCGGATGCTGGCCAACTTTGTCCCCCCCTACGACGCCACGGTGGTGACAAAACTGCGCCAGGCCGGGGCGGTGCTCCTCGGCAAGACCACCATGGATGAATTCGCCATGGGCTCGGCCAATGAAAACTGCTCCCTGGCGGTACCCCATAATCCCTGGAACCTCGATTATATCTGCGGCGGCTCCAGCGGCGGTTCGGCGGCGGCGGTGGCCGCCGATCTCTGCGCCGGGGCCCTGGGGACCGATACCGGCGGTTCGATCCGGCAGCCCGCCTCCCATTGCGGGGTGGTGGGACTCAAGCCCACCTATGGCCGGGTCTCCCGCTACGGCCTGCTGGCCTTTGCCTCGTCGCTGGACCAGATCGGGCCGCTGACCAAGGATGTTTACGACGCCGCCCTGCTGCTCACCCAGCTGGCCGGTGATGATCGGCGGGACTCCACCGCGGTGGCCGAGCCGGTGCCCGATTATACCGCCGCCCTGGCCGGCGGCGTCCGGGGCCTTAAAATCGGCCTGCCCAGGGAGTATTTCGCCATGGGTCTGGAGCCCGAGGTCCAAGCGAGCACCGCAGCGGCGATTAAACAACTGGAGGAAGCCGGCGCCGAGCTTTGCGACATCAGTCTGCCCCATACCGATTACGGGGTGGCGGCCTATTATATCATCGCCCCGGCCGAGGCCAGCTCCAACCTGGCGCGCTACGACGGCGTCCGCTTCGGGCATCGCGACGGCCAGGCCGATGATCTGTTGGCGATGTATGAGCGCAGCCGTTCCCAGGGTTTTGGTATGGAGGTCAAACGGCGGATCATTATCGGCACCTACGCGCTCTCTTCGGGCTATTACGAGGCATACTACCGTAAGGCCTCCCAGGTGCGGAGACTGATCATCGAGGATTACCGCCGGGCCTTTGCCGACTGCGATTTGCTGGTCTCGCCGGTGGCCCCCACCACCGCCTGGCCGCTGGGCAGTAAAAGCGATCCGTTGAGTGTCTATCTTTCCGATATCCTGACCATCCCGGCCAACCTGGCGGGCCTGCCGGGCTTATCGTTGCCCTGCGGCTTCAGCTCTGCCGGCCTGCCGGTGGGGTTACAGTTGCAGGCCAACCATTTCCGCGAGGATTTATTGTTGCAGGCGGCGGCCGAACTGGAACGGCGGCTGGCGATCAGCAGCAGGCGGCCGGAGCTTTAACATGGAACTGCGCGTCGCCCCCCATATCGCCTCGCTGGTTCCCTATCCGCCGGGCAAGCCCCTGGAGGAGTTGGAGCGGGAGTACGGGATCAGCAACTCCATCAAGCTGGCCTCCAACGAAAACGCCCTGGGGCCCTCGCCGCGGGCGCAGGCGGCGATTGCCGAGGGACTGGCCCGCCTGCATCGCTATCCCGACGGCAGCTGTTACTATCTAAGCCAGGCTTTGGCCGCCAAGCTGGCCGTGCCCGCCGAGCGGCTGGTATTCGGCAACGGCTCCAACGAGATTATCGGCCTGTTGGCCGCCGCTTTCCTGCAGGCCGGCGACGAGGTGATCACCTCCCACCCCACCTTTCTGGTCTACCGCAACGTGGTCCAGGCCCAGGGCGGGGTTAACCGGGTGGTGCCGCTGGCGGAGATGCGCCATGACCTGGCGGCCATCGCCGCCACCGTCAACCCGGCCACCCGGATGATCTTTCTCGATAACCCCAACAACCCCACCGGCAGCGTCTTTGAGGCTGCTGAGTTCGAGGACTTTCTGCGCCGCTTGCCGCCCCGGGTGATGGTGGTTCTGGATGAGGCCTATGTCGACTTCGTTGACGATGAACGGCGGCTGGAGGCCCGGCGTTATCTCGACGGGCCGGTGCCGGTGGTGGCCCTGCGGACCTTTTCCAAGGCTTACGGACTGGCCGGCTTGCGGGTGGGTTACGGGCTGATGCACGAGGAGATCGCCGGGGTTTTGCAGCGGCTGCGGCAACCCTTCAACGTCAACGCCCCGGCCCAGGCCGGCGCTTTGGCCGCCCTGGCTGATGACCAGCATTACCGGCGCACCCTGGAGTTGAATCGCCGGGAGATGTCCCGGCTGCGGGCGGCGGTGGCCGAGCTGGGTTGCCGCCCCTTTGCCAGCCAGGCCAACTTTTTCCTGATTGATATCGGCGGTGATGGTAAGGTACTCTATGAGCACCTGCTGCGGCAGGGGGTTATCGTCCGGCCCATGGCCGCCTACGGTTACCCCAACTATATCCGGGTCACCCCGGGTCGGCCGGAAGAAAACGACCGTTTTCTGGCCGCCCTGGCCGTCGCCCTGCAGGAGTTGGGGTAACCGTTCAGCAGCACCGCACGTTATCGGCGTCGAGCGCCGATGATTACAGCGGCGATCAGCCAAGCTTAAGTACACGGGGTACGAGGCGCTTGGCTGCTTGCCACAATTTGCGGCACTGCTGAACGGTTACGGCCCGTTAAATTAGGCGGTTGTCGGCACTGCTGAACGCTTATGAGTTGGGTTATGGTGGTAAATAAGGGGAAAAATTCCGGGGTTGCCGGGCGTCGGCCGGTGGTGACCATCGATGGGCCTTCCGGGGTTGGTAAGAGTACCGTCAGCCGGTTGCTGGCCCAGCAGCTGGGGGCTACCTACCTGGATACCGGGGCGATGTACCGGGCGGTGGGGCTGGTGGCCGAGCGGCAGGGGATTGATCCCGAGGATGCCGCCACCCTGGAGCAGTGCCTGGCGGGTATCGAGCTGGAGATGTTGCCGGCCGCCGGCCCCGCTGATGACGTGGGCGTCCGGCTCAACGGCGAGGATATCTCCGCCGCCATCCGGACCCCGGAGGCGGCCATGGCGGCCTCCTGGATTTCCGCCTACCCACCGGTGCGGCGGCGGCTCACCGAGTTGCAGCGGCAGCTCGCCGCCGCCGGCGGGGTGGTGGCCGAGGGCCGGGATATGGGGACCGTGGTGTTGCCCGCCGCCGAGCATAAATTTTATCTGGACGCCAGCGCCGAGGAACGGACCCGGCGGCGTTGCCAGCAGCTGCGTCAGCGGGGTGAGCAGTGCGTCGAACAGGAGATCCTGGCGCAAATCAAGCGGCGTGATCATGACGACTCTCAACGGGTTCTGGCGCCGCTGAAACCGGCCGCCGACGCGGTGATTATCGACTGTTCCCGGCTGGACGCCGCGGCGGTGGTGGCTTATATGCTGGCCAGCATCGAGGAAAACGGTGGTTCGGCTGTTGGCGGCATGGTGGGGATGGAATTAGAGGATAAGCGAGGATAAAACGATGGAAGCCAACCGGGGTCGTTTTCACAAGCGGCATAACCTTGTTTACTATCTCAAGGTTTATAACGATGAAACCGGCGAGTTGCTGGGCCATCTGGTGGATATCACCACCGAGGGGCTGAAGCTGGTCGCCCCCCAGCCGCTGCCGTTGGATCGCCTCTTCAAGTTGCGGTTGAGCCTGCCCGAGGGTCACTTCCAGTGGCAGGAGTTGCGTTGCCGGGCCCGTAGCCGTTGGACGGGCCCCGATGTCAATCCCGACTACCATACCACCGGTTTCCTGCTGGAAGAGATGGATGAGGAGACCAAGGATCTGGTGGCCGGCTTGGTCAGCCTGTACAGCTTCCACGATTAGCCGAACAGCCGCACCGCACCATACGGCCAGCAGCCGAGTTTACGTACACTTCGGTATGCGGCGCTTGGCTGCTGGCCGCTGTCAATGGTCGGCGCTGGTCGCCGACAGCTGCACCACTGCTGAACGGTTACGGCCCGTTAACTCAGCGGTTGTTGGTTTTGGTGCAGGTTTACAATTAGATTAATTAAATGATGGGGAGCTTTTGCTGGCGATGGATGCGGAGAACCGGTTGCAACTGGATTGTCGGGGTCTGAATTGTCCCCAGCCGGTGATCGCCACCGGCGAGGCCTTGCAGGAGCTGGGCCGGGGCCGGTTGCTGGTGCGGGTGGACAACGAGGCGGCCCGCGCCAATGTCGAGCGTTTCGCCCGCGGCCGGGGCTGCGAGGTGGCGATTCGCCCCGAGGAAGGCGGCTTTTGTCTGGTGATCGACCAGGAGAGCCCGGCGGCGGCAAGTGGTGCCGCTCCCGCGGCCGGCGAATACCAATGCGGTCCCGGGGCGCCGCTGATCGGGGTTATCGACGCCGCCACCATGGGGCGGGGCGATGAGCAACTGGGGCGGGTGCTGATGCACGCCTTTATCAAGACCCTGCCGGCCCTGGCGCAGCCGCCGGCGGCGCTCTATTTCTATAACTCCGGAGTCCGGCTGACCGCCGGCCCCGATGCCCTGGTGGAGCCCCTGCAAACCCTGGCGGCGGCCGGCTGCCAGCTCTATTCCTGCGGTACCTGCCTGGATTTCTACCAATTGCAGTCGCAACTGCAAGTCGGTGAGGTGACCGATATGCTGGCAATTGTCAACGCCATGGCCCAATCCGGAGCCATGCTGCGCCCTTAATTTTTTCATGGATAATACAATTTATTTCGATAATGCAGCCACCTCTTTTCCCAAGCCGCCGTCGGTGCTGCGGGTGCTGGCCGAGTTGCCGGCGACCATTGCCTTGAGTCCGGGTCGGGCGGCCCATCGCCACTCCCTGGCCGCCGGCCGGGAGATCTTCGCCGCCCGTGAACGTCTGGCGAGTTTCCTGGGCTGCCCCGACTCCTCGCGGCTAGTTTTTACCGCCAACGTCACCGCTGCCTTGAATCAGGCCCTGTTCGGCCTGCTGAAGCCCGGTGACCACGTGTTGACCACCGGGATGGAACACAACTCCATGATGCGGCCATTAAGGTGGCTGGAAGCCCATCACGGGGTGGCGGTCTCGCTGCTGCCCACCTCGCCGCAAGGCGAGATCGACCCCGCCGCCATCGACCG
Organism: Desulfurivibrio sp.; assembly: GCA_034522365.1. GTDB lineage: Bacteria > Desulfobacterota > Desulfobulbia > Desulfobulbales > Desulfurivibrionaceae > Desulfurivibrio. The sequence continues at coordinate 52,251 of JAXHLI010000012.1, read as the reverse complement.
TCTGCGCCGGCCGACGACCCGCCTGCTGGCCATTAACCACGCCTCCAACGTCTGCGGCACCATCGCCCCCCTTGCCGAGATCGCCGCCCGCAAGGGCGAGGCCAGGCTGCTGGTGGACGCCGCCCAGAGTGCCGGCCACCTGCCCATCGATGTCATCGGCAGCGGCATCGACCTGCTGGCCTTTACCGGCCACAAAGGACTTTTGGGGCCCACCGGCAGCGGCGGCCTGGTGGTGGGCCCGGATTTGCAACTGCGTCCCCTGCTGATGGGCGGCACCGGCAGCGACTCGGAACTGGAGCGGCAGCCCGAATTCGCCCCGGACTGCTACGAGGCCGGCACCCCCAACACCCTGGGGATCGCCGCCCTGGCCGCCGGGGTCGAGTTTATCCAGCAGACCGGCCTGGCCACCATCGCCGCCCACGAGAGCCAACTCTGCCGGCGTCTGCTGGACGGCCTGGCCGCCATCAGCGGGCTCACCCTCCAGGGCCCCTCGGTCGACACGCCGCGCTGCCCGGTGATCTCCTTTACGTTGGCCGGCTGGTCGGCTTCGGAACTGGCCCGCCGTCTGGACCGGGAATATGCCATCATGACCCGGGCCGGCCTCCACTGCGCCCCCGCCGCCCACCATAGCCTGGGCACTTTTCCCGAGGGCACCCTGCGCCTCTCCCTGGGCTGGTTCAACACCGCCGCCGAAGTGGACCACTGCCTGGCGGCCCTGGATAAACTGTAACCTACAGGCTCTGGCCGGTGCTGGAGGTTGCCAGATGGCCGTCCTTGACCCCCCGCAGGGCGATCAGTTTGTCGGCCAGCTCCCGGACCGTGCCGGCCTCGCCCCGGACAATCAGGACCTCCAGGCAGTTATGGTGGTCCATATGGACATGGGTGGTGGAGATGATCAACTGGTGGAGATTGTGCTGAATCTCGGTGATCCGCTCCTGGATCTGGAACTGGTGATGGTCGTAAACCAGGGTGATGACTCCCATCACCTCGCCGCCGGTTCCCCACTCCTCCTGCACAAAGACCTTGCGGATCAGGTCGCGGATGGCCTCGGAGCGGTTGGTGTATTGCCGGCCCTTGATAAATTCGTCGAAATCGTCCAGGAGGTCTTCTTCTAAGGAGACGGAGAATCGTTTCAGCATGTCAGTAGCACCTTTTTGAGTTTAAGTATTATCGCTTATAAAGCAAAATTGAAGCGAGATGTCAAGGCGGAAAAAGATTTTTTTTATTTTACTAAGAACTCCCCGGAACCACGTGGGAAGGGGTAGTGGTAAAAGAAATTTGGAGGAAATAAGAGAAAAATGGAGCATGGTGGAGAAAACGCTATGATTAACTCTTTCATTAAATAATTGATGTTTTCTTCTGTCAGGTTCTAGCCGGGGGAAAATACAGCCAAAAAGGGCGGTGAAAAAAAGGGCCATGTTTTGGTGGGTTTAGCTGTCACTGGGTGACAATGGCATGAAATGCCGCCGCTTTTGTGCTGTTGAAAACTCTGCCGCTGGCCGGCTGTTATTACCGGCCAAGGGCTTTTGACAGTCACCCCTGGATTGGAATAGAACAACGCCCACGCCGAGCGTGAGTGCGAAGGGGCGTTCAGCCGGCGGGGCCGTCGGCGGTTGTGGTCATGCCGTGCGCGCCGCTTCCGGTGGCAGAGTAAAAGAGGGGATGCAGGTTGATAAACCATGTGGGAGAAAAACACATGATTTGGCAGGAAGTGAGAAAGATTTTGCAAAACCGGTTGTCTGAGAGTGTTTTTAAGCTCTGGATCGAGCCTTTGTCCTGTCTCGAGGAGGGTGACGGGCGGCTGGAGCTGGCCGGCCCCGATCGTTTTTTCTGCAACTGGGTGGCCGAAAACCACCTGGCCGATATCCAGGCGGCCCTTCAGGAGATGAACCGGGAGGGGCTTGCCGTCCGTTTCCGGGTCGATCGCCAGGCCGGCGCCCCGGAGGAGGAGGCCGGCGCCGGGGCCGAGCAACTGCGGCTGCCCCGGATGCCGCGCAACCAGAACCGCGTCCGGACCCTGCACCCCCGTTACACCTTTGACGAGTTCATGGTCGGCGAATCCAACGCCCTGGCCTATTCGGCCTGCGAGGGCATCGCCACCGGCACTGACCAGTCCGAGCCCTGTGTCTTCATCAACGCCGGCACCGGTCTGGGCAAGAGTCATCTGACCCATGCCGTGGCCCATCATCTATATAATAACGCCCCGGGTACCCGGCTCTGCTGTCTGACCTCCCAGCAACTCACCGCCGAGTTGGTCCATCATATCCGCCACAACACCATGGAGCAGTTCAAGGAAAAGTTCCATCAGCGCTGTGATGTCCTGTTGGTGGAGGATGTGCAGACCCTGTCGGGGCGCAATAAGACCCAGGTGGAATTGGCCGAGGCGGTGGATACGCTGCTGGGCAGCGGCCGCCGGGTGCTGTTCACCGGCTCCCGGGCGCCCCGGGAGATCCCCGACCTTGATGACAGCGTGCGCTCACGGCTGGCTTCCGGCCTGGTCACCACCATCAATCCCCCGGATGTCAAGACCCGGCAGTTGATTATCCGCCGTAAGGCAGCTTATCATCAGTTGCAGCTTGATGAAGAGATGGTGGCCTATATCGCCGAGAAGGTCCGGGGCGATATCCGCAAGGTGGAAAGCGCCATCGTCGGCCTCAAGGCCAAGGCCAACCTGCGGCGCACCGCCCCCACCACGGAGATGGTCCGGGAGGTGGTGGCGACGGTGGCCGGCGACGAGGCGCCGGGGCTGAACAGCGAGGCGATCCGCGACTTCGTGGCCGCTCAGTTCAAGCTCAGCGTCGAGGAGTTGCGCTCCAAATCCCGCAAGAAGGAAGTCGCCTTTCCCCGCCAGGTGTCGATGTACCTGGCCCGCAAGCTCACCGATGAGGCCCTGGCCGGGATCGGCAAAACCTTTGACCGCGACCATTCGACGGTGGTCCATTCCATTCGGGTAATCAACGAAGCAGTGGCCAGAAACGGCAGCGTGCGCGGCCAGATCGAGCATCTGACCAAGCGTCTGCGCCAGCGCGATTAAGAAGAGAACTGGTAACTGTTCACCAGGGCCGATAACCGTGGATTTAACGGGCCGTAGTCGTTCAAAAATAGACCGGCCGGAGCTGGGCCTGTTCGTTGGCGCCGCCGGCGGCCTTTAGCCGTTGGGCGCACTGTTGGGCTGCCTTAATCATGTCGTTGATGCCGATCCCGTCCCAGCCGAAGCCGATGAGCTGCAGGCCGGGCTGCCGGTTTTGCAACTGCTCCCGCCAGCGCAGGAGTTCAAGATGATGCTCTTCCAGCTGCGGGATGCCGCCGCCGGCCCGCAGGACCCGGCTGAACACCGGCGGGGCGGAGATGGGCAGCAGTTCTTTTAAATCATCGTAAATTTGTTTGAGCAGTTCCTCGTCGCTGAGCTCCAGCCGTTCGGGGTGGCGGCGGCCGCCCACCAGGGCCTCGAGCAGGTGGTGGCCGGCCGGGGCTCGCTCGGGAAACATCCGCGAGGAAAAGAGGGCCCCCAGGGTGAAGCGTTTTTCCCGTTCCGGCGCCAGATAGCCAAAGCCGGCCGGCACCTGCGCGTCCTGGGCGCGGAACCCCAGGGCCACGGTAGTAATCCGGGCTTCGGGAATGGCGCTGAGCGGCGGGTTAAAGTCGGTGAGTAATTGGAGGGCCTGGTTGACCGGCAGGGCCAGCACCAGTTGGCGGGTGTTAAAGCGACGTTCACCGCAGTTTAGCTGCCAGCCGCTGGCGGTGGGGCGGATTTGCTCCACCGGGCAATCATAAACAATATTCAAATCCCGGGCCAGGCGGCTGACCAGCTGTTCCATCCCGCCACGGAAGCTGGTCATGGCCGGCAAACCGCCGCCTTCCGGGGCGTCGGAGCTGGCCGCCGTTGAGGCCTGTTGCCGCTTTTGGGCCTTTTTCTGCCACCCTTCCTTGAGCAGGCCCCGCAGCAGGGAGCCGTGTTCCTTTTCCAGGCGCCGGGCCCCGGGCATTACCGCGTCGATGCTGAGCCGCTGATAATCGCCGGCGTAGGTGCCGGTTAGCGCCGCGTCCACCAGGGGCAATACTTCCGGGCCGAAACGGTGGGCGGCCCAATGGCCGATACTATGGCCGTCGGCCAGCGGTTTTTTGAACAACTCGCCAGCCAGCCGCAGCTTACCGCGCCAGGAGAGCAGGGGGGTGGTAAGCAGGGCCCGGGGGCTCTGGGGCAGGGGTACCAGCCGGCCTTGCTGACAGAGGTAGCGGACATTCTGTTTAAGCGGCGCCTTGACCACCTCCTGTTCCAGGCCGGTGGCGGCCAATAGCTGACGGCTGGCCGGATTGTTGTCGAGAAAGCCGTGGGGGCCCCATTCGGCCTGGAAACCCGCTGCCGCAAAAGAGCGGATAACGCCGCCGGGGCGGGAGCCGGCCTCCAGCAGCGTAACTTGCAGGGTGTCGTTTTCCCGGCCCAGGAAGTGGGCCAGGGCCAAGCCGGAGAGCCCGGCGCCGATGATGATCAACTCGTTGTCCTGGGTCATGCTCGGGGTTCTTCCTTATTAAGTAATTTTGCTTGTTTTATCGGTCGATCTCGCCTATTTTGCCCCCCAACCTTGCTCGTTATAAGCGGTTACGGCAAGTTAAGTCGGCATTATCAAGATCAGCCAAGGGTTTGCAATGCCTGTTCCGGAAGCTGCTCCGGCGCCTCCCCGGCGCCGGGTGCTGATTCTTTACTATTCCTACAGTGGCCAGAGTTCGGTGCTGACCCGGCGGTTGGCGGCCGGTTTGACCGAAGTCGGGATTGAGGTGCGTCAGGAGCGCCTGGTGCCGGTACGTTCCCTGCGCTTTCCGCTGGGCACCGTGCTCAAGACCATCTGGTTGATGCTGATTACCGCCTTCCGGGTCCGTTTTGCCATCCAACCCCTGGTGGTGGCCGATGAAGAACCTTTTGACCTGGTGGTCCTGGCCGGTCCCACCTGGTCGTGGAATCCCAGCGGGCCGATGCTCTCCCTGCTCGACCAGCGCCCCGGGCTGTTAAACGGCCGGTCGGTGCTGGCGCTGATCTCCTGCCGGGGTTACTGGCGGGCCCATTGGCGTTATCTGCGGCGGCGCCTGGCGCAAATCGGGGCCAGGCCGCTGGGGCCGCTGGCCTTTGATCATCCCCAGTCCGAACCCTGGCGGACCATCGGGGTTTTTTTCAAGGTCGCCGGCCTGGCTCCCGAACGTTCCTCCTCTTCTGCCGTCGTCGGCCGATTCTATCGCCGTTTTGGCCATACCCCCGAGCAGTACCAGCGGGCCCTGGAATTGGGCCGGCAGTTGGGAGAATATCTCAAGGCCGGGCAAATCCCCAATGATTTCAAGTGCCTGCCAGGTCAATAACCTACCTGAAAACTCGTAACCGTTCACCAAGGCCGACAACCGTCTATTTAACGGGCCGTAACCGTTCAGCAGTGCCGCAGATTGCGGCAAGCAGCCAAGCGCCTCGTACCCCGTGTACTTAAGCTTGGCTGATCGTCGTAAGGTGCGGTGCTGCTGAACGGTTACTAAAACTCAATCCCTTGCTGGGCCCGGATGCCCTGTTGGAACGGATGCTTGATCTCCCGCATCTCGGTGACCAGATCGGCGATGGCCAGCAGTTCGGCGGCGGCGTCCCGGCCGGTGATCAGCAGGTGTTGACCGGTTGGCCGGTTTTGCAGGGTGTCGAGCACCTCTTCCACGGTAAGTACCTGGTAGTTGAGTAAATAGGTCAATTCATCCAGAATTACCAGACCGTAGCCGGCGGCGATCTTCTCTTGGGCCAGTTGCCAGCCGCGCTGGGCGCTGAGGTGGAATTGTTGCCGGTCCCGCCAGCTGAACCCCGAACCCACCTGGTGGAGTTCTATCCCCGGAATCGCCCCTATGGCCCGCAATTCCCCGCTGTCCTGGGCTTTGACAAACTGGATCAGGCAGACCGTCAGACCCTGGCCGGCGGCCCGCAGGGCCTGGCCGAAGGCGGCGCTGGTCTTGCCCTTGCCGTGACCGGTATGGATCAGTAGCAGTCCCTGGTTCATGGCTCTTCCCGATGTTGCCGGAGGGCGCGCCGGAATTTTTCCAGTTGCTGGCGGTAGTGGTGATTGTCGTCGGGGGCGGCGGCCAGGGCGGCTTCCCCCCACTTTACCGCCTGCCGGTACTCTCCCAACCGCCAGTAAGCGGTGGCCAGGGTGTCGAGGATATGCGCCTGGTCCGGCCTTAAGGCCACCGCTTGGTGGGCCAGCTCGCGGGCCTGGCGGGGATCGCGGTATTTTTCGTCCTCGGCGGTGAGCAGCAGCCAGGCCAGGTTGTTGAGCACTTCCGGCTGCTCTGCCTCCAGGGCCAGGGAATCGCGGTAGTGGTTGATGGCTTCCCGGTACTGATGCCGGAAATAGTAAAGATCGCCCAGATAGCGAGGCCATTGGGGATTGTCCGGTTCGGCCCGGCGCTGTTCGATAAGCATGGTTTCGGCCAGCCGCAGGCTGGCGTCCTGCTCGGAGATCTGCGGCGGCAGCAGCCCCAGGGTAGCCGCCGCCGCACCCAGCAGCAGCAGGAAAGCCGCCAGGGCCAGGCGCACTTTGCGATGGTGGTGGCCGACCAGGCGCGGGTTGGCCTCACCGGCGCTTAAAAAAGCCATCCGCTGGCCGATGCTGAAATGGTGCCAGCTGGGCAGATCACGGATCTGGCCGCCCAGCCGGGCGATTTTGTCGAATACCCGGAGCAGGGGAGCGGCCCGTCCCATGGCGCTTAAGGCGAACAGATCGGCCTGACGTTCGAAGTTGCGCATGAAAAAACCAAACAAAAAACGGAAATAGAGCACCAGCAGCAGCACCAAAGCGATGGTGCCGGCGATATTGATGATGGTCAGCGGCGATTGGCCGCTGACGGCGATCAGGGTATCGAGCAGGTGGGAGTTCAGAAGCAGGATCAGAAAAGGGGTGGCGGCCAGGTGGGCCAGCAGGCCAAAGCCCAGGAAGAAGAGCAGATAGAGCGGCAGGTGGTAATGCCGGACATGGCCGATTTCGTGGGCCACCACCGCTTCCAGTTCCTCGTCGTCCAGGGCGTTGATCAAAGCCGGGGTGAGCAGCAGGTAGCGGAAACGGCCGCTCAAGCCCATGACCCCGGCGGTCAGCAGCCGCCCTTCAAAAAGCGGCCAGCTCATGATCTCCCGGAATTTGACCCCGTGCCGGCGGCAGAATTCCTCCAGCCGCCGTCGCAGTGGGCTGTCCGGCAGCGGTTGGCAGCCCCAGAGGCGGGTGGCCAGCAGTGGAAAGAGCAGTAGCAGCACCAGAAAAAAGCCCAGGATCAACAACGGCTCGCCCCAGGGTGAGGCCAGCAGCCGCTGGATGGGGGCCAGGCGGCTTAAGGCCAGCAGATCGGCCAGCAGGGTGATCAGTAGCCAGGGCAGCAGGATCACCAGGTTGAGCTTGAGATTGGCGCCGATAAAGGCCAGGGGGCGGTGGCGGGCGCCGAAAATCCGGCCATAGGCCGGCCGGGCCCGCTCCCAGAACAGCAGCAGGTAGAATATAAAGAGGGCCAGGCCGGCAAAGTGGAGCAGGGCCGGCAGGGCGGTGGTGCCGGGCAACTGCGCCAGGTAGTAGTGGAGATCGAGGAGGTAGACGTCGATGGCCAGGGAGACAATCGCCAGGATCGAAAAACGCTGCTCCAGCCGGAAGTAGGCCCCGGCGGTGGCCGGGCCGGGACGGCGAAAGGCGCGGTGGTTAAGAGCCAGGAGCACCAGCGCCTTGCCGGTAAACAGCGCCAGGGCCGCCAGCGGCGGCAGTTGGGGGGCCTCGGGGGCTCCCCGGGTGACCATGATCAGGATAACCAGCAGCAGGTAGATCAGGTTGTTGTAAAGCAAGCCGGGCTCCCGGGGAAAATAATTAGCGGCCGGTGAAGGTCGCGGCCCGGCGGGCGTTGTGACGATAGAAGGCGCGCAGCAGTTGGTTCAGCTCCGCCGGGGTCAGGATCTTCTGGGCCACAAAGTATTCGCCGAACCGGCGCTGCAGCCGTTTCTGGGTTTGCATCAGCAACCTGACCTGCTCGTCGTCGAGCAGCCCCAAGCGCCGGGCGGCTTCGCCGAAAGGGTGGCGGTGGCTGCGGTGGCGCAGGATGGTGGCGATGGCCTCGTCGTCGAGCAGCCCCAGCCGGCGGCTGACTTCGCCGATTTTGGGCCGCTGGCCGCGCTGCCAGAGCAGGGCCTGGACGATGGTCCGCCAGGTAGCGATTCCGGAGTAATACAGGAAATGGCCCAGCAGCAAGCGCCGCTCGGGCATTGGCCCCTGGTACAGTTCGTCCAGGTTCCAAAAGGCGGCCTGTTCGGGGCCGGCCTTATCCGCCGTTTGCCACTGCCGGCGGTCGTTGTTGGGGCCGTTGCCACCGCTTTGGCGGTTGCCGCGATAAAACTCCGGTCGCCGTCGGGGTGGCTTGCCGGCGGGCCGGGTAGGGCGGGGTCGGCTGATTTTCGTGGGGTTGAGCAGGACAATGCCCTGTTCCCGGGCCTTGAGGTAATTGACCAGGTTCTCGTAGGCCTGCTGGACATCGTGGAACAACACCCCGTTTTGATGCTCGGCGGCGGCGGCGTCCAGGACCGCGCAGCGATCGGGATGGGTCTCCAGGGCCCGTTTGCGATAGGCGCTTTTGACTCCCGAGAGTTGCAGGTATTCAAGAAATTCGCGGGAGAGATCCATCTCCGGGCCGAAAATCACCTCGCAGGCCCGAAAGAGATCGTGTTCCGCCATCACCTGGGTCATATTGCCGTCCGCTCCGTGGCCGAGTTAAGTTAGCGTTGTACCCTCAAACTATCCTGCTTGGCAACCGTTCACCAGGACCGACAACCGTCGATATAACGGGCCGTAACCATTCAGCAGTGCCGCAGATTGCGGCAAGCAGCCAAGCGCCTCGTACCCCGTGTACTTAAGCTTGGCTGATCGGCGTAAGGTGCGGTGCTGCTGAACGGTTACCCTGCTTGTCGGCCGGCGGCGCCGATACTTAATTCATTTTGGTCGCCACCGTTACTTGCTTGGAGACGCCGGCCCCATCTGGTAGAGTGGGCTGGCCGTTGCTGCGGTGTTGGCCGCAAGCCATTATTTTTTTAGCAGAAAAGAACCGGCCGGGCAAGGGTAAAGGGTGGGAAGCCGCGCTGTGGCGGTAATTTAAGTATTATCATTAGAGATTGGGAGAAGAAAATGGCTGATATGCAGAAATATTTCAATGATTTTAATAAGTTGCCGGCTTTTTCCCGGCTTGCCGAATTGGCCCGCCAGCCCGTTGATCTGCGCGCCGATGGCCTGCTGGAGCCGCAGCGACTCAGTGACTACCGTTGCCGGGGTGGTGGTTTCGAGTTGCTCTATTTCGGCCAGCGGCTGGATGAGCAGGTTTTTGAGGCCCTGGGGGAACTGGCCGCCCAGGCCGGGGCGCGGGAACAGTTCTCCCTGATGCGCCAAGGCGCGGTGGCCAACCGGATCGCCGGCTATGACAGTGAAAATCGCCAGGTGCTGCATTGCAGCAACCGGGATGTCTTTGCCGAGGAGCCCCAGCACCCGGAGGCCACCGCCAGGACCAAGGAGGAGTTGGCCAAACTGCGGCAATTCCTGGACGACCTGGAGACGAATCGCCTGTGTAACCCCGCCGGGGAGCCCTTTGAGACCATGATCCAGGTGGGGATCGGCGGTTCCGATCTCGGCCCCCGGGCCCTTTATCTGGCCCTGCAGGCCTATGCCCAGCCGAACCGGCAGGTACGCTTTATCAGCAATGTCGATCCCGACGACGCGGCGGCGGTGCTGCGGGGGCTGGATTTGAGTCGGACCCTGGTCAAGGTGGTCTCCAAAAGCGGCACCACCCTGGAGACCCTGGCCAACGAAGAGTTGGTGCGCCAGGCTTACGTCGCCGCCGGGCTGGATCCCAAGGATTTTTTTATCGCCGTCACCGGCCAGGGCAGCCCCATGGATGACCCCAGCCGCTATCTGTACTCTTTTTACATGTACGACTATATCGGCGGCCGCTACAGCGCCACTTCCATGGTGGGGCTGGTGATGCTGGGCTTTGCTCTGGGTTATGAACAGGTGCTGGAGATCCTGCGCGGCGCCCATGCGATGGATGAGGTGGCGGCGCGGTCGGAGTTGGCCCACAACCCGCCCCTGCTGTTGGCCCTGCTGGGGATCTGGAACCATAATTTCCTGGGTTGCCAGGATGTGGCCATCCTGCCTTACAGCCAGGCCTTAAGCCGTTTCGCCGCCCACCTCCAGCAACTCGATATGGAGAGCAACGGCAAGGGGGTCAGCCGGCGGGGGGAGCCCCTTGCCTGGGACAGCGGCCCGGTGGTCTGGGGCGAGCCGGGCACCAACGGTCAGCACGCCTTTTATCAGCTGCTGCACCAGGGGACGGCGGTGGTGCCCTGCGAGTTTATCGGTTTTCGCCGCAGCCAGTACGAGGAGGATTGCCTGATCAAAGACACCAGCGCCCAGGAAAAGCTGGTGGCCAACCTGCTGGCCCAGTCCCTGGCCCTGGCCATGGGGCAGCAGGAAGACAACCCCAATCGTTGCTTCCCCGGCAACCGGCCCAGCAGCATCCTGTTGGCTGATCGCCTGACCCCGGCCGCCATGGGCGGTCTGCTGGCCCTCTACGAGGCCAAGGTGGCCTTCCAGGGTTTTATCTGGAACATCAATTCCTTTGATCAGGAAGGGGTCCAACTGGGCAAGCGGCTGGCCGATCGCCTGCTGGCCCAGTACGCGGCCCGCCACCGGGGCGTCACCCCGCCCGAGGATCCCCTGGGCCGGGCGCTGCTGACGCTCGCGGCTACGGGAGCGGCAGTTTGGTAAGCGTTCAGCAGCACCGTACCTTAATTTACGGCACTGCTGAACGCTTACGGCCCGTTAAATCAACGGTTGTCGGCCCTGTTGAACGCTGGCGTTGGCGCTTATGTCGTCAGGGTGGCGAAGCGCTGCCAGAAATCGGGGAAGGATTTTTTGACACAATCCGGGTTCTCGATCCGGATGCCGGGGATTGCCAGACCGGCGACGGCGAAGCTCATGGCGATGCGGTGGTCGTTGTGGGTGGCGATGGTGGCGCCCTGGTAGCCAGGCGCCCGGCCCCGGCCCTCGATGATTAGAAAATCCTCTCCTTCCTCGGTGTTAACCCCCAGCTTGGCCAGTTCCTGGGCCATCACCGCCAGGCGGTCACACTCCTTGATCCGCAGGTGAGCGATATTGCGGATCACCGTCCGGCCCCGGGCCAGGGCCGCCACCACCGCCAGGGTGGGGACCACGTCCGGGCAGTCGCCCATCTCGACCTCTACCCCTTGCAGTTCACCTTCGGCGGCCACCGTGATGCCGTCGGCGGTGCGGGTTACCCGGCAGCCCATCTTGGCCAGGATCTCCACCAATGCCGTGTCGCCCTGCAGGGAAGGGTGGGGGACGTTGGCCACCGTCACCGTGCCGCCGTTGACCGCGGCGGCGGCCCAGAAATAGGAGGCGCTGGAGGCGTCGCCTTCCACCGCGTATTCCCGGGCCCGGTATTGCCCCTGGGGAATCTCGAATAAATTGAGCTCGCTGTTGGCGTTGACCGCCACCCCAAAGGACTCCATCACCGCCATGGTCATGCGGACATAGGGTTGGGAGAGCACCTCGCCTTCCACCCGTAACTGCGCCGGTTGGGCGGTGTAGGGGGCCACCAGCAGCAGCGAGGAGAGATACTGGCTGCTTTTGCCCGCCGGCAGCACGGTGCTCCCGCCCCGGAGGCCACCACCCTGGATCTCCAGCGGCGGACAGCCGTTGTCCTGGAGGCTGCGGATGTTGGCGCCCCAGCCGGCCAGGGCGCTGAGCAGCGGTCCGATGGGGCGCTCACTCATCCGTTTATCGCCGTTGAGCAGAAAAATGCCGTGGCCCAGGGCCGCCACCGAGGTCAAAAAGCGGGTGGCGGTGCCGTTGTTACCCAGAAAGATCTCGGTGGCCGGCGGCGCGATCCGCCCGCCCTGGCCGGAAACCCGCCATTTGTCGCCCAGTTGATCGACCACGATCCCCATGGCCCGCAGGGCGGTGGAGGTGTATTCGGTATCCTCGCTGGCCAACGGACCGTGCAGGAAACTGATCCCGTCGGCCAGGGCGGCGGCGATCAAGGCCCGTTGGGTGATGCTTTTGGAGCCCGGCACCCGCACCGTTTGCTGGAGCCGGCCGGGGGGAAGGGGGCTGATTTCCTGCCATTGTTGCATAGTATTGGTTCCTTTCGATTACTTCTTGTCCAGGCCGTTGAGCAGACTTTCCCGCATAACCGCCAGCGGGGCTTGCCGGCCGGTCCACAGCTCGAACTGGGCCGCGCCCTGCAGGAGCAGCATCTGCAGGCCGTCGATGGTCCGGCAGCCGGCGGAGCGGGCCTCCTGTAACAGTCTGGTCGCCAACGGGGCATAGACAATATCCATAACCACCGGAAAATTGCCCAGTGCCTTGGCTGGTAGCGGGCTCTGGTCGGCGGCCGGGCTCATCCCCACCGATGTGGCGTTGACCAGGGCGTCGGCCCGCTGGGCGGCGGCCTCGGCCAGGGGCAGCCAGGGGCAGGCCAGTTGGGCGGCCAGTTGCCGGCCGCTCTCCGGGGTGCGGCTGGCCAGGGTTACCCGCGCTCCGGCTTCCTTGAGCCCGAAACCGATGGCCCGGGCCGAGCCGCCGGCCCCCAGCAGCAGAATACTGGCCCCGGCCAGGGTAAGTTCGGCTTCCAGGGCCCGGTTGGCGCCCAGCCAGTCGGTGTTGTAGCCATGCAGCCGTCCGTCGCGGCGAATAATGGTGTTGACCGCGCCGATATTGGCGGCCACCGGGTCGATCTCGTCCAATTCGGCCAGCACCGCCTGCTTGTGGGGGATGGTAACGCTGACCCCGGCAATCTCCAAAGCCCGCAGGGCGGCCACCGCGGCGGCGGCATCAAGGGCCGGGAAGGGGAGGTAGGTCTTGTTAAGCCCGCAGGCGGCAAAGGCGGCGTTGTGGATCAGCGGGCTTAAGCTGTGCCGCACCGGGTTGCCGATAATGCCGTAAACTTCGGTTTGACCGTCGATCTTCATCCTGCACTCGCTGTCAGTAGTTGTTCGATTTGCCGCAGCCGGGCGGCGGGCAACTGGCCCGGCGCGGTGGCCTGCCCTCCCCCGGCGGCGGCGTAAGTCATATAGCCGCCCAGGTGGCAGGTGGCCAGGCGGCTTATCTGGCCGGCGGCGCCCATGCAGAAGGCGATCAACGGAAAATCCAGATCCTCGGCCAACTCCAGCAGGTTGAGCAGCCGCCGTACCTGGCGCGGGGAATGGGCCATGGTCACCAGCTTGCCGATGGTGGCGCCGCTGGCCTGTTGCCGGCGGACAATCTCCGCCAGTTCGGCGCTCTCCGGGGTGGTGTTGAAGTCGTGCCAGGAGACGATGATTTGCCCCGGCCCGGCCGCAGTGGCGGCCACCTTCCGGCCGGCGGCGGGGTCGCTGGCGGTGGCGCGGCACTGCCTGGCGGCGGCCAGTAATTGCCGGTGCGCTTGGGCGCCGGCCCGCAGTTCGATATCGACATAGGCGGCCCCGGCTTCCAGGGCGGCCAGCAGCACCGCCAGACGCCGCTCTTCGGCAGCGTCGCAGGCACCGCCTTCCCAGCGGGGGCGGTTGGTGAACAGCAACGGCGTGGCCAGCTCCGTGGTCAAGCGTTGGACCGCCGTGGTGGCGGCTTCGGCGGCCAGAGCATCCAGGCGAATCTCCAGGACATCGGCCAAAGGAGCCGCCTGGGCGGCCGCGCTCAGCAGCTCGTCCAGGCCGGGTTGGGCCAGGGACACACAGAGGCGGTATGCGGGGGGTGTCGGTTGCGTCATCGGGATAAAGCCGGTAAGGTTGCCTGTCTGCCACGGCCGGGCGGTGGTCGGCCAGATCGGCCAGCGCCCCGTGGGTGAGGCAGAGTATATTATCCGGCCCCAACTGTCAATTTTCTTGCCGGCAGGAGCAGGGTAATGTCAAAGTTCCATTGCATGTAGCGGGGCCGTTTATCCGGGTGCGGCGGGTTTCGCCCGCCGCCGGGCACAGGGATGTGCAGGAGGCGGCGGGCGCCTCGGAGGCGGGCAGGATGCCCGCCGAGAATGAGCCGCTCCCGGATGAACGGCCCCGCCCCCCGGTGGCTACTGGTACGACTTTGACGTTGCCCTGCTGGCAGGAGGTTTGTTTATGTATCGCTTGTTTACCGCCGTTGATCTGCCGCCCACGGTGGCCGAGTCGTTGGCCGCCATGGGTTTTGGGCTGCCCGGCGCCCGCTGGGTGCCGGCCGAGCAGTTGCATCTGACCCTGCGCTTTATCGGCGAGGTGGATGGCGGTATTTTTAAGGATATCCGGGCCGCCCTGGGCGATGTCCGAAGCCCCCCGTTTACCATTAAGCTGCAGGGTTTCGGCTGTTTCCCGCCCCGGGGGCCGGCCCGGGTGCTGTGGGTCGGGGTGGAACCGGCCGAACCGGTGACGGCGCTTTTCAAACGGGTGGAAAAAACCCTGGTGCGGCCGGGGCTGGTGGCGCCGGAGAAGCGCAAATTCGCCCCCCACGTCACGGTGGCCCGGCTGGACAAGGTGCCGAGCAACCGACTGGGCAAATTCCTGGCCGGCAACAACCTCTACGCCAGCGAAACCTTCACGGTGGAGCAATTCCACCTGTATGCCAGCGAGTTGACTCCCAAAGGGCCGTTTCATACCCTGGAGGCCAGCTATCAACTGGACCGGGCATAATCACTCCAGCGGTTCCAACAAGACTACTGCGGTAGCGGCGATGCCCTCCTGGCGGCCGGTAAAGCCCAGGCCTTCGGTGGTGGTGGCCTTGATATTGAGCCGCTCCGGGGGGATCCGGCAACTGGCGGCCAATTGCCTGGTCATGGCCGGCAGGTGGGGAGCCAGTTTGGGCTGTTGGGCGATAATGGTTAGATCGGCGTTATTTACGCGCCAGCCGGCGGCCGTGGCCTGGTCGATCACCGCCGCCACCAGTTTGAGGCTGGAAATCCCCTGATAGCGGGGGTCGTCATCTGGGAAATGGCGGCCGATGTCGCCCCGCCCCAAAGCGCCCAGGATGGCGTCACAGAGGGCGTGGCTGGCGACATCGGCGTCGGAGTGGCCCAGCAGGCCAAGCTGGTGGGGGATTTCCACCCCGGCCAGGATCAGTTTACGTTCCGGGACCAGGCGGTGGACGTCATAGCCGTGGCCGATCCTGGCAGCGGTGGCGGGGGGTGGTTTTTGGGGTGACATCAGGGCCTCGGCCAATGGCAGATCGTGGGGGCGGGTGATTTTGAGATTGTCGGCTCCGGCTTCGACCAGGGCCACCGGCAATCCCAGCCGTTCCAGCAGCGAGGCCTCGTCGGTGCCGGTGAAGCCGGCGGCTTGGGCCTCGTCCAGGGCCCGGCGCAGCAGGTTGAATTCGACCACCTGGGGGGTCTGGGCTTGCCAGAGGCCGGTGCGGTCTACGGTGGCGCCGATCAGCGGCGGGTTGCTGCTCCGCTTCAGGGTGTCCTGGACCCTGGTGGCGGCGATGGCGGCCCCATGCCGGCCGGCGGCCTCCAGGCAGTGGCGGATCAACTCCGGGGCCACCAGCGGCCGGGCCCCGTCGTGGACCGCCACCAGGCGGCACCCCCGGCCGGCGGCGGTGATGGCGGCCAGGCCGTTGGCCACCGATTGCTGGCGGCTCTCGCCGCCGACCACCACCAAAAGCCCGGCAAAGCCGTGGCGGGCGGCCAACTCACGGGTATGGGCCAGATAATCGGCCCGGGTGCTGACCACCAGAGTTCCGATCTCCGCTACCGCCGCGAAAGCCCGCAGGCTATGGATCAGTAGCGGCACCCCGGCCAGTTCCAGAAACTGCTTGGGCACCCCACCGCCCATCCGGCTGCCGGCCCCACCGGCGGCAATAATGGCCGCGCAATCAGCAGAGCCGGTCATCTTCCCGGGCGGCGAGCAAGCATTGGGGCGTAAAGGAAAAATTTTCCATGTTGTTACCGTAAAAAAAGAAGCGGGGCGGGCTGTAAGCCGAATTCTGTACCCTTGCGGGCCGTGGTCATTTATCTAAGGGCGCCGGTTGCCCGGCGTCTCTGGCGATCTACCCGGAAACTTCGGACGGGCCGCCCTTAAGCGTTTCCCTATTTGATCTTGCTCCGGGAGGGGTTTACCCTGCCTTGCCTGTCACCAGGCAAGCGGTGAGCTCTTACCTCACCATTTCACCCTTACCGGCCAAGCCGGCGGTATCTTTTCTGCGGCACTTTCCCTGGGGTTGCCCCCGGTTCGCGTTACGAACCTCCCTGCCCGGTGGAGTTCGGACTTTCCTCCACCGGCGACGGACTGGCTGCCCGCCGTCGGCGGCGACCACGCGCCCGCCCCGCTTGCAACGAGAACCTTAAGCCTTCCGGCGACAAAATACAAGCCCCGGTTACTTTTCGTCCGGGGGCTGGTGGTACATGATCCGGTTGCAGGTGGGGCAGATCAATAATTGATCTTCCTTGAGCAGGTCGTTGAAGAGCTGGGGGGGGATATTCATGAAACAGCCCCGGCAGACGCCTTCCACCACTCCGGCCATGGCCAGGCCGCCTCGCCGTTCGCGGAGCATTTCGTATTTTTTGATCACCGCCGCCGAGATGTGCTTGCTTTTGGTGTTGCGCTTCTTGCCGATTTTTTCCTTGGCGGTGTTCAACTCGGCGATCTTTTTGTCGGCCGCCGCGCTGTCCTCGGCCAGCAGCTGCTCCTCGCCGTCGGCCAGGTTTTCGTGCTCCTCGATCCGCCGGCCCACCTCTTCCAGCTCTTCATCGATTTTGAGCAGTTCCTCCTCCCGCTCCTTGCTCGATTTTTTGGCCTCTTCGGCTTCCTTGAGCAGGCTCTGATACTCGCGGTTGGTCTGGATGTTCATCATCTTGTTCTGGCGGTCGCTGATCCGCGCCTGGTCTTCCTCCAGGCCGGTTTCCACTTCCTTCTTGCGCGCTTCCAGTTCGGCCAGCCGCTCCCGCAGCTTTTCGGCCTCGGCCTGGTGTTCGGTGATACTTTCCCGCCGTTGTTCAAGCCCGTCGGCAACCTTTGCCAGTTGCGTTTCCAGCTCGCTGATTTCCAGATCGATGGCCTGCAGGTTTTTCAAATGGTTGATTTCTTCTTTCAATGTACCGTCCTCTTTCTTTAACTGTTGGGCTGGTGATAACTATAAGACTTGAACGGACCTTCCTGGGTCCGGCTGCTGTAGACCGGTACGGGGTGGCCGGCGGCGGCCAGGTGTGTTTCTATAAGCTCGGCCCATTTGACCACCACCGGGTTTTCGGTGGCGAAATGACCGGCATCGACCACGCATAAACCGCGGCTTTCGGCCCAGCGGGCGGTGGCGTGTTTGATCTCGGCGGTGATATAGATATCGGCCCCCACTTCGGCGGCCCGCCGCGCCAGATCCGAACCGCTGCCGCCGCAAACCGCCACCGTGGCGACCTGCTCGGGGAGAGGGCCGGCCACCGCCAGGGCCGGCAGCTTAAGCCGGCTGGCAATCCGGGCCAGAAATTCCGCCCCGCTCAGCGGGGTGGCCAATGGGCCGTAACGGCCGAAACCGTTGGCCGGCAGGTTGGCATTGGTCGTGGCGCTGGCGTCGGACGGCGGGTCAAGGGGGGCCAGCGGTACGCTGGCGGTTACGCCCAGCAGCCGGGCCAGCACTTCGCTGACCCCGTCGGTGACCACGTCAAGGTTGGTGTGGCAGGCGAGCAAATTGATATTATCTTTGATGGCCTGGCTGACCAGTTGTCCTTCGGGTTGATCGCTACGAATGCTGGACAAGGGGTGAAAAATCGGGGGATGGTGGGTGATGATGGTGTTGCAGTGGTGGTGGCGGCACTCTGCGAGCAGCTCCGGGGTGGGGTCCAGGGCCAGGAGGATGCCGCTGACCTCCCGGTCGGCCGCTCCCACCATCAGCCCCACGTTGTCCCAGGCGGCGGCCTGGCTGAAGGGGCTGACGGTGTCGAGCAGGGTCAGCAATTTATCCACGCTGAAAGGTGCGCTCATATTTGCTGGCGGTGGGGGTTACCGAAATAAATCTTATCTGGCCCATGATGGTTGTTTGTTAAACGGAAAAGTTGGTGGGCCCACCTGGACTCGAACCAGGGACCGACCGGTTATGAGCCGGTGGCTCTAACCAACTGAGCTATGGGCCCATCGGTTAAGTAAACCGGTATTCTTAACGCTAAAAGTGGCCGACTGTCAAGTCTTTTTATGGGCAGACCCGGTCCTTGAAGGCCTCCAGGCCCACCCGGTCGATCAGCCGCCCCAGCCGCTCGCCCTTTTTGGCCTCGCTTTTGAAGAACTCGAAAATATTACTGGTGACCGTCAGGGCCTGCTCGTCATCAAGGCCGTCGATCAGCGGCTGGGCCAGTTGCGGCCGGGAAGCGGCGTTGCCGCCGACCACGAGGCTCCAGCCCTTGGCCTTGCCGATATAGCCGATATCCTTGACCGAGCTCTCACCGCACTGGTTGGGGCAGCCGGAGACCCCGAGCTTGGCCTTGCCGGGCAGTTCCAGGCCGTGGTAGCGGCTGTCCAGTTCCCGGGCCAGGCCCATGGCGTCCTGCTGGCCCAGCCGGCACAGGGTGTTGCCGGGACAGGTCTTGATGCTGCGCACGCACATCCCCACCGCCGCCCCGGGCGACATCCCGAGGTCGTTCCAGGCGGCGTCGATATCCTCTTCCTTGAGGCCGACGATGGCGATCCGGGCGGCGCTGGTGACCTTGATCGCCGCGCACCGGTACTTTTCCGCCACCTCGGCGACCTTGCGCAACTGCTCCGGGGTGACCAGTCCCAGCGGCAGATGGGGGACAATGGCGTATGATTCCTTGTCCCGCTGCAGGACCGCACCTTTCTCTCCGTCTTTAAGCATTTTTTTCTCCTGATTGTGGTATTGGCAAGGGCAAAGAAAAAATATTCTATTAGGCGAGGTATTGTGCCGTTTGGGGCCGCAAAAGTCAAGACGGACCATCCATAGATTGGTCTTCCACCTTGGGAATTGGGGTTGATTATGGTAGGGTGGCCGGCGTTGCGGTAGCAGGTGCTGCTGGCCAATTACACAAAAGATGAGGGAAATTATGCCGCCGCTTATCCATATTCTGGCCGCTGGCCTGCTGGGGTTGATCCTGGGTGCTGGGGTGGTCTGGTTTTACTGGCAAAAGCGGGCCGAGCAGCTGGCTTGCCGGCGGGAAGAAGCCGCCGAGGCCCGGCGTTTGGCCGAGCAGTCCCTGTGGGAGGAACGGCTGGCCGGCCGGGATCGGCGGCTGGAGGAATACCAGGCGGAACTGGCCAGATTGCAGGGCGAGATCAACCGGGTGCGGGAGGAAAACGGCCGGTTGCAGAGCCGGGTGGCCGAGTTGCAGACTTCCCTGGAGGGCGAACGTAAGGTTACCGAGGAAAAACAGACCCTGCTAATGGAGGCCCGTAAGGAGTTGAGCGATACCTTCAAGTCGCTCTCCGGTGATATTTTTCAGCAGAACAGTAAATCATTTCTGGAGTTGGCCAAGGCCACCCTGAGTCGCTACCAGGAGCAGGCCACCGGCGAGCTGGAGCAGCGGCGGCAGGCGATTCAGGAGATGGTCAACCCCCTGAAGGAATCCCTGCAGAAGGTGGACAACCAGTTGCGGCAGGTGGAAAAGGAGCGGATCGACGCCTACGCCGGCCTCACCGAACAGGTCAAGAATCTGGCCACCAATCAATTGCGGCTCCAGGGGGAGACCGCCAACCTGGTGCGGGCCCTGCGGACTCCCAATGTCCGGGGCCGCTGGGGCGAGATCCAGCTGCGGCGGGTGGTGGAGATGGCCGGCATGGTGGAGTACTGCGACTTTGTCGAGCAGGAAAGCCGGCAGGGTGATGGCGGCGGCCGTTTGCGGCCCGATATGCTGATCAAACTGCCCGGTAACAAACAGATCGTAGTCGATTCCAAGGCGGCCCTGTCGGCCTATCTCGAGGCCATCGAGGCGCCCGACGACGAGACCCGGCGGCGCAAATTGGCCGAGCACGCCCGCCAGATCCGCATCCATTTGAATCAATTATCCAGCAAAGCCTACTGGGAGCAGTTCCAGCCCGGCCCGGAATTTGTGGTGCTCTTTTTGCCCGGGGAGAATTTCTTCAGCGCCGCCCTGGAGCAGGACCCGGAGCTGATCGAAGTCGGCGTCAACCAGCGGGTGATCCTGGCCACCCCCACCACCCTGATCGCCCTGTTGCGGGCGGTCTCCTACGGCTGGCGCCAGGAGAAGATCGCCGAACACGCCCAGCAGATCGGCGAGTTGGGCCGCCAGCTCTACGACCGCCTTTGCGTGATGGCCAATCATTTCCAGGCGGTGCGCCGGGGCCTGGGTACGGCGGTGGAGTCCTATAATAAAGCGGTGGGCTCGTTGGAGAGCCGGGTGCTGGTTACCGCCCGTAAATTAAAGGAGTTGGACCCGGCCATGGACAAGGAATTGGAAGACCCCGGAGCCTTGAATATGCAGCCCCGGGTGCCGCAAGTCAGCGAATTGAACGAAAGCGAGGAGGGCGAGGAGGGCGAGGATTAATTTTTACCCCGCCACCCTGGCGCCAATTTGTTCTTGCCGGAAAGCATGCCCTTTCGTATAATCACCGGCGTGTTCTCCCCATGTTATGGGAGCAGTGGTGATGTTCGGTGCCCCTGGCGGGTGGCGCCGAGCTTGTCTTTCGGCTTTGCAACAGCTCAATTCCAAGGAGATGGGTGACTATGAAGTTAGGGATTAATGGCCTGGGACGGATCGGTAAGCTCTCTTTGTGGCATCATGTCGGCCGCAAGTATTTTTCTGAGATCGTGGTTAATGTCGGTCGTGAAGTGGGTACCTCGCTTGACGATATCGCCGGCCTTATCGAACGGGACAGCACCTACGGGCGGCTTGGTCCATACCTGTACGGTTGCAAGGCCCCGGCCCGGTTGATCGAAAACCTCGACGAGGCGGCCGGCACCATGTCCGTGGACGGCGTGCCGGTGAAGATCCTGCGCCAGGCCCGTAATCCGGCCAGCATCGCCTGGAAGGAGAACGGGGTGCGGCTGGTGGTGGATACTACCGGCGCTTTCACCGATCCCACCGCCGACGCCGACGATCCCAAGGGTTCGCTGCGCGGCCATCTCCAGGGCGGCGCCGAGAAGGTGTTGCTCTCGGCCCCCTTCAAGATCAAGCAGAAAGGGCTGGAGATGCCCGCCGACGCGGTAACCACGGTGATGGGGATCAACGGCGACGATTTTGACGTCTCCCGGCACGTGCTGGTTTCGGCCGCTTCCTGCACCACCACCTGCCTCTCTTTCATGATCAAGCCGTTGCTGGACTATTTCGGGGTGGAAAGGATTCTCAGTGCTTCCATGGTCACCGTCCACGCCGTCACCGGTAGTCAACCGGTGCTTGATCGGCTGCCGGGGGCTGGCGCCACCGATTTGCGCAAGAACCGCAGTATTTTAAACAATATCATCCTCACCTCCACCGGGGCCGCCAAGGCCCTGCCGTTGGTGATTCCCGAGATGGGAAAGATCGGTTTTATCGCCGAATCGGTGCGCATTCCCACCTCCACCGGCTCGTTGATCATCTTGGTGGTCAATTTCCAGGATAACGCCAAGGAGCCCATCAAGCGGCAGCTGCTTAATTCGATCTTCCGTGATTATGGCCAGAAGACCAGCTATCTGCAGTATACCGACGAGCAGTTGGTTTCCAGCGACGTCATTGGCAATCCCGCCGCCGCCGCGGTGATCGAGGGTCGCGAGACCCATACCCGCACCGCCAATGTCGAGGTCGGTCTGGGGGAGTACAACTGTCCCGGCACCCCTGATAGGGTCGAAGTGCCGGTGACCCAGGCGGTGATCTACGGTTGGTACGACAACGAACTGGGCAGTTATACCAATATGCTGGGTGATAACGCGGTGGCCATCGCCGAGGAGCTGGTATAGTCTTGAGCTCGGGTAGGGAACAGGCCCGGGAGGTACTGCGGCTGGAGGCCGAGGGGATCGAGGCGGTCCGCGACCAGCTCGACGAGGCTTTTGAACGGGCGGTGGAGATGATCATGGCCTGTCCCACCCGGCTGATTGTCAGCGGCATCGGCAAATCGGGGATCATCGGCCAGAAGATCGCCGCCACCATGAATTCCACCGGCACTCCGGCTTTGTTTCTCCATCCGGTGGAGGCGATGCACGGCGATCTGGGGATCGTCGATCCCCGCGACGTGGTGCTGGCCATTTCCTATAGCGGCGAGACCGCCGAATTGAACCTGCTGTTGCCCACCCTGAAGAACCGGGGGGCCCGGATCATCGCCATGACCGGCCGGCCGGATTCCGCGCTGGCCGCCGCCGCCGACGCGGTGTTGAACGTGGCTGTGCCCCGCGAGGCCTGCCCTCTGGGCTTGGCCCCCACCGCCAGCACCACCGCCACCCTGGCCTTGGGTGACGCCTTGGCGGTGGTGCTGCTGCGGCGCAAGAATTTCGCCGCCGGCGACTTCCGCCGCAACCACCCCGGCGGCAGCCTGGGGGAGCGGTTGAAGGTGAAGGTTGCCGAGGTGATGCTCACCGGGGCCGAGATCCCCACGGTTTCCGAGGAGGCCACGCTGGCCGCGGCGGTGGCCGAGTTGAATCGCAAGAACCTGGGGGCGGTGCTGGTGCTGGCCGCCACCGGCGAGCAGATGGTGGGGATCCTGACCGACGGCGATCTGCGCCGGATGGTGGCCGGTGGTCAGCCGGCAGAGCTCGGCGGGCTTTCGTTGGCCGCGGTGATGACCCGCGATCCCAAATGTATCACCCCCGAATTGCTGGCCGCCGACGCCCTGAGTATCATGCAGCGCCACGAGGTCACGGTGTTGCCGGTTACCGACGCCCAGCACCGGCTGTTGGGGGTTCTGCATCTGCAGGACATGTTCGGCAAGGGCGAGTTCCGCTTTCTTGTTTGAGCAGTTGACAAGGGCGGGGCTTTTCGGTAATTTCAACCGCTGGTTTTTAACGTTCCGGCTTGTGGGGCGCCCGTCGCCGGCCGCTCCGTTTTTATTGTCGTCATAACAGGGGAGAATTATGGCCATCACCCATAAAGAAATCAACGCCGCTTTCAGCACCGAGGTCACCGCCCTGCCCGGCGGGGAGCACCTCCATCGCTGTTATTCCTGTGGCGCCTGCAGCGGCGCCTGCCCGGTCAGCCAGGCGATCCCGGATTTTGACCCCCGGCGGCTGATCCATATGATCCGCCTGGGCTTAAAAGAGCGGCTGTTTAGTTCCGATCTGCTCTGGTATTGTTCCAGTTGCCGCAATTGCGTCTTTGTCTGCCCCCAGGATGTCCGTTTTGCCGAAATCGTCGGCGCCCTGCGCCAGTTGGCCCTGGAACAGGGGTTGATCAGCGAGGAGCAACTGGTGGAGAAGGGCAAGGCGGTGGCGGTGGATCGCGATCTCTGCGTTTCCTGTTTGACCTGCGTGCGGGTCTGCCCCTGGCGGATTCCGGTGATCGACGCCGACGGCAAGGCCCGGATCGATCCTCGGGAGTGCCGGGCCTGTGGCATTTGCCCCGGCGAGTGTCCGGCCGCCGCCATCACGTTAAACGAAGCCGAAGACGAGCGCCTGCTCGCCGCCGCCGGTCACTAAGGGGAGGGGAACATGGCTTTTACTCCAAATATTCAGGTTTTCTGTTGTCATTACACCTCCTCGCAGGCGCTGGCCGAAAGCCAGCAGGAACTGGCCGCCGACGGGCTGCCGGCCGGGGCCGCTATCAATCGCCTGGCCTGCGGCGGTAAGCTCAAGGTCTCGACCCTGCTGGGCGCCTTTGAGGACGGGGCCGACGGGGTCTGCGTGGTGGGTTGCCGGGAGGATGAGTGCCACAACCTGCTGGGCAGTCAGCGGGCCGCCCACCGGGTGTTGGCGGTGAAAAAGGCCCTGGCCGAGCTGGGGGTTGCCGAGGAGCGGCTTAGCTTTCATCATCTGCCGCGGGGCTATCATCCCGAATTTGTCCAGGCCGTGCAGGCCGTTACCGACAAGGTCAACAAACTGGGGCCCAGCCCCTTCAAGGGGGAGCAATCATGATAATCGCCGAACGCAAGCCGGTTAATGAAATTGTCGAGATGGTGGGGGATGCCCAGCGGCTTTTAGTATTGGGTTGCCGGGGCTGTGTGTCGGTCTGTTCCGCCGGTGGCGAACGGGAAGTGGAGGTGCTCTGTTCGCTGCTGCGGCTGGGTAAGCAGAAGGCCGGCCAGCAGGTCGAGGTACAGGGGGCTACCCTGGTGCGCCAGTGCGACAAGGAATATATCGACGAAATCGACCAGTGGGCCGGCCAGTACGATGCCATCGTCTCCATGGCCTGCGGGGTGGGGGTCAACTTCATCGCCAATCTGCGGCCCCACGACAAAGTTTATCCGGCGGTCAACACCACCTCCTTTGGCGGCTCTCCCCAGCAGGGGGTCTGGACCGAGCAGTGCGCCGGCTGCGGCGATTGCCTGCTGCATCACACCGGTGGTCTCTGTCCGGTGGCCCGCTGCGCCAAGAGCCTGCTGAATGGCCCCTGCGGCGGCTCGGTGGAGGGGCGTTGCGAGATCGATCCCCAGGTGCCCTGCATTTGGCAGTTTATCCATGATCGCCTGCAACGTTTTGAGGCCACCGCCGAGCTCGAACGGGTGGCCCCCATCCGCGACTGGCGGCCGGCCGGCCATGGCGGGCCGCGGCAGACTGTCCGCGACGATCTCACCCTCTAAGTAAACGTCCAGCAGCACCGCATCTTCCGGCGATCGGCCCGGCTTGCGTACCTGGAGTACGCGGCGCCGGTCCGCTTGCCGGAACCTGCGGCACCGCTGCACGTTTACCTTAGCGCCAGGTGACTTTGAGGGGTTTTCTGGGGGGGATGCGGGGGTATTGGAATTTGGGATAGCCCAGCATCAGGGCGCCCTGGATTTTGTCCCCCTCGGGCAGCGCCAGGGCGGCCAGCAGCGGGGGATGATTGGCGACGGCGCCCATGAAGATGCCGGCCCAGCAGGTACCGAGGCCCCGGCTGTGGGCGGCCAGATCCAGATAGGTCAGGGCGATGGCGCAGTCAATTTCCGGGTGCATGGAATTTTCGGCGGCGGAGGCGATGGCCAGGTGGGGGGCGCCGTGCAGCACCTTGTCGACCCCTTCCTCCTCCCAGGCGCTGATGATGCCGGGGAAGACGTTGTTGGCCCGCAGGGCGTCCACCGTCAGTTCGATGATGCGCCGCATTTCGGCGCTTGATTCGATGAGCAGCCAGTTGACGGGCTGGCCGTTCTTGGCCGACGGGCGCCCAGCGGCTGACATCCAGCAACTCGGCCAGTTTTGCCCGGGGTATTGGCTGCTCCTGGTAGGAACGGGTGGAGCGGCGGCCGCGCAGGAATTGATCCACCACCGCCGGTTCGGGAGCGAGCCGGCGGTCATAAGGCAGGCAGTTCTCCGGTCCCTGGCCCTTGAAGCTCAGGGCCGCCCGGGGGCAGACCGCCAGGCAGTGGCCGCAGTTTATACAGATGCGGGCGGCGGCCCGGCGGGCGGTGGGATAGCCTTCCTGGTCGGGGCTGATCAGGCTGAACGGGCACTCCGCCATGCAGATACCGTCTTTTTCGCATTTGTCCCGATCAACGGAGATCAATTCCTTGCTCATCGTATCCTCTTGGATATTGGTGATTCTGGTTTTTTAAAGCCGGGCCATTCTACCCGGTCTCCCGGGGAAACGCAACGGAATGACCGGTTAAGCGATAAATTTGTAAGTGTTCACCGACGACGATGAGCGTCGATTTTTTTAAAGGAAATCGGTTTTATGGAGATCACGGAAAGGCAATACCGGCAACTGGATCAGCCGGCGGTTACCGCCGCCCTTTTTCAGCCCCGTCCTGATTGGCGGCCGCCGCCGGCCGACGCCTTTGAGCGCGAGGTGGAAGTGGCGCCGCAAGTGGTATTGCCGTTGCGCTTTTATCTGGGGGCTGCGCAGGAGAGCGCGGTCAACATCCTCTTTTTTCATGGTAATGGGGAAGTAGCGGCCGATTATGACGAAATCGCCGCCGGTTTCAACCGGGCCGGGCTCAACCTGGTGGTGGCCGAATATCGAGGTTATGGCGCCGCCGGCGGCCGGCCGTCGGTGCAGGCCATGCTTGAGGATGCCCCCCGCTTGCTGGCGGCTACCCGGGAGACCCTGGACCGGGAGGGCAAGACCGGCTATCTGGCGGTGATGGGTCGCTCCCTGGGCAGTGTGCCGGCCATCGAACTGGCGGTGGCCGCCGCCGAGCCGCCGGCCGGTTTGATCATTGAAAGCGGGATCGCCAGGACCATCCCGTTGCTGCTCAACCTCGGGGTGGAACCCGCCGCCTGCGGCATTGTCAGCGAGGCCGACGGTTTCTGCAATGTCCAGAAGATCGCTTTGGTGACCCGGCCTACCTATATCCTGCACGCCCAGCATGACCAGCTTATCCCCCTGGGTTTGGCCGAGGCCCTGCAGGCCCATTGCGGGGCCCAAAACAAGGAATTTCAGATGGTGCCGGGGGCCGATCATAACAGCATCATCGCCACCGTGGGGGAGCGTTATTACGCGGCGATCGCCGGTTTCTGCCGCAAGCTCGGGCAAAAACCCCGGCGCAAGAAGGAAGGGGTACGCTGAGGCGATATGCGGCTGCGCTTGATGTCCTACAATATCCATCGGGCCATAGGTATGGACCGCCGCTTCCAGCCCGAACGGATCGCCCGGATCATCGAGCACCACCAGCCCGATCTGGTTTTGCTCCAGGAGGTGGATGTGGGGGTGCCGCGCTCCCGCAAGCTGGATCTGGCCGCGGAACTCTCCCGGCTTTGCGGTTATCCCCACCGGGCGCTGGGGCTCAATGTCGCCCTGCGCCAGGGTCATTATGGCAACGCCACCCTGAGCCGCTTTCCCATTGCCCGCCAGCGCAATATCGACCTGACCCTGCCCGGCCACAAGGCCCGGGGCTGTCTCTATACCAACGTGGTGCTCGAGCCCGACCAGGGCGGGCCGGTGGAGTTGCCGCTGTTCAATCTCCACTTGGGCCTGTCTTTCCACGAACGGCCCCGGCAGGTGGGGATGATTACCCGGGAGCCGGAATTCGTGGCGCTGGCTCCGGCCGCTCCCTGCATCGTCGGCGGCGACTTCAACGACTGGTTTACCCGGCTGGCGCCGATGTTTACCGAAATTATGGGTTTTCGTTGCGCCTCCAGCCATAGCCATGGTTTTCAGAATTCTTTCTTGACCTACCCCTCCTTTTCCCCCACCGGTGGCCTGGACAAAATCTTTGTCCGCGGGCCGTTGCGGATCCTCAAACGGCGGCGTTGCCGGATGGGGGTCTCCAAGATCGCCAGTGACCACCTGCCGGTGCTGGCCGATCTGGAGTTGGGACCAGCCGGGGAAGATTAATGAGCAGACGAAGAAATGCCGATAAATTGTGCAAGGTTTTTGGCAAGGAAGCACTGTTGAGGCAAGGGGGCATTCCATGACTGTTCGAGAAGCGATTCGCATCCTGATGCTCTCACCGTTCTATTTCCGCCTTGATACCACCGCCCGTAAAGCCCTGGTGGAGGATTTCAAGCGTACCCACGGCCAATAGAGGTTTACTGGGGTTGAATGGTGATTCATCTTTTGTTTGGCATTCCCTGCCACGTGGTTTATAGTCCGCAACCGGCGAATATTGAATCGGTGGGGCCGTCAGTGGCCCGCGCGCCGGTTTTTGACCTGTAACCACAAGTGACAAGGAGAGCAGCGATGAACATTCTGGTATTCGGACCCAACGGCAGTGGCAAGGGCACCCAGGGCGCCATTGTGCAGAAGAAATACGGCATGCCCCATATCGAGTCGGGGGCCATCTTCCGCCAGAACATTGGCGGTGGCACCGAATTGGGCAAGCAGGCCAAGGAGTATATCGACCGCGGTGATCTGGTACCCGACGATATCACCATCCCGATGATCTTGAATCGCCTGCAGGAGGACGATTGCAAGCAGGGCTGGATCCTGGACGGTTTCCCCCGCAACAAGGTCCAGGCCGAGACCCTGGCCAAGGCCTTGAAAGACGCCGGCATGAAACTTGATTACGTCATCGAGATCGTCCTGCCCCGGGATATCGCCAAGTTGCGGATCACCGGCCGGCGGCTCTGCGTCAACGACAACAACCACCCCAATCATATCGCCTTTGACGCCATCAAGCCGGTGGAAAAGGATGGCCAGATGGTCTGCCGGGTCTGCGGCGGCGAACTCAAGACCCGCCCCGACGACCAGGACGACGTGGCCATCGACAAGCGCCACGATATCTACTACGACGAGAGCACCGGCACCATGGCGGCGGTCAATTTCTTCAAACAGCAGGGCGATACCAAGGTGCTTTCGGTGGATGGCCGGCCGTCCATCGAAGAGGTCACCGAGGCGATCATGAAGGAATTGCGGTAAGATTGAATGGATGCCGTGGTCGGAGTAATCATGGGCTCCCGCAGCGACTGGGAGACCATGGAGCATGCCGTCAAAATCCTGGAAGAATTCTCTGTTGCCCACGAGGTGCGGGTGGTTTCGGCCCACCGTACCCCGGAGCTGTTGTTTGACTATGCGGTCGGCGCCCGCCAGCGGGGGATTAAGGTGATCATCGCCGGGGCCGGCGGGGCGGCCCATCTGCCCGGCATGGTGGCCTCCCGCAGCAGCCTGCCGGTGCTGGGGGTGCCGGTGCAGTCCAGGGCCTTAAACGGCCTGGATTCCTTGCTCTCCATAGTGCAGATGCCGGCCGGGGTGCCGGTGGGCACCCTGGCCATCGGCCCGGCCGGGGCCAAAAACGCCGCCCTGCTGGCGGTTGCTATCCTGGCCGGCGACGATCCCGCCCTGGCCACCGCCCTCGATGACTATCGCCGGCGACAGACCGAGACCGTGCTGGCCGACCCCGATCCCCGGCAACCGGTGGGAGGAAACTCATGAAGGTGGGTATCCTGGGCGCCGGCCAGCTGGGACGGATGCTGGCCCTGGCCGGTTACCCCCTGGGGCTGCAATTCGCGCTGCTGGACCCCAACCCCCGGGCTTGTGGCGGCCAGTTGGCGCCGCTGACGGTGGCCGATTTCGCCGAGGAAGCACCCCTGGCGGCTCTGGCCGAGCAGGCGGAAGTGGTTACTTTTGAATTTGAAAATGTACCGGTGGCCTCCCTGCGTTTGCTGGCCGAGCGGCGGCCGGTCTTTCCCGACCCGGAGATTCTGGAGGTGGCCCAGGATCGGCGTTGGGAGAAGGAGTGTTTCCAGCAACTGGCGATTCCCACCCCCGCCTATCGCCTGGTCGATGATCGGGCTGAGCTGACAGCGGCGGTGGCCGCCATCGGCCTGCCGGCGGTGCTTAAAACCCGGCGTTTGGGGTATGATGGCAAGGGGCAGATGGTGTTAAAGGACTCCGGCGATCTGGATACGGCCTGGACGGCGCTGGGCGGCTCCCCGTTGATCCTGGAAGCCTTTGTTCCCTTTGAACGGGAGGTCTCCTTGGTGGCGGCGCGGGGCCGGGATGGCGCCACGGTCTTTTATCCCCTGACCGAAAACACCCACCGCGAGGGGATCCTGCGCTTTTCCCAAGTGCTGGAGGACGATCCCCTGCAGGCTCTGGCCGAAGAATACGTGGGGCGGCTGTTGGCACGTTTTGCCTATGTCGGGGTGCTGGCCTTTGAATTTTTCCAGCACGCCGGTGAACTGGTGGCCAACGAGATCGCCCCCCGGGTGCACAATTCCGGCCACTGGACCATCGACGGCGCGGTGACCAGCCAGTTCGAGAATCATCTGCGGGCGATCATGGGCTGGCCACTGGGTTCCACCGCCCCCACCGGTCGGGCGGCGATGTTCAACTTTATCGGTGAACTTCCCGCCACGGCAGCTTTGCTGGCCCAGCCCGGACTGCATCTGCACGCCTATGGCAAGGAACCGGCGCCGGGGCGCAAGGTGGGGCACGCCAATCTCTGTCTGCCGCCGGGAGGAGACCTGGAAGGCGCCCTGGCTCGGGTGCGGGAAGCCGGGCTGGAGTTGGGATGAAGACGAACCTGTTGTAAGTGCGCAACGATTACCACAGAATCGCGACGAGGGGGATGCGCGAGTTGGGAACATTGGTGCCGGTGGTGGGAGAGTTTATGTCCACGAACAGCGAACAGGGTGGTGAGCAATACGAGGCGGAAGAGGGATTGCTGCTGCTGGTTGAGGATGATGCCGAAGACGCGGCATTGCTCAACGAGTTGCTCCGGCAGCAGGAGGCTCGTCGCTACCATCTGGAACGGGTCGATTCCCTGGCCGCGGCCCGCGAATTTCTGACCGACCGGCAGCCGGCGGTGGTGCTGCTCGATCTCAATCTGCCCGACTCCAACGGCCTGGATACGGTCAGTGCCGTGCACCAACAGCTTCCCGGAGTGCCGCTGGTGGTACTTACCGGTTATGACGACCCGGAGTTGGCCCAGGCCGCCCTGCAGGCCGGGGCCCAGGATTATCTGGTCAAGGGGTCGTTTGATGCCGACAGCCTGCTGCGGGCCATCCGGCATGCCATCGTCCGGGCCCGTTTGGAAGCCCGACTGGTGGCCTCGGAGCGCCGCCAGCAGACCCTGCTGCAGGCGGTGCCCGATATCATCGTTGAAATCGACCACGATTACCGATTCTCCTGGGCCAATCCCGCCGCTTACGATTTTTTCGGACCCGACTTGCTGGGCCGTGCGCCGGCGGATTTCCTGGTGGAAGATTGCTCTTCCCTGGAGTTATTGCAGTCTCTGTTGGCCGGCCGGCAGGATTTTATCCATTGCGAAATCACCCAGCGCCGCCGGGATGGCAAGGCGCGGCTGCTGGCCTGGTGGTGCCGGGCCATAAAGGACGAGCAGGGCCGGGCACTTGGCGCCCTGGCCACGGCCCGGGATATCAGCGATCAACGCAAACTGGAAGAGCAACTGCGGCAGGCCCAGAAAATGGAGTCGGTGGGTACCCTGGCCGGAGGTATTGCCCATGATTTCAACAATCTGCTCACCGCCATCATCGGTTACGGGCAGATCAGCCTGATGGGGCTGGCCGGTGATGATCCCCGGCGCCAGAACTTGGAGCAGATCCTGGCGGCGGCCCGGCGCGGGGCCCATCTCACCCGGGGCTTGCTGCTCTTCAGCCGCAAGCAGGAGAGTGACCGCCGGCCGGTGGAGCTCAATGAGATTGTCCGGCAGATGGAAAAATTTCTCAAGCGGGTGATTGGCGAGGATATGGAGGCCCTGCTGGAACTGAGCGACCAGGAGTTGCCGCTGCTGGCCGATGCCCACCAGTTGGAGCAGGTCCTGGTCAACCTGGTCACCAACGCCCGGGATGCCATGCCTGGTGGTGGCCAGTTGCGGATTTCCACCGCCCGGGTCGAGATCGACCGGGAATTTATCGGTCGGCACGGCTCCGGCCAACCCGGTCCCCATGCCCTGTTGACCGTTTCCGACAGCGGCCAGGGGATGGATGGTTCCACCCGGCAGCGGGTTTTTGAACCATTTTTTACCACCAAGGAAGTGGGACAGGGTACCGGCCTGGGGCTGGCGGTGGTATACGGTATCGTCCAGCAGCATGAAGGCTTTGTCAGCGTTTACAGCGAGCCGCAGCGGGGGACCACTTTCCGGATCTACCTGCCGCTGCTCAGCCAGCGGCAAGCCGGGGCGGACACCGTCGACACCGAGCCGGAAGCCGCGCCGGTGGGCGGCCACGAAACCATTCTAGTGGCCGAGGATGACGGGGATATCCGGGAGTTGACCCGTTCCGTGCTGGAGCGCTTTGGTTATAAAGTTATCGCCGCGGCCGACGGCCAGGAGGCGGTGGCCTGTTTTGAGGAAAATCGGGATAATATCGACTTGCTGTTTTTTGACCTGATTATGCCGCGGCTCAACGGGCAGGAGGCCTATGACGCCATCCGGTGGCGCAAGCCCGGGGTCAGATGTATTTTCGCCAGCGGTTACGCCCCCGATCTGCTGCGCCAGAAGGTCAACCTGGCGCCTGGTACGCCGTTGCTTTACAAACCGATGTCGATCAGTGAGATGCTGGCCAAGATCCGCCAGGTGCTCGATGGTCGTTGAGTGCGCGCTTCAGCCACCGCCGGGGCAAAGATCGGCCACCGGGCAGCGCGAGCACCGGGGCTGGCGGGGGCGGCAGATTTCCTGGCCGAAGGCCACCAGGGTGGAATTGAGGGTCAGCCAGTAGTGGCGCGGCAGCTTGGCGCGCAGGGCCTTTTCGGTGGCTTCCGGATCTTTGGTGGCGACATAGCCCCAGAGATTCATGAGCCGGTGGACGTGGGTATCGACACAGATCGCCGGTTGCTGGAAGGCCAGGGCCACCACCAGGTTGGCGGTCTTGCGGCCCACCCCCGGAAGTTTGATTAACTCCTCGACCCGGTCGGGGATCACCCCGCCGAATAACTGTTCCAGGACGGCCGGCAGCCGGGCCAAATGCCTGGCCTTGGTGCGGTAGAAACCCACCGGGTGGATCAGCGCCGCCAACTGCTCCGGGGATAAGCGTGCCAGGGCCCGCAGGTCCGGCGCTTGGGCAAAAAGCCTGGCGGCGGCGGTGGCCGTGGTCTCGTCCCGGGTCCGGGAGGAGAGGATGGTGGCCAGCAGGATCCGGTAAGGGTCCCGGCCCTGTACGGCGATCAGGTCCACCACCGGTACCCGGTAGCCGGGCACCGCCGCCGCCAGTCGGGCCAGGGCCTCGTCGATGGCAAATTCCCGGTCGTTTTCTTTTGGTATCGCCAAGTTCTGTGCCTGCCAGGTGATGGTACCGGTGTCGCCACCGTCGCCGGTGGCCTGAATTGCGTTTAGCTGTCATCCTTACCATGTTTGCCGCTTTTTCCAAAGCGGCTTGTGGGGCTGACTGAACGGTTACGGCCCGTTAAGTTCAGCAGGTTGTCGGCACTGCTCAACGGTTACTAATTTCCTGATTGACGATTGTCGCGGTATTCAGTAGTTTTATGATCCCACACTGTACCCGTCCGACTTGGTCGTCGGCCGCTCCGCGGGGTTGCCCAACCCTTACGGCCCGTTAAATAGACGGTTGTCGGTCTTGCTGAACGGTTACGGGCCGTTTAAAGGCGACAGGTTGTCGGTTTGGGTGAATGTTTACACGAGGTGAGATCATGGATAGTGAGCCAGTTACCACGGCGGGGTTGATCCCGGTACTGATTGTCGAGGACGACGAGGCCGACGCCTATCTGGCCAGGGCGGCGTTTGCCGACAATGAAATGCCGGTGGATCTGCGCCACGTTATGGATGGCGAGGAGGCCCTGGACTACTTACGGGGGAGGGAGCCTTACCAGCAAGCGCCGTGGCCGCGGCTGATCCTGCTTGATCTCAATATGCCCCGGATGGATGGCTGGGGTCTGCTTAACGAATTGCGGGCCGACGCCAGGTTGCGTGAAATTCCGGTGGTTATTTTTTCCACTTCCGACGCCCCCGAGGACATAGCCCGCGGTCGCGAACTGGGGGCCACTGACTATATCGTCAAGCCCATGTATATGGAAGAACTCAACGCCGCCATTAAGGGGCTGGAGAACTTGCTCGGCCTTTAATTATTGGCGCCGCCGTTTGCGGCGGCCGGTCTTGTCGGCCCGTTATCGTTTTTTTGACGATAAAAAATGATAAATTTGCTAAAGTGGTTGCGTGCAACCGGTTTTTATGCTTTTTTGTGCCGATGCTACCATTGTTCAGGTCTTTTTCTCCCTTCGGCGTGAGGTAATTTGATGCTCTTCCACGATAAGATCCGGAAGAAGGTGGCCGCCGGCAGGGAACCGCCCCGCCTCCCCCGGGCCCGCGGGCTGCTGCGACGATTGCTGCGGCGGTTGATGTTTGTCGATCTGCCCATCAAGCGCAAATTTATCCTCTTTGCCGCCGGCACTGCTTTCTGAGGTTCCTGGTTATCGCCGTGGTGGGAGTAGCCTCGATGACCGCCATCCGGCCTACTACTACCAGCAGGTCTCGGGAAGCTGGGTCATCCCGGCAGACCATTCTGAACGTCCAGACCAAGCTCCACAATCTGGAGCGCGATCTGGCCCTGGTCCCTGAGGACCGCCAATAACGAAGTGGCGGCCACGGCCATGCAAAGCTGACCGCGAGTCTGCCAGAGGGGGTGCGGGAAGAAGTGAGTGGCCCGGGGGCTGCGCCAGAGTGAAGGGCAGCGTTTCGGTACCATTGTCGAGCGTCTGTCAGACCATGGCCAAAAGCAATCCCGAAGGCCGGCAATACCTGCAGCAAAGTGCTGGCCGCGCAGGCGGTCAGATCGAACGGGGGCTGGATGAATTCTTTCCTGCACAAACGGCAAGCCCTCCGGGGGTGAGGTCGGCTGCCGGCAGCTCGGCTCCCGGCAGCTGACCGTCGCCCACCGGGAAGTCGGCTCCCGGATCCGGGCGGCCCTGGAACTCTCCACCGCTTATGCCGAAGAGGTGGCCGCCGAATACCGTACCATCAACGAACAAATCCCCTATTGTTGTCCGTAACTCGGTCCATGTGATTCTGGTGGTGCTGTTGATTGCCATCACCCTGATGCTGCTTTTTATCCGTTGGATCATTGTCGCTTTCCAGGAGCCCATCGAAACCATCATCGATCAGATCGAATCCCTGGGCGGCGGCGATATCAACCGGGCCAGGAAAGTGGTGATCCACGCCCAGGATGAGATCGGCCACCCTGCTCCGACGTGAGTTTAACCAATTGATCGATTCGGTCTACGGGATGACCGTCTACAAGAAGGTGATCGAGGAGGACAGCACCCTGGATGAGGTTTATCACCGGCTGGGGGAGGTCTTCAGCGCCGAGTTGGGCTTGCGCGACTACATGATCTACGAGGTGGATACCGGCAAGAAGGAGATGCGGGTGGGCTACCCGCTGCTGGCCGGCCCGCTGCTGGCGAGGACGCCCTGCATTGCTACGAGGATATTCTAAGTGATTGCAACCTTTGCCGGGCGGTGAAGACCGCACAGAGTTCCTCCTTTGAATATTCCGGGATCTGCCGCCAGTTCGCGGGGGAGGAAGGCTACGGCCATGTCTGCATGCCGCTGCTGCTCTCCGGCAAGACCGGCGGGGTGGTGCAGTTTGTGATGCCGGCCGCCGGTGAGCAGCCGGAACTTGACCGGGAGACCTCCCGGCAACTGTTCCGGGCCGAGACCTATATCAACCAGTCGCTGTCGGTGATCGAGGCCGAGCGGCTGATGAACACCCTGCGCGATTCGGCGATGATCGATCCTACTGACCGGGCCTCTCCGGACCGCCGTTTTCTGCAGGAACACGCCAAGCAATTGCTCAGTGGCGTGGTCCGGCGGGGTGCAGCGGGTCGGGTTGTTGATCTGCGATCTGGATTGCTTCGAGCAGATTAACGACGCCCACCGCCCATGATGTCGGCGATGCGATGCTCGAGGAGCTGTCGGCGGCCCTGCGTAACACGGTGCGGGACGCCCGATTGGTGAGTCCGCTTCGGTGGCGAAGAGTTCCTGGTCATGCTGCTGGATATCGAGACCGGGGGAACCGATGGGGGTGGCGGAAAAAATTCGCGCCAAAGTGGAGCAGATCGAGTCCGGGCCGGCGAGAACGTCCGTGTCCAGAAGACCATCTCGGTGGGAGTCAGCGAATATCCCCACGACAGCGGCGAGGGCTTCTGGCAGGCGATCAAGTACGCCGATGTCGCCCTTTACCGGGCCAGGGAAGGGCGCAACCGGGTGCTGCGCTTTACCTCCGAAATGTGGACCCACGGCGACTTTTAATCATTGGACGCTTACTGTTTCAGTGCCCCGGTCGGCCGAAGGTCTGCCAGGCCGTCTCGTAAAGGTGGTTCAGGGCGTTTTCCAGTTGCCGGCGGTACTCTTCCAACTCCTCTCCCTTGATTCCCGGTGGTACTTGCAGGGGTGGGCCGTAGTGGTAACTGATCCGGGCCCCGGGTTTGGGGATTACCGTGCGGTCCCAGCTTTTCAGGGCCCAGTAGCGGTCGGCGGCCCAGGCCGAGGGCAGGATCGGGGCGCCGCTGCGGGAGGCCAGCAGCACCGCGCCGGCCTGGGCAACCCGGGCCGGACCCTGGGAGCCGTCGGCGATGAGCCCGGCATTGGCGCCGGCCCGGACCCGGCCGATCAGCTCCTTCAAGGCCGCCACTCCGCCCCGGTGGCGGGAGCCCCTGACCAACTCGGC
The DNA here is from genome assembly GCA_034522365.1 of Desulfurivibrio sp. GTDB lineage: Bacteria > Desulfobacterota > Desulfobulbia > Desulfobulbales > Desulfurivibrionaceae > Desulfurivibrio. The sequence continues at coordinate 16,183 of JAXHLI010000012.1, read as the reverse complement.
GTTCATCATTTGCAGGGCGCCGCTCAGGATCTCGGCATCGTCACTGGCCGAGACCATCAGCACCCAGCGGGCCGCCGGGGCGATGGCCCGCTGCTGGCGCCGGATCTGGTGCAGGTGGAAAAAGAGCGCGTAATGCCAGCAGGCCGAGATCAAAGGGGGCGCGGCCAGGCATTGTTCCAGGTGCTCCCGGCCGCTGGTCTTGACCCGGCAACTGGCAAACAGCCCCCGGCTCAGGCCGTGATAAAGAGGGGGGGCCAAACGGCGGGCCAGGGTTTGCGAATAGCGGTTTTTTAAAGCCACGGCGCCGATTCCGCCCGGCCTGGTGGGTGCGGTGATCACCATTTCAACTCCTCTTCCTTGAGCTTTTTGAGCCGGTCGCGCAATTCGGCGGCGTCTTCAAAGGCCAGTTCCCGGGCGGCCCGGTTCATCTCCTTCTCCAGTTCCTTGATCTCCCGCCGCAGCTCTTCCCGGCTGCGGAAAACCGGTTGCTCTTCGGCCACGCTCTCCTCCGGCAGCTCGACGGTGGCGTAGTCCTGCTCGTAGATGGTGGCCATCAGATCCTTGATTTTGGAGCGGATGGTGGCCGGGGTGATGCCGTGTTCCCGGTTGTATTCGCCCTGGATCGCCCGGCGGCGCTCAGTCTCGGCGATGGTGGCGGCCATCGCCGCGCTGACCTTGTCGCCGTAGAGGATCACCATCCCTTCGGCGTTGCGGGACGCCCGGCCGCAGGTCTGGATCAGCGAACGCTCGCTGCGCAAAAAACCTTCCTTGTCGGCATCCAGTACCGCCACCAGCGAAACCTCGGGGATATCGAGCCCCTCCCGCAGCAGGTTGATGCCCACCAGCACGTCGTATGGCACCCAGCCGCAGGTCGCGGATGAACTCCATCCGCTCGCATGGTCTTGCACATCCGAATGGAGGTAGCGGACCCTGGACTCCGAGCTCGTCGTAGTACTCGTCAAAGATCCTCGGCCATCCGCTTGGTCAGGGTGGTGACCAGGACGGCCTCGTCGCGCTGGGCCCGGCTCCGGATTTCCGCCAGCAGGTCGTCCACCTGGCTTGCGGCCGGCCGGACTTCGATTTTGGGGTCCATCAGGCCGGTGGGGCGGATGATCTGTTCCACCACCCGGCCGTCGCTGATTTCCAGTTCGTAGTCGCCGGGGGTGGCCGAGACGTAGATCACCTGGTGTACCCGGGCGGAGAATTCATCGAACATCAACGGCCGGTTATCCAGCGCCGAGGGTAGCCGGAAACCGTATCCACCAGGGTCTGCTTGCGGGACCGGTCCCCGTTGTACATGCCACCGCAGCTGGGGAATCGGTGATGTGGCACTCGTCGATGATCAGCGAGGAAGTCGTCGGGGAAGTAGTCCAGCAGGGTGGTGGCGGCGGCTCCCGGGGTTCCGGCCGGGTCAAGTGGCGGCGAGTAGTTCTCGATGCCGTGGCAGTAGCCCAGCTCCTGCAGCATCTCCAGATCGAACATGGTGCGCTGTTCCAGGCGCTGGGCCTCCAGCAGCCGCTTATTGGCGTGCAATTCGGCCAGCCGCTCATTGAGTTCGGCCTTGATGGTCTCGATGGCCTGGTCCTGGCGCTCCTTGCTGGTGACGAAGTGACGTGGCCGGGGATAGACCGTCACCTGGCTCGAGCTCCTCGTAGCCACCGCCCCGGTCAGCGGGTCCATCTCCCGGATCGCCTCGATGGTCGTCCCCGAAGAAGTTCCATGCGCACGGCCCGATCCTCCTCGTGCACCGGGTAGATGTCCACCACGTCGCCCCGCACCCGGAAGCGTGCCCGCGATGAAAGTCGTAGTCGTCGCGCTCGTAGAGGATCTGCACCAGCTCGGCCAGCATGGATCTCGGTCCGCGGGTACATCTCGTCCCACGCTCCAGCGCCGAGGATCATGTTGTAGATACTCCTCGGGCGAGCCCAGGCCGTAGATGCACGAGACGCGACGCGACGATGATCACGTCCTCCCGGTCCAGCAGGGCTCGCGTGGCCGCCATGGCGCATCTTGTCGATGTCGTCGTTGATGTGCGGTGTCCTTCTCGATATAGGTGTCGGACTGGGGAATATAGGCCTCGGGCTGATAATAATCGTAGTAGCTGACGAAATACTCCACCGCGTTACGGGGGAAAAGTTCCTTGAACTCGGAGTAGAGCTGGGCGGCCAGGGTCTTGTTGGGGGCGATGACCAGGGCCGGGCGGGATGTTTCAGCGATCACCTGGGCCATGGTGAAGGTCTTGCCGGAGCCGGTGACCCCCAGCAGCACCTGGTGCGGAGTGCCGGCCGCCACGCCCCGGCTCAGCAGTTCGATGGCCCGGGGCTGGTCACCGGCGGCGGCGAATTCGGAGACAAAGTCAAACATAAGCTTCTGAATTTACCGTATTGGCCGCCTCCGGGCAAGCTCTCCTTGCCCGGAGGCCCGGATAATGCTAAAAACGTAAACGTCTCAGCAGCACCGTACGTTATCGGCGTCGAGCGCCGATGATGGACAGCGGCAATCAGCTAACCTGCGGTGCCGCGGAACTTTCACCAAAAAATATCGGCCAAGGAGTTAAAAAGTTGTTGTACCCCGATAGTGTGCGATTGGGTCCGGAGTATCAGCGAGCTTGGTACAACCAGGGGACCATGCTGTTGCAGGCCGGTGAGCCGGCCGCCGCCGCCGTGGCCTTCCAGCGCGCCCTGGCCGCCGCCCCCCGCGAGGTCGATACCCTCTACAATCTGGCTCTGGCCCTTAGCCAACAGGATAAGAGTACCGCCGCCGCCCATTATTACCACCGGGCCCTGGCCGAAGCCCCCGCCGATCTTGATATCCTCTACAACCTGGGGTTGCTGTACCGTCGCCTGGGGCGTTACCGTGAGGCCTTGCGTTACCTGCGGCGGGTGGTGGAACTGGCGCCGGAGCATGCCCCGGCCTACGGTCATCTGGCCACCCTGCTCAATAAGCTGGAGGAAAAGGAGGCGGCCATTACCTGTTTTGAAAAGCTGCTGGAATTGAACCACAAACCGCAAGCGGCCCGCCATATGCTTTCCGCCCTGCGGGGAGAGAGCCCCAGCGCGCCGCCGGCGGAGTACGTGGCCGAGCTTTTCGATCAGTACGCCGACCGTTTTGATAGTGAATTGATGGAGGGCCTGGGCTACCGGGTACCTTTCCTGCTGGCGGAAATGGTGCGGGAGGTGCGCGGTGAACAGATGTATGCCGAGCTGTTGGACCTGGGTTGCGGTACCGGGTTGGTGGGGGAGACCTTTTTATCCTGCGCCAGCCGCCTGTACGGGGTCGATCTGGCCGGGAAAATGGTGGCGGCGGCCCGGGAAAAAGGGATCTACGATGGTCTCTACCGTGACGAGTTGCTCAACTTCTGCCGGCGCAGCAGGCAGCGCTTTGAGCTGCTGGTGGCCGCCGATGTGTTGACATACATGGGTGATCTGTGGCCATTTTTCCAGGTGTTGCCGCAGGTCCTGCGCCCCGGCGGCGATTTGTTGTGCTCGCTGGAAGAGGGGGCGGCGGGGGTGGATTTCGCCCTGCAATCATCGGGGCGCTACGCCCATGACCCGGCGTATCCCGAGCGGCTGGCCGCCGCCACCGGGCTGCAGTTGCTGGAGAGCCGCCGGACCGCCCTGCGCCGGGAAAAAGAGCAATGGATTTACGGCTGGCTGTATTTGCTGCACCGGCCCCCCGCAGTTTAAGACCGGGTAAGCGAACGGCCCCGCAGCAGCGATTTACCTTGTCTCCGGCCCCGGTGAACGAATACCTCTGCTACACGTAGGCGTTTACCGGGAACGATTACGAAAGATCGAGCTTTGGTTGGTGGTGATGACGCATTATAAGAAAGAAGATAGTAAGGCAGAGTTGCATCGGGGGGCCGAGCATGCCGCGCCCTATCCGGTGAGCCGTTTGGGGGCACCCATTGATCTGGTCGATACCGCCAGGGAGATCCAGGAGGCGGATCAGGCCATCGGCAACCGGACCAATGCCAAGTTGACGGTGATCGCCCGGCAAATCCGGGCCCTGCAGGAGGAGGCCCAGGGTGTGCTGGAGGCCGACCGTCGCGATATGGATCTGCATCGGGCCCGTTGTGACTTCCGGCGCCGGCCCGGCCAGATCTATCATCTCTACCGGCGCGATAACGGCGAGCTCTATTTTTCCATGCTGGCGCCGGAGGATTGGCGCCAGGGGCCGCCCCACGAATTCCAGGGCTCCTACCGGTTGGAAGCTGATATGTCCTGGACCCCCGCCGAGGATCTGGACCAGCCCGATGAGGTCAAGGAAGCGGTACGCCGCCTGATCGCCGACAACCGTTAAGTGCAAGATGACCATCGGTAACCGTTCAGCAGGTGCCGCAGATTGTCGCGTTGAGCGCCGACCATGTGCAAGCAGCGAAGCGCTTCGGTACCCCGTGTACTTAAGCTTGGCTGCTCGCCGTAAGGTGCGGTGCTGCTGAACGGTTACTCAGGCCGGAAATGTTCGTAGCCGCCATAGCCGATCTCGGTAAGCTGCTCTCCCCGGCGTAAAAAGACCCCCGTCCCGGCCACCAGGCGGCCGATCCGGTGCAGGGCGGGCAGCCTCCCTTGTTGGCTCAAAGCGGCGATGGCCCGGTCGTGTTCCGGTGGGGCGCTGAACAGCAGCTGATAATCCTCGCCGCCGGCGATGGCCCAGGTCAGGGGATCAGCCTCGCAATGGTCGGCGGCTTTAAGCAGTAAGTCAGGCAGCGGCAGCATCTCCGCTGCCACTTCGGCGCCCAGGCCGGAGGCGGCGGCCAGGTGGGCCAGGTCGGTGGCCAGGCCGTCGGAGAGATCCTGCATGGCGTGGACCAGCCGCCCTTGGGCCAGGGCGCGGCCCAGGGCTACCTGGGCGTCGGGGTCAAGATGTGCCTCTACCAGGGGTTGCCAGCCGGGCTCCGCCCCCAGCTGCCGACGGCAGAGTTCCAGGCCGGCTGCGGCCCAGCCCAGCGGGCCGCTGACCCATAGCGAATCACCTTCCCGGCCGCCATCCCGGCGGCAAAGCTCGGCCTCCGCCACCTCCCCCAGGACCGTTACCGTCAGCATCACCCGGTCGGGGCTGTACACCGTGTCTCCGCCAATCAGGCGGGCGCCGTAGCTCGCCGTGGCCTCCACCAGGCCGTCCAGCAACTCCTCGCGCCAAGCGGCCGCTTCCCGCCCGGTCAGCCCCAAAGAGAGCAGCACGAAACGGGGAGTGCCGCCCATGGCGGCGATATCGCTGATATTGACGGCCACCGCCTTGCGGCCCAGCAGGCGCGGCGGGTGCCAGGAGCTGTCAAAATGGACCCCTTCAATCAGGGTGTCGGTGGTGACCAGGCTCAAGGCGGCGGGATCGGCTTGCCAGACCGCGCAGTCATCGCCGATGCCCAGCCGCAGCCGGGCCCCGGCGCCTTCCCGGGCCGCCGGCGAGGACGCCGCCCGCCGGGCGATGGCGGCGATCAGCTCCCGCTCGCCGGCCACTTACTTGATCACCTTGAGATGGGATTGGCCCCGGGAGCGTTTGGCTTGGGGCGGGGGGGCGGTTCGTCGTCGGCGGTGGGGGGCAGGGGCTCGTCGCGGTCCCGCCAGGAGATCGCCTTGATATAGCGTTTTTCGCCGCCCATGGTGAAAATCTCCCCGCCGCTGAACTGGGGTTCCCGCAGGGTCCAGATCACCTGTCGCGGTGGAATGGTCAGCAATTGAAAACTGACATGCCACCACTCATCGCGGCGGCTGTCGTCCCGGACTATCTCGGTGACCACCGCGTAAAAAAGCTGATCGGCGATGATCAGCACGATATCGCCCTCCATGGTTTCTTCCTTGAAGGGCATGATCTTTTTCAGATCCTCGATTACCTGTTCAATATCAAATTCCTGGCTCATGGCTACCTCGTACCGGATTGGCTTATAAAAAACACCGCCAAGTTAACATAGGCGGTTGGAAATTGGCAATCAACTTGCAGGATTGTGGTTCTGCGGCTACGATGCTCCACCAAAGTTGGCTAAAAATATTAGCGGCGGGAACTTTATTTCGCCGTTTTCTGTCGAATCACACAGTCGGGAGCGGTGGAGCGCAGCAGCGAACCGCCGTTGGAGCTTAATGTCGCAGTTGGATGAATATGACAACACCGAGTTGGTCCGTGCCCTGCGCGGGGGTGAAACCCGGGCCTTTACGGAATTGATCCGTCGCCACCAGGGACGGATCTACAACTTGGCTTATAATTACGTCAAGGACGAGGAAGAGGCCAAGGATCTGACCCAGGATATTTTTATCACCGCCCATCGCAATCTGGGCAGTTTGCGGGAGGAGCATAAATTTGCCGCCTGGCTTTACCAGTTGGCTTTGAACCACTGTCGCAACCGTTACAAGCGCTTGCAACGGCGCGGCTTTTTTCGCAGTTCCTCGCTGGATGATCCCGATTCACCGTTGCAGTTGACCAGCGGTGAGACGCCGGAAGGGGAGTTGGACCGGCAGGATCGGGATAACCTGGTGCGACGGGGAATCGCCCAACTGGCGGCGGCGGAGAAGGAGATCATCCTGCTGCGGGATATCGAGGGATTGAGCTATGACGAGATCAGTAATATCCTGGAGATCCCGCTGGGTACGGTCAAATCCAAACTCAACCGGGCGCGGCTGGCCTTGAAAGGGCGTTTGGAAAAGCTATTGCCAGGGACTGGTGAATTTTGACGAGGATTAAAAGCATGGACTGTTCCCGGATTTCTTCGTTGTTCAGTGCTGGTCTGGATGGAGACCTGGACGACCTTGAGCAGGCGGCTTTCAAGCGGCACCTGGCGGAGTGTGGTGAGTGTCAGCGGCAATGGCACCTTTTTCAGGCCACCGTCGAGCAGCTGCATGGGCTTGAACCCCTGGAGCCGCCGCTGGGAATTATCAGCGGGGTGCAAGCCCGCCTGCAAGAAGAAGAAAAGAGTTCCCCGTTTTACCGCCTGCTGGCCTTCTGGCGGCGGTTTGATTTTTCCGTCACCCCGGCCACTGCCGCCGCTACCCTGGCGCTGGCTCTGCTGCTGGCCGTACTGGCCCAAAACGAAACTTTTTTTGCCGACGGCACCCCGGGCGCCGGGGAAAAGCTGGCGGCCAGCCCCGCTGTCGACCATGGGAGCGTGCGCTCGCCGGTCGCCATGTCCGAAATGACCATGGCCGTGGGGGGTGGCTCAGCAATGACCATGGCCGCCGGGGGTGGCTCAGCCCCTTCCTCCCGGGATGGTTTTGCGGCCATGGCCACTCATCCCCCCGCCATCCGGGTACCGGTGCTGGAGCACCCCGATGTCCTGATGGTCTTGCCCTCCGCGCCGCCGGAAGTGCTGCCCGACCTCTGGCGGGCCAATGCGGATCGAGCCTCTTGGCGGCTGGAGTATCTCGAGCAGGGGTTGCTGTTGGTGGATCTGCCCGCCGCCGAGTTTGCGGAATTACGCCGCATGCTGCAACCTTATCCGGTGGCGGTGGCGCCGGTGGCGGCCCTGTCACCCAATTTTGGCCGGGGCAAGGGGAAGCTGCGAGTGGCGATCCGCTCGCGGTGAGCGCTTACAACCGCGGCAAGTTCTTTTACCTTTCGGGGTGTTTTCTGGTATCATACATGGTGTTGCGGGTACGACAGGTAAAGCGAGTATCCGTTGCTTGCGTTGAATAGTGTCCAGTAAGGAGTTTAAAATGAAATCTACTGCTTTATCGTTGTCCACTGGCTGGCGTCAAACCCTTTTAATTCTGTCCTGCTGCTGGTTGCTGCTGGCCCTGGCGGCTACCGGTTTGCGGGCCGCCCCGGCGCCGCCCTCTTTTGCCGACCTGGCCGAGGAACTGGGCCCGGCGGTGGTCAATATCTACACCACCCAGACCGTGGAAGCGCCGACCCACCCTTTTTTCGGGGAGGAAGGCATGGAAAAGATGCCGGAGATGTTCCGCCGTTTTTTTGATATGCCCTCGCCCTCCCCCCATGGCGGGCAGCAGGTACCTCCCCGCAAGATGGAACGCACCAGTCTTGGTTCCGGGGTGATTATTGACCGCGAGGGTTATATCGTCACCAATAACCATGTGGTGAAAGACGCCGATTCGATCAATATCCGGCTGACCAATTTTGAGGAATATGAGGCCGAGGTGGTCGGTCACGATCCCAAGACCGACTTGGCCCTGCTGAAGATCGACAGCGACCAGAAGCTGCCAACGGTACGGCTGGGCGACTCCGAGCAGCTCAGGGTCGGCGACTGGGTACTGGCCATCGGTAATCCTTTCGGTTTTGAGCAGACGGTGACCGCCGGGATTGTCAGCGGCAAGGGGCGTTCCCTGGGCAACGGCCCCTATGAGAATTTTATCCAGACCGACGCTTCCATCAATCCCGGCAACTCCGGCGGCCCGTTGTTTAATCTCAAAGGCGAGATGGTGGGCATTAATACCGCTATTTTCAGCCGCAGCGGCGGCAATATCGGCATTGGTTTCGCCATTCCGGTCAATATGGCCAAGAATGTCGTGGAGCAACTGCGCGAGCATGGCACCGTGACCCGGGGCTGGCTGGGGGTGATGATCCAGCACGTGACCCCGGAGTTGGCCGGCCATCTGCAGTTGGAGCGGCCCATCGGCGCCCTGGTGGGCGAGGTCGATCCCGAAGGGCCGGCCGCCGCCGCCGGTCTTAAGCCCGGCGATGTGATTGTTGAATATGAAGGCAAGGAGATCACCCAGATGAGCATGGTGCCCAATCTGGTGGCTCAAACCTCGCCCGGCCAGCAAGTTCAGCTGGTGGTGATGCGGCAGGGCGAGAAGAAGACCCTGACAGTGACCATCGGCAAGCTCAAGGAAGACCAGGGAAGCCGGGCCCAGGGCCGGCAGCAGTTTGAAGAGCTGTTGGGCTTGACCGTCCAGGAGTTGACCCCCGAAGTGGCCGAATCCCTGGGGCTTGAGTCGCAGCAGGGGGTGCTGATCGCCGATGTCGAAGCCGGCTCCGCTGCCGCCAAGGTTGGTTTGCAGCGGGGCGAGATAATCGTCGAAGTAAATCAGCAGTCCGTTGCCGATCTGGAGCAGTATAAGGAGATCATGGCAAAGGCCCGGGAGGAGGGCAGCGTATTGCTGCTGGTCCGCAATCGCCAGGGCCAGAGCCGTTTTGTCGCCATCAAGACGAAATAGTACCTAAGTCGTTCGTCGCAGTGGTCGGCTGGCAAGGGAGGTAGACATGGGCAGAGCAATCACCGGCTGGTGGGTGGCACTGGCGCTGTTTTTGTTGCTCGCGGGTGGTTGCACCTACAAGGACCGGGTGGCGCCGCTGGCCATGCCCGATCCCGAGCAAGGGGCGGTGGAGATCAACGGGGTGCTGGTCAGCGCCAGCGCCTTTGTCGAGGCCGAGTCGGCCCGCCGGGCTTTTGGTTTTAACGCCCGGCGAGCCGGCTTGTTGCCGGTGCAGGTGACCTTCCAGAACGACAGCGGTCAGCGGCTAACGGTTAATACCGAGCAGACCTTTCTGGTGGATGCCGATAACCAGGCCTGGCCGGTGCTGTCGCTGGAGCGGGCCCATGAGCGGGCCAAGGGTCAGGTCGAAGTTGCCGAAACGGTGCGGGAAAGCGGTCGGCCCGCCCTGTTGTTGGGTGCCGCCGGCGCGGTGGCGGGGGCCGCCTTTGGCCTGGTCACCGGCGAGAATGTCGGGGCCGCCGCCGGCAAGGGGGCGGTCATCGGCGGCGCCTCCGGGGCGCTGCTCGGCGGCGCCCGGGGCTACTCCGAAGTCGGCGGCCGCATCCGCCGCGACCTGGCCGCCAAAAGCCTGCAAAGCGGCCCCATTCTCCCCAACCAACTCGCCTACGGCGTCCTTTTCTTCCCCGGTAAGCCCGGCGAAGAAGCCGACAGCGCAGAGGAATTAAGGCTCTCTCTGACGATCGGCGAAGAACAGCATATCCTCCGCCTGCCGCTGGACAAGCAATAGTAAACGTTCAGCAGTGCCGCAGATAGTCCGTCCGCGCCGACATGGCAGCCGCAGCGCCTCGTACCCCGTGCACGTAGTCTTGGCTGATCGGCGCAAGGTGCGGTGCTGCTGAGCGTTTACGCGGCTTTGCGCAGGCGGATGGACTCTGGGGTGACTTCCACCAGTTCATCGTCGTTGATATAGGAGATGCAATCTTCCAGGCTCATCTTGGACGGTGGGGTCAGCATAACGTTCTCATCGGTGCCCGAGGCCCGCATGTTGGTCAGCTTTTTACCCTTGGCGGGGTTGACCACCATATCGCCCTCGCGGCTGTTTTCACCGATCACCTGCCCCTTGTAGACCTTTTCTCCGGGCCCCACAAAGAGCCTCCCTCGCTCCTGCAGGTTGCACAGGGCGTAGGCCACCGTGGTGCAGGGTTCCTTGACCACCAGGGCGCCGTTGCCGCGATTTTTGATCTCGCCGGCGTGGGGACCGTATTCGGCAAAGACGTAGTTCATCACCCCCATTCCCTTGGTATCGGTCATAAAACGGGCCCGGTAGCCCAACAAGCCCCGGGTGGGGATCTTGTAGAGCAGCCGGATCATGCCGTTGTCCTGGTGCATCTCCAGCATTTTGCCCTTGAGCTGGCCCAGTTTTTCGATCACCGTGCCGCTGTATTGCTCATCAACGTCGATGGTCAACTCCTCGTAAGGCTCCTGCTGCTCCCCGTCGCGCTCCCGCGTGATGACCCGGGGACGGGTCACCTGGAATTCGTAGCCTTCCCGCCGCATCTGCTCGATCAGAATGGAGAGGTGCAGCTCGCCCCGACCGGCCACCGCAAAGCCGTTGCCGTCGCTTAATGGTTCCACCCGCAGGGCCACATCGGCAATGGTTTCCCGCCGCAGCCGTTCGTCAAGATGGCGGGAGGTGACAAACTTGCCCTCCAGGCCGGCAAAGGGTGAGTCGTTGGGGATAAAGTGCATGGCGATGGTCGGCGGGTCGATCTCGAACAGCGGCAGCGGTTGAGGATTGTCGGGATCGGTGAAGGTCTCGCCCACCGTGATGTCATCCATCCCGGCCACCGCCACTATTTCCCCGCAGATCGCCTGGTTGGTGGCCACTTTGGCGTTACCCTCAAAGCGATAAATCTTGCTGATCCGGGCCGGTTTGGTAGAGCCGTCCCGTTTGCAGACCACCACCGAATGGTTGAGGTTCAGGGTGCCGCTGGTCACCTTGCCGATGGCCAGGCGCCCCAGGTAGAGGGAGGCGTCCAGGGTGGAAACCTGCATCTGCAGCGGCGCCTGTTGATCGCCGGCCGGCGGCGGGGTCTGCTCGACGATCAGATCGGCAATGGCGCTCATATCCTGACGGCTGGTGGCGGGCAGGGAAGGGGCGGCATAGCCATCCTTGGCCGAGGCGTAAACCACGGCGAAATCCAGCAACTCGTCGGGAGCCCCCAGTTTGACAAAGAGGTCAAAGACCTGATCCACCACCCACTCGGGCCGGGCCGCTGGCTTGTCGATCTTGTTGACCACCACGATCACCGGCAATTTAAGGGCCAGCGCCTTTTTGACCACAAAGAAGGTCTGGGGCATCGGCCCTTCCTGGGCGTCCACCAATAGCAAGCAGCCGTCGGCCATCTGCAGCACCCGCTCCACCTGACCACCGAAATCGGCATGGCCGGGGGTGTCAATGATGTTGATACGGTGTTCCTTGTGGACAAAAGAACCGTTCTTGGCGGAGATGGTAATTCCCCGCTCCTTTTCCAGGTCCAAAGAGTCCATCAGCCGTTCGGTAACCTGCTGGTTGTCGCGGTACAGGCCGCTTTGGCGAAAGAGTTGATCGACCAGGGTGGTCTTGCCGTGGTCGACGTGGGCAATGATGGCAACGTTTCTAATCTTTTGCTGATCCATAGGAAGGGTACGCTCACAATAATCTTCATTTATAAGGGAGAAAAACGCATCATTATAAAGCAATTATCAAACCAGGGCAAGGATAATGATTAAATGGCCGGTCTGAGTTATTTTTTGCCTAACCCGGTTTTTTCTTGACACCCCCCTTGCTTACTCACTATAAATGTAGTTAGTGGTATAAAGTGGGGCAAAGGGGAGTAAAGGGGTTTACCTTAGAGCGGAGCCGGTTTAGATGGCGGAAAACAGTCAGCCCGACCCGATTTGGCACTTTCGGGGGCGGTCGGAACACATCATGGACGGCAAGGGGCGGCTCAGTATCGCCACCCGCTTCCGGGAAGTGTTGCGCCGCCAGTACGACGAGCGGCTGATGATCACTCCGTGGTCTTCCTGTCTGCGGGCCTACCCCTTCCCCCAATGGGAAAAGCTGGAAATGAGCCTGCTGGCCGAGGGTAAGAAGCAGCCGGCTTTGATCAAACTGGTGCGTTACATGGTCGGCGGGGTGGTCGAATGCCCCCTGGACAAGCAGGGGCGGGTGCTGCTGCCGCCCAATCTCCGTGAGGAGAGCGGCCTGCAAAAGGAGGTGGTGGTCAACGGCATGATGACCTACTTTGAGATCTGGGATAAGGCCAAGTGGGAGGAGATCAGCAAGCCCAGTGGCGACGATTTCGTGGAATTTGAGCAGACCCTGCTGGAACTGGGGATGATTTAGCTTTGGAGGCGGCCACTCATCAGCCGGTCCTGTTGGAGGAGGTGCTGCACTGGCTGGCTCCGGCTACCGGCGGCACCTATGTGGACGGCAACCTGGGCTTGGGTGGTCATGCTGCGGCGATTCTGGCCGCCAGTGCCCCGGATGGTCGGCTGCTGGGCTTTGAGTGGGACCAGCAGGCCCTGGAACAGGCCCGTCGTAATTTGGCCCCCTGGGGCGCACGGGTTACCACGGTGCGGCGTAATTTCAGCGAACTGGAGGCGGTCTTGGTGGAACTGGCGATCCGCAAAATCGACGGCTTGTTGCTGGATCTGGGGCTTTCTTCGTTGCAGCTTGCAGCCGGTGGTCGCGGTTTCAGCTTCCAGGCCGATGAACCGCTGGATATGCGGATGGATCAGCGCGGCGGCGAAACCGCGGCGGCGCTGCTGCAAAGACTGTCCGCCGCTGAACTGGCCGATATTTTTTATTATTACGGCGAAGAGCGCCAGGCCCGGCCCATTGCCGCCCGGGTGGTCGCCGAGCGGCGAAGGGGACCGATCAGCACCAGTGGCCAGTTGGCCGAGCTGGTCGCCCGGGCGGTGCCCCGGCGTTTCCATCCCCGTAATATCCATGTCGCCACCCGGGTTTTCCAGGCCCTGCGGATTGCCGTCAACCGGGAGTTGGAGAACCTGGAAAAGATTCTGGCCACGGCCCCCTCGCTGTTGGCCGCCGGCGCCCGTTGTTGCGTGATCAGCTTCCACTCCCTGGAGGATCGCCTGGTCAAGCAGGCCTTTGCCGGGGACCGGCGATGGCGGGTGCTGACCGGCAAACCGGTTACTCCGGCACCACCAGAGCGGCAGAGCAACCCCCGGGCCCGCAGTGCCCGTTTGCGGGTAGCCGAGAAACTGGCCGTCACCGACGGGGGGAAGTGATGTTGCGCGATTACGCCGGTCCCCGCGGCGGCGGCCAGCGGCGGCCGGCGCCGCGCCGCCGGCCGCCGCGTTGGCGCGGTGAACACCGCTGGGGGGAGTTGACGGCCATGCCGGAGTCGGCGAAGTTGGTCCTGGTGCTGCTGCTCGCCCTGGCCTTGCTTAGCATGCTGTTGACGGCTTGGCGGGTGAGTGCCGGCCACGGGGAGTTGGCTCGACAGCGGGTACTGCGCCAGGAGTTGGTTGAGCAACGGCAGGAATTGCAGCAGCACCGCGATGAACTGGCTGCCCGGCCGCGGATCGAAGAAGAGGCGGCGCGGCTGGGGCTCTACCCGCCACGTCCCGAGCAATTGCTCTAAAGGGCACCGTAACGGGTTGTAAGGGTTGAGTTATGCCGTAGTACAGCACTGCTCAAAGCTTACTCCCAAAGTAGTCAGGGGATGAGAGAAATGAAACGAAAAACGGCGCTCCGTCAACGACGCGGCAAAAAAATTCTGCTGACCATGTTGTTGCTGCCGGCTACCATTCTGGTGGGTTGGCTGTTGCTGGCCACCGCTGCCAGTGAGTCGGCCACCGACGCCGCCCGAAACCTGGTGGAAAGTTCGGTCCACCGGCGGGGCAATATTTACGATCGCCATTTTGAGCCCCTGGCGGTGAGTTTCCGCCTGGGTTCCATCTATGCCCGGCCGTTGGAGATCGACCACCCGGAAGCCACCGCCGCTACCCTGGCGGCAATTTTGCCGGTGAGTCAAAAAGAACTGCTGAATTCCCTGCGGGCCGAGCGCAGTTTTATCTGGCTGGCGCGCCGGGCCGATGAAGAGACCATGGAGCGGGTGGCCGCCCGCAATCTCGCTGGCGTCCATATCATGCCCCGCAGCCACCGTTTCTATCCCCAACAACGGCTGGCCGCCCATGCCGTCGGTTTTGTCCGTGAAGATCAGGGCTTGGCGGGGCTGGAGCTGGCCCACGACGATCTCCTGCAAAACGGCAGGGCGGGGCGACATTTGCTCAGCACCCTGGATCTCTCCATCCAGCGCGCCCTGCAAGAGCGTTTGGAACGGGCCCGGCGGACGGTGGATGGTCGACTCGCCGGCGGCCTCGTGATGGACGTTGAAAGCGGCGCGGTGGCGGCCATGGTCAGTCTGCCCGCCTATGACCCCAATAATTTCTGGGCCCATGACAGCCATCAGCGGGTCAATCAGCTGGTGGTTCCCCGTTTGCGGCTAGCGGTTCTGGAAAAGTTGCTGCCTGAATTGGCGACTGCCCGGCCGGAATTGGCTCGGCAGCTGGGGCTTTGTCAGCCGCCGGAGCGCGGCCTGCCGGCGGCCCAGCAGGCCATGGCCCTGGATTTGGCGGCCCCGCACGGCGGCTTAAGTAAGCCCGCCGAGGTTGATTGCCAACGGTTGCTGGCTGACCCCGAGGCCCGGTTCAGCGGGCTGACCCTGGTAACCGCCTTTAGCCGTCTGGCGGGTGGTGGGGCGGCGGTCGAGCCCCATCTGGATGGGCAGAGTTGGGATGGAGTTAAGGCGCGCCGCTTGCCGGCGGCGCAGCCGGGATCGGGGGGCGAGGCTATAGACCTCGACAACTGGCGGCAGCTCCTGGCCACGGCCGATGCCGGGCAGGGGGAGGCGGCGCCGGTGGTGGTGGAAAGCCTGGTCCGCCAGCGGCAATCGGTTGACGAAGTGGAAGCGGTAGTTGCCCGGGCCGGAGAAGGTGGCCAAGGGGGAAAAGCCGACGCCAGCGGCGGCCGGGGAAGAGACACCGCCGCGTTACCAGAACGTAATGCTGGCTCTGGATCGCCAACAGGATCCTACCCTGGCGCTGCTGCTCTTTATCGACCGGGCCCGGCTGGCTCCGGATATGCCTTCGCCCCTGGCCGGTGTGGCCCGGCAGTTGAGCGGTTGGAGCCGTGAGTGGCAACAGGACGAAGCCGCGCCGCCGGCCCGGAAGTTGGCCCGCCAGCAGCAGGAGTTGTATCGGCAATGGCTGGAGAGCCGGGATGATACCGCCCTGGCCGGGGGCGGCGCGGTGGCGCGTTTTCCCCGGCGGCTGCCCGATGTGGTCGGGCAGAGTCTGCGCCGGGCCCTGCGCGATCTGCAGGCCGCCGGTTTGACGGTACAGGTGGAGGGCAGCGGCCGGGTGGTGGGGCAGACCCCCGCCGCCGGGACGCCGTTGGCCGGAATCAAAGCGGCGACAATTAAACTGCGGGCCGCCTATACCACCGCCGACGTGAAGCAATGATGCAGCTGACGGAACTTTTCAGCGCGGCCGGCTTGCCGACGCCGGTAAGCAGCAAGGGGCAGTCGGCCGCTGGGGAGGTCACCGCGGTTACCGCCGATTCCCGTCAGGCCGGGCCCGGGGTGCTCTTTGTCGCCATCGCCGGCGAACGGGTGGATGGCCATGATTATATCGCCGAGGCGGTGGCCCGGGGTTGCCGTCTGATCCTGAGCCAGCGGGGTCGCCGGCTTAATAAAAAAAGGCTGGACGACGCTTCGGACGAGCCGGTGGTCTGGCTGCAGGCAGCCGATACCCGGGAGGCCCTGGGACTCCTCTGTGCCGCCTTCTGGGACCATCCGGCCCGCTCCCTGGTGATGATCGGGATCACCGCGCACCAAGCGGCCAAGACCACCTGCGCTTATCTGCTGGAGGCGCTGTTGGCCTTCCAGGGCGCCGTGCCCGGGGTAGATCGGCACCGTCAGTTACCGTTACCGCGGGCGGGAAGTGGCGGCGGCGCATACCACCCCGGAGCCGGAAACCCTGCAGCGCTTGCTAGCCGAAATGCGGCA
>JAXHLI010000011.1:0-199385 GCA_034522365.1 Desulfurivibrio sp. | reverse complement strand
TGGTGCCGCAGACCGGTAATGTCATGAACTGGTGGGAACTGCACACCTGGCTGAAAGAAAGATACAATTACCTGACATTTGCCATGCAGACATCCGATTCAAAAGTGATCATCAATCCGGATAAAGGGCAGTTGGTATCAGGCCGGGACGGTATATGGCTGATGGCACAAAAGCGACCGCTGCACATCAAATGGCTGTAGGCGGCTCAGGTAGCAGATTCGCGGGCGAATGTGCTCGGGGCGGTCAGATTGTTATTTTTGGTGAATCCCTTTACCCGGCGCGGATACCGGTATATAGCATTTCCGACAATCCCTGTTTCCCCCAACCATCTGGTAAAACTGAAAACAGCTGGTATAAGGGAGTTTCCACCAGAAACAAGTCAGAACCATTTTTTTTATTGGCCGACAAAATGAACCATGCCATGGGTGGATGAAAAAATATCGGTGGGGTCATGTGTCATGAACCTTTTCGAAAAATCTCGAAATCCCTTGTTTGGCAAAGGTTTGGAAGTATTTATCTGTGCAACCTTACGAGTTGAAAACACTGATGCAAACAAAAAACTGATGTTCTGTAAAGGATAGACATATGGCAATGGCTGTTTTTGCATTGGTTGCAGGGCTGATACTACTTGTCTGGAGTGCGGACCCATTCCGGTGGAGGGGGCTTGCTGCCACAGCAGGATATTTTGGCATGCCCCCGCTTTTGATCGGTATGGTGGTCGTAGGTTTCTGGAACTTCCGCCCCGGAAATGGTCGTCGAGCACCGGCAGCAGTACAGGGCAGCCCCGGGCATCGCCCTGGGAAACGCCTATGGATCGAACATAGCCAACATCGCACTCGATTCTGGGGACGTACCGCATTGATAAGTCCCATCATGGTACACTTCTGCGGTATTGCGCAAGCGAACCGCCGATCCTGAACAATGGTCACAGTTTGTTCCATATTTTCGAGGAACAGACCTTGTGCTCTCATTTTCGGATGCGGTTATTCTTCTCTTGTTGTTCGCCTGCTTGATGGGCTGGACGTACATCATGCAGGGGATCAGACAAAAGGCCGATCCCCTGGCAGCCCAGGTGGAAGCACAGACAGCAGACCGGACCGTTTCCATCAAACGGTCTGTTTTCCGCTGCAACCGGCCTGGTGCTGTCTGATCGTAAAGTTCCCGCACGTCGTCGGGTGCGGCTGCAACCGGCACAGATTTTCCATGTGAGCGACATGATCATCGGCTTGACCATCGTTGCAATCGGTACATCACTGCCGGAACTGGCATCTTCTGTTATTGCGGCCCGCAGGAAGAACACCAGATATTGCTGGAAACGTAAATCGGATCCAACCTGTTCAACACCCTTGCCGTGGTGGAAATCGCCGGCATCATCCCGATCCTTTTAAGGTGGAACCAGCAACCCTGTCCCGGATATGGCGGCGATGGTGCGCCTACCTGTCCCCTTTTTGTTATCGGGTACGGTAAAAAGGGAAGATAGTGCTGGAATATAAACCGTTTGAAGGGGCTGTGCTGCCTGGCGGTGTAATAGGGAATATCATCGATCTGCTCCGCACAGTGATTATCTTGCAGCGATGATCGGCATCGGCGTGACGGCCGTCCCCCAACCTGAAAATACAACAGGCATGGCTTGTATCAGGCCGGCTGCTGGCGGATAAACCATCGTATGCATCTTTGTGTGAGGAATGTGGTGAGTGTGAAAAAAATGTCCTCAGAGGCATACCTATCACTGGTTTATTAAAAAAACGCTGAGCACTGAATTCGAAGGCATCAGATTCAAAATCATTTTAAAAATTGCAAAAATATTGTTCGATTTTAAAAGATGGCAATCGATCAGAAAATTGAGGTTTCGTGCCAAAATAAAATCGATTTCAAGGTGTGTTTTTCAGTCTATGTGCCAAGTCTGCCGAACATCCTGTGTCAGGATAGAAGTTGCTTCAACTGAAAAAAACAAGGGCGCATTGATTAACCCCCAAATTTTTTTTTCATCCACTCCTCCTGACGTTCAAAGTAATGGATTATCTTATGTTGCGAGTTGCCCCTGAGCCTTGATAAACGGGCGTTTCCCAGCTTTGGGCATGCAAATTAATATCTCTTTTAAATACAACAAGTTGCTGAGGATACTACAACTTTGTAAAAATAAATGCAACATAACAATTTACTCCTGCCCGTACTTCAGGGTGCCTTCGACCACCCTTGAGGATTCTCAAAGGCTGTCCAGCCATTCAAGAACATTTTGTTTGTTTTCCCATTGGATCAGCTCATCTATTTTGGGATCGGATTTAAGTTGCTGCCGGGTGAACAGGATAAAATCTTCCTGTATTTGCTTTTTCTGATTCAGATCCAGTTGCAGATAGACCATTGTGGATTGAACACTGGCATGTCCCAGACGATTTTTGATTTCAGACAGGGGTTTGCCTTCAGAGATCATCCGGACGGCGCACGAATGCCGGAAGCTATGAACAGGATGCATGAGAGACAGTCGTTTGGAAGGTAAAGCCCGTTCCAGGCAACTTTTGCAGATGCGGTTGATACCATGGCGTGTCAGTGCAGATCCTCTTTGGTTGATGAACAAACTTTTTTTAAAAACAGGCGTGGGGTGACTGCGGTATCCGGCAATATACTGATGAACAAGTTCAGTCGTTTTTGGAAGAAGTTCAATCTGTCGGTATCTGTTCCCCTTTCCGAGGACAGCCAGGGTTTTGTTTTCATAATCAAAGTAATCCAGTTGAAGTGTGGCGATTTCTGTTGCCCTGGCTCCGGTATCATATAGAAGATGTAAAAGGGTATAATTCCGGAACCCGTCTTTTTTTTCAAGCTTGACTGCATTGAAAATTTTGTTGATTTCCTGAGGATACAAAAATCCGATCAACTTCCGCTGGCTGCGTTTTTGTGGTATGGCAAGGATAGCATCCGTCTGCCTCTGTTGTTCAGGAGAGATAAAACGGATCATTCTGGCAAAGGATTTCAAGACAGCCAGGCGCTGATTTCGGGTTTTGGCCGTGTTGGAACGATCGGATTCCAGCTGGTTGAGAAAATTCAAAATCAAATCCGTTGTCAGATGTTCAAATTTCAGGGACTCTGTTTTTATCCTGTGATACCGGGCGGCAAAAGGTAAAAACAGAGAAAAGGTATCCCGGTAGCTTTTTATCGTATTCGGGCTGCATCCTTTGATCTGAGGCAGGTATTGATCGAAAAATTTAATAACACAACTGCTCAATCTCATGATTCGTCCATCCGGCGTCTCGGCAAACTTGAGAAGGCGTGTCCTGCTTTTTGCATCCACCACTTTCAAATATTGCATCGTGTATTGATAATTCACATGCCCCATATAAGCGGCGAGCACCGGCAGCACATTCCGGGGAGACTGTTTCCGGGCAATGGCAGTCTTCAGCGTGTAGATGGCGAAAGAATGTCGGAGACTGTGCGGGTGGGGTTTCCAAAAGTGGTGTCTCCGATGATTTTCCTGGGGCTGTCAATGCCGATTTGCCGCACGGCACTGTGGAAGACAAAGCGAATACGCTCGTCTCCAAGCCTTTTTTGCAGGCCTCCTATGAACAGGTAGGGATTGATATCATGTTCAATCAGAGCGAACCTGCTTGAAAGATAATTGTCAATTTGTCTTGCAACGGATAGGGGTACCGGTATCAAACGGTCTTTTCTGAATTTGGTTTTCTCAATATAAATTGTTTTTTCATCCGGCCGATAGTCCGTCAGTTTCAAGTGCAGGGGTTCGCTGATCCTCATTCCACAGCGAGCCAGAAGCAGTATCACCAGATACTCACTGAAATCTTTAAGAAAAACCCTTTGTGTGTGCCGCCTGATCCGCCCACAAATCACATCCAGTAACATATCAACCTGTTCCGGTGAAAAGACAAAAGGGATAAAAGGCCGCCGCGGAAGACCGGGAAAATCCTTTAACGGATTGTTGAGGTGATGGTCCTTTCTTTTCAGATACTCAAAAAAGCATCGAACAGCAGACAGGGTGCTATTTACAGTAGATGGTTCATTTCCAATTTCTTTTCTGAAGTTCAAATAAAAATGAGGTTTCCAAATACTTGAAGGATCTGCCTGCTTCTGTACAGTATTTATCAAAGCTCATAAGCCGGGACCTGACTTGGTCATCCACTGAACCCCAGCCCCTTTCGATAGGCAATAAAATCTTCCAGTTCACTGTTTAAAACACTTTCAAACGGTTTCATCAAACAATACCCTCCGCATCAATGATACATGGATACTCAAATAAATTTTCGTGGATTCAATCGTGTCATGTCCCATCATTTCTTTGATTTCAAAAATGCTGGCCCCTGCTTCCAGCATGTTTTGTGCAAAGGTATGCCGCAGCCAATAAGCTGTACCTGGAAGCCCTGCATCCCGCAGGGCCTTTGTCAAATAAAATCCAGTTAGATTGGCGCTCATGGGCTTGGGTTCCGGCCAGAAAATTAAAAAAAGAGACCGATGATGGCTTTTGGGACGGCCACCGACGATATAGGCGGTTATTGCTTTCAGGGTATCCTCGGGGATCGGCAGTTGAAGAGGATGGGTGTTTTTCCTGTCTTCCAAACGCAGTAGTCCTTTTCTGAAAGAAATATCATCCAGTGTGATCCGACTGATTTCAATGGGCCGCAATCCGAGATAATAAGCCAGGTGAACCTGGGCATAGGTTCGGAGTTCACACGCCGTGGCGTGGGGCAACCGATCAAACAGCTGACGAACTTCACCGGGCCTTAAGAACTGCGGTGGTTTGACTCTGCCAAACATTGCCGGACTGATCAAAAGGTCGGCCAGATTTTGCCTGATCAAATTACGTTCGTTATACAGATAGCGCAAAAAACACCGCAAAAAAGACCTGTAAAGGCGCTGGGTGGTTTTTGCGTACGATGCATTGAACATCGCCATAAATTCATCTACATGTTCTATGTTGATGCGGATCAGTTCTACCCCGGATTTTTGTAGATAGCTGCCAAAGGCTTTAATGACCCTTTTTATAGACGCGATCTGTGTCGGGCCGCTTTGGTGAATTTTTAAAACATAATCCAGATATTCCCGGCATACCTGATCCATATCATCGGCAATTGGCTTTTCTGGTGTCAGTTCAGCCATGGCTTGTCTCCATGAGCAATTTGTTCAGAACTTTTCCAACCGATTCCGCTTGACCGGTTTTTCGAGAAGGTGGCTTTTTTGCACAGACCGGTATGGATTTAACCGGTAAAGAAAGTACCTGATAAATTGTGCCGTCAAAGGCAATCAAATCCTTTTTCAGCAGTCCGTCCCGGGCGTTAATGTATTGGTTCAATGACATTTTAAGCAAGGTACATATTTTGTCATAGCTGTAAAAACTCAGCCCGTTTCGGTCACCGGCCAGGACCAGAAAAAAGTACAACAAAAGCTCATCAGGGCTCAATGCCTGCCAGAAACCACCCGTAAGAAACCGATGGGGAATAAAACTGAACCCTCCTTTGATACAACGCACCCTTGAAGCGTTTAGAATTTGCTTTTTTATCATGCCGCACCTCCCGATTGGTCAATTACCCATACCCCCGTCTGGGGAATTCTGTGACAAGTTGACCCACGGCACCGCAAAATCTACAATATGGTTTGATTTGAAGGCCAAAAACAAGATGCCGGGTCCACATTATTATTGTCGTACACCAGGCCGGCAGCGGTGTGGAAGGTGTATCATCCATCTTTTTTGAATTGGAGGCATTTTTACGGTATCGGCGGCGGTTTTCTCCTTCCCGGTGTTGCTTTTTCCCTTTAGCGGTCTGCCGGTATCTTCTCTGGGCTTCCCTTCTGTTTTTCTGATTCCCGGCTTTACGACAAAAATCGCAACAATAGGCGTGGCCTCTCCAGCACGACCGACAGCAATAAAATGGAAATTCACACCAACGACATGTAATTAAAATTAAATACAAGGCATCCTCCGGTCTTGCAGACAGACGGAAGATGGTGTAGAAAGAAGATAGTTTGTGTGGGCTTTCCGGCTATCGGCGGAAGTTCACAATCAAAGCCTGGAGTTGCCGCTCCAGGCTTTTTTATGGTTTTGATCTTGAATTATACGAATAAAAAGAAAGATTTGATAATCTTTTTTGAATAAAAACGGAATAAAATCTCACAACATAATCAAACCCGCTACATAAATTATCCAATACCAGAAATTTTCCATGGCCTTTTTATAAAGGATACCGACAGTATTCTAAATTTACCAGCAGGGTAAATTCCCACTCGAAAAAGAGTTTAGAACATATGCCGGGAATCAGGACCGCCTTCCGGAAAAGACTCAATCTGTGTGCATATCCCGGAAAAATTTCGAGATTGGCTGGAGGTGGCACAGGTAGAGATTTGCGGGTGAATGTGTCGGGGCGGTCAGATTGTTATTTTTGGTGAATCCCTTTACCCGGGCGGGATACCGGTATATATCATTTGATGATTATCGGAAATGCCATATATAGCATTTCCGATAATCCTGTTTTCCTCAACCATCTGATAAGACTGGAAACAATTGGTATAAGGACAGGATTGCCAAAAGATTGGGACATGCCAGAGAGTTAACCCGTGAACCATTTGGCGAAAATGCCAACATTGGCAAATCCGCTAAATACCGATTTAACAAAAGGCTTCACAGTTACACAGGTAGCTGAGAAGCTTGGCTGGCTTGATCCTTGAACCCATGGCCGGAGGTGGCGTGGTCCCGGTTACCTGCCTGGCCATGATCCTTGAGATTTAGAATTCCCTGTTCCCAATTCCCAAGCGTCCTGTGGAAATGTCGGGGATGTCAAATTGTGATTTCCAGTGAATCCCTTTACCTGTGCGGGATACCGCCATGTATCATTTGAGGATTGTCAGAAATGCAAATTTTTGCATTTCTGACACTCCTGTTTTCATCAACTATCTGACAAAGCTGGAAACAGTTGATATAAGGGAGTTTCCGCCTAGAAGTAAGCCCTGGCCATTTTTTTGATGGGCTGACAAAATGACCCATGCCTTGGGTGGATGAAAAAATATCGGTGGGGTCATGTCCCATGAACCTTTTCGAAAAACCTCAAATCACTTGACTGGCAGTGGTTTGGGAGTATTTATTCTTAGATCTGTTTTTGAAAGTATCGGAAATACAAAATTTGGTATTTCCGATATGTTTGGTTTGCAATGGAACTGAAATGGCACTATTCGGCACATAGCTGAGGTGCTTGCACTGTATCCATATATCGGGTGACAATGCGCATGATGTTTTCCAGCCTTTCAGAAGGCGGCATGGTGCTGCAGATCAGTGCCACATATCTGCGGGATCTGACCTGCTGCAATGATGCCGCAAAATTGATATCAAATACCCAGCCGATCTGCAGTACCTTGAAATCATTGAGATTCTGTATGTGCCGGGCATGCCACCGATCGATTTATTGACCACTGCATCATACACCATGTCTGATATTCCGGGTGTATCGGCAAGCCCCAGTTCAATGGCATTATTTTTCTCTTGTTCCTGCCGAAGGTAAATGATCAATGACCACTTTCCAGATATCCAGTTTATCCGCATCCCGCAACAGCCGTGCATGGAAAAGGCACTCTGTGGTTTCCCGATCAGGCAGACGCGCCCGGTTATGGTATAAAATCACCCGGCAGATAAAATCGGCAAGATCCTTTGGCAGACAGTTGAACACATTGTTTTTCTGGAGTATCTTTACACCCCAGTTCCGCATGGTTTTCCGATTTGTAGTCCACAAAATGTCTTGTACCTGGCATATTGTTCAAACCGGCCGATATCATGAAACAGGGCTGTTATTTCTGCCACGCGCCGCGCATCTGCCCCCAAACCCAGGGTTTTTCCAATCCGGATAATTTCGTTTCTGACCCGCTCGGAATGCTTCTTTTTGAGGATTATATTTTTTTGAACATCTTCCGGCCGGCTTGCAAAACCATCCACATACTGGTCGAACCACGCGTGCAGAAAATGGTACGTTTCACGATCAATCATCTGTCTGTATCCCTGTTTCAAATTTGAAGAGAAACCATACCGGGTTTGTCTTTTTTTTCAAACGATTCTTCCTGAAAAAAGGTTTTTGCACCAGTATGCAGTTTTGCATTCTTGTTTCTATCCAGCAATCTGTGTTACCAAATCAACAGGGGCCATGAAACGGTCTGCTGTACTGCAAAGAACAACCACTGACAGGAGGAAAAACACCATGATAGGCGCCATTGCAGGAGATATCATCGGATCCATTTATGAACATCACCCGGTAAAAACAAAAAACTTTCCCTTGTTTGATGATCGGTGCCGGTTTACGGATGATACCGTGCTGACCGTGGCCATAGCCGATGCCATTTTGTCAGGGACATCGTACACGGATGCGGTCAGGACCATCGGGCAGCGCCACCCCCATGCCGGATATGGAGGAAGTTTTATCCAATGGCTTTTTGCAGATAATCCAAAGCCATACAACAGCTGGGGCAACGGGGCGGCCATGCGGGTCAGCCCGGTGGGATTTGCCTTTACCACCGAAGAGGAGGTGCTGGACCAGGCCCGGATGACCGCCCAGATCACCCACAACCATCCGGAAGGCATAAAAGGCGCCCAGGCAACCGCCCTTGCCGTATTTCTTGCCCGGACAGGTTGCGATAAAAAAACAATAAAGGAACGGATCATACAGGATTTTGGATATGATTTGGACCGGACCACAGATGATATCCGGCCGTCCTATACCTTTGACATATCCTGCCAGGGAACCGTGCCGGAGGCGATGATCGCATTTCTGGATGCCACCTCCTATGAAGACACCATCCGCAATGCCATATCCCTGGAGAGAGACTCGGACACCCTTGCCTGCATTGCCGGCGGCATTGCCGAGGCATTTTATGGAAACATTTCACCTGACATCAGGACCAGAGTCGAAACCACCCTGCCACGGATCTGTGGAAGGTGGTACAGGCATTTTGTGACAAATACAGGTGAAACAGGAAATCATTACCCCCCGAGACGGGCCATTCGGGTCGATGTAATGGAGTTGAAACAAAGCTGGATCGGTGGGCAGGGGCAATTGCTTGAAATTTATGCAAACCCGGTTTATGGTACCTTGTAACTACAAAAGGAGCATACCAGTGGCCAAAACCAGTTTTCCCAGTACCAGTGCCAGTCCCTTTCAGGCCCTGCCGATACGGATTATCATCCCGGTGGCCCTGACCATTATTCTGTTTATATTGACCATTTTTTTGTTCATCATTCCCAAGATGGAATCCTCCATGATGGATGGAAAGAGAAACCACCCGGCATCTGACAGAAACCGCCTGGTCGGTTCTGGATTTTTTTCACAACCAGACAATCCTGGGAAAGCTCTCCGTTGACCAGGCACAGCAGGCTGCGGTGGCCCTGCTCGAACAGCTGCGGTACAGGGATGAGCACAAGGATTATTTCTGGATCAATGACGACACCCCAATGATGATCATGCACCCCTACCGCCCGGATTTGGAAGGCAAAAACGTGGCCTTGTTCACCGATCCGGCCGGCAATCCCCTGTTTGCCGATATGGTGGAGATCACCCGGACATCCGGATCCGGGTTTGTGGATTATTTGTGGCAGTGGAAAGAGGACCCCACCCACATCGTGCCAAAGATTTCCCATGTCAAAGCGTTTGAACCCTGGGGGTGGATCATCGGCACCGGCATCTATGTGGCGGATGTCAAGGCGCAGATTTCCGCAGTGGACCAGAAAGCTGACGATTGCCTGTGCCGGGATCATGGGGGTGGTGCTGGTCTTGTCCGGTTACATCATCTGGGCTGCGGCCGCTTCCAGAAAGGAAAAACTGGCTGCCATGGCCCGGTCTGAGCTCCAGGAAAAACAACTGGTCCAGGCCGATAAAATGGCATCTTTGGGCATTCTGGTAGCAGGGGTGGCCCATGAGGTGAACAACCCGGCCACCGCCCTGATGCTCAATGCCCCGAACCTGAAAAAAGCGTTTGAAGCCTTTATTCCGGTGCTGGACGACCATTTTGCCAAACACCCTGATGCCCGGGTGTGCAACATGCACTATCCGGACCTGCGCAACCGCATCCAGCTCATGCTGGCAGCCATCCTGGATTCATCCACCCGGATCAAGCAGATCATTTCCGATCTCAAGGATTTTTCCCGGCCGGCAGACAGCGCAAACGAAAACATGGACCAGCAGATCGACATCAACCAGGTGGTGGAAAAATCCATGGACCTGACCCATACCGTGCTCAAAAAAGCAACCACCAGGGTATCTGTCATTTATGGGAAAAATTTGCCGCAGGTGTCAGGCGATTTTCAGAAACTGCAGCAGGTGGTCATCAACCTGCTAGTGAATGCGGCCCAGGCCCTGGAAAGTCCTGACCAGGCCATCAGCGGTCACCGCCGGGGCAAACCAGCACAAAAATGTGGTCTTCATTGACATCTGTGACACCGGACCCGGGTGGCTCCGGAAATACTGGAAAAAATAACCGAGCCGTTTTTCACCACCCGCAGGGATGATGGCGGCACCGGACTGGGCCTTTTTATCTCGGAAAAAATCATCTCCGACCTTCAGGGAATTCTGGAATTTTCATCTGAACCCGGCCGGGGATTCACCGCCAGTATCCGCTTGCCCTGCAGCGGAAAATAAATTATATACAGAACATGGACAATACGGCAATGGATAAACCCATCCTGGTAGTGGATGATGAACCTGAAATCCTGGTGGCGGTTGACACCACCCTGCGCATGGCCGGGTTTGACAACATCATCACCATCAATGATGCCAGGGATGTGATCCGGCATATGGAACGGCAGATTCCGGGGCTGATCCTTCTGGACCTGAACATGCCCCATATCAACGGGGGGCGGCTGCTCAAGATCATCCGCAAAACCTGGCCCAGAATCCCGGTGATCGTGCTCACCGGCACCATTGCAGTGGACACGGCCGTGCAGTGCATGAAAATCGGGGCCATGGATTATGTGGTCAAACCGGTGGAAGAAGACCGGCTGATCACGGCGGTCAAACAGGCCCTGGAGATGACCGGAGAAACCGGTAAAAAACCGCTGCACCAGGATTTGTTTGCCCAGATTCAAAAACCCGGCAGCCTTCCGCCATATCATCACCCAGGACAGGCAAATGCATTCCATTTTTCATTATGTGGAAGCCATTGCCCCGTCGCTGCAGCCGGTGCTCATCTGCGGCGAAACCGGGTGGGAAAGGAGCTCATCGGCCAGTGCATCCATGTCTTGAGCAGCCGCAAAGGCAAGCTGGTGGTGGTGAATGTGGCGGGCCTGGATGACAATGTGTTTTCCGACACCCTGTTCGGACATGTGCCAGGGGCCTTTACCGGTGCGGACAAGACCCGTTCCGGGCTAATAGAGGCGGCTGCCGGCGGCACCCTGTTTCTGGATGAAATCGGGGACCTGGCCATGACCTCCCAGGTCAAGCTGCTGCGCCTGCTCCAGGAAGGCGATTACCTGGCCCTGGGATCTGACAGAACCCGGCATTCCGATGCCCGGATCATCGCCTCGACCAACCAGGATCTGTGGGCATTGGAAAAGCAGGGAAAATTTCGCAAAGATCTGATTTTCCGCCTGTCCACTCATACCCTGACCCTGCCGCCTCTGCGGGACCGCCTTTTAGACCTGCCCCTGCTGCTGGACCGGTTTGTATGCCAGGCAGCGGATGAACTGGGCAAACCCATCTCGGATATACCCAAAACCCTGATTGAAGAGATGGAAACCTATCCGTTCAAGGGCAATATCAGAGAGCTGAAATCCATGGTCCATGATGCCCTGTCCCGGTATGAAAAAGGTCCCATTACGGCTGATTTGTTCAAAGGACTGAACCCGGCGGATTACTCAGGACCTCCCGGGAGCTGATCCCCATGGCCTTGCATCGGATAAAGGCCTGCCCACCTTGAAAGAAGCATCCAACATCCTGGTGGAAAAAGCCATGAAGCAGGCCGGTGGCAACCAGTCTGCCGCCGCCAAAATCCTGGGCATCTCCCAGCAGGCCCTGAGCAAGCGGCTTCAGAAAATCAAAAAATAACCCTGCCGACCTTCTCGCCATATGATGCCCTGCCCGGGCAGTGTGACACCAGACACATCCCAGAATTTCACAACAACATGCCATCTGCCACAACCTGGGTTGTAGCTTACAATATTTGTTGTCATTTTTCCATACACCCTGCCGGCTGCCCCTGTGCAGGCAAATCCACCCTTTTTTTACAACTTTTTTTGTAAAAACCATACGGGTGAAAGCAGGATGGCTTTCATCAATATGTATTTTATTATCAATGCGTTATACCAAAAAATATCTTTTTTCATGCCCCGGCACGCTGATTGCTCTTATAAAAAATGAATGACAATCAGCGGCCGGAAGTGAACAGGTTGCGCCAACATTGATCTTAAAAGGAGAACATGATGAACCAGGTAAAAAACATTGGATGGCGGGTCACCTTTGCCGGGCTGGGCATCAATCTGGCCCTGGGTATTTTTATACACATGGAGTATTTTCAAAGAATCCATCAAAGAATCCATTGTGGCAGGGGACGGACGTTTCGACTGGAGCCTGGCCGCCCTGAATGACCCATATGCCGTGTGCTGCCTGGTGTTTGCCTTTGCCATGATCCTGGCCGGCCGGGTTCAGGACAAAACCGGCCCGAAAATGACCGCCATCATGGGCGGTGTGCTCACGGGCGCCGGTCTGATTCTCATTGCATTTTTCACCTCCTGGATCATCTGGATCCTGGGATTCGGGGTCCTCATGGGCGCGGGCCTGGGGTTCGGGTATGCATCGGCCACGCCGCCGGCCATCAAATGGTTTCCCCCGGCCAAAACCGGGATGATCGCCGGTATTGTGGTGGCGGGATTCGGGCTGGCTTCCGTTTATATAGCACCCCTGGGCACCTGGCTCATCAACCGGTTCGGCCTGAGCCAGTCCATGCTCATTTTCGGGGTGGCCTTCCTGGTCATTGTCTGCATTCTGGCCCAGTTTCTGATCAATCCACCCAACGGATATGTACATCCCGATGCCCGGGCCACCGCCACAAAGCCTGCGGCCCCTGCCGGCATTGATTTTTCACCCGGCGAGATGGTGAAAACCGGAAACATCTTTGAAACTATGGCTCATGTTCTGTGTGGGGTCAGGCGCCGGATTGATGATCATCGGCAGTGTGGCCGGTATGGCCAAATCCGGCATGGGAGATCTGGCCTGGATCGTGGTGGCCCTCATGGCCGTGGGAAATGCATCGGGCCGGGTGGTGGCCGGAATACTGTCCGACAGGATCGGCCGGGCCAATACCCTGTTTATCATGCTGTGTTTCCAGGCCCTGGTCATCTTTTCCTTGCTGTTCATCGGACCCGGGCAGGTCCTGCTCCTGGTGCTGGCCGCCACCTTCATCGGGTTCAATTACGGTACCAACCTGTCATTGTTCCCTTCGGTCACCAAGGATTTTTTCGGCCTGAAAAATTTCGGGGTCAACTACGGCCTGGTGTTTTCCGCCTGGGGTATCGGCGGATTTATCTTTCCCCGGGTATCCCAGATGATCGTGGCCCATACGGACAGCCCGTCAATGGCCTATGTTCTGGCAGCAGCCCTGCTGTTGCTCGGGGCGGTGCTGGCCCTGGTGACAAAGGCCCCGGAAACCAGAACCGATTCCCCGCTGATGGGTATTCCCGTACCAGTGCCTGAAAAAAACTGATGAACAGGGTCCGGCCGCATGGCTGCTCTGTTGTAACCTGACCAAACCGAACCTGTTTTGCTGACCATCATCTGATAAAAGGAGATTTTCATGACTGAGACCTTGTTTCACGCCCCTGACGAATTCAGAAAAAATGCCTGGATCAAAACCATGGAAGAATACCAGGGTATGTACAACCAATCCATTGAAAACCCGGATACCTTCTGGGCCAACATGGCAGAAAATTTTTACTGGGAAAAAAAATGGGATAAGGTCACAGAACATAACTTTCATCTGTCCAAAGGCCCGGTATCCATTCAATGGTTCATCAACGGTAAAACCAATATTGCCTACAACTGCCTGGACCGGCATCTGCCGGAACGAAAAGACCAGACCGCTTTGATCTGGGAAGGCAATAATGTGGGAGAAGATCTGACCATTTCCTATGGCCGGCTCCATGAAAAAGTGTGCCGGTTTGCCAATGCACTCAAGGGAAAAGGGGTGGGCAAAGGAGACCGGGTGGCCATCTACATGCCCATGATTCCGGAACTGGCCGCCACCATGCTTGCCTGTGCCAGAATCGGGGCCATTCACTCCATTGTGTTCGGCGGATTTTCCGCTGAAGCCCTGGCCGACCGGATCAAAGACAGTTTGTGCCGGGTGCTGGTCACCACGGACGGGGTCATGCGCGGGGCCAAGGCCGTGCCGTTGAAAACCGCGGCTGACAGGGCCATGGCGTTGTGCCGGGACAGGGGCCACCAGGTGGATACCTGCTTTGTGGTCAAACGCACCGGATCAGAGGTTGACATGCAGCCAGACCGGGACATCTGGTGGCAGGAGGCAGCCGATGCCCAGTCACCCGACTGCCCCGTGGAATGGATGGATGCCGAAGATCCGCTGTTCATTTTGTACACCTCCGGCTCCACGGGCAAACCCAAGGGAGTCCAGCACAATGTGGGGGGATACATGGTCTATACCGGCACCACCTTCAAATATATCTTTGACTACCATGACGGCGACATCTATTGGTGCACCGCAGACATCGGCTGGGTCACGGGCCACTCCTACATTGTCTACGGTCCCTTGTCCCAGGGTGCCACCTCATTGATGTTCGAAGGGGTCCCCACCTATCCGGATCCGGGCCGGTTCTGGGCCACGGTGGACAAATGGCAGGTGAACCAGTTCTACACCGCCCCCACTGCCATCCGGGCCCTCATGGCCCAGGGCGAGCAATGGGTTGAAAAATATGATTTGTCTTCGTTGCGCCTTTTGGGATCTGTTGGAGAGCCCATCAATCCGGAAGCCTGGCGCTGGTACCACACCCATGTGGGCAAAAACCGCTGCCCCATTGTGGACACCTGGTGGCAGACCGAAACCGGCGGTATCATGATCTCTGCCTTGCCCTATGCCATTGACCAGAAACCCGGGTCTGCCACCCTGCCCTTTTTCGGGGTCAAACCCGTGCTGCTCAATGAAGAGGGAAAAGAGCTGGACGGCCCCTGCGACGGCATCCTGGCCATCAAGCAATCCTGGCCCGGTCAGATGCGAACGGTCTACAACAACCATGACCGGTTTGAAAAGGTCTATTTCCAGATGTTTGACGGATATTATTTTGCCGGGGACGGATGCCGAAGGGATGAAGACGGATATTTCTGGATTACCGGCCGGGTGGATGATGTCATCAATGTGTCCGGCCACCGCATGGGCACGGCAGAAGTGGAATCCGCCCTGGTCAGCCACCCCCGGGTGGCGGAAGCCGCGGTCATCGGATTTCCCCATGACATCAAAGGCCAGGGCATTTACGCCTTTGTGACCCTGGTGGTCAGTGCGGAACCCACACCGGAACTGCTCGGGGAACTCAAACAGCATGTGAGAATGAGATCGGCCCCATTGCCACACCGGATATCATCAATTTTTCCCCATCCCTGCCCAAGACCAGATCGGGAAAAATCATGCGCCGGATCCTGCGCAAGATCGCCACCAATGAATTCGACCAGCTCAGACATCCCACCCTGGCGGATTCCGATGTGGTGGGCAATTTGATCACCAGCCACAAGGCACTGGTGAAATAGCCACCGATCCATGCCGGACATTATTTCGGCATGGATTTTCCCGGGCGGTTCACACACGCCGCCCGGCAACTCACCACCGACATTCTTAAAAAAATTGCCGATGATTTGACATTTCCAGACACTTGGGCAATGATTCCCAAAACCAATCCAGGAGGCGCAGTTTATTGGCATGAGATACAACCCGGACATCCATCACCGGCTTTTCCTTGGTCTGCCCGGACAACCTGAAAAACCGATTATTGTCCAGATCGCCAGAATATCGGATATCCGGGATGCGGTGTTTCATCCAGGAGCCCAGCCGGACGGTCAATCCATGGAAAACAGGGTGTTCAGTCAAACGATGTTTGCGGTACCGTTTCTGTCGGATGATGAGATGGTTCAGGTCAACCGGTTCAAGGCGTTAAAAAAGCAGATGGAATGGGTCTGCGGCCGGTTTGCATTAAAAACCCTTGCCAGGGATGTCCTGGATTTGGACCTGCCCTTGAAAAAATCCGGATCGCCTATCGGAAAAGGGTGCCCCGTATCTGGTGCAGTTTCCCCAGGTGTCCATATCCCTTTCCCACAGCAGCAATTATACGGCTGCTGCCATCAGTCTGGATACCGGTATTGGAGTGGGGATTGATGTTGAAAAAATCGGGGGTATTCCGGATGCAGGATTTATGAAAATCGCGTTTACCCGGGATGAAATCTCACATATGCCTGCAACACGCTTCGGCCATATTTGCAAACTGGACCCTCAAGGAAGCATTTTTAAAATATCTGGGTCTGGGATTCAATGAAAGCCTTCACAAGGTGGCGGTCATCAACAGAGATATTTTTTACCGGGGGAGAAAAACAGGCGGTAACCACCCGGGTGGATTTTATGGAAAACCAGTATGCCATGGGCCTGGTATATGG
Organism: Desulfurivibrio sp.; assembly: GCA_034522365.1. GTDB lineage: Bacteria > Desulfobacterota > Desulfobulbia > Desulfobulbales > Desulfurivibrionaceae > Desulfurivibrio. The sequence continues at coordinate 182,769 of JAXHLI010000011.1, read as the reverse complement.
ATCAAAATAAAACCGGGAAGCCGCCCGGAGAAGGCTTCCCGGTCAGGGGTTCTGGCAAGTCAAAGGAGGATCTGCATCTCCGGGTATTTGGTGTAAAAGATACGCCCTTACGCAGTCTTGATTTCAACCTGGCGGGGTTTGGCTTCCTCTGATTTGGGCAGATGAAGTGCCAATACCCCGTTTTTCAGTTCAGCTTTTACCTTTCCCACATCAATGGTCTGGGGCACGGAAAAATTGCGCACAAACTCCACATTTGCAAATTCTTCCCAGGTAGTCACCCCGTTGGTTTCCAGTTTTCTGACACCTGACAGAGCAAGCCTGCCATTATCGATGTTCACGGAAATTTCATCCTTTACCACACCGGGCATGTCCGCATACAAAAGGATCTCATCCTCATTTTCATATATATCCACAGCCGGTGCGATTTCGTATAATTCCCTTGTTTTTTCGATATTCTGATCTTCTCTTTTTGCGATTTCAGTTTTTTTATCCATGATACGCCTCCCTTATAATCATCTTACGTTCCATGTGCATTGAAACAATGTGTATCAGCTGATGCTGATCTGCCGGGGTTTTGCCGCCTCGGATTTGGGCAGGGTCAGGTAAATGATCCCGTCTTTCAAGGTCGCTTCCACCCGGGCGCTGTCCACATCATCCGGCAGGGTAAAGCTCCGGGAAAATGTGCCGGCAACCCTCTCGGTCTTGTGAATCTTGTAACCTTCGGGCAGTTTCTGGTCGCGGGTTCCGGAAATTTCCAGATAATTGCCCTGGATCTTGATATCCAGTGATTCTTTGTCCATTCCAGGAACTTCCAGTCTCATCTCAAACGTGTCACCGCTCTGGTAGAGATTGGCCCGGAGAAACCCTTCTTCCAGAGGCCATCCAGCCCCGTAAGGTCTGTTGTAATCCGTGTACAAATTGTCCAGCCGCCGCCGGAGCACATCCATGGTCCCGAACAATCTGTCGATATCGCTGAATCTTGTAAACATAATGTCGCCCTCCTTGTAATGGTTTTGTTTGTGTAAGCTGTGAAAGCCAAAAAAATGTGTGCACTGGATACGTCGCTGTTAGTAAATTTTATCCTGGCTCAGATGAATATTTGTTTTTTTTCCGACTTTCACAATCTCTTATTTGTCCAGAATTTAGGTACCAAAAGATTCATGTCAATACCATTTAATTATTTTTTTCAAAAAAAATTATTTAGTAATAGAGTAGAACAGATTTTTTTCAGCCAATGGTATTTTTACATTACTAATAATTTTTTTATTGATGAAAGTAATGAAATTTCAGTCTACTATTCCAGCTTGTAAGTGTAAAACAAACGACCAGTTACAATGGTTTAATGGTCATTGTATTGATAATGAGACTCGGGGAAAACCACCGGCTGTTACACAGGCCATTCAAGCGAAAGTCAGGGGTGATCAAAAATATACCCACAGACCGCCGGCTTTTAAAAAATTGCGGGTCTTTGGGATTTTTTTCAAAGTATTTTCTGAACCGCACCATGAAATTGTCCACCGTGCGGGAGGTGGTATCCCGGGAATATCCCCATCCAGCGTTGAGCAGCATTTCTCTGGACAGAGGTCCTGCCCCTGTTTGCAATAAATATTTTCAACAGGGTGATCTCCTGTTCCGTCAAGATGATTTCGCCGGCTGCACACCAGGCGGTAAAGGTAGTAAAATCCACATGGTTGTCACCAAACCGGTATTGATCCCCCTGGAACAGGCAATGCCCCGGGTTCAGTATCCGATGCAGCCGGTTCATACCAGGCGCTTTTTTGGATGAGCCGCTCCACCCGGAGTAAGAATTCTTCCAGATCAAAGGGCTTGGCCAGGTAATCATCCACCCCGTACCGCAGGCCTTTGACCTTGTCTCTGGTGTCTCCCCGCGCGGACAGGATCAGCACCGGTATTTTTTCATCTTCCTGGCGGATGGTTTTTAAAATGGAAAACCCGTCAATCATCGGCAGCATGATATCCAGGATGATGAGATGCGGATGCCAGGTGCGCCATTGTCTCCAGACCGTCGATCCCATCTGCTGCCACTGATACGGCATATCCGGCAAGGGATAGATTCAGGCGCAGCCCTTCGGCAATACGCGCCTCATCTTCTATGACCAGAACACGCTTTTTTTGAGCTGCTTCCATATATTTTTCTCCCTGACATTGGCAATGGTAGCCCTGGGTATGGTGATGGTGAACCGGGCGCCGCATCCTTTTCCCTCACTGTAAACCGATGCCCGCCACCCATGGATCCTGGCGATGCTGGAAACCAGGTAGAGCCCTAAACCGGAGCCGGACACCCGCTGCCTGTTTTCCCGGCCTGACTGGTAAAACTTGCGGAAAATCTTTTTTGCTTCCTGCCGGTCCACGCCAATACCGTTGTCGATAAAATCAATGGTCACTTTCTGAAGATGGGATTTAAACACGATGTTCAGCTCAGGCTGGTCTGATTCATTGTATTTAATGGCATTGGACACAATATTCATGAGCAGCATTTCAAACAAAAACCGGTTTACCGGGTATTCAAACCTGCCTTTGGATGGATGTAAGATCCGGATATCACATTCCCGGAACAGGGAATCGTTTTTTTTGATAAAATTTTCTACAATTTCCACCAGGCTTTCCCGGGCCACTTCGGATCCGAAATTCTGGCTTTCAATGCGTGCCAGGTTTAAAATCCGGTTTATATTGTCCGTGAGCCGGTTGATATCTTCCAGCATGCTTTCACTGTAATGCTTGATATCTTCAGGTTCCAGAGGATGGCGGATAAATGTTTCCAGATAAAGCCGCAAAGAGGTCACCGGCGTTTTCAGTTCATGGGTAAAATTATAGATAAAATTGTGCTGAAGCCGGAACAGGTTCACGGTTTTCTGGTAATAGATAAACGCCAGCAAAATACCTGCCAGGACAACGGTGATCAAAAGACTGAGCACCAGAATGGTCATGCCGGTCTTGGAAGGAAAAATCATCTCCGGATCAATGTGAAATTTAATGATAATGACTTCCAGGGCAGATCTGATTTCCATGTAAAGACTCACCGTGAGAACCAGAAAGGTGGCCAGGGCGAAAATAGAACAGGCAAAAATAAATACCGGGTGGAGATACCACCGGATCGATTACAGAATCTGCATGGATCAGTTATTTTCATCCTTTTGCGTTTGCTCACTATTCAACCCCAAGATCAATATCTCATTTTTTTTATTCAAAACAGTCAGCATCAATTATCAATGAACACTGGTTGACATTTTTCCACAGAACGTTACACTATATTTATATGACAAAGAAATATCCAAAAGAACCGCAGTCTTACCACACAAAGGAGAAAAATAATGGCCAAAGACACTGAAAAAAAGATCATTGTGATGCAGAGGACCAGAAAAAGGTCGTTGATAAAATGAGCGACTGCGACAAATCATCCGATAATGACCAGAAACGTGATGAATGTTACACCGAGGTGGTGAAAGAGGATGACGGGTGTATGTCATCGTGATGATCGGCAACATGCCATAGCGCAACAATGACCGCAGCTTCATTGGCGGCCTGTACTGCCAATGGATCTGCTGTTTTAAAACACCAGGTCATCAAACACCACCGGCAGCCGCTTCTGCAACTGTGCCAGCAACGGCAGCATCAACGCCCGGATCTGGGGATGGGCCTTTTTGGAGCACCGCAGGGCAAACATATGGCGCCACTCTCTGATATTGCCCTTGACCACGATTTCGGTTTTCAGGGAATTGGGCAGTACCTCCCGGGCCTGTTCCGGCCGCCATCCGCTTTTGAGCAGATCCAGATACCGGGTTTCCGTCTCTCCCATGGCAGCTTCCCAGATGGCCCGCTGTTCCAGGGTGCTGTCCTCCCACCAGCAGGGCCGAATAAATTCCATTTTCCCGTCATACCGCACATACCGGGTGGATTCCTGGGCAAAGGAAAACAACCGGTGTCGCACCAGTTCATGGGTCACTCCCCGGTTGGTGGTGAACCGCACAATAATATCGGCAAACTCGATCATGGCATGGTGGCCCCGGTCCCGCATGCGCTGCACAAATCCGGCAGCTGAATCCGGTGTGATCTTATCTTCGGACTTGTAACAGGTGCGGCCGGCGGTTTCAATGACCTGAAGCAGATCCTCCGGCAGGCTGATGATCTCATATCCCTGGTCGATAATTTTCATGAAATCACTCCTTATCAGTATCCCTTTCGCCTCAGAATACCATACCACCTGCAAAAAACCTATCTGAAATGTATTTGCTCTTCAGACGGATGTTACAGGCTTGGAATTTTTTTGCATATAATCACCGGAAAAAATACATTTTTCTCCTCATTGAAAATACATGTTTCTCCTCATTGAAGATTGTTCCTGAAAAGATGAAAATTTTGTCCAGAATACAAAAAGCATACGGTTCTGCTTCTTTGACGTAAAGGAGGTCGAGAGGTGGATAGAACTGCCCGAGGTGAATCGGGATCATGAAACCCTTTACAATAAGGAGGACAAAGATGGAAAAGACTGTGAGAAAGCAGCTCTTGAGAACCACTGCAATTGTGTGCACGCTGCTGCTGAGCGTATGGATGGTCTGCCCGGTCAATGCGCAGATCCCTGCGGAAGTGGACCCGAATCCGAAAACCTACATGCCGGTGGTTATTGAAGAAGACTTCGATACCACCATGAAACAGGATGTACAGGCCAAACCAAAAGTTATGGAACGGCAAAAAAAACTTTTGGAACGGCGTTATGATCTGAGTGACCGCCCCGCGGATGTGATGATGTCCGGAAAACGAAAACCTGTCCAGAAAGGGGTACGGGTAAAACTTCCCCAAGGGATGACCTGGGATAAGCTGAACGCCATGAAACCGGCTGAAATAAAAAAATCAGACCTGTTTCCCGAAGGATTTCTGCCGCTTCCCCATACCAAGCATGCCACCGGAGGACAGGTATTTCCCGAGGACCAGATCACGGAGATCGAAAAGCTGGAAAAACGCTCCCTGGAACGATTCGATGTGGATTTTGATATCCCAAAACATTTTATACCGGAATTTCCTCCTCCCATCTTTTTGACCACCCGGCCGGATCTGGGAGATGTTTCCCAGGGAAAATTGCTGAGTATTGACAATTACTATGCAATGATGAAGGGTATTCTCACGCCGGTTCAGATGGAAGGCCTGAGGCTGCTGCTCACGCCTTTTCCGCAGCAGCAGTTCAACCAGACCGAAGACCGGAAGGTGAAAGATCCCAGCCTGGGGGTATCCTGCCTGGACTGTCATGCCAATGGCCATACCAATGCGGCCTTTCACCTGAATCCGGACACACGGCCCCAGGCGGCACGTTTGCGGCTGGATACGGTGAGTCTGCGGGGTATGTTCAACCAGCAGATCCACGGCTCAAAGCGTTCCCTGCGGTCCGTAGAAGATTTCACGGAGTTTGAACAGCGCACTGCCTACTTTGACGGAGATCATGTGATTGCTGCCAAAAAAGGGGTTAATCTGCCGGACCGGGCCAGCCAGGTGGCCATGATGGCCCAGATGCAGAATCTGTTTGACTTTCCGCCGGCACCGAAATTGAACGTGTTCGGCAAACTGGACCCGGATATGGCCACAGAGCAGGAAATGATGGGGCAGGAGGTCTTCTTCGGAAAAGCACAATGCAGTGTCTGCCATCCGGCACCGTTTTATACGGATGACAAGATGCATGACCTGAAGGTGGGGCGCTTTTATGAGCCCAGAGAAAGCAATGGAAAATGGGTCACCCCTGTGGGACCCATCAAATCCTTCACCCTGCGGGTATCAAAGACTCGCCTCCGTATATGCATGACGGGCGGTTGTTGACCCTGGACGACACCGTGGAGTTCTTTAATCTGGTTACTGAACTGAAACTGACGGATGAAGAAAAAAAGGCCCTGGTGGCCTTCATGCGATGCCTGTAACCCATATTGACCATGGATAAATAATACATGGTATGCCGGGCCGGTCCAACGGATCCAGCCGGCATTATTTTGCGGCTGTTCACCACACAGGCTAAAAGGACCACCGGTCTGCAGGAAAATTGATTACCGACCGGAAAGCACAATTTCTTTATAGTAAACAATCGGGGTTGCTGACCGGTGATTTTTTTGCCGCAATGACGGCATGCCCTGCCGGGCAAAACAACGCATGAAACATTCTGCCCCGCAACCTGAGACCGGAAGGACTGCTGTTTGATGAACCCCCTGGACCATATCCCTGAAGATATCCGCCGCACGGCTGCCCAATGCCGCCATTATGCCATGTGCAAAATCGACTACCTGGAAACCGGGCTCTGCCCGCCGGCAAAAAAAACTCCCTATGTCGGCTATTTCCCCCAGGGCCGGATGGATCTGTGTGATGCCCTTGCCAAAGACCTGATTCCTGTCACCGAAGCGGCAGTGGAGATCATTTCATCGTGCACCCTGTGCGGATCCTGCGACAGGCAATGCCATTTTGTGACCGGGATGCGGCCCATGAAGGTCATGCAGGCTTTAAAAGCCTTCCTTGACGCGTTCCGGGAAAAAGGAGAAAAACCTGCTGTAATCCCGGAAGATGAGCCGCTGAAGGCTTTGAAGACCATTGTGGGCGAAAAATGGGCCACCAATGACCCGGCCCATTTGATAGCCTATGCAAACGACCCTTTTCCCCTGGCCGACCTGCAGATGCCCGGGTATGTGGTACTGCCCGGCAGTGCGGATGAACTGGTAAAAATCGTCAGGTTTGCGGACAAGGCCCGTATCCCGGCAGTGGTCCGGGGAAACGGGGGCAGTGTTTTCGGATTTGTCTTTACCCCCGGCATTGTCATCGATGTCAACCGGATGAAAAAAATCCAGCTGGACCCGGACAACTGGACAGCTGTCATCGAACCCGGCGTCACCTCTTTTGAACTGCAAAAAGCTGCGGCCGAACAGGGGTATCGGGTGAATACGGCGGAACCGGCGGCAACGGTATGCGGCAACATCGTCTGTACGGGATTGTTTTCCACCTGGGCCAATGTCTACGGCGTGGGGGCCGACCACATCGTTGATATGACATTTGTGGACAGGCACGGCACGGTTTTCAGCATCAATGACAAAAATGCGCCCAATGTGTTCGGTTTTGAAGAAGCCGTGCTTCCGTCTCCGGGCATCTGTACCGGGGCCCGGGTGAGGATGCATCCGGTCTTCGATGACGAGGAAGGCCTGCTGGTGCCGTTTACCACCCTTGCCGATGCGGTCTCCTTTGCCAAAGACATCAGCCGCCGCCGCATCGGACTTGCCGTGGGCATACTGGGCGGGCATTACCTGTCCACTTTCATCTCTCCCACCCGCACCCTTGCAGAGCAGACCCGGGATGTTTTCAGCGGCATTCTCGAAATGACCTGTGTGGTTTCCGTTATAGGCGACAAATATGCCCGCAACAGCATCCGGCAGATGGTTCCCTGTGTCATAGACAGCAGCACCTTGCGGATGTTCATGCTCGGGCTGCCCCAGCTGGTCAGATCCGATCTGGCGGACATCGTCCAGGGACTGGAAAGTGACCGGCCGGCCTATGAAACTGTTTTCAGCGAAGAAATGCTGCCGGTGCTGGAAGAGATTCTTCTCCGTCTCCTGAAACCATTGCCGCTGCTGTGGATGAAGATCTCCGGGATTTCTACGAAGAGCTGTACAGCCGTCCCCACATGACCGATATGGTCTGGCTGGCCATGTTTCGAATTGTCAGCGCACGCATGTCCAGGCACAAACACATGTTCGCCTTCCTCATTTATGTCCCCCTGGAACCGGTGGATGTGATCCAGGAACTTGTTACCTCTTTTGGGCAAATTGCCGAAAACCACGGCATCGAACATGACCTGGGGTTTATCACCCCCCTGGATTTGGGAAAACGCGGTATTTTTGAATATGACTATTATATCGACCACACCGACAGCACTGAATCAGAAAAAATCCGGCTGGCCATGGCAGACATCGAACCCATGGTGGACAAACTGAGCAGCACCTGCAAAGGGGTGACGTTTCTCAAATATATTTTTTCCCAGGGATGCGCCAGAAAAGAAAATTTTTTGTATACCTGAATGCAGCCCAAAAAGGGTGCCGCATTTTTGCATGTCCTTTTTTGCATCAGAATGGAGGAGATATCAGAGCGACAGACAATGAAATAACCGGCCGACGGCAGTCGAAAAACACCTGTTTCCTGTTGACAGGGGCCACAGGTTTTCTGGGTATCCATCTTGCTGAAAAGCTCTCCCAGCAAGAATATACAGTCATTATCCTGGCCCGGTCCCGGGATAACACAGCACCAAAAGAGCGCATACAAGCATTGTTTGACTGGCTGGGCTCGGATGGGATTCCATCTTGTGTACAAATAGTAGCAGCAGATCTGAACCGTTCCGACCTCGGCCTGTCCTGGACTGACTATCACAGGCTGGCTTCCCGGGTCGACGAAATCATTCACTGCGCCTCTGACACCTCCTTTTCAGAACGCAAACGCGAACAGATTGAAAAAGCCAATGTAAAAAACCTTCACCACCTCCTGGATTTTGCGGCCAAAAGCCGGTGCTGTTTTTTTCACTTTATCAGTACCGCCTACGCCGCCGGAAAAAAACGCGGGATATGCCCGGAAACACTGAAGGACACCCGGTCGTTTTTCAATGTATATGAAGAAACCAAACACCGTGCTGAAATGACAGCGGCAAAACGCTGCCACCGGGAAGGCATCCGCCTGAACATATACCGGCCGTCCATCGTGTACGGCAATTCCCGAACCGGCAAGACACTCAGATTCAATGCCATGTACTACCCGGTGAAAATTCTGGTATTTTTAAAAAACCTCTACCATCAAAAACACCAGGAACAAACCCGGGAAAGTGCTGAGAAAATGGGCATTTCTTTTGGTCCAGATGGGGCGGCCCATATGCCCATAAGGATTGAAGCCGCCCCATCCGGGGGCATCAATCTGATCCCGGTGGATTTTTTTACCGCAGCTTTTTCGGCCATCATGGAAACCGCACTGGACGGTGGCGTATTTCACATCACCAATGACACCATCACATCTGTTTCCGATTTTATCCACTATACCCAAACCTATTTTCATATCACCGGCATACAGGCCGTACCGGCAGAAGATTTTCCCCCCGGTACACAAAGCAGGCTGGAAATCCTGTTCAGCCGCTACACGGAAATCTACAGGCAGTACATGCAGGACGAACGCATTTTTGACAACACCGGCGCAGCCGCTATTCTGAACCCAAAAGGCATATCATGCCCGGATTTCGATTACCGCATTTTTTCCCGCTGCATGCAGTATGCCGAGGCCGCAAACTGGGGTAATCCTTCTTAAATGGGAAAGCCCCACCATATCCTTCCCAAAATGACACCGGCCGCCGACAAAAAAACAGTGGTGGTACAATACTTTGATGCCATCGGCAAAAGGTATGACCTGGCCGACACCCTCATGAGTTTCGGTCTTCATTTCTTTTGGCGGAGGGCTGCCCTGAAGCATCTTACCATCAAGACAGGATACCGGATCCTGGATCTTTGCGGCGGGGCCGGGAGTTCGCCCGCAGGATAGCCGGCACCGCAACCACAGGGATGCCTGTGGTCTGCGACCTGAGCCGATCCATGCTGGCAGCCGGAAAAAACAAAAACGCTGAAAAACCATCTCAAAACCCCATCCAATGGCTGCAGTCAGACGCGGAACAGCTGGGGTTTGCAGATAAATCCTTTGACGCGGTTATCGTGGGATACGGCATCCGGAACCTGTCGGATCTTCCCCGGGGGCTGCAGGAAATACACCGGGTTCTGATCCCCGGCGGAAAACTGGTGATCATGGAATTTTCCATACCGAAAAGCCGCTGGATCAGGGCTCTCTACCACTGGTATTCTTTCAAAATCATGCCGACCTTCGGCAAGGTGATCACCGGTGAAGATGCCCCGTTTATATACCTTGCCGAATCCATCCGGTCTTTTCCTCCCGGAAAAGGTCTCTGCATATTGCTGGCATTGGCCCTGGCGTAAACCTCGTCATGAACACGCCGGTAAAGCTCCGGGGCATATTTGAAACAGGGGGTATGCTTGAGGACATAAAGGCTTTCCAATTGCAAAGCCATAGTCATGGGCTGCAGGATCGCTGTCAGGTCCGGCTCGGGGCCAACGGCTATCGCCACCCGGGGATCGGTGAAGAGATCACGCAAGTCCCGGGCCCGCAGGGCCTGGATAAAGATCCCTATATCAGGCTCAAAGACCGCCAAATGGCGCAGACCGGGCCGGTCTTTCAGCATTGCCGGTGGGGTATAACCCAACCCCATGCCGACAAACATCGCCACCCCGGTGGCCTTTTTGTGCACCAGGGCGTAATAGGAGAAAAGCTCATGGGCGGTATCGTTGGGATCATGTAAGAAAATCTCCCGGCCATCTTCGCCGCTCCAACGCAAATTGGGCAAGCCGTCGGCGGCGGGAACCAACTCCCCAACAGGTTCACCGGAGTAGTCGATTACCGCCTGCCAGGCCACGGGGTGATGCTCCTTGAGTAACTCCATGTTTTTTGCAAAATAGTTGTCGTTCGGATCCATACCGTATCCCTTTGCTTTTCTGCTGATCATGCTCATGTTACGCGAGCCAATTTAAGGGAAATGGTCACTTTACCACCCAACCACACCGACGGCTCCTGACTATACGGAAAAACCGGAAAATTTCCACCATGGGAATTGGACGCCAGGTGAAAGAAAATATTCATAACAACGCCAACGACCTCACAATTTGCAGGTTGCGTAGAAATAGTAGAATGTTAGTTCAAGTCAGAAAGTTGATTTCTGAATCAAACGTTCTGAGAAATTGGATTGCAACAAGTGGCATCGTCTCTCAAGATTGGCATGCCGTATCGAAGTTATCTTTTCATCGACATCTCGGCCATATTTAAGGACATAACCAACAGGATTATAAAGAAAATGGCAGCTATTATTTAAAGAACTTGCCATCCTCCCCACAGCCACCACCTCGGCCTTATCAAGGAAAACTTCAAAGCGGCCATACACGTCATCACGATTGAGCAAGACTCCCTCGTAAGGTACACCGATCAGTGGTTGCAGGACAATGGTTTCATGGCGAATGAAAGAGGTGATAATCCTAATGTGAAAATTCTGGCCAGCTCCCACCTCTTCGAAAACGAGGGGAACAAAGGGAATGTTTGAGTATATATAATCACTTCTTCGGAGGTACCGTGTCCTTTCGATAAACCGCTGATAGGTTGCCTGGAGCATCCCTTTATCGCTGGCGGAATAAATAACAACAACAAACGCATCAAGCCCGACAATTCGCTGATGATTACGGTAAAAAAAATCAGTCTCATCGTTAACCACACAACGGTACTCATCGTCCGCTCCGAACTTGGCCGGGCAATATTTGCAACCCTTGCATGGAACAATCTTTTCCTCAGTTAGATCGAAGATATGCGCTTCTATCCTGTCACCGAATCGATCCACGAGATTGTCAACTTCTTTCTTTCCCTTCTTTCCCGCATCTTGAAGAAGCAGAAACCCCACTTTCAGTTTATCCTTGAGTCGCATGCTACGGCCTTCAGCCAATAGCTTGGCGGTATTGGCGACCCGGCGACCAGCTCCTTGGGAAGTAAAAATACCATAGGCGTCCGTCAGCATGGTTCCCACCTCCCAGCGGTACAGGTACCGCCGTACTGGGCCGTCGACTTTGAATCATTGCCAACGCCAAACATTTTGAATTCTATAAAATCTAATAACTGGTAAATCAACAGCGTCTCCTGGCCGCCATTGCGTTTGGCGCCGACACTGATGCCGGTGAAGACCTTGTCGGCCAGGGTGGTGGCCAACACAGGATCACGGTAAAGGAGGGCCAGTAAGCTCTGCACCACCGAGCTTCTATCGCCAAAGTATACCGGAGAAGAGAGAATCACCCCGGCACAACGGGACAATTTGTCCAAAAGCACCTCCCGAGCTGGTGCCGAATCGCGCATAATTCGCGACAGGGAGAGGTACTCGATATCAACGCCACAGTCTTTTGCCGAGGCCAAGGCGACTAACAATGCTGTTTCAGAGTTGGAAAGAGTAGTGGCATCGAGACCATCGGCGAGCTCACGGGAAAACTCCATAGCTCTGGCAAGGGCATCACTGCCAGCTTCATGGATATTGAAATCCTCCTCATGCAACTCTTCTTCTATCATTCGAGCCAATCGCACCTCGTCATCGCAGGTCAACTGACTGCGATTACTGGCACTCAACCCTACAATCAACGGCTTATCCATTAACCTTACCCTCAATCATGATTGATAAATCTTTTATAGAGGTGATCCAGACCATATCGTCGGCGGAGATTTCCAAATCAAGATCCTCTTCAAGATAAGACCACAACAACATCGTACCAAGAGAATCCCACCCCTCGACATCCGATGGTCCGGAAAACTCCGACAGATTATCCTCGTTGACGTTGAAGGCTTTGGCCACTATCTGAATTACCTTACGCAGAATTTCTTGAGAATACAAATGGCTCTGGGAACGGCTCGGCTGCTCGCCCTGTTTGATGGCAAAATATTCCTCCGCAAGCAATCCCATGATGAACGTATCCCGCCACTCACCACCCAACAGGCTGTGCTTACGCATCCGACCTTCATAGGCGAAGCCCAACCGCAGCAGGCTCGGTACAGAACTCGGATTGCCCCCACCTCCCCACAACCGCCTCAGCTTCAGATCCTCAAAAACGTACTGCATCAACAAGGTCATCGCTTCCAACGAGTAGGAAGGGTTGTGCTGATACTCACGAAAGATCATGCGGCCAAATTCCGCATGCCGCGCCACCCAGTCAAAACGCAGGGCGAGATTGCCGACATAGGCATCAGTGGAAAAATCACAGATGGCAAAACTGACAGCTTGCGGTTGTTTCACAGTTGCCCAGTGCTCTTTTATCGCCCAGTCGCTCTGCGGAAAACGACCAGAAAGCGTATAATGCTGCAGTTCCCGAGTCATAATGTTGTCACGATATATATCACTGGAAATATCCTTCTCGGTTATCGGCCTAAGATAGATATTCTTCCCCACAAGGAAAGCACGCGGTTTGACCTTATTGCCCTGCCTTTTCCCCTCACTCTTTCCCCGCCCCCTGCGGTCAAGGTAATGCGCCCGAAACTGATCCCGAGAGGCTTTGAATTTCAGGTTATCCGATGAGTTCGGGCACGGCATAGATTCGAGTCGGAATTTTATAATTGATCAGCTGACCGCTCAGAAATTCGCGAACCGCACCCTCATGAAAGGTGCTACCCGTTTTCGGGAGAACGTAGGCAACAATATCCTCGCCGAGTATTTCATGGGGCACACTGAATACTACCGCAAACTCGATGTCAGGATGACCAACAAGCTCCCCTTCAACCTCCTTGGGCGAAATTTTGAAGCCGCCACGGTAGATCATGTCTGTCTTTCTGCCGATAATGTAGACGAAGCCATCCGAGTCCTTGTACCCCAGATCGCCGGTGAGTATAACGCCGCTCACCAAAGCGCTCTTTTCCTGATCGGCAGGATTGATGTATCCCACCGAAACCAGCGGGCCACTGATTCGGATTTCTCCCTCTTGGTTCGGTAGCAACACATCACCATCTTCGTTAACGATCTCCACACACGCCACGTCAATAGGGTGACCGATACTGCCCAACCGGCGTTCCTCCCTGGTGGGGGGGTTGAGTGTTGCGCCGCAGGTGGTCTCGGTAAGGCCGTAGCCCTCAATCACCGGCACCTGGAACTGACCTTCGAATTTTTGTACCAGTTCAACGGGGCAAGGTGCCGAGGCGGTACCAACAAACTTCAGCGTCGACCCAATTCGCGGTTTCTGCGAGGCGGCACTTTCCAGCAGCAGAGACAAAATGGTAGGCACGACCTGCACAAAGGATATACGGTACGTTTTGATGAGTTTCCAAAAACTACTGGCATCAAACTCCCTCATGACAACAGTCTCGGCGCCCAAAAAGTAGGGCAAAAGGAAGTTGCGATACAGAGCCGAGGAGTGGAATAGCGGTAATACGCAGAGATGACTGTCCTGGGCGGTCAGTCGGTAAGCGCGGGCGAGACTGCCCAATTCAACGAGCATGTTCTCATGTGTTATCTGTGTACCCTTCATCATACCGGTGGAACCGGAAGTGAAGACGATGTAGGCCAAGTCCTTGCGATCTTTCGTCACCTCGGTGGGAGCATGGTCTGTCTCTTGCGGGATTGCAGAAGAAAAATACGTATCATCATAATGCGCCAACCCTTCCAACCGCTGCGAAGAAATCGACACGCTGACGTTACACAAGCGGGCAAGCTCCTCAAGTTGATGGGGAGAAGCACCCGGGTTTATCAGCACGGGAACGGCACCGGCCAGGAAGAGCGCCCCCAAGGCAACGACGTACTCCTGACCATTGTGGAGGGAAAGAATTACCCTATCACCGGAATGCACCCCTTGGGTCTGTAGGAACGCTGCTCCTTGTCGCCATAGGGCGAAAATCTCTCCATAAGTAAAGGAAGAATTGCTTTCGGGAACGGTCAGAAAGGGGCGAACGTCGTTCCGCGCAGCAACGCTTGCCAATAATTCAGGAAAGGAAGCAAACTGGTCTGTGGACAGGGCAGACATCGTATCCATAAGAACTCCTTGCAAACAGCTCAACAACAAGCTTAGATCAAATTATACGTTCGACTTTTCGCTCAGAAACCAAATCAGGTAATCAACATTAAACTCGGGGTCCCCTCTTCAGTTAAGACAGATGACACAACATTCCTTGTGGAGAAAATGAGCGTTTTTCATTTGGGCTGATAACTCCTGACAAGACTAGAGAAATCGACTATATCATTAAAGGGCAAAGGGCATGGAGCACCCCCTGGCCCTCCACAGTTTATTACGATTTTATTTGCCATCAGCGCCACGGCCATAGCCATAGTTGCGTGGCCAACAACAATATCACTTGCCGCAATTTCCTCGATCAGGCTTTTTCCACCACTAAATCTTATCCAAGAACCGTATCTTTCGAGAACCCAATTATACTTATCAGCAGGCTCAGACGGGTGCGGCCGAACAGTCACATAGCGGATGCTATTGCCCACGACTTTTATGTTGTCAAGGAAATAACGCAAGAATTCAGTTTGCGTAAAACTAGCTACAGCCTCAGCAACCCAGCCTCCTTCCTGATAAGTGCCAATATTTTCACAAAGATATAACACTGTGCATTCTTCATTTTTTTGATGAGCTTCACTGGCAGAGTTAAACTGCTCGCGTATATCTGCAAAATATGGATTTTCCACCAGCGCAACAGGCGTTTGATCAAAAATTTCACGAGCCAGGCCGAGGGCGTGCTCATCCCCAACCCATATCTCATCCGGTAATTGCTCCTCGCCATATCGAATGAAGCGTGAACGGTAATTTACCCAGTGATCAAGAAAAACAACACAATGCTTACCAATGTCACGACATTTCTTCATTGCCTGCCATTCGAAATCAGTCTGCCAGCCAGAACCGCATAACACCCATTCACAAGACAAAAGCGCCTCATCCAACTGTACGGTTCGGTATCGTCCCAATCTTTGTTCAAATATTCTCTTAGCTGGGCCGGCGAGAACAAGCTTACATAGTTCTTTTCGCCTGGCCACATAACTAGCAAGTATTTCAGCCCCTCCTGCGTCATGGGCTACAACTCCTATCATCAAAGGTCTCCCAACTGTGCCCAAACTTTATGGAATGCCCGAGTCACTTGCTCAACATTTTCTCGCGAATACTCATACTGACATAATCCAAGCCCTATAAATGTTTTATCCTGTAAATTTTCAGCGACAGGGCAAATACCCTTTTGATAACTTACGTTTCTACGACAAAATTCAGCAGACCAAGGAAAGCCTTTCGATCCAAAAGCAACTTTGTTCTGAAACATTGGAAGCAAGTGAATATTCTGGTAACTATTGTTTACCGGAACGCCCTCCGCTTGCAAAGCGGCACAAACTCGGTCACGGCTAACTCCTAAAATTTTCGGCTCTATAACCAAAGGATAACCATAGTACACATGCGTGCAATTTGGTTTTACTACCGGAACCCTCAACCCTTGAAGATCATTCAAAGCACCAGTAAGGTGCTCCGCAATTTTTTGTCTACTGGTAATCACGTTTTTTAATTTTTTCAACTGCTCTATTCCAATAGCGCATTCGATTTCACCCAAGCGAAAATTGTATCCAGCCATATTGCACAAATTTTTTACACCAATCCCTCCTACAACTGCTTCAGCGTGATTGCGAATCAAACGCAATCGCTCTGCTAAGTCGGCATCATCAGTAACAATAATCCCACCCTCACCGGTGTGTATATGTTTGTGGTAATTCAAACTAAAGCCACCAACGTGGGCCAATGTGCCAGCGTATTTACCCTTGTAATAAGCCCCTGGAGCCTGGGCGCAATCAGAAATAACCTTAAGGTTGTGTTTGACGGCAATTGTCATAATTTCATCCATATCAGCAGAATGGCCGAATATATCGACGGCCATTATAGCCTTCGTATAGGGCGAAATATTGGACTCCACCGACTTTGGATCTAAATTGAATGTTTCCGGTTCAATATCAGCAAATACAGGGATAGCATTCCAGTGAAGTATTGCAGTAGCTGACGCACACATGGTCCATGGGGTCACAATAACTTCATCGCCCGGTTCGATCCCGATGGCCCCTACGGCAGCTATCAAACCTGAAGTCCAGGAATTTACCGTCACCGCGTGCTTAACGCCAAAGTACTCTTCACATCGACGTTCAAATTCCTGAACCTTTGGGCCACCATAAAAGTCATCATGCCAGCAACCAAGAAATTTTGACAACACGCCGCTTTGCATAACATTTTCAACGGCAATAGTTTCTTCTTTTCCGATGGAATTGTACGCCTTAAAAGAAGCTGTAATGGTTTTTGCTCCTCCCAACAAAGCTAATCTGTCACTCATAACCAGTTTACTCCAGTATTTTCTCTATGGAAGATAAGGTTTCTAATGCTTTATCAGCACTACAGATGTTGCCATTTTTCCCACCAAGGATGCAGGAAAGCTCATCGACAACATAAAACTGATATTTGTTATTGCCGGTAATTATCGTCTCTGGCTGGTCAGACAACACCGTGTACCCTTTGATTGTCGGGTGACCCCCAACAGGACACCAGTTGATGTGTTCCACACCCGCCCCGTATAAAAGGCGACCATTTTGGCACAACAACTCCAAGTAATGGCATGTAAATTCCCTGTCCCACCCAGACAGAAAAAACACATCCCCCTTATCAAAGGAGACGCGCACGTCAATTTTAATATCTGAATTTCCCAAAGGTTCTGATTTGATTATTTGATAGTCAACCACAGGACCAATCCAATATTCTAGCAAGTTGACAAAGTGGCTTGCGTTATGCCTAAAACCGTTTGTGTACCAGACTACGCCCTTCACAGGTATTGAGATCTCCCCACTATCCAGTCGCCGTTTTATTTCAATAACTCCCGGATCGGATAACCGACAATAGTTAACAAAAAACCTAATGCTTCTATCTTTGCATAATTTGACCAAATTTACGGCTTCAGGCAAATCATTAGAAAGAGGTTTTTCACAAAGCAACACATTAGGATTGCATAATTTCAGTATTTCATAAATACATTTACTATGTAGCTCAGTCGGCACTGCGACAACTACTATATGAGGAGCATGACAAGCAAGAGCAGTCTTAATATCTGAGTACGACTGGCATCTATATAGTCTCTCAAAGTTTTTTCTTTTCTCCCGGTCCTGATCAACTCCAGCCATGAGATAAAACTCAGGGTGCAAGTTGAAAGCCTTGGCGTGAGTATATACATAATTAGCATCAAGGTGCTGGTCATAACCCATTCCTATCTGCCCCAAACCCACGAGCAAAACGCCATACTTCACGCTACACCTTTCCTGACGACATCACGGTTTATAGCAACCCATTCCGGCTCAACTCGCAACAAATCAAGAACTTCCTGGCAACCAAACAATGGCTTATCGGTGCCAAAATGTTCAATTATTAGCTTAAGAAGTTCGTAGTCCGCCTTTTCATCCAGGGTCAAACCAAGACGGGGCCAATAGTGCGACCTCAACGGCGCCAGATACATCGGGGGGAAAAGATCCGGGTTTCGAATAATATGTTGAGTTACATGCTCACGATCTAACGGGGCATTAGTCATACTCGCAGACTTTTCCAATGCGTCAACAGTAAAGACTTGCGCCCCCATGCCATCTGGCAAACCCAACTTGGCATTATTAACATAAACAGCCTTGTTACCGAGAAATGTTTGAATAAGCTGCTCCAATAATTCTGGATCAATAATTGGACAATCTCCGGTTACTTCACAAATGACCTCAGCTTTAAACTCCTGGGCTGCAGCCAAAACCCTTCCCATTACGTCTTCCTCACTACCGCGAAAAACCTGCACATTTTCTCGTTTGGAAAATTCCACCAAAACATCGTCTGTTTGGTTTTCGGTCGTTGCTATAACAATTTCTGCGATAGTCGGCACAGCCTTTAACCGGGCAACCAAGTGCCCTAGCATAGCCTTACCATCAGCCGTTAACAAATGTTTACCTGGAAGCCTTGAAGAAGTCATGCGAACTTCAACAATTGCCGCTACTCTGGGTTGCTTGGGACCTAATCTGCTCATGAAAGTAACACCTCCGGTTGATGAGGTATGTTTAAAAAAGTGGACCACCTACTTAGATTTTTCCAGCAGAAACCAGTTCATATCATCTTGCGGGAAATTGCTGTCTCTGTGATAGACAAAGCCATAATCTATCAGGCCAAGACCTGGAAAACGATCAAGGATCTCTCCAGCGAAATCCCTTTTAAATAGTTTTGAGCTATGCCCACGATAAACAACCTCAACAGGTTTGGGGCTGTAGTATTCTGAGACCACTATGTATCTGGATGAACTTTGATACAAAAGGTCGTACACTATCGGCAGCTTTTCAGGGTTAATATGAATTAAAACCCCCTTGGTGAACACCATATCCCAAGAACTGCTGGGCTTAAAATCTAAAATGGAACCCAAATTAAGATCAATGTTTGGCACATTTTTTTTAAGTTCAGAGGCGGCCTTTTCATTAAGTTCAACTGCGGATAACCGTGCTTTCGGCAACAACTTTTGAATAGCTATTAAGTTCAAACCAATATTGGAACCTAGCTCAAGAACCGAGTTTACTTTTACTGTCCGATTCAAAATTTTGGAAAATAGCGCCAGGTTAGAAGCGACCCAGCGCTCCCCCTTATTACGCTCAATGTAATCGTCACCGAACTCACCCTTCCAAAACTCTTCCTGTTCCGTCAAAGCAACCATCGGCCTTCTCCCCCTAATGAAATTTTATTTTTTAGCTGAATCCTGAAGGTTGGCAAAAAGATGTTCCGCCATCTGCCAATCCTCCAACGTGTCAATATCCTGTACCCGCCAACGGGGAATAACGAACGGTACCGCATCAGCATAGAGCTTACCGTTTTGTAGAAAATTCGGGACATTAAGCCAGTAAAACTGGCCGGCATCATGATAGGCATCGGGGAGGTCGTTACTTCTGGTCAACTCATACTCCGGCCACATCATGGTGACCCGCCCCTGCTCGTTAATAGTCAATGCCCGCAATATAGGAAAGGGAAAAGAAGTTACCGGAAATACTGATGAGGCATCACTGCGCTGCAATAGAGAAAAAGATTCCTGCAGCATCGCCGGAGTTACAAAAGGGGCTGTTGCATAAAAACAACAAACATTGTCCGGCAACTGCCTGTTGTCCCGCAACCACTCCAGGGCATGATAGACTACAACTGCGGTGGTGGCATAGTCATCAGCCAGCTCTGCCGGGCGAACGAAAGGGGTTTCAGCCCCATGCTCACGTGCCACAGCGGCAATATCATCCGAATCAGTAGAGACAATCACCGCATCGAAAAGGCCAGAAGCCAAAGCCGCCTCAATGGACCAGGCAATAATTGGTTTCCCGGCAAAGGGTTTGATATTTTTACCCGGAATCCGCTTACTCCCGCCTCTGGCCGGAATAACTGCTACGTTCAAACCACCATGCATTTTTACGTCCACCTTTTTCATCTTTTTTACGTGTCTCGCTGGTAAAACGCCAACAACATTGCCCTTAAAATCAGCAGATTGGCCCGAAACCGGCGGCCAAAACGGGGTACCCCGGCCCGATCTCCGGTTCTGACCGGCAGTTGAACAATTTTACTTTTACGACGGGCCGCAAAGACTGCAAGTTCGGTGCCGATGGAGCCATAACTGTCAAAATGGCCCAGTTCCCGGTAAAGGCTGATCCGGTAGCCTTTCAGGCCACACAGGGGGTCAGAGATTCCCCACAAAGGGCGGGAGAGCCAGGCAAAAAGGTGCTCGGCGAAACGCTGGCGCCGATCCCTCACCCCCAAAGCCAGATCAGCACCTTCCAGGGCGGCAATAAATTGGGGCAATATTCCGGGGTTGTGCTGGCCGTCGGCGTCAACGGTCAAAATATACTCACACCCCGACTCTGCCGCTAAGGCGAAACCGGTATTTAATGCGGCATCATAGCCTGCATTGATTGAGTGCGTCTTTACTCTTGCTCCGGCAGCCAAGGCCAACTCGGCAGTATTGTCGCTGGAACCGTCATCCACGACCAGCGGCAGACCGTAAGGCAAAACCCCGCTCACCACGGCCGCGATGGTCGCCGCCTCGTTCAGAGCCGGGATTACAATACCTATGCGAGATCGGTCCATCGGATATGCCGCCCGGCTGGCAGGGGGTGCCGCAGCCGTCTGCCTGTGATTTCGTCAATGGTAAATGGCGCCAACCCGTCCACCGGGCACGGCCTGAGCGCCACGAGGTCTTCCGCCGTCAGCATTTCCCCTGCCCCCATATCCCGAGAAAGACGCAACGAGCGCCTTTGCAGAACAACCGTCTCCAGTTCATTCTCCTCAACCTTTTTGCAGCCGCTGCCTAAGCTGTATTCCAACTCCCGGGCGCGATCGACCATCTCACGCCATGCCGCCGGGACTAGGGAGAATGCGTGATCCGGGCCGCTACGAGCGTTGTCGTCGGTAAAATGTTTTTCAATTATCCTCCCCCCCAAAGCGATGGCCCCAAGCACGGCGGCATGACCGGGGGTGTGGTCGCTCAAGCCCAACACCAGATCGGGGTACATTGCCCGATAACTACGAAGGACATTTAGATTGATATAACGGAAATTTTCCAGGCTAGCCGTATAGTTGGTATTGCATTGCAACAGGGCTAGGGCGGGGTTTACGGCCAGAGCCAGGGAGACGGCCCGTTGAACCTCGTCCATGGTCGCGGCCCCGGTGGCCAGAATACAAGGCTTGTTTTTACCGGCGATATATTTGATGATCTCCGGCCAGGTGATATCTCCTGAACCTATTTTGTAAGCAGAGACAAAGGGATCCACATGATCGACTAAGTCCGGGTCGTAAGGGCTGGTAAAAAAGGCAATTCCGGCTTGGTCGCAGGTCTTCTTGAGAATCGGCGTCCAGGCCAGGTCCACCGAAGCGTCCTGATAAACCTCAAACACCGACTTGCGCCACCCGGCTTGGTGCGACTGGCGACCACCCAAATCCTTGAAACCGGCATCTAAAACAATGGTTTCGGCTCGGAAATGCTGAAACTTAGCCGCGTCAGCTCCCGCTTCGGCGGCCAAGTGAATCAGGGCTTTGGCCCGCTCAATATCGCCATCGTGGTTGGCGGCAATATCGGCAATAAAGTAGGTGGGGCTGTTATCGCCGATATGCCTCCCTTGGATGGTCATTTCCCGCTTTGGTTCAATCATTGTGATAATCCCCGGAGACACGCTTTATGGTTTCAGCCATGGTTGGAGAGAGTACCCCGAATTCACGTTCGAACTTGGTGACATCCATACGCATATCCAAGGGCCGACGGGCCAAAGATTTGTGGTCGGCCAGCCGTCCAATCGTCGCTTGGGAAAGATCAAGGCCGAGATGTTTTGCCAGTTCCGAAGCAAATTGGGCCTTGCTGGCCCCTTCCCTGCTGCCGACATTAAAAATTCCCGGTTGTCTGCGATCGATCACCAGGCATATAAAGCGGCAAAGCTCGGATACATGCAGGGCGCTGAACAGAACGTCGTCGAATAACGTCATTGATTTGCCGGCCCGCAGAGATTGCACAATCCAATCACTAAATGCCGACCGGCCCGGGCATCGGCTCCTGCCCACAAAATTAGTTCGTAAAATCATGGCCCCACAAGCGGCAGCGGCCATCTCCCCGGCATATTTGCTGAGGGCGTAAACATTGCATGGGCAGCCATTAACTTCTTGGTGGGGGCCGGTGCCATCATAGACGTGATCAGTGGAAATTTGCACCAGGTGCACGCCAGTCTTCGGCAGTACATGGGCAAGATTCTCCACTATCCTGACGTTGGCCAGGTAGGCCATGCGAGGGTCCGATTCGCAGGCATCGACATTGGTGGCGGCAGCAAGATTGACCACAGCATCGGGCTGCGCCTGGCGCAGGAGGGCAAGCACTTCCTTTTCCAGCGAGAGATCGGCTTGAAATTCCGCATAATCACCACGCCCCTGGCACAAAACCTCATGCCCGGCCATTTTTAGGGCTGGGACCAACTCTACGCCCAACAAACCATACGCCCCTGTTACCAATACCCGGGACATTCTCTGCCTCCACTTTCCATTAACTTCTCGTCGCAGTTGGCGATAACCACAAAGGTTATGGCCGCCACGGTCACCTCGCCGCCGGGGGCATGGCCTCCGGTTCCTGCTCGATTGGCGACGTTTCCGCCGGCTCCGTTTGGGGGGTAAAGACTATCTCCCGCAATTGTTCCACCGTCAACCAATTGTCGTTGATGTCGCTGGTGTAGACAAAGCCGTCGGGCATTTTGACCGCCTCTTTATAATTGCGCCGGCGCCACCACTTGTAGCTATCGGGCATGATTACGTACATATCCTCATACTGATAGGTATGGCGGCCCTCATCCTCGCCGGTCAAGGCCTCGTGCAGCTTTTCCCCTTCCCGGATACCGATATGGTCGATGGCGCAATCCGGGGCGATGGCCCTGGCCAGGTCCATGATCTGCATGCTGGGGATGCGGGGGACAAAGATCTCGCCGCCTTCCAGGTAGCGGAAACCCTTCAACCCCAGTTCCACCGCCTGGTCCAGAGTGATCCAGAAGCGGGTCATCCGTTTATCGGTAATGGTGATCCGGCCGTTTTCCCGCTGTTTGAGAAATACCGGGATTACGCTGCCCCGGCTGCCGATGACGTTGCCGTAACGGACGCAGGCGAATCTGGTTTTCTTGGCGCCGGCGTAGGCGTTGCCCTGGACAAAGAGTTTATCGGAGCACAGCTTGGTCGAGCCATAAAGATTGACCGGATTGACCGCCTTGTCGGTGGACAGGGCGATCACTTTTCTGACACCGCTGTCAAGGGCGGCGTCGATCACGTTCTGGGCCCCGTTGATATTGGTCTTGACCGCTTCAAAGGGGTTGTATTCGCAGGCCGGCACCTGCTTCAAGGCGGCGGCGTGGACCACGTAATCGACCCCCTCCATGGCCCGGCGCAGGCGGTCGACATCGCGGACATCGCCGATCAAAAAACGCAGGCGGGGGTCATCGTGGAATTCGATCCGCATTTCATGCTGTTTGAGCTCATCGCGGCTGTAAACCCGGATCGCTTTGGGGTCCAAGCGATCAAGCAGGTAACGGCAGAAATGTTTGCCGAAAGAACCGGTGCCGCCGGTGATCAACACCGTCGCCCGGGACCAGTCGATGGGGGCGGAGCCGCCATTGCTTTCCTCGGCCAAAATGACACGGGCCTCATCCAGGGAGAGTTTATCCCGGTAGACCAGATCCTTGATCCGCTTGATGGTCGCGATATCTTTCACCGCGTAACGCCGCTGGCCGCCGCCGGTCTTGCGGGGCCGCAAATGCTGGCCAAATTCCTTTTCCCAGAACCGAATAGTCGAGGCCGGCACCCCGACCTGCTCGCTGACTTCCTTGATCCGCAATTCCATGGTTCCCTTCTCCTGGCTGACAGCCCTCGGCACAACCGCCATCATGGCGACACTTCTTCCTGACTACACCAAGCGTATCGGCCACGCAACGAGAAAGTTGAATAAAACTTCAACATAGCTCCGACAGCGCCTTGACAGGAGAATAAGCAAAATATATGCCAGCACCAAGGGCTGGGGTTCGATGCATTACCCGACATTGGTAAAAAAGGACATCCTTCTTGTTGGCAAGCTATAGGCAGAAACACTCCTTGCGTCCAGGTATCAATAGTGATACTATGACAGGCATGGGAAAGAAAAAATAGAAGAGATAATCGCAGCGGCCATAAACAACCCGGCGGATGTTCTCTTTACCGACTTATGCTCGGTCTGTAATTATTTTTTTGGAGAGCCGAGAAAACGTGGAACAAGCCATCGGGTTTACAAAACCCCGTGGCAGGGAGACCCCAGGGTGAATATTCAAAAGGCCGGAAACAAGGCAAAAAGCTACCAGGTCAAGCAGGTACTCAGGGCAATCAGCAGAATGGAGAAAGAACATGGCCAATAAAGATCATTACACCTACCGGGTAACATGGTCGGCGGAGGACAACGAATATATCGGGCTGTGCGCCGAATTCCCCTCATTAAGCTGGTTGGCTGATTCACAGCAGGCCGCTCTTGCCGGGATCATGCAGGTTGTTGCCGACGTGGTTGCCGATATGAAACAGAACGAAGAGTCTATACCGGAGCCTATTGCTGATCGGACGTACAGCGGCAAGTTTATGGTCAGAGTTCCGCCGGACACCCACCGTGCCCTTGCCATTAAAGCCGCAGAGGCCGGCGCAAGTATAAACCGGATTGTCAGTGAGAAGCTGGCCCCGTGGTGAAATCCAAGCCAAGATGAATAGGTCTTGCAATGCAACAAGGTGGTGCTTTTCCCTGGGCCGTCAGTAAGCCATAACTAAAACTCAACACCCCCGGTCGGAGAGCATTTCGTGCCGGGCTGGCCATTGAACATGGGATAGTGCTTGATATTCAGATATGACTATGCTGGGGAGAATAAGGCGATCCACGTTGGTTTTAACCAGGGTAACCGCAGCGTGGTGGCTCCGCAGGAAATCAACCATCACGTCTGTGTCTAAGAGGTAGGGCCGGGGCATGGGCTAACCTCGATCCCATGATTGTCTGGAGGCGGTGAAATCGGGAAGATCGGCGCGATTACGCCACATGCCGGCCGCCTGGTCCAGAACTTCATCCCGGTGCAGACCGCTGCGCAGTTCAATAAAAATATCCACAGCTTCGCGGATCAGCTCTGCTTGTTTTTTCCCGGTGGCTTCCGCCAAAGAGCTGATGGCCAGCCGTTCCTTTTCCGTAAGGCACACTTGAGTTCTTATCATTTGCCGCCTCCTGCTATATACAGCTACCCTATACATTACTTTTGGGTAGAGACAAGAATTTTATGGCAGATAGGGGGTCTGGCCCTGGAGGGGGTGTTCTTCGGTAATCGGCACAAAACGGGCGGGTACCGTTTTAACCCCGTGGGGGTCCCGGATATCGCCGGCAAATACTTCAAACTGCCCTTTGACATCAGGCTCGCAATGATCCAGCCAACCCCAGGAGTTGAAGGAGTTATACAGCACAAAGGCGCGAACCTTCCTCCCCTGGCGCACCAAGGTCTCAACCAGATGCGAACCGATAAAGCCATCGGTCGGGGTAGCATTCCCGTTCTTGGTTGACATGAGATCAATAAACATCTAATATCAGATCATGCAGAGAAACTACAAGCGCCCTTTCATGCAGTTTGTCAAAAAGGCTCATAAGCCGTTGAAGCTGGCGATTGAGGATGCGGTAGATTTGGTCTGCGATACTCCGGATATCGGTGAAGCCAAGGTGGGAGATTTAGTCGGAATCCGAGTTTATAAGTTCCGTTTTAACCGTCAACAGTACCTAATAGCGTATCGCCCACCCGCGCAGGAAACGACGGTTGAGTTTTTGGTCATTGACTTCTATCAGGTAGGTACGCACGAGAACTTTTACGAGATCCTGAAGCGTTACCTCAGGCAGGAGACCGACTCAGGAGAAGCACTATGAATCAACCCATTACCGCTGAAGACATTTATGCCGAGATGAAACGGATGCCCCCCAGTGAGCGGACCCGCTTCTTTTTGATGCTCGCCAGCAATGCTTTTCGCGAGGATGACTTCACCCATGAGCAGGTGTTCGGGGCCGTTCACCGAGAGCCGTTTGCGGTACCCGAGGCGGCTGAGTACCTTGAGGTCTCTGTGCCAACCCTGCGCCGCTACGTGCAATCCGGCAAGCTAAAGCCTGTTCAGGTCGTCGGGCGTAGCCAATTGTTCTCTGCCGCGGATCTACGTTGTTTCAAGCGAAAACGAAAAAAGGCAACGGCTTAGCTCACAGCAGGGAAAAGGGGTCTGACCCATTTTCAGCCCTTTTCAGCCGGCCAGAAAATTTGACCGCTCCATCGATGAGATGGAAGCACGAGGAGCTTTAGAGCCCGGTGGAGGCCCAGGATAAAATTGACACCTCCGCCCTGCGCCGCCAGCGCCGGGGGGAATTTTTTTTGCTGGCCGAGGAGTTTCTCTGGGGCTGGTTTCCCATTATCACCCTGCTTTGTTACCGGGTGGTGGCGCCGCTGTGGGCGATGGTGTTCACCATGTCCACCGCCGCCCTCTTTTTTGCCATAATCATGCAGTGGCGGGGTCTGTGGGGGGAGCTTGCCAGGCGGGGGGCCTGGCCCGATCTCATCCGGGCCGCCAGCCTGATCATGCTGCTTTTTATTCTGGTTTTCACCGGCCTTTCCTACACCACCGCCGGTAACGGCGCCCTGATTCTCTTTATGCAGGTCTTTTTCGCCTATCTTTATTTCAACGTCTTCCAGGGCGAGGCCATGAGCCGGGCCCACCGGGCCGGGGTGGCGCTGATGAGCCTCGGCGCCCTGCTGGTCCTGTTTCCCGATGACACAAGCTTGAACCCCGGCGATCTGCTGATCCTGCTGGCGGCGATGCTGGCGCCGGTGGCCAATCTTTACCAGCAAAGGGCCCGCCGCCAGGTTCGGGCCATCACCCTGCTCTTTTTCCGCAATCTTTTCAGCTTGCCTTTTCTGCTGCTGCTGGCCTGGCTGTTCGCCGCGCCCCCCGGCGGCGCCGAGCTGGCCACCGTCTGGTGGCTGCTGCTGATCAACGGCATGTTGCTGATGGGGCTTTCCAAGATCTTCTGGATCGAGGCCCTGCATCGGCTGACCATCACCAAGGTCAGCGCCGCCACCGCCCTGGCCCCGGTTTTTACCATGCTCTTCGCCCTGCCGGTGCTGCAAGAGATGCCCGGCGGCTGGCAGCTTGCCGGCATGCTGCCGATCCTGCTGGGCGGTATTCTGATCACCCGTCCCAGCGGCCCCAGCACGTCCTCTCCGGAGTACCACCCCGGCCGTTAAGTAACCGTTCAGCAGCACAGCACGTTATCGGCGTCCAGCGCGTCGATGATTGACAGCGGCGAGCAGCCAAGCTTAAGTACACGGCGGTACGTGGTGCTTGCGCTCGCTGTGCTTATAGCTTTAAGCTGCTACTTGCAGTTGGGGATCGGGGCGTTCAAAGCCGGCCAGGGTGGCGGCGGCCTGGCGGGCGGCATAGGGGTGACCTGGCCGGTGGCCGGTTCCGCGCCGGTGGCCGGTGGTGGAGCGCTCCCGGCTCAGCATATCAATTTCCTGGCGGTTGGCCTGGTGCTGCTGCTCCATACGGGCCATCTCCAGTTCCTGGCTGGCCTGGGCCATGACGGTATTGGCCTGGGCGGCTACCTTACGGTCCTGGGGAGAAGGATCGGCGGGCGCCATGGCCGCCGCCCGGATAATCCGCATCTTGCGCAAGGTGGCCTCGGGGGTGGGCTCCTTGGAGGTATCGATGCTTACCTCACCGCCGGTGACATATTTCCGGCCATCGGGTCCCGTGGTATGGGAGAAACTGGCCCCGCCCTTGACGTAGGGACCGGCCACGGCGAGATGGGCCATCTCATGGGCCCTTACCCGGGTCTCGGTCTGCTGCAGGCGGGCCACCTCCAACTGCTCTTCGCGGCTCAGTTCACGCACGGCCTGGGCCTGCGTCGCGGCGGCTTTCTCTTCCGCCGCTACCGCCGATTGCCCGCCGCTATCCACGCCGGCGCTATAGCCGGCGCTTGCCGCCGCATTATGGCGGCTGCCGGCATCACTGGTGGCGGCCTGGCGGGCCATAGCGCCGTATTCCGTTCCTTGCTCCGGCCGCCGGTTATCACCAGCCCCGGCAGACTCTCCGGCAGCCGCCGGCTGGTCCGTGGCCGTCGCTTTACCGTTGCGGCCCAGCACCGAATCGGCGCTTACCTCCCGGTGGCCGGCGGCCCGATTATGGTCGGCGGACCCGGCAGCCATTTCCAGGCTTCCGGTGCCCCCGGCTCCGGCGGCGGCCATGCCGGCATAGGCTCTGGCACCGCAGGAGGCGCAAGCGCCGCAGGAGCAAGCCTTAGCCCCACCGGCGGTTTCACTGCCCTTGGCCACCGCCCGGTTTTTCCACCATTGTCCCTGTTCAAAGCTATCCCGGGTCGCCGCGCCGGCTTCGGGGCGCAGCCCGTCCTTGCCGGGTTCGCCGGGAGAAAATCCGGCTTTCCCGCTGGACTTGGCCGTCCAGGTGGCTATGTTTGAGAGAATGGCGTTTAATTCCATGGCTTAACCATTTTCCATCGCTAATTCCCGCCCCCATGGCGGCTTGCCGGGGTCCATCTCGCCCAAATCGGCCACGCCGGCTGACACAACTTCCAGCTAGCCCGAACTCCCCGTCACTTGTCTTATCGGTCCTGCTAAAGGCCTTCTTGAATTTTTTTCCTTGCTCAGCCGGAAAACAACGCCATTACGGTTTGAAAAAATTTTCATTTAAAAAATCCTCCCCGCCGCCCAGTATGAAATGATACAATAACCGCTCAACAACCACGAGCAACCAATCGCCAACCATAATTACACGGAAAATCAACATGAAAGTCATAAAAATCATTCTCCTGTCGCTGCTGACCCTGGTGGTGCTGCTGGTGGCCGGCCTGGCGGCGGCGGTCACCTTTATCGACTTAAACCAGCACAAAGACCGTATAGCCGCCCTGGTCCACCAACAGACCGGCCGGGAGCTGCGCCTCGAAGGCGATCTTGAATGGGGCATCTGGCCCCGCCTGCGGCTGGCCGGCGGTGGCCTGGTCCTGGGCAACGCGGAGGGTTTCGGCCCCGAGCCCTTCCTCGAACTGGACTCCTTCAGCCTGGCGGTGAACACCTGGCCGCTGCTGCGCTCGGAAGTACGGATGGAATTGGTGGAAGTCTCCGGCCTGCGCCTGGACCTGCGCCGCAACGCCCAAGGGGTCGGCAACTGGCAGGACCTGCTGCCCGAGCCGGTCACACCCGCCGTGGCGGCTCCCGCCCCCGCCGAGCCCACCCTGCCCTTTGCCGCCCTGGCCCTGGGCGGGGTCGATATCCAGGATGTCCGGGTGGACTGGCACGACGCCACCAGCGGCCAACGGGCCGCGATCCATGACCTTAACCTGCAGATCGGCGCCCTGGAGTTGGGCGAACCCATCAATCTGGAGATGGCTTTCCAGGCCGAGAGCAATCAGCCCGAACTGGCGGCGGCCGGCAACATCACCGGCACCCTGGTTTATGACCTGGGCCGGCAGCTCTATTCCCTGCAACCGCTGGAGGCCGAGCTTGCCCTGAGCGGCCCCACCGTTCCCGGCGACCAGGCCGATATCACCCTGCGGGGACTCTTCGACCTGGACGAGAAAGCGGGCCGGGCCCGAATCGAGGATTTCCGGCTGGAAGGCCTGGGCATGCTGGTGGGCGCCCAGTTGGAGATGGAAGGCTTAAACGGTGAGCAGCCCGGCTACCGGGGTGAGATCCAGGCCGACATCAACGACCTGGTCCGGGTGCTGGAAACCTTTGAATCGCCCCTGGGGCAACAGTTGGCCACCGTCCGGGAGCGTACCGTGACCCTGGAGACCACCTTTGACGCCCACCCCGCCGAAGGCCGAATCAAGATCGAACAACTGGTCGCCAACCTGCTGGGGACCACCATCAGCGGCAACCTGCAAGCCTCGGAGCTGACCGCCGCCCAACCGCGGGTGCAGGGTCGCCTCCAGGCCGAAGGGCCGGATCTGCCCGCCCTGCTGGCGGTGGCCGCCCGCCTTACTCCCGGCGCCAACCTCGACGCTCTGCCCCGGGCCCTGCAAGGCCTGCGGGACCGCTCGCTGCTGCTGGAAGCCGATTTCAGCAGCAACCAGGACGAAATTGTCATCCCCAACCTGCGTTTCAAGGGGCTGGCCACCGAATTAACCGGCAACTGGCGGCTGCGCGAACCCTTGGGAGCAACCCCTCGGATCAAGGGCCAGTGGCGCTTAACCGGCGACGATCTGCCGCTGCTGCTGCGGCTGGCCGCCACCATGCGCGGCGGCCCCGACCAGCCAAGCGGCAACTCCGGCGCCAATTCCGCCGGCCGGCCCCGAATTATGGGGTATGGCCCAACGGGTGGCCGACGCCGGCCATGACTCCTTTAATTTCAGCTCCGATCTTGAGCTCGATCTGGCCACCCAGCAGCTCCGCGTCGAGGAGTTACAAGCGGCACTGCTGGGCCTGGAACTCCAGGCCGGGCTGACGGCCGAGCAGATCAAGGAGACGGCGGAATTTGACCTGGAACTGCAACTGCGGAAATGCAACCCCCGCCAGCTGATGAACATCCTGGCACTGCCGCCGCCGCCAACCGCTGACCACCGGGCCCTGAGCCACCTGGCGCTCACCGCCCGGGCCGGCGGCAACCTGGAAGCGATCCAGATTGAACCCCTGACCCTGGAGCTGGACGACAGCCGCCTCACCGGCCGGCTGGAAATCAACAACCTAAGCCCCACCAACCTGGCCTTTGACCTGGAAGTCGACCAGCTTGATCTGGACCGCTACCTGCCGCCGGAAGCCGCGGAAGTCCCGGCCACCCCGGAAACGGCGGCGGCGGGGGCGGCCCAACTGCCGCTGGAAATGCTGCGCCAGTTACAGCTCGACGGCCGGCTGGCAATAGCCAATCTGAAGATTTCCGGACTGCGGCTGGAGAATTTCCTGCTGCAAATCCAGGCCGCCGATGGCCGGATCGCCGTGGAACCGCTGCAAGGCCGGCTCTACGGCGGCCAACTGGCAAGCAGCCTCAACCTGGACGCCACCGCCCAACAGGCCCGTCTAGAAACCGCCAGTCAACTTAATGGCGTCCAGATCGGGCCGCTGCTGCGGGATCTCACCGGTGCCCGGGAACGGATCCGGGGCCGGGCCGAGGTGGAATATCAACTGCAAAGCCAGGGGGCCGACAGCGACCAGTTGACCGCCAACTTGAATGGCAAGGCCGCCTTCACCTTCCAGGACGGGGCGGTGGTGGGAGTCAATATCGGCCGTCTGCTGCGCCAAACCAGCGCCCTGGCCCAGGGAAGACTGCTTGGTGAACAGGAGCGGGAAGCGGTCACCGATTTCACCGAACTCACCGGCACCGTCCAGATCACCGACGGGGTGGCGACCAACCGTGATCTGCGGCTACGCTCCCCGTTGCTGCGCATCAGTGGCGAAGGCACCGCGAACCTGGTCAGCCGGGAGGTCGATTATCTGCTCTCCACCACCCTGGCCGCCACCGCCGAGGGTCAAAGCGGCCGCGATCTGACGGAATTACAAGGGATCACGGTGCCGATCCGGGTGGCGGGCACCTTCGACAACCTGCGTTACCGCCCCGAACTGGGGGCCGGCGGTTTGGAACAGCTGCAGCAGAACCTGGGGGAAATGGGCCGCCGTTTGCAGGAAGACGGGCCCAGCGCCCTGGAAGGTTTGCTGGGCGCCCCGCCGCCCCCGGATAATCAGGAGGCACCGGCAGAGTCCGCGCCAAAGCAGGAAGAGCAACGCCCCGAAGACCGGCTGCGCGACGGCCTGCGCCAGCTCTTCCGCTAGCCCGAAAGGGCCGTATTGGGCGCCCCCTGGTCTGGTTTGGGCATTACTCCGAGTCCGGGGTCATCCTGGCCGGAACCCCCGTCCGGCGGTTCGGCCAAGGGCAGATACACCCGGAAGAGAGCGCCCTGCCCCGGGGTGCTCTCGACCTCCACCAGCCCGCCGTGATCTTTGACGATCCCATGGACCAGGGAGAGTCCCAGCCCCAGCCCGGAACCGCCGCCAAACTGGCGGGTGGTGAAATAGGGATCGAAAATCCGCTCCCGGATCGCCGGGTCGATCCCCGGGCCGTCGTCGGCCACTTCCAGGCAGGCGTAATCGCCGGGGGGCAGCTCCTCGCCATCCCGCCGCAGTGGGTTTGCCAGCGTCACCGGCTTGAGGCTCAGCCGCACCACCCCTTTACCCTCTTCTCCTTCCCGGGCCGCCTGGATGGCGTTGCGGCAGAGATGGAAAATCACCTGCTGGATCCGGTCCAGATCGGCGATGATCGCCCCGCAGTCGGCGGCCAGATCGGTTTCGATGCGGATATGGCGCGGCACTTCCGCCGCCATGATCTTCATATCCTCCTTGAGGATGGACTGCAGAGTGAGACGACTACGCTCCAACCCCCGACTGCGACTGAAGGTCATGATCTGCGCCACCAGATCCCTGGCCCGGTGGGCCGCTTTGAGAATCTCATCGACCGGCCACTGGCGCAATTCCTCCGGGCTCATCTGCATCCTGGCCAACTCGCAGTAGCCGATGATGGGGGTCAGGATATTGTTGAAATCATGGGCGATCCCGCCGGCCAGGGTGGCCACCGCCTCCATCTTCTTGGCCTGGCGCAGCTCCTCGGCCATTTTCTCCCGCTGCTGGACCTCGGCCCGCAGGGCCTGGCGCATCTCGTTGATCGCCGCCACCACCTGGGCCAGCTCATCCCGCTGGCAGGAGCGAGAAGCGCGTCCCGGCAGTTGCAGGGGCTGATCCAGGCGGTGGAGATTGAGGGAGCGGGCGTAGGTGGCCATGGCGGCCAGGTGGCGGCCCACCATCAGGTAAAAAAGCAGAAAGATAAAGGCCGAAACGAAGAAGGTGCGGATCATCTGGGTGCCCAGGATCACCAGTACCCGATCCCAGAGCCGCCCGTACACCCCGTCCAGCCCCACCACCACCAGCAGCGTGCCCAGCTCAATCTGCCGGCCGCGGTGTTCGTAACGCAAGGGAAACTGCCGCACCAGGGAGTGCCGGCGCTGATCCTCGCCCACCGCCAGCGACGGGCCGTCCACCCGCTTGATCTCCAGGTAACGCATCTCCGGCAGATCAAGAATCCCCCGCAACTGCACCTCCAGCATCCGCTCGTTGAAGGACCAGAGCCCGGCGCTCAAACTGCCCAGGTAACTGGTCTCGATCTGGTGGATATGCTCCTCGATGGCCCGCAGATCGCGGCGGTATTCGGAATAGAGCTGCAACCCCGTGCCCAGCAGGGTCACCAGCGAGCTGAAGAGCAGGATATAAAGGATCAGCCGGCGGCCGATACTGTGCCACCAGAACCGCAGCGAACTCATGTTCCACCCTCCATGCCGACCGCCGGCGGGGCGGCGCCGGCCTCAAAATCCCCCAGGGTTTGGCGGCGGATCCGTTGGTAGCTGCCATCCTCCTTCAAGCGCCGCAACTCCCGGTCGATGGCCGGCAGCAGCTGCCGGTGCCGCCGGTGCAGATAGAGATACCAGTTACCGGTGAGCAGCGGCGGCCGCAACTCCTTGATCCCGGCAAGCCCCAGCCGGGCGATGGCCTCCCGCCCCAGCAGGCGATCGATCAGGGCCAGGTCCAGCCGACCGGCGGCCAACATCAGGAAGAGTTGGTCGGTTTCCTCCAGGGCCAAGCGGCGGGGATGGTCGGCGGTGGTCTCTTCGAGAATCTTCCAGCCGCTTAGAATTCCCAGGCGGTAAGGCCGCAGACTCGCCGGGCCGTCAACTTCAAACTCCGGGCCAGCGCTGAACACCGTCATCCGGTAAGCCAGGACCGGCTCCCGGCTGCGCACCAGGTTGGGGTAGCGGGCCGACAGGCCGGCGATTCGACAGACATCGCCGTCGTCGATCCCGGCATTGGCATTGCTTAAAGCCCGCTCACCGGGCAGCAGTTGAATCTCAAAACTGATACCCAGCCGCTTGAAAAGTTCGGCGTAGAGCAGGTCCAGGAAACCGTCCCCGGCCGGCGAGGTGATCGGCGCCGAAAAGGGACTGTTGAGCACCAGATGGGGAGAGGAGTCGGGGGCGGCCGGCGGTCCGGCGACAGCCGGCAGCGCCAGCCCCAGCCAGATAAACAGCAGCGGCCACAGCCGCCACCCCGGCGGCAATCGATGGCGCCACCGGCGGTGACCGGCCACTGACGGATGGCTACGCCTTGGCCCTATTGGTCTGCTGGCTGCTGTCGACATAGCGATATGCTAGCAGAAACAACCTTGGATACCAACCAAAATAGCGACTACTGCCAGGACCGCGTCAGAGTCCCATGGCCGGCAGCGGGGCCTTTTGCAGCCGGGCACGGCGGGTTTCAGCCGCCGCCGGGAACTTAAATGGGCAGGCGTCAGCGACAAAAAAACCCGCTGACCGTTACCGGCGCGGGTTAACTGCTTGCCCGGCCAGCGCCGGGCTTATCTTCTGGTGCCGAAGGCGAGACTCGAACTCGCACGGGTCGCCCCACTACCCCCTCAAGATAGCGTGTCTACCAGTTCCACCACTTCGCACGTTGCAACCTTCAGCAGCACCGACCTTGCGGCGATCAGCCAAGCTTAAGTACACGGGTACGTGGCGCTTGGCTGCTTGCCACAATCTGCGGCACTACGGACGGTCACGTAAGCCCGGTTATTGGCCCTTGCTTATTCCTGGCCTGGAAACTCCTGCGGGGTGTCTTCGCTGCCGGCTGGCAACGGAATCGACTCCGGTTCATCGTTCTCCGCCGGTGCCGGCTCTTTGTATTCCATGGCCGCCGGCGGCTGCACCTGTTCCATCACCGAACCGTCACCCACCCGGCTGGAAAAATAGGCCAGGGCCACCGACGTCACCATAAAGAAGATGGCGACGGTGGTGGTGATCTTGTTCATCAGCGGCATCGGCCCCTCGGTACCGAACACCGTCTGGCTGGAAGAGCTGCCAAAAGAAGCGCCGATACTGGCCCCTTTGCCATGCTGCAGCAAAATAATGGCGATCAGCAGCAGACAGATCAGAACATGAAAGACTATTAAAATTGTTTGCATAAACCTCGAACTCTTGCCCAGCCGGCAACCCTGCACACGAATAAAAAAACGCTCATCCGCTTATGACTCAAAGCGAATGATGCGTTCAAAAGCTGCCATATCCAGCGAAGCGCCGCCCACCAAAGCGCCATCGATATCGGGCTGGGCCATGATGGCGTCCACGTTGGCGGCATTAACGCTGCCACCATACAGGATTCTTACCCCCTCGGCAATATTTTTCTGATACAGCTCGGCCAGCTGTTGGCGGATAAAACCATGGACCTCCTGGGCCTGCTCGGGGCCGGCGGTCTTGCCGGTACCAATGGCCCAGACCGGTTCGTAGGCCACCACCAACTGGTGGGGATCAGCCAGGGTGATGCCGGCCAGACCTTCCCGGAGCTGCTCGGCCAGCACCGCCATGGTTTGCTCCGCTTCCCGCTGGACCAGGGTTTCACCGATACAGAAGACCGGCACCAGGCCGTGGGCCAAAGCGCCGCCCAGCCGCCGATTGATCATCGCATTGTCTTCATGAAAAAGCTGGCGCCGTTCGGAATGGCCCACCAGCGCCATCTTACAGCCCAACTCCCGCAGCATCGGCGGGGCGATCTCGCCGGTGAAGGCCCCCTTGGCCTCCCAGCAAACGTTCTGGGAGGCCAAGGTCACCCCCCCGCCGGCGGCTTGGCCGGCGGCGGCCAGGGCGGTAAAGGGCGGGGCGATCATCACCTCGCGGTCGGGACAAGCGGCGGCTACTTTCGCCACCGCCGCCGCCAGTTCAGCGGCAGCCCCCTGATCAAGATGCATCTTCCAGTTACCGGCAATCAACGGGTGCGCATGGTTTACTCCTCCTCCAGGATCGCCACCCCTGGCAGCGTCTTGCCTTCCATCAGCATCAGAAAGGCGCCGCCGCCGGTGGAGATATAGGATATATTGGCGGACTCGCCGGCCCGGTGTACCGCCACGTCGGTATCGCCACCGCCGACAATGGTCAGGGCATGGGAACGGGTAAGGGTCTGGACCATGGCCATGGTCCCCCGGGAAAAGGCGTCAACCTCAAAAACCCCCATGGGGCCGTTCCAGATAATGGTCTTGGCGTCATCCAGGGCCTCGGTGAAGAGCATGGTGGTGGCCGGTCCGATATCCAGGGCCATCCAGGTGGCCGGGATTTCCTGGCAGGTCACCCTTTTGGTTTCGGCCTTGGCGTCGAGTTCCGGGGCGGCGATGCAATCCACCGGCAGGTAGAGTTTAACCCCCTTGTCCCGGGCCTTGGCGATCAGCTCGCGGGCGGTCTCCAGCAGCTCCTCTTCCACCTTGGAGCGGCCCACCGCCAACCCCTGACTTTTTAAAAAAGTATTGGCCATGGCCCCGCCGATGAGCATCTTGTCGACCCGGTCCATCAGGTTGGTCAAGGCCCCGAGCTTGCTCGACACCTTGGCGCCGCCGATGATCGCCGCCAGCGGCCGCATGGGATTATCCACCGAACGGTGGAAGTAATCCATCTCTTTTTGCAACAGAAAGCCCGCCCCTTTTTCCTGCATGAAGCCGGGGACCCCCACCACCGAGGCGTGGGCGCGGTGGGCCACGGCGAAGGCGTCGTCGATATAGACCTCGGCCAGGGCCGCCAGCCGACGGGAAAACTCCTCGTCGTTGGCCCGCTCCTCGGGGTGGAAGCGCAGATTCTCCAACAACAGCACCTCGCCGGGGGCCAGCGCCGCGGCCATCTCTTCCACCTCCGGGCCAACACAGTCCGGGGCCAGCTTGACCTCTTTGTCCAGTAACCGGGAAAGCCTTTTGGCCGCCGGGGCCAGGCTGAATTCCGGCCGCCGCTCGCCCTTGGGCCGCCCCACATGGGAGCAGATGATAACGGCGGCATTTTCGTCCAGGGCGTGGTTGATGGTGGGCAACACCCCGCGAATCCGAATATCGTCGGTGATATTACCCTGATCGTCCAGAGGCACGTTGAAATCCACCCGGATCAACACTTTTTTGCCACGGATATCAATATCTCTGATGTTTTTCACCGTATTCCTCCTGGTCGATAGCGTTGACAGATAAACACCGCGGATTGCCCTCTACCGCCACTCTATGCCCATCACCGCCGCGCCGTCAAGGGGCGTGTTAGCAGCACCCCCCCAGGGCCTCCTTGCTGAACAGCTTATCCGGGGGAACCGGATAGTTGCCATCGAAACAGGCCTTGCAGAAATTATCCGCCGGCGCCCCGGTGGCCTCGATTAGCCCATCCAGACTAAGGTAATAAAGGGTATCCAGGTGAAGATAATCGCGAATCTGGGCCACCGTTTTCTGGTTGGCGATCAACTCGCCACCGGAAGGGAAATCGATCCCGTAATAACAGGGATGGCGGCTGGGGGGGCAGCTGACCACCATATGCACCTCCTTGACCCCGATGCCGCGCAGCGAACGAATCCGGCTGCGGGCGGTGGTGCCCCGGATAATCGAATCCTCCATAATGATCACCCGCTTGTTCTCCAGAAAACTGCGCACCGGGTTGAGCTTGACCCGCACCGAAAAATCGCGCATCGACTGGGTGGGCTGGATAAAGGTCCGACCGATGTAGTGGTTGCGGATGACTCCCATCTCCAGAGGGATACCCGAGGCCTGGGAATAGCCGATGGCGGCGTAGTTGCCGGAGTCGGGGAAGGGCATCACCAGATCGGCCTCAAGGGGGCATTCCCGGGCCAGGAT
The DNA here is from genome assembly GCA_034522365.1 of Desulfurivibrio sp. GTDB lineage: Bacteria > Desulfobacterota > Desulfobulbia > Desulfobulbales > Desulfurivibrionaceae > Desulfurivibrio. The sequence goes on along the minus strand of JAXHLI010000011.1, from coordinate 144,895 downwards.
CTCCCCCATCCGTTTGCGGCTCTCATAGACGTTGATGCCGAAAATATCACTATCGGGGCGGGCGAAGTAGACATGCTCGAAGATACAGAAGCTGTGGCGCTGCTGCTGTTCCAGGGAATGGGAATGCAGGCCGTCATGGTCGATAACCAGCACTTCGCCAGGCTCCACGTCACGAATATACTGGGCCTCCACCAGATCCAGGGCGCAGGTTTCCGAGGCCACGATATAGGAGCCGTTGGTCAGCCGGCCCAGGCACAACGGCCGGAAACCGCCGGGATCACGGATCGCCACCAGCTTTTCCTTGGTCAGCAGGAGAATCGAATAGGCCCCCTTGATCTGCCGGAAGGTCTCGACGATCGCCCGCTCCAGCTCCATTTCGGCGTAGCGGGCCAGCAGATGGACCACCACTTCGCTGTCCATGGTGGTCTGGAAGATCGAGCCGCGGGCCTCCATCTCCTGCCGCAGGGCCCGGATATTGACCAGATTACCGTTATGGGCCACCGCCAGGGTGATCCCCTGATGGGTGGCGGTGAAGGGCTGGGCGTTGACGATATGGGAAGCGCCGGTGGTGGAATAGCGGACATGGCCCACGGCCAGATTGCCGCTTAAGGCCTGCAGGTCGCTCTCCCCGAAAACCTCCGGCACCAACCCCATCCCCTTGTGCTGGCAGATCTTCTCGCCATCGGAGACGACGATGCCGGCGGATTCCTGGCCCCGGTGCTGCAACGAAAAAAGGCCGAAATAGGTCAGCCTGGCGGCATCCTGATGACCGAATATACCGCAGACGCCGCACTCCTCGCGAGGACGGTCCGCCGGCGGGGGCAGAGGGCCGTGGCAAGAGGTACTACTGGCTGGCAACTGGCCGGCGGTGGGCAAAACTGGTTTGGCTGAAAACATGGTGGAGAAATATACACCTTCACTGCGGCGGGGCAACGTTTTTTTGCACTAGGCTTACAACCTTTCACCAGGGCTTACAACCAACGGCATAATGGGCCGTAAGCGTTCAGCAGTGCCGCAGATTATCGGCGTCCAGCGACGGCGGACTCAATCCAGCCAGTTACGGCGTTCCCGATAAAGGGCGCCGGCCAGCAGTACCGTACCGACGCACAGACCGGCGGCCAACCCCAGCACCGGCAACAAAAAGCGGGTCCGGCCACGGCGCCCGGGAAGAAGCGGCAGATCGCGGTGGCAGTAACGGCAAACCGTGGCCAAACGAGGAATTCTGGCCCGACAGTATGTACAAGTTCGCATAGCCATGGCGGCAGCTTACCTTCACCAACAACCGCTTGTCAAGCCGGATCAAACCAGCTCCGGGGCACCGGTCGGCGGTCTGGATTTCTCCTTGTCATTATCAGAACCACTCGTTACAATCGAGATTGAGTTTTCGTCGGCACCATCGCGGTTTTCACAACTCGCTAACGACCTGCAATTTTTGCAATATCAAGAAAGAGAACTTAAGGAGAAAAACATGGCCAGTGACAAGGTAGCACAAGTTTCCGATGCCGATTTTGACACCCAGGTACTGCAAAGCGCCGAGCCGATACTCGTCGATTTCTGGGCCCCCTGGTGCGGCCCCTGCAAGGCCTTGGGCCCGGTAATCGAAGAATTGGCCGAGGAATATGCCGGCAAGGCCAAAGTCGTCAAGATGAATGTCGACGACAACCCCTCCACCCCCGGCAAGTACAGCATCCGGGCGATTCCCACGCTGATCCTGTTCAAGGGCGGGGAAGTGGTGGACCAGATCACCGGCGCCGTCGGCAAACCGCAACTCACCGCCTTAATCGACAAAGGAATGTAGAATCTCCATGACCCTTCTCACCAACCCCAACCGGCCGGCCCGCCTGGCCGTGGTGGCGCTGCTGCTGCTGCTGACCACCGCGGCCGGCGGCTGTGGCCTGGTCGATCAGACCAAAGCCCTGCTCTTTGGCGGCGGCGGCCAGAGCACCGCCACCCCGGAACACCTGGCCCTGGATGGCATCGAGGAAATGAACCGGGGTAACTACCGCCAGGCGCTCGATATTTTCCAGGAAATCAAAGAACGCTATCCTTTCAGCGAGGTCGGCTCCCTGGCCGAACTTAAAGCGGCGGATGCCAATTTCCATCTCGCCAACTACCAGCAGGCCTACATCCTTTACCAGGAATTCGAGAGTCGCCATCCCAACAACGAAGCGATGCCCTACGTCCTGTTCCAGATGGGGATGTGCCATTACCGGCGCATTGACACCATCGACCGCGACCCGGCCCACGCCAAAAACGCGGCGGCCGCCTTCGCCCGGCTCAACCGGGCCTTCCCCAAATCTCCTTATCGCGAGGAAGCCGAAGCCCGGCGCCGGGCGGCCCGGGATTTCCTGGCCCGGCACGAGATGTTCGTGGCCAGCTTTTATGTCAAGACCACGGAGTACGAGCAGGCCCAAGGGCGGCTCAATTACCTGCTGGAAACCTATCCGGAAAGCAATATCGTCCCCCGGGCCGAAGAACTACTGGCCGCCCTTAAAGCCGGCAACCCACCCAAGCGCAGCTGGCGGGACTGGCTGCCGGATATCTCGCTGGGCAGCTGGCGTAAATTCATGGAATCGATCTCACCCATGCCGGGGGCGGCGGACCCCAACTCCGGCCCCATCTAAAAAGCCCTGCAGCACCGCATCTTTGCTCGATCGGCCCGGCTTACGTACCTGAAGTACGCGGCGCCGGGCCGCTCAGCGATCTGCACTGCTGAACGTTTACTATTTATTGTAACGATCTTCTTCGCTGTAGATGCAGCCGCAGTAGGGTTGGCGGTAGAGGCCCCATTCCTTGGAAAGCTTGATCCCCTGCTGCCAGCCTTCCCGGAAATCCTGATAATAGAATTTTACCCGCTGGCGGGCGGCCTCCTCCTCGGCGATGGCGCGGATCAGCTCGTGCTGCTGGTAGCGGCTGTAAAGCAGGGTGGTGCTGAAGGCGTCGGCCCCGATCTCCCGGGTTTTGGCGGCGACCACCTGCAACCGCATGCGGTAGCAGAGCCGGCAGCGCTCCTCTTCCTGGAAAACCACCTGCCGTAGATAAGAGCGCAGACCGTAGCGGTGCTCATAGATCATCTCCAGCTCACGCCGGGCGGCCAACTGTTGCATAGCCTCCAGGCGGCGGGCAAACTCCCGGTAGGGATGGATATTGGGGTTGTAGAAAAAACCGCATACCTCGATATTCGCCTCCGCCAATACGGTAAGCGGGTAGCAGGCACAGGGGCCGCAACAGGTATGGAGCAGTAGTTTCATAAAATTCAGGTAACCGTTCAGCAGCACCGCACCTTGTGGCGATCAGCCAAGCTTAAGTACACGGGGTACGAGGCGCTTGGCTGCTTGCCACGTTGCGGCGCTGCTGAACGGTTCGCCCGTAGTTCATGGTTGTCGGCACTGCTGAACGATTACCGATTCAGGCAGCCTGGTCGACGGGTCGGTAGTCCCGGGGTTCAATGGCGTATTTCTTGATCTTGTAATTGACGATCCGCAAACTGGTTTCCAGATGGGCGGCGGCCTTGGTCTGGTTACCGCCGGTCTGCTTGAGGGCGTCGATAATCAGTTCCCGCTCGAAATTCTCCACCGCCGCGGCAAAGGAGGTGGGGTTATGCTGGCGCAGGGAATCGGAGCTTTGCAGGGTGGGCGGCAGGTGGTAGCTCTTGATGGTCTCCTCGTCGCAGATCAGCACCGCCCGTTCCAGGCAGTTCTGCAGCTCCCGGACATTGCCCGGCCAATGGTACTGGCTCAGCAGATCGATGGCCGGGGTCGAGATCCGGCGGATATGCTTACCGTTTTCGGCGGCGAATTTATCCAGGAAGAATTCTGCCAGCAACAGGATATCGGTCCGGCGCTCCCGTAACGGCGGCAGATAAACGGGGAAGACGTTGAGACGGTAATAGAGATCCTCGCGGAAAGCGCCCTCGGCCACCGCCTTTTCCAGATCCTTGTTGGTGGCGGTGATCAGCCGGACATCGCAAGGCAGCGGGCGGCTGCCGCCCAGCCGCTGGAATTCGCGATCCTGGATCACACTCAACAGCTTGACCTGCACGGCGGTGCTCAATTCGCCGATCTCATCGAGAAACAGGGTGCCGCCCTCGGCCTGCTCAAAACGCCCCTTGCGGGTCTCGTGGGCGCCGGTGAAGGCCCCCTTCTCATGGCCGAACAACTCGCTTTCCAGCAGGGTTTCGGGCAGGGCTGAACAGTTGACGGTGACAAAGGGGCCGCCGGCCCGTTTGCTGTTATGGTGCACCGCCTTGGCCACCATCGTCTTGCCGGTGCCGGACTCCCCCCGCAGCAGCACGGTGGCGTTACTGGCCGCCACCCGGTGGATCATCTCCAGCACCTCCCGCATACGGCTGGAGTTGCTGATGATACTGCTGACCCGGTATTTTTCGTGGAGTTCCCGCTTGAGCTGGCTGTTTTCCTGCTCCAGCCGCAGACGCTCCTCGTTGACCAACTGAATCCGCTTGACGGTCTGGGCGATCAGGCCGCTGATAATGGTCAGAAAGCGCAGATCCTGGTCGAACTCCGCCCCTTCCCGGTAATTCCGGTCCACGCTGAGGGTACCGATGGTATCCGGTCCCCGGCGGATGGGCACACAGATAAAGGAAAGAGTGGTGGCTTCCTTGCCGCGGGCGCTGGTCTTGTCCAGGAAAAGCGGCTCCTCGCTGATCCGGGGCACCACGATGGGGGCGCCGGAAGCCACCACCCGGCCGGTGATCCCCTCGCCCACCTGATAGATACCCCGCCGCTGGCCTTCCTCCGTCAACCCGTGGGCGACCTCGGTTTCGATCTGGCCGGTAAACGGATTGATAATGGTCACCGCCCCGTTGTTCAACCCTTTGTCGCGGGACAGAATGGCCAGTACCTGCTTGAGGCTGGCATGCAGCTCCGCCGAAGAGGCCAGCTCCCGGGTGATCTGGTACAGACAGGCCAGATCGGCGTATGCCGGCGGCAGGGGTTCGCCGTTGCCATTGGTATTAACGTTGATATCTGTTTTGTTTACCGCATCCATCGTCATGACCAGCCTTTTTCGCGTAAGCGTTCACCAAGGCCAACGACCGACCCGGCCATGGGGCCACCTTGGTTTTGCAATTCGGCGATTAATCATTTATAACCGTCGCTGTCGGGGCTTGAACACGAACGGTTACCGGAAAACAGCCGGACAATATAACAAAAATGTATCACAACGCCGTAAAAAAATCATAAGGTAGTGAATTTAATGTTTAATCTCCTGCCGGCCTGGCTGACCCTGCCGGTGCTGGTCGCCCTTTATAAACCCCTGTGCCGGCTGCGTCCCAAGCTGGACAAAGACGCCTATGTCCGGCGGACGGTGGCGGCGGGTAACCGCTTTTACGCCCGCCGTTTCCGCCGGATTCCCTTTAGCGAACGGCTGCTGTTTCTGCCCTATTGCCTGCGCCCCTTGGAATGCCCCACCCATATCGACCCCGAAGAAGGGCTGCTCTGCCCGCCGTCCTGCGCTCTGCCCTGCCGTCTGCGCCAGACCCGCGATCTGGCCCTGCAACTGGGCTATCGCAAAGTCTTTATCGTGGTCAGCGGCAGGCTCCATAAAAAAGAGGGCATACTACGCAGCCGCAACTTTCTGGTCCGCCAGATCGAGCGCCACCAGCCGCGCGGGGTGATCGGCTGCCTCTGCACCAGGGATCTGCGGGAAAAGTATTTAAGCCCGAAGAATATCGGCCGTGGCGGCACCCTGGGCCGCCACGGCACCATAGTGATCCCCCAGGTCTGCCTGCTGGCCAACTGCCGTTGCCGCCAGAGCGCCGTGGATTGGCAACAGCTGGAAAAGCTGATCGGCGAGTGAGTGACAGACCTCAGGCGAACAGGACCATGACCCCGTAGGGGGCCACTTCCATGTGCTTGGCCGTTACCCGGGGGGCCTGGTCATCCTGGTAAATATCCCGGGGCGAGGCGGCGGCGGTGTCGATGAGCCGCCGCCACGGCCGCCGGGCCGGCGGCTTGGGCAGCGTGAAGGTCTGTGGCTGAGCCGCGGCGTTGAACATCACGAAAAAATCGCGATCCCGTTGCTGGCCGCGGCAACCGGCCTGGCCGTGGAGCCGGAAGGCCAGCACCCGGCCGGCGGCCGACCAGTCCTGCCGCCCCGGTTCCAGGGCCTGCCAGCTGATCTCGGGCTGCCTGCCCGGCGGCGCGCTGCTGAAGAAGTGATCCCGGCGAAAGAGCGGATGCCGCCGGCGCAGGCTGATCAGCAAGCGAAAAAAGCGCAGCAGACCGGCGTTTTGCTCGGTCAACCGCCAGTCAAGCCAGGAAATCTCATTGTCCTGGCAATAGGCGTTGTTGTTACCCCGCTGGCTGCGGCCGAATTCATCACCGGCGCAGAGCATCGGCACCCCCTGGGAGAGCAGCAGGATCACCGCGGCACTGCGGAGCCGCCGGGCTCGCAGGGCCAGGATCACCGGGTCATTACTCTCCCCTTCCACCCCCGAATTCCAGGAGATGTTGTGGTTGTCGCCGTCCCGGTTATCTTCACCATTGGCTTCGTTATGCTTGTGGTTGTAGCTGACCAGGTCGTGGAGGGTGAAACCGTCGTGGCTGGTGATAAAGTTGATCGAATTGAAGGGCCGGCGGCCGTTGTGACCGTACAGATCGGAACTGCCGGCCAGCCGGGTGGCCAGGGCGGCGACGATATCATCATGGCCGCAGAGGAAACGGCGGACATCGTCGCGATAACGGCCGTTCCACTCGGCCCAGCGCTGATGGGGGGAAAAGCTGCCCACCTGGTAAAGGCCAGCGGCGTCCCAAGCCTCGGCAATGATCTTGGTCTTGGCCAGTACCGGGTCTTCGGCGATCTTCTCCACCATCGGCGGCTCGGCCAGGATTTCCCCCCCCGCCCCACGGCCGAAGACCGACGCCAGATCAAACCGGAAACCGTCCACGTGCATTTCGGTGACCCAGTAGCGCAGGCAATCGACGATCAGCTCCCGGACCCAGGGGTGGTTGCAGTTGACGGTATTGCCGCAGCCGGAGAAATTAAGGTACTCCCGGCTGGCGGAGTCGAGCAGGTAGTAGATCGGGTTGTCGATGCCCTTGAAACTGAGCACCGGCCCGTCGGTTCCACCCTCGGCGGTATGGTTGAAGACCACGTCGAGGATCACCTCGAGGCCGGCGGCGTGCAGGGCCTTGACCAGCTCCTTGAACTCCCGGACCTGGTTGCCGTCCCGGCCGTTGACCGCGTAGGAGGCCTTGGGGGCGAAGAAGGCCAGCGGCGAGTAGCCCCAGAAATTTTTCAGTTGTTCACCGGTGAACGGGTTGACCCGGGTATTCTCCAGTTCGTTGAATTCAGCCACCGGCAGCAGCTCCACGGCGGTGATCCCCAGTTCTTTGAGATAAGGAATTTTTTCAATGATTCCCCGGTAGGTGCCGGGATGCGCCACCGCCGACGATGAATGCCGAGTGAAACCCCGCACGTGCAGTTCGTAGATAATGGTTTCCGACAGCGGGATATTGAGCGGCCGATCCCCCTCCCAGTCGAAATCATCTTCCAGGTAGAGGCAACGGCGCTGGAAACTGGCCAGGGGATCGGAGCGCCCCGACCGCCGGTAGGGCTTGCCCCACTCGGAGCCACCGGTTAAGGCTTTGGCGTAGGGATCGAGCATCACCAGATCGTCCCGGTAGCAGTAACCGGCGTCGGCTGACCGGCACTGGCCGCGCAACCGAAAACCGTAGCGCAGGGCGGGGTCGAAATCGGCCAGCAGCAGGTGCCAGACATCGCCGCTGCGGTTCAGCAGTGGGTCGAAATCCAACTCCGCCAGCGGTCTGGCCTGCCGGCTGGAGAAGAGCACCAGGGAAACCGCCTCGGCATGGCGGGCGGCGATGGCGAAATTGTAACCGGCCGGCGTGCGGCTGACCCCCAGGGGCAGCGGACTGCCGCCCCCCAAACGATAAGGAATTTTTGCGTCTTTCATAAATTTTTCAACTGATAATCATTTTTATCTCTTGCCCTGACCGTAACGATGCCTATAATAACCTATAAAGGTGGTAAACACAGCGGTAATCAAGCAACCATTGGCACTTTAGTAACCGATTAAGCCTCCGGGCACCAACCCGGAGAATTTTTTCCAAGATTATTCACAAGGAGGAAGCATGGGACTGCAGGAGAAACTGGGGCCCGAAGCCCCGCCGGAAATCAGCATTTCCTGGGATATCACCCCGGTCGACACCTTCGGCATTTTTGAAAGCTGGGGGGGTAAGATGCGGGTCAAGAACAACCGGGAGCGCTACTACTATTTTTATATCGACGGCTGGGTGGAGCCGCCGCAACTGTTGTTCATGGAGCGCGGCGTCCGCCACGCCCGGGTGCTGGCACGGATCATGGCCCCCCAGGAGCTGATCGACCGCTGCGTGGCCGCCCAGGGCAAAGGGTTGTTGGACAAGAGTTACGCCGTCGACGACGAGGTTCAACAATGGCTGCTCGCCAACGTCATCGAGGGCGGCGACCCGGCCCTGGTGGTGCCCAGCGTGGTAGTGGAGGATCCGGAAGCATGGGAGACCGGCCTGCCCCTGGCCGCCGATGCCCCGCCCCCTGCCGCCGGGGTGGAGTTGCGGCACCAAGCGGCTTTCTTCGGCGAAGAGGAAGTGGCCGGGATCATCGCCAAACACAACTTCTTTGACAGCCAGCGCCACCCGGACGGCGATTTCCAGCCCCACCTGGTGGACAACGGCGACAGCCTGACGGTGACCGAGCTTAAAAGCGGGGTCATGTGGCAGCGAAGCGGTTGCGACATCACCAACCATCGCCAGGTGGCCGCTTATATCCGGGGACTCAACGAGCAACGCTTCGCCGGTTACACCGACTGGCGGCTGCCCACCATGGAGGAAGCCCTGGCCCTGATGGTGCCCCGGCAAAATGACAAGGGGCTGTTTCTACACCCCTGTTTTTCCCGCGAGCAACCATTTATCTTCCTGGCCGACGAGCGCAAGCCCGGCGGTTACTGGTTCTGTGATTTCAAACAGGGCACCGTCTTCTGGGCCTCGGGCACCATACCGGGCGGTTTCGGCCGGGCCTGCCGGTAAAACGGGCGACAGCACCGCATCTTTTGGCGATCGGCCCGGCTTACGTACCCGGGGTACGCGGCGCCGCGCCGCTTGCCAAAACCTGCGGCACTGTCGCCCGTTTTACTTGGGCTGTTGCTGGGATTACAGCCAGTTGGCGATTTGCGGGTGATAGTGGACCAGGCCCTCGATAACGCCGGCGCTGTAATTGCCGTTCAGATCGCGGAAATTGCCGGTGGCGCAGTAGAGGGTTTGCGGGCGACCGGCGGCGGCGACCAGTTCCCGGGCCTGGCGGCGGACCTCCGACGGGGCGTTGGCCACCAGGATAGCGTTTAATTCACTGCCCAGGGCGTCGAGATCGTTGCCGGAGTCGCCGGCAAAGACGGCGGCGGCCGGCGGCAGTTGCAGATGGGCCAGCAGAAAGTGGATCGCCGCCAGCTTACCAGCCCGGGCCGGCAAAATATCCAGCAGACCGCAATCCCGATCTTCATCGATACTCCAGACCAGCCGGGCCCGGATATTGGCCGGTTGCAGGCGGTGTTCAACGGCGGCCAGCAGGGCCGCCGGGTCCGGCTGCCAGTCGCCGGCCGCCTCTCCGGCGGTCGGCTCCGAGCCGGCCTCGTTCACCGCCGAAGCGGACTGAAAGCGGGCCGGGGTATAATAACTCAATTTATAAGTTTTTTGTTTTGCCGGCTCCTGCAGGCGCAGCTCGGCCAGATCGGCCAGCAGCGGCGCCAATTCATGGCTTTTACGGCCCCGCCAGTCCCGGCCGATCTCCCGTTGCCAGGCGGCCAGGGGCTGCCAGTCAGTCCCCGTTAGCCGGTAGATAGTGGTGCCGACATCGCCGATGGCGTAATCGGGCCGGGGAATTGCATACTCGGCAATGGCCGCCTGCAACAGCCCGAGATCACGACCGCTGACGTAGGCCAACCGCAATTCGGGGCGGGCCGCCAGCCGGCGCAGCAGGGGCCGGGCCGCCGGTGACTCGGGCCAGGGGCCGTTGGGCAGGATGGTCCGGTCGAGATCACTACAAAGCAGTATTGGCATTTCCTTGACTATCCTCTTGCCCCGCAAGCCGAGATCGGCCATAATAGCGTAAACGTTCAGCAGCACCGCACCTTACGGTAAGCAGCCAAGCTTAAGTACGCGGGGTACGAGGCGCTTGGCTGCTTGCCGTATATCGCAGCGCTGCTGAACGTTACGGTGGATCGACCACCGGATATTACCTGATATGAGGATTAAAATGAAGGCAGGCAAAATCACCAGGGTGCTGGCGACCATTTTTCTACTGCTGCTGGCAACCCACCCGGCCGCCGCCGCTCAAGCGTCGGACTTTACCCAATGGCTGCAGGATTTGGAAGCCGAGGCCCGCCGACAGGGCATCCGGGCCGAGACCCTGGAAGCGGCTTTAAGCGATATCGAACCTATCCCCCGGGTAGTCGAGCTGGATCGCCAGCAGCCGGAATTCACCCTGAGTTTTGCGGAGTACCGCGAGCGGGTAGTGCCCCCCTCGCGGATCGAACGGGGCCGCAAACTGCTGGCCCGGCACCGGCAATTGCTTGCCGAGATCGGCGCGGAATTCGGCGTGCAGCCCCGCTATATCGTCGCCCTGTGGGGCATCGAGACCGATTTCGGGCGGCTCACCGGCGGTTTTCCGGTGATTCCCGCCCTAGCCACCCTGGCCCATGACGGCCGCCGCAGCGACTATTTCCGCGGCGAATTATTAAACGCCCTGCAGATCCTCGATGAAGGCCATATCAGCCCCGCCGCCATGACCGGCTCCTGGGCCGGGGCCATGGGCCAGTGCCAGTTCATGCCTTCGAGTTTCTTGAAATTCTCGGTGGATTACGACGGCGACGGCCGCCGGGATATCTGGAACACCCGCCGGGATGTCTTCGCCTCGGCCGCCAATTATCTGGCTGAATCCGGCTGGCGCGACGACCAGACCTGGGGCCGGCAAGTGCGTCTGCCGGCGGATTTCGACCGCCAACTGGCCGGCCTTGAAACCCGCAAACTGATCGGCCAGTGGCAGGAATTGGGCGTCCGTCGCCCCGACGGCTCCGAGCTACCCACCCGCCAACTGCCGGCCTCGATCATCATCCCCGATGAAGAAAACCAGCCGGAGCTGGCCTATATGGTGTATGAAAATTTCCGCACCACCCTGAAATGGAACCGCTCCAACTACTTCGCCCTGGCGGTGGGGCTGCTCTCCGACGCCATCGCCGAACGCTGAACCACCTTCCACCAGCCCGGCCCGCCGTCGGCCTCACCCAGCGGGTAAACGTTCACCAGGGCCAATGGCCGCTGATTTAACGGTGTTAATCCGAGGATGATGGCCGGCGACGCAATTCCTTGCGGCGCCCGGCCCGGACCTTGGAGGCCAGCCGCCTTTCGCGGGCCGCCTTGCCGGGGCGGGTCGGCTTGCGTTGCTTGGGAACCCGGCTGGCAGCGCTGATCAACTCCCGCAGCCGGCGCCTGGCCTCTTCCTTGTTCTGTTCCTGGCTGCGATGCGCCACCGCTTTGATCACCACCACCCCCTCGGCGCTGATCCGCCGATCGGGCATGGCCAGCAGGCGGCTTTTGACCCGTTCCGGCAACGAGGAGGCCCGGATATCAAAAAAAAGATGAATGGCGGTGGCGGCCTTGTTGACATGCTGCCCACCAGGCCCTCCGGCCCGGGTGGCCCGCAACTCAATCTCCGCCTCCGGCAACGATATTTCCCGGGTTATCTGCATGTCGTGTCTGCTTTACTATTTATTCGTAATCGTTCAGCACAAGCTGATAAGATATAAACGTAGAGACGGATACCATAATCCTCAAACGGAGGGAATGCCATGCCCAAAACAGCACCCGCCCTATTGTTACTGCTGCTGCCGGCCCTGCTCCTGCTGCCGGGGGCCTGCGCCACCGGCGGGCAGCGCCCGGCGACCAGCCGACCGGCCGCCGAACTGGACGCCGAGACCACTTACACCCTGATTCTGCACGGTTGCAGTTACGGCAACGACCCAGAGACCATCGCCTTTTTCGACCCCGAGGATCACCCCCACCGCCTGCGCCCCTATTCGCCGGAGTTTCAATATCGGATTATCCCCGGCCTGACGGCGGCGCAGGCCATGGCCCGAGCCGGCGAGTTTATTATCTGCAGCGCCCACTACAACCATGCCCGGCTGCGGGCCATTATAGGCCCGGACGGGACCATCAGCGGCTACGAGTTACGCCCCCTGTACAATATGGATTTCTCCGGCCAGCCGGACCTGCTGACCGTCTCTTACCGCCTTAAGGAACAGGAGATGATGATTTATCTCACTCCCCGGCGGCTGGATGATGATTCCCCGGAGCGGGAGCAATCAGGTTCCCTCAATTAGTAAATATTCAGCAGATCCGGGGCAGTTGTTCGCCGGCGGGCAGGTCGATGAGCCGGCGGCCACCCAGGGCGGTGCAGAGGGTCACCAGGCCGGGGTTCTCCCGCTGTACTTCGCCGATGATTACCGCCTGCCGGCCCAGGGGATGGTCACGCATGGCGGCCAGCACCGCCTCGGCGGTCTCCGGTGCCACCACCGCCAGCAATTTGCCCTCGTTGGCGACAAACAGCGGGTCCATGCCGAGGATCTCACAGGCCCCCCGGACCGGGCCGGCCACCGGCAGCTTATCCTCTTCGATGCTCACTCCCACCCGCGAGGCCTTCGCCATTTCGCTTAACACCGCCGCCACCCCGCCCCGGGTGGGATCCCGCATGGCCCGCACGGGCCCGGGCTCCGGCGGCGACTCCCCCGGAGCCGGCGCTGCAGGCGCCGCGCCGGCCCCCAACGCTCCCTCCGAGGCCCCGCCGGGACCGCCCGGAACCTCGGCCCGGCCGCTTTCCCCGGCGCCACCGGCGGCGGCCAGGATAACGGCGCTCAACTCGTGGAGGGCGGCGGTGTCGCTGGCAAGCGGCTCGACGAAGCTCAAACCCTCCCGGCAGCTCATAATCGCCATGCCGTGGTCGCCGATGGTGCCGGAAACAATTATTTTATCACCGGGTCGCAGATAGGCGGCGGAAAGCGCCAGCCCGGCGGGGACCCGACCGATCCCGCTGGTATTGATAAAAATCTTATCGCAGGCCCCCCGGCCCACCACCTTGGTATCGCCGGTGACCACCCGCACCCCGGCGCTACGGGCGGCTCCGGCCACCGCTTGCAGCACCCGTTGCAGCTCGCTTAAAGGAAACCCCTCCTCGATAATCAGGGCCAGCGACAGGTACAGGGGGGTCGCGCCACCCATGGCCAGGTCGTTGATGGTGCCGTTGACCGCCAGCTCGCCGATGCTGCCGCCGGGAAAAAAGAGGGGATCGACGACAAAGGAATCGGTGGTGAAGGCCAGCCGCTCGCCGGCGGCCAGGGAGCAATCCAGAGTGGCCTGATCCTCCAGGCGGGAGAGTACCGGGTCGTTAAAGCCCGGTACCAGTACCTGCTCGATCAGCTCGGCGGCCAAGCGGCTACCGCCGCCGTGGGCCAGTTGCACGGTTTCGGAATCGGTGGCCGGTCGCGGGCAGGAGAAATTTTCCGGTTTAAAATCCTTCATGCCGCCGCCCTCCGATTGGCCCGGTAATAGGCGTGGCAGGCCCCCTCCTGGGAGACCATGGTGGCACCCAGGGGATTTTCCGGGTGGCAGGCAGCGGCAAAGGCCGGACATTGCAGCGGTTTTTTGACACCCCGCAAAATGGCGCCGCTGATACAGGGATTGGCGGCCTGCTCCGATGATATCAAGGCCGCTGCGGTGGCCGGAGCCGACTCGCCGGCCATCGTCCCGGCCCCGACCTCGCCGGCCGGCTCGCTGCCCATTTTGACGGCGGCATCAAAGGCGGCGAATTCCGGTCGCAACCGTAAGCCGCTGCGGGGGATCACCCCCAACCCGCGCCAATCGCGATCGGTCACCATAAAAACCTCCTCCACCGCCGCCTGCGCCGCCGGATTGCCCTGCCGGCGCACCGCCCGGCGGTATTCGTTTTCTACTTCGGCCCGCCCCGCTTCCAGTTGCCGCACCAGCATCAGGATGGCGGCCAGGATATCCACCGGCTCGAAACCGGCCGGCACCATGGGCACCCGATAACGCTCCACCAACGGCCGGTATTCCTCCCAGCCGGTCACCGTGCAGACATGGCCGGCGGCCAGGAACCCCTGCACCCGGTTGTCGGGCGCCGCCAGCAGGGCGGCGATGGCCGGCGGCACCAGGACGTGGCTGACCAGCAGGCTGAAATTGGACAGCCCCAAACGCGCCGCCTGCAGCACCGCCATGGCGTTGCCGGGCGCGGTGGTTTCAAAACCCACGGCAAAAAAGACCACCTGCCGGTGGGGATGCTGGCGGGCCAGTTCCACCGCCTCCAGCGGCGAATAGACCATCCGCACGTCGGCTCCGGCGGCCTGGGCCTGTTGCAGGCTGCACGGGGTGTTCAGGACACCAGCCAACCCGCCGGCCACGCTACCCGGCACCCGCAGCATATCGCCAAAACTGGTAAAAATAACCTCCGGCCGCCGGGCCAGGGCAATCGCCTGGTCGATCAAGGCGGCCGGGGTCACGCAGACCGGGCAGCCCGGGCCGTGCACCAGTTCGATCTCCGGGGGCAGCAGTTGATCGATGCCATGGCGGATAATGGCGTGGGTATGACCGCCGCAGATCTCCATAAGCACCCAGGGGCGGCGGACGGCGGCGGCGATCTCGGCCAGCAGAGTCCGGGCCAGGGCCGGATCGCGGTATTCGTCGATAAATTTCACGACTGCTCCCCGCGGTCATCAGCGGCGGCCAGCGGCCGGCCGAAGAGATCGACTCCTTCCCGGGCCGCCGCCGCCTGCAACTCCCGCCAGGCGGCAAAACTCTCGGCCGCCTCCTTTTCGTCCAGGATCGAGAGCGCAAAACCGGCGTGCACCACGGTATATTCGCCGACCCTGATCTCGGGGACATATTCCAGACAGGCCTTGCTCAGGGCGCCGGCGTAGTCGATATGACCCATCCGCATCCCGTGTTCCTCGAAAATCTCCACCACTTTACCCGGCACTGCCAGACACATATTTGCACCTTCTCTGAAAAATTATTAAGCACCCGCTAAACGCCGGGCCACCGCCACCTGGCCGTAGGCGATGGCCCCGTCATTAGGTGGCAGCTTTTGGGGAACCAGCACCGTGAAACCGGCCGCCTGCAAGCGCTGCCGCAGGCCCTGCCACAAAATTCTGTTTTGCAGCACGCCGCCGGCCAGCGCCACCGTTTGGCAGCCGCTGGCGGCGGCCGCCCGTTCAACCCCGGCGCTGAAGAGTTCCACCAGGGTATAATGGAAACGGCGGCTGATCGTGGCCACCGCCTCGCCGGCCGCCACCGCCTCGGCAATATCCCGCACCAGGGGGGAAATGGCAAGGACAATACCGGCCGGCGAGGAGTCGATTTCATAACTAAAGCTCGGCGGCGCCAGGCCGTCGGCCAGCTCCATCAGTTCAATGGCCGCCTGGGCCTCGTAGTCAAGCCGCCGGCATACCCCGCAGATGGCGGCCACCGCGTCAAAGAGCCGGCCGCAACTGCTGGTCAGCGGACAATTCAGGTTTTTAGCCAGCATGGTCAACACCATTTGTTGCCGGTAACGATAATCGCCGCTCGGAGCGAAAGCGCCGCCTTCGGTGGCGTCAACCCCGGCTCCCGGCGCCGCCGGCGCCGGCGATTGAACGGCGGCCAGAAACGGCAACTCGGGGATCTCCCCGGCGCAGGCCTGGCGCAGATAGGCCAGTCCCGTCCGCCAGGGTTCGGCCACTGCTGCATCGCCGCCGGGCAGGGGCATGGTTTCCAGGTGCCCGAAGCGGGTACAGGCGGCGGTATCCCCCAGCAGGATCTCGCCGCCCCAAATGGTGCCGTCGGGGCCGTAGCCGGTACCGTCCAGGATCAGGCCGATGGCCGGCCCGGCATGCTGGTGTTCGGCCAGACAGGCGGCCAGATGGGCGTGGTGATGCTGCACCGGCAGCAGCGGCAAATCGTGCTCGGCCGCCCACTGCCGGGCCCAGCGGCTGGAGAGATAATCGGGGTGGAGATCGCAGGCCACGGCCTGCGGCGAGATCGCGAAGAGGGCAGACAGATCGGCGATGGTGCGTTGGAAGAGCTCGTAGGTCGCCGTATTCTGCAGATCACCCAGGTGCTGGCTGAGTACCGCCCGGCCGTCGGCGGCCAGGCAGACGGTATTTTTCAACTCCCCCCCCACCCCCAGCAGGGCCGGACCCTCGCCGGCCAGCGGCAACACCCCGGGGGCGAATCCCCGCCCCCGCCGGATAAAGACCGGGGCGGCGGGCGCTTCCGCCGCAGCGGCCGCGCTGACCGCCCGGGAGTCGGCAAAAAATAACACGGAATCATCGTTGCTGCGGACAATGGGCCGGTCATGGCCGAGGATGGCATCAGCCAAACCCGCCAGTCGGCGCTCCGCTTCCCGGTCGTCGACACAGAGCGGTTCACCCCCGGGATTGGCGCTGGTCATCACCAATACCGGCAACTCGGCGGTGAGCAGCAGATGGTGCAGCGGGGTGTAGGGCAGCATGACCCCGAACCGGGAATGGCCGGGGGCCACCGCCGACGCCAGGCCATGATCCGGCTGCTGCGCGGCCAGCAGGATGGGCCGGGCCGGCGAGCCCAGGACCTGCTCCGCTTCCTTGTCCAGATATACCAGGCGCCGAGCCGTGGCCAGGTCGCGGGCCATCAGGGCCAGGGGTTTACGCTGCCGGCCCTTGCGGTGACGCAGGGTTTGCACCGCCGCCTGGTTGGTGGCATCCACCGCCAGATGAAAGCCGCCGATCCCTTTGATGGCCACGATCCGGCCCTGGCGCAGCAACTGCCGGGCGGCGGTGAGCAGCGCCGCATCGCCAAGCCCGGCCTGGGAATTGGTCCACTGGAAATTGGTGTACTGACCCCGATTTTCCGACCCGTGTTGGCCAGCCGTAATTGCAAATGGGGGCCGCAACGCGGGCAGGCATTGGGCTGGGCGTGGAAGCGGCGATCGGCCGGCTCGTCGTACTCGGCCTGGCAGGCCGGGCACATGGTAAAGCGGCGCATGGTGGTATGTGGCCGGTCATAGGGGATTTTTTCGATAATCGTGTAACGGGGGCCGCAGTTGGTGCAGTTGATAAAGGGGTAGAGATAACGACGATCGGCGGGCTCGAAAAGCTCCGCCCGGCAATCGTCGCAGAGGGCCAGGTCCGGGGCCACCCCGGCCAGCGGCGGGCCGGCCTGCCGGGAAACCTCGATCAGAAATTCGCTGCCACCCTGCGGCGCAAGCTCTTCCGTCTCCACCTTGGCCAGCACCGCGGCCGGTGGCGCCGCCTGCGGCAGGGCGGCAGCAAAGGCCGCCAGGGCGGCAACCGAACCCTCCGCCTCGATTATCACCCCGGCGGCATCGTTGTATACCCGACCGGCTAGGGCGTGTTCCCGGGCCAGCCGGTAAACAAAGGGGCGAAACCCCACCCCCTGCACCACGCCGCCGATGCGCCAGCGGCGACGTATTCGCCCGCCGCCGGCGGGCAAGCTCATACTGCCGCCGCTCCGGGCGGCTGGGCCGTGGCCAGCCACTCCAGCCAGTCCGCCAGCCCTTCGCCGCTCTTGGCCGACAGGGTGAAGATCTGCAAATCGGGGTTGACCTGTTGCAGATATTGCCGGCAGAGCGCCAGGTCGAAATCGAGATAAGGCAGCAGATCGATCTTGTTAATTACACAAATGCTGGCGGCGGTAAACATGGCCGGGTATTTCAAGGGTTTGTCCTCACCTTCGGTGGGGCTGATGATCACCACCTTGGCCGCCTCGCCCAGATCGAACATGGCCGGGCAGACCAGGTTGCCGACATTCTCGATCAGCAACCGGCTGCCGGCCGACAATTCCAGCCGGTGCAGGGCGCGGTGGATCATTTCGGCGTCGAGATGACAACCGGCGCCGGTATTGACCTGGACCACCGGCACCCCGGTGCGCTCGATCCGCTGGGCATCGAGCAGGGTCTGCTGGTCACCCTCGATCACCGCCAGCGGCAACCGGCCGTTGAGCTCCAGAATGGTACGCTCCAGCAGGGTGGTCTTGCCGGCTCCCGGAGAGCTGACCAGGTTCAGGGCCAGAATCCGGTGGCGGGCGAAATGCTCCCGGTTATGTTCGGCTTGGGCGATATTCTTGGCCAGTACCTCCTGTTCCACCGCCAGCCGGCGCCCCCCTTCCCCGGCCTGATCCCCGGCGTGGTCGGCAGCGTGGTCCCCGGCATGGTCCTGCCCGGTCTTGGCAACACCGGAACCCATAACCGTAATATTTGCTTCCTGGTGGCCGCAGCCGCAATTGTCACACATTTTTTAATATTCTCCCTTAATCATCTACTTCGATGGCCCGCAATCGCAACTCCCGGCCGCCACGGGGCCGCATAATACCGCCGCAGTCGGGGCAGAGCGCCAGGGCCTCGGTCATATCCCGGCGGCCATGGCAACTGGCGCACTCCCCGTCGCCGGGCAATTCGATAATCACCAACTCGGAATCGGCGGCCATGGTATCCCGGCTGGCCGCCTCATAACAAAAACGCAGGGAGTCGGCCAGCACCCCGGCCAGAGCCCCGACTTCCACCTCCACCCGGGTGATCCGGCCGGCCCCGGCGGTGCCGGCCTGCTGGCAGGCCAGCTCGACAATACTTATGGCAATGGACATCTCGTGCATAGTACCTTCCTATCGTAGCTCTCCCGGGCCGCCAGGGCAAACGGATAATTTGTAAATTTTTGGATAAAATCCTTGACCTGATTCTGCCAGGGGGTAACAGTGTGCCACAATTGCCAGTCTCAACATTTTAATTTTTTTGAAGGTACAAGAAATGCTCGACCTCTGGGGAAAACATGACTTCCTGCGGAAAATTCTTAGCCAGCCGTTCAGCCATTCCCTGCGAGGCTTTCTCTTTTCCCGCTTTATCGGGGTGGCCCTGGTTATTTTCGTGGTGGTGCTGGGCACCGCCACCGTACTTTATGATCGGCTGATCACCAGCCAGGCCCGAACCGTCGCCAAGGATATCGCCGCCCACACCTACACCACCATCAACGCCCTGATGCCCCACGGCCCCAGCCGCGAAGAACTGAACGTGGTGATCGACGAGATCCGCCAGTCCTACGCCGACACCCCTTACGATATCAAGGTCTATCGCAGTCCGCTGGTCAGCGAGCTTTACGGCGAGATCGAGCAACGCTTCCCTTTTATGGAAACCGTGCGACAGAATGGCCTGGCGCCCGGCTACGGCCAGCAAACCACCACGGCAGGCGACATCACCCGGCACCTTTACGCCCTGCGCGTCGATGACGCCTCCTGCCTCTCCTGCCATCCCAACGCCGAAATCGGCTCGGTGCTGGGGATTGTCGAGGTCAAGCAGAATATCGCGGAGATGACGGCCCAGATGCGCGGCCAGTATCTCTGGCTTTTTGTCCTCTACGGCCTGCTGACCATCGCCCTGGTGGTGGGGGTCACCACCCTGGTGGTCAACCGGATCAGCGCGGCGATCGCCGAATTCCGGGAAAAGACCGTCAAGATTAAAACGATCACCGATCTGCCCACCCTTTCCCAACTGGGCCAAAGCAACCTGGGTTTCAGCGAGCTGACCGAGGCCTTCCGAGCGGTGGGAGAGCTCAGTGAAAAACTCCATGACGTGGCGGTGGACAAGGATATCCTGGAGTTTGAAATCAAGGTATTGAACAAATTCATCATCACCTCCAGCGTGGTCCAGAACTGGCAGCAGTTTATCAAGGAACTGCTGCTGGATATCAACACCATCCTCGACACCTACGCCCTGCTGGCCTTCTTCCAGGAAGGAGACAACGAATACGAACTCGACGTCTTCTGGCGCTCCACCCCCTCCGACCAGACCAAAACCGAGCTGGAAAACCTGATCCAGCGCCAGATCTACGCCCAGTTCAAGCTGGCCACCGATTCGCCAGCGGTCAAGATCGTCCACCACGACTGCGGCTCCGAAATCCCCCTGCCCAAGGATCTGAACCTGAGCACTATCGAGCTGCGGACCAAATCGATGTTCCTGGAGGCCCCCAAGGTGGGCGGTATTGTCGGTATCGGGGTGCAATCCGGTATGGCCCTGGATTCGATCGGCCATATCGTGCTGGACAGCGTGCTTGCCACCCTGCTCAACCTGGTGGGCTCGGTCAAGGCGATCTCCAGCTATACCCGCGACCTGGAATACTACGCCACCCGCGACCCCCTGACCCAACTCCACAACCAGCGGATGTTCTGGGAACTGCTGGGCTACGAGGTGGGCCGGGCCCAGCGCCACGACTACCCTTTTGCCCTGGTGCTGATCGACATGGACAACTTCAAGACCGTCAACGATCAGTACGGCCACGCCTTCGGCGACATGTTCCTGCAGCAACTGGCCGAGGTCCTGCGCCAGGCAGTGCGGGACGGCGACTTCGTGGCCCGCTACGGCGGCGACGAATTCACCATTCTGCTGCCGGAGACCAGCCGCGAACAGGCCCTGACGGTGGCCGATCGGATCATCAAATCGATCTCCGGGCTGGGGGTACTGACCCCCGACGGGATCCGGGTCCAGGCCACCGTCTCCCTGGGGATTGCCATGTATCCGGAGCACGGCAAAAACGCCAAGGATCTTTTCCTGGTGGCCGACAATATGATGTACAAGGTCAAGGGCGAGGGCAAGAACAATATCGCCGAGCCCGAAGAGCAGGATATCACCAGGATTTTCAAAGATGAGAGTGAGATCAACTTCCGGGTCTACCAGGCCCTGGAAGAGGGATCGTTGCTGCCCTATTTCCAGCCGATCCTTGATCTTAACAGTGGCGAAATCCAGGCCCACGAAGTGCTGATGCGGATCCCCGCCGCCGACGGCACCATGATCGCCGCCGGCGATTTTATCGAAGCCGCCGGCCGGCTCGGGATGTTGCACAAACTTGACCATCTGCTGATGGAAAAGGCCTTTAAGCACGCGGCCGAGCATAACTACCAGGGTGAGTTGTTTATCAACATCACCCCCAAATCTTTTATCTTCCAGGAGTTTCTCCCCAGGATCCAGGAGATGAGCCAAAAATACGAGATCCCGCCCCAACGGATCATCTTTGAGGTCACCGAACGGGATACCATCCGCAATGTGGAGATGCTGCAGAAGTTCGTCACCCGGATGAAAGCCGAAGGCTACCGCTTCGCGGTGGATGATTTCGGTTCGGGCTACTCCTCCTTTAAGTACCTGAAACTGTTCCCCATCGATTATCTTAAGATTGAAGGAGAATTTATCCGCAATATTCTTGATGATAGCGATTTCATGGCCTACACCAAAAGCATCGTTACCCTGGCCCGGGAGCTCAAGGTCAAGACGGTGGCCGAATTCGTCGAGGATGAACGGATCATGGCCGCCTGCCGGGACCTGGGGGTCGACTACGGCCAGGGATACCATATCGGCCGCCCGGCTTTTGACCTCTTCAACACTCCCCAAGACACCCCGAAACCATGAATCAGCTTGCCGATTTGCCCAACCACCACGACCTCGGCGCCCTGCTCGGCGACGACCAGACCCTGCCCTCCTATAGCGCCGAGCAGATCCTGGGCGCCCTCAACGACGGGGTCTATGTCACCGATCGCCAGCGGCGCATCGTTTACTGGAACCAGGCCGCCGAACAAATCAGCGGCTGGTCGGCGGCGGAGGTGATTGGCAAAAGCTGTTTTGATGAAATCCTCAGCCACACCGACAAGGATGGCCACCTGCTCTGCGGCAGGGAGCACTGCCCGCTGCAACGGGCGATGACCACCGGTTCTTGCTCTACCAGCCCCAGCCTGGTCTTTCTGCTGCACAAGGACAGCCGCCGAATCCCGGTGCAGGTCAACGTCTCCCCCATTTTCGACGATGAGGGGCAGGTTATCGGCGGAGTCGAAATCTTCCGGGACTGCTCCGAGGAGATCCGGGATCTGGAACGGGCCCGGCGAATCCAGAATCTTTCCATGCAATTACCCGAGGACGACAACCCCCGCTTGCAATTCGCTGCCCGTTACCTGCCCTTCGGCATGCTGGGGGGCGATTACTACACGGTGGAGCGGCTGGACGACAAGCGTTACGCCTTCTGCATCGCCGATGTCATGGGGCATGGCACCGCCGCCGGGCTTTACGCCATGCACCTGCATTCGCTGTGGGAAAACAACCGCCGCTTCATCGACCGGCCGGCCACCTTCGCCAGCGCCATCAACCGCAGCCTCTGCGCCCTGGTCCGCGACGAGGAATCATTCGCCACCGGCCTTTTCGGGGTCATCGACCTGCAGGCCGAAGCGATCGCCCTCTGCGCCGCCGGCAGCCCTTCCTTTATCCTCCACCGCCAGGGGCGCAGCCGCCAGATCAAACTCTCCAGCCTGCCTTTGGGCATGGTGGAGGACCACGTCTACGAAGTCACCTTCCTGCCCATCGAACCCGGCGACGGGCTGCTGTTTTACACCGACGGGGCCATTGAGATCGGCGGCGCCGATAACCAGGAGATGCTGGGCAACCAGGGATTGATCAAGCTGATCGACCACTATGGTTTTCCTTATAAGCAAACCACCCTTGGCTTTTTAATAGAAAAGATGTTAAGATTTTCGAATCAGGTGCGTTTCGGTGATGACGTTACCATGTTGGCACTACACTACCGTGGGGCCGGCTGATGCCACCGGGGAAGCGGGTAATTTTCCACAAGGGGCGGTTTTGGTTGCGGCAACGCTTGGCGGCATGGACAGTGGGATGACATTCTGGACAACCAGCTCAAAACGGCCGACGGAGACGGACACCGGCGAACGTACTCTCTACCCCGGGGATTTCGGGGATATCGACGAGTTGGTGGACGGCTGCTGGCAGTTGATCAAAGATGAGATTGAGCAGCGGGGTTTTGGCCCGGTGGAAATCAAAATCCACATGGCCCTGGCCGAGGCCCTCATCAACGCCTGGAAGCACGGCAATCAGCGCCGTGACGACCTGCCCATTGTCTTCCGCTGGTCCTTTAACGACTTGTTCACCTTCGAGGTCACCGACGCCGGCAACGGTTTCGATTCCTCCCAACTGCCCGATCCCACCCGCGGCGAGCAGCTCACCGCCGAAAACGGCCGGGGCATTTTCATTATCAAGACCTTCGCCCACAGCCTCCAATGGCGGGAACAGGGCCGCCGCCTCCGGGTCAGCTTCCGCCAACCCTGCTGAACGTAAACACTCAGCAACACTAGACCTTGCGGCACTGTTAAAAGTTTGCGACCCGCTAACTGAGTGGTCGTCGCCCTTGGTGAACGCTCACTGAACGTTTAATTCATAACCAGTGGCAGGCTGCACGCTTACGACGAATTATATGGTAAACGACCACGTGCCAACATCGAGCACGGCGGCCCCCGCCGCCATCGCCGCCGAATTCACCCCGGGCGCCGGGATTGTCAGCGTCACCCCCCACGGCGGCGGCCTGATCAACGACAGCTACCTGGTTCGACGCCGGGGGCAACCGTCGCTGCTGCTGCAACGGCTCAACCCGGAGGTCTTCCCCCAACCGCAACTGCTGCTGCACAACCTGCGCCGGGTAAGCGATCACCTGTCACTTAAAAGCGAACAGACCGGACTGGGTAAAAAGCACCAGGCCGTCACCATGCTGACCACCCGCCACGGTGAGGATTATTTTTGCGATAAACAGGGCCATTACTGGCGGGCCCTGCTCTTTATCGAGCACAGCCGGACCCTGCCCGGCCTCGAAAACCCCCGCCAGGCCAACGAAGCCGGCGCCATCCTGGGCCGCTTCCACGCCCTGCTCCACGACCTGCCGCCGGCCCGGCTGTACGACCCCCTGCCCACCTTCCATGTGGTACCCTCGGCCCTGGCCCGTTACCGGCGCTTACGGCAAGCACAACCAGCCGGCCGGGTTGACGACGAGACCGCTTTCTGCCGGGAGTTTATCGACCAGCGCCAGGAGGCGGCGGCGGTGCTGGAGCAGGCCCGCTCCCGGGGAATCCTACCGGAACGGGTAATCCATGGCGATCCCAAGCTGGACAATATCCTCTTTGCCGAGGATGAAGAGCGGGCCCTGGCTCTGGTCGATTATGACACCTTGAAACCGGGCCTGACCCAGTATGATATCGGCGACTGTTTGCGCTCCTGCTGCAATCCCCACGGCGAGGAAGCCAGGCAGCCGGTGTTCGAGCTGGAACTGGCCCACGCCCTGCTAAGCGGCTACCTGAGTGAGATGCGGGCCCTGCTGACCTACAGTGATTTCGCCTATATCTACGACGCCTGCCGCTTGCTGACCTTTGAGCTGGGGCTACGTTTTTTCAGCGACTTTTTGGCCGGCAACCTTTATTTTAAGGTCAGCGACCCCGAACAGAATCTGCGCCGGGCCGGCAGCCAGTTCCGGCTGGTCGCCTCCATCGAGGGGCAGGAACGCGCCCTGCGCGCAACAGAAGCTTAAAGTACACAGGGGACCAGGCGCTTGACTGCTTGCCACGATCGACTGCGAACGGTACGGCCCGTTAAGTCCACATATTGGCCCTGGTGAAGATCAATGATAGTGACCGCTAAAGCACGAAAAATCGGCCTGGCGCTGGGAGTCCTGGCACTGGGGTTGTTGCTGCTGCTGGCGATTGCCACTTACGGGGTGGGGCTGGCCACCGAACACCAGCTGGCGCGACTGGCGGCCACCACCGGACAGGACTGGGAAATGGAACTGTTGGAGTACCGGCGGGGCTTTCGCTCCTCCCGGGCGGTCACCCTGCTGCACCCGGCCGGGGAACCGCGGGCGGGCTGGCGGCTGGTGCACCATATCCGGCACGGCCCCCTGCCGGGGCTGCGGAACGGGACCGCAGACCCCGGCTCCTGGCTGCTGCTGGCCCGTATCTCCAGCCAACTCCAGGAGGTCAATGGCCTCCCCCTTGACGATAAGGGGCCGCGGGCCGAAACCACGGTTCCGCTCAACGGCGAAGTCACCACTTCCTGGCACTGGCCGCCGCCCACCGCCGCCGCCGAAGCGGCCGCCCCGGCGGTGCACTGGCAACAACTGGCGGGAAGTTTCCACTACCCGCTGGACTTCCGCAGCCTGCAAGGTGAATTGACCCTGACCGACTTCACCCTGCGGGCGCCGCCGCTGCCGCCCTTGGCCCTGGAACGGCTGAGCACGACCTTCACCTGGCGTCGTCAACCGGAGCAGACCGGCGCCGGCCTCTCCGGCGAGCAGCGCCTGCGGCTCGCCAACCTGCGGGCGGGGGAAACCCACTATCCCGAATTTCTCCTGGCGGCCAACTGGCAGCGGCTCGATCTGCCGGCCCTGCGGCAGCTTGCCGCCCTGGCCCCTCGGCTGGGACCGGCACTGGCCAGCCACCCCCGCCAGGTGCCGCCCCCGGCGGCCGAAACCCTGGTGACGGCCCTGCCCCGGCTGTTACAACACGCGCCGCAATTGACCATCGAGCAGGCCCGGCTGGTCAGCCCCGCCGGGACGGCCGAAGGACAATTACGGCTGGCCTACCGGCAACGCCCCGACGATAAGCGCCCCTTCCACCCGCTGATGCTGTTCTCCGGCCTGGATTGCCAACTCACCGCCAGCCTGCCGGTGGCCCTGCTGCCCGGCGGCGAAAACTCCCGTACCCTG
Source organism: Desulfurivibrio sp. (assembly GCA_034522365.1). Lineage (GTDB taxonomy): Bacteria > Desulfobacterota > Desulfobulbia > Desulfobulbales > Desulfurivibrionaceae > Desulfurivibrio. The sequence continues at coordinate 119,274 of JAXHLI010000011.1, read as the reverse complement.
GCCGCCCTGCGCCGCCGCGGCTACCTGGAGAAGGCCAACCAGCAAGAGGATGGCCAGCAGCGGCTGGAATTAGACATCAGTTATCACCAGGGGGAACTGTCGATCAACAACCGCCCCGCCCCACTGCAAGCCCTGCTGGCGCTGCTGCGCTGAGCCACTACAGGACCACGGTGCGCTTGATGTAGCGCACCACCTCCTCGGGATCGTCCATGACCTGAAAATAGATCAGGTCATCCTCCTCGATTTTGCCGGTACTCACCATCTTATCCTGGATCCAGCTCACCAGCCCGTCCCAGAACTCGGAACCAAAGAGGATCACCGGGAAGGCCTTGATCCGCTTGGTCTGCATCAGGGTCAGGGCCTCGAAGAGTTCGTCGAGGGTGCCGAAACCGCCGGGCATACAGATAAAGGCCATGGAGTACTTGATGAACATCACCTTGCGAATGAAAAAATATTTGAAGTTGAGCGGCACGTTGGCAAAGCCGTTGGGCTCCTGCTCGAAGGGCAAATTGATATTGAGGCCGATGGAGAGCCCCTCGGCCTTGGCCGCGCCCCGGTTGGCGGCCCCCATGATGCCGGGCCCGCCGCCGGTAACCACGGCGTAGCCGGCAATGGCCAGATCGTAGGCGATCTTGTCGGCTATTTCAAAATACTTCTCGCCCATGGCCGTGCGGGCCGAACCGAAAATCGACACCGCCGGCCGGCCGATATTGGACATGGTGTCAAAGCCCTCGACAAACTCGCCCAGGATCTTGAACAGCCGCCAGGTATCGCCCACCTTGAAATTATCGAGATTATACTGCTGCCGCTCATCCACCACTCCGGCCCTGGTCACCCGCATCACACTCTCCTTTGCCCCCGGTTTATTATCCCCGCGGCCGCTCGGCCCGTCAACTTAACGGGCCCTGGCCTTTTAGTGAACACTTATGTTTTTACCCTGTTGCCGGTAAATCTCCGTCAGCCAGGCGGCGGCCCGCCGGTCGCGCCGGTCCAGCTTCGTGGCCCTGTGCAACGACGCCGCCGCCGCCGCCAACTCGCCCTGGTGCCACTGGACCCGGCCCAGACGCCGCCAATGACCGCCATTCTCGTCATCCAACGCCACGGCCTGGCGACACAACGAGAGGGCGATCGCCACCCCTTCGCCATTCAGCAGATACAACTCCCCCAGCAGACTCAAGGCTTCCGGGTCCTGGGAGTTACCGCCCAGGACCTGCTGGATGGCCGTCTCGGCTCCCTTGTGATCGCCGGTGGCGATCAGACCCCGGGCCAGTAGCCGCCGGGCGGCGGCCAGATCACCATCCCGACGCTCCTCGCCGAGCTCGTCAAGACAACCACCTAACAGCTCAACCACCTCCTGATAGCGCCCCCGACGGTAATAAAGCCGCCCCAGTTGCAACGCCAACTCAAAGGAGTGGCCGTCGGCCCGCCGGGCCTTTTCCAGACAATCCAGCGCCTCATCCTCGCGGCCCGCCGCCAGCAAGGCAAAACCCAGGTTATAGAGGGCCATAAAGTTGTCCGGCGCCACCGCCAGGGCCTGTTCAAAGGCGGCCATGGCCGGCCGGTTCTGTTTAAGCTGGGCCAGGGCCACCCCCAGACTGTTGAGCAGGTTGACATTGGCCGGGTCCAGCTCCAGCCCCCGGCGGTACTCGGCCACCGCCTTACGGATATCGCCTTCGTTATAATAGGCATCACCGCTGATATTAAGGGTGACGGCGTTGAAAACCGCCGTGGCGGCCGGCCCCAGCAGTTCGGCATGGAGCAGGGCCTTGCGGCAATTACCCGGGATGCCGGCCTTGGGCAGCTCCAGGCAGGGATAGAGGGCCAGCCCCGCCGAGAAACCGGCTCCGTCGCTGTGCCCCATCCGACGGCGGAAATCGGCCAGCCAGGCCAGGGCCTGCTGCTGCTCGGCCTGGTCGAGGTAGACTAACACCTCCTGCTGATTAAGGAACAGGGCGTCGGTAACCTCGGCCGTCAACGCACCCCGCACCCGTTTGCTGAAATGGTTGCTCAAGGCCGGCTGGTCCTGGCGGATAAGCAGCAGGGCGAAACGCTCCCTCCCCCGCCAGAGCCGGCCCAGTTTAGCCCGCTCGCCGGCGGCCAGGGGCGGGAACAGGGGCGGAGAGCCGGCCAGGCACAGGCAAAAAGGGCCGCGCCGCCGGGCCACCGCCAGGGCCTGCCAGGCCTCGGTGAGCAGCGACCGGCTCACCGCTTGCGGCTCGGTGGCCGCCGGCATTACAGCGGCGGCAGTCTCCGGGACCACCGCCGGCCGGCCATTTGGCCGTCGGCCGTCATGGGCCGCCAGGCCGATATGGGCCCGGCTGAATTTTTCCCGCTGCAACCGGCGCAGCAGGACATCGGCCAAGCGCCGTGCTTCCTCGGGGGGCAGTTGGGGCCAGAGCAGGGCAAAAACCCCCAGCCCCAGGGAAAAGAGGGGGGTGGAGGAACCAAAAAGGGTGTGCAGATAAGTCCCGGCCCGCTGGATGGCGGCCAGGGCCCGCTGGGCGTCCCGGGCCTGGGGATAAATCTCCAGCAGGACCAGAAAATCCGGCTGCCGCCGGCGCTCTTCGCCCTCCCCGGCACCTTCGGCCAGGGAATCTTCCAGATACTGGGCCAGGGCCACCGCATCGGGCAAACCGGTAACCGGCTCCCGGTGCGGCTCAAGCTGGGATGGCAAAAAAGGAAAGCTCATCGCTTCTCCGCCGGCTGGCCCAGCACCGCCAGCAGGGTGGCGGCCAGCTGGGGAACCTCCCGATCGGCCACGGTGCGCATATCGAGCAGCAAACGATCCTCCTCAAGACGGCCGATAACCGGCACCGCCGCTTGCCGTAAGGCTTTTTCCAGCCGGTTAAGGGAGATTTGCGCCGGCCGCAGGGCCACCGCGCAACTGGGCAACGGGGTTTCCGGCAGGGCGCCACCCCCCACCCGGGAGGCGGTATCCACCAGCTCCACCCGGCAATCCTCGCCGACCAGTGGCCGCAGCCGCCGACGCAGCCGCTGGGCCCGGCGCCGGATCTCGGCATAGGGCATGGTCAGCAACCGCAGGGTGGGAATCTCGGCAAAGGCCCGGGGGGTATCGTAATAGAGCCGCAAGACCGACTCCAGGGCGGCCAGGGTAAACTTATCGATGCGCAAGGCCCGGTTCATGGGATTTTTCTTGATCGGCTCGATGATCTCCCGCTTGCCCAGGATCAGGCCGGCCTGGGGACCGCCCAGCAATTTATCACCGCTGAAAGTAACCACATCGGCGCCGGCCTTGAGCGCCTCGCCGACGGTGGGCTCATACCCCAGGCCGTAGGGAGACAGATCGACCAGCGAGCCGCTGCCCAGATCCTCCATCAGCGGCAGTCCATAGCTGGCGGCCAGGGTGGCCAACTCGTCGACGCCGACCTCGGAGGTGAACCCCATAATCCGGTAATTGCTGGTATGGACCTTGAGCAGCAGGGCGGTATCCTCGGCGATGGCCCGCTGGTAATCCCGCAGGTGGGTGCGGTTGGTGGCCCCGACCTCGACCAGGCGGGCGCCGCTGGCGGCCATCACCTCGGGGATCCGAAAAGAACCGCCGATTTCCACCAACTGCCCCCGGGAGACCACCACTTCGCGGCCGGCGGCCAGGCTCTGCAAGACCAGCAGTACGGCGGCGGCGTTGTTGTTGACCACCAAGGCAGCCTCGGCTCCGGTCAACTCACAAAGCAACCCTTCCACCAGACTGTAGCGGCTGCCCCGCTTACCGCTGGCCAGATCGAATTCCAGGTTGGAATAGCGGCCGGCCACCGCCTGCAACTGCCCGGTGGCGGCATCAGGCAACAGGGAACGGCCCAGGTTGGTATGCACCACCACCCCGGTGGCGTTGATCACCGGCCGGAAATTGGGCCGCAACCGCTCCTCCAGACGTTCGCGGAGCCGGGGCAGCAGCGTCGGCCGGGCAAGCTCGCTGGCGTCGGTCAACTCCCCGGCCAGGATCGCTTGTCGGCAAGCGGCCAACACTTCCCGCACCACCCCCTTAACCAGCAAGGCCGGAGCGGCTGCTGCCGTCGCTCCGGCCTCGTCTCCCGGCTGGCCACGCTCGGCGGCCAGCCAGGAGAACACTTCATCGACTTTGGGAATGGCCCGCAGCAGGGACCGGCTTGCCTGATCGGGGCCGGACTGGCCCGCCACCTTCATCTCCGCCACGGTCGCCTATTGCCCGTAGCCCGGTGAAGAACCACCGGAATCTCCACCGCCATAGCCTGAGCTAGGGGCCTCTGCACCGCCGTAACCTCGGGCTGGAGGAATCTCCACCGCCATAGCCCGAGCTAGGGGCCTCTGCACCGCCGTAACCCGGGCTGGAAGACTCTCCACCACCATAGCCTGAGCTAGGGGCAGCTTCCTCCTGGGGCGGCATTTGCTCTTCCGCCGGGGCCTCATACCCGGAATCCTGCTCGGACCCCGAGCCCGGCTCCTCGGCCTGATCACAACCGACCGTGCCCACAACGAACAAACCGGAGATCAACAACAGGGACGGCAACAACCATAATTTCTTGAGCATAAGAACACCTCTTATGCTGCTTTTTTTGGCTTATCCAGTACCCATGGAACAACTTACCGTTGCCAAGACGGCAATCTACCAACCCCGCCTCACCACGTCAAACACTTCTAAACAAACGACAGCACTTCCTCTTCGGTTACCAGGTAATCAAGCAATTGGTCATGGGGCGCCAGCGCCAGGGGTTTTTCTTCAACCTGCAGGGCGAAGGCCAGGCCGATCCGGAGTGCCTGGGGGGCCTCGGCGGCCAGGAAACGGTCGTAATAGCCGCCGCCATAGCCCAGCCGGCCGCCCCGCCGGTCGAAAACACTGCCCGGCACCAGCACCACGTCCAAGGCGCGGGGATCAACCGGCAGGCAATGGGCCGGATCGGGTTCGGGAATTCCGCAGTAACCGGACTTGACCGCCGGCTGCCGGGGATCGGCAAGCTCATAGAGCCGCAGTTGCCGGCTCGCCGTCAGGGTGCGGGGGGCGGCGAACCGGCAGCGCGGCGGCAGTTGGGCGGCCAAGGCCGGCAGGGTTTCCACCTCGCTGCGAAAATGGAGATACACCAGCAGCCAGCGCGCCCGGACCACCACCTCCAGGTTGCCCAGGGCGGTTTGGATGGCCCGGCTTTTAGACTGCCGCGAGGCCGGGCTCAGCCGGTCCCGCGCCGCCAGCTTTGTTTTGCCTCAACATATGGTGCTCATCGCTGCTCATTTGCTCTCCGCTTAACGGCCCGTTAAATCAGCGGTCGTTGGCCTTGGTGAACGCTTACGCGGCGCGGCAAACGCTTGTCGCAACTGTTACCAATACCCGGCAAGGCAACTGTTGGCAAGCATTAGAGCATCATTAGGTTGCGGGGAGAATTGCTTTCCCGTAAGCTACGGCAACTTTCGCCGGCCGGCCATCACCATTATTTCGAGGGACCAACATGTCCAACCGCATCGAAGAGTTACTCAAGCGGCTTAAGGAGCTTGAGCAAGAACTGTCCGCGGAGATTCAGCGCAAGGAAGAGGAGTTTTCTTACCACATCAAAGGCCGCCGGGTAATCTTCGCCCGGGAAGCGCGGCGCCGGCACCGGTTAATGGTCAAGTCCCTGCGCCGCTTTCTCTACGAATCGCGCCTGCTGGTGATTCTTACCGCCCCGGTGGTCTGGTCCTGTCTGCTGCCGGCCCTGCTGCTTGATCTCTTTATCACCGTTTACCAGGCCAGTTGCTTCCCGGTCTACGGGATTCCCAAAGTCAAGCGGGGGGATTATATCGTCATCGACCGACACGCTTTGAGCTATCTCAACCCCGTCGAAAAACTCAACTGCCTCTACTGCGGCTACGTCAACGGGCTGATCGCCTACACCCGCGAGATTGCCGCCCGCACCGAACAGTACTGGTGCCCCATCAAACACGCCCGCATGACCAAGGAAGTCCACCACCGCTACCATAAATTCATGGAGTATGGCGACGCCGAAAGCTATCGCCGGCTGGTTGAAAAAATCCGCCGCGACTTTGCCGACCTTGATTGACCCCAAACAAAAAACGGGCGGCAATGATCAGCAACGATCAGCCAGGCTTATGTACAGTGGGTACATTTTTTTACATTTTTGTATCCACGCACCTCTTAACTTAACCATAACGAAACATAAATGTAATACCTCCAACTGAAAACCGCCGCTCATCCCCCAATTTCCCAAGACAACACCCTGATATTACAAGGCAAAACAAACCAGCTCTCCCATTGGCACGGATAGTGCTTAGACACTACCCCAAGACCAGGCCCAGCGCGGGCCATTTCATTAAAATTTCAACACAGGGAGCAGGAAGATGAAAGTAAAAGGTTATTTGCAGGGAGTGGCTTTGGGGGTATTGGGCTGCGGATTGTTGGCGTCCAGCGCTGTGGCCGGGGAAGAGGCACCCACCGCCGAATTTGCGGTGGACACCTACAGCCAGTATATCTGGCGTGGCTACGCCTTCAGCCGGGACAGCCTGGTAATTCAGCCTTCGATGACTGTAGGTTGGAAAGGCTTTTCAGCCAATATCTGGGGTAACCTGGACACCGACCTCTGGGGCACAGACAGTAAAAAATGGAACGAGACCGATCTCACCCTGGCCTACGACTGGAGCATGGACGATTTCGACCTGGGAGCCGGTTACATCTTCTACGGGCTGGATGGAGCCGAAGACAGCCAGGAGGTCTACCTCACCGCCGCCTACAACACCATGTTGACCCCCACCCTGACCATCTATCGGGATTTCGACGCCTATCCCGGCTGGTACCTCACCCTGGGAGTGGGCCACAGCTTCGCCCTGAGTGATACCCTGGCCCTTGATCTCGGGGCCCAGGTCGGCTACATGGACACCGACGGTTACGACGCCTTCCACGATGGCCAGCTCTCCGCTTCCATCAGTTACCCGGTTGGCCAGTACTTCACCATCACCCCCACCCTGGCCTACTCCTTTGCTCTGAGCAGCGAGGCCGAAGATACACTGGAAGTGGCTAACTTCGGCGCCATAGGCAAAAGTGACGCCAACTTCTTCTATGGCGGGCTTTCCGTATCCATGGCTTTCTAAAAACACACCAAAAGGCCGGACTGAAACTTCAGTCCAACCGGGTCCCGTCTCTGCGCCACTCCCTCCGGCGCTTTGGCGGGTTTTTTTTCGGTGAACCATTCCGGCCGGCCGCACGAATCAACGACCATCATTAGAAACAATCCTTTTTTGTCCCGATAGTCATCAGTTTTGGCGCGGGCGGCAATGATCAGCAACGATCACCACCGCCCGCCGGGGGAGGATTTTTTTGGTAAAACGGGCCTAAAAACTAAAAACCGCGGCCAGACTCATGGTGTAATAATCGTCGGCGGCGACATCGCTGCCGACATCGGCGTAAATCAACTCCAGATCGACACTGTCCCGCAGGGCGTAGCCGGCGATCAGGTTGAACTCCTCCTCATCGACCCGGGGGTTGTAATAACGGGTCTCCCCGTACAGGACGGTAACGTTCAGGGGTCAGTGCCAACCGTAGTCCAGACCCAGATACCAGGTCTTGGCATCGGCGGAGATGATATTGTTGCCCTCTTCAAAGGGCATCTGATCGCCAAAGCTGGCAATCCCGCCCGTGCCGTCGTTATCGGCCTGCATATAACCGGCGTAAAAACCGAAATCACCGTAGGCCAGCCCCTGCTCCAGCCAGAGATAGTCACCATCCTCCTGGCCGAAGGCGGAATCGGTGTTGGAGCTGACATACTGGGCCATGGAGGTGGCCGCCAAGGCGTCGGAGAGTTCATAATCGGCGGTCAGTTTCAAACCCGGGGCCTGGAACATATCGCCGGCGTGGTAATAGTACGGGTTGATGGTCAGCCATTGCACGGGCGCGTACTGGAGATCGACAAAGTAGAGCCCCTTGCTGTCGTTCATCTTCTCAAAACGCTCGCTGACTTCATCGGGATCGACCACCGCCTGGCGTTCCGCCCAGCCCAGGGTTAAATCCAGCCCGCCCAGCTGGGTCAGCCGGGCGGAAGCCCCTAGGATATAGTCGTTGAGCCACTCCAGGTCGATCTCGTAGCGGCCGGCCTGCAGCTGACCCCAATCATCCCCGGTATAGCGGGCAAAGGCCTGGTGGATAATGGCGTCGCTGGCGATTGCGGCACGATAATCGCCGTCATTGGTTTCGGTCAGCTCGGTGGTGCCCCAGGCCCCAAAGCCGAAGCTCAGACGATGAAAAGGGGCGGTCTCATAGGCCAACGAGGCGCTGCCGCTGATAAACCCCTCCCGGTCGCTGCCCTTGGCCTTGCTGCTGACCCCGTAAGCCCCGACATGACCATTGAGGGTGCCGTCGGCAAAGGCCTCTTCCAGGGAAGCGGCCGCCGCTCCCAACGGGGCCAGTGAGAGCAGGCCGGCAACGGCCAAACCACAAGTGAATTCTTCATAACGCAACTCCTCCAAGTAGTAATTGAAATTAACTCCGGTCAGCATAGAATATCCGGAAATGATTGGTGCACAGGATCCTATACAACGAACACACAAAAAGCAGTATTATTGTTAAATGGTACTGCCTACTACCACAAAACCAATCAGTTAACTGGATAAAACTGGTACGTTCATTTTAAACAAGGCTGCCCCGTGAGCAAATGTTGGGTCAGCCTAATAACAATTATAATTGGGGATGTCAATATTCTTTTTGTAACCCAAATTAAATTATCGACAGCTAATAAACAGTGCGTTATCAAGGGAGGCACAATTTGTCCGGCTTTCCAGGTCTTCAATGGTTGGGAGCGATAAATCCGGAGCAGAGCGTTTTTGCCAAGCCGCCCCATGAGCCCGCCACCCCCGGCTGGGGGGAAACCGTACTTTCCTTGATTCTGCACCCTTTTCTGCCGATGGGGTTGCGGCAAGCGGTGGCGATCAAGCAGGCCTGGCCCCGGTTACGGCGGGGATTCATGGGGCTGCTCCGGGGCATTTTCGATGTGGATCTGCTCGATGCCACGGCCATCGCTATCTGCATCTGGCGCCGGGATTTCCGCAGCCTTACCAGCAGTCACCCTGTTGCTTGGCCTGGGTAAATTCCTCGAACAATGGACCAAAAAACGCTCCCAGGAAAGCCTGGCCGACTCCATGGCCCGCCATGCGATCAAGGCCCTTCTGCGTCTAGGCGAGCAGGAGTTGGTGGTTGATGCCAGCGTATTGCGCAGCGGGGATCTGGTGGCGGTGCGCCAGGGCAACTCGATCCCCGCCGACGGGGTGGTCAAAGGGGGTGAAGGGCTGGTGGACCAAAGCCTGATGACCGGGGAAGCCGCCCTCCAGGATAAACGAACCGGCAAGGCGGTATTTGCCGGTTCGCTGCTGGAGGAGGGGGAGTTGTTGATCAAGGCCACCGAAGATGGCGACAAAACCGTCTGGCGGCGCACCCTTTCCCTGCTGGCCGACGCCGAGCAGCGCAAGGCCGGCATTCACGGCCAGGCCGAAAAGTTGGCCGGGCGGCTGGCCCCCTTCTCCATGCTCCTGGCCGGACTGGTGCTGCTGGTGAGCCGCGATTTCAGGCGGACAGCGGCGGTGCTGCTGGTGGATTATTCCTGCGCCATCAAGCTGGCCACTCCCTTGGCGGTGCTGGCCGCCATGCGGCAGGCCAACTCCCTGGGAGCGGCGGTGCGCGGCGGCCGCCATCTGGAGGATCTGGCCCGGGCGGATGTCTTTGTCTTCGACAAAACCGGCACCCTGACCATGGCCGAACCTTCGGTAAAAGAGATAGTGCCCTGTAACGGCTGGAGCCGGCAAGAGGCCCTGCGGTTGGCCGCCTGCCTGGAGGAGCATTTTCCCCATCCGGTGGCCAAGGCGGTGGTCCGCCAGGCTGATCAAGAGGAGCTGAAACACAGTGAACGTCACGCCACCGTGGAGTATGTCTCCGCCCACGGGGTGGCGAGCTGCCTGGATGATCAGCGGGTTTTGCTGGGCAGTCTCCATTTTGTGGCGGAGGATGAGGGGGTGGACATCTCGGCCTTGGAGACGGTGCTACCCCACTGGAACGAGCAGGGATGGACCATCCTCTTCCTGTCGGTGGGGGGTGAGCTGGCCGCCGGTTTCGCCCTGGAGGACCCGCCCCGGCCCGAGGCGGCACAGGTAATCGGCGAATTGCGCCGGATGGGGGTTAAGCGGGTGGTCATGCTCACCGGCGATCTCGATGGCATGGCCTCCCGCCTCAGCGCCGAGATCGGGGTGGATGAGTGGGTGGCCCAGGCGCTGCCCGACGATAAGGTGCGTTATATCAGGGAGCTCAAGGAGGCCGGTCAGGTGGTGGCGATGGTCGGCGACGGTCTCAACGACGCCGCCGCCCTCGCCGAAGCCTCGGTGGGCTGCTGCATGCACCAGGGGGCGGACATGGCCCGCGACGCCGCCGATATCGTGCTGGTGGATAACAATCTGACAGTCCTGCCGGCCCTGCGCTCCCTGTCCTCGGCGACCCTCAATCGGGTATGGTACAACTTCACCTTTATTGTGGCGGTCAATTCACTGCTGCTGCTGGGTGGCTTGACGGGGCGCACCTCCCCGGCCCTGGGCGCCCTGCTCCACAACTCCACCACCATCGCCGCCGGTCTTAACGCCCTGCGCCCCTACGCGCTACCTGGCGGAATAAACCTGAAATCACGGGAGACACGCCACGATGATCGACCCATTCCATTCCCGGCCGTATCCGGCTGCGCCATGCCAAACCTTTATCTGCTTCCGAGCTCAGCGAACTGACCGCCCTTATCCGCAGCATCGCGCCATCGGCGGAGTTACAGCACACCCCCCAAACTTGCGGCACCCTGGTCATTTTTAAGGAAGTGGCCAAAAGCGTGGAAGTGGTGGCGCTTCTGGCGGCAAGGGCAACACCCCCGCAAAGGCCCGCCCGGCAAATTCGCCCGGGCCACCAGCGCCAGCACGGCCATAATATCAGTCCCTTCTGTGGCTGGCCCCGGATGGGGACCATAAAACGCGGCATGGCCGCCTCCCTGGTCGCTGCCCTGATCCTGGTCGCCCTGGATCGCGAAAAGGGCCACGCCCTAATGGGCGGCCTCTTCCTGGGGTTGCTCTCCCGCCACCTCTGGGTCTTATCGCCGACGGCTCTGGCGATAGTCGGCTCTCCTCTCCGCTAAGTGGTGGTCTTCGCCGGAACGACCAGGCAATTCAGGCAGTCCCGCAGGGTGCAGATCCCGCAGGAGTGGCACTGGTAGAGGGGGATATTGTGGCGGCGGGCGGCCCGCAGCACCTCGTTACGGGCGTTGTGGGAGACCTGACCGGTGAACAGGACCACCGCGCTCATCCGTTGCAGCTTGCGCTCCATATCCCGGCCGGCAATGTTGAATACTTTGAGTTTGACCCCTTGCCGCTGCGCCTCCTGCTTATAGTGAGCCTCCAAACGTTTCATGCCGCCGATCACCGCGATACACATAATCCTTCCTCCTTGGTATGCCGTTTAGTCGCCGTTGATTTCAAACAAGGTGTCGAGCTGCAAATCTCTCATCAGAGAGTAAATGGCTGCGGGGGTTCGTGTCAGGCGGAGGCTTCCCTGGCGGGCCGCCATTGCTTTGTAGCATAACAAGAGGCCACCAAGCCCGGAGCTGCCGAAGTGGCTGACGCCCCCCATGTCGATGATCAACTCATTGAATTGATCACGGGAAAGGTCGCGAAAACGCTCCTTCAATACCGCGGCTCCCCGCTCATCGACTACCCCTTCGATGGTGATTCTGGCACTGCTGCCGATTTTTTCAACTTCACAAGTCATGGTGCGCCTCCGCTTAGTTTGTTTTGCATACCTAATTATATTGTGTACACCAAATAGCACGCTGTTATTTTGGGGTCAATAGTTTTTTTGGTGTGCCTGAAAAATAAGGATGAAGGGTAAAGATACGGCGAGGATAGGTAGGATGGGAAAGAGGTAAGCCCGCACAGGAAGACCTGTGATCGATTACGAGCGTTATGGCTATCGCCCCTGTTATTGAAGACCTTTACGGATACACCGCAGATCGATGCGCAAGGTCTCTCGAAAATCCGGTGATGACGTCAACTTGTCAGCCAATCCTCAACTCTTAGTTCGGCTACCCGGTTGAACTCTTTGGTGTTATTGGTCACCAGGGTAACTTGATGCGCCCGGGCGATGGCTGCTATCAACAGATCATTTGGCCCAATCAACTCTCCACGTCTTTCCAGATCGTTACGAATCATGGCATAGTGTTGAGCGCAAAGATCATCAAACGGTAAGCTGGCGAGTGGCTGGAAGAAAAACTCCAGTCGTAGCAAGTTGGCATCCACCCGTCCACTGCGGCGGGCACCGTACAGCAATTCGGCTTTAACCACGCTGCACAGAGCGATTTCTGCTGGTGAACGGGATTTGAATTGAGTGATAAGGCGAGGGTCCGCCTGATTGAGCAGGTGTATGCAGATATTGGTGTCTAGAAGATACATGCTTACAACTCGGCCCTTTTCTCGTATTCCCCTTGGGGCGGACGCTGCAGAGGCTCACCCTCCCAGCCGCCAAACACCTGCGAAAAATAACCCTCCGGCCAACCGTCGGTTCGGCTGACTTCACGTTTTACCAACTCCGCCAGAAAACGAGAAAGGGGTAAATCGGCCTGTTTGGCCCGGGTCCGCAACTCGTTCTTCAATCTCTTTGGAAACATGACACCGACAACTGAGCCATAGCAAAACCTCCTGATGTATGTGGACTATGTGCAGTCCCTCGCAGGGTAGTTACTTTGATCGGACATGTCAAACGAAAAACCAGACGAGTAACCCCATTTCAAATAAAGTGGACTGGCACGATAAGTCCATCGTCGCCGGACGGAAAAAGTCATCAGAAGCCATGGGGAGAGCAGGAGAAAATCGTAGAGGCGCAGCAGCGGCAGAGGGGGAGCGTGGTTTTCGGCCCTTAAATCGGCAACCAGTTGCACGCCGGGAATCTGGTACCTCTGGCCAAAATTACTACCAAACCGGGCCGCCAGTTGGTCAGCTCGCTCTGCTTAATCTCCAGCATCAGTTTGGGTTGATGCTCTTCAACAATCGAAAAAATCGACCTCCTTGCCGTCGCGGGTGCGCCAGTAACGCAGGCGGCGGGGGAGCTGCGTCCCGATCTTCCAGAAAAGAGAGTTGCCGGTAGAGAGCAAGGGCCGCCAGGTTTTCCAACCTCTGCCCCTCCCCCCCTGGCCAGGGGATTAATCGAGAAAATCGACTTTAGTGGCTGAAGCTCGGATAGCCCTGGCAACCGAGCGGTGGTGGGGATATACCCGAAAGATGATGTAAAGCGCCTCCAGAATGTCGAGATAACGCTTTACCTGATCTGGGCGAAATCGCCAAATCCTCCGCCAGGCTCTGAGTCAGCGCAGAGGCCACCCGGTCACGCAGCATCTCAAGCAGCAGATTCATCTCCTTAAGTCGGGAGATATTTTCAAAATTAAGGATATCCTCGCGGATTAAACCATCGAGGTAGAGACGTCGCCAGCGCCCGGCGTCGGCGGAATCGGCGGCCAGCCAGGGTTCGGGAAAGCCGCCACGCTGCAGAAAGTGGTTCAGTTCGCCGTTTTGGCCGATCGCCGCCGATTGCGGCCGGGGTAAAGGGGAAGAGGCGATGATGAAAGTAACGTCCAGCCAGACTGTCGCCGGATTGGCGAAAGGTCTCCAATCTGGCGCTGCCGGTCACCAGCACCGCCATCTTCTCCGGCCTGGTATCCCACACGCCCTTGAGCTAATTTTTCCACTGGGCCATCTTATGGATTTCCCGTCCAGCACCAGTAGATCAATGTCCCCACCCCAGCCCTGTTGGCGAAGAACCTCCCGATCCTGCTCATTATCCCAGTTGAGATAGCGCGGTCGGGCGTACTCTTCCATCACCCGCCGGGCCAGCCAGGTTTTACCCACCTGCCTGGGGCCAGAGAAACACCATCTTGCGAGCAAGATCATTGATAAGGGTCGGATAGATCTCCGTTTCATGCCTCTGCATCATGGCCATCCCGGCTGGCCTTGTCAAGACAAACCGTCAACTCATTGCGGATTTGTCGTGACAAATCCGCAATCGGTTGACGGTTTGTCTCCTTGCGCAGACCGGAAACTGTTGCATCTTTTAGTAACCGTTCGGCCCACGGTTATCGGCCCTGGTGAACGATTACCGATATGCTTCTGCAAAAATCCGTATCAGTCTTTGAACACGAATTTGCCGCCAATGTAGCCGGCCACGCCGGCAGAGCCCAGCATTACCAGGTTGATAAGAATGAACAGCCACGCCAGCGAAGATGACAAAACTTGCGGGTCCAGCAGGTACCAGCCCATGGAAATCGCGCAGGCTGCACTGGTCGCCGCTGCGGCCATAATTTTGCGTCGAAACAGCCGGGTGTTTGCCTGGTTGTATTTCCCCTTCCATTCCAGCACGCCTGTGTACAGTACCAGGGGCAGGGCCAGGACCACAAAGACCAGATTAATAACAGCGGCCTTGGCCGGCAGGGATGCGTCAAACAGCCAGGCGATGATAAACAGGATGGCGGCTGCCGGCAGAATCCCGTTGGGGGTATGCACCAGAATGGGGTGGGCATGGTGCCGGATCAACTGATGGGTGATCTTTCGATACAAGGTCCTGGGAGCCAAATCAGCTTTTTTTCTGCCGGAATCGACCGATCCGGTCTGCCCCATGGTGGTCCTGGCATCCTGCTCCACTGCCGTAGCATTGGTCGTATCAACGGCGGCATCCGGTGCTGCGGCCGCTATTTCATCCGGGACCTCAATTTCCACAAATTTGTCCTTACCAGCCCCGCATACCGGACATATTTCCGGCGGCGTGTCTCCTTGATGAACATAATTACATACCGTGCATTTCCAGGCTTTCATATATTATCCTTTTGGTCCTTGGTTTCTCTGCCCCCATATCATGGTCATAAACTCGCGGTTATACGGCTTAAAAGGTCGCCGAAGGCCTGCACTTCCCGGGGAGAGGGCCGCCGCTATATCCTGGGTCAGCCTGGTATGCAGCTCATGGTGTTCCCGGAAGAGCCTCGCTCCCTCTTCAGTGAGCCCGACCCGGGTGGAACGGCGATCGGTCTCGTGGGGCCGGCGGGCCACCAGCCCGTTTTTTTCCAGCCGATCCACCATTACGGTCAGAGAGCCGGTGGTGGTGCCCATCTTGGCCGCCAGCTCGGTCATCCGCAGATCACCGGCGGCGCCCAGCAGCTCCAGGGTGTGCATCTGGGGCAGGGTCAGGCCGGACTCCTTGACCACCCCATGCTCCCAGGAGGAGAATTTCTCGTAGAATTCGATCAGCAACTGGGTCAGGGTTTCCGTTTCCATACAATCACCTGCCCGGAGCGGGCGTTTTCAGATGCTTCCCTGGGGTGACAAAGGCCAGGCTGGCCGAGGAGAGCACCACGATAATCGAGCCGCCGTTGTGGAACAGCGCCGCCATGATCGGGCTCAACAGCCCATAACCGCTGCCCAGGATGGCGACGCCGTTAAAAAACAATCCCAGGCCGATGTTGAACTTGACGGTGGTTAGCATCCGGCGACTGAGGGCGACGAAAAAAGGGAGCAGGGCGATATCGTCGCGAGTCAGGGCGACATCGGCGGTTTCCAGGGCGACATCGGTACCGGCTGCTCCCATGGCGATCCCCACGTTGGCGCGGGCCAGGGCCGGAGCGTCGTTGACCCCGTCACCGACGAAGATCACCCGGTGCCCCTGCTGCTGATACTGCTGGATAATACTCAATTTGTCCTGGGGTTTCAATGCCGACCAGCTTTTGTCCAGGCCGATCCTGTCAGCCAGATTACGTACCGGTTTATCATGGTCGCCCGACAGTACCCCCAGCTGCCGGATGCCCATGGCGCGCAGGGCCTCAATGGTCGTTGCCGCTGAAGTTTTCACTTTGTCCGAGACCCCCAGCACCCCGATGGGCTGCTGGTCACGATAGACCACCAGGGCGGTGGAACCCCGCTCCTTGATCCGCCCCAAACACTCCCGCAGCGGAGCTTGCAGGGCCGCCTCGCCGCCGCCCAGATCGGCGTTGCCCACCTCGATCGTGCTGCCGTCAACCAGGGCCCGGACCCCCAGGCCGATCTCCACCAGCATCTGTTCCGCCTTGCCAACGGTGATTTTGGCGTAGTAGGCGGCCTTCATCACCGCTTTGGCCAGCGGGTGGCTGCAATTCTGCTCCACACAGGCGGCACAGGTGACCACCTCCCGGGAAGTGAAATTCTCCCCCGGCACCACCTCCTCCACCCGGGGTTCACCCAGGGTCAGGGTGCCGGTCTTGTCGAAAAGAAAGGTATCGGCGCGGGCCGCCTCTTCCAGAAATTGCCCCCCCTTGACCAGGATACCCGCCTTGGCCAGACGGCCGATGGCGGCCACGGTGGCAGTGGGGGCGGCCATGATCAGGGCACAGGGGCAGCCGGCAATGAGAATGGCCACCGCCCGGTCAACCTCGCCGGTGAGCCACCAGGCCAGGGTTGCGCAGAAAAGCACCAGGGGGGTGAACCATTGCGCGTAACGGTCGACAATCCGGGCGGTGCGAGGCTTGTGGGTCTCCGCCTCGGTCACCAGGCGGACCACCTTGCCGAAGGTGGTGTCCTCGCCGACTCTGGTCGCCCGGGCTTCGATCACCCCGCTGAAATTCATGGTGCCGGCCAGCACCCGGTCCCCTTCCCTTCTGGCGCGGGGAATCGACTCGCCGGTGATGGCCGCTTCATCCACCGCCGTTTCGCCGGCCACGATTTCGGCATCCACCGGGATCCGCTCCCCCGGTTTGATCAGCACCAGATCGCCGGGCCGGACCCGGGAGACCGGCACCACCCGTTCCTGGTCGTCCGCCAGCAGGGTGGCCTCCTGGGGGGTCAGGCTCACCAGGGAGCGGATGGAACGGCGGGCGGAGTCACTAACCACCTCCTCCACCAGGGCCCCCAGGGTCATCACGAAGCTGACCACCGCGGCGGTCAATACTTCGCCATGGAACAAGGAGGCGACGATGGCGATGCTGACCAGTTCATCGACGTTCACCTCGTGGGCCCAGATCCCCTTGATTGCTCCCCAAATAATGGGCAAACCGTTGATGGCCACGGCGGCCAAGCCCAGGGCAATGGCCAGCCAGTCCGGCCACTCGGCGCGCCCCTCCAGGATAAAACTGGCCAGCGCCAGGCCGCCGCCCAGCAGGCAGAGATAAAATTCCCGCAGATTGAAAAGTTCCCGGTAGGCCCCCAGGGTGGAAAAACGGCCGATCATCTTTGTCACCTCGTAAATGTTGGTTGGTTGGAAATTGGCAAATCTTTATCTTAAAGATATTTGAATGTCAAATAAAATATTCGCCAGCCAGCCCGGATAGCACCTTGATCTTTGACCGCCAACAATTTCTTAAGAGCGCCTAATAAAAAGTGTTGACATTAATTTTGCCTGCTTGTATTTAGGTCACCTAATTCAATTTGACGTGCACAATAAAAATGGCTGGCCCACGGCCGGGGGCGCCGGCCAGGAGGATTGTTACCATGAACGGGGTGGCCAAAGAGCGGGTGGCGGTGCCGGGCAGTGTCCCGTTGCGCTTCACCCAGGAAGGCGAACAAGGGCGGATCGTGGCCATCAACGGAGGTGGCGGGGCCAGGGAACGGTTGGCCGCCCTGGGCTTGCGGCCCGGCGTCACGGTGCGGGTGCTTTGCAATCCCATGGATGGCAAGCTGCTCCTGGAACATGGCGACAGCCGTTTGTATCTGGGCGGCGGCATGGCCCATAAAATTCAAGTAGTCATCACCAAGGGAGAAGAACGATGAAAGAAACTCTGCGAGATTTGGCCATGGGGGAGCGCGCCGTGGTTGCCGGCTACGCCAAGGGAACCTCGGCTTACCGGGAAAAGCTGCTGGCCATGGGACTGACCAAGGGGACGGAAATCATCGTCTCCCGCATCGCCCCCATGGGTGATCCAGTGGGGATTGAAGTGCGCGGCTTCGCTCTCTCGTTACGCAAGGATGAGGCGGCAACCCTTTACGTGGAAAGGAGGAACCAGTGATGGCTAAAAAAGTAATCGGCGTGGTGGGCAACCCCAATTGCGGCAAGACCACCCTGTTCAACGCCCTGACCGGTAATCGGCAACAGGTGGGCAACTGGCCGGGGGTCACCGTCGAGCGCAAAACCGGCGAATACCATTATGGCGGGGAGAAGGTCGAGTTAGTGGACCTGCCCGGCATTTACTCGCTTTCCGCCGCCTCCCTGGATGAAGAGGTGGCCCGGGATTTCACCCTTTCCGAGGAAGCGGACCTGATCGTCAATATCGTCGACGCCTCCAATCTGGAACGTAATCTCTATCTGACGGTGCAACTGCTGGAGATGAAGGTGCCCCTGGTGCTGGCCCTGAACATGATGGACAGCGCCAAAGAGCAGCAAATCGAGATCGACCTGGAGGAGTTGAGCCGCCGCCTGGGATGCCCGGTGGTACCGCTGGTGGCGGCCCGGGGCGAAGGCGTGGCGGAACTGCGCGCCGCCATCGACCAGAGCGCCCGGACCCCGGCACCACCAAATCTGCAGGTGGAATATCCCGGGCAAATCCAGGAGGCGGTGAGCAAACTGCTGCCGCTGGTGGCGGAGACCGCCCGCTCCCGGCGGCTCAACCCCTTCTATATGGCGGTAAAGCTGCTGGAAGGGGAAGCATGGGTGGAGGAACTGGCGGGAGCCGAAGCCGCCAAGGTCCGGGACCAGCTGCAACAGCAGATTGAAACCGAGCTGGATGAGGAGGTCGATATCCTCCTGGCCGACAGCCGTTACCGAATCATCAAAGAGTTGACGCAAGGGGCGGTCAAGAAGAGAGGGCGGGTGGGGCGCACCCTCTCCGACAAAATTGATGGTATTGTCCTCAATCGGGCCCTGGGAATTCCCATTTTTCTGCTGGCCATGTATTTGACCTTCATGGTGACCATCAATATCGGCGGGGCCTTTATTGATTTTTTCGATATCTTCGCCGGTACCGTTTTCGTCGACGGTTTCGGCGCCCTGCTGGCCGCCGTCGGTGCGCCGGACTGGTTGATCGCGGTGCTGGCCACCGGCATTGGTGGCGCGCTGCAAACCATGGCCACCTTTATCCCGCCCATCGCCTTTATGTTTATCTGTCTCAGCTTTCTGGAGGATTCCGGTTACATGGCCCGCGCCGCCTTCGTCATGGATCGCTTTATGCGCCTTATGGGCCTGCCGGGGAAATCATTCGTGCCGATGCTGGTCGGCTTCGGTTGTAACGTGCCGGCCTTCATGGCCACCCGTACCTTGGAAAACCAGCGGGATCGGCTGCTGACCATTATGATGACTCCCTTTATCTCCTGTGGCGCCAGGCTGCCGGTATATGCCCTCTTTGCCGCCGCCTTCTTCCCCACCGGCGGGCAGAATCTGGTCTTTCTGCTCTATTTGATCGGGGTGGGGTTTGCGGTCTTCACCGGCATGGTCCTCAAGAACACCCTGTTGCAAGGGGAGGCCACCCCTTTTGTCATGGAGTTGCCCCCCTACCACCTGCCCACCGCCCGGGGGGTGCTTTTCCGGGCCTATGAGAGATTGCAAAGCTTTATGTTACGGGCCGGCAAGATTTTGATTCCCCTGATCCTGGTGTTGAATCTATTGAACACCCTGGGGCCTGACGGCACCATCGGCCACGAAGACAGCAAGAGCTCCATGTTGAGCACCGTGGGCCAGAGCATTACCCCCATCTTCGCCCCCACCGGCATCAGCGAGGATAACTGGCCGGCCACGGTGGGCATCTTCACCGGCATCCTGGCCAAGGAGGCTGTGGTGGGCACCCTGGACTCCCTCTACGCCCAGCTCGGCGCCCCCGTGGAAGGGGGTGGCGAGGAGGAACCCTTTAATTTCTGGGGCGGCATCCAGGAATCCCTGGTCTCCATCCCGGTTAACCTGGCGGGAGTCGCCGACACCGTGCTCGACCCCCTGGGGCTGGCAGTCGGTGATGTCGCCACCCTGCAGAGCGCGGCGGCGGAACAGGAGGTGGCGGTGGGTACCTTTGGGGCCATGGCGGAACTCTTCGACGGTAAGGTGGGAGCTTTTGCCTATCTGCTCATGGTCCTGCTCTATGTGCCGTGTGGCGCGGCCATTGCCGCCATTTACCGGGAGACCAACCTGCGCTGGACCCTCTTTTCCTGTTCCTGGAACGGCGGGCTGGCCTATATGGCGGCCACCGTCTTCTACCAGGCGGCCACCTTTGCCCGGCATCCCCTCTCCTCGGCGTTGTGGATCGGCGGCCTGGGGGCACTGCTGCTGTTGGCGATCATGGTCATGGCCCGGCAGGGCAACAAGGAACGCGCCGCCCTGCCCCTGGTGAGCGGGCGGCCCCAAACGCAGACCATTTCTTAACCGGGAGGTGACAACCATGCTTACCGCCATAAAAGATTACCTTAAGCAGCACCGACGCGCCTCCCTGCACGATCTCGCCCTCCATTTCGATACCGAACCGGAGGCGATGCGGGCCATGCTGGCGCGCTGGACAGCCAAGGGCAAGGTCTCCCTGCTCACGCCAGCCGCCGATTGTGGTGGCAAGTGTGGCGGCGGCGGCTGTTGCGACGCTGGCCCCGCCGCCGAAATCTACCAATGGCATGGCTAGAGAGACTGGTGGGGAGTGGCTTCCACCCTGGTTGCCACTCCCCGCTGACGTCATGCAGTTTGTAACCATTCAGCAACTCCGCACGTTATCGGCGTCGAGCGCCGACAATCTGCGGCACTGCTGAACGGTTACTGCAGTTTGCACCCACCCGCCCCCGAGCCGGCGCCAGGATCGGTGATCGCGGGCCTTACTTATCGCGTCCCGCCGCAATCTCCGGACCGTGCTCCGGTCGGGCCCGCCAGAGGGGCCGCAGGATGAACCGCAGGAACAGCCTCCCCGCCCCCGCCCGCAGAATTTGCGCCCCAGATAATATACCGCCCACCCGATAATCAGTACTAAAATCAGATATTCCCAGAACATAATAACTCCCCGTCTACCTTAATGACTATTTGTCGACTGTTTTTGGGTAACATAATTTAATTCTAACGTCTTTAGAAATTGTTGACTACGAAATCAAGGTCCGTTATAAGCAGACTCCGCTTCAACTTGAAAGTTTTCACCAAGGCCAACGGCCACTGATTTAACGGGCCGTAACCGTTCAGCAGTGCCGTTTGAAAGTTCCGGGGGCTCCATATGACAATCATCAACCTGCGCCGAATGGCCAAAAACGAAAGTGGCGTTATCACCAAAATCAGTGGCAGCGGCGAATTGAGCCAACGTATGCGGGAAATGGGCCTGGTGCCCGGCACCCGGATCACCATCCAGGGCCGGGCGCCGCTCAACGATCCCGTGGCCCTGCGGGTGATGGGAGGCACCCTCACCCTGCGCAACAACGAGGCCGATCATATCGAGGTCGCCCTGGAGAGCCCCGGAGACAAGGAGGCGGACCGATGACCCCCCCGTTCACCGTGGCCCTGGCCGGCAATCCCAACGCCGGCAAGACCACCCTCTTCAACGCCCTTACCGGAGCCCGCCAGCACGTCGGCAACTACCCCGGAGTCACCGTCGAGAAGAAGGAGGGCGACTACCCCCTGCCCGACGGCAGCCGCTGCCGGATCATCGACCTGCCCGGTACCTACTCCCTCGCCGCCTACTCCCTTGAGGAGGTGGTGGCCCGCGATTTCCTGGTCCAGGAACGACCCGACGTGGTGATCGACATCGTCGACGCCTCCAACCTGGAGCGCAACCTCTACCTCACCCTGCAGCTGCGGGAACTGGGCGTGCCGGTGTTGATCGCCTTGAACATGATGGACGTGGCCAAAGAACGCGGTCTGGAAATCGACACCGACAAACTGGCCGCCCTGCTGGGGGTACCGGTGGTGCCGATCGTCGCCCGCAGCGGCACCGGCCTGCAAACCCTGATGAGCGAAGCCCGCCGCCTGGCGGCAAGCGCTCCGGACTGGCAACCCCTGCCGGTTTCCTACGGCGAGGACCTCGACAGCGCCCTGTTGGAAATGGCGGCCCTGATCGAGCAGCGGCAACTGCTGACCGCCACCTATCCGGCCCGCTGGCTGGCCCTGAAATATCTCGAAAACGACAGCCAGGTCCGGGAGATGATCAGCCGCCACGACCAGCAGGCCGCCACTCAACTGGACGTGCTGCGCGAGCAGGCCATCCGCCACCAGCAAAGCACCCTGGCCGCCCAGCCGGAAGCCCTGATAGCCGACCACCGTTACGGCTTTATCCGCTCCACCCTGCAACAGGGGGTGGTCCGCCAGAGTCACCACGTCGATCGGCTCTATATTTCGGACCTAATCGACCTGGTGCTGACCCACCGCCTGCTGGGGCCGCTGATTATGCTGGCGATCCTGTTCGGCCTCTATACCTTCACCTTCACCTTCAGCGAACTACCGGTACAGTGGCTGGAGGCGCTGTTCGGTCAACTGGGCGAGCTGGCCCAGGCCAAGCTGCCGGAGGGGCTGCTCAAGTCTTTGCTGATCTCGGGCATCATCGACGGGGTCGGCGGGGTGCTGGGTTTCGTGCCGCTGATCATGTTCATGTTTTTCGGCATCGCCATTTTAGAGGATACCGGCTATCTGGCCCGGGTCGCCTACATGATGGACCGCGTCTTCCGTACCTTCGGCCTGCACGGCAGTTCGGTGATGGCCTATATCGTCTCCGGCGGGATCGCCGGCGGCTGCGCGGTGCCGGGAGTCATGGCCACCCGGACCCTCAAATCGCGGCGGGAACGGCTGGCCACCCTGCTCACCGTCTCCTTTATGAACTGCGGCGCCAAACTGCCGGTAACGGCCCTGCTGATCGCGGTGTTCTTCGCCGGCCACCAGGCGCTGATGATGTTTATCCTTACCCTGCTGGCCTGGCTGGTGGCCATGCTGGTGGCCAAACTCTACCGCCTGACGGTACTGCGCGGCCCGGCCACCCCCTTCGTGATGGAACTGCCGCCCTATCGGCTGCCCACCCTGCGCGGCCTGCTGATTCATACCTGGGAACGTACCTGGCATTACATCAAAAAGGCGGGCACCGTTATCCTGGCGATCTCCATTATCCTCTGGGCGATGATGACCTTCCCCGGGCTGCCGGCCCACGAGGAAGCAGAATTGGCCACCCAACGGACCGCCCTGCAAACCGAACTCGCCCAGGCAACGACCATGGAGGCCGAAGAAAGTGTTGCCGAACGCCTGGCAGCACTGAAACATCACCGGGCGGAACGGGCCCTGGAATTGTCTCTGGCGGGCCGGATCGGCCACGGCCTGGAGACGGTGACCTGGCTGGCCGGTTTTGACTGGCGCACCAACATCGCTCTGGTCGGCGGTTTCGCCGCCAAGGAGGTGGTGATTTCCACCCTGGGCACCGCCTACTCGCTGGGCGAGGTCGATCCCGAGGCCGGCGGGTCGCTGGCCGCCACCCTGGCCCGGGACCCCACCTGGAACCCGGTCAAGGCCCTGGCTTTGCTGATCTTCGTGATGTTCTACGCCCCCTGTTTCGTCACCGTGGTCTGCATCGCCCGGGAGGCCGGCTCCTGGAAATGGGGCGCCCTGGCCATGATTGGCAACACCATCTTCGCTTTTGGACTGTCGGTAATCATCTACCAGCTGGGCATGGCCCTGGGACTGGGATAGACCAGCTCGACAGGCCCTTTATGATTCCCGCTCCGGGCAAGGGGTGCTGTTGGCCTCAAACAACTGTAGAAGCTGTGGCACCTGCCGCTGGTAGGCCTCTTTGGCCATCTTTTTCAAAGCCGGCTTGACCTCGGCCAGCGGCGGCAGGGGCTTGATCATCGGCAGCAGTTGTTCCACCGGGGCCGGCGGCTTGATTTTCAGTTTCTGCTCAATCCCGTCGGCCAGCCCCACCTCCATACCGCCCTGCATAGCGCCGGTGGCCTGTTCATCACCCAGTGAACGTAGAAAACTCATAATGGCGTTGACATTGTTCTGGCGATAGAAGGCTTCGATCTCGTCGGCGATACTACTCTGAAACTGCGTCAATTCGTTTAGTTTGGCATCGTAAGCCTTGACATGGAAGGCGAGATTGTCATAACAGCTCAAAAAATAGCGGACAAACCGGCCCCTTCTGGTCCAGCCCTTAAAACGCTGACACTCGAAGACCCGCTCCTGGATACTGGCGGACTCCAGCAGATAGGTATCAAAAAACAGCCTTTCATTGAGGCCGCTTAATTGCAGAAACCGCTGGATCAACTCCTCCTGCCGCAACAGCAGGTAGATCCGGATCAGATCAAAACTGAGCCGTTTTTCCAGGACAAAGGAGTGACGGCGTACCTGCTCGAAATAATCACTGGTATCGTCCTCGATCATCTTGCGAAATCCAAAGTAACGGCCGGCGATCTCCTGCTTGATCTCGCCGGCCATGACATCTTGAATTTCCTGGGGTTGAGACGATGGCCGCATCTGCTGCTCTCCTGTTTGGAGTAATCTCGTAGAATCTACTATAACTCCGCGATCAAGCGGTTGAATACATCGGTATTGCTAATCATTCCCAGCAGCCGCTCCCCGTCCACCACCGGCAACCGGCGGGTGCCGGTCACCCGCATCAGCAACAGGAAATTTTCGATGGCCAGGGCCGGGGTCACGGTGATGGCCGGTTTGGTCATCACATCCCCCACCCGGGAGATAAACTCATCCTGGATATCCAGCACCATGATATTGAGCAGATCCTTGCGGGTGACAATCCCGTAGGCATCGCTATCGTCGGCCGGCGGAATCACCAGGCTGGAACATTTTTTATCATGCATCAGCCGAGCCGCTTCATCCAGGGCAGCCTCGCGGTCAATGGTCAACACCTCCGGCTGCATCAAATCCCGAACCCGTAATTTCTTGATATCGATCACAACTCTCTTCCTACTCCGTTAAATTAGTATAAAAGGCCACCATGGCTAACGACATGCGGTGCTGCTGGACGCTTACCTAATTGGCATCAATGGCCCGCTTCTGGGCATCCAGGCGAAAGGTTACCGGCCGGGGCAAATCATCCCGCACCTGGTGCTTGAGCTGGCCGATCACCACCACGGTGCCGGCATAGACCGCCTTATGGGCCACCACCTTGATTTTCTCCAAATCGATGGCCGCCAGTTCCTGTTGCAACTGCTGTTGGGGCCGGCGCAACCGATTTTCGGCCTGGACCAGGGCCCGACGCTGCTTGGCCAGCCGGGAGAGCCTGCTCCGGACCTCCGGCGGCGGCTGGCCGCCTACCCGGCCCTGCTTGAACCAGCGGCCCAGCACGGTATCGAGCTTGGCCCGCTGGCGGACATGCTCGGCCAGCTGTTTGTCAAGCCGCGCCAGACGCCGGCGCAGGGCCGGGTTGGTGCCGGCCATCAGCACGGTACGCACGCCGGCCGGGGAGCCGAGCTCGTTGGCCTCAATCCCCTGGATGGCCGACGCCATCCCGCCCCGGATCCGGCCCCGGCCGCCGGTGACGGTCAAACCCTGGGCGGCGAACAACTGGCAGCGCATAACCTGATCCTGTACCGTGATACTACCACCGGCTTTGACCCGGGTCCACTCTAGAAAACGGGCCGCGACATTGCCGCCGGCCTTGATGCTGCCCCCACCCCGGGCCACCATACCGCCGCCGATCTCGACATTACCGCCGGCATCTAAAACCGCGTTTTCCACTCCACCGGCCACTCTGATATCACCGCTGGCCCGCAGGGTAAAGCCCGAGCGCACCCAGCCCTTGATCAGCAGCGTACCCACCATCTCCAGATTGCCAACATGGTAGTCGACATCCTCCTTGACCTCGTAAGCCTCGAATACCGCGATCTTGTTGGGCGCCAACACGGTGATCATCCCGTCAATATCGGCCAGCAGGCGACAGCCGTCCTCGCTGATCACCACGTTGGGCTGGGGTTGAAACTGGAGATCGCTGCCGGGTTTGGCGACCAGCGGTTGGCCCTGGACCGTATAGCCGTCCTGACCGGGCTCCGGGGGGGTACGGCGGGCCAGGACATCACCTTTCTTGACCGACTGGATGGTATCCCGTTCCCGGAAATCGATCCGTTCGGTGGGGCCGAAAAGCCGGCCGGCGCTTTTCTCTATCCGGGTCAGCATTTCGATATGGGCATCCCGGCCGGCCACCGGCTCCTTGCCCCGGGCTATCACCACCCGGGGCAGCACCAGGTTGCGCCAGGCCGCCGTTTCCACCGCCCGACGAATCGTTTTCTTGCTTACCCCGTAGCTCGACCTCCCGGGCGGCCAGCATCTTTAAGACCAACTCCCCGGTCAGCCGGCGGCCGGCCTGATCGGGCGGCTGGATCTCCAGCCAGGCGGTCATGGCATCATCACTCAAGTGCAGGGGGTCGGCAACCACCACCGCGCCGGCGACATAATCGGCATAGCCGGCCACCAGGGTCGCGGTGACCGTCAGGCTCAAGTTGTCGACCGCCATTTCCACATTATCACCGGCCCGCAACTCAGGGTCAAACGGCCCCGCCACCGGGATTTCTTCGCCGGTTACCCGGCGGCCGGGTACCGCTTCGCCGGGCGGGGTTTTGCGCGCCAGCAGTTCCCCGCCCTTGACCAGACTTTTGCGGATTTTGGCGGGATCGAGCTGGCCTTCCCGTCGGGCCTCCGCCAACTGCCGGGGATCAGTATCATTTAAAGTAAAATAAAAATGTAATTCACCGTCTCGGCCGGGCCGGGGTGGTGCACCCTTGGCCGCCAGCAGCCGCAGCAGGACCACCCCCTGTTCCAGGGCGGCCCGGATGGCATCCTCCATAACGCCGTACACCACCCCCGCCGTCGCAAGGGCCTGCCGCAGGTCCCCGTAGGTCAACGGGGTATCGTCGGCCAGCCGGGGGTAAATCGCCAGCCAGGCGCTCATCCCGTCGGCGGCCACTTCCACCAGTTCAAGCGCCGTGGCCGGCGCGCCGGGTGGTGCCACCCGCCCCGGCTTGCCGGTACCGGTCAATTGCCCATCGTCGTTTACCACCATCAAGCCTTCCACGGTTTTGGCTTCATCCTAAACCCCACCAGGGGTCGACCATACCCAATATGTCCATTTTTCCCATCGGTTTGCAAGCATTATGATCTTCCCAACCCGCCATGATGGTGGTAAGTTATGGGGTTTGCGACAGCCCCTTTTATTTATTTTCACGCTTTTTGGTTATCCTCCATGAATACCTGTAGTCAGGTCGGCCGCAAGAGCACTCTCCATGTCCGGGAGATGAGTGTCGACGATATCGCCGCGGTTTTTCATATCGGCGAAATAATCTTCACCGCCGAGTACTCGCCCAGTCTCTACCGCACCTGGGACGAGTACGAAGTGACCTCGATGTTCAACAGCGACTCCGAACTCTGCCTGGTGGCCGAAAGCGAAGAGCAGATCGTCGGTTTCGCCCTGGGCACCACGGTGGAAAAAAGGCACAGCGCCTGGAAATACGGCTATCTGGTCTGGCTGGGGGTCTGCCCCAAAGCCCAGCAGCTGCGAGTGGGCCAGAACCTGTTCAACATGATGAAGAAAAGGATGCGAGCCCAGGGGGTGCGGATGATCATCGTCGATACCGCCGCCGACAACCGGCCGGCCATTGATTTTTTCGACAAGCTGGGCTTTGGCAATATCCAGGAGCACGTCTACCTGACCCTGAACCTGGGCCGCAAGAAAAAAGGCACCAAGAAAAAAAAGAAGAGGTCCAATGAACCACTGGTCTGAAATCCACCAACTCTGGCGCGCCCTGGATCAAAGCTGGCTGACCAACCTGTTGCGGGAGATGGTGGATATCTACTCCCCGTCGGGCAAGGAGGAAGATATCCAGCTCTACCTGGAGCAGACCCTGCAGGCCGGCGGCCTGGCCGTCCACCGCCAGGAGGTGGAGGACAAACGCTGCAACCTGGTGGCCACCCTGGGCTGGGGCGAGCCCCGGCTTTATCTGGTGGGCCATGTCGATACCATCACCGCCTGGGATCTGGAGGATTACGAGGCCCGGGAGGAAAACGGTCTGCTCTACGGCCTGGGCAGCGCCGACATGAAAGGGGGCTGCGCCGCCATGGTCGCCGCCTTCCTGACCCTGGCCCGGCTGCTGCCCGTCGAGCGGCAACCGCCGGTGGGTTTGCTGCTGGTGGTAGACGAGGAGGAAAACGGGGCCGGCAGCGCCACCTTCCTGAAAACCTGCCAACCCGCCTGGGCGGTGATCGGCGAACCTACCAACCTGCTGCCCAACTTCGCCCATTACGGCTATCTGGAGGCGATCTTCACCACCAAAGGGCGCCGCACCCACTCTTCGCTACCGGAGCTGGGACACAACGCCGTGGAGTCGATGCTGCGAGTGCTGCTGCAACTGGGGCGCGATCCGCTTTTCGACCGCCGGTACTCGGAAATCGTCTATTCGATCCGGGAGATGACCTCCTCCCGGGCCGGCTTCGTGGTCCCCGACCGTTGCGAAACCTGGATCGACATGCACCTGCCGCCCCATTTGGAACCGGCCACCGTGGAGGAGACGATCCGCACCCGGATCGGCGAGGCCAACACTTTGATTCCCGATCTCAACCTGGAATTTGCGTGTGATCTAGCCGCCCCCGGCTACCGGCTACCCACCGATAACCCCATGGCCGAACAACTGCGGGAGATCTACGACGAGTTGCAACTGCCCTGGCGCTGCGACGCCTTCCGCTCCCACTCCGACGGCAACCTTTTTTACCAGGCCGGGGTCAGCCCCCTGATCCTGGGCCCCGGTGCCCTGGAACTGGCCCATACCCCGGAAGAATACACCCCCCTGGCCGAGGTCTTCAATGCCGCCCGGATCTATCTCGCTCTCTGTCTGAGCGTAGAACATAGCGGTTGAAAGCAAGCCTTTGTTATGCAGCAACTCCTGTCAAGACGCCGCTTCTTAAGCCTGCTGGCCGCCCTGCCGTTGGCCGGTTGCAGCCCCGGTGAAATCCAGCGCGGGCTCCGGGCCGCCGATCGGATCCTGGCCGGTGATGTGGCCGGCGCGGTCGGCACGCAAATCCCCACCAGCGGGGTGGCGGTAGTAGATCAACTGCTGCAGCGCCAGCTCGCCAACCTGGTCACGGAAATCCGCCGCCGCTGGGACGACGAGAAGGTGGCCAGCGAAACCGAATACGTCAAGTACAGCGATGAATTTGCCACCCGGGCACTGGTCGACTTTGCCAGCGGCGAAATCCGGGTGGAAACCCGGCGCCGAAATGAACCACAGGCCGCCCTTAAGCAGGCCATTGTCGCCACCCTGCTGACCCCAGAGGACCCCAGCAAGGTTGATCTGCTCAGCGCCGACGAGGTCGAAGGCGACGGCCAACCCTTTCTCTACCGGTTGGTGGCGGACCACGACGGTGAATATATCCGCTGGCGGTGGCGGGCCGAGCGCTACGCCGAGCATCTGCTGGCCACCGCCCTGGCAAGCGACCAGGTGGACGGCGAACCGGTCCACTACGTAACCTTTGCCATGCTCCGCGAGTACCGCGAAAAGCAACAACTCAAGTTTCAGAACTACGTCCTGACCAACTCACGCCGTTTCAAGCAGGAGCCCGCCCTGGTCTACGCCATCATGGAGGCCGAAAGCAGCTTCAACCCCTACGCCATGAGCCATGTGCCGGCCTACGGCCTGATGCAGATCGTTCCCACCACCGCCGGCCGCGATGCCCACCGGCTGCTCTACGACCGCGACGGCACCCCCAGCCGGGACTACCTCTTTGTACCGGAGAACAATATTCGCATGGGCACCGCCTATCTCCATATCCTGGACAGCCGCTACCTGAAGATGGTGGAGAACCCGGCCAGCCGTGAGTACTGCGTAATCGCCGCCTACAACACCGGCAGCGGCAACGTCCTAAAGGCCTTTGCCGAGGACCGACAGCAGGCCATCCGGGCCATCAACCACAACTCGCCCCAGCAGAACTACAACCACCTGGTACGCCACCTGCCCTACCGGGAAACCCGGCGCTATCTGCCCAAAGTCGTGGATTTGAAAAAGAAGTATCAGCTGGCCCTGGCCTGAGCAAACGCCAGCGGCGGGCGAAACCCGCCGCACCCGGCTAAACGGCCCCGCTGCCCGGATGGGTCTTTGACGTTACCCCTGTTGCCGCAAAGCGGCCAGGATATCGGCGGGAAAACGGCTCAGCTTGCCCTGGCGATCGACCACGGCATGGGTGGTATAGGCCAGGGTCAACAGACGGCCGTCCTGGTGTTCGATCCGGTAATGGAAGCGGCAGGAGACCTTCTTTAACTCCACTAGGGCGGTGGCGATCACCAGGGGATCGTCGTAACGGGCCGGGGCCTTGTAACGCAACCGGCAATCCACCGCCGGCAGGATCAACCCCCGCTCTTCCAGTTCCCGGTAGGACAGGCCCACCAGTTGCCGCATGTACTCGGTCCGGGCGGCCTCGCAAAAACGCAGATAGTTGGCGTAATAGACCACCCCACCGGCGTCGGTATCGCCGTAAAGCACCCGGCAGGAGTGGCGATATACCGGTTCCGCCAGGGCGAATTCGTCACTCATCGCCAGCGGCTCCCTCGTCACCGGCCGGCGCTTCCACCACCGGCTGGTCGGTCTGATCCAGCACCAGCCGCATGAACTCGCGCCCATCCACCAGAATCGGGGTGCCCTGGGCCCGGCTTTCACAAAAAGAGCCGGCCGGCGACTCCTGCCAGCAGGAACCCTGGCAATCCTCGGGCTGGCGACGGTGCTGCCGGGAATCGTAAAGGGCGAAGGGCACCGGCAGGGCGGCGTGGGTGCGGATACTCAGCGGCGTATAATGATCCATGGTCACCGCCAGCCGGAAGTCCTCGCCCCGGCGCTGCAGCCCTTCCAGGATGGGGCCCACCACCTGCTGATCGAAATCGCCGATCGCCTTGAGCTTGTTGGCCAGATCGCCCTGGTGGGAGACCTCATCGGGGGCCTCTATATGGACAAAGACCAGATCGTGCCGATCCAGGGCCGCCAGGGCCGCCGCCACCTTACCCTGGTAGTTGGTATCAAGATAACCAGTGGCCCCCTCGACGTCGATAATCTCCATGCCGGCGTAGACTCCGATGCCTTTGAGCAGATCAACAGCGGAGATCAGGGCGCCGCTGGCTCCAAACTGCTTGCGCATGGTCTGCATGGCCGGCGGCTTGCCTTCGCCCCAGAGCCAGATGGCGTTGGCCGGATTCTGGCCCTGCTGGCGCCGGCGGGCGTTTTCCGGGGCGGCGGTCAACAATTCGGTGGCTTTGGCCACCACCTCACCCAACTCGGGCACCTGCAGGTAGCACTGCCAAAGGCCACTGATATCCCGACCGCTGTGATCATGGGGCGGCGAGGTAATCAACTCGGCGCAATCCCGCCGCCAGACCAGCAGATGGCGGTAGCTGACTCCGGGATAGAAACGGCAGTACTCGTTACCCAATTCGGCATCGAGCATTTTGATCAAGCCGGCGGCGCTGGCGGTATCGATATGGCCGGCGCTGTAGTCGGCCATGAGCAGCCGCCCGTCATCTTCCCGCTCCAGGGTGACCAGATTGCAACGAAAGGCAATGGCATCGGCGGGCAGTTCCACCCCCATGCTGGCCGCCTCCAGCGGCGCCCGGCCGCTGTAGCATTCCACCGGCCGGTAACCCAGCAGTGAAAGGTTGGCGACGTCGCTGCCCGGCGCGAACCCTTCCGGCACCGTGCGCAAACGATAGATCTCACCCTTGGCGGCGAGATAGTCCGACACCGGGGTGGTAGCCGCTTCCAACGGGGTTTTACCGTCTAACTCGGGGATCGGCAGATCCCCCATACCGTCGCCGACCAGGATTACATGTTTCATCTTTTCACCAATTCAATCTTCGTCCATGATTCTGATCTTTACGGTGGGCGCGGCGCAAACCTCCAGGGCGTCGATCTCCGCCAGGGCCGCGCCCACCGCCTCTTCTTCGGCGGTATAGGCCCGCAACATCACCGGCACCACGCCGCCCTGCTGGCGGCCATGCTGTAATACCGAGCGAATACTGATCTGGTGCCGGCCTAAAATACCGGTAATCGCCGACAGCACCCCGGGCTTGTCTCGCACCGTTACCCGGAAGTAGTAGGGGCAGCGCAACCGCTTAAGCGGGGTGATCTCGATTTCCTCAAAGGTGTCCGGCAGATAACCCAGGCTGGGCACCCGATTGACCGCATTATGCAGAATATTGCGGGCGATATCGACAATATCGGCCACCACCGCGCTGCCGGTGGGCATCTTGCCGGCCCCCTGACCGTAAAGCAGGACATCGTCGACCATGTCACCGCGAAACTGGATGGCGTTGAAGGCCCCGCCGATATTGGCCAGCAGTTCATGGTTGGGCACCATGGTGGGATGGACCCGGGCCTCGTAGGAATCGCCATGATTACGGCTGATGGCCAACAGCTTGATGCGGTAGCCGAATTCCCGGGCAAATTCAATATCCAACGGCTCGATTTGGCTGATCCCTTCGGTGGTAACCTGCTCAAGCCGGACATGGGCGCCGTAGGCCATACTCATCAGGATCACCAGCTTATGGGCGGTATCGATTCCTTCAACATCGTAGCTGGGATCGGCCTCGGCGTAACCATGGGCCTGGGCGTCGGCCAGCACGGTGGCGAAATCAAGCCCCTCGTCGGTCATCCGGTTCAAGATATAATTGGCGGTACCATTCATGATACCGCTGATCTCCTCGATCCGATTGGCCACCAGCCCTTCTTTCAGGGCCTTGATCACCGGGATCCCGCCGCCGACACTGGCCTCGAACCCCACCTCGACCCCGGCGGCCGCGGCGGCCGCGAAGATCTCCCGGCCATGCTGGGAGATCAGCGCCTTGTTGGCGGTGACCACCTGCTTGCCGCTGGCAATCGCCTGCAGGATAAAACCCTTGGCCGGCTCGATGCCGCCGATCAGCTCCACCACGATATCGATATCATCAGCCCCAGTCACCTGCCCGGCGTCGCGGGTCAACTCGACTTCGGCAAACTCCGGCGGCAACTGTTCAATGGCGATATCGGCCACCCGGACCAACCGGATATCCGCCCCACTCTTGCGCCGCAGGCGCTCGGCCTGCACTCGCAGCACCTCGGCGGTGCCGCTGCCCACCGTGCCAAACCCGATCAACCCAACCCGCACCTGCTGCATTTAACGCCTCATGATAATTTTATATTTTTGCTTTTGCGGTATCCCCACCGGAGGCCGGTAATACCCGCTTTGCCCAAAGTTGTCAAAAACGTAAACGGTTACGGCCCGTTAAGCCCACGGTTAGCGGTGCTGCTGAACGTTTACTCAAAATCTAATCAACCATCAAGGGGAGGTAAGCATCCAGTAGCGCAGGGCCAGCCGGCCGCTCTCCTTCTCCCGGGCGCTGATCATCACCCGGTTGGTCCGACGCTCCAGTTCGGTGTCGTTTTCGATATAAACGCAATCCCCCTCCACCGTGGCCTGCTGCCAGCCTAACTCGCTGACAAAGATACCAAAAGTGCCGGGCCGGTAACGTTCGGGGTGGAGCAGCCGGGCGCCGATTATGGGCGGCGGATTCTCGGCCAACGGCTCCAGGCCCGGGGTGTAATCGGCCAGGGGCAGATCGACCCGCTCCAGCACCTTGATAAAGTGCTCCAGGGTGGACCAGTCCTCCCCCAGAATCGGCTCCCGGGTGATCATCATCAAATCGGTGTCATCGCTGACCGAGCCGGCATCCTGGGTAAAGACCGCCTCGTAGCCGATCCCGGCGGCCTCAGCAAGGACAATATGGTTGTACTCGCCGTAGGGGATGGCAAAGAAAGGTGGAGGCTCCCCCAACCGCTGCGTCAGGATCTTGCGCCCTTTTTGTAGATCCCGGCGGATCCAGCTCCGGTACTCTTCTTCATCCATCTCCGCCGGCCAATCCGCCAGTCGATGATGGGAGTAGCTGTGATCCTGGATATCGACCCCGGCGGCGGCCATCTCTTCGACCTGCTCCCAACTCAGGTAGTTGCTGTAACCCTTCTCAAGGGCCCCGACATAGACAAAAACGGTAAACGGGAAATCATATTTTTTAAGTTCCGGCCAGGCCTGCTCGTAAGTACTACGATAGGCGTCATCGACGGTGATCACCACCGTTTTAGGCGGCAGCGGGGTGTCGGTGGCCAACATCTCGACCAGTGCCGCCAGGGGGATCACATTATAGTCCTGCTCGTCCAGGTAGGCCAGTTGCTCCTTGAACTGGTCCATCCCGACGTTGGTGGTGGGGTAGCGCTCATCACCGAAGTGGTGATAGATCAGGATGGTGGCATCGCCGCGGGAGGACTCCGCCAGCCCCGGGGAAACGCCCACGGCCGACCACAGCAACAGCAAAACGGATAACACAAGGGTTTTGTACCACATCGGCAATTCTCCCGGGGCAGGTTGGGCACATGACAACCGTTCACCACCGTAGCAAAGTTCTGTCCAGGGTCAGCTTATCCAAACGCTGCAGGCGATTGCCCCGGATCAGGCGTTCCAGATCGTCGACATAACGGCCCCGTTTTTCGGAATAATAACGCAGGCCTTTAATCAGCTCCAGGGAATCCATAGTTTCCCGGCGGATCTCCCGGAGGGTACGATAGGCCCCCACCCGGTTGATCATCAACAGGTAGGAGCGCACCGACTCCAGAGTGGTCCCGTGTTCCGCCACCCGGTGGGTCTTCCCGGCAGCCCGGTCGGCCGGCACCATGCCGCTGCCGTCCCAGGTCCAGATACCGAAGAGATTGCCGCCTTCCCGGGCAAAACGGGAAGTTCCCCAGGAGGACTCGATGGCGGCCTGGGCCAGAATCAGGCTCAAGGGTAAGCCGGCGACCCGCTGACGCAGCCCGGCCAGTTGCCGACTGCGATATTTGGCGCTGAGCGCCACCAGGAAATCACCCTCGGCCGCGGTCAACCCGCACTGCTCGGCGCCGACTTCACCGGCCAGCAACTCTGCCAGTTCACATGGCCCCGCTGCCAACCGGTCACCAAGCCGTAACAGCTCCGTCCGTTCCCGCTCCACTTCGGCCAGGGCCACCAGGGCGGTGGGTACCAGGGCGTGGAGAAAAAGGCGCTTACGGGTCTCGGCCCGCAACTGGCCCATATCGTCGGGCAGCGAATTAAAGACCACCGGCACCACTTGCCGTTTCCCTTCCAACTCCCAGAGCCCCAGGCGACGCAACTGCTCTTCCAGGGCGCGACTGTTTTCAACCTCCACAAATCGCACCCCGGTTTGCGGGTAGAAGACGTCAAGGGGATGCTCGGCCATCGGCCAGCGCAGAACCCCCAGCATTACAAACAGAGCCGCCAGGAACAGACCGCAGAGAAAACGGACCATGGCCGCCTCGACCACGTACCCGCCAAAATGGACCACCGGGGTGGGTCGATGATTTTCAGTGATTTGACACACGAAATTTTACTCCTTTTGTTGTAAACGTCCAGCGACAGGCCCCTATGGCTATGCGGATTCTACCACATAAACCAGCGGTAGTCCACGGCACAAGGGGACGTTCAGTTGCCAAAAAGTGGCGACTGGGGCGAGGGCTCTTCGTCGTTACCGGCTCCCAGGGCCTTGGTGGCCACCGCTTCGCTGACTTCCTCAACCCGGCGCACTGGTCGGGGGGAGAGCCGCTTACCGATGGCCCCGACTCCCTTGAGCAGAAAATCATCCAGACGGAAGACCTCGCGATTTCTCCGGCTGCGCGGCGAGGGCGCCAGATGGGCCCGAATATTGACCCCGGCGCCGGTTTTCAGGAAAATAATCTCCGAGCGCTGGTGCTCGGCAAAGAGCCGGTATTCCTTGTCGAGGATAAATTTGGGGGTGGTAAAGCGCTTGACGTAGCAGAGATTCTGCTCCCCGTCCCGGTAGATCAGGTTGAAAATCGTCTTCTCGGCGGCCTTGCCCCACCACACCAGGTCATGGCCGACAAAGATCTTGTCCGGCACCGCCACCACCTTGTACCAGCCGCTGCGGGAGATCAACAGGATCTTGTCGTACTCGGAGCAGGCCAGCCGATTCTCCGCCGGGGCCTTGACCTGGGTGCCCAGAAAACCGCTTTCCGGATCGTAGGCCAGGCTCAGGTTGTTGAGGGCCACCTGGCTGGCCTGTACTTCCCTGAAGGAGGCCAATTCGGTGCGGCGGGGGTATTCCGGGCCGTAACGTTTGAGCAGGTCATCGAGGAAACGGATGGCATAACCGGTGAGATCGGCCAGGTTCTTCTCCACCGCCAGGATATCCTTGCGAATCCCCTTGATCTCCTTTTTCTGGCGCTCGATATCGTAGCGGGAAATCCGTTTGATGCGGATCTCCAGCAGCCGTTCGAGATCCTCGCGACTCACCGGCCGTACCAGTTCCCCGGCAAAGGGTTTGAGGGCCTCGTCGATGGTGGTCAGCACCACCGCCAGGCTCGGGCACTCCTCGATCTGCTTGTAGAGCCGCTCCTCGATAAAGATCTGCTCCAGCAGCCGGGCCTGCAATTTTTCCTGCAGCCGGGACAGATCAAGCTCCAGCTCTTTTTTGAGCAGTTGCCGCAAGCGGACGGTGTTTTCCCGCAGCACCTCGCTTACCGTCACGATCGCCGGGGTCTGCTCCCGGATTACCGTCAGGTTGGGGCTGATGGAGATTTCACAATCGGTGAAGGCGTACAGGGCCTTGATGGTCTCCTCGGCCTTGAAGCCCCGGGCCAGCTTGATTTCGATCTCCACCTCCTCGGCGGTATAGTCGTCGATGGAGAGAATCTTGAATTTACCGGCCCGGGCCGCCTTCTCGACGCTTTCGATCAGGCTCTGGGTGGTGGTGCCGTAGGGAATATCACGGATAACAATGGTCTTGTCATCCTGGGTTTCGATCCGGGCCCGGCAGCGCAGGCGGCCATTGCCATCCTCGTAGCCGGAGGCATCGAGCAGGCCGCCCTGGGGAAAATCGGGGAGCAGTTCAAAGGGCTCCTCCCGCAGAATCTGCTTCTGGGCGGTGAGCAGTTCAGCAAAATTATGGGGCATGATCTTGGTGGCCATCCCCACCGCGATGCCGTCGGCCCCCTGCAGCAGCAACAGCGGCAGCCTGGCCGGCAGGCTCACCGGCTCCTTCATTCGGCCGTCATAGGAGTCGATGAACTCGGTGAGTTCCTTGTTGAACATGGTCTCCCGAGCCAGAGGGGAGAGCCGGCACTCGATATAGCGGGGAGCGGAAGCGCCATCGCCGGTGTGGACATTGCCAAAATTGCCCTGGCGGTCGATCAGATAGCCCTTGTTGGCCAGGTTGACCAGGGCGGCGAAGATCGAGGCATCGCCGTGGGGGTGCAGCTTCATGGTCTCCCCCACCACGTTGGCCACCTTGTGGAAGCGGCCGTCGTCCATGTTGTGCAGGGTCTGCAGGATCCGCCGCTGGACCGGCTTGAGCCCGTCGGCCAGATCGGGAATCGCCCGCTCCCGGATCACGTAGGAGGTGTAATCGAGAAAATTTTCGTCAAAGAGCCGGTGCAGCTCCCCGTATTGGGCGGTTGCCATAAACAATCCCGTTCAGTTATTACCGGTCATCCCCTCCCCGAAGGTGCGGCGCTTCTGCTTGCCTGCCTAAGCCGGGGTGGGGTCCACCACCAGATGCGACATAATATACTCCCGGCGGTCGGGGGTATTCTTGCCCATGTAAAACTCCAGTACCCGGGGCACCTCGCTCAGGATATCGATATCCACCTGTTGAAGCCGCATCTCCGCGCCAATGAACTGCTTGAACTCCTTGGGCGAGATCTCCCCCAGCCCCTTGAAGCGGGTCACTTCCACCGGCCGGCGCGTTTTGCCACGGCCGGCCAGTTTCTGGTCGGCCTCCCGGCGCTCCTTTTCGGTGTAGCAGTAAAAGGTCTGCTCCTTGTTGCGCACCCGGTAGATCGGGGTCTCCAGGATATAGACATGGCCGCGCTTGACCAGCGACTCAAAGTAATGGAGGAAAAAGGTCAGCAGCAGGTTGCGGATATGCAGGCCGTCGACATCGGCGTCGGTGGCGATGATGATCTTGTCGAAACGCAACCGGCCGATGGACTCCTCGATATCCAGGGCCCGCATGATATTGTACATCTCATCGTTTTTATACAGCAGCGCCAGGGGCTGGCCGAAGACATTCAGGGGCTTGCCCTTGAGGGAAAAAACCGCCTGGGTCATGGGATCGCGGGCGCTGACGATGGAACCGGAGGCCGACTGCCCCTCGGTCAGAAATACCATGTTTTCCCGCCCCGCCGGCGAAGGTTTGCCCGGCGCCGGATGATATTTGCAGTCCTTGAGCTGGGGAATCTTGAGGGCCACCTTGCGGGCCTTGGCCTTGGCCTCCTTGCGGACATGCTGCAACTCTTTGCGCACCCGGGCGCTCTGCTGGATCTTGTCGATGACCAGCTCGGCGATATCGGTATTCTTGTAGAGAAAGGCGCTGACCGCCTCCCGCACCGCGGACACGATCTCGCCACGGATATCGGCGTTGCCGAGCTTGTTCTTGGTCTGGGATTCAAAGATCGGCTCCCGCACCTTGACCGCCACCGCGCCCACCACTCCTTCCCGGACATCGGCGCCATCGAATTTCTTGCCGGCGTACTCGTTGACCCCCTTGAGCAACCCTTCCCGAAAAGCGGAAAGATGGGTACCACCCTCGGCGGTGTAAGTACCGTTGACAAAGGAAAAATAGGACTCGCTGTAGCCGTCGGTATGGGAAAAGGCGAACTCCACGGTCTTTTCCCGGTGGTAGATGGGCTCATACAGCGAGGTGCCGCTGGTTTCACTGGCCAGCAGGTCCAGCAGGCCGTTTTCGGAATAGAAGCTCTCGCCGTCGAAATTAAGGGTCAAGCCGGCGTTGAGATAGCTGTAGCGCTTTAAGCGGCGACGGATAAAATCACGATTAAAGGAGTAATCGGGAAACATCTCACCATCGGGCTGGAACTCCACCAGGGTGCCGTTTTGCGCCCGGCCACGGCCGTTCTCCTGGTTGACCAGCACCCCCTGGGCAAATTCGGCCCTGGCGAACTCGCCGTCCCGAAAAGAGGTCACGACAAAACGGCTGGACATGGCGTTGACCGCCTTGGTCCCCACCCCGTTGAGCCCCACCGAAAACTGGAAGGCGTCGGTGTTGTACTTGGCGCCGGTGTTGATTACCGAAACGCATTCCACCAGTTTGCCCAGCGGGATCCCACGGCCGTAGTCACGGATAGTCACCACATTGTCATCGGCCAGGGCGATGTCGATGGTGCGTCCGGCCCCCATGATAAACTCGTCCACCCCATTATCGATAACCTCCTTGAGCAGGATATAGATCCCGTCGTCGGGATGGCTGCCGTTACCCAGCCGGCCGATATACATCCCCGGCCGCATCCGGATATGCTCCAGCGAGCTTAGGGTTTTGATCTTGGATTCATCGTAAACCGTGGAAGGAGAAGTCATGGCCACCAATT
Source organism: Desulfurivibrio sp. (assembly GCA_034522365.1). Lineage (GTDB taxonomy): Bacteria > Desulfobacterota > Desulfobulbia > Desulfobulbales > Desulfurivibrionaceae > Desulfurivibrio. The sequence continues at coordinate 79,959 of JAXHLI010000011.1, read as the reverse complement.
GAACAACAGAGGATTAACGAGTTAAGCGAGTAAAGTTGCCACCTGAACAGCCCTGTATATCGCGCTTGGCCCCGTCGCGCAATGAGAATCACGCCTTTGGGCAACTCCTGGGTGGCGGTGGTTAAGCTCGGGGGCGCTTTTTCCTCCCGGTGATTTACTATGTGGGTTGGCAGCCCGGTTGAAAACTTCGTTTTTCGAGAGCTGCTCAAACATGCCGCCTGGGCGGATGAAAACGCGGTAGGCTTCTACCATTTCCAGATCATATACTGCCCGGGAAGACACCGGCCTCTAACAGCGATTGACACCCCCCGACAGCCGGACTACACTCGGGGGTTGGCCGATACTTCAACCCCTAATCGTTCAACAGGGCCGATAACGTGTGGTGCGGCTGTTCGGTTACTTCAATTCCAGCCGATGGAGCAACAAAATGAGTGAGCAATTAAACGCCCAACTGGGCACCGATAAGGTAATCTGGCAGTTGGACGATCTCTATACCGGGGCCGACGACCCTCAACTGCGGGGCGATCTGGCCCACTGCGAGCAGGAGGCGCAAGCGATCCACCAGCAGTTTGCCGGCCGTCTGGCCGAGCTCGACGCCGCCGGGCTGGCCGGGCTGGTGGCGCGCCTGGAGGAGTTGGAAACCAGGCTGGGCCGGGTCGCCACCTTTGCCATGCTCAATTTCACCACCAACACCAGGGATGCCGCCGCCGGGGCGCTGTTACAGCAGATCCGCGAGGCCGGCAGCCGGATCGGCAAGGAGACCATCTTTTTCGAACTGGAATGGAACCGGCTGGCGACCGCCGAAGCCGAGGCGTTGCTGGCCGCCCCCGAACTGGCCCACTACCGCCACCACCTGGCCAGCCTGCGGCGTTACGCCCCCCACCTGCTGAGCGACGCCGAAGAGGCCCTGCTGCTGGAAAAGGCGCCGGCTGGCCGCGGCAGTTGGACCACCCTTTTCGACAAGATCATGGGCCACCTCAAGTTCGGCACCACGGGGCGCAGCGAGGAAGAAGTCTTGAGCGACCTGCACCTGCCCCAGCGGGACCAGCGGCGGCAGGCGGCGGCCGAGCTCACCGCCGGCCTGGACAGTCAGCTCCACGTCCTGACCCACACCTTCAACACCCTGCTGGCCGACAAGATGATCGACGATCGGCTGCGCCAATACCCCCACTGGCTCAGCTCGATGAATCTCGACAACGAGCTGACCGACGGGACGGTCGACACCCTGATCGAGGCGGTCACCGGCCGCTACGATATTCCCCAGCGCTATTACCGACTCAAAAAGGAGCTGCTGGGGGTCGATGAATTACTGGACTACGACCGCTACGCGCCGCTGCCCCACCTCCCCGAACAGGTGGTGGAGTGGCACCAGGCCCGGGAGCTGGTACTGGCCGCCTTTGCCGATTTCACCCCGGCGATGGCCGAGATCGCCGAGCGCTTCTTTAACGAAAACTGGATCCACGCCCCGCTCCTGGAAGGCAAGCGGGGCGGCGCTTTCGCCCACCCGGCGGTCCCGGCGGTGCATCCTTACATCATGGTCAATTATACCGGCAATTTGCGCGACATCTCCACCGTGGCCCACGAACTGGGGCACGGGGTGCACCAGTACCTGGCCAGCCAGCGGGGCTATTACAACTCCGCCACCACCCTGGTGCTGGCCGAAACCGCCTCGGTCTTCGCCGAACTGCTACTCTTCAACCGCCAACTGGAACTGCTGACCGACCCCGAGGCCCGCCGCGCCTTCACCTGCCAGAAGCTGGAATCGATCTTCGCCACCGTCTTCCGTCAAGTGGCGATGAACCGCTTTGAAGACCGGGTCCACAACGCCCGCCGCCAGCAGGGCGAATTGAGCAGTGAGGAGATCTCCCGCCACTGGTTGGCCAGCCAACGGGAGATGTTCGCCGACAGCGTTAGTCTAAGCGACGATTACGCCCGCTGGTGGTCCTACATTCCCCATTTCCTGAACACCCCGGGCTATGTCTACTCCTACGCCTTTGGCGAGTTGCTGGTTCTGGCCCTCTATCGTCTCTACCAGCAGGACCGGCAAGCCTTCGTGCCCCAATATCTCGAACTGCTCAAGAGTGGCGGTTCGGCCTCGCCCTACGAACTGCTCAAACCCTTCGGGGTAGACCTCGATGATCCCTCCTTCTGGCACGGCGGCCTGACGGTGATCGACGAGATGCTGCAGGGTGTGGAATCATGATTTAATTGCTTGCCAAGCCGCTTTTTTTTGTGCTAAAAACAATAAAAGCCGTTTTAGTCGGCAACCCATCCTGACCAAGTAAGGCGGAGGGCCCATGGCCCCGGAGATCGGCTCCCATAGCCCGGCGCAAGCCCCGCAGTTAACCAAAGCCCTGGTGGGCGAAGGTGCCAACCAGCGCAACGGCGAGGTGCGGGAAAGCGGCCGGCAGGTGCGCCAGGCCGCAAACCAGCGCCAGGAAGCCGAACAGCAGGTCCGCGAGGCCCAGCAGCGCAAAAAGCAAGCCATGGAACGCCTCAGCCAGGCTCGGGCCAACGAGCAACAGGCCGAGCAGCAACTGCGCCAGGCCCGCGCCAATCACCTGCAGGCGGTCAGTTCCACCGCCACCACCCCCCCGGGCACCCTGGTCAACGTGCTGATTTAAGGCCGGCGGCCGGACCAACCACCGGTCTTTCTTTGCTCCTTTTCCCACCCCTTTTTTCATAGTTGCAAAAGACCCGCCGATACTGTAATGTTGACCGGTTTTTTAAATTCACACGTTTCCGGCGCTCACCGCCGGCGATTATAATCGCCGGTGGCGCGGAATTCCCTTTGGTGCCCCGTTGTTATCTTCGGGGTTGGGTAACGGAAACGGCGGCCCAACCAAAACATTTTGCAAGGAGAGATCATGACCCAAGTGGAAACACCCTCGATCAGCATGCGGGAGATGCTGGAGTCCGGATTGCATTTCGGCCACCAGACCCGGCGCTGGAACCCCAAGATGAAGCCTTATATCTTCGGGGCCCGTAACGGCATCTACATCATCAACCTCGACAAGACCCTGCCCCTTTTTAAGCGGGCCTGCGAGTACACGGCCAAGGCGGCGGCCAAGGGCGGCAGCGTCCTCTTTGTCGGCACCAAGCGCCAGGCCCAGGATATCGTGCGCGAAGAAGCCGAACGCTGCGGCATGTACTTCGTCAATCACCGCTGGCTGGGCGGCATGCTGACCAACCACCAGACCATCAAAAAGAGCGTTGATCGGCTCAAGAATTACACCACCATGCAGGAAGACGGCACCATCAACCGCTACAAGAAAAAAGAGATCATGATGATCCAGAAGGAGACCTTGAAGCTGGAGCGCAACCTGGGCGGGATCAAGGACCTGAAAACGCTGCCCGCCGCCATCTTTGTCGTCGATCCCAAGCGGGAAGATATCGCGGTGACCGAGGCCAACCGGCTCGGCATCCCGGTGGTGGCCATCGCCGACACCAACTGCGACCCCACCGGCATCGACTATCTGATTCCGGGCAACGACGACGCCATCAAGTCCATCCGCCTGGTCTGCTCCAAGCTGGCCGACGCCATCCTGGCCGGTAAAGAGAGCCACGCCATGGACCAACAGGCCGCCGCCGACAAGGCCGCGGAAGTGGAAGTGGCCGCGGGCGAAGGCGAAACCGGACAGCCGGAACCGGCTGGCGAGGCCGCCGCAACCACGGCTTAGTTGCCGACGACCGTGGCCTGCCGGCCGCCGGGGTACAGTTTGGAACAGGAAATTTCTCATAGTGGCGGCCCCACCCCTGGGGTCGCCGTTACAAGTAAAAGGTGACAGACGTGCAGATTACATCACAAATGGTTAAGGAACTCCGCGATAAAACCAACGCGGGCATGATGGATTGCAAAAAGGCCCTGAATGAGACCGAAGGCAACCTGGAAAAGGCCGTCGACCTGCTGCGCCAGAAGGGTCTGGCGGTGGCCAGGAAACGGGCCGACCGGGCCACCAGTGAAGGAGTGATCGAAACCTACATCCACGCCGGCGGCAAACTCGGGGTCATGGTAGAAGTGGGCTGCGAGACCGACTTTGTGGCCAAAAACGACGAATTCCGAGAATTTGCCAAAAATATCGCGATGCATATCGCCGCCGCCGGCCCCATCGGCATCAGCCGCGAGGAAGTGCCCGCCGAGACGCAGGAGCGGGAACGCCAGATCTATCGCCAGCAGGCCTTGGATTCCGGCAAACCGGAAAACATCGTCGATAAGATCGTCGATGGCAAGATGGATAAATTCTATGCCGAAAACTGCCTGATGGAACAAAAGTTCGTCAAAGACCCCGATTTGACCATTCAGGATCTGCTCAATGAGCTGATCGCCAAACTGGGCGAAAATATCACCGTTAAGCGTTTCGCCCATTTCCAGGTCGGCTACTAAAACGGCAAACCTCATCATTTTAACCTCAGGAAATATTTTCAATGACCACGGAGCCCTCCACCAGCAACAAACCCCAACGGGTACTGCTCAAGCTCAGCGGCGAAGCCCTGATGGGCGGTCAGAGCTATGGCATCAGCGACGAAGTACTCCAGTACCTGGCCACTGAGATCCGGGAAATCAACGTCCTGGGGGTGGAACTGGGGCTGGTGATCGGGGCCGGCAATATTTTTCGCGGCATGGCCGGCTCCGCCGCCGGCATGGACCGCAGCACCGCCGACAACATGGGGATGCTGGCCACCGTGATCAACGCCCTGGCCCTCCATGACGCCCTGGAAGCCAGCGGGGTCGCCGCCCGGGTGCTGTCGGCGATCGCCATGCCCACGGTCTGCGAAACCTTCTCCCGCCAGAAGGCCCAGCACCATCTGAACAAGGGCCGGGTGCTGATTTTCGCCGCCGGCACCGGCAACCCCTATTTCACCACCGACACCGCCGCCATGCTGCGAGCCCTGGAAATCAAGGCGGATCTGCTCTGCAAGGCGACCCGGGTGGACGGCGTCTACGACCGGGATCCCCTGCAACACCCCGACGCCACCCGCTTCACCAGCCTCAGCTTCGAGGATGTCCTCACCCGCCGCCTGCGGGTCATGGACGCGGCGGCCATCTCCCTGGCCATGGATAACGCCACTCCCATCATGGTCTTTGACATGATGGTCCCCGGCAACATGAGAAAGGCGGTCAGCGGTGCCCAGGTGGGAACCATCATCGGGTCAGCAAAGGAGTGACAACCAATGGATGAAGTAATTCTGGAGATGTCCGAAAAGATGGATCAGAGCCTGGATGCTTACCGTCGCGAATTAAGCCGGATTCGCACCGGCCGGGCCTCCTTGAACATTTTGGACGGCATCAAGGTGGAGGCCTACGGCTCCCAGCTGCCGCTCAACCAAGTGGCCACCCTGACCATCCCCGAAAGCCGCATGATCGTCATCCAGCCCTGGGACGCCCAGCAGAGCAAGGCCATCGAAAAGGCGATCATGGCCTCCGACATCGGCTTGACCCCCAGCAGCGACGGCAAGGTAATTCGCCTGACGATTCCCCAACTCACCGAGGAGCGCCGCAAGGAGCTGGTCAAGCAACTGAAAAAGCTCAGCGAGGAGTACCGGGTGGCGGTTCGCAACGTGCGGCGGGAAGCCATCGACCGCCTCAAGAAGCTCAAGAACGACAAGCAGTTGCCCGAGGACGACTTCTTCCGCCTCCAGGACGAGGCCCAGAAGGAAACCGACGCCGCGATCGCCAAAATCGACACCATCATGGCCGACAAGGAAAAGGAGCTGATGGAAGTCTGATGCCCGTTTCCGGTCACCCGCCCCGCCATATCGCCATCATCATGGATGGCAACGGCCGCTGGGCCAAAAAGCGGGGCAAACCCCGGCTGATGGGGCACCAGGCCGGAGTCCGCGCGGTCCAGGAAACGGTGGCCGGGGCCCGGGAACTGGGCGTCGAGGTCCTGACCCTCTACGCCTTCTCCACCGAAAACTGGCGCCGGCCCGGCCCCGAGGTGGAGAGTCTGATGGGCCTGCTGGAAAACTACCTGCAGAATCAGCTTGACCAGCTGCTGACCCACGGGGTCCGCTTACGGACCTGCGGCACCATTGAAGCGCTGCCGCCCCGGGTGCAACGGGTGCTGGCCGAAGCCGCCGAGCGCACCGCCGCCAACCAAGGCCTGATTCTCAACCTGGCCTTGAGCTACGGCAGTCGCGATGAGATCGTCCGGGCCAGCCGCCGGCTGGCCGCCGAGGTGGCCGCCGGTCGCCTGCCCATCGACGCCATCAACGAAGAGACCATCGCCGGCTACCTGGACACCGCCGAGCTCCCCGATCCTGATCTGCTGATCCGCACCGGCGGCGAGACCCGGCTCAGCAATTTTCTGCTCTGGCAACTCTCCTACAGCGAACTCTACTTTACCGAGATCCTGTGGCCCGATTTCGGCCGCCCACAATTACTGGCCGCCATCAACGACTACCAGCAACGCCAACGCCGTTTCGGGCACACCAGCGAACAACTCGACCCTGACGGCGGGGGCGTCGGTAATGGCTAGAGTACTGACCGGCCTGATTATCGGCGTTGCCTGGCTGCTGCTGCTGCTGTTGGCGCCGCCGGTTATCTTCTGGCTGGTGATCTGCCTGCTGGCCCTGCTGGCTTTGCAGGAATACGCCGCCATGCTGCTGCGCGGCGGTGGCGAGTCCCGCTGGCGGCGACCCTTTGTGCTGCTGGCCCTGTTGCCGGTGCTAAGCGCCGTCAGCGCCGAGCCACTGTGGATTGCCGGTGGGGCCATGGCGGCCTTTGCCGGCCTGCTGCTGCTGAGCCTGGCCGCCACCCAGGCAAGTGAGCACGGGGGCCACGAAGTAAGCGGGCCAGCTTTTGATTTTCTGCCCCGGGCGGTGTTGGGGATCTTTTATCCGGCCCTGCTGCTGGCCCATTTCCCGCTGCTGCTGGCCCAGCCCGCCGGCCGTTCCTGGTTGCTGCTGGCCGCCATCATCGCGGTGGCCGCCGATACCGGCGCCTATTACGCCGGCACCCGTTTAGGGCGCCACAAACTCTGCCCCGCTTTAAGCCCCGGTAAAACCGTGGAAGGGTTGATCGGCGGTGTAGTCGCCGCGATGCTCGGCAGTTTTCTGGTGGTCTGGTGGTGGCTGTCGGAGATCGGGCTGTTGCAATCGCTGCTTTTTGCCTTTATCCTCTCGCTGGCCAGCGTGGTGGGGGATCTGGTCGAATCCCTGCTTAAACGCGGCGCCGGTCTCAAGGATTCGGGTACCCTGCTGCCGGGCCATGGCGGCCTGCTGGACCGGATCGACTCCCTGCTGCTGGTGGTGCCCCTGCTCTACTACCTGGTATTACTGACCGAACGATTACGGCCAGTTATATCAACAAGTTATTTACCCTGGTAAACGATTACGGATAGTGCGTATAACCACTCCGCCCCACGCCGGCGGTGGGGAACAGGCTTTTAAAACAGGTAACCTATGACCAAGAATATCTCCCTGCTGGGCTCCACCGGGTCCATCGGCCGCAACGTGCTGGAGGTGGTACGCCAGTACCCCGGTCGCTTCCGGGTACTGGGCCTGGCGGCGGGCAAAAATATCGCCCTGCTCAAGGAGCAGATCGAAGCCTTCCACCCTCAACTGGTCTCGGTGGCCGACGGTGATGCCGCCGGCGAGTTGATCCAGAGCCTGCCGCCGGGCTGGGGTGAGCGAGTCCTGGTGGGCAAGAACGGTAACGAGGAAGTGGCCCGGCTGCGGGAAAGCGACCTGGTGGTTTCGGCGATTGTCGGCGCCGCCGGCCTGACCCCGACCATGGCCGCCATCAGCGCCGGCAAGGATATCGCCCTGGCCAACAAGGAAACCCTGGTGATGGCCGGCGATCTGGTAATGAACGAGGTGTCCCGCCAGCGAGTGCGGCTGCTGCCCATCGACAGCGAACATAACGCCATCGCCCAGGCCCTGGAAGCCGGTCGCCACCAGGATATCAGCCGCCTGATTCTGACTGCCTCCGGCGGCCCCTTCCGCCAGACCCCGGCCCGGGAATTGTGGGATGTCCAGCCGGAACAGGCCCTGGCCCACCCCAACTGGTCCATGGGCCGCAAGATCTCCATCGACTCGGCCACCATGATGAACAAGGGGCTGGAAGTCATCGAGGCCCACTGGCTTTTTGCCGTACCGGTGGAACAAATCGAGGTCCTGCTGCATCCCCAGAGTATCGTCCATTCCATGGTCGAATATATCGACGGCTCGGTGGTGGCCCAGATGGGGATTCCCGATATGCGGATTCCCATCATTTACGCCCTGGCCTACCCGGAACGGCTGCGCCTGGGGCTGCCCCGGCTGAATCTGACCAAATGCGGCGATCTCAGTTTCACGCCACCGGATTTTCAGCGTTTTCCGGCCCTGCAACTGGCCTACAAGGCCTGTAAACGGGGCGGCACCATGCCGGCGGCCCTGAACGCCGCCAACGAAGTGGCGGTGGAGGCCTTTTTGGAGGGCAAGATCAGATTTCCCGAGATCGCCCTGGTGGTGGCCGAAACCCTGAACCGGGCCGAACACCAGAGAGCCGAGCGGCTCGCCACCGTGCTCTCCGCCGACCTGGCCGCCCGGATGCTGGCCGAATCGGTGGTCGAGTCCCTGATGATCAAAACCATGCACCGCCGGCAGCAAAACGTCGAACCGGCTTAACCGTAAACAAACAGTTAATTTATGACTACCATCATTTCGTTTATCATTGTTTTAGGGCTGCTGATCTTTGTCCATGAATTGGGGCATTTTCTCTTTGCCAAACTCTTCGGAGTCAAGGTGCTGACCTTTTCCCTGGGCTTTGGTCCCAAGCTGCTCAGCCGGCGGGCCGGGGAGACCGAATACCGGATCGGGGCCTTCCCCCTGGGCGGCTATGTCAATATGCTGGGTGAGAATCCCGACGAGGAGATCGACCCCGCCGACCGACGGCGCGCTTTCTCCGGCAAAACGCTCTGGCAGCGTTTTGTCATCGTCGCCGCCGGTCCCTTGTTCAATCTGGCCTTCGCGGTGCTGCTCTTTTTTATGATCTTTGCCACGGTGGGCCTTCCCCAACCGGCTCCCGGCACCACCCTGGGCGAAATCGCCGCCGATTCCCCGGCGGCCACCGCCGGACTGCAAGAGGGCGACCGCATCGTCGCCATCAACGGAGACGCCACCGCCAAGTGGGAGGAAATGGCCCGGCTGATCGGCGACAGCCAGGGCGGGCCGCTGGAGCTGACCATTGAACGTGATGGGGAAACTTTCACCACCGTCGCAACACCGGCCGAGCGGGAGGTCAAAAATGTTTTCGGCGAAGTGGTAGGTCAGCGTTACATGCTCGGCATTACCCGCAGCAGTAACACCGTTTACCAGTCGGTATCGATATTTACCGCTTTCACCTCGGGCTTTGCCCAGACCTGGAGCCTCATCTGGCTGACCCTGCTGGCCATTGTCAAGATGCTGCAACAGATCGTTCCGGCCTCGGAACTGGGCGGGCCGATTTTGATCGCCCAGTTGGCGGGCCAGCAAATGGAAGCGGGCTGGCTCAATTTCGTCCATTTCATGGCCCTGATCAGTATCAATCTGGGGATTCTCAACCTGCTGCCGATTCCGATCCTCGACGGCGGCCATCTGACTTTCTACACCATCGAGGCGATCACCCGCCGGCCGGTGAGTCTGAAGGTGCGGGAGATCGCCTCCCAGGTCGGCCTAATGTTGATCATCGCCCTGATGGTCTTTGTCTTTTACAATGATATCAGCCGCCTGTTCCAGGGCTGAGGCGAGCGTGCGATGTCAACCCAACGGCAATCTCCTTTGCTGCTGGCCGTGGAAACCACCGGGGCCTGCGGCAGTGTCGCCCTGGTGGACGGCCAGGGCTGCCGGGGCGAGTATTCCCTGCACTCCCGCCGTACCCACTCCCGGCGGCTGCTAAGCGCCATTGAAGGATTGCTGGCCGCCTGCGAAATCGACTGGCCACAACTGGACGGCATCGCCGTGGCTCTGGGGCCCGGCAGCTTCACCGGGCTGCGCATCGGCTTAAGCAGCGTCAAGGGGCTGGCCCTGGCCACCGGCAAGCCACTGCTGGGGATCGGTTCGTTGGATGCCCTGGCGGCCCAGGTCCCTTTTACTCCCTACCCGGTCTGCCCCCTGATCGACGCCCGCAAAGGTGAGGTTTTCAGCGCTTTCTTCAGTTTTTCCCCGACCGCCGAGCACCGCGCCGCGCCGGTGGGGCGGCGCACCAGCGACTATCTGGCCCTGCCACCGGCCGAGTTGGCCGTCCGGATCACCACCCCCACCCTGCTACTGGGCAGCGGTGCCGAACTGTACCGGGAACAGTTGCGGGAACAATTAGCCGAATTGGCCATTTTCGCCCCGCCCACCCTCTTTTTCCCCCGGGCCGCCGCCGTGGGCCAACTGGCACTCGACAAATGGCAGCGGCGGGATTTTCTGGCCCCGGCCACTGCCGCTCCCCTCTATATTCGACCATCGGACGCCAAGTTACCGACGCCCTGAAGGGGGTGGGGTTGACAAAGCATCCAAAATCGTGAATGATTAGCAGCACAGAGTGCTTGCTTATCTCTTTATCTCTTCCTTTTTCTCTCTTCTTGCTTTACTGAAAACCGGGCGGGAAATTGTTTCCATTGCCCGGTGGTGAAGCCCGAAGGGAAATGTGCAGGGCCGTGAGGGATCCGCGGCTGCCGTTTAGCGGCGGCCGGACCGGGTGCTCCGGTACAGCTAAAATAAAACAAGTGAGGTTCTATGTCTTCCAAAACCAGTAAACAAGAGTTTGGTACCGACCCGGTGGCAATGCGTGATACTGACCACTACACCGATGAATACGTCAAGGGATTCGTCGACAAATGGGACGATTTGATCGACTGGGAAAGCCGGGCGAAGAGCGAAGGTGATTTCTTTATTGATACCCTTAAGGAACACGGGGTCAAAAAAGTTCTCGATGTGGCCTCTGGTACCGGTTTCCACTCCTGCCGCCTGATCGAGGCCGGTTTCGAGGTGGTCACCGCCGACGGTTCCGCCGAGATGCTGTTCAAGGCCTTTGATAACGGCCGTAAACGGGGCCATGTCCTGCGCACCGTAATGGCCGACTGGCGCTGGCTCAACCGCGACGTCCACGGTGAATTCGACGCCATCATCTGCCTGGGTAACAGTTTTACCCACCTGTTCAGGGAACATGACCGCCGCAAGGCCCTGGCCGAGTTTTACGCCATGCTCAAGCATGACGGCCTGCTGATCCTAGACCAGCGCAATTACGACGCCCTGCTGGACGGCTCCTACGGCAACAAGCATCAATTCTACTACTGCGGCGACGATGTCTCCGCCGAGCCCGAGCATGTCGACGACGGCCTGGCCCGCTTCCGCTACACCTTTGCCGACGGCTCGGTCTATCACCTCAATATGTTCCCGTTGCGTAAGGATTATACCCGTAAACTGATGTTCCAGGTCGGTTTTCAGACCATCACCACCTACGGCGACTTCAAAGAAAAATACCGCGGCGAACAGCCCGATTTTTACATCCACGTCGCCGAAAAGCACTACATCGAAGAAGATCAGGAAACAATTTAGGGGCGATACCATGAGCCAGTATGATGATGTCGTACAAACGGCCCGGGAATACTATAACAGCGACGATGCCGATATCTTCTACCATACCGTCTGGGGCGGCGAGGATCTCCATATCGGACTCTATGAGACGCCCGATGAGGATATCGCCACCGCCAGCCGGCGGACCGTGGCGCATATGGCCCAGCGTTTGCAGAACCTGGGCAAGGATAGCTATGTCCTGGATCTCGGGGCCGGCTACGGCGGTTCAATGCGCTACCTGGCCCGGACTTTCGGTTGCCGGTGCGTGGCGCTCAATCTTTCCGAGGCGGAAAATGAGCGGGATCGTCAGAAAAATCGCGAACAGGGGCTGGAAAACCTGATTGAGGTGGTGGACGACGACTTCACCAGCCTCCATTACCAGGACGCCACTTTCGACGTGGTCTGGTCCCAGGACGCCTTTCTCCATTCCGGCGACCGGGCCAAGGTGATCGCCGAGGCCGCCCGGGTGCTCAAACCCGGTGGGGAATTGATCTTCACCGACCCGATGCAGACCGACGACGCCGATCCGGCCACCCTGCAACCGGTTTATGACCGGATCCACCTCTCGTCGCTGGGTTCTCCCGGTTTCTATCGCCAGCAGGCCGCCAAGCTGGGCCTTACGGAAGTGGCCTTCGAGGACCACTCCCACCAGTTGGCCAACCATTACGGCAAGGTACTGGCGGAACTGGAACGGCTGGAACAACAGTGCCGGGAAGCCGGCGTTAGCCAGGCCTATATCGACCGGATGAAAACCGGCCTGGGCCACTGGATCAACAACGCCAAACAGGGCAACCTGGCCTGGGGTATTTTCCACTTCCGCCAACCGTAACCTGTAAACCACCTACAACCCCGTCGCGGCCTGACCGCCACGGGCCCACCAACGCCACCCCCGGTCGGCAGTCCCGTTGACTGCCGACCGGGGGTGGCGTTTTTAGAAAGGTGCGGTTCGGAACCATCTCGCCACATGCGCACTCCTCCGCGGAGAGCCGGCGGCCTGGTTGAGCTCTTTTTAATATTGACATCACCTCTGCTTACCACTACGATCGTAATCCGTTATCTTCGCAAAAGTCCTGATTTCTGACCGATGACCAAGTTGACAGGGGAGAACATGAGCAAACCGGAGGCCGAAAACCGGCTGCTGTTGGGTATCGATCTGGGCACCGCCCGGACGGCGGTGGTTTCCAACCGCGGCGCCCGTCACCTGGTCGATTCGGTGGTGGGTTACCCCCGGGATATCATTGCCCTGAAAACCCTGGGGGAATCGCAGGTCTTTGGCGCCCGGGCCCTGGAACACAAAAGCGCCCTCACCCTCTACCACCCCCTGAGCAACGGCACCATCGCCCAGGATCGGCGTCAGGATTACAACGCCGCCGGGGAGTTGCTGCGGCACGTCATCGCACTGGCCCTCGCCGCCGAAACCGACGTTGACCACCGGCCAGCACGGGTAAGCGGGGTAATCGCGGTGCCGGCCACCCTGGAAGCCGGCGGCCGGCAAACCCTGACGACCATTGCCGGTGAGCTACTCTCCGCTTTTCTGCTAGTCGACCAACCCTTGCCGGTGGCCTATCATCTGGAGCGGCTGGACAACAGCCTGCTGATCGATATCGGCGCCGGGGGTATCACCATCTGCCCCTGCCGGGGCCGGGTTCCCGCCACCAACGAACGGGTGATTCTACCCCACGGTGGCGATCATCTCGATCAACAATTGCAAAGCCTGATCAACCAGCGCTATCCCGAAGTCCGGATGACCCGGGAGCTGGCCCGGCGAATCAAGGAGGAACACGCCTACGTGGGCTCCCCGCCTGCTCCGGTGGTGGTGACCCTGCGGGCGGCCGGCAAGCCCCGGCAATACGATCTAAGCGAGGAATTGGGGCTGGTCTGTCAGAGACTGGTGCCGGAAATCACCGAACGGTTGACTGCTCTTCTCCGCGAATTTGACCCCGAGGACCTTGATGAAGTCTTACAAAACATTTTTCTCACCGGCGGCGGCGCCCATATCCAGGGCCTGCCCCAAGCCCTGGCCCAAGCCCTGGCCGACTATGGCCAGGTGCGGGTAAGCGCCCTCGCCGAGCCCGAATACGCCGGCGCCCTGGGGGCCTTGCGCCTGGCGGCGGAATTACCGCCGGAGCGCTGGCATGATGCCGATTTCACCGTGAACCACGAAATTCAACTGGCCGGAGATAAATGATGGAATCCATGATTCTGCTGTACCTGGTAACCGGCGCCCTGCTGGGCGGCGGTGCGGTCTGGCTCCAACAGCAGCGCCGGCTCCGCCACGCCAGGCAACAAATTGAGGCCGCCGACGAGGCCACCCGCCAGACCATCAAAAATTACGGGGCGGAGCAACAACGACTAAACGACGAACTAAACAGCCAGCAGCAAGAGATCGAACGCCGCGAGCAGGAGATCACCACTCTACGGGAAAGAATAACCAGCCTGACCGCCACCCTGGAGGGCAGCCACCAGGATTTCCGCGCCTTGAGCCGCCATTTGGAGGAAAACCAGCTCCAACTCAAGCAAATAACGGCAGAAAATGATAAAATCCCCGAGTTGGAGAACAAGCTGCACCAGCAGGAAACGGAAACGGCGCGGCTGCGGCAGCAGGTCACCGCCGCCGAGCAACAACGGCGGGCCCTGGAGGAGGAGCTGGCCACCGCCCACGGGGAACTGGAGGAGTGCCTGATCTATGTCGAGGGCAGCCATTATCTGCCCGGCCGGGTAGTCCGGGACTTGCTGGCCGCCGCCCAACAGCGCCCCGCATAGATTTTAAATAAGTGGATAAGCAACCAACCAAAGCAGAGAGGATTCGGACCATGGCGTTTCCAGACGAGGAACAAGTAAACGATACCAGCGACAGCCCCGAACCAGTTGCAGACGACAGCCCGGCAACGGCCGGAGAGCCGGAGCAGACCACACCGCAACGCGCCGTACCAGCGGCAAGCGGCGGGCGGCTCACGGTGGGGATTGATCTCGGCACCTGCCGCACCGTGATCCTGGCCGACAACGGCCAGGAATTTGAACTGCGCTCGGTGGTGGGCTATCCCAAGGATGTTATCAGCCGGCAGGCGGTGGGCGACGGCCCGCTCTTCGGCGCCGAAGCCCTGGATAAACGCAACTTTCTGGAACTCTGTTCACCCCTCTCGGAAGGGGTGATCCGAGAAGCCAGTGAACGGGACTACCGGGCGGCCAGGGAACTGGTCCACCACCTGGTCGCCTTGATTAAAGCCGACCACCCCGGAGTCGAAGTCAACGGCGTGATCGGGGTTCCAGCCCGGGCCTCGCTGATGAACAAGGAGGTGTTGCTGGATCTCGCCCGCGAGGTGATGGACCGGGCCCTGGTGGTCTCCGAACCCTTTATGGTGGCCTACGCCCTGGGACGCCTCAACCGGGCCATTATCGTCGATATCGGGGCCGGCACCGTCGATATCTGCGGCGTCAAGGGGTCACTGCCGGCGGCCGAGGATCAGATAACCACCTTCAAGGGCGGCGACTACCTGGATGAACGGCTGGAAGCGGCCATCACCCGCCGCCATCCCGGCGCCCAGCTCACCCTCCCCCTGGCCTGCCGGCTCAAGGAGGAACACGCCTTTGTCGGCGAGCCGGAAACCCCGGTGACGGTCACCCTGCGGGTGGAAGGCAAGCCGGTGCAACTCGACATCACCGAGGAGCTGCGCACGGTCTGCGAGAGCATGGTACCCAATATCGTCGAGCAACTGGAAATCCTGATCGCCTCCTTTGACCCCGAAGACCAGGAGGAGGTGCTGCGCCATATCTACCTGGCCGGCTGCGGCTCCCGAATCCGTGGGCTGGACACCATGATCGCCAGCGCCCTGCGCGATTACGGCGAGGTCCGGGTCACCCGGGTCGATGATCCGGAGCGGATCGGCGCCGCCGGCGCCCTGAAACTGGCCAGCGAAATCCCCTCCGCGCAATGGGCTCAGGTAGGCCTGATGTTCGGCGGCTGATGGCTTTATGGTTTAATCATCGCTTAACTTCGCCATGAACCTACGTTTACAAACAATGCTGCCCGGCAAAAATTTTCGCCTGCTGGCCATCGCCGCCATCATCGGCCTGCTGGCCGGCGCCTTGAGCATCTTCTTCCGGGCGGTGCTGGAGGGGGTCCACGCCCTGATCCTGGTCGGCGGCCAGCAACTGCTGGGCATCGGCCAGGGCGGCTGGCGGGCGCTGTTGCTGCCACTGTTGCCCGCTTTCGGCATGCTGTTGCTGATCCCCCTCTCCCTGCTGTTCCCCGGTGAGATCAACGGCTACAACTTTCCCCGCTTTCTCCGGCAGGTCAACCTGGAAGCCGGCATCATCCGCCTGCGGACCATTTTCGCCAAGATCATGGCCTGCGCGCTGACCATTGGCAGCGGCGGTTCCGCCGGGGTGGAAGGCCCCATCGCCCAGGTTTGCGGCACCATCGGCTCCCGCATCGGCCAGACTTTCCGGGTTTCCGGTAATCTGATGAAGGTCTTTATCGCCGCCGGGGCCGCCGGGGGCGTGGCGGCGATGTTCAACGCGCCCATCGCCGGGGTCTTCTTCGCCGCCGAAATCGTCCTGCTGAGAACCTACGCCCTGGATTCCTTTGCCGCCCTGGTGGTAGCCTCGGCCATGGCCACCGTGGTTTCCCGGGCCTATTACGGCGACTCACCGGCCTTTTCCGTGCCTGACTACACCCTGCTTAACCCCCTGCTGGAAATCCCCCTCTATTCCTTGCTGGGGGTGATTATCGGTTTGCTGGCGGTGCTCTATATCGCCATCTTTTACCGGTTGCGCGACCGGTTTGCCGCCCTCAAGCTCCATCCCCAGCTCAAGCCGGTACTGGGCGGCCTGGCGGTGGGGGGGCTGGCCATCGCTTTCCCCCAGGTAATGGGCGACGGTTACCATTACATCGAAAAGGTACTGGCCGGCGAAGGCGTATTGGCGGTGATGCTGGCCTTGATCTTGCTCAAAATGGTGGCCACCGGTCTGACCCTGGGGGGAGGCGGGGCCGGCGGGGTTTTCGCGCCGGCCCTCTTTCTCGGGGCGGTCAGCGGCGGGGCCTTCGGCACCGTGGTTCACCAATTGCTGCCCCAGCACACGGCCAATCCGGGCGCCTACGCCACGGTGGGCATTGGCGCTTTTCTGGCGGCCAGCACCCACGCCCCGCTGACCGCCATCTTCTTGCTCTTTGAGATGACCGGCAACTACCTGATTATCATCCCCATCATGCTCTGCAGCATCATCGGCACCATGGTCGCCGGCCGGCTTAACCCCAATTCCATCGACACCGTGGACTTCAGCCGCGAGGGGATCGACATCACCGAAGGCCGGGAAGTCGCGCTAATGGAGTCGATTCCGGTGGGGAGGCTGGTCAGCGGTGATGTTGATTTCATCAGCGAAGAGGCCAACGCCGATCAACTGTTGCAGATCTTCAGCCAGGCCAAGGACAGCTTCTATTTTCCGGTGATCGACGAAAGCGGCCGCATGACCGGAATCATTTCCCTGCAGGATGTCAAGAACGTGCTCCACGACCGACAACTGCGCTGCTGCGCCCGGGTGGGCGATATCTGTACCCGCGAGGTCTCGGTTCTAACCCCGGATGACAATCTCTATACCGCCATGAGCCTCTTCGATGCCAAGGGCCTGGACGAGATTCCGGTGGTGGAAGCCAACGACAACCGCTGGGTGCTGGGCATGCTCAAACGCCGGGACGTGATCGCCGCCTACAACAAAGAGGTGATCAAAAAGGGCATCAGCGACCAGACCGCCTCCATCCGCATCACCTGATCCCGAAGCGACCACAAGAAGCAGCCACCGCCGCGCCGAAAAAAAAGTTTCTGTTTCCCGGGGTTTTTCTCTATAGTGAGCATGGATGATCGCTCCGGAGCGTGGCTTTGCTTGAGCGATCAAGGTCTTTGAGGAAGACGGCAGGACCGCGATAAGGCGGTGGCGATAACCCGGAGAAAGACCCATGCAACTGGTGGTGGCGCAGGATCTCGGCAAGGAATATCAGGCCGGCGAGGTGCGGGTACAGGCCCTGGAAAAGGTGAGCTTCACGATCACCGAGGCCTCTTTTGTCTCCTTTGTCGGTCCCTCGGGCAGCGGCAAGACCACCCTTCTTAACCTGATCGGGGGGCTCGACAAGCCCAGCGGCGGTTATCTGGCAGTGGCCGGTGTCGATCTGGCCGGGCTTAATCGCCGGGCCGCCGCCCGCTTCCGGGGGCAGCATATCGGCTTTATCTTCCAGGATTTCAACTTGCTACCGGTGCTGACGGTGGCGGAGAATATCGAGTATCCGCTGCAGATGGTGCTTGACCTGCCGGCTGCCGAGCGCCGTCAGCGGGTCGCCACCCTGCTGACGGCGGTGGGGATGGAAGCCCAGGCGGACAAGTACCCGGATCAAATCTCCGGCGGTCAGAAACAGCGGGTGGCGGTGGCTCGGGCCCTGGTGGGCCGGCCCCGGTTGGTACTGGCCGACGAGCCCACCGCCAACCTCGACCACCAGACGGCCCTGCGGGTGATCGAGTTGATGAAGCGGATGCGGGACGAATTCGCCACCACCTTCATCTTCTCCACCCACGACCCCAAGGTGGAGGGAGAGGCCGAGCTTATTTACACCCTGGAGGATGGCCGTCTGCTGCACTCGGCCGACAAGCCGCAAAAAAGAGAAACGGCGCGACCGGCCACCGCCCCCGACGGGAGGGCAACATGAACAATCTCTTGAAGATCGCCCTGCGCAACCTGCTGCGTTACCGGCGGCGGACCCTGCTGACCACCTCATTGATCGCCATCGGCGTCGTCTTCGTCCTGCTCTTCGTGGCGGTTACCGGTTCTTTCAAGAATATGATGATCGCCCAGACCACCGATTCCATGCTCGGTCACTTGCAGATCCATAAACGGGGTTATGTGGCCTCCATTGAGAACCTGCCGCTGAATCTCAACTTGAGCGGGCCGCCCCTTAAGCGGGTGGAAGAGTTGCTAACCGGGCGATCGGAAGTGGCGGCCTTTTCACCCCGGCTCAAATTCGGGGCCATGTTCAGCACTTTTGTCGAGACTACCAATGTCCGTTTAAACGGCATTGACCCGGAACGGGAACTGGCCACCGTGCCGTTGTTGGCCAGCCGCCTGCTGGCGGGCGAAGCCACCCTGGACCCCGGCCAGATCTGGGTGCCGGAATTACTGGCCCGGGGCATGAAGGTGGAGCTCGGGGATACGGTGGTGGTGGTCGCCACCAACCAGGATGGCTCGGTCAACGGCCGTAAACTGGTGGTGGGCGGCATTCTGGAGAGCGCCACCGGCCCCGGCGGCCGTGACGGCTATCTCCATATCGACGACGCGGCGGCGATTCTGCGCCTGGAGCAGCGGGAGATCAGCGAAATCGCCGTCCGCCTGGCCGATTTCGACCAGTTGGCCGGTTTTGCCGCCGAGATGAAGAGTCGATTGAGCCGGGAATTGAACCAGCAAGGCAAGCCGCTTTATGAACTGCATACCTGGGAAAAGCTCTCGCCGTTTTACAATATCGCCCGGATGATCGAAGTCATGACCTTCTTTGTCAAATTGATGCTGATCGCCATCGTCCTGGTCAGCATCATGAATGTAATGATCATGGCGGTCTATGAACGAATCCGGGAGATCGGTACCATGGCCGCCATCGGCACCCTGCCGGGGCGGATTCTGACCATGTTCATGCTCGAGGGCTTCAGTCTCGGGGTCTTGGGAGCGGCGGTGGGCGGCCTGTTGGGGCTGCTGCTGATTCGCCTGCTCAGCCTGGCCGAGATCAGCTATAATTTTGGGCGTCAACAGGGCCTGTTACTCCAGCCCGAGATTTCCTGGGTCGAACTAGCCCTGATTTCGCTGATTGTCATCATCGGCGCGGTCCTGGCCAGCCTGCAACCGGCCTTCAAAGCCTCGCGACTTGATCCGATCAAAGCCCTACGCCATATCTAGTTTAAATTCAGCGGGAGGAATCACCATGAAACGCCATTGCCGTCTTCTCTTACTGCTGCCGGTTTTTTGCTGGTTACTTGCCGCTCCGGTTGCCGCCGGTCCGGCGATGATCGTGGTGACCGCCGAGGCCCCGGCCGCCACCGCCACGGTCAGTACGGTAGCGGCTCGTTCTCCTTATCTGCTTTTTTTTGACGGCCAGGGGCATTTGCTGGAAGCCCTGCCCAATCCCCAGCGGGAGGCGGGCGGTAACGCCGGGCCAGCGCTGGTCGAATTTCTGGCCGCCCGGGGAGTGCAATTGGTTATTGCCGGTGAATTTGGCAATAAGATGGTAGCCGCTTTGCAAGATCGTGGCATCGAATATCAGTTGGCCGATGGCAAAGCCACGGCGGCAGTCCAAGCGGCTCTGGCCGAACAATAGAGGTGAAATATATGTTGCGCCTGTTTATCGTCTTTTGGGTAGTGGGGCTGACCGCTTCGCCGGCCGCCGCCCTGACCGCCGCCGAGGTATTGGCCCGGGTGGACCGCAATCTCCAGCCCGAGTCGGCCGAAATGTATCGCCAGTTGATCAATATCGAACCAGACGGCAGCCGTAAGGAGTTTGTTCTGTACAGTTTGCGCAAGGGGCGCGACCGGACGGTGGCCCTGTTTCTCTCGCCGGCCAGTGAGAAGGGGCGGGCCACCCTGCGCCAGGACGACAATATGTGGCTCTATATCCCGGAAGTGGGTCGGCCCATCCGGATCACCAGCCTGCAGTCGGTGGTGGGCGGGGTTTTCAACAACGCCGATATCATGCGGCTGGATTACCAGAGCGAATACGAGGCCCTGGAACTGACCACCGAAGGTGACGAGTACCACCTGGAGCTCAAGGCCCGCAGCGGCGCGGTGGCCTACGACCGGCTGACCATGCGGGTGGACAGGGAGGCGCTGCTGCCCATCGAGATCGAATGCCGGACCGCCGACGGGATGCTGATCAAAACCCTGCGTTACAGCGAGTTGAAGGATTTTGGCAACGGCATCTTCCGTCCCTCGGTGCTGGAGACCGAAAGCCCGCTCTACCAGGGATACCGGTCGGTGATGATCTGGGGCCGGATCACCCCCCGGGAGTTGGCCGACGAAGTCTTCACCCTCTCTTATCTGCCACGGATCGAGGAATTACGCTAAACAAGCCGGCTGCTGACGGCGGTCTGTGAGCTTTGCTTGAACGGTTATCCAGCATGGGAAAACGGGATTGAAAGCGGGAGGCTGGTGGTCACGATTGCCGACCGGTTGGTGCCGTGGGGCGCTGCTTGTGCTGCTGCTTGCTTATCCGGCCGGATTTGCCGCCGCCGCTGAAGATTTTACCTTCGATGCGGCCGCCTTTGCCCCCAAGCCTCTTTCCTGGGGTGGTTATCTTGAAACCAAGGGTGAATATCTGGACCTTAACCGGGATGGGGCGTTTTATACCTTGCGCCATTACCGCCAGCCCCGCGCCGCGCTTTACCGTTTAAGCCCGGCCCTGCAAGTGGAAGGCACTTACCGTCAGGGAATCGCGGTACTGCGGGGCAAGGCGCGCCTGACCGGGGCCTGGGATCAACTCGAACAGCAGGATCGGGTCGAGTTGCTGGCGGGACAGCTTAGTTTGACCCCTTCACCGCGCCTGAGCCTGGATCTGGGCAAGAAAGTTTATCGCTGGGGCACCGGTTACGCCTTCAACCCGGTGGGTTTTGTCGAACGGCCCAAGGATCCGGACAACCCCGAAGACTCGCGGGAAGGCTATCTCACCGCCGGCCTGGAATTGACCACCAGCGGCGCCGGCAGGTTGCGTACCGCTTCCCTGAGCCTGGTGACTTTACCGGTGGCCCAGGGGATCAATGAAGATTTTGGGGCGGCCGATCACTACAACCTGGCGGCCAAGCTCTACCTGCTCTACCGTGATACCGATATCAGCTTACTGGGCTTCACCGGTGACAGCCGTTCCACGCGGTTCGGGGTGGCGATGGCCCGTAATCTGTGGCCCCATTTGGCCATCCACGGCGAATTGGCCCATATCCCCAGCCAGTCCTACCGGATGCTGGCGGTCGATGGCAGCACGGTGACCGGCACCGCCGCCAGCACCAGTTACCTGCTTGGATTGCGCTACCTAACCGCGCAACAACTGACGATTATCACCGAGTTTTATCATAACGACGGGGGCTACCGGCCCGACGAGGGGCGGCGTTTCCAGCGGCTGGTCGCCACCGGCCACCGGCAGTACCAGGACACCGGCACCACCGCCACGCTGGAACGGGCCGCCGCCCTGGCTTCCCGTTACGGCCGCCCCCAGGGAGGGCGCGATTATCTCTATACCCGGCTGAGCTGGAAGGAACCGGCCGATACCCTCTATTTTACCCCGGCCTTCACGGTAATCGCCAACCTTGATGATCACAGCGCCTCGCTGAGCCCGGAGCTGACCTACACCGGTTTTGCCGACTGGGAGGCGCGGCTACGCTTCACCCTGCTGACCGGCGGCGGCGGCAGCGAGTATGGCGAAAAGGCCAATCGTCACCGGCTGGAGCTGCGGCTGCGCCGTTTCTTCTAAGCTGTCGCCGCTCAACGGCTTTTTATTGACGCCCGGCCAGTGATTAACTATTTAGGGCGATGCAGTTGCGGGGGGCCACTGCCCGGAGAAGACCATGGCCAACAAGGCGACGGCGGTTAGCAAACCATGAAAACAGTAAGCGAAATCGATAAGTTGCGGCAACTGCGCCGGGGTTGGCGGCAGGCCGGGGAGACGGTGGCCCTGGTGCCGACCATGGGCAATCTCCACGCCGGCCATCTGGCCCTGGTGGAACGGGCGGGGCAACTGGCCCGGCGGGTGGTGGTGTCGATCTTTGTCAATCCCGCCCAATTCGACCGGGCCGACGATCTGGCCGCCTACCCGCGCACCCCGGAGGAAGACCGGCAAAAGCTGGCCGCCGCCGGGGTGGACTGCCTCTTGGCGCCGGCAGCGACCACCATCTACCCCGCCGGCAAACTGGCCACCCGGGTGGAAGTCCCGGAGTTAGGCCAGATCCTGGAAGGTGCTTCCCGCCCCGGCCATTTCACCGGGGTAGCGACCATCGTCTGTAAGCTCTTCAACCTGGTGGAACCGGAGATCGCCCTTTTTGGCGAAAAAGACTGGCAGCAGTTGGCCTTGCTGCGCCAAATGGTGGCCGATCTGAACATGGCGGTGGAGCTGGTCTCCCTGCCCACCGTCCGGGAGAGCGACGGCCTGGCGATGAGTTCCCGCAACCGCCGTTTAAGCGCCGAGCAGCGCCGGCTGGCCCCCCTGCTCTATCAGACCCTGCGGGAGACCGCCGCCCAACTGACAACCCTGGACGATCCCCGGCAGCAGGCCATAAGCAGACTGCGCCACCTGGGTTTCGACCCCGACTATGTGGAAATCCGCCGCCGCGACGACCTGGTCCCGGCCGGGGATGACGATAAGCAGCTGGTGATCCTGGCCGCCGCCTGGCTGGGAGAAGTGCGGCTGATCGACAACCTGCCGGTGGACGCATAGCCATGATCCACGGCATCGGCACCGATATTGTCAGCATCGCCCGCTTGGCGGCGGCCCTGGAGCGGCACGGGGAAGCCTTCGCCCAACGGGTCCTGGCCGCCAACGAATGGGCGGAATTCCAGCGCAGCGGCAACCAAGCCGCCCTGCTGGCCAAGCGTTTCGCCGCCAAGGAGGCCGCCGCCAAGGCCCTGGGCTGCGGTTTCCGGGACGGCCTGACGCTGCGGCAGATCGGGGTGGAACACGACGAGTTGGGGTGCCCGCGGTTGGCTTTTACCGGCCCCGCCGCCGCCCTCTGCCAGCGGCTGGGCATCGGCCGGGCGCTGCTCTCGCTGGCCGACGAAAAGGACTACGCCATCGCCTACGTCACCCTGCTCAAGCGGTAACCGTCCAGCAGCCAGCAACTCAGCCCCGGCTCTGCCAGACGCCGTCGAGCAGAAGCTGGTGGGGTTTGAAGCGGGCCTTGTAGCTCATGGCCGCCACCTCCTCGATCCAGTAGCCCAGGTAGAGGAATTCGCAACCCAGACGACGCCCCAATTCGACCAGATAGAGGATATTCATGGTGCCGGGGCTGCGCGGGGCCTGGTCGGGATCGAAATAGAAATAGACCGCGTTCAGCGCCGCCGGGGTCAAATCGACCACCGCCAGGCCCAGCAGGCGGCCTTGCAAGAAGTAGCTGATTTCGTAAGTCTCGGTGATGGAGCTGAAGAAAAAACCGCTGTAATAATCGATGGCCCGGGCGAAACGCACTTCCGGCTCGGTACCCGGGGACCAGCCGCCGCGCTCGGGGTCTTTTTCGGGATAGCGCCGGGCCAGGAAACGTTCGCACAGCGCCAGCTTCTCCTCGCTGACCCGCAACGGCCCGTGCTCGATTTCCAGATCCCGGTTGCGAGCCCAGACCCGGCGCTGGTTACGATTGGGCTTAAAATCCGCCAGCCGCAGCCGGATCGGCACACAGGCCCGGCAGTTGACACAGGCCATGGTGTAAATGGTGTTGCCATTGCGACGATAACCGGCGGCCAGCAGATCGTCGAAAAGTTCCCCGGACAGGGGCGGACAGGGAGCCTGACGGTAGATCGCCAACTGCTCCAGACCATAAGGACACTCGGCGGGAATCTCAAAAAGATAATCCCGCAACACCTCGTCGCCTCGCCGTTGCTCAAACCGCACAGAAACCACCCTTACAGATCATCAAACAACCACCAATCCCGGCCGCCGCCCCTGGCCACGGCCGGAAACCAGCACCCCCCGCGAAACAGCAGCCGCCGGCCCGCCATCGCTCCGGGTTGCACCGTATAAGCCAACCGGTGTCGCCGGACGGTTATTAGTATAACAGATATGGCTGCCGTTGGCGGTCAAATTCCACCAGTTCCCGTTCCCATTCGGCTTCCAGTTCCCGTACCGGCTCCCCGGCCGCCAGCCGCGACCAAAGATCGGCATCACCCAGCACCAGGTTGATCGGCGGGCGGTGGTATTCATATTCGTAAGGGGGCGGTTTAAGGGCGAAGTGGTCGGGATAAAGGCGGGCGACGGCCTGCAGCAAGGCCAGGGTGGTGCGATAGGGTTTAAAAACAGCCGGCTCGGTGACATGGAGCTGGAAACCGGGGCAGGGTTGGGTGGCCCATTTGCCAGCCACCGGCTCGAAGACCAGCGGCCGCAACAGGCAGCCCGGCAAGTCGCGGGCGGCGATGGCGCCGCTGATTCGGGCGGGATTAAAAAACGGCGCGCCGAAGAGCTCAAAAGGCAGGGTGGTGCCCCGCCCCTCGGAAATATTGGTGGCCTCCCAGAGCACCTGGCCGGGATAAACCAGGGCGGTTTGGGGCGAAGGCATATTGGGCGAGGGGAAAACCCAGGGCAGGCCGGTGTCGTTATACAAAAACTCTCGGCGCCAACCGGCCATGGGAATGACCGTTAACGGGCAGTCCACCCCGAACTCGCCCTTGATCAGCCGGGCCGCTTCGCCCAGGGTCAAACCGTGGCGCATGGGAATGGGATAGAGGCCGACAAAGGAACGGCAGTCCGGCCGCAGCAAATTGCCCTCCAGCGCCACGCCGCCCAAGGGGTTGGGCCGGTCCAGCACCACCACCTCCTTGCCCTGTTCGGCCGCCGCCTCCAGGCAATAGCCCAGGGTATAGAGGAAGGTGTAAACCCGGGTGCCGACATCGACCAGGTCCACCAGCAGCACATCGCAATGCGCCAGCATGGCGGCGGTAGGCTTGCGGACCTCGCCGTAGAGGCTGAACAGCGGCAGCCCGGTAACCGGATCGGACATATCGGCCGACTCGATCATATTATCCTGTTTCTCGGCAAAAAAACCGTGCTGGGGCGAAAAGAGGCAGGTTAGGGAAGCGCCGAACCGTTGCCACAGCAGATCACGGCTGTGGCGCAAATAGCGGTCGGTGGAGGCCTGGTTGCAAAGCAGCCCCAAGCGCTTGCCGCGCAACCAGGAGGGCGGCTCGGCCAGTAATCGTTCAATTCCCAGGGTTACCATCGTCAGTTCCGGCGGACCTACCTGTTGGCTACGGCCTGAATTTCTTGATTTGAATATTTGTGATTGCCTTGTAATGCTTGTCATTACCTGTGAGCACAGGAATGCCGTAAACTATTGCCGTGGCACCTATGAGTGCATCAGCTAATTGCATTGAATGACTGAGAAAATGCTGCTCAACGTAAAACATTGCCTTGGCCGATATCTCTTCGGAAATGTATATAATTTGGGCGTTCCACGCATGCAGTCCTTTACGGAGGTTATTCAACTCCTTTTTGTCCCTCATCCCCTGGACGAGCTCCATATAGGTTACCACAGAAATGTAAAAATTATTTGAATTTTCAACAAGTTGATATGCTTTTTCGTTACCTTTTAAATACCAAATGAGTACATCTGTGTCGATGAGCATTTAGAATCTTCCTGCCCTTAAATTCCTTACATACTCATCAACATTTTCGACGGTGCTGTTATCTTTCCACATGCCGAACAATTCGTTTTTTGCTGTTTTGTTTTTTACTTCCTGATAGGGAACGAGCTTGGCACAGGGTTTGCCACGAAAGGTGATAATTATCTCTTCCCCCCTACCAACGGAATCGATGAGTTCTTTTGAGTGAAATCTCAGATCTTTTGCTGTGGCTTTCATTTCAACCTCCGTTAATTAAGTTTACACACTAAAATGTAAACTTAACAGTTTTCCAAGTCAATTAAAATGTTGAAGCGATGCGGCCGCAACGACCAAGCTCAGCCGCACGAGGAACGAGCATCCAGTGAATTAGTCTTGTTCGCTTCCGTATTTCAAATGCGCCTCGTTGACCGCGAGCGTCTGGCTCAACCGCTCGGCCATTGCATCGGAGTACATGCGGCGTCCACGTTCATAGTCACTGACCATGTTCTGCCGAATGCCGAGTTTGTCGGCGAGCTGGGCCTGGGTGAGTCCTGCTCTAAGGCGAGCGCCGGCAAGAAGATTACCGATACGGTTTTTCTCCATTTCCTTCCAGTATTCCGTGCTTTCGATGGAGACAAGCTCTTCCTCGGGCTCTTCTACCAGAATGTCAACGTCGTATTTCTTCCTGATCCAGTCAACAAGCTCTGAAACGTGCTCGCCGTGGATTGAAAGCTCAATATGGGGCTTTTTCACGAGAGCCAGCGTAATAAACCTCGATTAATATCTCGTTTTTTCGACATTTACAGCATGCCACGTATCGGTAATTCAGATGACAGTGAAACAGATCCTGACCAAGTGGCGAAAAGTTCCGCCAGGTCTTCTGGATCGGACCGTCCGCTGCAAGCGGGACGTTGGTCGAATGGTGCTATCGTCACAGTTGCACCCGCTTGAGAAGTTGAGCGTTGATCGCCACCACGACGGTGCTTGCCGACATGAGTACGGCGCCTATCGCCGGCGTCAGCAGGACGCCCCACGCAGCGAGTACGCCGGCGGCCAAGGGAATGGCAAAGATGTTATAGCCTGCCGCCCACCACAAGTTTTGCAACATCTTCCGGTAGGTGGCCCCGGACAGCGAAATGATGCGTGGGATATCGCGAGGATCGGAGCGCACCAGGACGATATGCCCGGCCTCCACGGCGACGTCCGTGCCCGCGCCGATGGCGATCCCGATATCGGCGGTGGCCAGGGCGGGGGCATCGTTGACCCCATCGCCCACCATCGCCACCTTTTTCCCCTGTCTTTGCAGTTCCTGCACCTTGGATGCTTTATCCTCGGGAAGAACTTGCGCGAACACGGTATCGATGCGTAGTTCCGCGGCGACGGCAGCCGCCACAGCCTGGGTGTCGCCAGTGAGCATGGCCACTTCAAGGCCCCGATCATGCAGCGCCCGAATCGCTTCCCGACTCTCCTCCCGAATGGCGTCGGCCACAGTGAAGACCGCCAAGGCCTTTTTGCCCCGCATCAGGTAAATGGCGGCTTGCCCTCGATCAGCCGCTTCCTCTGCTGCCCTTTGCAGCGATGGCGGCACCTGCGCCTCCTCGGCCTTCAGAAGGGCGGGGCCACCCATGTGATATTCGACACCATCGACCGAAGCGGCAACCCCCTTGCCGGTCACTGCCCGAAAGCTGTCCGCCGGCCGCGCCTCGAGCTTGCGGTCCACCGCTGTCATCACAATGCCTCGGGCGATGGGATGTTCGGACTCCGATTCAACCGCGGCCGCAACTCGAAGCAGTTCCTCCTCCGATTCGCCTTCGGCCACGGATATCTGCACCACGCGAAATTCTCCCAGGGTGAGCGTTCCCGTCTTGTCAAAGATCACGGTGTTCAGATGCCGCGCTTCCTCCAGACCGCGCCGGTCTCGCACCAGGAGGCCGCTTCGGGCTCCCAGGGTGGTGGAGATGGCGACCACCAAGGGCACGGCCAAGCCAAGGGCGTGGGGACAGGCGATAACCAGAACCGTCACCGCCCGAATAATGGAGAAGTCAATAGACGCGCCGAGTAGCTGCCAGACCACGAAGGTGAGTAACCCGGCGAAAATGGCCACCCCGGTCAGTACCTGGGCGGCACGATCGGCCAGGTCCTGCGCCCTGGATTTGGATTTTTGCGCTTCGGACACGAGCCGCATGATGCCGGAAAGCTTGGTGTTGTCCCCCGTAGCGGTGACCTCGACCCGCAAGGAACCCTCGCCGTTGATGGTGGCGGCGATGACCTGGTCGCCCTCCTCCTTTTTCGCCGGCCGCGACTCCCCGGTGAGCATTGCCTCGTTGAGGGCACTTTCGCCTTTCCGGATCACCCCGTCCACCGGTACGCGCTCTCCCGGGCGGACCAACACGGTGTCTCCTTCGCGCAGCTCGCCGACTGGCACCGTTTCCTCGCCCTGGTCCGTCACCCGGGTCGCGGTATCCGGCAGGAGCTTGGCGAGCTCCCGGAGTGCTCCCTGAGCTTGTGAGATAGAGCGCATCTCAATCCAATGCCCCAGCAGCATGATGGTCACCAGGGTGGCCAGCTCCCACCAAAGCGCCTCCGCACGGATGAAACCGAGTTCCACGACCCACGAGAAAACGAAAGCCACGGTAATGGCCAGCGAAATCAGGGTCATCATGCCCGGCAAGTGGTCCTTTAGCTCACGCCACGCCCCTTTGAGGAAGACCAGACCGCCGTAGACGAAAATCACCGTGCTCAATACCGGCGGAATCCAACCCGAGCCGGTGAAGTCAGGTGCCTGGTAGCTCAGCAATTCCTGAATGTGTACCGACCAGAACACCACCGGAATCGTGAGGATGAAAGAGAGCCAGAACTTGTCCCGAAACATCTTCGGGCTGTGCCCCTCATGCTGGTCGTGCCCGCCGACTGCAGCGTGCGCCCCGTGGCCACCGTGCGCGCCGGCTCCGTGGCCGTGATGATGGGAAGTGGGTTTGCTCATAGTGGGTATCCTTCAATCGTAAGCAACAGGTCTCGTGTCCGTTCAACGCTGCCTTCACCGGCTGGAACGAAGCGCAGCGGAGTTCCAGTCCGAGTACAAGGTATGGTTCGGGCTTCCTACTGTTTTAGACCATGTTTCTGGATAGCTTCTTCGACAGCTTCACACCATGCAATCATGGATTTTATCTCGGCATCTGTCAGTTCCCGGGCAATATGGCACTTGAGATCTTGCCCAGCAGGAACGAAGAGCCCTGTTTTTTCCGCTTGCTTCCGCAGTGCATCAATGGTTTCCTCCGGGACAGCTGATTTCCTTTCGACCCCGCCTCGGTCACGAAGTGATGTCCGAATGGTCTGCTTGTACACAGAATCTGGTGGATACACGAAGCAAATAGCAATATGAGTCCCGCCAACATTTGCATTAAGTGAAAAGCCTTTGGTACCCCAACGTATCGGCAAAGACTTGCGCTGGGCCAATTCAAGAATCTGGGAGAATACCGCCTTACCGTTATCGTCCAGGGAGGAAAGAAATGCATCCTCCGTGACCACGGGAAGAGATCCTGAAGTAACTTTGGCTTGCTTCCCAGGCACCTTGCCTACCACGATTTCTTGCGAAAGCAAGCGTGTCCCACCTTTAGCCTGAAAGAAGGTAAATTCTACGCACGTAACTCGAATCCCTTTATTACGCAAAAAGGTCGCTGTTTGCCTTGTTTCAGGTGTAATACGCTGTCCTACAATGACAATTCGTTGATCCTTGTTAAATGCGATGGCCTCCGCAGGTGCCAAATCGAAATATTCACGGTGATGTTCGGCAAGGCTAAGGGACTCATCATTCAGATAGGAACTTAGTATTTCCTCAAGCTGAATAGTGTTCAACTGCTCGGCAAAGGAGACATATTCAAGGGATTGCGCTATTGTATCGCGTGGTGTCCTATCCCTTTTAAGTTCGACCACGACAACATCGCCATCTCGATCAACGGCAAGCAGATCGATGAAACCTCCAAAATTTGTGGACACCTGACGACCAATAATAAGAATGCGGCCATCTTCAACGATTCCGTCTGGGTTATATTCCAGCCAGCCCTCCAAAACGGCTTCCTCATGATTAATTTTAAAAGGTGTTTGTAAATATTCGCTGAACTGGCCGTCAGGCTGTATTCCGAAAACTCTCATGTCATTCCTTTAATTGCTTTGTTAAGCGTTTTTTTATTTCATTTTTTTTAACAAGGAAATTTGGCCAGATTTTGCTAACGCTTTTTCAATAAGCGTAAATGCTATGCAGTTTGTGAAAATATAACTACAATTTACACCAAATTCATATTCATCTTCTGCTAACCTCATGAATTTAGAATAAAGACTATCGTAAGATTCGGAAAAATAACAATCACGTCCTATCTCTATTAGAGTATAGATACAAATAATGGCTTCTTTGGAAAGATTTGCTTGCAGTTCCCTTATGCCCTCATGCAACATTTTAGTGGTAATCTCCCCGAAAATTAAATGTGTGCAGAAGTAGAATTTTCTCGTATTTTTAACCGAGGAGGTTCTGCATGAAAAGTTCACGTTTTAGCGACAGCCAAATCCTGGCAATTCTGAAGAAAGCCGAAAACGGCACCCCGGTTCCGGAGTTGTGCCGTGAACACGGTATGAGCAGCGCCACTTTTTATAAGTGGCGGGCCAAATTCGGCGGCATGGACGCCTCGATGATGTCCCGGCTGAAAGAGCTGGAGAACGAAAATCGGCGCCTGAAAAAGATGTATGCCGAAGAACGTTTGAAAGCCGAGATCATCCAGGAGGCCATGGCAAAAAAGTGGTAAGGCCATCCGCCCGGCGCGAGATGGCCAAAACCGCGGTTGCCGACAGACAGGTAAGCATCAAGCTGGCCTGTAATGCTTTTATGATCAGCGAGACTTGTTACCGCTACCAACCCAAATTGGCTGACGAGAACTCCCGTGTTGCCGACTGGCTGATCCGGCTGACCGATAATCAAAAGAACTGGGGTTTTGGCTTGTGCTTTTATTATCTGCGCAATGTACAGGGCTTTTCCTGGAACCATAAACGTATCTATCGGATTTATCGTGAGCTGGAATTGAATCTGCGTATCAAGCCGAAAAAACGTATTGTCCGGGAAAAACCAGAGCCCTTGGTAGTACCGACCAGCGTTAATCAAACTTGGTCGATGGATTTTATGCACGACAGCCTGGAAGATGGGCGAACTTTTCGGCTGTTGAATGTGATTGACGACTTCAACCGTGAAGGGCTGGGCATCGAGGTCGATTTCTCTTTGCCAGCGGCAAGGGTAACCAGAGCCCTGGACCAGATCATAGAATGGCGTGGCAAGCCGCAGGCCTTACGCTGCGACAATGGCCCCGAGTATATCGGCGAAGTGCTTAGCTCCTGGGCCAAGCGACAGGGCATCAGGATTGATTACATTCAACCGGGAAAACCTCAGCAAAATGCTTATATCGAACGCTACAATCGAACAGTCCGTTACGACTGGCTGGGGCAGCACCTGTTTTCCTCCATCTCTGAAGTACAAGAATTTGCCACCAGCTGGCTATGGTTGTATAACAATGACCGGCCGAACATGGCCCTCGGGGGAATAACCCCGAAACAAAAATTGGCCTGTAGTGGCCTTGGCTCTACTTCTTGCACCCATTAAAAATGGGGGGGATACCTAGTGCTTTCAATGACTGACTTTGCGTCAACATTGCAAGACCCCTTCTTTTTGTCACGATCGTAGTATTTCTGCACAACTTGAGGTATTGCTCAAATTCCCCATCACTAATTTCAAAAAGATGAATTTCTAAGCTCAATATTTACACAAAACTCCCGATGCTTCTGGATAATATTGAGTGCTTCAGACAGCCTTCGGCTACCAATTTTATATTTACTCTTTAATTCTTCTCTTATTTCGACAAATATTTCTTCTTCCCATTTATCTTTATTGGGCAGGGTTATTGAGATGTCTTCGATGTCCTCTCTAGAAAGTTCTTTTGTGAAAGTACCCTGGCTGTACTCATCAATCAAATAGTTTGCCAACCATTCAATTTTTTCTAACTTGCATGATAGCTCTTTGTACCTTTTCCCTAAAATTGTGATATTGATAATTGGAGTATGAATTAAGTGCAATTGATTCTGTTTGCTGTATGGGTAACGAAATGTTTCCCCAGTAGGGTCTATTTCTGCAAAGTCTAAGAAGAACTCTTCATACTTATCAATGAAGCCAATAAATCTTCTATCTGTTTTCTTGGCGCTTCCGGGTTTTCAGTGGGTAACCGGGTATAAATCAAGGCCACCAAGATGAAACAGGATTACCGTTTTAAATCTCTCCTTGTTGCGAAAGCCGCAAGCCGACTTCCACAGGGTGCCAATCCTCGAGTTTATGCCCTCGGCTGGGCCATTGCTGATTCTATGTTTAAAGAAATTCATGATCCCATAGTGATGATTTTTCAAGGTCTTGGCCGCTTTTTTAATCGGCGCCAACCGGCTGTGGGTGGCCCAGAAGTACCACTTCTTCCAGAATTTCTCGGCCCAGGTGCGGCTCTTGTAGCGCCACAGATGCCGGATATTCTCCTTGATCGCCCAGGCCCGGGCGGTTTTCAGATCGCTTGCTTGCAACTCGCGCAAAGTCAGCCAGTGTTTGCCGGGCAGGTTTTCGTAGGCGTAGAGCCAGACATATTTGGTACCGGTCAACGCCGAACCCTTGCCCAACGCTTTATGTTCCTGCTTTCTGATCGTATCCACCGCATGGTTGACATGCTGCATCAAATGATAGCGATCAAACACGATCTTGTTCTGGCCAGCGGGCAACTTCCGGCAGGTGGCGGCAATGTACGATTTGGACATATCCATGGCCACCGCTTCGATTCCGGCAAGCTGCTCCGGAGTCAGGCTGTCGTAGAAACTTTCAAGGCTTTGTCGGTCATGGCCCATGGTCACCTCTTCCACCGCGCCGCTTTCAAGGTTGCTTATAATGGTGACGTAGTTCTGTTGCCCCTGGCCGGCGGTTTTCTCATCCACCCCCAGCAACGGCATGATCTCGGCCGGCTTACGGGCCAAACCCCGGTTCACTGCTCGTCCCATCAGGTGCCAAGCCTCATCCCAGCTAATGCCAAGAATCTGCTTGGCCGCCTGAATGCTGGTCTGTTTGAGCACGTCGATGGCAAACCGCTCAAACAGCAGGGTGAAACGGGAATGCGGCTCCGCCCACGGCAGCCGCACTTGGCGAACCCCGTGGTCGGGGCAGTTCATTCTGGGTGGTCGGGCGTGCAGAAAGGTCTGAAATTGACAACTGTCCAGATGACGCCAGACCCGCTCTGCCGCGTGATCGTGCAGCGGCCCTTGCTGGCCGCATTCCGGACACGGCCACTGCTGTCCCCTGGGGTGCTCAACCAAAACATCAACCCGCTGACTGGCCACGTCAAGTTCCACCCGTTCAACAGACCACGGGGCTTCAAGCCCCAACAAATGACGGTAAAGATCGGTATCACGCATAGTTCACCTCCCGGTTTTTTGGGGGCGAGTGTAGCATGAAAACCAACACCGACAAAATCGGAAAGGGTTGTTACGCTACGAGATTTTGGCGATCTCTCCGCTCCACAACCCGACTTTATTCAGATGGTGGCATACCCGCCGGGGAGCATGGCGGTTACCCACTGACTTCCCGGAAGGACCGTTTTCTTCCCATTCTCTTTATATAAATCCCAAAGATTTTTTAGATCGTGAGTTTGAATTAATTTTTTTTCAGTTATTCCTGGGTTCTCTCTTATTCTTTTGAGCTTAACGAGTTGATCTTTAAGAAATAGTTCTAGCCTGTGTCTGGCACAAAAAACTAAAGGATATATACATGCATCAATTTCTGTAAACTCTTCTTTAGCGGCTTCAATTAACGATTTCGTAGCAAAGTCGAATCCTTGGCCATAAATCTCGAGATCTTGGAGACCATTGTCGCCAACACAAGCATTCAAATGCACTTCACCTATATTGAATGTCTTATTAAACCGACGAATTTCTCTTTTCATAATTGAGTACTTGATGCTCTTTTTTGACGCTTAACGCCCAGCTCACACGCGGTAACCTCGTAGCGCCGCGGAGATTTTGACGCCGTTGTGCAGCTGATTGTTATACGAGGTCACATTGTTGGATCTCATTCAGAGCTTGAATCAGGATTGGGTTATCCGTAGTTTCCATCAAAACCTTTTGTCACCCTCCTTCTTGATCCGCTTCTCCAACGCCTCCAACTCCCGCAAATCCTCCGCATCCGCTTCCAGGGCCTCATCCCGGCGCCGACGGGCATCGAATGCGTCGTAGCGTTCATGGGCGATTTCCCGGGCGCGCTCGGCGCTGATGGCGCCCGTGCCTTCCAGAATGGGCCGTTCGTTGAAGGCCAGCAGCCGGTCCACATTGTTGCGCCAGTAGTCCAGGGTCAGGT
Organism: Desulfurivibrio sp.; assembly: GCA_034522365.1. Taxonomy (GTDB): domain Bacteria; phylum Desulfobacterota; class Desulfobulbia; order Desulfobulbales; family Desulfurivibrionaceae; genus Desulfurivibrio. Next base: position 45,704 of record JAXHLI010000011.1, on the reverse strand, counting down.
CCTTGCGCTCCTTGGCACGCAGTTCGGCCTGTTCCAGGAAGATCACCACCAGGCGGTTGAGGGTGTCCACCTCGTCGGCGGTAAGGTAGTTCTTGGCGATGGTGACATCCTGCTTGCGTACCCGTTCCCCCTTCCAGCTGGTCAGGGCCATATTGGGCGAATCGACATCGGCGCGGTTGACGACGATCTCGGCAGCGGTGTGGCCGGTGACCGCAAACAGCAGCTTGTTCTGCACCTCGGCAAAGAAAAGTTGGGCCTCGCGGTCGTCGGGCTGGTAGTCGCTGGACAGAGCGAAGAGGTCGCGCACCTTCTGGTAGAAACGCTTTTCCGAGGCGCGGATGTCGCGGATGCGGGCCAGTAGTTCGTCGAAGTAGTCCCAGCCGCCGGGCTCCTTGAGCCGTTCGTCGTCCATCACGAAGCCCTTGACCAGGTATTCCTCCAGATGGGCGGTGGCCCACTGGCGGAACTGGGTGCCACGCGGAGACTGCACTCGGTAGCCTACCGCCAGAATCATGGACAGGCTGTACATATTAACCTTGCGGCGCACCTGCCGCGAACCCTCCTGGCGAACTATTAAGTTTTCCTTAATAGTTGCCTCGGGCGACAACTCCCCGCTCTCTAGGACATTCTTGAGGTGAATGTTGATATTGGGCACGGAGGTCTCGAACAGCTCCGCCATCTCCGCCTGGGTCAGCCAGACGGTGTCGTCCTCGGCCCGAAGCTGGATTTCCGCCCGGCCGTCTTCGCTGCGGTAGAGGATCAACTCGCCCGCGCTCATGCCGTCACCTTTTTCAGCATGTCCAGAATCTCGCCTTCCAGGGAATTGAAATTTCTTGAACATTTACAGACAGGCACCCTACTGCCTCATAAATGTTGCTCAATAATTCGTCGAAGATCGCACCCTGAGTTGCACAACCAGGAATCGAAGGAACTTCTGCCCAGTCCCCCCCTTCCTCGGCTTCGTGTACGCTGATCAACGGTTCCGCTGACCAGACTCGGTTGCAGGGCATTTAAATAACCGTCAGGCCCAAGTTGAAGTCCTTACCATAAATGCAACCGAGACCAAAAGGAGATTTGCGGTTTGAATTATCATCTACTATCGAATACATTCCGTATATCCGGCAAGAACCGACCTATGTGGCGGTTTGGACCGAAGACAAGGCCAACATCACCGTGGAGATCATCTATGCCGGCACCCATGAAAAAGCGCCGTACTGACAGGGAACTGGTTACGCTCCGGCTCAGGGTTCATCCGGCCAACGTGGAACGGATCAAGCGTTTTGTGGCCACGGTCGAGCCGGCCGCGAACGGAGAAGACGGGATGGTATTCCCCCCATTTTTAATGGGTGCAAGAAGTAGAGCCAAGGCCACTACAGGCCAATTTTTGTTTCGGGGTTATTCCCCCGAGGGCCATGTTCGGCCGGTCATTGTTATACAACCATAGCCAGCTGGTGGCAAATTCTTGTACTTCAGAGATGGAGGAAAACAGGTGCTGCCCCAGCCAGTCGTAACGGACTGTTCGATTGTAGCGTTCGATATAAGCATTTTGCTGAGGTTTTCCCGGTTGAATGTAATCAATCCTGATGCCCTGTCGCTTGGCCCAGGAGCTAAGCACTTTGCCGATATACTCGGGGCCGTTGTCGCAGCGTAAGGCCTGCGGCTTGCCACGCCATTCTATGATCTGGTCCAGGGCTCTGGTTACCCTTGTCGCTGGCAAAGAGAAATCGACCTCGATGCCCAGCCCTTCACGGTTGAAGTCGTCAATCACATTCAACAGCCGAAAAGTTCGCCCATCTTCCAGGCTGTCGTGCATAAAATCCATCGACCAAGTTTGATTAACGCTGGTCGGTACTACCAAGGGCTCTGGTTTTTCCCGGACAATACGTTTTTTTGGCTTGATACGCAGATTCAATTCCAGCTCACGATAAATCCGATAGATACGTTTATGGTTCCAGGAAAAGCCCTGTACATTGCGCAGATAATAAAAGCACAAGCCAAAACCCCAGTTCTTTTGATTATCGGTCAGCCGGATCAGCCAGTCGGCAACACGGGAGTTCTCGTCAGCCAATTTGGGTTGGTAGCGGTAACAAGTCTCGCTGATCATAAAAGCATTACAGGCCAGCTTGATGCTTACCTGTCTGTCGGCAACCGCGGTTTTGGCCATCTCGCGCCGGGCGGATGGCCTTACCACTTTTTTGCCATGGCCTCCTGGATGATCTCGGCTTTCAAACGTTCTTCGGCATACATCTTTTTCAGGCGCCGATTTTCGTTCTCCAGCTCTTTCAGCCGGGACATCATCGAGGCGTCCATGCCGCCGAATTTGGCCCGCCACTTATAAAAAGTGGCGCTGCTCATACCGTGTTCACGGCACAACTCCGGAACCGGGGTGCCGTTTTCGGCTTTCTTCAGAATTGCCAGGATTTGGCTGTCGCTAAAACGTGAACTTTTCATGCAGAACCTCCTCGGTTAAAAATACGAGAAAATTCTACTTCTGCACACATTTAATTTTCGGGGGGATTACCGGATCACGGCCGAGCAGTTTTACGCCAAGCATTTCACCGGCCAGCCGGAATGGGCCGTCGCCCTGCGCGGTTACCGTTATCGCGAAGACCTTACCCAGGCCCAACTGGCCGAATTGACCGGTATCCCCCAGCGCCATATCTCGGAAATGGAAAACGGCAAGCGCCCCATCGGCAAGGAGCGGGCCAGAAAACTGGCTGCGGCCCTGAATGCCGATTACCGACTCCTCCTGTAGCCGAACAGGCCGCTGCTTTCTCATGGTCAGGAGACAAACCGGCAATGAATGAAAACTCCCGCCCACCCTGGCGGCTTTTTGGTTTAATTCATTGCGGGCTTGCCAAGCTTGATTGGCGCTTAACGACAGCATTCATTTGCGCCGCACGAAGTAAGGCGTCAAGTGCAAGTATTGGTTATGCAGAAACTTTTACCTTTTCGTATAGATACTCAGGGGCAATATCAGCCCCATTCGGCCAGCATAGCGTATGGAACTCTGGATGCACGGTGAACCTAGCGAAAGTCTCGCGTTCCTTGAGAGGCTCAAATATCTCGCCGTACAGTTCCTGGCTGAGATCCACATCCCCCTCTGTTCCATCTGCAAACCGAAGGTGAATGACGTAGTCATGCGCGTATTCGGCTTCTATGACTTTCGGTATCATCATATTACTCCAATGGGTCAATTTTCTTGGGAGGGTGTCCGGCCTGGATCAAATTCCAGTTTTCCAACAATTCCGCTTGATGCAATTCGTACCATTCCAGAACATGCCAGAGTGCCCTTATGGGAAACTCGCCGCTTACAACTCCGGTCTTGATGTCAACTGTGATCTGGTATTCGCCGTATACCGCGTGAAAGTGCGGCGGCGGATGTTACCGCGGGAAAATACCGATCACAATCCCGAGAAATCTTGATAGTTCTGGCATACACTCAGCCTATCCTAATCTGTATTCATTTTGACCGTCAATCACATAATCGCAAAAATAAGCCGCCGGTTGGAGCGCCAGCGTAAACCGGTCGGCTTGATTTACTGGTTAACTGAAAGGCCAAAATATTGCCTTAGTCTGAGCCGTCTCTCTTGGTAGCTAGAAACGGCCAAAGAGCCGTTCGTTTTCTCTTTTGGTGGTTTGGGATTTCTCGGTATCTCTCCTACCACGCTAGCCAACCCATTTTTTATCAGCTCGTGATCTTTTTGGTCTTTCAAGTTATCGAGTAGATCTTGGATCTCGTCCTGAGCTTTATCTAATTTCACGGTTAAGTCTCTGGCCAGCATAGTGCCACCTGCGCCCCTTTTGATTTGCTCGAGCTGCAGGATGATCTTCTGAAGAGATCCAACGACGCCAGTACGGGCTTCCAAACGGATCACATTTTCGTGCTTCGATCCTGCGAAGAACTGTGCCTCAGAAACCATATATTCGGCGAGGCGCTTCGAGTCGTTGCACAGGAGGCCAACTCCTTCTCGGAAATCCGGATAATTAGCTACCCCTTGCATCAACAGAAAGACTGTCCCAAGAACCGTTATGCGGGCTTTAAGAGACCCATCCTCAAATTCTATCTCTATGGAGACGTCGGGATACAGATAGAAATTTGATCTAGAACGAGCAAATTCAGTGATATGTTCTTTGAATTCCGCAATAGCTTCTTCTGAATCCAGAGCCTCTGGCTCTACATGAATGTATGCTTGGCTAAGAATGTTTTTATTTATGTAGTCAGCCAACTTAAATTCCTTCTGATCTGATGACAGTTAACGTTGCCGATGAGCCGCGCTTGACAGCGACCGACCGGAGTGGAAACGAAGGGAGGAAGCTGTCAAGCGTCGGACTCCATCGGCCTTGTTGGGCAGTAGTATCACATCCTTAACCACAGTCCTACGACCGCGATAACGACCCCAATTGCCCATGCAAGGAATTTGTTCTCGCGATACCATCTTTCTATCCGACTGATTGGCCGATACGTCTTCAATTCAGCTGATATTTGATCTTCGATAAACTCATCCATTTGCAGCACATATGGTTGAATGTCTACATCTTTGACACTTCTTGGGTTCCCGCCTCCGCGTAGCTTCCTATCAACATCAGTCATACGTCCATAAACTCGACGAACACCGTCTTTCAGCAACCTCTCAAGCTCCCGAAAGACTATTCTTGCATCTACTCCCTTCTGTTCCGCTAGCTCTGTTGCCGCGGAAATTTCGTTGAGGCAAAGAGATTCAAGATAGGGCTCGATATAACGAGCCCAATATACGTCCCGGGGTGAGCCGTCAAACTGAATTCCTTCATACACTATTTCTCGGCCATCAAAACGTGAGATCCGAAACGGTTTTCCTGATTTGAAAAATGACCAGGGCACAACCTGCCGATCGATCACAGCGTCGACAGCGTCTCGAACACGTTTGTCGATTATCGGGTATAGCGAACTGTGTTCCTGATCCGTCATACTGCCCAACTCCTAGCCTCCTTCTTCGGGCGGGACGAGCGAACAGCGCCAGCTCTTGATACGTGAGTCCTTTGGCACCTCTGGCGGCGCACTTGCCAATATTTCTTCCACAGCGGCACCAGCGAATTTCTCGCAAAGCTCAACGCTCTTAATCTCTGAGTTAAAGACGGTATATTGATTGACGTTCGTAGAGTTCTCTAGCTCGAGAATCAGATACACGCCGGATGCTTCATCTGATCCACAACCGACAAGCAGGCCAGCGACGCAAAGTGATAAAACAGCAGCACGCTTCATAAGCTTTTCTTCTCCTGTTTATCAGCCCACATAAGGGCAGCAATGCCCGGGGCCAAGAGGATTGCGGTAACGAGATAGTTAAGGACGTTGAATGGGCTGAGGGTGTCCTGCACAGCTCCAAACCCTTCTTCCATCCAAACTCCGAGAATGCCTATAAAGATGAGAACACCGGTGAGCCCAAGCCATATATATCCGAAACCCTTCGCGAGCTTCACCCAGAACTTCACAAATCTTCTCCCGTCGGCGCCCAAACGCCGAGCTAACGTGCTGGGTGAAGCGAAGCGGAACCCAGTCACGTTGAGCGCCGTGTTATAATGTAATTCAATACCGCTGCCTAATAATGCAGCGCCAGCAAGAATCATTTTCCGAACAACCTCGCAAGAAGACCCTTTTGTCTTGGCCTTTTGGGATTCGACGTGTTCGGTTTCTGAGGCAGCTTCGAATTATCCTCACGGGAATCGTGAGCCGCGATCAAGATATTAACCAGGTCAAATGTGGACTCGTAACTGGCCGGCTCGTATCCCTTTACCTCCTTTCCGCCATCGAATAGCTTCGGAAATATTTCACTCCATGCAGAATAGTATTTCCTGCACTGCTTCTCGGTACCAAAGATTTGACCATATTCCCCGCACACGACCGCATGAGTAATCTGCTTGCGGGCACCGTTGGCTTCCTTTGCCTTTCGGATTTGCTCGTCCTCAAGTTCGACCAAAAGAACTTTCATTGACTTCCTCATTTGTTTTAACGACAAGCACATCGGCGCGATGTTTGCGAACATCCGGCAGCCAACGGCCGTGAATTAATGTGACTGGTTATATTCTACTGCGTACACGACAGGTATCCGCCATATACCATCCAGTCGCCAAATGCCCAGATTAACGTCCCGGCTATAACGATTGAGCTTTCGACTCGGAGCAGTCGCAGTTTTAGGCGGTATATCTTTCTTCGCGCCTCATTGTCTATTTTCTTTGCCTGCCTCAGAAAATCAGATTTCGCCTCATCGACCTGCTCGTCCGATATTTCTCCTCGCCTACTCTCGAGTAGATGAAGACCGTCATCAATGCTCTTTCTTTTCATCTCCTCTGCGACTGGCTCGAATGTGTCCATACGCAATGTAAAACCACGAGTCGCAAAGAAAACACCAACGCAAACGATTACCGCACCGAACCGAGGAAATACATCCTCGCACGTAAACATTGAAACTATATACCCAGTAATTCCAACTACCACCGCCATGGCGATAGATCGTTTTTCATCTTTCGAGAGCTTACTCATCGATCACCAAGTTATAACGATTAGCGTAACCGGCCGGCTTTGGAGCGCTAGCGGAGAAGCCGGTCCGAGTTGACGCTTTTGTTATGCTTTGCTTCTCGCCGTGTAATTGACCACATATTGCCCGCTCTTCAGCAATCCTCCGCTGCATTTTAAGTGAACATTGAAATCGCTCGTCTTTCCGACTCCGGAGGAGATCATTACCTCACCTCTGTCTCCATAAGGTGACGACTCAAGATCCACGGATAGTTCGGGAATGTCATCGAATGGCGGCGAGAACTTTCCTGTTGCAGTGGCGACCTTAACTGGACGTGTAACTTCAATAATAAGCTGCCCTCGCTTGTCTTCAGGATCGTTTTTTGTTGTGTTTTGACTAAGTTCTACAGCAGGACCCTTGTCGGCTGATGGAAAAATAGATCGCACTTTCGCGTCAAACAACGATGAGCTTAGATGCCTCATCTGGTTCTGCTGAAACTTCAATAGATCATCGAACTTCTTCTCAATATCTTGAGCTTCGGGCTTTCCTTCTCCTAGGGCTGCGATCTGTGCACGCAACTCTTCAATTTTATTATTTAGTTCATCAATCTGCTCAGGGGCCTCACTTACTTCAGACCCACCTACCCAATACCCGACAGCCCTCCTCACAATCTCTGTGATATCGCTCTGAATCCCTGAAATGCTTGTTTCTACCCGAGAGACTGCCTCATTCGTTTTCTCGGAAACCTCACTCGATTTCGTATAGAACTGCCAGGAAAGCCAACCCAAAAACCCTGAGACAAAGAACGCCGCTATAGCTAAGGCAAAACTAAGAATGGAAAACAAGTCGATCGTATACATCTTCGCAACGCCCTCGTCCGCCTCACTGCCGAATGCCGCGTTAGTACAGAGAATCATAAAAACAAGGAAATACTTCCACATCACCTTACCCCCTTTGGACCGCATAACGGGGCAGATGATCAGCGCGCTTGCGCGTCTTGTTCAATCTCCTTGATGGCCCTCAGCGGTGGCATTTGTACCACCTTGCTCGAAGCCGCGCTGGTCATCTGCCCCGATGGCGCCGCGCAGCGGCGCCATCGCCGCGCCTGACAAGCGGGCATGGTTTTTTTGCTCGTCTGTGTCCAGGCGCAGGTTATATTTCGTGTATTCAGATTTTTATCTTTTCCGCTGATAGAGTAAACTGACCTCCCGCCGCGTCGATCCCCTTTAATTTGCCAGCTATCCACAAACGTGTTCCTTTTTTTGCAACTTTAAGTTCGGGAAATTCAGAAATATTAACGGAGCAGTACACCCAGGGATAATTTCCTCTGTCCAACATCATTAACTGAATAGTCCCTTCAGGTTGACCATGGATAGCTTCAAGTCTTGTTCTCCACTGGAAATGTATCCCCAAATAACTACTACGTTTTGCTTCTCTTTGAAAGGGAGGACATTTTGAAATTTCTCTCCTGATTTTTGAAGGATAAGGTTTGGTTTTGTATATAGAAGTGTCAAATGGTGGTTTTATTATTAAAACAAAACGATCTCCTAAAAACCGTAATAAGATATAAAGGATTCCTAATACTGTTACCCCTATTCCTGAAAATAACCATTCTTTGTTGTTTAGTATCAAATCAATCATATCTATTTTTCAAATATAACAGTTTAATAAGAAGACTTCTGTCCACCATATTACCCCATATAGATGGACATATTTTCCTCATATTGTCGTATTTTGATAGGAAACCACGAAAAATTCGATATCGCCCTTCCTCTTATTGTATCTCTCGTTGATTTTTTCAGCCTATTGCGATAGTATCATATGCATTATGGAAAACAAACCAAAATTTCGACCGAATCCCAAGCTTAAACTGATGGACCAGGTAAAGGAGGTTCTGCGCTACCATCACTACGCCTACCGGACTGAGCAGTCCTATTGCCAATGGATACTCCGTTACATCTCCCATTTTGGCGACAAGACACATCCCCGCGAGCTTGGTTCCAGGGAAATAGAACTCTTTTTGTCACATCTCGCCACCGAGGGCAGGGTTGCCGTCTCCACTCAGCGTCAGGCTCTGAACGCCCTGGTTTTTCTCTATCGCGATGTTCTTGAAATACCGTTGGACGATAAAATCGCTCCGGCCAGAAGCAAACGCCACCCCAGCCCGCCCACCGTCCTGACCCAGGCGGAAACGCAACAGTTGTTGGCCGCCATGGAGGGCAAACACGCCCTGATGGCCAAGCTGCTCTATGGCAGCGGCTTACGGCTGATGGAATGCCTGCGACTGCGGCTCAAGGACGTCGACTTCGGTCAGAACCTTATCTTTGTGCGCGGTGCCAAAGGCGGCAAGGACCGGACCACGGTACTGCCCCGGAACCTGCGCGATCAGTTGCAAAGCCAGGTCCGGGCGGTGGAGGTGCTGCATCACCAGGACCTGGAAGCCGGTTTCGGCGAGGTTTATATCCCGGAGGCCCTGGCGCGGAAATATCGCCGGGCGGCCCGGGAGCTGGGCTGGCAATGGCTTTTTCCCGCCCGCAAGCTTTCCAGCGATCCCCGCTCCGGCAAGGTCATGCGTCACCATGTTCTGGAATCCGGCCTGCAGAAGGCCGTTAAACGGGCGGCCCAGAAAGCGGGGATCACCAAAAAGATCGGCTGCCATACCCTACGGCACAGCTTCGCGACCCACCTGCTGGAAAACGGTACCAATATACGGGTCGTCCAGGAACTGCTCGGCCATGCCGATGTAAAGACCACCGAGATCTACACTCATGTCATGGCCAAGGACATCCACGTCCTGCAAAGCCCGCTGGATCGGCTTGCCGACTGATAAAATCAAAACTCGTGTTTCACATTTGCCAGTGACAGCAAGGGCAAAATAAGGGATTATGGCCGCCATGCATCGTTACCTGGCCATCTTTCTGCTGGTATTGTTAATCGCCGGTCTGCTCTTCAGCCTGTACGCCTTTTTGCAGGGGCGGATCGCCGAAGGGTTGCTGATCTATCCGGTGCTGGTAGTTTGCTACCTGCTTTCCCAGCGCCACAAAGCGGATCGTTGAGCGGCTGCTTTTTGCGGTTTACGGCCGGCGGGGTTTCGGGTATATAGAGCGATTCAGCCTTTTTCCACAACAGCGTTTTTTTGTTGATTACCAAGCACTTTTTCCAGGATGGAGGAAGTTTCCATGGATGCTACGTTTAAATCCGCCGTTTTTACCACCGAGACCCTGAAACTGGCCGATACCGAGGAGATGATCGTCCGCGGCGGCCGCGACAAGTTTGCCCTGCTGCCCCAGGCCTTTGCCGGCATCAAGCAGATCGGGGTCATCGGCTGGGGCTCCCAGGGGCCGGCCCAGGCCCAGAACCTGCGGGACTCGCTGGCCGCCACCGATATCAAGGTCAAGATCGGTCTGCGGGCGGGCAGTGCTTCCCTGGCCGCCGCCCGCGATGCCGGCTTCAGCGAGGAGAACGGCACCCTGGGCGAGATGCACCAGGTGATCCGGGAATCGGAGATGGTGCTGCTGCTGATCTCCGACGCCGCCCAGGCCGAGAATTACCAGGAGGTCTTCGACAACCTGCGGGAAGGCGCCACCCTGGGGCTTTCCCACGGTTTTCTGCTGGGTTACCTGGAGAGCATCGACCAGAAATTTCCCTCCCACATCAATGTCATCGGGGTCTGCCCCAAGGGCATGGGGCCGTCGGTGCGCCGGCTTTATGAGCAGGGCAAGGAGGTCAACGGGGCCGGTATCAACTGCAGCTTCGCCGTCGAGCAGGATATCGACGGCAAGGCCACCGACCAGGCCCTGGGCTGGGCGGTGGCGGTGGGTGCCCCCTATATCTTCAAGACCACCCTGGGGCACGAATTCCGCAGCGATATCTTCGGCGAGCGCGGCATCCTGCTGGGCGCCGTGCACGGCATTGTCGAGATGCTCTACCGCCGGCTGGTCATGGAAGATAAAATAGCCGAAAAGCAAGCCTTTATCGATACCGTGGAGAATATCACCGGGCCGCTGAGCCGGACCATCTCCCGCCGGGGAATCCTGGCGGTTTACGAACAGCTGAACGCCGAGCAGCAAAACATCTTCGAGCGGGCTTACAGCCACAGCTACAAGCCGGCCTTTGACATCCTGCTGGAGATGTACGACGAGGTCTCCAGTTGCAACGAGATCCGCAGCGTGATCATGGCCGGCCGCCGCCACGGGCGCTTTCCCATGGGCAAAATCGACGGCACCCGGATGTGGCAAATCGGCGAGGAGGTTCGCGCTGAACGGAGCCAGGAGCCGGCGGTCAACCCGCTGACCGCCGGGGTTTACTGCGCCACCATGATGGCCCAGATCGACCTGCTGATCGAAAAGGGCCACTGCCTAAGCGAAGTGGCCAACGAGTCGGTGATTGAGGCGGTGGATTCGCTCAACCCCTACATGCACTACAAGGGCGTGGCCTTCATGGTGGACAACTGCTCCACCACCGCCCGCCTGGGGGCCCGCAAATGGGCGCCGCGTTTTGACTACAACCTCGCCCAGCAGGCGATGGTCGATTACGACGCCGGTAAGCCCGCCGATCAGGAGTTGATCGACGCCTTCAAGAACCACAAGATCCACCAGGCCCTGGCCGCCTGTGCCGAACTGCGGCCCACGGTGGATATCTCGGTGGTCGGCTAAAGCCTTGCCCCGGCCGGTTCAAACCGGCCTTGGGCGGTGCTATTCCAATTCCCTTTTGGCCGCCTCGAAGCATTCCGGGCAATAGGAGTGGCTGGAGCGGATCCCGGCCTTGCGGGCCAGGTACCGCTCCATGCTGAGCCACGGGCCGCTGCCGGGCTCGCGCCCCTCGTCGTCGCGGATCTTGCGACAGATCGAGCAGACCGGCAGGATATCCTCGTAGGCCTTAAGCCGTTTCTTCAGGGCCCGCTTTTCCAGGCAGATTTCCATGCGAACCTGCAATTCCTCGAAATTGTAGGGCTTGAGCAGGTAATCGTCGGCCCCCAGGCGCAGCGCCTCGATGGCCGACGGCAGGGCGCCGTAGCCGGTGAGGATGATCACCCCGATGCCCGGCTGCTGCTCCCGCAAGCGGCGCAGCAGCTCCAGGCCGTCGAGGCCTTCCATCAGCAGATCGGTAATCACCAGGTCATAACCGCTGTCGGCAAAACTGGCCAGGGCCTCGTCGCCGTCGGCGGCGGTGGCGACTTGGTAACCCGCCTCCGTTAAATCCAGGGCCAGACTGGCCCGGATCAACTCCTCATCATCCACTACCAGTACCGCGGCGCGGCTTTTACGGCTTCCGGAGTGTTCGCCGTCACTCATCGTCATCCCCCATTGGTTTTGCTTCCGGGCCCGCCAGCGGCAGCCGGATAATAAATTCGGTGCCCCGGCCCGGCTCGCTGACCACCTCGATCCGGCCGCCGTGGCGCTGAATAATGCCGTAGCTCACCGACAACCCCAGGCCGGTACATTTAACCGCCGATTTGGTGGAAAAGAAGGGCTCGTAAATCTGGGGCAGATCGTCCTGGGCGATGCCGCAGCCGTTGTCTCCAATGGTAACCGTGATTTCGTCCCCCTCGGCGGCGGTGGTGATGGTGATAACCCCGCCGCCGGGGCCGATGGCCTCGCGGGCGTTGGTCAGCAGGTTCAAAAAGACCTGTTTCAACTGATCCGGCACTCCCATGATCGGCGGCAGTTCGGTGGCGAAATGGCGCCGTACCTCGATTTTGTTGTTTTCCAGGTCTTTCTTGCAGAGCAGCAGGATATCCTCCAGGGCGGCGTGGATATCCAACCGCACCAACTCGGCGGTGCTGGGCCGGTTAAAGCTCTGCAAGTCGTGGGTCAGGCGGGCCACCCGATCACACTCCCGCTGGGCCAGATCCAGCAGCTCACGATCGGCCGGGGCCGGTTCCAGGCGCCGTTGCAGCCCCTGCAACACATTGCGGATACCGCAGATCGGGTTGTTGAATTCATGGGCGATGGAGGCGGCCAGCTTGCCCACGGCGCTGAGCTTTTCCGAATGCAGCAGTTGCCGGTAGAGTTTTTCCACCTCCGCGGTGCGCTCGGCCACCCGCTTTTCCAGCTCGTCATGGGAGGCCTGCAGGGCCGCTTCGGTCTGGCGGCGGCGCTGGATTTCGGCCTGCAACTCCTGGTTGCTGGCGGCCAGTTCCGCGGTCTGGCGGCTGATTTCCGCCTCCAGGTGCTGCTGGTAACGGTCCCGCAACTCTTCAGCCCGGCGCTGCTCGGTGACATCGTGGATGACCAGCCAGCGGGAAGCCTTATCGGCGCCGGTGATCGGCAGAATGGTGAGCAACACCTGGTGTTTACCCAACCACAGCGGCTGCTGCTGCCCCCAGAGCCGGGCCGCCGGTTCCCCGTCGGCCATGGGCAGCGGCTCCGACAGGGAGGCCAACAGGCCCGCCGCCCCCGCCCCGGTCAGATGGATGGCCAAATCGGTGGCCAACAGCTTTTCCTCGGCCAGGCCGATCATCGCGGCAACCGCCCGGTTGCAAAAAACCACCCGCCGCTGCTCGCTCAGTTGCAGGACCCCGTCGGTCATGTTCTGCAAAATGGTATCGAAATAGAGCCGGGTTTCCAGCAACTCCCGGGTGATCCCCCGTTTGTAAAGCTGCTCCCGCCCCAGCACCCGCTCCCCGACCTGTTCCGGCTGCTCGATAAACATTGCCAGCAGGGCGCGGATATTCTCCTTGAGCTGGATAAAGGGCCCCTTGGCGACACAGGCATCGGCCCCGAAGGCCCGGAAATCGATATCCTCATCGGCCACCACCGCCGAGAGCACCACCAAGCGTACCTCCTCCAGACCGGGAGTGGCGCGGATCACCCGGCAGAGCTTGTCGCCGCCGATATTGGGCATGATCAGATCGACAAAAACGACTTCCGGGACGAATTCGTCGATCACCCGCAGGGCGTTCAGGCCGTCGGCGGCGCTGCGGGTCTCGTAACCCTCATCCTCCAGGAAGCGGCAAAGCAGCTTGACGATCAACGGGTTGTTATCCACCACCAGGATGCGCTTGATGGTCATGAAACAGCCTCCAGGGTGCGGCGCATGGCCGGGGTCGGGCAGCCGCAGGCCCGGGCCTGTTCCAGGAAATAGTCGTTGGTCATGCCGGCAATAAAGTCCCGCACCACCGCCGCCTCGCCGGCCTGTTCCCGGTATTCCGGAAGCAGGGAAGCAAGGTAGCGACGGAAAACCGGCGCCGTTTGCCGTTCGCCATGCAAGTCGTCAAGATAACGGTGGAACATACTCTGAAAGCAAGCGGCGATCAACTCAGAACCCTGTTTGATCAAGGGGTTGAGATAGATGCGTTGGTAGTTGAACTCCTTGAGTTGCCGCAAGGCCTGCCCCACCGCCGGCGAAAAGCCGATCTCGTCGCGCTCGCCGCTGTTTAACAGCAAATCGCTGACCAGCCGGTAGACGATGGAACCGTTGGTGTTACCCAGCACCGCGACGCAATCACTCGGCAGATCCTCCCGGGTAATCAGCCCCAGTTCGATGGCATCCTCGATATCGCGGCCGATATAGGCGATGGTGTCGGCCAGTCGCACCACGCAACCCTCCAGGGTCATGGGCAACAGCTCCCGGTCGGGCTCCTGCTGCTTGGCGGCAAACTCCCGGTCGAAAGCGGCAAAATCCTTGCCACGCACGGGCTTTAAGCTGCGATTAAAAATCTCGCCGTCATGGCACATGATGCCATCCAGCACCTGCAGGGTCAGGTTCAACCCATGCCCCCGTTTTTCGATCCTCTCCAGGAAGATCACGCTCTGCAGATTATGCTGAAAGGAGGGCAGGCCGTGCTGGCGGCAGAGCTGATCGAGCATCCGCTCCCCGTCATGACCGAAAGGGGGGTGGCCGATATCGTGCCCCAGAGCGATGGCCTCGATCAGATCCTCGTTGAGCCCCAAAAAACGGCCGATGGTGCGGGCGATTTTGGAAACCAACTGGACATGCAGCACCCGGTGGGTGATATGGTCGTTGCGGACCATGTAAAAGACCTGGGTTTTGTCGATATAGCGGGTATAGGCCCGGGAATGGAGAATACGGTCGGTATCAGTGGCAAAGGCCTGGCGATGATCGGCCACCGCCAGCGGCCGCCGCCGCCGGGCCTCCCGGCTGGGACAGGCCAACGGCGACAACCGCTCGGCCTCGGCGGCATCCAGGCTCTCCCGCAACGCCAACAGGGCGGGATCGGTGATGTAAGAAAATTCTTTCATGATATTCCGGACCTCATTGCCGGCTGATTCTGCTCTTTTTGCCGCCATTTTGCAAGTACTCCGTCATACCCCGCTTTTATTGCCGCCCGGCGTGACATCCACCGCGAGAACATATACACTGAACACATGCAGTCAATTCGTCAGCCCGTTCCGCAGCCGTTGCTTATCATCGACCACCCCGATTTCGACCTCCACGATACCGGCGGCGGTGAACATCCGGAAACCCCGGCCCGGCTGACGGCCATTCGGCGGCAACTGGCCAACTCGCCCCTGGCCGGGCGCCTGCAAAGCCATCCGCCCCGGCCGGCGGAGCGGACCAGCTTGACCGCCATCCACAGTGAGAGCTACCTGTTGCGTTTGGAAGAAGCCGCCCTGGCCGGCCGTGCTTTTCTTGACCACCCCGACAATCAGCTCTGTTATGATAGCTACCAGACCGCCCTGCTGGCCGCCGGATCCGGATTGGCGGCCATCGACCTGCTGGAGGAGGGCGCCGGCCAGGGGGCTTTCGCCCTGCTGCGGCCCCCCGGGCACCACGCCGAACGGGCCATGTCCCTGGGCTTTTGTTTTCTCAACAACGTGGCGGTGGCGGCCCGCTACTGGCAAAGCCGCCACCGGCGTCGCAAAATCATGATCATCGACTGGGACGCCCACCACGGCAACGGCATCCAGGCCGCCTTCGAGGAGGAGCCGGATATCTTCTATCTCAGCATCCACGAACACCCCACCTGGAGCTTTCCCGGGACCGGCTGGGCCGCCGATCACGGCAGCGGGGCCGGCCACGGCGCCACCCTCAATCTGCCCCTGCCGCCGGGCAGCGGTGACCATGAGGTGCGGCGGCTGCTGACTGAGGTGGTCGAACCGGCCCTGGCCGCTTTCCAGCCCGAGGCCCTGCTGCTGGCCGCCGGCTTTGACGGCCACCGCGATGACGAAATGTCCGGCCTGAGCTACAGCACCGAACTGTACCACCTGCTGGGGCAAAGGGCCGCCGCCTGGGCCGCCCGTTACTGCCCCGGCCGGCTGCTGGCCCTGCTGGAAGGGGGCTACCACCCCCCTACTCTGGCCCTGAGCGTGGAAAATTATCTGGCCGGCCAGTTGGAGCCGCCCCGAGCCACCGACCATAACCAGTGAGTAGTGAGTACCACCCGAAACAAGGAGTAGCAACCATGAAGATCAGCCAACATATGACCGCCCCGGCGATCACCATAACATCGACCACCAGTATCCCCCAGGCCCGGCAACTGTTGCAGGAGCGCCATTTCCGCCATCTGCCGGTGGTGGATCAAACGGGGCTGCTGCTGGGCATGGTCACCGACCGCGACCTGCGCTCGGCCTACCCTTCCAGTCTTCTCGAGCCGGCGGAAGACCAACTCCGGCGGGAACAACTGGAGCGCACCCCGGTGGTCGACATCATGAGCCCGGCCACCTTCACCCTGGCCGCCGCCGCCACCCTGGACGACGCCCTGCTGCTGCTGGACCGGGAAGGGGTCGGGGCCCTGCCGGTAGTCGACGAAGAAGGCCGGGTAGTGGGGATTTTCTCGATCCGCGATCTGATCAGCGCCTACCGCCAGCTCTTTGGTCTGGGCGAATGGGGCTCAGCCATGCTGGCCCTCCAGGACGACGGTCAACCCCGCCCCTTGAGCCGACTCTGCGCCGCCCTGGAGCAGGCCGATATCCATTTTCACCGCCTGCTGCGAGCCACCGGCCCCCACGGGGAAAAGATCATCTACCTGCGGGTCAACACCTACAATCTGCCGGCAGTGCGTAAAAGTTTGGCCGCCGCCGGTTTCAGCGCCTTCCACGACCAATGATAAGCGCTCAGCTTACGACCAATGCAAACAGCCGCGCCAGCACCCGGTAAAAGACCGGCGGTGCCGGCTGGCGAAGATTAACCCGTAACCAGGAAAGAAAAAATGTCGGATCTCTTACCGGCCCTGCTCAACCCGCAAAGTATCGCCGTTATCGGCGCCTCCCGCACCCCCGGCAAAGTGGGCCATGATATCCTGGCCAACCTGCTGGCCGGCGGTTTTGCCGGCCAATTGCTGCCCATCAACCCCGCCACCGAGGAGATCCTGGGGCTGGTCTGCCGACCGGCCCTCAAGGGCTCGGGCCAGCAGATCGAGCTGGGAATCGTCGCCGTCCCCCGGCCCCTGGTGGCCGCGGCGGTCGACGACTGCCTGGCCGCCGGGGCCCGGGCGGTGGTGGTGATCACCGCCGGCTTCAAGGAGATGGACGCCGAAGGGGCGGCCCTGGAAAAGCAGTTGGCGGCCCGCTGCGCCGCCCACCAGGCCCGGCTGCTGGGGCCCAACTGCCTGGGACTGATCAACAGCCACCACCGGATGAACGCCTCCTTTGCCACCAGGATGCCCTCCCCCGGCCGGATCTCGGTAATCTCCCAGTCCGGCGCCCTGGCCACCGCTATCCTCGATCTGGCCGCCGGCCGCCAGCTGGGGCTGGCCAAGCTGATCAGCATCGGTAACAAGGCCGATATCAGCGAGGTCGACCTGCTCCAGGCCCTGGCCGCCGACCCCGACACCGGGGTGATCATCGCCTATCTGGAAGATATCAGCGCCGGTGATGATTTCGTCAAGGCGGCCACCGAAGCCGGTGACCGGAAACCGGTGGTAATCCTCAAATCCGGCACCACCCAGGCCGGACAAAAGGCGGCGTCTTCCCATACCGGGGTGCTGGCCGGCGCCGAGATCGCCTACAAAGCCGCCTTCCGCCGGGCCGGGGTGATTCGGGCCGACACCTTCGAGGCCCTGGTTGATTACGCCACCGCCCTGGCCATGCAACCGCTGCCGGCCGGCGACCGGGTGCTGATCATCACCAACGCCGGCGGCCCCGGTACCATGGCCGCCGACGCCGTTGAACAGGCGGGGCTGCAAGTGGCGACCCTGGATGGCAACACCGCCACCGCCCTGCGGCAAAAACTGCCCCGGGCCGCCAGTGTCGGCAATCCCATTGATGTGCTGGGCGACGCCGAACCGGAACGCTACGCCGCCGCCCTTGCCGCCGCCCAGGAAGACCCGGCGGTGGATGCCATGGTGGTGATTCTGACCCCCCAGGCGATGACCCAACCGACGGCCACCGCCCGGGCCATCGCCGACGCCGTCAAGGGTGACAAGCCGGTGCTGGCGGTCTTCATGGGGGGCGAGGATGTCCTGCCGGGCCGCGCCGAACTGGTGGCCGCCGGGCTGCCCGACTACCCCTCCCCGGAGCGGGCGGTGACTGCCTTAAAGGCGATGCGTGACTACGCCATCTGGACACAACGGCCGCCCCGGGTGGTTACCCGCTTCCGGGTCAACCGTCGCCGGGTGGAGCGGATCATCACCCGCCGGCAACGCGGCGGCTACCACCAGTTGGGGGAGGTCAAATCCAAGAGCGTACTGGCCGCCTACGGCTTTCAGGTACCTGCCGGTTATCTCGCCAGCAGTACCGAAGAGGCGGTGGAGATCGGCGAACGTATCGGCTTTCCGGTGGCCCTGAAAGTGGTCTCTCCGGATATCGTCCACAAATCGGATATCGGCGGGGTGCGGCTCAACCTCAATGACCCGGCGGCCGTCCGGGACGCCTTTGACCTGATGATGCTGCGGGTCGGACAAAAAGCCCCGGAGGCGATGATCGAAGGGATATATATCGAAAAGATGGCGGCCAAGGGGCTGGAGGTAATCATCGGCATGAACCGAGATCCCCAGTTCGGACCGATGCTGATGTTCGGCCTGGGCGGCATCTTTGTCGAGGTAATGAAGGATGTCACCTTCCACCTGGCTCCGATCAGCGAAGCCGAGGCCCTGACCATGCTCAAGGCCACCCGCTCCTATGAAATCCTGGAAGGCCGGCGGGGCCAGAAGGGGGTCGACCTGGCGGCCATCGCCCAGGGGCTGCAACGGATCAGCCAGTTGACCACCGATTTCCCCCAGATCAACGAACTGGACATCAACCCCTTTATCGTCGGCGAGCTCGGCAATAATCCGGTAGTGGCCGACGCCAGGATGACCCTGCGCTAAAATTTTCAGCAAGGAATTATTTTATGACCACCCATATCCAGACCACCACCGATCCCGACTGGCGCGAGCGTTATCGTGACATGCTGCACAGCGCCGGCCAGGCCGTAAAAAAGGTACGCCCCGGGCAACGGGTCTTTATCGGCACCGCCTGCGCCGAACCCGCCGCCCTGGTCGAGGCCCTGACCGCCCGGGCCGGAGAGCTGGCCGATGTCGAAATCGTCCAGTTGCTAACCAAGGGCGGGGCCGATTACACCGACCGGCGCCTCCATGACTGCTTCCATATCAACAGTTTTTTCATCGGCCGGGCGATCCGGGAACATATCCAGCAGGGTCTGGGGGATTATACCCCGATCCTGCTTTCCGATATCCCCCGGCTCTTCGCCTCCGGCCAGCTGCCCATCGATGTCGCTTTAATCCAGGTTTCCGAACCCGACAGCCGGGGCAAGGTCAGCCTCGGCATCTCGGTGGACGTGGTCAAGAGTGCCACCGAAAACGCCTCGCTAGTCATCGCCCAGGTCAACCCCCGGATGCCCCGGACACTGGGCGACAGTTTTCTGGATATTTACGATATCGACCTGCTGGTGGACGCGGAGCGGGAGCTAATTGTCCGGGAATCCAGCAGCCCCACCGCCGCCACCCGCCGCATCGGCGAGCACCTGGCCGCCCTGATCGAGGACGGCTCCACCCTGGAGTTCGGCATCGGCCGCATTCCCCACGCCCTGGTGGAGTTTCTGGGGCAAAAGCGGGAGCTGGGGATCCACACCGAAATGCTCACCGACTCGATCATGGAACTGATCGACTCCGGGGCGATCAGCAACAACCGCAAGACCACCGACCGGGGCCGCATCGTGGCCAGCTTCTGCATGGGCAGCCGGCAGCTTTACGATCTGGTGGACAACAATCCGTTGTTCAGCTTCCGGCCCACCGAATATGTCAACGATGCGCATGTCATCAGCCGCCAGCACCGGATGGTGGCCATCAACATGGCGCTGGAGATCGACCTCACCGGCCAGGTCTGCGCCGATTCGCTGGGGTCGCACTTCTTTTCCGGGATCGGCGGCCAGGTCGATTTCAACCGGGGGGCGGCGGCCGCCCACGGCGGCAAGGCGATTATCGCCATGGAATCGACAGCCATAAACGGCACCGTCTCGCGGATCGTCACCCACTTGACCCCCGGGGCCGGGGTGGTCACCACGCGGGGCGAGGCCCACTATATCGTCACCGAATACGGGGTGGCCTACCTCCATGGCAAGAGCGTGCAGGAGCGGGCCATGGCGCTGATCAGCATCGCCCATCCCGACTTCCGCGAACAGCTCTTCCACCAGGCCTTGGAAGCCAAATATCTGCGTCCGGAGCTGGCCGGGCTGGACGGCCGCATGCTGATGGTCTCCCAGGAGATGCAGACCACCACCCTGCTCGACGACGGCACCCTGGTCTCGTTCCGGCCGGTACACCCCACCGACGAGCCCCGGATGCGGGATCTGCTCTACGCCCTTTCCCAGGAAACGCTGCATTACCGGTTCATGAGCGCCGGCGGCCGTTTTGTCCACCGGGAGATCCAGAACTTCGTCTATATCGACCACCGTAAGGACGCCGCCATCGTCGGCACCGTCCCCGAGGCCCACGGCGAGGAGATCATCGCCGTGGGGCGCTATTATCTCGATGAAAAGAGCAACCGGGCCGAAGTGGCCTTCGTGATCCGCGACGAGTGGCAAAACCGGGGGCTGGGCACCTTCCTCTGCAAGCACCTGATCAAGATCGCCAAACGCAACGGGATTGCCGGCTTCACCGCCGAAGTCCTGCGCGACAACCGCCGCATGCAGGCGATCTTCAACCACAGCGGCTATACCGTGGAAAGCCGGATGGAGGACGGGGTCTACAGCTACCGGATCGACTTCACCTGAGGTAACCGTTCAACCCCGCCGGGTATCATGAGTTAGTGCCCCGTTTGGTGGTGGTTTTCTTTTGAGCGGCAGCCTTACCGGTCGCCTTGGTGGTAGCTTTGGCGGTCGCCTTGGTGGTAGCTTTGGTGGTCGCCTTGGTGGTCGACGCCTTTTTGGCGGTGGTCTTGGCCGTACCTTTCCGGGCGGTGGTTTGCTTGCCGGCGGCCTTGGCCGTGCTCTGCCGGGCGGTGCTCTGCTTGCCGGTGGTCTTGGCCGTGCCCTTCCGGGCGGTGGTCTGCTCGCCAGTGGTTTTGGCCGTACCCTTCCGAGCGGTGGTCTGCTCGCCGGTGCTCTTGGCCGTGCCCTTCCGGGCGGTAGTCTGCTTACCGGTGCTCTTGGCCGCACTCTGCCGGGCGGTGGTCTGCTCACCGGTGGTCTTGGTTGTACCTTTTCGGGCCGCCGTCTGCTTGCCGGTGGTCTTGGCCGTGCTCTTCCGGGCCGCCGGCTGCTTGCCGGTGGCTTTGCTTGCCGGGCTTTGGGCGGCTGCCGCCTTGGGCTTACGCCCCCGTTTGGCTGGTTTTTTCAAGCCCAAACGCAGGGATTCTTTCTCCTGCCTGACCTGGCAGGCCAGCTCAAAGGCCTTTTCCGGACCATGTTTGCGAATGGAGATCGAGGTCTTGCCCTGCTTGCCATCCTCGTTGACCCAACTGACCTCGTAACGGTTGAGCTTATCATTGTGTCGCACCCCCACCACGCCGGTCTTGGTATTGCTTACCGTGACGATATGCTTGTCGGTACGAACCTTGCCCAGACTGATCTCGGTCTGGTCACGCCAGGCCAGGGCGGCCAGCAGACTGGAATAACGACCGCCGTATTTACCATCGGAAAAAAACTTGGCGTGGGTCTTGCCCTGGAACCGTACCCGCACGTACCAACCGTGGGTACGTTTGCTCTCCTGATCGATCCGGGCGACATCCTTGTGTTTTTCAAGCTTCGATTTCTTGGCCATTGGTATCTCCTTGATGGACAATTTTTAACTGTTGTCATCCTGACCGCGGAACACTCGCCGCTCACCCTCCGGGCACCTGACCAAATCCGGGCCTGTCGACCGGGCCGGCAGGCCGATGAACAGCGATCCACCGTTCAGGAATCACTCTTTGCCTACCATATACAAGCAATCTGTATACCAACTGCCACGACAAAGCTGATATTTTTTCAACTAACTGTATCTAATACTTTTTTTCGCGTAAACCGCAAAAAAACGACTCCACCAGCAAGCAGCCGCCGACCCTTAATTCGCGTTGGGCGCGAACAAGTGACGCATCCCGCGCGACGGCGGGACCAAAAACACCCCTGACCAGCCTCCCCCAAGACAATAACGTTTTGTTTTGGCCACAACTTGCATTGCCGCCGCAGTCAGGTTAATTTGCGGTGATGAACGTACACGACTCGAGTATCACCTTCACGCAACTGACCAACATTGTCGCGCGCCTGCGGGGTCCGGACGGCTGCCCCTGGGATCGCAAGCAAACCCCGGCCAGCTTCAAGGGCTACCTGCTGGAAGAAGCCCACGAGGTAATGGAGGCCCTGGAAGGCGACAATCCCGACCAGATCCGCGAAGAGCTGGGCGATCTGCTTTTTCAGATCATTTTCCTAAGCCAGCTCTACAGCGAACAGGGCGCCTTCACCCTCGACCAGGTGATCGCCGGCATCTGCGATAAAATGGTCCGCCGCCACCCACACGTCTTCGGCGACACCCAAGTGGAGTCGGAAGAGGAACTGCGACGTCAGTGGCAGGCGATCAAGGCCGCCGAGAAGAGTTCTTGACGCCCTGCGACGATCATGGTAAAAGCCCTTTTTTTCGTGGAAGGAACGGCCTGGCCGGACCTTCTGTCATCAACCTCTTTGCCCCCGGCCGGTAGCCGGCGGGCCGCATGCCCATAAGGAGGATATCGTGCGCAAATATGAGAGTGTCATCATTGTCCGCCCCGGCACCGCCGCCGAGGCCGAACTCACCGCCATCATCGACAAGTACACGGCGGTGATCAGTGAGCATCAGGGCGAAGTCGCCAGCGTCAACCGCTGGGGCCTCAAAAAACTCGCCTATTTGATCAACAGGGAAAGCCAGGGGTTTTATCTGCTGCTGCGCTACACTTGCAGCCCCGCCGGGATCAAGGAGATGGAAAGACTGCTGCGGATCGACGACCGCATCCTTAAATTCCTCACCGTCCGGCTCGATGACGACCTGGACCTCTTTACGCCGGACACCGCCGGCGACGGCGAGCAGGCTGAAGAGAGCCGGGAAGATACCGCCGCCACCGAGACCGTCGCGGCCTAAAAACCCTAAAACCCTTGCTGAGAGGATCAAATAATGCAGCGTAAGAAATTTTTCGGCCGCCGCAAGGTCTGCCGCTTCTGTGCCGACAAGAGCCTGGTTATCGATTATAAGGATATCAAAAACCTGCGCGGCTTTTTAACCGAACGGGGCAAAATCATCCCCCGGCGGATTTACGGCAACTGCGCCCGGCACCAGCGCCAACTGTGCGAGGCCATCAAGCGGTCCCGCCAAATCGCCCTGCTGCCCTATTCCGGCAACCCGAACCTGTAAACGCGGGCGCAAAATTGCCCCCCCAACCAGCCAGCCCGGCCTGGTCGCCGGCCAGGATCAAAGCCCTGCTGCTGCTCGCCGGCCCCTTATTGCTGCCCCTGCTGGGGCCGCAGTTGGTCTGGCTGCATACCCTGGTCCCGGTCAGTGTCAGCTACCAGCTGGTAACCTGGGGTCGGGCGGCCAACAGCCTGGTTCTGCAGGCCCTGCTGGCCGCAGCGGTAGTGGCCCTTTTCACCCAGACGGTGGCGCTCTTTTTTTTCGGTCTGGCCATGGTGCCGCTGGGATACATCCTGGCCGCCGGCATTGAGCGCCGGGATTCGGCCAGCTGGCTGGGCCTCAAGGCCTTTGCCTACCTGGGGGTTTTCTGGTTACTGCTCGCGGCCTACGCCGGGATCAGCGGTGGGCCGACCCCACTGGCCTTGGTACGCGACAACCTGGACCAGGGGATGACCGCCGCCCTGGGGCAGCAGCCAGGCGACGGCCCGGCGGAGCAGCAGGTGGCGGCGACTCTGGCCGAATTACGAAATTTTATCGACCGGGCTTGGCCGGCGCTTTTTACCATTTCCCTGCTGGGACTGGTCTGGCTCAACCTGCTGGCCAACCACTGGCTACTGCGGCCCAAAGGCTTGAGTCCCTGGTCGGAGTTGCGTCACTGGCGCCTGCCCGACCATTTCGTGGCCCTGGCCGCCGGGGCCCTGCTGTTGTCGCTGCTCAAGATTGAACCGGCGACCACCATCGGCCTTAACACCGCCCTGGTGCTGGCCATGCTCTATTTCATGCAGGGGCTGGGAGTGGTCAGCCACCTGTTGATTTACTGGCAAGTGCCGCCGCTGCTGCGGGGTATCTGCTACGCCCTGGTGCTGCTCCAGGGCTACGGGCTGTTGTTGCTGGCCCTGCTGGGGCTGGCCGAGGTACGCCTGAATTTACGCCGGCGCTTTGCCGTCGGACAATAACCATACGGAACGGAGAAGCTAACATGGAACTGATTCTGAAAGAAACCGTCGATACCCTGGGTGAGATGGGCGATGTCGTCAAGGTCCGGGCCGGCTACGGCCGTAACTACCTGCTGCCCCAAGGCAAGGCAATGTTGGCCAACAAAGGCAACCTGGCGGTACTGGCCAGGCAGCAGGCGGCCATCAACGCCCGCCGCGCCGAGCAGCGCCAGGCCGCCGAGCAGTTGGCCGCCACACTCAACGCCGCCCGGGTCACCATCAACCAGCGCACCGGCAATGATGGCAAGCTCTACGGCTCGGTGACCAACAGCGATATCGTCGCCGCCCTGGAGGAGCAGGGAATCAAGCTGGACAAAAAGAAGCTGCTGCTGCCTGAACCGCTCAAGGCCCTGGGCAGCTATGTAATCCCCTACAAAGCCGGCTACCAGGTGACCGCCGAAATCAAGGTCGACGTCGTCCCGATTGGCGGCCAGGCCCCGGCAGCCTCCAAAGCGGCGGCCACTGCCACCCCGGAAAACACGGAAACGGCGACGACATCGCAGGAAACGGCCTGATCAGTCCAACGATCCCATGGAAACCTCATCCGGCTCTGCCGGCTCCTCCATTCATCGCCTGCCGCCCCAGAATATCGAGGCGGAGCAGTGCGTGCTGGGATCCATTCTGCTACAGCCCGGCGCCATGGGCACCGCGGTGGAAATCGTCAGCCCCGACGATTTCTACCGCGAACCCCACCGCCTGATTTTCCAGGCCATGCTGGTTCTTTTTGACAAGAGCGAACCCCTGGACCTGATCACCATCAACAGCCATCTACAGGACAGCCGCAAAATCGACACCGTCGGCGGCCCGGCCTACCTCGCCTCGCTCACCGACCTGGTGCCGGTGGCCACCAATATCGGCCATTACGCCCGGCTGGTCCGTGACAAGGCGATTCTGCGCCGGCTGATCCAGACCAGCACCGAAATCGCCGGCCGCTGTTACGAAGAGCAGGACGATATCGACGCCCTGCTTGATGAAGTCGAACAGACCGTCTTTGAAATTTCCCGGGACAAAAGCGGCCAATCCTACTGGCCGATGAAGACGGTGATCAGCAACTCTTTCAAGTACATAGAAAAACTCTACGAACGTAAAGAGCATATCACCGGGGTCCCCACCGATTTCCATGATTTTGACCGGCTGACCGCCGGCCTGCAACCCTCCGATTTGATCATTGTCGCGGCCCGGCCCTCCATGGGCAAGACCGCCCTGGCCATGAACATGGTCCAGCATATCGCCCTGATGCACAAAACGGCGGTCGGAGTATTCAGCCTGGAGATGTCCAAGGAGCAATTGGGGCTTCGGATGCTCTGTTCGGTGAGCCGGGTGGACGCCCAGCGGTTGCGTACCGGCTTTTTAAAGGAGCAGGACTGGCCCAAACTGACCCGGGCCTATAACATGCTGCTGGACGCCCCAGTCTATATCGACGACACCCCGTCGATCAGCGTCCTGGAGATGCGGGCCAAGGCCCGGCGGCTCAAGACCGAGCACAATATCGGTCTGGTGGTGGTGGACTACCTTCAGCTGATGCGGGGCCGCAGCAACGTCCAGTCCCGGGAGCAGGAGATCAGCGAGATCTCCCGTTCACTCAAGGCCATGGCCAAGGAATTGCATGTGCCGGTGATGGCCCTTTCCCAGCTCAACCGCAGCCTGGAGGCCCGACCCAACAAGAGACCGCAACTTTCGGATTTGCGGGAATCCGGCGCCATCGAGCAGGACGCCGACGTGATCTGTTTTATTTACCGCGACGAAGTCTACAACAAGGCCGAGGACAACCCCAAAAAGGGGCTGGCCGAACTGATCGTCGGCAAGCAGCGCAACGGCCCCACCGGCACCGTCGAACTGGCCTTTCTGGACCACTTCACCACCTTCGAGAACCTGGCCCGCCAGGATTACGGCCCCGACCATTGAAAAGGCATAAAAAAGCCGGCACGAAGCCGGCTTTTTTATTGCTTGAATAGCTGACTCTGCAGCTATTCTTTCCGCAGTTTGCTGAGCCAGTATTCCATCTGCTTGCCGGCCGCTTCGCGACCGCCGAGACCGAACGACAGGGCCACGGCGATAGCGACAGCACCAAGCGTCAGACCGAAGGCCAGGTTGACAATGTCGTTGGCAATACCCATCGAACGTAGGCCCATGGCTATCACCAGCGCCAGAATAGCCACCCGGGCCAGCCCGGCCAGTGCCCTGGAATCCTCACCACTGACACGCATGATGCCCTGGTGGATGAGGTTGGCCAGCCAGAAACCGACCACCAGGATGACGGCACCGATAACGATCTGACCACCAAACTCGATGAACATCGAGACGATTTCGCTGACCTGATTGAAACCGAGACTGTTAGCGGCCTCTACCGTTGCAAACAGCATGGCGAAGAACACGATGATCCTGCCGACCAGGGTCGCCGGTGTCAGGCTGCTGTCAAAAACACCCGACAGGCCGATTTTTTCCGGCAGGGTATTGAACTGCATACTATCCAGCAGATTGACCACCAGCCCTGCAACCAGCTTGGCGACATAATATGTCACAAAGATGATGATCACGGCCGCGAACAGGTTCGGAATGGCATTTAGAATAACGCCCAGCATCTCGGTTGCCGGTTCGGAGATGGCCCCTATCTCCAGGGCATTCAGCGCGGCAATCAATGCCGGGATGAAGATGAAGATGAAGACCAGGATACCGGCCAGCCGCGAGACACTGAAGTCCTCATGCAAACCGGCCTTCTGGCCAAGTCTGTCGGCACCGGTAGCCATCAGTAGGTTGGTGACCAGATCACGCAGCACCTTGGCGACATACCAGCCGACTATACCGAGCACGGCACCGGCGAAAATGTTTGGAATGAACGCCAGCACCTTATCCAGCATGCGCTGTACCGGGCTTAACAAGCCTTCAAGCTGGAAGGCATTCAGGATCGCCGGCAGAAACAGCAGTATGACAAACCAGTAAAGCGCATTGGCCAGCTTCTCACTGACCGAACTGATGCCGGCTTCACTCGATAACTTGTCATCGATGCTGGTGGAGGTCAGCGTTTTCTGTACGAGAAAACGGATACCCGAGGCCACCAGCCAGGCAGCGAGAATCAATAACGTGCCGCCGAGGAGTTTCGGCATGTAGTCGAAGATCTGGGTCGCCAGGGCATTCAGCGGCGTCGATACCAGCTGCATCCTGAGAACGTCCAGAATCGCGATCACTGTCACGAGAATGACCAGCCAAAACAGACCGGTGGATATACCCAACTCCAGATCAACCTCGGGCTTGCTCTGGTCTTCCTTGGTTATGCGCTGATTCAGCTTGAGAGCACCGAGTGTCTTGCGCGCGACGGCACGAATGACAATGGCCAGTATCCAGCCGACAATGAGAACGGCAACAGCGGCCAGAATACGGGGTAGCTCCATACCAATGACTTCCTGAAAGGATGAAAAAATTGCTCCTACGTCCATGGCATTTCCCCTTTTCTTTGTATTGGCTTGATTGTGTTGGCGAGTGACAGGAAATCGCTTCTGCCTACCCTGACTCAAAACGGAGTGCTAAAAACAACCCCGTGCAACTTGCCCCTCAAAAGGGGTACTTTATACCAATAACGGCTGCCAACCGGTGTGTCAACGAAAAATCCCTACCCAAATGGGAGGATCTGTTCCCGGAAAATAACCCCACTCAGTAATCTGCGAGCGCGAACCCTATCCAGTCGGCCATTTCGGTGGCCAGTTGATCGGATGCCTTACCCATGGCTGCCACGACTGTCCGGACCTGGTTTTCGACAACCGGCACCCGGATATCGAAATCCCGGGTAGCCAGAATTCTCCGACTACCCTTTTCCACCAACTGGGCCTGCAAATAGATCCGGACACCGGGAGTCTGCTGTGTTCGTATTTCCTGGAAGGCCAGCAGGTTCGACGTCAGGATGACCTCGCTGGCGGCGCCGCTGGCGTCCGTCACCACGCTGGACATCCCCGGTGTTCTCCTCAGTGCCCGAACCAGATGGTCGCGCAACAACACCGGGGCATCGGCCACCCAGCGCATGGTGCTATAGGCGGCGAGCTCGCTGGGCCGGGACTCGATGAGAAGTCGTTTGCCGGCAAGAACGCCGCTGGCCTGGGGGCGTACCACCTTTAACATCGGCAGTGTTTCGGAACGCTGGCTGGCTTTTGTCGCGGGCTCGTACCCAAAGGGCAGGGTAAAGATGCGCAGGGCCTGGTTGTCCGGGAACAGAGCAATACTGCAGCCCGTTACCGTTATTGCCAGAAAAGCGATTGCGACGATACGCAGTCCCCGGCTTGCGCTGCTGCGAATCATGGCGACACCTCCTGGATGGCGTCCCGGCCAAGCAGGGCCCGGGCGGGATCTTCCTCCAGCCGCCTGGTCAGCAGGCTCAGGTTACGCAGGGTGGCCTGGAGCTCCTGCATGACGGGGGCCAGTTCCCCCAGGCTGTCAAGGCCCTGACTGACCGAGCCCTCGTTGTTCGCCACCAGCGCATCGATCCTGGAGGAGGCACGGTTGAGCGCTTCCGCGGCTTCGCGGGTCTGGACGAGGGTCGGGTGCCCATGATCCTCCAGCAGCCCACCCAGGTAGTTGCCCAGTTCGTGGTAGCGGTCGAAGGTGTCTCTGGCTTTCTCGGCCGCATCATATACGCCCACCAGGGCGCGGTTGATGTTGTCTCTTTCGTCTAACAGCGCCTCGGTGGTCAGCCTGAAGTTTTCCAGGGTAACCGTGAGGTTTTCGGCGTTTTCCTCGGACAGGAAACGATTAGCGTTGGTGAGGAAATCGTCGGCCTTGATCATAAGGGTTTCGCTGCTGCTGAGCAGGTTAGTGAACTGGGAGGGCTCCGCCTGAATGTATGGAGGGTTGTTGCGATCGCCTTTGAGTATCGCACTGTCCGGCGTGCCACCGCAGAGCTGGATGGTCATGGCGCCGGTGATATTCGCCAGGCTCAACGTTGCCTTGGTGTCCTCGCGCAGCGGGACATCGCTGTATATCCTCACCAGGGCTTTTACCTGGCGGGGGTCCTGCGGATCCAGGCTGAGGGTGACGACATTACCCACCTCGATACCGCTGTACTGCACCGGGCTTCCCTCGGACAGCCCACTGACGCCATTACGAAAGCCAATTTCGTAGTGATCGTAGTTCCGACTGCTCTCCGCATCGCCGAGCCAGAGCGCAAACAGCAGGATGGCGGCGATGGTAACTACGGTGAAAATGCCGATCAGCACATGGTGAGCTCTGGGTTCCACGTCAGTGGTCCTCCTTTGCATGCTGGCCGTGAACTCCGGCCACAGCCCGGCCACGGGGGCCTTGAAAATAATCCTGAATCCATGGATCCGGATTCTGTTCTACCACATCCAGTGAATCGGCCACCAGAACCTGACCACGGGCCAGTACGGCGACCCGGTCGCAAGTGGCGTAAAGGGTGTCCAGGTCGTGGGTGACCATGAACACGCTGAACCCCAGTGCATCGCGAAGAGTCTTCAGCAATGCGTCAAAGGCCGCAGCACCAATAGGGTCAAGTCCGGCCGTGGGCTCATCCAGGAACAATACCTCCGGGTCCAGGGCAAGGGCCCGGGCCAGAGCAGCCCGTTTGACCATGCCACCGGACAGTTCCGCCGGATAGCTCAGGGCCGCTTCCGGCGGCAACCCTGCCAGTGCCAGCTTCATTCGTGCCAAGTGCTCCGCATCTTTGCGGCTGAGGCGGGCGTGCTCGATCAACGAGAGCGCGATGTTCTCCTGGAGTGTAAGGGAAGTGTACAGGGCGCCGCCCTGAAACAGCACACCCAACCGACGCTCGGTATGGGATCGCTCCCTGGAAGACATGCTCATCAGGTCGCCACCGAATACCCTGATGGTGCCACCACTGGGCTGGTGGAGTCCGACAATACTTCGCAGCAGTACCGACTTGCCGGTGCCGGAGCCGCCGACAACAGCGAGAATTTCACCCGGGTAAAGATCCAGGTCAAGATTCTCATGAACCCGGTGCTCACCGAATCGGTTTTCCAGCCCGCGAACCCGAATCAGCGGCTCCATCACCACCCCATCTCCATGAAAAACAATGCCGCAATGGCATCCAGCAATATAACCATGAAAATCGACTGGACCACACTGGACGTGGTGTGCTGCCCGACGGATTCCGCGCTGCCGGTGACCTTCAGGCCCTCCAGGCAGCCAATCACCGCAATCACAAAGGCGAATACCGGGGCCTTGCCCAGTCCGACCAGGAAATGGTTGATGGGAATATCCCGTTCGATAATCGACAGGAACTGAGCGGCCGGGATATCCAGGCTGTACAGGCACACCAGGGCGCCACCCAGGATGCCGCTGATCATCCCGACAAACGTCAGAAACGGCAGGCTGATCACCATTGCCAGCACCCGCGGAATCACCAACATTTCCATGGGGTCCAGCCCGGACGCCCGCAGCGCGTCGATTTCCTGGTTGGCTTTCATGGAGCCAAGCTGGGCCGTGTAGGCGCTGGCGGTGCGACCGGCGAGCAGGATGGCCGCAAGAACCACCCCGAATTCTCGCAGAAAGGCATAGCTGACCAGGTGCACGGTGTAAATGGTGGCCCCGAAATTAGCCAGCACGGTGGCGCCCAGAAACGCCACGACCGCCCCCACAAGAAACGTCAGCAAGGCGACGATGGGCAGCGCGTTAAGCCCGGTACTCTGCATATGGGCCACCAGGGCGGTAAACCGCCAGCGCCCGGGTATAAGAGCAATGGAGGCCAGAGTGGTCAGCGTCAGGCCGATAAAACCGGCCAGCAGTTGCTGGTCTCTGGCAAACCCGCTAATAGTACGACCCACTGAAGCGAGGGACTGCCGGATACCCGGACGCCAAGTCGGCACTGTCGCCTCCAGCCCCGACGTTGCCCTCGCCACGGCAAGCAGTAGGCCCTTCCGCTCCGGCGCCAGGGTGGTATCTGTCTCCGCCAGTTGCGCCAGCCGCTCACTGCCAATGAGTTCGGCAACCAGCATGGCTCCGGCGCTATCAAGATGCTTCAGCCCTGACCACTCAATATGATCCACGGGCAGATCGGCACCGGGTCGCGCCGCAAGGACCTGTTTCCTGAGGTCATTGAAACAGGACAATACCCAGTCATCCTGTAGCACGACGCTCCTGCCTTCGATTCTCAAGCTACCTGCTGTCGGCATTCAACGCTCCCATACCAACCGGAACAAGACCTTGTCTACTGGAACACTTTTTTGAGCAAATGCGAACAGGTCGATCTGAACTGGTTTGTCCAGGCTGATATCCGCCAGACTCAAGTTTAATCCGGTCACCTGTTTGTCCACTCCAGCCGCCTTGTCTAAAACGGTGCTGGTGCTCTAACCGCGCCTATTCCTCCAGCTCCTTTTCCAGTACATGGCGGTATTCCCGGATCCGGCGGACGTAGCGGACCGGTTCGGTGCCGCGGGCGTAGCCGTACTTGAGATCCCGGTAGTATTCCTCCCGGGCCAGCAGGGGAAGGACATTCTTCATGCTGCTCCAGTGATGGGGGCTGACCCCCTGGCGCCGGGCCAGGCGCTGGGCGTCGTGGAGGTGGCCCCGGCCAATGTTGTAGGCGGCCAGGGCCAGCAGGGTCCGGTCCGGCTCGGTGACCTCATCGCTGAACCGCTCCTTGAGCCGAGCCAGATACCGGGCCCCGCCGAAGATGCTCTGGCGCGCATCCAGCCGGTTGTTGACGCCTACCGCCTTTGCCGTGGGCAGGGTCAGCATCATGATCCCGCGAACGCCGGTGGGACTGCGGGCATTGGCGCGCCAGTGGGACTCCTGGTAGCCCTGGGCGGCGATGAGGGTGAACGGGAGATCGTACTCGTCCGCAGCCTGCCGAAAATACTCCCGGTAGCGGGGGAAACGCTGGTCGATGCGGCGGATGTAGATTCGGGTATCGACATAGTCGAAGATCTGGAAGAAGCCGAAGTACTCCTCCTGGACATTGGCCAGGTGCCCATTGGCGCGGAAACCCTCCAGCCAGTCCGCCACAGCGTTCTGGAGCCTGGCACTGGTGTCGGGCAAGGCCCAGGCCAGGGATTGTTCGCGGGAGAGGTTGAAGGGGGCGCTCAACTCGGGATAGTAGCGCCGGTTGATGTCGACGATGGTGGAATCGGCCACTGTGCAGTCGATGGTCCGTTGCCAGACCTGACGCAGCAGCACCTCGGTGTCGTGTTCGGCGGTGGCTTCCCACTCCAGCCCGGGGTGGCCATCGGCACGCAGGGCCTCCAGGCGTTCGACATAGCTGCTGTCGGCGGCCACGCGAAGCCTCAGCCCCACAAGATCGGCCACGGCTTCCGGCTGGACGCTGTCCCGGCGGCAGACGACCTGCTGGGTCACCTGCTGATAGCCGGGCCCGAACCGGAAGCGCCCGCGACGCGTCTCGGTGGTGGTGAGACCGGCGGCGGCCAGGTCGCCCTCGCCAGCCTCCAGACCCTCCAGTATGGCCGTGAGGCTGGGCCGGATCTCGAATACCGGTTCGACACCCAGATGTTCCGCAAAGGCGGTGACCAGGTCGTGTTCCGGACCGGTGGGTTCGCCGTCGCGCCCGATATACCAGGTGGTGGGGGCATTGCGAGTGAGGACCACGAGTTTACCCGATTCCCGGATCTCCGCGAGGGAGCGGGACTCCGCCTGGGCGGGATTATCGGGACCGCGGTCGCAGGCAATCAGGAGGAGGGCGAAGCCCACCGCCGCCGCCAGGAGTTGGCATGAGCGCATAGTGATACCACCTTTGCAACAAGGTTCCCGGAAGAAAAGACCACTTCGGAGAGTGACAGGAAATCGCTTTTGCCTACCCTGGCAAAAAACAGGGTGCTAAAAACAACCCCGTGCAACTTGCCCCTCAAAGGGGCAACCTACATTACTAACGGCTGCCAACCGGTGTGTCAACGAAAAACCCCTACCAAAAGCGGCCTGATTTCGCCAGATACCCTCATTTTTTTGCCAGTGACCAGCAAAAAAGCATGCACAACCCCAGCCGTCTGAATCACCTCGCAAAAAAACAGGCCCCAGTCCCTATCCCCCGCTACGCCGCAACAAACGGCTCTTCATACCGTGCCCAACCATCGTCAACCGGAACGCCATTACCCACCGGGTAAGCGTTCACCAATTCTCTCCCGCGACGGTTGTTTTTTTGCTCCCGGTCAGGTAAAAGGGCAGGACTTGGCGCAAGCTGCCAGCCGCGGCTTGCTTTTACCGCTTTATTGATTAACGCGTTTTTGCCGGATAATTAGCGATTATGAGCGAGCAGCAGATAAAATACGATTTCGCGGCCATCGAGGAGAAGTGGCAGGCCCGTTGGCTGGCCGATAAGACCTGGAAAGTGGCGGCCGAGCCGGGCCGGGCCAAATATTACGTGCTGGAGATGTTTCCCTACCCCTCCGGCAAGATCCATATGGGCCATGTCCGCAACTACACCATCGG
Organism: Desulfurivibrio sp.; assembly: GCA_034522365.1. Classification (GTDB taxonomy): domain Bacteria; phylum Desulfobacterota; class Desulfobulbia; order Desulfobulbales; family Desulfurivibrionaceae; genus Desulfurivibrio. The sequence goes on along the minus strand of JAXHLI010000011.1, from coordinate 12,120 downwards.
TGACGTAGTGGCCCGCTACCGGCGGATGAAAGGGGATAACGTGCTGCACCCCATGGGCTGGGACGCCTTCGGGCTGCCGGCGGAAAACGCCGCCATCAACAACCGCACCCATCCGGCCCAATGGACCTACGAAAATATCGCCTATATGCGCCGCCAGTTGCAAAAGCTGGGGCTCAGTTACGATTGGGACCGGGAGTTGGCCACCTGCGATGTCGATTATTACCGCTGGGAGCAGCTCTTTTTTCTCAAGATGTATGAGAAGGGACTGGCCTACCGCAAGGAGACCACCGTCAACTGGTGTGAATCCTGCCAGACGGTGCTGGCCAACGAGCAGGTCATCGACGGCGCCTGCTGGCGCTGCGACCGGGAAGTAATCTACCGCCGCATGGAGGGCTGGTTTCTCAAGATCACCGCCTACGCCGAGGAGTTGCTGGCCGGTTGCGACAAGCTGCCCGGCTGGCCCGAGAAGGTGCTGACCATGCAGCGCAACTGGATCGGCAAAAGCGTGGGGGCCGAGTTCGAGTTCCCGGTGGCCGAGCGCGACGAAAAACTGACCGTCTTCACCACCCGGCCGGATACCATTTACGGGGCCACCTTTATGTCCCTGGCCCCGGAACACCCGCTGGTGACCGAATTGAGCCGGGGCACCGAGCAGCAAACGGCGGTGGCCGAATTTGTGCAGCGCACCGCCGCCACCCGCCGCCAGCTGGAACCAGGCGAGGAGCCGGAAAAGGAAGGGGTCTTCACCGGCGGCTACGCCATCAATCCCTTTACCGGCACACAGCTGCCGATTTACGCCGCCAATTTCGTGCTGATGGAGTACGGCTCCGGGGCGGTGATGGCGGTACCGGCCCACGACCAGCGCGATTTCGAGTTCGCCCGCCGCTATCAGCTACCGATTATGCCGGTGGTGCAACCGAACGGCGAGCAGTTGGAAGGCGCCGCCATGACGGTGGCCCACGAGGGCCCGGGAACCCTGGTTGATTCCGGGGAATTCTCCGGCCTGGACTGGGAAGCGGCCAAGGAAGCGATCACCCGGGCCGCCGAGGAGCAGGGAGTGGGGTGCGCCCGGGTCAGCTACCGGTTGCGGGACTGGGGGGTTTCCCGTCAGCGCTACTGGGGCAACCCGATCCCCATGATTCACTGCCCGGCCTGCGGCATCCAACCGGTGCCGCAGGCCGATTTGCCGGTGGTGCTGCCCACCGAGGTAAGCATTGATCAATCCGGCAAATCGCCGCTGGCCGGCCAAGAGAGTTTTATTAACACCGCCTGTCCGGCCTGCGGCGCCCCGGCCCGCCGGGAGACCGACACCTTCGACACCTTTATGGAGTCCTCCTGGTATTTTGCCCGCTACACCTGTCCGAAGCTGCACGATGAGCCCCTTAATGGTGACGAGGCCGACTACTGGCTGCCGGTGGATCAATATATCGGCGGCGTCGAGCACGCCATCCTGCATTTGCTCTACTCCCGGTTTTTCACCAAGGTGCTGCGGGATCTCGGGTATCTGCATATAGACGAGCCCTTCACCAACCTGCTGACCCAGGGGATGGTGATCAAGGATGGCGCCAAGATGAGCAAGTCCAAGGGCAACGTGGTCGACCCCAGTGAACTGGTGGCTCATTACGGGGCCGACACCGTGCGGCTCTTCAGCCTCTTTGCGGCGCCGCCGGAGCGCGACCTGGAGTGGAACGACCAGGGGGTGGAGGGGGCCTTTCGTTTTCTAAGCCGGATTCGCCGGCTGGTCGGGGAGCGGCGGGAGCTGTTGCGCCAGGCCGCCGCCGAGTTGCCACCGGAATTCAACCAAGCCGACCGCCTGCTGCATCGTAAGATTCATCAGAGCATCCGCAAGGTAAGCGCTGATCTGGAGGGTGATTTTCGCTTCAATACCGCCATCAGCGCGGTGATGGAATTGACCAACACCATTTTTGCCACCATCGGCCCCGACAGCCCAACCATGCCGCAACCACCGCTGATCCGGCGGGCGGTGGAGACCATCCTGACCCTGCTTTTCCCCATGGTGCCCCATCTCTGCGCCGAACTCTGGGAGGAGAGCGGCCACTCCCAGCCCCTGGACGCCATTTGCTGGCCGCCATACGATGCCGCCGCCGCCCGGGAGGAGGAGATCACCGTGGTGGTGCAGGTCAAGGGCAAGGTGCGGGGCAAGCTGCAAGTGGCGCCGGGGACTCCCGAAGCCGAATTGCAAAAGCTGGCCCTGGCCGACGACAAGGTACAAACCTTTATCGGCGAGGCCCCGGTGCGCAAGGTGATCGTGGTGCCGGACAAGCTGGTCAATATCGTGATCTAAGCGGCCGGCCATTGCCGGCCACTGGACAGCGGCCACAGCCCCCGGTTCGGCACGGTTAGAAAGCCAGAGGACAATTATGATGACGACCAATACATCGCCTAAAACCAGCTTTTCGATGCTGGCAGGGGTGCTGCTGCTGCTGCTCGGTTTAACGGCCCTCGCCGCCTGCGGCTACCAAAACCCCAACGTGCTGCCCGATACCCGTGATCTGCCGCCGACCCGCATCTACGCCCCGATGTGGAGCAACGCCACCAGCGAAACCAATCTGGAGGTACAGGCCCACGGCGCGGTCAGCGATTGGTTGCTGCAGGCCGGTCCCATCAAGCTGGTGGCCGCCGCAAAAGAGGCGCAATACCTGTTGGAAGGCCGGATCAAAGCGGTGCGCTATCCCGGTTTCTCCTATGACCGGAGCACCACCGCCCAGTCCCTCAACGCCGTAATGACCGCCGCGGTAAGCCTGCGCCAGCGGGAGAGTGGCCGAATAATCTGGCAGGACAACAACCTGCGGCTGGAAGAGACCTACAACCTGGAGGCCAGCGTCAGTCAGACCGACGCCAACCAGCGCCAGGCCCTCAATCTGCTGGTGGACAGCCTGGGGGAACAGGTCTATCTGCGCGTTGTGCGTAGCCTGGCCAACCTGGAACGACAGTAAGCGTGCAGCAACCCCGACAGTCATTATTTAATATGAATTATAATCACAATCTTTGGTAATTTTGAGGAGGAAAACATGGCCCCGACCCGTAAAGATCTCGCCAACGCCATCCGTGCCCTGAGCATGGACGCCGTCCAGCAAGCCAACTCCGGACACCCCGGCGCGCCGCTGGGCATGGCCGATATCGCCGAAGTACTGTGGAACGATTTTTTAAAGCATAATCCCGCCAATCCAGGCTGGCCGGACCGCGACCGTTTTGTCCTGTCCAACGGTCATGGCTCGATGCTGCTCTATTCGCTACTCCACCTAAGCGGGTACGAGTTGACCCTCAATGATCTCAAAAACTTCCGCCAACTCCATTCCCCCACCCCGGGCCATCCCGAACATGGCTACACCCCCGGGGTGGAAACCACCTCCGGGCCTCTGGGGCAGGGAATCGCCAACGCGGTGGGGATGGCTATTGCCGAACGGACTCTGGCCGCCCGCTTCAACCGCCCCGGTCATAACCTCATCGACCATCACACCTACGTCTTTTTGGGAGACGGCTGCATGATGGAAGGGATCTCCCATGAGGCCTGCTCACTGGCCGGTACGCTGGGGCTTGATAAGCTGATCGCCATCTACGACGACAACGGCATCTCCATCGACGGCGAAGTGGCGGGGTGGTTCACCGAAGATATTCCCAAACGCTTTGAGGCCTACGGCTGGCGGGTGATCCCAGCGGTGGACGGCCACGACCCGGCGTCGATTAAACAGGCCCTCGAGCAGGCCCGGGCCGCGGACCACCGCCCCACCCTGATCTGCTGCAAAACCACCATCGGCTGCTGCGCCCCCAACAAGCAAGGCAAGGAGATCTGCCACGGAGCGCCGTTGGGCGACGAGGAAATCGCGCTGACCCGTAAAGAGATGGACTGGCCGCATCCACCCTTTGTTATCCCGGAGGAGATCGCCGCCGGCTGGAACGCCCGACAGCGGGGTGAGCAGGACGAAACCGCCTGGCGGGAGCGGTTGACCGCCTACCGGCAGCAATTTCCCACCGAGGCCGCCGAGCTGGAACGCCGGCTGGCCGGCGAATTGCCGGCGGAGTGGCCGGAACAGGCGGCCGCCTTTATCGCCGCCAGCGAAGAGAAGGCGGCCAAGGTGGCCAGCCGCAAGGCCTCGCAACTGACCCTGGAGGGCTACGGGCCGCTGCTGCCGGAGTTGATCGGCGGTTCCGCCGACCTGGCCGGCTCCAACCTGACCATCTGGAGCGGCAGCCACGATATCAAACAGCAGGCCGACGGCAATTATATTCACTTTGGGGTCCGGGAATTCGCCATGGTCGCCATCGGTAACGGCCTGGCCCTGCACGGCGGTTTTATCCCTTACACCGCCACCTTTCTGATCTTTTCCGACTACGCCCGCAACGCCATTCGGATGGCGGCGCTGATGAAACAGCGGGCCATCTTCGTGCTGACCCACGACTCCATCGGCCTGGGCGAGGATGGCCCCACCCACCAGCCCATCGAACAGGCTGCTTCCTTGCGGCTGATTCCCAACCTCGATGTCTGGCGCCCCTGCGACGCGGTGGAGACGGCGGTGGCCTGGAAGGCGGGGGTAGAACGACGCGACGGCCCCACCGCCCTGCTGCTCTCCCGCCAGGGACTGCCCCACCAGCCCCGAACCACGCAGCAAAGCAGTGATATCGCCCGCGGCGGTTATATATTGCTGGACTGCCAGGGGCAACCGGAGACCATTCTACTGGCCACCGGTTCGGAGGTGGAGCTGGCCATGGCGGCGGCCCGGCAGCTTAACGAGCAGGGTCATAAAATACGGGTGGTTTCACTGCCCTGTCTGGAGGTCTTCGCGGCCCAGGACGAGGCGTACCGGCAACAGGTACTGCCCGATGCCGTGGAGCACCGGATCGCCATCGAGGCAGGCAGTACCGCCGGCTGGTATCAATATGTCGGCCGCCGGGGCAAGGTAATCGGCCTGGACCATTTCGGCGAATCGGCCCCGGCCGAGCAGTTGTTCGAGCTCTTTGGCCTGACGGTGGAAAAGGTAGTGGCGGCGGTGTAAGCGTTCACCAAAGCCAACGACCACTGATTTAACGGGCCGTATCGTTGTCGTTGTCGTTGTCGTTGTCGCCTATTGTTTCGCCTTCTCGATTACGATTACGACAACGACAACGACGAACAAAACATGCGATGCTGCTGAACGGTTACGAGCCATGCAACCACTGTCTATCGGCCCCTTGTCCATCCTGCCACCCCTGGTGGCGGCGCCACTGGCCGGTTACTCCGATCTGCCCTTCCGGCTGCTCTGCCGGGAGTACGGGGCCGGGCTCTGTTATTCGGAGATGCTCAGCTGCCACGGGCTGGTGCGCCGGCAGCCCGCCACCCTGGAGATGCTGGCCACCACTGCGGCGGAGCGGCCGCTGATCATGCAACTCTTTGGGGCCGAACCGGAGGTGATGGGCGAGGCGGCGGCGATTTTAGGCCAGTTACCCATCGACGGCCTGGATATCAATATGGGCTGCCCGGTCAAGAAAGTGGTCAAGAAAGGGGCCGGGGCCGCCCTGATGCGGACTCCGGAACGGGCCGCCGCCATTACCGGCGCGGTGGTGGCGGCGGCGGGTGATTTACCGGTAACCGTCAAGATTCGCTCCGGCTGGCACCATGGGCAGCTTAACGCCCCGGACTTTGCCCGTTTGATGGTCGAGCACGGCGCGGCGGCGGTGACCATCCACGCCCGTACCTGGAGTGACGGCTTTGCCGGCACCGCCGACTGGGAGGTAATCGCCGCCGTTAAACAGGCGGTGCCGGTGCCGGTACTAGGTAACGGCGATATCCATAGCTATCAACAGGCCCTGGCAATGATGGCCACCACCGGTTGCGACGGGGTGATGATCGGCCGCGGGGCCCTGGGCGCGCCCTGGGTTTTCTCTGCCAGCGCCGAGCAGCATCCAGCGCTGACCCCACGACTGGCCGCCGCCCGCCGTCATTTGGAGCTGATCCGCCACTGGCGCCCCGCCGACAACCCGGCCCGGGTCCGCAACCAGCTGGGCCGTTACTTCAAAAATATCCCCGGCGGCGCCCGACTGCGCCGGCAAATCTACGACCATAACGGCTCCATCAACCAACTGGCGCAGCTACTGGCCAGCCTGGGCTGATTATTTCAGCCGCATCAAGGTATCAAAGATTTCATCGGCGGTGGTGATCGACTTGGAATTGGCCTGGAAATTCCGCTGGGTCATGATCATATCGGTAAATTCCCGGCCCAGATCGACATTGGAACCCTCCAGGGTATTGCCCAGCACCTGGCCAAAAGCCCCCTCACCGGCCTCCCCGATGGTGGGTTCGCCGGCCATCGCGGTGGCTTTGTAGGCGTTGTTACTGGTCGGCTCCAAGCCCCGATAATCAGCAAAATCGGCCAGCCTCACCTGGGCCTGCTCAACGCTTTGCTGGTTGGAATAACGGCCGACTATCGTGCCATCCGGCTTAACCGAAATATCCTGCAAGTAACCATCGCCATAACCGTCTTGCTGCTGGGAAATGGTGGCGGAAGCGGTGGCGTAGCTGGTGGTGCGCAGTGGTTGCAACTCGTTATCACTGCTTTCCGTCACCGTAAAGGAGGACCCCTCGGAGCCGAAAATCTGGGCCAGATCAGGATTGGTTTCCGGGTCGGCGCCTTCGGCATCAAGGTAGTTGATCGCCTCTATCGCCAACTGATTGGTTCCCGGCTCCGGGGCCTGCAACTCCAATTGTCCACCCTTGATAAGGGCCGTACAGTTGGAAGTCGTACCGTTGGAAGCCGTACCGCTGAAGGTTTCTTCCAACTCACTTAGCAGATCCTCCACCCGTTTTGCAAAATCGACCTGATAAGTCAGGGTTGCCGCCTCGCCGTCGCTATCGGTCCCGCTGAAGGTACTGGTCCCCTTCCTGAACCTGCCGTCCCTGCGGATCGTAAACCTGATCCCAAGTGGTCAGGGCGTCGGCATTGCTCTCCCCGGAACGATCAGCCTTGGCACCACCACCGCCGTGGACGGTCCTGGTCGACACCGTGGTACCAAAATCGATGGTGGAGCTCAGATTATCGCCCTGGCCACTGAGATTGAACTTAAAAGAAGGCAGACCGCTCTCGCTATCCTCGGTGGGCTCCAGCGTTCCATCGGGGGACACATCCCAGGCTCCAATATCCAACAACTCACCGGTATTACTGAAATTCAGTTTGCCATAAAGCAGGGCTCCGGCCCCGGTTTCCGGTTGCTGGCCATCGTTGTAGCGGCTCTCGCCATCATCTTTAAGGCGACGGTCCAGGGTTGGATCATGGGTTACCAGAAATTCCCGTTCGTTATCCTGGGCTGTCCGATCAAAATAGACCGACAAATCAAATTCCTGCCCCTGGTCATCAAAGGCCTGCATGATGGTGCGATAATCGTAACGATCCGCCGCCAGGGGTTCATCGGCCGCGCCGTTCCAAGAGGCATGCAGGGGTTGAGCCTCTTCGCTGCCCGGCTTATTTTCCAGGTTCAGAGCCAGGCTGACACTGCTGGTAGCCTGGGGATCGGCAACATCCTGAACCAGAATATCACCGAGATTCTCCGCTCCCTCGTTGGCCAGCAGGTTTTGGCCCTGCACCATATGGCCCGCCGGGGTGGCCAAATTATAAAACCCTTCGGGAGTGGTCGCTGCTTTTTCCAGCTTGAACTGTCCATCCCGGGTATAGAGCATTTCCTCATTCAGCGGGTCATTCAACATGAAAAAACCCTTACCGGAAACAGCCATATCGGTGCTCTGGGTGGTGGTTTCCAGCTCACCGGGCCGGAAATTCCTGGTAATGGCCCCCAGCCGGGAACCATTGCCAGCCTCGTTGGAAAACCCCAGAGAGGAGGTCAACACATTCTGGAATGTGGTATGGGAGGACTTATAGGAAGTAGTGTTGACATTGGCGATATTGTCACCCATCACCGCCATATTGCCGGACATACTGTTAATTCCGCTCACCCCGTTGAAGATCATGTTGTGCAGTGACATTGACAAGCCTCCAGCGGCTTTTGATTTATGCCAGCCGGCGGGCACGCTGGCCGAACCGGTTCCTCACCGGGAGTTGCTAGCAAGTAGTGTGCCAATAACCGGCGGCAATTTTTGCCGCCGGTTATTCCAGGCCGTGGAGGTAGTTAAAATTACTTAAGGTTGGTGAGCGGGCAGCTTTTTTGCCGGCTTGCCGCAACAGCGGCAGCAGATCCCGTTTGGCCAGCCGCTGGCGGCAGAGATCGACCACCCCGAAAGCGACGCCGGCGGCGGCCAACTCGGCGCTGTAGGGCAGCAGGGAAAAGGGTTGGGCGGCCAGCACCAGGGTGCGGTTGCCCTCCCGGCGCAGCTCGAATTCTTCCTGTCGGGGCGAGAGCAGCGGTACCCCCTGGCGGAAATGGACCGTATCCAGGCGGGCGGTAAACAGCGGCGGCCGACCGTAAATGGTCAATCCGCAAAGGTCGGGACGGGCCTGGCCCAAATGGCGCAGGTTGGCGCGATCCCCGTCGATACCGGCCTGCGCCAGCCGCAAGCCGGCCGCCCGGCAGTTGTCCAGGGCCAGACTGTTTAAGATATTGAGGGTGTAATCACCGTAGAGTTCCAACTCCGGCGGCCGCCGGGCACGGCCCCCCCGGCCTTTGCTTTTTGGCGAACGATAAGCGGCGCCAGCCTCCGCTCCCGTCGTCGTCTCGCCGGGCTGTTCGATAAAAAATTGCAACTGGCTTAAATGGCCCAACTGCCAGGCCTGAAAGCCCCGCTGCCGCAGGGCGGCGATCTCCCGCCGGTAAAAGGGCAGCTCTTCTTCCAGAATCACCGGCGGCAGGGCCCAGATCAAGCGCCCCCGCAGGGGCCGGGGAATCTCGCCAAGCGAGATACATTCGCGGCTTTCCGGGGTCAATGGCAATACTATCCGTTCCACCTGGGCCGGCAGGCGTTGCTTGAGCAAAGCGGGATCGTCGACCTTGAGCCAGAGCGGCAAGGGGGGCTTCGGCTTGCCAGCCTTACCCCCGGCAACGGCGCTCTCCTGCCGGGCGGGGCGAGGCTGCCAGCCATCGGCCGCCAGCCGCCGCGCCACCTTGCCGGTGCTCACCTCCCCGGCCCGGCGTTGGTGGTGCTGCTTCACCACCAATTGCCGCCGTTCACCCCGGCGATTGGCGGCGGTATCCACCAGATAGAGGCTGTCTCCGGCGGCGGCCGGTGCCGGCAGCAGGATATCGCCACGCCACGCCGCTTCGATGCCGGCCGCCGGCGCCGCCGACTGTTTCCCGGCTGCCGCCGGGCGCACCTCCTTGACCGAAAAGGCCAACCGCTCGACCCGGCCTCCCGGTGCAGGCGCAGCCGGGTCGCCCTTGCCCACCAACCGACTGCTGCTAAGAGTCGCCCATCGCCCCCGGCACCTCTCTATTCTACCCAGAAAATCACCGATATTACCGGAACTGGCCGGACTTACCAACTCCCGGGGCGGCAGGCTGAGAAAACCGGTGGCGGTCCGCCGTCCCAGGGCCCGGCCCAACAATTCCCGTCCCTCCTCCATGGCGGTGGCCAACTCCCTCTCCCGCCGGGGGCCGGCAACGGCCAGGGCATCCAGCACCAGGCGGTAGGCCCTGGTCACCAAACTTACGTAGGCAGCATTTTTCAAGCGCCCCTCGATTTTGACCGCCGCCACCCCGGCCTCCTGCAAAGCGGGCAGATAAGCCAGGCCCTCCAGGTCGTTCATCGAGAACAGATACCCCCCTTCCGCCATCCCCCCAGCGGTAACGGCGCCGGGCAAGGCTGCACGCAGCGACCCCGGGTACTGCTTTTGCCACCGCCGTAACTGCTGAACAGAGCAGAGCCCGGGAGGAGCTGAAGCACATGGCGCCATGGACGAAGACCTCCAACTCCGGCGCGCTTGGCACCGCGATTGGTCTCGACTCTCACCGGAGGGCAACTTCCCGGGCCAGCACCAGCCGGGAAAACCCCATGGCGGCAAACTGGGCCACCCCGCCAGGCTGTTATGGGCGCCCAGTAGGGTGCTGGCGTGCAGCGGGTACTGGGGAAATAACGGCGGCAGAGGGCGTGCAGCCCGAGATCCTGGATAATCAGGGCGTCGACGCCCAGCCCGGCCAGCAGTTCGACGGTGGCGGCGGCGGCGGCCAGTTCCTCTTCCTTAAGGAGGCTGTTCATCGCCCCGTAGACCTTCACCTGGCGGGCGTGGGCGTAGTCGATCAGGGCGGCCAGCTCCGCCGGGCTGAAGTCATGGCTCAGGGCCCGGGCGTTGGCCTTGGGGGCGCCGATATAAACCGCTCCGGCCCCCGCCGTCACCGCCGCTTCAAAGGCCTCCAGGCTGCCCGCCGGTGCCAGCAGTTCCATGGTCAAGCGGTCTGCTCGTCGGAATAAGGCAGGATAAAGTAGAAATTATTGCCAAGCGGCGTTCGTTCATAACCCACCACTCCCCCGGCGGACTCTGGCCACTCACCGGCTCGACAAAGGCCAGGCCATGGCCGGTACCGGGCCGCTCCTGACTCGGCCTCGCCCCGAAAGCCATCGTCCGTGAATGGCCTGGGCTCCGTCGCTTAAATAAGGACCGGTGGGTAAAGACATTGAATCCCGATCGCCATCCCGGCCGAGCCCGCACAAACCGTCCAAGATACCCCCGACCATAGGCCACGAACTTGACTTCCTGGCCGTTGGGATCGCTCACCCCCTGAGTATATTTAACGGCATTGGAAAAGAGGTTGGCATATACCTGGGAGAGCAGCCCGACATCCACCCGCAGGGGGATTTCCTCCCCACGCATATCCTGCCGTGGCTGCGATGATGCGGATACCACCGTCCGAGCAAGCCGCTGGCCGCAATGCTCCAACTGCGGGTAGATGCTATCTCCCTTTCGATGGAACACATCCCGGTACGCAGCACCAGGTGCCCCTTGCCGAAATGCCATCGCGCCGAAAAAGCGCTTTCCAGAGAAAGCGCCGGAAATCTCGTCGCAACGCTCGTAACAGCTCCCGGTGGTTGGCTACCCAGATCATCGTAAAGCTCTTCCAGCCGCCGTTGGATCCTCGACCGCGCCTCGCTCGTCGCACCTGCTCGCCGCCGGCCCGCATCCGGCTGAATTCCTGGCTCACTCCTCCAGTTCACGCAGCCTTTTCTGCAATCCGTTGAACAGATGGCGGAGATAGTATATTGGGAGTGATCACACTCGGCGTGCTCGATATCGGCCACCAGGTTGTCGTTGATAAATTGCAGGGTGACGGACATCTGGCTGGGCCATCTCGCCGGTTGCCGGAAGGCTGGAGCCGACCCGGTTGGCGTATTTACGCAGAAAGAAACGCTGGTCCCGGTCCATCCCGGCTCCGCCGGAGACCTCCAGCATCCCCATGACCACATCGGCCATGGTGGGTGATTTACCGCCGTCCCGGGGGGTGGGCTTGCGCTGGATGGGCACCAGCAGCGCCTCACCCCGGGGTACGGGGATGGCAATCCAGTTCCATGGCGGCCGGCTGCGGCGGCTCGACCAGGCCGCGGTCACTGGCGCAGATCAATTGCAGATGGTTACGCTCTTCGTCCAGGAGATACAGCCGACAGGGGATTTCCAAAAAGACCAGGGGCACCACCACGCAGACCCGGTAAAAGTCCTCCATGACGTCATATTCCTGGGCCAGATCGAAAAAGGCCCGCAGGGCGGCATTCTGGCCGTCGCTAAAGTGATAGCGCCGGTAGCTCTTCGCCTTCTCCCAAACCCGCCGCTGGACCAGCGCCTGGGCCGTACTCTTCCCTCTTCGGCCACCATGATAGTCAGCGAGTCAGCACTGACTTCATCCCGGCTCCGTCATGCTCCCGGCAGCAGGGCATGGACACGCTCACTCCTCGCCGACCTGGACATCCAGCCCCACGGAATCGGGCTGGATTGGCAACCCGCGGCCTGCCCCGGTCGACCAGGGCGGCCAGCTGGCAGGCAGCCGGTGGACGGCCCGGATATCCATGATGGCATCAAGGGCCGCCCGGGTGGTACGACCGGTGTAAATCACGCCACCAATCAGCACCACCGCCTTATCCTGCATGGCAAAATCAAGGGGTGGTCTTCTTGACCACCCGGTTCTGGGCCTGCCAGGCATCTCAGTCATCACGGTAGAGAGTGATATCCAGGCTGCCGGCCGGCATACCTATCT
>JAXHLI010000010.1:0-17352 GCA_034522365.1 Desulfurivibrio sp. | reverse complement strand
CGTCAACGACAAGCTGACCAAGGGCATGGAAGAATGGAGCGAAGAGTGGGTGACTTGCGTGGAGGGCGTCGAAGGTATCGATGAGTTGACCGATGAGCATCGCAAAATTGTCGACATCCTGCAGGACTACTTCAAGAAGAACGGCATCGCCCCGATGGTTCGTATCCTTTCCAAGACCACCGGCTACCCGCTGAAGCGGATCTACGAGCTGTTCCCCTCCGGACCCGGTAAGGGAGCCTGCAAAATGGCCGGCCTGCCCAAGCCCACCGGCTGCGTCTAGCGCTAACGCCGCGTTTTAACGCCAAAAGCAGCTTGAATTTCCAGGAAGAAGGGTTTTATATCCTTCTTCCTTTTTTTATGATCCACTTCCCAGCATCGGCATTTATCGGCGATTTGTGTTGACAAGGCCGATGAAATTTAGCATATAGGGCTGTTCTTACCATATGGCGATGTAGCTCAGCTGGTTAGAGCATACGGCTCATATCCGTAGCGCCCGGGGTTCAAGTCCCTGCATCGCCACCAATTGAATATCCGGCACTGTCCGGCAAGATACGAAAACCCGCTCCCCGCAAGGGAAAGCGGGTTTTTTGTTGTCCGAGGATATCCGGGAAAAACCATTGACAGCCGGGGCAACTGGGGGCATTTTTGGGGGCATGTGCTAACCTCTCTGAAGGAGATGCCCCCAAAATGCCTCTCACCGATACTGCTGTACGCAATGCCAAGCCCGACAAGAAACCCCGCCGGCTTTTCGATGGCGGTGGTCTTTACCTGGAAGTTGCCCCCAGCGGCGGCAAGCTGTGGCGTCTCAAATATCGCTTTGCCCACAAAGAGAAACGGCTCGCCTTTGGCGTTTATCCGGAAGTCTCCCTGAAGGAGGCCAGAGATAAGCGGGATGAGGCGCGGGCCCTCCTGGCCCAGGGAGTCGACCCCGGGGAGATCCGCAAGGCGACCAAAGAGACCCCCAGCACCGAGGGAACCTTCGAGGCAGTGGCCAGGGAATGGCATGCTAGATTTGCCAACTCTTGGTCGGCGACCCACCGCCAAAAACTGTTACGCCGGCTGGAGCTCTATGTTTTCCCCTGGGTGGGGGCTCGGCCGCTTAATGAGATCACCGCCCAGGAGTTGCTGGCGGCGCTCAGGCACACTGAAGCAGACGGCCGAGTTGAAACGGCCCACCGGGCCCTCCAGGTGTGCGGCCAGGTGTTTAGCTATGCTGTTCAAACCGGCCGGGCTGAAAGAAACCCCGCCGCCGATCTCAAGGGGGCGATCCCCCCACCATCCACCAGAAACATGGGAGCCATCACCGACCCGGAAAAGGTCGGCCTGTTGCTCCAAGCCATCGACGGTTACCCCGGCCACTTTGTCACCCGCTGCGCCTTGCAACTCGCCCCCCTCTTTTTCCTGCGCCCTGGCGAACTTCGTAAATCGGAATGGTCCGAGATCCACTTTGACCGCCAAGAGCTGCGAATCCCTATTGAAAGAATGAAGAGGCGGCAAAAAGAAAAGGATGCCAGGAAAGGGGAGCTGGGCCATATCGTGCCGCTGTCCCGTCAGGCCCTCGAGATCTTGCAAGAGCTTTACCCGCTTACCGGCGACGGCCGCTTTCTTTTCCCCGGCCTCAGGAGCAAGGACCGGGCCATCTGCGACGCCGCCCTGGTCAACTCCCTTCGCCGCCTGGGGTATGCCGGCGAAGAGATGACCGTCCACGGCTTTCGACACCTGGCGTCCACCCTCCTGCATGAAATGGGGTGGCCCTCCCATATAATCGAAAAGCAGTTGGACCACGCGGACCGTAACCGGATCAGGGCCGTCTATAACCAGGCCGAATACCTGAAAGAGCGACACAAAATGATGCAGACCTGGGCTGACTACCTGGACCAACTGAAAGCCGGCAAAGGCAATAAAATTATCCCAATTCAAAGAGCTATGGGGAAATAGAACAGAAAAAACCTTTCCCCGTCCCTTTTGCATCCTTTGAATTTCCGGGTGGGACACCTGGGACACCTGGGACACCCTACAGCCACGCGGGTTTCCGCGTCCCATGTCTGTCCCAGGCTTATGGGACACCTGGGACAACCCAGAAAAACAGGAAGATAGACAACAGGCAAAAAACGGGGTCGCCGGAAACCTTACAGCCACGGGGCGTCCCACAAAATCAGCAGTGGAGGTTACCACCATGCCGGCGAAGAAACTGACCATAATCTATTGGCGCGGCAGCCAGTTCTGGCTTGGTAAATTCCTGGACCACCCCGAGATCATGAGCCAGGGGGAAACCCTGGAGGAGCTGGAAGAGAACCTGCGCGATGCCTACCGGATGATTTTGCTGGATGACGTGCCCACCGACCACCAGGTGAGGGAGATCGCCCTGTAAAGCGGTCGGTCCTGATCCGGCCACCTGGCGGAACGTCGGGGTTGTCCACGCCCCCCGTCAGTTGAGCCAAACATTGATAATTGAGATTTTACAAGCTATAAGATTAAAGGTGCCCAAGGCAAAGCCATAATCAAGAGAAAAGGGAAGCAGCAAAAGGAGGAGAGTCGTGCCGACCAAAAGCAAAGAGGAACTTAAAATTATTTACCTTGAAATACTGAGGAACCCGGCCTTCAGGGAAGTTACGGATCTGCGGGAGGTCAATTCATCTGATCAGTTTAGCCCCGAGAGGGCGCTTGCCGCAAGCCGGGCTGGGCGCAAATCGTCGCGGCGGGCCATGGCGGAGCTGGAAGAGTCGCTCTGATGGCTGTACCTACAGATCATATCAAAAAAGCAGACGAAGAATACGCCGACCGCAGTTCATTTCTGGAACAGCTTTACCAGGAGTGGCTTAAGACCCAGGGAGCGGAAACAAGGAAGGGCCTGGCCCTGTCACGGCCTATCCTGGGGAATTGCGTAATTTCATATTTTGACGACATTCAACGGATCAAAGAATATCACTACGAAATAGACCGGGTCGATACCCACAAAATCGCGGCATACACCAGCAAGTGGATAGTATTCTCCCGGCCAATCAGTTGCCGCTTTAAGAAGTTGCCCCTCACCCGGGAAACCAAGATAATCATGCTGGCCAACGAGCTGTTCGCCCTGCACTGCGGGTTAGCGATCATGGGAATCGAAGGGATTGGATGTCTGGACAACAAGCTGCGCCTGAACCTTCTCTACACCTTCAAATACCGGCATTTCAGCGGCCGGACCCTGGCCACAATCTATTGCCTTATCGACCGATTACTTAACCCCCAGGCCGACCTCCGGCATAAAGGGATTGACGATAACTTTCATTGACATGCCAAGGAACATCTTGGCTTAATCAACTAAGCATTCCAGTTTCGGACCGGCTAGGATGGCCCCCGAAAAGCCGTCCCCCCTGGCGGCCTGCCGGTTCGGATTCTTTTACAACAGGGGCAACCTGTGGGAGGTTGCGAGATGAGAGATTTTTTAAGATTACCAGAATTGGCGAAGTTCTGGCAATGGACTGAATCTGAGTTATTTTTGTATGACGAACAAGGTCTGTGGATAGAAACCATTGCTGACACCTGCGACGAGGAGCATCGTTATAAGCGTCAATATGTTCGCTTGCAGCCCAGCGATCTGGAAAATTTGGCCTTGCACGGAGAGGTAGAAGTTTCGGCGTTTGTCGACCAACAGGATCAGATCGTTTATCCTGCTGAGCCAGGCCACCCCATCGCTTGGCAGCCAGATGGCCCCGATTCTCAGGCACTCATTGAACGACCTGTTCGGGAAAAAAAGTTGGTCAAACGCGATAACTTGTTTATCCGTAGAAAGGTAGCCTCCCGCTTCTGCTTGAGAGCTGGTTTACCTGACCCCCATGATTCGTGTTGCATGTCTGCCCCGAACGAACGTTTAAGATTGCCGGAACTGGCAAAACACTGGGGCTGCACCGAGGGGAAACTGCTCCAGTGGGGCGAAGAGGGACTTTTGCAGATTTGTACGGAAATCTCCAAGTCTGCTTTTTCTGTCCGCCGAATACCTTACGTCGGCACCGTAATACTTCGACCAACCGACTTAGGGCACATAAGCCTACATGGCCAAACGGAAGTTGACGATTTCTTGCCTTTGATTGGCCCTACCTTTGACCGCGTGCGTCATTATGAAGGTAAACTAGTCGGTCTCCTTGAGGAAGAAGCTCTTCGAAGGGCGCAAAAAATACCACACAACCTCGACCCCATCATCCACACCCACTCTGTCACCCAATGGAAAAGCGTACAGGTAAAACGCGAGTCCCTCTTTATCTTACGGGAAGAAGCGGAGCGTTTCGCCGCAAAGTATCCCGAATTGGTAGGCGGTCAATCCACCGTCCACCGGGATGAAGAGATAGCAGCCCCGGACCTGGCGGTCGCGATAGATGCCTGGCACAAGATCGCCGGCAAACCGGAAGAGGAACACGCCGCCATCCTGGAACAACACTTTAAAGACAAAGCCATCCCGCTTAAGACCACCAAAAGGATCAAGTTGGTTATCAAGTGGAAATCTCCTTCTTCCATCCCCCCGGACAACCAGTCCAACCCGGGGGGATTAGACTTTGCCGAGCCGGAAAGCCCTTACTACGCCCCCGAACTCCACGCGGCCTGGGAGGCGTACCAGACCCTCCACCCGAAGTATGGAACCAACGGCTGGCCGAAATCCACCCAAAAAAAGAAATCTCCCACCGCCGCCGCAGTTATCAGGGACTGGCTTGAAGACCCGGCTAACAACAAGAGATTCAACCGTTGCCATTGGCGCAAGGATTCTGCTGGAAAGGATGAGTTGAACAAAAGCGCCCTGGAGCGAATTTCCCAGACTGCCAACTGGAAGAAAAACGGGCCAGCACCCACTCCTTAGTAAATCTCCCTACCACCCCAAACCCCACAAACTTGGGTACCCGAAACCCAATGTTTCGGGTACCCGTGGCTTGGAACAACCGCCAGCCATAACTTCCGCAGGTATCCGAAAAAAACAACTTTCAGCCAGTGGACATAGCTGACAAGTGGCTGTATCTTTGTGTTTATTGGACGTGATCGATATCGACCGCACCCCATCACACAAACACACGGAGACCGCCATGACCGTCACCCTACGCACCCAGCCCGACCGACCGACCACCCACCACACTCCTCGCTCCTCTCGCCTCCTGGCGCGGAATGAGGTGATGGAGCGCTGCGGCATTCGGGCCGCATCCACCCTCCATGATTGGATCCGGGCCGGTCGATTTCCCGCGCCGATCCACCTGGCCGGTGGTCGGACCGCCAGATGGCTCGAGGCGGATCTCGAGAGTTGGCTCGCTGATCAGCTGGCGGCCG
Organism: Desulfurivibrio sp.; assembly: GCA_034522365.1. Classification (GTDB taxonomy): domain Bacteria; phylum Desulfobacterota; class Desulfobulbia; order Desulfobulbales; family Desulfurivibrionaceae; genus Desulfurivibrio. The sequence continues at coordinate 12,063 of JAXHLI010000010.1, read as the reverse complement.
CCGGCCGCGATATCGAGGAGGTATCGTCACGATGATAGCCGACCTGCCCGCCGCCGATTACCGCCGCCTGCTGACCGCCGACCCCGCCGTCATCGATATTGTAGAGGTGTCACCGGGCCAGCCCACGCCGGTGCTGGCCGCTTATGACGATGGCCCCGGCCACCACCATCTCCGCGTATGGTGTCCGCACTGCGCTACCTGGCATGTTCATGGCCGGGGAGGGCCTGGCGCCCCGCCCCAGCGAGGCCGGGAAGGCTGCGCTGGTGATCGCGTAGCCCATTGCACCACGGCCAACTCACCATATCGGCGGTCGGGGTACATCCTCGACGTAATCGGCCCTACGAGCTCCGCGCCCCGCCGCCGGGCCAGGAAAACGCCCTGGTGCCATAGCTGCCGGCATCACTATTCCGCCGCCCTGGCGCGGTGTAGCTGCGGCCGCCACCATCGCCACCACCCACTATATCCCGCCCTGGCGGCCGTGTACGCGGAGATCCTGGCGGGCCAGCAGAAATGATGATCGCCGACCCCGCAAAAAAGGGATTGACATTCGTAACGGCCTCAAGGTACGTTAGCCTTGTTGAGTGTGACAAAGCACTTGCCGGGGCCTCGAAACCCCGTTTCCGAAGGCGCTTAGCCGCCCTGACCATATTGGCGGTATTTTTTTGCGCGATACATGGCTTGCTACAAGTTTGGGGCAGGCTGTATGGGGGGCTTTTCAGCCCGCCGCTTCTTCGGAGCGGATTTCGAGCCCATACAGCTCTGCCCCAATTTTTTGGGGCGGAATCCAAACCACCCAAAGGAGGTAGCACCATGAATGCACCACTGCCCAAAAACCACCCCCAACAAGACCCCACACTCTGGCCAGTCGCCGCTGCTGCTGATCCCCACTACCGTCAGCCATCGTTTGCAGAGCCCGGTGATTCCCTCTCCTGTATCTTGTCCGAATGCCACTATGTAGCTGAGTTTTTGAGTTATGCCGATGGCGGTGAAAGAACGGTTGAAGATTATCAAGAACTCGATCAGGAGGGTTATATCCACCATGGTCGCTTAGCGATCATCAAAGGACTGGCCAATACACTGAATGCCGCCACCGATTTGGCCCAGGAACTGGAACGATCCTACGAAAAAACGACCCAGTCCCGAGAGGAGGTGCAATCATGAAAACCGCGACCTCTTATGGCGGCTATTCCGCCGACCTGCAACAAGAGATCCAAGATCTGAACCCCTCCGTACTGGTGTACGTGCTTGATGACTTGGCCATTTTGCGGGAAATGATCTTTCCTGAGATTACCACCGGCCCGGCCAGTAATGCCCTCCAGAAACAAGAGATCAGAAACAAATTTACCAACCGCCTAAACCAATGCGAAGAAAAAGCAACCGACCTCGCCGATCTGTTGGACGAATACGGCCATAATGCGTTTACGGGCAGTTCGGCTTATCTATTGTTGCATCAGAGTTCGTGTTGCATGGCTTTACTTGCTGATTGTTTGGCGCCGACTGTTGAGCTTTCGGAAGACCCCCGCCATCCGGATCGGTGGTTCAGTGATGGTGCCCGGGACATCCTGGCTGATGTTGCCGAGGAAGGACGAAAAGCGCTCCAGTCAGCCCTGGCTCAGCTCGGAGTTACGCCACCGCCGGAACAAGAAGCCGCCAGCTTCGTCCTGGTTGACGAACTAGCCAAGCTTGAAGAGGGGGAGATGGCCGAGGTGTTGAAGCACGCTGAAGACTATTACCATATGCGCTTTGGTGATGAGGCGTGCGACCTCAAGCGGCAAATTTTCGAGCCACTGGAAGAAGCCCTGGCCCGCTTGAAACCCCATGATTTTACTTTATATCGCGCCACCGCCCGTAGCCTGGCGAAACTGGAGGTTGAATCATACAGGCTCGGTCAAGCCAACCATTTCCTGGGGATAGCGGCCGAACAGACCGTTCCCGGTGAAAACCGTATTCACCGCTTGCGGTCCGAGATCCCCGCAGAGGAGCTTGGACCTTATGCCTGATACCCTCGCAGCATTCAGAGCGGCCATGGAAAAGGCCGGGCTGGAACCACCAGCCGACATCACCCCCGGGAAGTTTTACCGCTTCCCGGGGGTGGGGAAGGCAAAAAGTAACCGCTCCGGCTGGTGCAAGCTCTTTGCTGATAGCCGGGGCGGTTCCTTTGGCGACTACTCCACCGGCCTGTCCGAAAACTGGCAGGCCGAGCGGGAGCAGCCGTTGAGCAAGGCCGAGCAGGCCGCTTTCCGCCGTGAGGTTGCGGCCGCCCAAAAGGCCGCCGAAGCCGAGCGCCGTAAAGCCCAGGACGCCGCCGCCAAAAAGGCTGCCGAGACCCAGAAAAAAACCGAGCTCGCCCAGGCCGTTCAACCTTATTGCCGCCGCAAAGGAATCGAGCCTCACGGCCTACACCAGGGGCCCGATGGTCGACTGATTGTCCCGCTACGCAATGCCGCCGGCCAGATCAGATCCTTGCAGTTCATAGCCGCCAATGGAGAAAAAAGGTTCTTGCCGGGTGGGCAGACCGCCGGCTGTTTCCATACCCTGGGCAAGTTACCCACTGGCGATGGCACCCTTCTGATCGCCGAGGGTTTCGCCACCGCTGCCAGTCTGCGTCAGGCCACCGACTACCCAACAGTTATCGCTTTTAACGCCGGCAACATGAAGCCAGTGGGGAAAACCCTCCGTAAAAAATTACCCAAAGCCCGGTTGATCTTCTGCGCTGATGACGATTACCAAACGGCCGAAAATACCGGGGATAACCCTGGTATTACAGCAGCCACCGAAGCCGCCCGGGCAGTGGGTGGCCTGGTCGCGGTGCCCGACTTTGGGGGGGGCCGGCCAGAAAAGGCCACAGACTTTAATGACCTTCACCAGTTCGCGAACCTGGAGGCGGTGGAAAATTGTATCGCGGCGGCCACCTCACCGACCCCCGCCAGTGACTCCCCCGCCGACGACCCAGGCAAAAAGACTTACGGCAAAGCCGCCGCGACTTCCTTTGATTACGGCGCCGGCCGCTTTTTCGTCAACTCCGCCGGGGTTTGGTACGTGGCCTCCGACAAAGACGGCAACGAGCGGCCGCCGCAGTGGCTCTGCGCCGACCTGGAGATCCATGCCAAAACTCGCGATAGCACCAGCGCCAACTGGGGCCGGTGGCTGATCTGGAAGGATGACGACCACTGTTTACATCGCTGGGCGATGCCATTGGAAATGCTCCAGGGCGATGCTGTAGCCGTCCGCCAGGAGCTGGCCCGCCAGGGGCTGGCAATGTCCACCTCGCGGGCCGCCCGTGATCTGCTGTCGGTATTTCTCCAGGTCTGGCCGGTTGAGCGCCGGGCCCGCTGCGTAGATCGACCCGGCTGGCACGGCAAAGCCTACGTTACACCAACCGAATCAATTGGCGGCAATGGCGAACTGGTAGTTTTTCAGTCGCCCCACGCGCTGGCCCCGGCCTGGTCGGTAGCCGGCAGCGTGGCGGACTGGCGGCGCGAGGTTGCCGCCCGGGCCGCCGGCAACTCCCGGGTGGTGTTCGCCCTGGGTGTTGCCTTCGCCGGACCGCTGCTGGCCCTGATCGGCGAAGAAGGCGGCGGGTTCCACCTGGTCGGCCCCTCGAGTTGCGGCAAGTCAACCATCTGTAAGGCCGCCGCCTCCGTATGGGGCGACCCGGATAACTACCGCCGCCAGTGGCGCGGCACCTCCAATGGTTTCGAGGGTATGGCCGCCTTGCATAATGATGGCTTGCTGGTCTTGGATGAGATCGGCCAGGCCGACGAAAAAAAGGTGGGCGAGGCCGCGTATTTGTTCGCCAATGGCCAGGGTAAACAGCGGGCAGGCAAAAGCGGTGAGGCCCGCGCTGTCTCTTTCTGGCGTCTACTTCTATTGAGTAATGGCGAGCAGAGCCTGGCCGCCATCATCGCCAAGACCGGCCGCCGGATCAACGCCGGCCAGGAAGTACGACTCACCCACGTTGATGCCGAGGCCGGCGCCGAGCTGGGATCTTTCGAGGAGATCCACACCGCCGCCGGGCCGGGTGATTTTGCTCAAGAGTTGGAAGCGGCGACCAGAAAGAATCACGGCGCAGTCGGGCTCGAGTGGCTCCACCGCCTGGTAAAAAACCACACCGCCCTCCCGGAACGACTCACCAAGCACATGGATGAATTCTGCGAAGCAACGGTGCCAGCCGCAGCCAGCGGGCAGGTGGCCCGGGTATCCCGGCGCTTCGCCCTGGTCGCGGTCGCCGGGGAGCTGGCCACCGAGTACGGCCTGACCGGCTGGGCAGAGGGCGAGGCGGCCCGCGCTGCCGCCACCTGTTTTCGGAATTGGATGGATTCTTACGGCCCGGTGGGCAACCGTGAAGAAGGCCAACTCCTGGCCCAGGTGCGGGCGTTCTTCGAGGCGCACGGCTCCGCCAGGTTTGAAAACGCTGACGCCTCCGACGAAATGAAGGTCATACAGCGGGTAGGATTTTACCGCTATCTGGATGACGGCCGCCGCGAGTTTCTGGTTTTTCCGGAGGCCTATCGCCGCGAGTTATGCGAAGGCCACGACTCCCGATGGGCGACCAAAGTGCTCCTGACCCACGGTCTATTGCTGCCAGGCACCGATGGTGCCAGCAGCCAAAAACCCCGCTTGCCCGGCCTCGGCCCCACTCGCTGCTATATCTTCGACTCAGCTAAAATATGGGGGGATGACGATGTTTGATTTTGCCCGCCTGGCCGCCGAGCCGCCAGCACCCGCCCAGGCAATTCCGGCCGAGAACGGAATCCCGCCTTGCCCCATGGCGGAAGAAGAGCCACCGCCGGCGCAACCTGCCGGAGTGACAGCAGAGCACTCCGAGTTGACCCCGGCCGCCCCGGTGGCCGCTGCCGAGCCCTGGTCAACCACCGCCCGCATGGCCCGGCGCTTGCCGACCTGGCCGCCGGCCCCGGCCGAGCAGGAAGCCTTCCGAGCCGGTTGGTCATGGCTCGCCCCCCGGTTGCCAGAATTGCTCTCCGGCGGCTGGCGCCGCCCCGAATTATTCCGCCGCAACAAAGCCCGGCGCGGCTTGGCCTGGTCGCCTTTGTGGGCCGACCAGGCCATAACCCCCAGTCTGGCAGAATCCGGCGCGGTGATTTTCTATATCAGCCGCCCCGGCCGCGAGACCACCCAAACCGCCCGGCCGCGCTCCCGCTGCCCCGGCATAACCATCGGAGGCCAGCCAACGTGAATAAGCAACAAGAGATCCCGGAAGTGATGCACGTCCACGCCGTGGCCCGTCACCTGCGCTGCCACCGCTCAACAATTTACAAACTGGTCGAAGAAGGCGAGCTTATCGCCATTCGCCTGGGCCGGCGCGGTATCCGGATAAAAAAAGCCAGCCTCGATGATTACCTGTTCCGCCAGGAGATCGACCCTATTGAGTACCTGGAATAGACAGCAACCACAACCCAAGGAAACGACATGCCTACATTTCTGGCCAGCCTGAAAAACACCCTGACCCGGTCCACGCCGCCGCCGATCCACACCATGGATTACGTGCGCGGACATCTCTTTTACAAGGTGGGCATTATCGGCCCTTCGAGCCCGCGCGCTGGGCAGCCCGGCTCGATCAGCCACCACCAGATCCAACGTACCATCACCCTGGCCATGGAGTTTCACGAAGTCCGGGGGGTGCTGCTGGAGATCGACTCCCAGGGCGGACCCGATGCCGGTATCCATGACCTGGCGGATCTGATCCGCGAAGCCCGTGGCAAAAAGCCTGTCCATGCCATCGTCAACGAAACGGCCCTGGGCAGCGCCGCCGTATTGGCCACCGCCGCCGATCATGTCAGCGTTACCCGTCTGGGGCTGATCGGCAATGTCGGTGCGGCCTTGCAGCATGTCGATCAATCGGCATGGAATCGCTTTAAAGGGTTAACCGTCAACCTGGTTTACGCGGGGGCCCGCAAGGCCGACTTTTCACCCCATGAGCCGCTCAGCGAGGAAGCCCGAAAATCCGGGGAACAGCTGGTTCAGCGCCGTTACCGCCAACTGGTTACCACCCTGAGCAAAAACCGTAATCTCCCAGAAGCGACGGTGCTGGGTTTTGAGTCGGGGTTTTTCTGTGGCGATGATGCCCTCAAGGCCGGCCTGGCTGACCGGGTGGCCACCATGGACCAGGCCATCGACCACCTGGCCGCCGCCATCGACTCGGGCCGCCCTGGGCTTAACAAGTCGGCGGCCGGCGGCACTCCCAACCAACCAGGCGGGCATACAGCCACCACCCACCGCCCGACCACCACCGGCGGTTTGCCGCCAGAGCAAGAAAAAACGCTGGATGACATCAAGGAAGCCGCCAACCGCAACGCCTTAGAAAAGATCCAGTCCATCAACGAACTCTGCCAACTGGCTGGCCACCCCGAGCAGGTGGGGCCGGTGATCGGCCAGGTGGGGCTTGATGTTGAGGCCGCCCGTTCTGCGATTCTTGATCACAAGGCCGCCGCGGCCGACAGCCAGCCAATCAACTCTGGCACCACTTCAGGCCCGGGCACCGATGTCAACTACCTGCTGCGTGACGTCCAAGCGCGCGCGGCTGAACATACCCAGGCCCAGGCCCAAAACCAAAACGGTCCGGCAAGCCACCTGACTGCCGACACCGAGTCCGATGATTATGCCAAGGCAAAAGCAACCCTGCACCAGGCCCGGGAGACCGTCGCCGAATAGTTAAAATGATACCCAAACGCGGCCCGGCGCTATTGCCGGTAGTCGAACCAAACCAACATCAATAGAGGAAAAACATGGAAAAGCCAACTTTTACCAACATTGAAACCGCCACCGCCGCTGAGCTTGCCAGTGACTACGCCACCACCGGCCGCCTTCTGGCCGAGACCCAACGGCAGCAACAGGCCCACCGCGATGATCTGCTCAACTTGCGGGAGCGCGGCCTGGCCGGCGAAAACGTGGCCAAGGAAGAAAAAAAGGTCCACGAGGCCCTGGACCAGGTTGATCTTAACGCGGCGGTTTATCAACGCCGGCTGGATGCTTTGCACCAAGCCATCCCGGCGAAGGCCAAGGCTGAAGCCGAGCACCGGATTGAAGAGCTTAACCAGGCGGTGATCGCCAACCAGCATGAACAGAATCAGTTGACCACCGATTTGCTGGCGCTGCTGGCCAAGGCCGCTTTGTTGCGAGAGCGGATCACCGGCCCCGAACTGCTCGATACAGGGAACGGGGAGTGGAGACAGGCCGCGCCAAGCCTGGACTTTTCCGACATCGCCCCCGGTCCGGACCGTGAGCAACGCTTTCGGGATCTGGTCGCCCACGAACGTCAGAACGTATCAGCAGGAGACAGCCTGGCGCTGAGTGCGCACAGCCTCTCCCGCCAGAAACAGCAAGCCGAAAAGACTCTGACCGCCCCGAATGAACAGGTGCTGGAAGAGTTCTTGTCGGCCGCCGGTGTCTCCCATGGCGACAGCAGTGAAGAAGAGCCCTCGGTTTCCGAGGAGGTCTTTGCATAAATAACGAATATCCCCTCCGGTCCCAGGTGGGGAGAATCCACAGGTGCTCGGCCTGTGCCATAACCACCGAGCCCCCTGGGAGTCCGGCTTGCCAGGGGCGAAGAACCGCCGGTGCAGTGGGTAGTCAGATCCAGGCAACCCCACTTAACCTTTACAAAAGAGGCTTTAAAATGAAGAGCACCAATTCGCAAAACCCGCCCTTAAAAGACCTTGGCCGCCTGTTTTTGCAGGGCCGGGCAGCCCTGGCCGCGAAAACCGTGGCAGGCCTACCGCCTGAACCGGGCCACCTCCGGCAATTAAATGAGCTGGAATTTCATACAATCAACCGCCTCCAGGCAGAACACCCGGAGCATTACAGCGCCCTGATGGACGCCGTTACCTTCTGCAACACCCCGGCCCGGCCGGTCTGTGATTGAAGATTACCAGAGCTGTTGCCCATGCCGGGCCACCTCCTTACCGGCATGGAGTCTTGCTCGGGCTGCCCGGTTTGCCGAGTAACAGAAACACCGGGCATTTTTGATAATCCGACAGAGCCGGCAATAATGCCGCCAGGCTGGCACCCCTCTTCACCGCCCGGCCCAGCATCGGACCTGGTACCGCCCGCCGCCAGGGGCTTGCAAAAGGCGGGTTTTCTTTAACTCAACCAAACGAGGTTCAGCCGATGGAATTCTTTGCCACCTACCACCCCGGCGACAGCGACCCCACTTCTGTTTTGCTGGATGCCGCCTACCTGGCCTCGGCCATGGCCGAAGTAGAGGAAGCCGACCCCCGCGAGTGGATAGACCAGGCCCGCCGCGACGCTGAGGCCACCCTGGACCTGGACGCCGCCGACACCAGCGAGACCGAGCTTGACGATATGCTGACCCTCGCCGGCTGTAAAATTGTCCACGACTACTTTGACGACCCCAGCCAGCCCCACCTGGCCGGCTGGAAGATTTGGCAAATTCAATAAGGAACAGGTGCTCAATATGATAGGCATAAAAATTGACCCACGGCAACTCGAGGAAGCTCAGAAGGTACTTGCCGGCTTCAAAAGCGGTGTCAAGAAAGTCACCGCTTCTGCTCTGAACAACACGTTACCCGGTGTCCGTACTGAGATCACCAACCAGCTCTCCGGCTCCACCTCTGACTACAGCTTTAAAAGAGGTCCAATCTTTAAGAGAATCGATCTCTCCAGGCGACCCACAAAAGGCGAGATGCTTGCAGGCCTAAGGATGAGCGGTAAAAGAATGAATCTGACCGATTTCCCTGGCACCAAGCAAACTTCCACCGGAGTGGAGGTCAACGTTAAAAAGTCCACCGGCCCCCAGGAATTACCCGGCTTTTTTATCAATAAAGCCCCGCGTTCCGGGAAACGATTGGTGTTGGGCCGCCCCAGAAACAAAGCCACCGGCCGCCGGTACGCCCGCTACGGTGAAAAGGGAACAGGTGGTAAGGCCTGGGACAATCGACCGCAGGAGAAAGGCAACGCGACGCTGCTGGTTCGATATGCGCCCGCCCCGGAAATGGTGATTAGCACCGGCGAAAACTTGCCCGAAGTGCAGACCAAGATCTCAACTCGCCTGGCCAAAGAACTGGACCGCCAGATTGACCGGCTGCTCAAAATTAAATAGTCTTTAAGTGAGGCACCAATGACCACAAAAAACACCACCCCTGATCTGTTTGAACTTGCCCGGGAGTACCTGGAGATTCTTTACAAACAGCAAGCAGCCACCGACGATCACCCTGATCCCGAGACCACCCGCCGGCTTGATGAGATAGAGCCGAAAATCGCGGCCATCATGCGCCGGGAAGCCCAAGGGCACCTGGAAAAGTTGCAACCTGTAGCTACCGACCTGGCGCAAAAAGAAGACCTACAACAGTCGGCGCTTATTGGTCTATACGCCCAGGCAATCGCTTGGAATGAACGGCTTAACGGGTATAACTGCTGCCAGGCTGAAAAACCACTTCCCGATCCGGAACACCACCGCCTGGTTATCGACACCCGTACAATGAGCCCCGACCAACTTGCGGTATTCCGCAATAAGCTGGCGGAGGTTTCGCGACCGAAGCCCGATGAGCCCGGCTTAACAAGCAGGGCCAAAACCGCCGCTGAAGAAGTAGGCTGTTACCAGCAGACCCTGGCCGCTGGGCATAGGGAGTTGGCGCGGCGGCTGGCGGACAACATCGTTGCGGAGGTGGCAATGCTGGAGGACAACACCATTACTGACCAGGACCAGGAGTATACCCCCGTCGACCACCCGGCCCCGGCCGGCGCCAGCGCCGATCAACAGGTCGAGTTTACTCGACTGTTTTCTCGCCTTAAGCAAAAGCAACGTGAGGCCAGCGGCGGGGTTTGCGTCGACCCCAAAAGCCAGACCATTCACTAACAGGGGTATAGCCAATACTTGGCGCCAGGGGATCAGCCACGGCCAGGACCGAAATAAACCGCTTTCACCCCGGCCATCAAACTGCCGTGGCGCCAGAGAGGATCTGTTCGTCGCCGGCTGGGCTGAACGTGCTTTTATGCGACGTTATATCACAGGACCAGCCCCCTAAAAAAAGCGGGTCCTTCCTGGCTTAAAATTTCCAAACGGGTCTGCGAGGCGCAAACCACGGCTAAATTTAAATTTTTTATATGGCCGGAAAAACGGAATTTGGGGAGATAATTGGTCAAGCTATGATTGAGTTGAAAAGAGTTAGGCCCGGAAGGCTGGCCGCAATTTGTGCAGAATTTTCGCCTGCGATCCTTGATGACCAAGCCTGCAAGGGTCTTGTAATCAGGCACTTGCACGGTGAAGCCGGGGCGGCGCATCCCGCGTGCCCTTTCTGCTCCACCCTCTTAACCGGTCAGCAAACGTTCCGGTGGAGTAATGGCCAGCGGGTTAAGTGCCGGCGCTGCCGAAAGTCGCTCAATTACACCAGCGGCACCATATTGGATGGTCTGCATATCAGCGCCCGTGAACTGGTCCTGTTTGCAGCCCTGGTGGACCTTGGCTGCAACGACCAGAAGGTGGCTGAATTGCTGGGGAGGGATCGCGGCACCATTAAAAACTGGCGCCGAAAGCTGGTTGACCCGGCGGCCGCCGCCTCGACCGACAACGAGCGCGGCCAGGCCGTACCGTTGCCGGAAAAAACAGGAACTCCGAAAAAAATGAGCCCATAATCCACGGCCCGGGATCTGCCCGCTTTATTCTGTTTCCGGAAACAAAATAGACTCATACCGATCATCGGCCTCCAGGGCCAGGCGCTCGACTGCGCCGGCCAGTGAGCAGCCCCAGGCGGCCGCCAGCCGTTTAAGGCGCCAAGCTGCCGAGTCACCCACGTATCCATCCAACCGCCGCCCCTGACTCTTCTGCCGATCTCTCCAGGCCCTGGTCCGTGCCCTGGCGCCGCCCTGGTGTTTCAAAGGCCGCCCCCTTCTTTTCTCTTCCGCTGCTGCTTCCTTGGTGTCCATGTGACTACCTCCTTTGGTTTTGGGTTCACCGACACAATATCATCACCGGAGACGAAATTCTACAGAAAAACGTCACCGGAGACGAAAACCCCAAAAAAGCAGCAGCCGGCCCAAAGATGGGACAAAGCCAAAACGTGGGACGCCCCGTGGCTGTAGGGCTTTCAGCCGTCCCCCTTTTTTGTCAAAATGTTAAGTCGTTGTTTTTACGGATTGTCCCAGGTTTGGGTGGCCGGTGGGACAAACATGGGACGCGGAAACCCGCATGGCTGTAGGGTGTCCCAGGTGTCCCAGGTGTCCCACCTAATAAAACACAGAATGCAACGACGACCAGGTCAGCCAAAGTGGTTAAGATCCAGGGGGCAGGCGCTCCACGGCGCCGGCCAGCGAGCTGCCCCAAGCGGCCGACCACGTATCCGTCCAGCCGCCGGCCCCTCCTTGTCTCTCCCGCTGCTCCCCTGGTGTCAGGTAGCTACCTCGGAGCGTTGCCCGATGCCGTACTTCTGTTTATGGGGCGGGGGATCGTGTTACCACGCCGCAAAATTCCTTGCGGAGTCTGCACGCCCCTCAAAGATTGGGCTTAGATGATGGCCTTGCAGGCTTTGGTTGTTAGCTCCCCTCCCAATATCATCACCGGAGACGAATTTCTATATAAAAACGTTACCGGAGACGAAAACCCCAAAAAAGCAGCAACCAACCAAAAGAGGGGACAAAGCCAAAACGTGGGACGCCCCGTGGCTGTAGGGCTTTCAGCCGTCCCCCTTTTTTGTCAAAATGTTAAGTCGTTGTTTTTGCGGATTGTCCCAGGTTTGGGTGGCCGGTGGGACAAACATGGGACGCGGAAACCCGCATGGCTGTAGGGTGTCCCAGGTGTCCCAGGTGTCCCAGCCAATAAAACACAGAATGCAACGACAACGACCGGGAACCTTCAAAGGCTCTTGAGAAACTCCAAAAATACAAAAACGAATAAACAGTTAATATAATGTAATTATATAGGATTATATATAATATATTTGATAGGTTTTACCTACCTCTTATATTATGACCAGCCTTTACCTTTGGGGGCATCTTTGGGGGCATGCACCATAAACATCAAAACATATAAACGCATAACAACAGTAAGATATATGGCGAATAGTGGTCCCTGCATCCCACCAATTGAAT
>JAXHLI010000009.1:0-16898 GCA_034522365.1 Desulfurivibrio sp. | reverse complement strand
AGCGTTTCAGGTTCTTGACATAACGGCGCATTGTCCAACACTTGGTAAAGAAGCGGTGTAATGTGAGTCATTGACAATATAAGTGTAACCAAATACAGTTACAATATGACCCACAAGAGCGGAGAGCTATTGGCCAAAGCACGCCAAACACCAGGGCAAATCGACTTTTCGATCGAGTTCGAGAAGCCTTTCTAAGGGGTGCTCGGGGTTGGGCGTTGAAACGGCAGCCGAGGGTCGCACCGGGGTGTGGATGTCACCAAACAATCGGGCATCGCACAATCCAGCCTGATGGCGGTAATGTAAAGGGCTACCAGGTCAGGCGGTCCTTGTCGATGATGGAGCCAACGAGAATGGATGATCGCTTTGACGGGTTTGCCGTCAAGTCTCTACCTTGATGATGACGATGCTTGGCTTGCCCATTTCGCTTGAGCTGCCCGAGGTGTCAGCATTTGGCCGATACGCCGGAAGTGGGCGCCCAACCAGCTTGGCTACCGCGTGGGAAGCCGTGTCGAAGTACCTATCAGGACGAGGGGTTGCCCGTTCCGGTGGCTCCGTCTCGGAGGAATATCTCTTGGGGCGTTTAACATCCGAGTTGATAAGCGCCTGCACCGGGCGTTGGCTGTCGAGGCCGCCCGCTCGGGCGTTTCACTGGACGCGATCGTTGTAAGGAAGTTTGGCTGAAACAACTGCATCCCTGACTGGGTAATTGGCGAGAAAAAACAAGGGAAGGAAGGTGGGCCCACAGCTCTTTTTGCAGCCGCCGCGAATCGCTGCAATCGATCTCCCTCGGCGCATGCCTCGGCCAGCAACTGGTCCCAGTCATCAGGTGGGTGACCGCTTTCCAGCATCTTGCGGAACACCCGATAGGCGTCGTCGCTGCTCTCGGAAGCGCGCTTGGTGCCCTCGTCATTGACCCAGGCAAACACGATCACCTTGGTTCGATGCGTGGTAACGGTAGAACAGGCGGTACTGCTGGAAGAACTTGGCTGCTGAACCAGTGCTTGCTGAGTCGTCACCGAAGGTGTCGCCCTGCCGGTATTCCGGCGTGCCGGGTCTTGCGGGATGACGTCGAACGCCAACCTGGTGATCGCCGCCAGTCGCTTTGTGGCGTTCTTTTTCACGTACTCGACGGGAAACTTCTGCTCGAACGCCTCGACCTGCTGCGCCAAGGCTTCAAGTTGTGCGAGAAACAGCGGGTGGGCAAAAACCGTCCAGCCGTGGACCACTAAGGATACGGGCTTGCTTGTGCTCATTCATCGTCATCCGACAGACTCGCATCGAGATCCACTTCGATACCGCCGGTCAGCGACTGGAGGCGCTGCACGAAGCCGGCATCAATGGCCTGCAGGCGCTCCGGATGACTGGCGATGTCGCGGGCCAGGAAGCCAGGAACCGGCCAAGCACCGGATCGTCTTTCTCAGAGGGCTCGACGCGAGACAGCACGACCTCGCCGCCAGGGCGAATGGTGTAGTGGATCTTGTCGCGCTTGCCCAGTTGGAGGGTGCGGCGCACGGTTTCCGGCACCGTGGTTTGGTAGCGGTCGGTCAGCGTGGATTCGACTTCGAGGGTGGCAGTCATGGCGATCTCCAATCAAAAGGGTTGATGTCTTGCACGGTAATGCAACAGGCCTTGTCTTGTCAATGAGGAGCCAAAAAATTGAAAAAAATGCGGTCAGACGGACAAATTGGCGAGAAGTCGGCAAGTCAGACTTTCAATGGCCATTTGATTTTTGACCCACCTTTGCGCCAGAACGAATTTTGACCTACCCCACCGCAGCGCAAAGCGCTCGGTGGACCCCTTCTTTTATTGTCTCTCCCACCAGTGGCAACAGTCCTCCCCGATTTGACGAGCCGATTCAGTATTTTTCTGTTTCAATTGGAATGACGCTGGAACACCCGCTGCGGGGTTGCCGGGATGCAGGAATCGGTTGGCCTGAACTCCAGATAAATCCGCAGGGTGAGTATTCATCTCTGCGCCTCTTGCGCCAATTCGCATGGGGTGTCAAGACGTTCCTGAATGCCGGGACCAGCCAAGCTGCCCACAGGACACATTCGAAAGGAGACTCAAGATGTCAATCAAGCGGACTCTGGCCCCTGTTCACGGTTCCTTCCTTCTCCGTGACGATCCTGTTAAGCGGAAATGTCTTTGCGCAAGCCAAATATCGGTATATTTCTGGATAAAAATTTCGATACCGTCGGAGAACGATATAACCACACGTTTTGATCTTCCGCTTCCAATGACGCCGACCCGATCAATGTTGATGTTCATGTCGGCGCCACCCGCGCAGGATCGCACCATCGATGAGTTTCCAGCACCCGGAGACCCACCTGCGACCCTGGTTATCCGGACTTCAACCTGCCGCCGTTTATCTAATTTCCCAGCCGCCAAGGTTTTCGAGCCGCCCGATTTTACTGGCACCTGGTATCGGCGCCGCAACTTCCCGGCGCCATCGCTGAACCGGGAAGCACCACCAATATTCACAAGCTGCAGATGGCTTCTTTTAACAAACTGTCCACAACCGGTACCGGTTCCAGTTATGGCGTGTCGAACCTGACCAACAGTCAAACTAACTGCCGCCACCGGCGCCGACACTTGGCCGGAGGCGCTTCTTATGAGTCCCCCGCCACTGACCTGAATGCCAATCTCCGGATTCGAAGGCCAGGGACCCGCTCTTGACCAGTGTGTTTTCAATCAGATCACCCTTAATCTTGACGCCATCCCGCAGATAACGACTCTGACGCGGGGACGCGGATCCAGCCTTTCGACCTCTGCCGGGCTGACAACATCCCTGTCTAAAGAGCACCGACGCCGCATCGTCGGGGTTTATTCGTATTCGGTCAGTGGACGGACAATTCGGGCAGCAACTTCTCTTAAGGGGGACAGATTGTCACCTTCCAGGGTAGTGGCGGCTTCCGATGTCCAGGCATTTAACGTCAGGCATTCCGGCCCCCGCGCCCCTGACCCATGTCCGGCCGGCAGCCCGTCAGGCCACCCATGGAGCGGGGACAGACCTGGCGCCGGTCTGGAACGGTAACGGCGGTGTCGGAGAGGCGAACGCATCACTTTCCGCAACCCGCTTGAGCACCTCTTACAGTCTCGATTGCCGCTTTGTCGATGATGGCAACGCTGCCGATACCGGGGTGATCTGCTGACCCGGTTGAGGGATAGCCTGTCCAGATGGAGACGAGGTTCTTCCCGATATTTCCGCGGTGTCGATGTCCCCGACGTTGATATCCCCGATGATTTTGAATTCCCTGCCCTTCCCCGGCCTGCGATCCAGTTACCCAACTGTCGGTGACGCGGAACAACTATGCGCTGTTTGATACCGTCGCAGCCGATACTGCAAATCAGGCATCGCGACCGTTGACAGATGGCGTATCGATGCCACTGGACCCTGCGACTGATCGGCGAGACCATTTTGGTACACAGGAAAGTGCAGCGCCGGGGTCAGGCTTCCAAGTTGTTAAGTTGGAACAGAAAAGGGGTCAGCCCCATTTTTCTCCAGTCGGAGAGCATCTCGGCTGGCATCAGAGCGGCGGATTTTTTGTTGCAAGCAATACGTCGATGACGTATATTTTGGACATGCACACCGTCGTCGAAACTGAAATATTCCAGCGTCGTGCTGCCTTGATCTGGTCAGATGCCGAGCTTGCCGAATTTATCAATTGCGATTGCGGCCAATCCGCTCGTGGGCGATGTGATTCCTGGTTCTGGTGGTTGTCGCAAAGTCCGCTGGGGCCGTTCTGGATGGGAAAGCGCGGCGGTTCTCGCGTGATTTATTTCAACGGTGAGGATGGTCGCGTGTGGTTGTTGATCGTGTATGCCAAGCAAAGTTCGACAATTTACCAACTGAGTTTCTTGTTAAACTCAAATACGAGGTGGAACATGGATAAGGAAATGGAGCAGTTCCAGAGCGATTTGCTGGCATCCGTCCGTCAGATGAAGAGTGGCAAGGGGGCAAGGGAAACGCGGGTGGTTGTTTCACCGATCGTGTCGGCGCGTAATGCCTCGGGCATGTCACAGGACCGTTTCGCCGAGCTCTTGGGTGTATCCAAGCGCACGCTGCAAGAGGTGGGAGCAGGGTCGGCGCGCGCCAAGTGGTGCGGCCAAGACGCTCTTACGAGTTGCGGAACAGCACCCAGAGGTGCTGCGAGAACTGGGCTGATGAAGAAACAAAAAGTAAAAAGGCTTTTGTCACAATATTCGGTTTGATCACGTAAAGTCAGCTAGTTGGCGATCACTGTTGTGTCTATCGTAATGGTCAAAAACTGGCGAGCAAGGCTGGATCGTGAAGCTTTAAAAACAGCCTGACTGTTCTTAAAGCCCATTTTAGTCCAAACCGGCCATCGCAGCGGTGTATTCTACGTCTACGGTGCCATCCTGCCAGCGCCTACTTTTTGCTGCTCGATAACGAATGGGTCGTGACACCGATCAGAAGTCCTATGGCGCTGATATACCCCAGTGGAAAGCCGCTTGGTGTTCCGGGTTAAGCAGGCATACGTGCCGGTCTACTGTGGAAATCGTGCTCTGGCGCGTTGCCGAAGCCGGTTCCCCCGTCCGGGCACGGCCTGTGAATGCCGGCTGGTCTATGTGGTCGGCGGCCAGCGGGTGCTCGGGCTGCGACAACGAACGTGGCAAGGGGACCGATAAACATGTAGGCCAGGACAAGAAGCTTACCGATTTACCAGTCCGCAGCATTTGATGGCCGATTTCATGGCCGATCTGAAGGAGTGCAGTCATGACGGAACGGATTCTTAATGTCAAGGTGGGCGAGCCATTGGCGGACGCGCTGATGATGGCGGCGCAGACGATGGTGGCGCTGGAGCAAGACCAAGCCTGTCGGCGCCTTGCTTACGGCATTGGCTTTGCCGATGTCGGTCAGCTCTTGCGGTCTTTACCCCAAAGCGCTGGGATCTGTTGGCCACGTTGAGGGAGGCGGCCCGATGAGCATTGCGGAATTGGCGCGGCGTGTACGGCGCGACGTACAAGAACGTCCACGGCGATGTCGAGAAGCTGCTGGAATGGCAAGCCGTGGAAAAGGATGATCAAGGCCGGATCAGCGGCACCCTATGACGAAATCGTCGTCGATGTGCACTTGCCGCAAAAACGAGCCGCCTAAGAGAAGAGAAAGGAAGAGAAAAGGGGTCTGACCCCTTTCCTTTCGTGGGCCGTTCTGCGCCGGTCCGGAGTGTTGGCGGCTGTCCTACGCCGGTTGTCCACCCCAAGCCAGCCACCCCAGCTCGACAGGAAAATAAGGAGGTTACAGATGCAGATCTTTGCCGATCAACTCGGGAAAGTCACCCTGACCAACGGTAATCTGCGGATTCAGTTGATCCAGCGCGGTGCCGACAACGAAACCGTTGAAGCCGGGTTCTTGATCGTACCCGGTAAACCAGCGGCCAATTCGTCAACGGCCTGACCGGCAGCTTGAAGGAGCTTGATGAAACGCTTGAAGAGCCAGCAGCAGCCAGAGGGGGAAGTTCAGTGAGAAAAATGGGAACCCATCCTTCCTGCTTTAAGTCATACGACATCCGCGGCCGGGTGCCCGACGAACTCAACGCGGATATTGCCTATCGGGTTGGCCGGGCCTATGCCGCCACTCTTGCTTTGCGGGGGCCGGTGGTAGTCGGCCGCGATATCCGCCTTAGCAGCCCGGCTTTGGCGGCTGCTCCGATCGCCGGTCTCAATGACGCCGGCGTCGATACCTTCGATATCGGCCTCTGCGGCACCGAAATGGTTTATTTGGCGGCGGCCAGGCCCGGCGTGGTTGGCGGCATCATGGTTACCGCCAGCCATAATCCCGTGGATTATAACGGGATGAAGCTGGTGCGGGAACAAGCGCGGCCGATCAGCGGCGATTCCGGCCTGAAAAGGATTGCAGACCTGGTTGCCGCTTCTCGATTCCCGCTCCAATTGGTCCTGGAGGCACCAATAAACCCCTGGATGTCACTAACGAATACCTCGCTAAAATATTGTCCTTTGTCGACCGGCAGGTTTTGGCGCCCCTGCATCTGGGTGGTTAACGCCGGCAATGGTTGTGCTGGCCCCGATTTTTGATGCCCTGGCGGCTCAACTCCCCTTCCGGCTTACCAGGATTAACCATCAGCCCGACGGCCGTTTCCCCCATGGTATCCCCAACCCCCTGTTGCCGGAAAACCGCCAGGCGACCGCGCAGGCCGTGCGGCAAAACCACGCCGATCTGGGTATCGCCTGGGATGGCGACTTCGGCCGCTGTTTCTTCTTTGATGAAAACGGTCGCTTTATCGAGGGTTATTACATCGGTCGGCCTGCTGGCCGCCCGGATCCTGGCCCATAATCCCGGCGCCAGGATCATCCATGACCCCCGTTTAACCTGGAACACCATCGAGCTGGTCAAGAAGGCCGGCGGCATCCCCGTGCTGAGTAAAACCGGCCACGCCTTTATCAAGGAGCGAATGCGCCAGGAAGACGCCGTCTATGGCGGTGAAATGTCCGCGCATCACTATTTCCGCGATTTTGCCTATTGCGACAGCGGGATGATCCCTTGGCTGCTGCTGGTCGAGTTGTTGAGCATAACTGGCAAACCGCTTTCGGCCTTGGTCGATGAACGAATCATGGCTTATCCCTGCAGCGGTGAAATCAATTTTCGGGTGGAATCGGTGCCGGATACCATTGCGCGGGTGCCGCAGGCCTTTGGCGCGGAAAAGCCCAGCCTGGATCAAACTGACGGGATAAGTCGCCGAATTCGTTGATTGGCGCTTTAATCTGCGGGGTTCCAACACCGAACCGGTTATTCGGCTTAACCTCGAAACCCGAGGCGATCCTGAACTCCTCCAGGCCAAAACCGAACAGCTAAGCAAGTTGATATGATTAACTTTATCTTCCGGGCAGCGAGCTTGCTGGAAGGTATTGTAGAAGGGGGCTGGGTGCGAATCGCGATAACCGGAGCCAATGGTTTTGTGGGCAAAGCTCTGGCGACAACGCTGATCGGGGACGGCTACCTGGTGCGTCCTGTGGTACGTTCGGAGGCTACTGATGAAGCAGTAGCGGTGGGTGATATCGGTCCGGAAACCCGATTGGTTGGCGGCCCTTGCCGGGGTTGATTGCGTGGTGCATACCGCCGCCCGGGCGGCGGTGATGGCGGACCCGGTGGCTGACCCTCTGGTTGCCCTGCGTGAAGTCAACGTGGCCGGAACTCGACGGCTGGCGGAGCAGGCGGCCGGGGCCGGGGTGCGTCGGCTGGTTTTTATCAGTTCGGTAAAGGTTAATGGGGAGAGGACGGCGCCGGAGGCGCCGTTTTTGTTTTCGGATACCCCGGCCCCGGAAGATGCCTACGCTATTTCTAAATGGGAAGCCGAACAGGCCCTTTGGCAGGTGGCGGCCCAAACCGGCCTGGAGGTGGTGGTGGTGCGGCCGCCTTTGGTTTACGGCCCCGGGGTGGGGGGTAATTTCGCCCGCTTGCTGGGGCTGGTGGCCCGGGGCTGGCCCTTGCCCCTGGGGGCGGTGAACAATCGTCGTTCCCTGGTGGCCCTGGCTAACCTGGTTGATCTGCTGCGGGTCTGTGTCGATCATCCCGCCGCCGCCGGCCGCACCTTTCTGGTTGCCGATGGCGATGACCTTTCCACCCCGGAGTTACTTCGTCGGTTGGCGCTGGCCATGGGGCGGCCGGTCCGTTTGTTGCCGGTGCCGCCGGTATTTTTGTGGCGGGCTGGGCGTTTGTTGGGACGGGAGGCCGAGTTGGCGCGGTTGCTTTCTTCCCTCCAGGTCGATATCTCCTTTACCCGCCGGACCCTGGGCTGGGAACCGCCGGTGAGAGTGGATGATGCCTTGCGGGAGACGGTAGAGGGGTGGTTATCTTTGACTTTTGGAGAACCATTAGCTAATTTGCCGACACTGTAGTGTGATTCCCGATTTAAGGAAGGAAGTAACAGCAGAAATGAAATGGTTTAATAATATTTTTCGGTAAACTAATCCCATGGCTATTACCCCGGTTATACTTTGTGGTGGTGCCGGTTCCCGATTGTGGCCGGTATCGCGAGCCCTTTATCCCAAACCCTTTATTCGTTTGACGGATGGCCAGAGCCTTCTGTAAAAGGCGTTTCTACGGGGTTGTTCCGCTTCCCGGTTGCCGGCAATTGCTGACGGTTGCCAACCGGGATCTTCTATTCGATATCGCCAATGCATACGTCGAGTTGGGCGTTTCCGGTAAGGTTGTCGATATTGTGGGCTATGGTTCGGAAGCCACGCGCCGTGCCGGTAAGAACATCGTGGAATCATTGGCGGCAGATCTGCCAAGATGCCAATTTGAAAGGCAGTTTTCAGGATCAACTTTTGTTTGAATATGACCCCCTCGCCGGGCTCGGTGATGAAGAGGCCATGATCGGCCCCGGGGATTCCGGGGGAGGCATGTTCATCCAGAATGAGCTTGCCGGCATTAATAGCTATACCACTGGCTCACGGCGGCACATACAGGCGCATCCACCAGGGTCAGTTCTTATACTGACTGGATTGACGAGATAACCGGAGTGGTCCAGCAACCTGAAGCCAGAAGTACGAATCTTCCTGCTAGGAAAGATGTCCCGCGGGAAGTTAATGAAGGTGAGGGAGTATGGTTTCTGGTGGAGCTTGGCGCCCCGGCCGCAAAAGAAACCTCGGTGGATTTCCGCACACGGGACGGTTCTGCCAAGGCTGGTTATGACTACATATCATCCAAAGGCACTATTACCCTGGAAATCGATGATCAGTGGGTCAAGGTCTGGGTGCAGACCCTGGCGGACGATATTATGGAAGCCGATGAGACGTTCTCGCTTGTGCTCGAAAATCCGCGGGGTGCGACTTTTCCGGGTGGAGTGGACGAACTTGTCGCCGAGCGCACCATCAAAAATGATATTTCTCTGCTTGGAGTGACGAATCTTGAGGGTGAAATTTATGATGTGGCGGTATGAAAAAGTAAAAAAAGTTGGTGGTAGGATTACTGGGTGAAAATTGGCCGGGTTTGTCCACGTTAGGGCGGGCCGTAGATTTCGAGAACGGGGCTTAGGGTGTTACCGAATAATCTCGCGCTTAAGTTGCATAACCGGATAGTCGCCATGGAGCGCCGTTATAAGCGGATGTTGATGGTCTTGGCCGATCTGGTCGCCTTGCCATTGGCGCTGTGGTCCGGCTTTGCCCTGCGCCTTTCCGATTGGTGGCCTGTGGAGGCCGTGGCTGCCTGCTGGTGGTTGTTTGTGATCACGCCGCTGGTGGGAGTGGTGGTCTTCGCCCGACTTGGGCTTTATCGTGCCGTGGTGCGTTTCATGGGCAGTCAAGCGTTGTTGGCCGTGGTTAAGGGGGCCTTGCTGCTGGGGGCGCTATTGCTGGCGGTGGCGTATTTTTACGGCCTGCAGGGTTTTCCTCGTTCGGTGGCCGTTACTTTTTCCCTGGTAACCATGATCTATGTGGGTGGCACCCGGGTGCTGGTGCGCAGTTACTATCATTGGCTGCTCAAGCACCATGTCTCCAAGGAGCCGGTGCTGATCTACGGGGCCGGCAGTGCCGGGGCCCAGTTGGCGGCGGCGCTGGTCAAGGGGCGGGAAGTTCTATTTGGTCGCCTTTGTCGATGACGACCCCAGCCTTTGGCACAGCATTATGCCAGGGGGTTACGGTCCATCCCCCGAGCGACTGCCGCAACTTTTGCAAAAACACCGTATTTCCCGAGTACTTGCTGGCCGATCCCCAACGCCAGCAAGAAACAGCGCAAACGGGTGCCTGGACCGCTTTTCCGAACTGGCGATGCGGGTGCAAACCGTGCCCAGCATGCCGGAGATTGTGTCCGGCGAGGCCGGTGTCGATCAGTTGCGGGAGATCGATCTGGAGGATCTGCTGGGGCGGGATCCGGTGCCAGCCCGCCCGGAACTGCTGGCTGCCAGCGTCGAGGGCAGGGTGGTGCTGGTCACCGGTGCCGGCGGCTCCATCGGTTCGGAGTTGTGCCGTCAGATCGCGGCCCTGAGACCGGCGGCCCTGGTCCTGTTCGAGGCCAGCGAATTCGCCCTCTACGCCATTGACCAGGAACTGCGCCAGTGGCAACGGGAGCGGAAAGCCTGTTTTTCGATTTACGCCATTTCGGGCACGGTCTGCCATCGGGGGCGGGTAGAGGCGGTGTTGCGCGATTACCGGGTGCAGACCATTGACCATGCCGCCGCTTATAAGCATGTACCGCTAGTGAATACAACGTTTGCGAGGAGTTCGCAACAACGTTTTCGGCAGCAAGGTGGTGGCCGAGGCCGCTTTGGCACTGGGGGTGGAGCACTGTGTGTTGATCTCCACCGACAAGGCGGTACGGCCCACCAATGTGATGGGCGCCAGCAAACGCCTAGCCGAGTTGATTCTGCAGGAGTTGGCGGAACGTTCCACGGCTACCGTCTTTTCCATGGTGCGTTTTGGCAATGTGCTGGGGTCGTCCGGTTCGGTGGTGCCGCTTTTCCGGCGCCAGATCGAGGCCGGCGGCCCGGTTACCGTTACCCATCCGGAGATCACCCGTTATTTTACTGACCATCTCCGAGGCTGCCTCGCTGGTCATCCAGGCCGGTTCCATGGCCCGGGGCGGCGATGTTTTTGTGTTGGAGATGGGCAAGGCGGTTAAAATCGCCGATTTGGCTCGGCGGATGGTGCAGCTCTCCGGCTTGGAGGTTAAGGATGAGCGGCATCTCCAAGGGGATATCGAGATTATCTATACCGGCCTGCGACCGGGTGAAAAGCTTTATGAGGAACTGCTGATTGGGGCCAATGTTACCGGCACCGGTCATCCCAAGATCATGCGGGCCCATGAGGAACACTTGTCGCGCCAGCAGTTGGAAAAATGCCTGGCCGTTCTGCGGCAGGCCGAAGCCGCTGGCGATTGCCGTCGCGCCCGGGAGATTCTGGAACAGACCGTTAAGGGTTTCGCCCCCGCCGGCCCGGTGGTGGATTACCAGGATGGTGGACCAGTCAGCACCGCAAACGGGATACCGTTGGCCGTGGTTGCCGGCGGGGGGAAGTGATAGCCGAGGTTTAAAGGCGGCAATGACTGACTATAAAATGAGGAAATATGATGAGTTGTCCCAATATCGTTCCTTACCGCGGTAAAATAACCCGCCCCCGGCTGGAGCAGTTGCTCAACCAGCAGAGCATGGTGCTGTGGTTCACCGGCCTGTCGGGCTCGGGTAAATCGACCATCGCCCACGCGGCGGAGGAACGGCTGTACCAGTTGGGCCGGCTGACCTACGTTTTCGACGGCGACAACGTTCGCCAGGGGCTGTGCCGGGATTTGAACTTCTCCCCGGAAGGGCGGGCGGAGAACCTGCGGCGGATCTCGGAGATGGTCAAACTGTTTCTCGACGCCGGGTTAATCTGCCTGACCGCCTTTATCTCGCCGCTAAGGGAAGACCGCCGCCATTGCCGGGAGTTGATCGACTGCGGCCGCTTTTATGAAATTTACGTCAAATGTTCGCTGGAAGAGTGCGAACGGCGGGATGTCAAGGGGTTGTACCAGATGCGCGGGAAGGCAAGATTAAGAACTACACCGGCGTCTCGGCCCCTTACGAATCCCCGGAACAACCTGATCTGACACTGGAAACCGAGTTCCCATAGTGTGGAGGAGTGCATCGACCAGGTGATCGAGTTTATAGTCACCAGGCAGACGGCCCTTTAAGTGAACACTTGGCCTTCGTTGCCTGTCAAACGCCTGAGCCGGGAGTTGTCAGTGAGGGTGGACGTTGCCTTGTGGGAGAAGGTTTGAGGCTTAACGGTATGCTACGTTTTTTCGATATCTATTTGCCACCTTGGGGCTGCTGGTTGGCATGCCGGTGTTACTGATTCCTGGTCCTGATCGGTTATTTCGATACCGGTTCTCCCCTTTTCCGCCACCAGCGAGTGGGGCGTTATCAGCAGCCTTTTACGCTGGTCAAGTTTCGCACCATGCAACCGGGCACCGCTTCGGTGGGCACCCATCTGGCCGATGCCGCCGCCATCACCCCCTTCGGCAACTTCCTGCGGCGCACCAAACTGGATGAACTGCCCCAGCTCTGGAATGTGTTGAAAGGCGAGATGAGCCTGGTCGGCCCCCGGCCCTGTTTGTATAACCAGCAGGAGTTGATCAAGCAACGGGCGGCGCGAGGCGTGTTTAAAGCCCGTCCCGGCATCACCGGTCTGGCCCAGGTCAACAAGATCGACATGTCCACCCCCGAACTGCTGGCCGAGACCGATCAGCAGATGCTCACCATGCTGACGGTGCCGGCCTATTTCCGCTGCATCATACGAACCGTCCTCGGCAAGGGCGGCGGCGACCGCATAAAAGGCCCCAATAAGTGGCGTTAGACTTGCAAAGTCCAAAGTTAAACTTTGGGCTTTGCGGCTTGACACCACGGCTTGCAAACTTTGCAACTTTGCAAGCCTGACACCATTGAGAAGGAGAGATAAATGAAGGTACTGGTCACCGGCGCCGCCGGCTTTATCGGTTCCGCCCTGAGTTCGCGGCTGCTGGCCCGCGGCGATGAGGTGGTGGGGATCGACAACCACAACGATTATTACGATCCGGCTTCGAAAGAGGCCCGGTTGGCGCCGGCAGGCCGAGCAGCCCGGCTACACCCACTATCGCATCGACCTGGCCGACAAGGCGGCGGTGGAACGGGTCTTTGCCGAGCAGCGGCCGCAACGGGTGGTCAACCTGGCGGCCCAGGCCGGGGTGCGGCATTCCATCGACCACCCGCTGGCCTTCATCGACAGCAATATCGTCGGCTTTGCCCAGGTGCTGGAGGGTTGCCGGCAGCACGGGGTGGAGCACCTGGTTTACGCCTCGTCCAGCTCGGTCTACGGCGCCAACACCGCCATGCCCTATTCCATTCACCACAACGTCGATCATCCCCTGTCGCTCTACGCGGCCAGCAAGAAGGCCAACGAGCTGATGGCCCACACCTACAGCCACCTCTTCGGGCTGCCCACCACCGGCCTGCGCTTCTTCACCGTCTACGGCCCCTGGGACCGGCCGGACATGGCCCTGGCCCGCTTTGCCCGGGCGATCATGGCCGATGAGCCGATCAAGGTCTACAACCACGGCAAACACCGGCGGGATTTCACCTATATCGACGATATCATCGAAGGGGTGGTGCGGGTGCTGGACAAGCCGGCGGCCCCCAACCCGGACTGGTCCGGTGACGACCCCGATCCGGGCAGCAGCAGCGCCCCCTGGCGGCTGTACAACATCGGCAACAACCGCCTGGTGGAGCTGCTGGACTATATCGCCCACCTGGAACGGGCCCTGGGCAAGACGGCGAAGAGGGACTCTACCCCTGCAGCCCGGCGACGTGCCGGACACCTGGGCCGAGGTCAGCGACCTGGTCCGCGATTTCGACTACCACCCCACCACCACGGTGGAAGAGGGAATCGCCAACTTCGCCGCCTGGTACCGCGACTATTACCGGGTGTAAGTGGTGTCAAGCCGCAAAGCCCAAAGTTTAACTTTGCAACTTTGCAAGCCTGACACTACTTGATTCAGCGTTTGTCACCCAGGCAGTCGGCAAAGAGGGCGTCGGCGTTCTTGGCCGCGCAGAATTCGCCGCACATGGTGCAGGTGGCCTGGTCGGCGGGGCTGCGCTCCTCGCGGGTCTTTTGCGCCTGGGGGCCGAAAAGACCCAATTCGTACTGGCGCTGCCACTGCATGTCGCGCCGCGCCTTGCCCATCGCCAGGTCGCGCTCCCGGCCCCTGGCCCCCAGCTTGACGATATCGCCCATATGGACCGCCAGCCTGGCCACCCGCACCCCTTCCCGGACATCGGCCTCGTTGGGCAGGGCCAGGTGCTCGGCCGGGGTGATATAGCAGACCAGGTCGGCCCCGTAACGTGATGAGGAGGCGGCCCCCACCGCCGCGGTGACATGGTCGTAACCGGCCCCCACATCGCAGGGCAGCGGCCCCAGCACGTAGTAGGGCGCCTCCCCGGACATCCGTTTCTGCAGCTGGATATTGCCCTCGATCTCATCCAGCGGCACATGGCCCGGCCCCTCCACCATCATCTGGCAGCCCATCTGCCGGCCGATATCGGTCAGTTCGCAGTTGATCACCAGCTCCGCCACCTGGGCCCGGTCGGAGGAGTCGTGGATGGCCCCGGCCCGGATGCCGTTGCCCAGGCTTAACACCGCGTCGTGGCGGCGCAGGATTTCCACCACCCGGTCGAACTGGGTGTAGAGCGGGTTGTCGCGGTTGTTGGCCAGCATCCAGGCGATCATCTGGGTGCCGCCCTTGGAGACCAGGCCGCCGTAGCGGTAGCCCTGCTTGCGCAGCCGCTCCAGGGTGTAGAGGTTGATGCCGCAGTGGATGGCCATAAAGCTGATGCCGTCGGCGCATCGCCGCTCGATCAGCTCGAACAGCAGTTCCTCGTCGAGCTTGTTGGGATCGCCGTAGCGGCGGGAGGCTTCGCAGAAGGCCTGGTAGAGCGGCACGTTGCCCACCGGCAGGTCGGTGGCGGCCAGCACCCGGCGCCGGTACTTCAGTCCAGATCGCCGCCCACCGACAGCTCCATCAGGGTGTCGGCCCCTTCGGCGGCCGCGGCCTTGGCTTGCGACTTCGGCGTCATAGTCGATGATATCGCTGGAGGTGCCGATGCTGGCGTCGACCTTGGTTTTCAGGCCCCGGCCGATACCCACCGCCCGTTGCTGCCGGTGGTGGTTGCCGGGGATGACAATGGTGCCGGCGGCTACCCCCTCCCGGATCAGTTCCTCTGCCAGGCCCTCGTCGCGGGCCACCTGCTGCATTTCGGGGCTGATTTTGCCGTCCCGGGCCAGTTCAAGCTGGGTTGCCATGGTTTTTTCTCCTTTTTGTCGGATTAGTCGATGGCAGGGGGCGGCAACCAAAAAAAAAGCCCCCAGCCGCTGTCCGAGCCACCGGGACCATCCCGGTAACTCGTGCATCAGCTGGAGACTTTGCCATCATCCCCAGGTCGCCCCCGTCACCCGCGGGAGCTTGAGCGTTCGTAAAACACCGCAATCGGCGGGCTTTCGCGATCGCTCTTCGCGTGGCCCCTGGGAGAGTTTACCCAGGGGTTGCTCCACGGCCGCCGAATTGGTGGCGGCTAATCACAGGGCAGGCCTTCTGGCTCACGGCTCATCGCTCTTCCGGGCCTTCCCGGCCCAAAATGGCCAGTGGCGTTTACCGGAATCACTCCCCGTTCACAGCGGCGGGACCGCTCGGGATTTACACCCGATTTCCTATTCTCCCCTTGCCCGCGACCAGGCCGACAATTAATAACTTGGCGGTCAACAGCAGTCGCGGGGCGGGGCACCCCATGGTTGTTCAAAACCGGGCCAATGTAGCACCCGCCGTTGGATTCGGCAAGCCGCTTTTTTTACCGAGCCAAGTAGGTCGTCGCCCGGCAACGGCCTGTACGTTTGGCATCAGTCGTGGTTGGGAAAATCTTCTAATTCGGATAAAACCGTGGCGATTTTTGCTGGCTGGCAAGCCGCAATCACTTCACCGTCTGCCAAATGGATGTGATGCGGGGAGTTGGGAAATTGTGGGAAGTGAGGGGCATTGTCCCATCGTTTCAGCAGCTGCCCGGCTGCATCCTGGCAATGGAAGCTGTATTTAACCACCCGGATGTATGGGGTAGCCACGACATATTCAAAAAATTCGGCCAAGCCACCATCGGCCAGTGTCGCTTTGATACGGATCTTGCCGTCGTTGGTGCCGGCCATTTTCCTGGTTATTTCGTATGTTGTTACGGCTGGACTCCCAAGTAGCAGGCTTTCCACCAAATCAAAATATTGCTCAATTTGCCGATTCATCGTTTGAGCCGTCCAGTAAAACATTCAGATGTTTTTCAGCGTTGGCTAACATTTCGGCGGTGGCATCCCACTCAATATAATCGATACCATCACCCAACTCACCCTGTTGAAAGCGGTTACGGAAAGCGTCGGTGGGCATCCCATATTTCTTTTCAAATTCTCCCAACTGATCGCGCAGGGTTGCTTTGATCTCCTGTAATCTGGTCTCTTCCCGCTGGATTACCTTGTTGATGGCCAGATCAACCGTCAACTCATTTGTTTGGCCCGGCAAGGCGAGTACGTCGTTTTCCAGTTTCCCGGACTTTTCTCAAGGGCGGGTCATGTTTCTCCCCTGCTTTTAAGATGCAGGCTTGGTGAGCATGTTACCCAAAAAGAGCTCATCCAATCACATCTCACGGACAGAGCCCCACCCACACCCGTCCACGCAACGCAATCTACCGGATATCGCCACGGGAGGCAAGCGCTTGGACGGGGTGAGCAGGAAAGGAACGCTTTTGCTGTGGCCGCCGCGGGGTTATTGGCCGGTCTGCTCCAGGGCGGCAAGCAGGCGCTGGTTTTCTTCTCTGGTGCGGACGGCGACGCGAATCGGTTTTGTTCAAGCCCCGGAAGTTGGCGCAGTGGCGCACCGTGGATCCTTGCAGCAGGTCGTCGACCCAGTTGCGGGTCCTGGGGGTCTCCAGCAGCAGGTAGTTGGCGGCGGGTAGACTTTCAAGTCGGGCAGCTCGGCCAGCCGGCTGGCCAGCCAGGGTTGCTCGGTGGCCATAAAGTTGCGGCTCCTTTGGGGGTATCGGGGTCGGCCAGGGCGGTGCCGGCGGCGGTTGCGGCCAGGCTGTTGACGCTCCACGGCTCCTTGTGGGCCAGCAAACGGCGGTGCAGGCGGCGGGCGGTTCGATAAAACCCAGGCGCAGCCGGACATACCGTAAAACCTGGTCAGACGAGCGCAGGATCAGCAGCCGGGAGTTGCGGGTTCGGCCCAACAGCGCGTTTGCCGGCGCGAAATCGGCAAAGGCCTCATCCACCAGCAGATAACAGCGCCGGGTGCGGCCGCGGCGGCGATTTTGAGTCATCTCGATGGTAATCCAGGGCGTCCGGCCGGGATTCGGTTGTCGGAGAAGCAGGGCCAGGTC
>JAXHLI010000008.1:0-14039 GCA_034522365.1 Desulfurivibrio sp. | reverse complement strand
GATGGCCGGGTTGTCGAGGAGGGTGATCACCAGGCGTTATTGGCGCGGGAAGGGGCTTATTGGGAGTTGCACCGGCGGCAGTAGAGATTGTAATACGAGAATTTCCGTTCAAGGTATTCTGTCAGGATATGATTCTGTGTTTTGGGATTAACGACTTACTGGCTGTCTTGCTTGTTGGTATCCGGTAAGCAGTGAAGGCCAGTTGGTGGATTCATCATAATAGAACTCATCGATGTTCTGTCTTAATTTGCGTAGCGAGCGCTGTAAGCGTTTAAGATTATGTTGAGCGTTTAATCCTATTCGGAATTCTCCTTGGTCGAAATCGATAAGAAAGATTTGTTCGTGGCGATCAAACAAAATGTTGCGGGCGTTGAGGTCCGGATGATAGATATCGTGGCGATGAAACAGGGCGATGGCGGCGCCGAGTCGTTGCCACAAGCCGGCCGCCAGGGGGGCATTAGTCAGGCGATCGGCCAGGGAATCGGCGTCGGGGATGGCCGCGGTGAGCAAATCGGCACGGTAGAAAAGTCTCCCCGCTACCACGCGGGCGGCCAGTGGTCGGGGAACGGGCAGCCCCCGGCGATAGAGACGCAACAACAGGTGCCATTCCCGCCAGGCTCTGGAGTTGGCGGGGTTACGTCCCCAGTATCGATCGACCAGGAATTTTTCCATTAAGCCGCCTCTGCGGAAATGACGCAGTACCATCTCCTGTTCCTGGTAACGCAGGAACCAGGCCTTGCCTCGGCCCGTTGCTTCGCCGGTGAGCAGGCCGTCGGCATTCAGCCGTCGCGGGTCGAATAATTGGGTGGGGGGGGTGGTAAAAACGGTTTGATCAAACAGGATCTGATGGTTGCCGGCTACCGCCGTTGCGGGGGAAATCGGTCTTGTTTCTCCTTGCCAACCGTGGGCAAAGCCCTGGGCACCTGGTGCCGCTTGTCGGCCGTCGGTGGTGTCATTCATTGGTAACCTGTTATGTTACTCCATAATCGGCGGAGATTGCCCATCGGGATCCTTGGGGCAGGCCGGGCAATATAGCATTAAGCCGACAGTAGTCAAGGTGTAACCGTGTAAATTGCGCCGTAAATTCCGATTGACAACCGGCACTTCAGTCACTAAAGGGGTAATCTCGGCTAAGCGTTCACCAGAGCCAATGACCGCTGACTTAACGGGCCGTAAACGATCAGCAGTGCCGTAGATTGCGGCAAGCAGCCAAGCGCCTCGTACCCCGCGTACTTAAGCTTGGCTGATCGCCGCAAGGTGCGGTGCTGCTGATCGTTTACTATCTCGGCAGTGCTCCGGCAGAGGGGTGTACAAGGAAACGATGACCATAAAATCAGCCATGAAAATTACTCTTCCAGATTTTGCTGGAACCAAAGTATTGGTGGTTGGGGACCTGATGCTGGATCGTTACTGGCACGGCGCCACGGACCGAATCTCGCCCGAGGCGCCGGTGCCGGTGGTTCATGTGCGGGGGATTGAACAGCGTCCTGGCGGAGCCGGTAATGTGGCATTGAACCTGGCGGCTCTGGGTGCCGCTTCGTCCCTGGTGGGAGTGGTCGGGGAAGACGAAGCCGGCGATGAGTTGCGGCGTTTGTTGGCCAAGGCCGGGGTTAAGTGTCATTTTCATGGTCAGGCGAATGGGGCCACGGTCACCAAGTTGCGGGTGATCAGTCGGCATCAGCAATTGATCCGCCTTGATTTCGAAGACGGCTTTGCCGGCTTGGAGGCTCGTGATTTGTTGCCACTGCTGCGGCCTTTGCTGGCCGAGTCGAAAGTGGTGGTGCTGTCAGATTATGGGAAGGGCGCCTTGCGTGCTCCACGGTCGTTGATTGAGGCCGCCCGCCAGTCGGCACTGCCGGTGCTGGTTGATCCCAAAGGCCGTGATTTTACGATTTACCGCGGGGCAAGCCTGATTACTCCGAACCTGACCGAGTTTGAGGCCGTGGTCGGTTCTTGTTCCGATAGGGCAGAACTGGTGCGGCGAGCCGAGGCGTTGATTGCCGATTGCGGTATTGAGGGCTTGTTGATTACCCGTGGTGAGGAGGGGATGAGCTTGATACGCCCGGGTTGTGAACCGATGCACTTGCCGACCCGGGCCCGTGAGGTTTTTGATGTAACCGGCGCCGGCGATACCGTGATCGCGACCATGGCCGCCGGTTTGGCGGCGGATCTGGATTGGCCCCAAGCCACCGCCTTGGCCAATCTGGCGGCCGGCATCGTGGTGGGCAAACTTGGTACCGCTACGGCCACGGTGGCCGAACTGCGGCAGGTCCTGCGCGAACAGGATGATACCCGCCATGGGGTGGTTAACGAGTCGGAGTTGATGGCGGCGGTGGCCGCTGCCCGGGCCCATGGCGAGCGGATAGTGATGACCAACGGCTGTTTCGATTTGCTCCATGCCGGCCATGTTGGTTATTTGAAACAGGCTCGTGAGCAGGGTGACCGTTTGATCGTGGCGGTCAACGATGACGATTCGGTACGCCGTCTCAAAGGGGGCGGGCGGCCAGTTAATCCCTTGTCGCAGCGCATGGCGGTGCTGGCCGGCTTGACCGCGGTTGACTGGGTGGTACCGTTTGCCGAAGATACGCCGGCCCGGTTGATCGGCAAGATATTGCCGGATGTCCTGGTCAAGGGTGGTGATTACCAGCCGCAGCAGGTGGCCGGCCATGACGCGGTGGTGGCCCATGGCGGGCGGGTGGAGATCCTGGATTTTGTCGATGGTTGCTCGACCACCGCGATGATCGATCGGATAACTTGTTAATTTTTGGCCATGGCGGCGGAGTGGTTGGCGGGCCGTAATAATCAGTCATCATTAAATTTAAAAAAGGGTTACAACGAATGTTTATAGTCACCGGCGGGGCCGGTTTTATCGGCAGCAATCTGGTAGCGGAGCTTAACCGGCGGGGTCGGAGTGATATTATCGTGGTGGATAATCTAACCCACGGGGTGAAGGCTTTGAATCTGGCCGATTGTGTCATCGCCGATTATCTCGACAAGGATGATTTTTACGGCCGTCTGGAAAAGAATCGGGGCCTGGAGCAAATCGAAGCGGTTTTTCATCTCGGGGCCTGTTCCGCCACCACCGAGTGGGATGGTCGTTATATAATGCGTAACAATTACGAGTACACCAAGGTGCTGTTCCATGCCTGCCAGCACCGGCGTATTCCTTTTATCTACGCTTCCTCGGCCTCGGTCTATGGTGGGGGGCGGGTCTTTGCCGAGGAGCCGGCCAATGAGCGACCACTGAATGTCTATGGCTATTCCAAGCTGCTGTTTGATCAGCATCTGCGTCGTCACCTGGGGGAACTTGTCGCGCCGGTGGTGGGCTTGCGCTACTTCAACGTTTACGGTCCCCGTGAGCAGCATAAAGGGAGTATGGCTAGTGTTGCCTACCATTTCCAGAACCAGTTGGCGGAAACCGGTCGGGTAAGGCTTTTTGAGGGGTGTGACGGCTATGCCGACGGTGAGCAACAGCGTGATTTTGTTGATGTGCGGGATTGCGTCAACGTTAAACTCTGGTTGCTGGAGCATCCCGAGGTCAGTGGTATTTTTAATCTGGGCACTGGGCGGGCCCGCAGTTTTAATGAGATGGCGCGGGCGGTGATTAAAGCCCGGGGGAATGGTGAGATCGAATATATCCCTTTTCCCGAGCATTTGCGGGGCCGTTATCAGAGCTACACCCAAGCGGATATGACCGCCTTGCGGGCGGCCGGCTGTGATCTGGAGTTCAACGATGTCGAGGCTGGCGCCGCGCGTTATGTGGCCGACACCGGCGCCCGGCAGGACTTGAAGTCAGGGGCCTAGATGGCGAAGGAAACGGCGGTGACGAGGGAGAATGATTGTTATGCCGGGGCTCCGGCCAGTCTGTGTCTTTTTCGGCTGTCGGCCATTGGCGATGTTACCCATCTTTTGCCGGTTTTACGGACCGTTCAGCGGCATTGGCCGCAAACCGCGATTACCTGGGTGATCGGCCGGCTTGAAGCGGGACTGGTCGGCGATATTCCCGGTGTCGATTTCCGGGTGTTGGATAAAAACGACGGCATTCGGGCCTGCCGTAAACAATTGCGGGCGGCGGAAGGCGGCCGGGTGCATGATCTCATTTTGCAGATGCAGGCCTCGCTGCGAGCCAGTTTAATCGCCACCGGCTTGCAGGGGCGGCGGCGTATCGGTTTTGATCGGACCCGGGCGGTGAACGGGCAGTGGCTGTTCACCAATGAACGAATCGCCGCCCGGCCGCGGCAGCATGTGTTGGATGGTTTTTTCGGTTTTCTGGCCCAGGCCGGCTTACCTACCCGGGAGTTGGTCTGGGATATTCCGTTGCCGGAGGCAGCCAAGGAATTTGCCGGACGTCATTTGCCTCATGAACGGCCGTTATTGGCAATCAGCCCCTGCTCCAGCCAACGTTGGCGTAACTATCGGGATTGGCCGGTGGAGCGCTATATAGAGGTGGCCAAGCACGCCGGTAAACGAGGCCTGCGGGTGGTATTGCTCGGCGGTTCTTCGGCCCGGGAGCGGGCCTATGCCGAGGCGATTGGCGCCGGGGCCGGTGAGCCGCCCATCGACCTGGTGGGGCGGACTTCCCTGAAGGAACTGGCCGCCGTGCTGGACCGTTGTGTTGGTCTGGTCGGGCCGGATTCCGGGCCGGTTCATATTGGCAGCGCCCTTGATCGGCCGGTAATCGGTCTTTACGCTACTTCCAACCCCTGGCGTACCGGACCCTACCGTCATCGTGAGTTTGTGGTCAATCGTTACCCCGAGGCGGTGCGGCGTCTCCTGGGGCGGGAGGTCGAGGAGGTGCGCTGGGGCACCCGGGTGCGGGATCCCCGGGCCATGGAGTTGATCACCGCCGTCGAGGTTTGTGAGCGGATTGATCAACTGCCGCTGGACGCCGACAATCTGCGCCACTGCTGAACGGTTACGGCCCGTTAAATAGACGGTTTTCGGCACTGCTGAACGGTTACGGGTTGTGCATGTTGGTATGGGCGCCGGCGGTGGCGGGCAGCAGGGAGAGTACCTGTTGGGGGGTGATTTGTTGCAGGCAATCCAGATGTCCCAGGGGGCATTCGCTCCTGAAACAGGGGCTGCAACTCAGGCCCAGGCAAATAGAATGAGACTGTCGACTGAGAGGCGGGGTGTAATGGGGATCGGAGGAACCATAGAGGGCGATTACCGGGACTCCCACCGCCGCCGCCACGTGCATCAGTCCGGAATCGTTGCTGATTGCGGCACTCGCCAGTGAGAGCAGATCGACGGCCTGGGCCAGGGAGGTTTGTCCGGCCAGGTCGATGCTCCCCGGGGCCGCCGTGGCAATGGCTCCGGTGACCGGGCGGTCACGTTCCGAGCCCAGCAGCCATATTTGCCAGCCGGCCTGGAGACGATCCCGGGCCACTTCTGCAAAATGTTCAACCGGCCAGCGCTTGGCGCTGCCGTACTCGGCTCCCGGGCACAGGGCGAGCACCGGGGCGCCATCGATCCCCAGGTTCAGGTGTCTGGCGGCTTGCTGGCGGCTTTCCTCGGAAATTCGCAGGCGCGGTTCCGGGGCCGGGGCTGGTAGCGGTTCAGCCGGTTCCAGGCCCAGGTTGAGGTAGCGATCCACGGTGCGGTAGAGCTTCTGCTCCAGGGGGCGAATATCGTTGAGCAAGCCGTAACGGAACTCCCCCAGGTAGCCGGTGCGGCGGGGGATACCGGCTACCAGAGGGGGGAGGGCCGATTTGAGGGTCCGGGGCAGGATGATGGCCTGAATATATTTTTCGGGCCGTAAGGACTTTCCCAGCCCCCAGCGTTTTCGCCAAGCGAGTTCGCCATGGGCCACCGCCAGCGGAAGCGCCCGCCGAACCTCGGGCATTCTGGCCAGCAGCGGCAGGCTCCAGGGCGGGGCGATGACGTCGATCACGCTCTTGGGTCGCCTTTGGCGCAAGGAGATACAACAGGCTCTGGGCCATGATCATATCGCCGATCGCAGGCGGGGCCGACCACCAGAATCGGGGCGGCTTTAGACCCCGAAGCCATAGTTTCAGTTGTCATTTTAGTCACTCTTTGGTTTAAGTTTGCCGTGGGTACTGGAGCGGATAATATAGCTTTAGACTGAAATATGCAATTACGGCCGGGCCTTTAGGGTTTATGGCAGGGTTATCATAAAAGGTTTGTCATGAAGATACTGGAGTTGTGCCTCTCTCCCGGCTTAGGCGGCTTGGAAATTTACGTGTGTCGGGCGGTTGAGGCCATC
This sequence comes from Desulfurivibrio sp., assembly GCA_034522365.1. GTDB lineage: Bacteria > Desulfobacterota > Desulfobulbia > Desulfobulbales > Desulfurivibrionaceae > Desulfurivibrio. The sequence goes on along the minus strand of JAXHLI010000008.1, from coordinate 7,813 downwards.
GCCCGGAACCATGATGTCGTTACCGTTACCTTGCCGGCAAGCCTGATTCGGAGCAGGCTGCTGGCGGGTGGCCATCAAGTGCAATCATTGCGTCTCCGGTTTCCCCGTTTTCCCCTGATTGCGGCTAAACGTTTGGCGGCCCTGGTTGATCGTCTGGACATTGATCTGATGCACGTCAATTGGGGGCCGGATCTTGCCCTGGCAGCCCTGGCAAAACGCTTTTCGCGGCGGCAACCGCGCTTGGTTTTCAGCCGACATATGCAGATAACCCGCTCCAAAGATGATCTTTACCACAATTTTATCTACCGGCAGTGTGACCTTATGCTGGCGGTTACCAAGGAAATGGAACAGCGGTTGCGCCACTATCTTGCCCCTTGCCATAGTGAGCGTATTCGGCATCTTTACTGCGGGGTGCCTGCCCCCACGGTGTTGCTTGACGGTGCCAGCCGCGAGGCGTTGCGGCGTGAGCAAGGGTTGCCAGTGGATGCTTTTGTGGCGGGGGTATTCAGTCGGCTGGAAGCCGCCAAAGGCCAGCATTTGTTGCTGGAGGCCATCGCCATGCTGCGTGACCAGGGAATTATCATTTATGGGTTGATTGTTGGCAAAAGCATGAACGATGACTATGCCGAGGGGCTGCGTCAGCAGGTAAATGATCTCGGGTTGGCAGGTCAGGTGGTCTTTTGCGATTTTGTTGAACAACCACAGCTTCTTATGCAAATCTGTGATTGTGTTGTCCTGCCCACCAATCGTGAAACTTTTGGCCTGGTGCTGGTCGAGGCGATGCGCTGCGGGGTGGCGGTGATCGGTTCGGCAGCCGGCGGGGTGCCAGAGATTATCGAAGATGGGGTCAGTGGTTTCCTGTTTGAAAGTGGTAATGCTCGGGATTTGGCCGAACGATTACGTGAGTTGCAGGATAACCCGGATCTTCGTGCCACCTCTGGCGACCGCCGGTTATGAGCGGGCCGAGCGGCTGTTCAACGCCGAGCGGCAGTTATCCAGGCTGGAAAAAATGTTGCGGGAGGCTTGTCGCCCATGATTTTTATTTTCGCAGCACCGCCACCAGGATCGCCAGAGCTTCGCCTGGCGCACACACGTTCACCAACTGCCTGCCGTCCGGCTGGCAGGGAAACCCATCACCGATCGGGTGCAAGTAGGGCCAACAGATCGGCCATATCGTCCTTGTGGGCCATGAAATAATTGCCACAACCCGACGATACCGTGTTGAAATCGCTGACCGGGCCTTCTATCCGTGGTAAATAGTGGCCACGCCTTATAATATGATGATAGAAGTCTGCGTCCTCAATAATCGCGTAAATCAAATAATCCATACTGGTCATCAAATCGACTATTGCCCGGTTGCGCGCCGCCAGGAAGGCATGGTTGGGTGCCGACGAAGGCGGAATTTTAGCGATCTCACAATGAATAAAAGGGCGACATCGGGATAATGTCCGCTGCAAACCCGTCAAAATTTCCAGTTCAGCACCTTCCGCATCAATCTTGATCATCGATATGGCGTCCAGCGACAGGAGTTTTAAAAAATGATCCCCGCTGAACATGGTTACCAGCGTGTCAAAATCTCCACTTCCAGGGTTTACCTCCGGATGGATTGAGGAACAGGGATCGGCCAGACGACCGGCATGCAAGGGGCACAATCCTTCTTGATCAGCGATGGCGACAGGGAACAAACGGCATTGAGGCAACCAGCTATTGGCCAGAATCAATTCACTGGTGAAGCAATACGAGGCGAAATTGGGTTCGAAACCGTAATACTCAATAGCATCATTACCCATTGCCTGGCAGGCCGCTTTGAACCGCACCAGAAATTCTCCAGCATGCACCCCGATATCTATCGCCGCCCCCGCCTTCAGGGTCAAAAACGCGTGGATGCATTTTGACATATAAAATTCATTAGGCACAATCAGATATTTCCCCAGCCGGCTGGGTAGTGGAATCTTTAGATCAAGACCCAAATGATTGATACGCATCTGGCGAAAACGTATTTTGCGCAACAGCGCGTGCCACTCACGGCGAACTTTTTTGGCCATCCACCAACGGGCAGGTAAAGCATATAGTTTGTCGTAATCATGCATGTGCAACTGCTTCATTCAAGCTCCCAATATCATGGCAGGTCAACCCACTCTGCCGTTTCATCGTTGGTAATTCCCACAAATATCTAGTCAGGGTTTTCTTGCCGGTGGTTGGTCTATTTCCAATAGTTGGCGCCATTGGTTGATCACGGCTCGTGGGCGAAATTCATCCCGTCTGCCGACCTGTGGCCGGTCGCCGCTTCGCCATTGTTTGATCCGTTCTAGGATGGCGGTATGGTCATGCGCGTTCACCAGTTGTGCCGGGTCTTGCAGAATCTCCGCGGCGGAGCCGAAATCGTGGGCCAGAACCGGGGTGCCCACAGCGTTGGCTTCGGCGAACACCAGCCCGAAGGTTTCCGGATGCGTCGCTTGGGGATAGAACACGCATAAAGAGGTCTGTACCCGCGCCAGCAGCTCCTGGCGGGGAATTCGGCCTAAAAAATTGATCCCCGGTCGGCGAGTGCAATCCGGCACCTGTTTCTGCAGCCCGGCTTGGGTACTGCCGGCAATCTCAAGGCGCATCGTGGGGAATGCCGCATGCACTGTGGCGAAAGCTTCCAGTACCTGCTTCAGTCCTTTGTTGGCGGTGCTGAAGAATATCAAGCGGTCATGGTCCACGTTTACGGGTTCAGCTGGTGGTTTGATGTCAACGGGGTTATAAATTCGCCGGATTGGCACTCGTCCGCCGGCGCCTATGCAGGAAACGAGCAAGCGGGCGGGCCAACCGTTAATCAACCGATCGGTATCCTGGAGCAGGGCGTCGGAAACCGTTATCAGCGAACAGTGGTTGCGGGCCAGAATTCCCCTTTTTAAGACGACCTCCGGCCGTTGCCAATTGTGCAGCCAGACGTGGATACGGGCTTGGGGAAAGCGGCGCCGGTAGGCGGGGATGGCGCGAATACGACGCAGTATCACCACCGCGTCGGCGGGCTGATTGCCAAAGGGGTGTGGACTGTGTAGGGGCAGATAGCGCAGGGAGGGGGAGAACTCGACGGGTTGCTGCCGGCCCAGTTGCACAACCGCCACCCGGTGGGTGGCCGCCAGCCCTTCGGCCACGGTGACCAGCGAGGCCTCGGTGCCGCCCACCGCTTCGCGGCGCATGATGGCGCTGTCATAAGGGGTGGAGGATTTCTGATCAACAAAAAGAATATTCATTGCAGATCTGCTTCCTGCTGATATAGCTCGTTGAGTTTGAGATATTTCATGTAGGCATTGAAAGCGGTGGTCACCGCCACCGTCATCCCGTCGGAACCTTGGAACATTCCTCCTTTTAACACCAGTTTCTGCAACAGGGCCGCCAGGGCGTGGGCGGGAGGACGCCACCGTGCGGGTTTGACCCCCCGCGATTTCAGCGCCCAAGCGTCGTATGCCGAGAGTTCGTCGATTCGTCTGATCCAGTGGGAAAGATTTTCGTAAGTGAAATGTCGCAGGTGGGTTTTGGTATGGCGGACTTTGGGGGCCGCCACCCGGGAATGGTGTTTTTTGGGCAGATAGCCGGCCCGCTGGCGATTATAAAGGCGGACCACCGAATCCGGGTAGAAACCGGCTGCTTTGATCCAGTGGTTGCCGACCAGGTTACGGCGGCGAAAGGCGTAAGCCAGGTGGGGATCATTCAGCGGTAATTGACTGATCAGGGTGACGGCATCGTCCTCCAGCCGTTCGTCGGCATCGAGGGAGAATATCCAGTCATTGCTGGCCAGGGGCACCGCATGGGCCTTTTGCGGCCCATCACCGAGATAGGGTTGCTCAATCACCCGGGCGCCTTCCCGGGCGGCGATTTCTCGGGTGGCGTCCTGGCTGAGCGAATCCACCACGATGATCTCATCGCAGACCCGGCGCAGCGACTGGAGGCAGCCGGCGATCATCGCCGCTTCGTTGAGGGTGATGACAATTCCGGTGATTGGTTTCATGCCGTGGGTTCCGTTGTTGGTTTATCGTTGCCCCCTTCGGCGGCGCCGGTGCCCAGGGCGAGGAAAAAGAATAACATAAAGGTGGTCCAGTGCAGCATGATTGAATAGAACACTCCTGTCACCAAAAAAACAACAGCCACATTTCTGGCACTCCACCGGCCAGGGGAAGCAGGTTCCCGTTTGTCGACCAGGGGGCGCCAACAGATAAAAGCGGCGATAAACAGCATGATCAGTGGGGTCCACAGCGCGCCCATTTTGGCCAGTGAATCAAGATACATGTTGTGGGTATCGTTGGTGGGGTGTGGCTGCAGCCTCTTTTTGGTAGCCGCGCTCAGGCAGTCGCTTTCCAGGTGAAAAGTGGTAAGCAGCGATTCGTGATGGAGGGGGCCGCCGCCCACCAGGAACTGCCAGGGTCTGTGGCGGGCGCTATCCAGATTGTAGCACCAGGAAAGCTGCCAGAGGGTCAGCCGGATCCAATTCCCTTTGGAGTCCAGGTCGGTGATGCTCTCGGCGCGTTTGATGGTCCAGTCAAACGGTGGCGGGCTTTTCCAGAAATGGAGGGGAATAGCGAGCAGCGCCAGCAGGAGGAGCAAGTAGAGCAACCAGCGACGCTGCTGGCAGAGCAGATAAAGGACAACCGCCAGGGAAAACCCCAGCCACGGGCCCCTGCCACCACTCATAAGCAACAGGAGGGTTGCCGCTACGGCGGTGATGATATACAGATAACGCCACTTGCCCAGCCCCTGCTGGAATACCAGCGGGACCATGAGGGCGGCGAATAACGCTAGCAGCACGGACCAGATATCGATCAGCCAGGGGCCGGCGACGCGCCCCCCATCCCATTGCCACCCGGCTTGTTGCAAAGTGTAGAGCAAGGCCAGCCAGAAACCGATGAACAGCGAGCCCATGCCCCAGCGCCTGGTCCTAGCCGACTGGAAAGCGTAAAGCAGGGGCGGGAAGATCAGCAGCCCCGCAGCTTTTCTGGCATACCAGGAGATATCCGCCAGATGTCCCGGATAGGCGATGGTTACCGCCAATCCCAGGAAATAGAGAGCCAGGCTGAAGATGGCGGTTTTGTTGGTGGCAAAGAAGAGGCGATATTCTCGGTCACTGGTCAGTCTGGCGAGAAAATAGAGAGTAAGCAGGGCGGAGATGATATAGATACCGGAACTGGAAAGAAAGATGGACAGTCCCAGTAAAAAGATCAGCATGCGCTCCAGCGTAATGTTTCTGATGTCGGTGGTAATATGGCCAATAGTCGCGGTAAGTGTCATTGATTTGATCCTTTATTGCTCGACGGCGCATGGTTTGTGCGGTGGTTCTGGAGTTGTCGCCAGAAGAGCGCTATCCGGTCGGCGGCGGTTGCCGGTTGAATCCGGTTCATATCGGTGGATTTGCCGTCGGGGGGAGGTTGGAGTCCCAGGGTGCGTCCGGGGCTGTTGCAGGGCCGCCAGCGGTGGGCGGTCGATGAGCGTTTACCCGGGAAAAAACCGACGGTTGGTACATCCAGGCAACCGGCCACGTGCAGGGGACCAGTGGAGCCGGCCAGGAACAGATCGGCGGCGGCCAGGCTGCGGGCAAAGGGGGCCAGCCCCTCCTCGGAGAGGTAGACGGCGGTTGTTACGCCGCTGGCCCGGAGCAGGGCGGCCAATTGCCGGGTTCGTGGTTCTTCTCCGGGCCCGGCGGTGAGCACCCAGCAGGGCGCTGACACATGATGGTCAGCGGTCAATTGCGAGGCCAGAGCCTGTACCAGACGGGAGTATTGTTCGAGACTGAGGTTGTTGGCGGAACCGCCGGAGCCGGCATGGATAAAGAACCATGGCCGGGTGATTTTCAGGTCCAGGCGGCTGGCCAGCTTGGCCCGCTCTTCTTGTCGTGTCGAGGGGGACAGGGGCCAGAAAGGGGGAGTCACCGCCTTTGCTTGAATCCCCAGCTTTTGCAGGAGAACCCGGGCGAGTTCTTCATTATATATATATTCCGGTTTCAGGGAACGGGAGCGGCGCTGGGTTACCCGTACCGGATAAAGCAGTTGTGCGAGTTTGGTGGCGGGAGCGACCCGTAGGGGAATGCCGGCGCGCAGGCCCAGCCGGGCGACGCGGAAGGTGGAGAAAAGGGTCAGGAGGGCCTCGAAATTATGGTGTCGCAACGCCGTGAGCAAAGCTCGCTGCTTGCTTGCCGGAGCTTTGGCGCCGGGATCCACGATAATCTCATCCAGCCAGGGACATTCCCGGGCCAGCGGTTCGGTATATGGCGGCACCAGCACCGCAATCCGGGTTGCCGGCAGAGAAGCCCGCAGCAGGGCCAGGGCCGGCCAGGCCAGCATGAAATCGCCGAGCCGGTCGTTGCGGACCACCAACAGCCGCCGACAGGATGGGTTTTCTGTCTTAGCGGTTGCCATGGTGGTAATTATTGTCGGCCGGGGCGATGGTCACGGCTGTCATTGTTTCCTTGATGGAATCCCAGACTTCATCGGCTAGTCGCTCGGCTTGGGGGTTGATCTGCCGGCTTGCCCGTACCAGGATTTTACGCTTGATGCCGGCGGCGGCGGCGGCCTGCATATCGCTTTCCTTATCGCCGATCATCAGGCTGGCTTCGGGAGCGATGTCCAGTTCGGTGATGGCCCGGGTCAGCATCCCGGGTGCCGGTTTGCGGCATGGACAGCCGCCGGCGGCGACCGCCCCGTGCTCCGGATGGTGGGGGCAATGATAAACCGCCGTGATGTCGACCCCTTCTTCCTGGAAACGTTTGCGCATCCAGGCGGTCAGGTTTTGGAAATCCGTTTCACTATACAGGCCGCGGGCAATCCCCGACTGATTGGTCACTATCACCAGCAGGTAGCCGCCGCGTTGCAGGTGTCGACAAGCCGCGAAGGCACCGTCGATAAAAACAAAATCCGCGGGGTGGTGAACATAGCCGCGATCAGCGTTGATCACTCCGTCACGATCCAGAAAAGCCGCCTTTTTCAGCATATCCGTTGATAAGTTCCCATTCGGCCGCCCGTCCGGCAGCGCCATCAGTTTTCGCCAAATATTTCGCTTTCGATCAGCCCGCAGAGGATATGGCCCAGCACCAGGTGACCTTCTTGGATCTGCGGCGTGTCGTCGGTGGGGGTAGCCAGTAAATAATCGCAGAGGGGGGCCATGGGGCCATGGTGGCCTTTGCCGCCGGTCAGGCCGATGGTGACCAGCCCGCCGGCCCGTGCTTCTTCCAGCGCTCGCAGAATATTCGCCGATTGCCCGGAAGTGGAATAACCGATCAGGACGTCGCCCCGCCGGCCCAGGGCTTGGACTTGGCGTGCGAATAGGCGCTCGAAACCGTAGTCGTTGCCAACGGCGGTAAGGACCGAAGTGTCGGTGGTCAGGGCAACGGCCGGCAGGCCGGGCCGGTCGAAGGCAAAGCGGCCGACCAGTTCGCCGGCGAGGTGCTGGGTATCGGCGGCACTGCCGCCGTTACCCGCCAGCAGAATCTTGCCCCCGTTATTAAAGCAAGCCGCGCAGTCCCTGGCGGCCGCCGCCAGAAGGTCGCACAGCCGGGTGTCGGCCGCCATGGCGGTCAATAATTGGGCGGTTTCGGTAATTCTGGATGCAATCATGGGTGATTCACCTTGCTCATTTATGGGGCAGTGCCGGCCGGGGTGTTGCTGGTTCACCATCGGAAAATACGGTGATAATCGGTGTCGGGGCACCTTATTAGCATAATTTCCGGTTAAAGTCATGGGGTTTTCCATGACGGGGTGGCATGATAGTGGCAGTGGACGATGATGGGTTGCCGGGGTTAATCTTCGTTCCACCGGCTGCGGTTGCCGCTTCCCTCAAG